>CAWAGZ010000004.1:0-596913 GCA_963781755.1 uncultured Acidobacteriota bacterium
CGCGGAGGCGTCCTCTCGGCTCACAGGAGACGGGTTCGGCGTCGCGGATCTGACGCTCCGAAGGGCAGCCGGTGGCCGGCCCGCCGCGGCCAGGGCCCGGTCCCGGACCGGCCGCGAGGGCGCCGGAGCCGCCGATCGGTGTACGTATTCGAAGTCGTGTACGATACGTACGTGTCCAAGCTGACCCTGAGCGTCGACGAGGCGGTGATCGAGCGCGCGAAGCGCTTCGCGGCGGCGCGGGGCCTGTCGGTCTCCGGCTTGGTGGAGCGCTACCTCGACCGCCTGACCCGCCCCGGTCCGGCCCCCGCGGTCCCACCCTCGCTCGCCCGCCTGCGCGAGCTGGTGTCCGGCGCGCGGCTGGACGTCGCGGAGCACCGCGCCCATCTCGAGCGCAAGTACCGGTGAAGCGGGTCCTGGTCGACCTCAACGTCATCCTGGACGCGCTGCTCGACCGCGCGCCGCACGCCCGCCCGGCGGTGGCCCTCTGGTCGGCGATCGACTCCGGCCGCCTGGAGGCGGCGATCGCCGCCCACGGCTACACGACGATCTTCTACCTGGTGGCGAAGGCCAAGGGCCGTGAAACCGCCCGCCGGGTGATCGCGGAGCTGCTCGCTGTCTTCGAGGTCGCCCCGGTCGACGAGCCGGTCCTGCGCCGCGCCACCGCGCTCGACCTGCCCGACTTCGAGGACGCGGTCTCGGCCGCCGCCGCCGAAGCCGCGGGCTGCGAGGTCGTCGTCACCCGCGATCCGCGCGGCTTCGCTGCCGCCCCGATCGAGGCGATCGAACCGCGGCTCGCCTTGGCCGCCCTCGGCGACGAGATCGCCGAGCCCGCGCCGGGCGAACGATCGCGGCGTCCTCGCAGCCGGCCCAGGTCTCGTCCGAGGAAGCGGACGGCATGAGACAGAGACCCGGGATGGAACGTGTCGTCGTGGTCCGAGCGCTCCCGGGCTACCGCTTGGCGGTGGAGTTCGAGGACGGTGTGCGCGGCGAGGTCGATCTGTCGCAGCGGCTGTTCGGCCCGGTCTTCGAGCCCTTGCGCGACCCTGCCCGCTTCGCCGAGGTGGGCATCGACGAGTTCGGCGTCATCTGCTGGCCCACCGGCGCCGACCTCGCCCCCGACGCCCTCCACGCCGACCTCGCCCGCACCACCGCCGGCCAACGCTGAGCCGTACCCTCGACCCGCTCCGTCGCGGCCTTCCGGCGCGGCTCGCCCGGAATCGGCGGCTGCCGCCCGACAGGTCCCGACACACCCCCGCGGTAGCGCCCGGCCCCGGTCTCGAAGACCGGTGACCGGCACGGTGGTTCGGGCCCGGTCTCCTGTAGAGTGATCGTCATTCCGGAGGCAGCCATGCCGACGCTGGGCCCGCGCACGATCCCCGTGTGTCTTCGCCGCACCCGTACCCGCACGCTCGCCCTCGCCCTGCTCGCCGGCCTCGTCGCCGCCGGCTGCACCCGGAGCGTCGAGACGGCGCCACCGGCGGCGGCCGGCCCGACGCGCACCTACTACGTCGCCGCCGACGAGGTGCAGTGGGACTACGCCCCCACCGGCATCGACGTCATGACCGGCAAGCCCTTCGCGGGCATGGCGGCGATGTTCGTCGAGAAGACGCCGACGCGGATCGGCAAGGTCTACTGGAAGGCGGTCTACCGCGCCTACACCGACGACACCTTCACCACCCTGGCGCCGGTGGCGCCCGAGTGGCAGCACCTGGGGATCCTCGGCCCGGTCCTGCGCGGCGAGGTCGGCGACACCCTGCGGGTGGTCTTCCGCAACCACGGCTCGCGCCCCTACAGCATGCACCCGCACGGCGTCTTCTACGCCAAGGACTCCGAGGGCGCGCCCTCGAACGACGGCACCGCCGGCGCCGACCGCGAGGACGACGCCGTGCCGCCCGGCGCCACGCACGTCTACACCTGGAAGATCCCGGAGCGCGCCGGCCCCGGCCCCGCCGACCCCAGCTCGATCCTCTGGCTCTACCACTCGCACACGACCGAGCTGCGCGACGTCAACGCCGGCCTGATCGGCCCCATCCTGGTCAGCCGCCGGGGCGCCGCCGGACCCGGCGGCCGCCCGACCGACGTCGACCGCGAGTTCGTCAGCCTGTTCATGATCTTCGACGAGAACGAGAGCCCCTACCTCGACCGCAACATCCAGGCGTTCATCCCCGACCCCGCGAAGCTCGACCGCTTCGAGAGCAAGCCGTTCGACGAGGAGGGGATGTTCTCGCTCGCGGGCGCCGGCTTTCTCAACGTCAACTTCAAGTCGACGATCAACGGCTACCTCTACGGCACCGGGCCGCTGATGAGCATGAAGGTGGGCGAGCGGGTGCGCTGGTACGTGGCCACGCTCGGCATCGGCTTCAACTTCCACACCCCGCACTGGCACGGCAACGTGGTGCTCGCCAACGGCCGGCGCACCGACGTGATCTCGATCGCGCCGGCGCAGATGGAGACCGTCGACATGGTCCCCGACGATCCCGGCCTCTGGCTCTACCACTGCCACGTCTCCGACCACATGGACGCCGGCATGGTCACCCACTACGAGGTCCGCGAGGCAGGGAGCGGCGACGCCGGCTCGACGCCGCCCGGCACCTGAGCGCGGCCGGCGGCGCCGGCGGCCACCGCCTCCCCGTACTGACGGGTCCTGACACTCCGCCGCGGTAGATGTCTCCTGGAGGGGCCCCGGGCACCGGACCGGACGCCCCCGGCGAGGAGGCTTCCGATGGCACCGACGCGCATCCCGACCTGGCACCGCAAGTCCGACGAGGAGCTCAGAGAACTGCTGCGCGGCGTCTGGGAGGGGGAGGTGGTCGGCACCTGGCAGCTCGCCGGCGGCCCCGAGCGCGAGCGGGTCTTCCCCGGCTACGCCGGCTTCGAGACGATGGCCTGCCTCGGCGCCTCCGGCCACACGACGTTCTTCGACCACCCCGCGACCGCCCACGCCTTCGCCCAGGCCCCGGTCCCCGCGGCCGCCTACGGCCGCTACCCCCCGCACCCGGTCCACCCGTTCCACGGCCCGCGCGGCCGCGAGCTGCCGGTCTTCGAGGACTGGAGCGTCCTCTCCTGGGAGGAGTGGCGCCGCCTCGAGTCCCTCCTCGACTACCCGCCAGCCCGAACCCGCCACCGGCCCGAACCACCCCCGGAGAGACGCCCGGATCCACCCCGACCCGTCACGCTCGACCCCTCCCGGGAAACGATAGAAGTAGGGACCCGAAAACATCCGGAACTCTTCGATCCACGCGAGTTGCCCCCGACTGACAGGCCCTGACAGTGACCCCCGCCCGGAGCACCCCGTCGGCTAGGATCGGACCCAGACGTCGCAATCGTCGCAAGAGGGAGGGAAGCCAGGGTTGTACGACCTGATCGGGGACATCCACGGCCACGCCGACGAGCTGGTCGCGCTGCTCGCCAAGATGGGCTACCGCGAGACCGGCGGCGCGTGGCGTCACCCCGAACGCACCGCCGTCTTCGTCGGCGACTTCATCGACCGCGGGCCGAAGATCCTGGAGACGCTGAAGATCGTCCGGCCGATGCTCGAGGAAGAGTCGGCGCAAGGCTGTCCTCGGCAACCACGAGTGGAATGCCTTCGCCTACCATCTCCGCGACCCTGACGACCGACGCACGTACCTGCGCAAGCACTCGAAGAAGAACCGGAAGCAGCACGCCGAGACGATCGCGCAGGTCAAGCCTGCCGAGGCGCTCCGGCGAGAGCTCGAGTTCCTGCGGAAGCTGCCGTTTCGGTTGTCGCTCGAGGGCGTGAACGTGGTCCACGCCTGTTGGGACGAAGAGAGCTTCGCGATCATCGACGAAGCCATCGCCCGTCACGGTCGCTTGACGGACGCATTCGTCGTCGAAGGCTCGAGAAAGTCGAATCCCCTGTACTCGGCGATCGACGTCGTGCTCAAGGGTCGGGAGATGAAGCTTCCCGAAGGCGTCTCGTTCCGGGACAAGGACGGGCACGAGCGCCACGACGCCCGCGTCCGCTGGTTCGAGGATCCCAGAGGCAAGACCCTCAGGAACTACAGCCTCCCCGAAATCCCACACCTGCCAGCGCTCCCCGTACCCGAGGCGGTACGAAGGGCCGCCCGGCCCTATCCGAGCAACTCTCCGCCCGTCTTCTTCGGCCACTACTGGCTGGACGGCAAGCAGCCGGTGCCGCTCGCGAGCAACGTCTTCTGTCTCGACTACTCCGTAGCGAGGGGCGGCTTTCTCTGCGGGTACCGAGCGGAGGGTGGAGGACCGATCGGCGAAGGCGGCTTCCGAAGCATCACTGCGGGCAGGAAAAAAGTGGTTACGAGAAGCGAAAACGGCTCTTGACAGAGCGCGAGCCCGGAACTTCGTCCAAAGGGGGCGTCTGCGAATGCAGCTGAGGCCGACTTTCACGGAATACACGATCGATCAACTCACCCTCATGTTCAAGGGGCGGCGGCTGAATCTCGAGCCGGGGTTTCAGCGAAAGTCGGTTTGGACGCTCTCCGATCGACAGAGACTGATCCAATCGATTGTCAGCTCTTATCCAGTTCCGAGCATCTTCTTCTACAAGAGAGAAGTTTCGGGTCGTCCCGTCTATGACGTTATCGACGGCAAGCAACGGCTCGAGACGATCTTCATGTACATGAAGCTCGGCCGCTTCAAGAGAGACTGGTTCGAGGTCAAATTGGATCCTGGTGACGGGTTGGATTGGTTTGACTGGTCGTATCTGCGCCGCAGCGAGCCTTCCCTTGCGGCCGCCTTTCGCATGTATCAGATCCAGGCGGTTGAGGTGACCGGCGATCTTTCCCAGATCGTCGATCTCTTTGTCCGCATCAACTCGACGGGAAAGCGTCTGACTTCAGGCGAGAGGCGGCACGCGCGGTTTTACACGAGCCCCTTTCTCAAAGAGGCCGAGCGACTTGTCACGAAGCATCAGAAATACCTTCGTCAGCACCGGATACTTAGCCCGGCTCAGATCGACCGGATGAAAGGAACCGAGCTCTTCGCCGAGTTGTTGATGTCGATTCACCATGGGGGACCCATCAACAAGAAGACATCCCTGGACCGCGCCATCGGCAACGACAGTGTCAATGGGAATACGCTGCACCGCCTCAGCCGAGAATTCACGACGACTCTCGGGCTGATGAGAGTGATGTTCCCAGAGCTTGGCCAGACCCGTTTTAGGAACAGCGCCGAGTTCTACAGTCTCTTTCTGCTGGTGTGGGAGATGAACTCTGCGAAGTTCATACTCAGGGACAGAAGGCGCAACAGGCTGGCCCTCGCGCTTCTGCGCAAGTTGTCGTTGGGCGTTGATCAGCTGCGCGAGCAGCTTCGGCGGGCGCGGCCGGGCAAACCGCAGAAGATCCACCAGGACTACTTGCTCACGGTCCAGGGCGATACCGATAGCGCGGCGAATCGTGACCGCCGGCGCGCGATTCTGAAAGGGCTGCTCTGGTCGATCTACGAACGGAAGCACGAGAAGCGGGGCTTCTCGACCGAGCAGCGCCGAATCCTCTGGAACAGCGACGAGAAGAGGACCTGCCCGAAGTGCCACAAGCCACTTACTTGGCAGGACGTGACGGTCGATCACATCCGCGCGTGGTCAAAGGGCGGGAGGACAAGCCTGAAGAATGCCCAGCTCATGCATCGCCACTGCAACTCGAGCAAGGGCGCAAGGTGATGAGGAGGTGAACTCGATGAGTGCGGGCGCTGTCAGGCGACGAGTTGTTGGGGTCCAGGACGAGACGTGGTCCGGCGAGGTCTCAAACCAGTTGGAGACGATCGACCAGGTCACGCATCTGCACTTCTTGTGATGGCTGGGCGAGGGGGAAGCGCCCGACGAGTACAAGGTCTCGCGGCTGACCAAGGAGGGCGAGTAAGAGGTGGCCCGGCGCAAGGAGCTAGGTCCCTTCAAGCCTGGATGTTCGAAGATCTCGGCGCTGATGAGAGCTGACCGCAGAGCCCTCTACGATAGTGACCGCTGCGAAGGCGCGCAGAACATGGAGCGATGATGACTGAGACTCTTGACATTACACCGGATCCAAAGATCCTCTTGGCGCTCACTCATACACCGATCAAGCCCCTCGATGCACTGTGCGAGCTTCTTGATAACGCGATCGACGCTCTCCGCGCAGCCCGCCTTCAGGGGCTTGTTACTGCCCATCCGCTTGTAGCCGCCCAGGTTCCGGGCGAATCCGAGGTTCGGCGAGGCGAAGGGTACCTTCGCGTCCTAGACAACGGACCGGGTCTAGCCCGCGACGAGCTTCGAAACGCTCTGCGCGCCGGGTACAGCGGGAACCCGAATCGCTACGACACGCTGGGTCTGTTTGGAATGGGCTTCAACATCGCCACCGGGAAGCTGGGCCGCAGGACCGTAGTCATTACTGCGCGCGAGGAAGACGACGCTGCTCTGCGGGCGGTCATTGATCTTCCGCAGGTAGCAAGGAGTCGAAGCTTCGAAATACCCGTCGACCTGGTTAAGAAGCCGGATGGACTTTCGCACGGCACGATTGTGGACGTTTCCGAGTGGTGGACAGAGGGTGATCCGAATGCAGGATTCATCGTGCAGCTCTCGAGAATCTCCAAACCCAAGGTGCGGGAGCTGCTCGGAAGACGCTATGCAACTTTGCTTCGTCCCATCGCTGACCAACGATTCCGAATGCTGATCAACGAAGAAACTGTTGTTGCCTACAGGCCGTGCATTTGGTCCAAGGAGAGGTTTGTTGAAAGAGCTGGATGGGGAATGATTCCAGCGGTTATTGAGTTCAGCGAGACGATCCACACAGAACTGCGGTGCCTCCGCGACGGCTCCGCGATAGAAGGTTCCTCGACTGAATGCCTCGAATGCGGTGGAACAGAGTTCCGCCAAGTCGACGAAAAGATCGTCGGTTGGGTCGGCGTTCAGAGGTTCGACGACAACAATCGCTTCGGGATCGATCTGATTCGAAATGGAAGGGCCATCAAGCAAAGTGAGAAGGATGCATTCTTCAACTTTGTTGACGAGTACGGGGAATCGATCCGGGAGTATCCGATCGATCAGCAGTCGGGTCGAATCGTAGGGGAAGTACATCTCAATCATGTCCCCGTCGACTTCCAAAAGCAGGACTTTCAGCGAAGCAGCGAAGAATGGCAACGTGCTCTAGAGTTCCTGCGAGGCGGCTCGCTTCTTCCATCGAGGTGGGTATCAGGCGAGCGAAACGAGACGCCCGTTTCGAGGATTTTTCAGGGATACCGAAAGGTTCGGAACTTTGGGCGACCGGACCTCTACATGGGCATGTACGACCCGTCGGCGGGCAAGGCAGTTCGGATCTCGCGAGAAGTCGAGCGAGATCTTCTCGAGAGGTTTGAGCGGCAGGAGCCAGGCTACATTGATGACTCGCGCTGGTGGGAGTACGTAGAGAACGCGACAGTTCCGATGAGCACGTCTCTTGTTGAGTGTCCCACATGTGGGTTCCAGAACACCGAGGCGGAGGAAC
Source organism: uncultured Acidobacteriota bacterium (assembly GCA_963781755.1). Classification (GTDB taxonomy): domain Bacteria; phylum Acidobacteriota; class Thermoanaerobaculia; order Multivoradales; family JAGPDF01; genus JACTMI01. The sequence goes on from CAWAGZ010000004.1 coordinate 7,449, forward strand.
GTTGCGAAGACTGTGGCGCAATTCTGAAGGGGAAGAGCTGCATTTCCTGCGGGTCGATGATCGTAGCGTCCGCCACTTCGTGCCCAGATTGCGGAGCGTCGCAAGTTCCGGAGGTCGAGGAGCCATGGAAATGTGAAGTGTGCAGCTGGATCAACAGTGTGGACAACGAGAGTTGTGAGCGCTGTGAAGCAATAAGGGGAAGTGCGGCACCTACTTCGCTGGATGCGCTTTTGCGAGATTCGCAGCTCCGGGAAGAACTCTCCTTCAGGAGCCAGACATTTCAATTGGCGAGCGGGAAATACTCGGAGCCTCTTGATGTCAGCACGTACAGCGCTGGGGCGCTAAAGCCGGAGTGGGAGCATGACGGAGTTCCCTCGCTGGCTTTCAAGTCGCACGGGCGAATCGACCTCTTCCTAGATCTGGGCCACGTTGTCTTCACCGAGCTAGCTCTTCGGCCCGAGGAGGCAGTGGCTACAGAGGCCGCGCAGTACCTATTCAACCTGCATGTTGAGCTTCAGGGGCGTAGGGCCCACTCCATTGGCAACCTAGCGTCCCTGATACTGCTCCGGATCTGGGGTGAGCTGCTGGTTGCCACGCCGGAGAAGGTGAGAGCGGCGATCGGGGCGCTTTTCCGCGAGATTCCGGATCGCCTTGAGCCCTACCCAGGCGCGGCGGACTTTTACGCCGAGCTCAACGAGCACGAGCAACTTGAGTTGGCTGAGGCGCTGGTGAGTTCTGGGGTGCTGCCAAAGCTTTCGGAGCTTATTTCTTCCGGCGGCTTTCTGGCCTACGTGTCTCCGCGGGTGCTAGCCAAGTACTTTCGGCATTCACCGGAAAGGTGGTTCGGCGCGGTATTTGTCGAGAGTCTTCCGCTTGAAAGCGAAGTGGGCTCTGTGGCGGCGCGGAGCATTCGTGAGCAGCTGGTAGAAGTCTATGGCAGGTGTCTCGAGGATTGCGCTTCGTATCTTCGGATACGCACGGAAGATCGGACAATCACGAGAAGGGTCCGCGCATCGCTTGAGTACCTGGAAGCGAAGATGGCATGAAGACGTTCTTTGGTGACGCGGCGGTGAGCGCTGCCTCATGGCCAGCATTTGAGCGATTGGTTGCGCGGCTCTTGGTGGTTGAAGGATTCTCATACTCGTCTGTAGTTGGGCGCGCAGGTGACGGGGGCGCCGACGTCTTGGGCTTGAAGCGCGAACGCAGGTGGTTGTTTCAGGTAAAGAGGTGGTCGGAGCCGGTCGGCACCGAAGTGATCGACCGCACGATCGCTGCGGCGAGGTCCTATGAGGCGGACGTAGCGGTCGTCGTTGCGAAATCAGGATTTACGTCCGCTGCCTTCGAGCAGCAGCGGCGGCTTGCCTCCGAAGGGATCGTGATCCAACTCTGGGACAGGGCCGTGATGGCGAAGAGGGCCGCCCGCGCACCGGAGGACCCGGTGGCAATTCGGGAGCCGGAGCGATTCGAGCCGCGACCCTATCAGGAGGATGCAGTCCGAAAGGTCTTGGCGGCCTGGTTTTCGAAGTCGCATGCGAGTGCGCTAGTTGTGTTAGCGACTGGCCTTGGGAAGACCTTCGTGGCCGGCGAAGTGGTTCGCAGGAGAGTTTGCGCAGAAGGTGCCGTGCGCTGCCTTGTGCTAGCCCATACCAACGAGCTCGTGTACCAGCTCGAGCGGTCATTTTGGCCGTTTCTGTCGACGAGCCAAGCGACGGTCGTTGTAAACGGTGTTGAGAGGCCTCCCTGGGAGGAGCTGAGCCGATTCGATCTTGTATTTGCTACGAGAGACACGATGGCGGTTGCAGCGCGCTCTGGCGTGAGCCTCCCAAGGTTTGACCTAGTGGTAGTTGATGAATGCCATCATCTCGGGGCGGAGTCTTACGAGAGGGTCATGGAGAGCCTCTCAGTAGGATGCGAAAATGGCCCTTTTCTTCTTGGGCTAACCGCGACTCCGTGGCGGCCGGATGGCGATGAGTTGAGCCAACGATTCGGGCCTCCGGTTGTCTCGATTGACCTAGTCCAGGGGCTTCAGCAGGGGTTCTTGTCTAACGTCGACTACAGAATGTACACGGACAACGTCGACTGGGCCAGGCTTCGGAAGCTAGGAGGTCGGCAGTTTAGTCCAAAGGCGATCAATCGGACTCTCTTCATCAATGAATGGGACGACGCGGTAATTGACCGAACGCGGGAGGTGTGGAACGAGATTGGAAACGCTGCGAAAGGGATTGTGTTCTGCGGAACGATTGAGCATGCCGAAAAGGTAGCCGCGCGAATCAATTCACTGGGCTTCACGAGGGCAGATACGATTTGCTCGCGCCGATCCGACGGCACCCCCATGCTTCCACCAGAGAGAAATCGACTTCTCTGGCAGTTTGCAGATGGCCGAATAGGATTGCTATGCGCCGTGGACGTATTGAACGAAGGAGTCGATGTCCCCGATGTCAATCTCGTAGTCTTTCAGCGCGTCACGCACAGTCGGCGGATCTTTGTTCAACAGCTCGGCCGCGGGCTTCGTGTTGCTCGAGGAAAGTCGAAGGTGATTGTGCTTGATTTCGTTTCTGACATTCGCCGATTCGCGGCGGGACTGGCTCTGCAGATCGAATTGCGTTCGCCTGTAGGGAGCCGGGAACGGCCAGCACGTATCAGCATAGGGTCCAAGGTTACCTTTCGCCGGGCAACGGACGAGGATCTTGACGGTGCGAACTTCCTTCGGGAGTGGCTCGGCGAGCTCGCTGAAGTGGAGGAGGCGGGGGAAGACGTGAGTGTCTTGAAGTTTCCACCAATTTCTCGGTTGCCTGGAAGCCGCTGAGTTGTAGGCATGGGCAACTGGCATTTGAAGAAGGCCATAGCTCTCGACGCCCTTAGGGCACTCGAGTCTCTGCTGATCGACGCAAGTGTGGATGAGTCGAGGCTGGTAAGTGGATATCTCGAGGCTCGGCAGAGACTAGCCGAGGCTTTTCAGGAGCTGTGGCTAGAGAAGCTTGGCCGGACTGAACTCCTGGAGGGTGTGCGCGCGGAGATCGAGGAGTACGCTCAGTTGTACCTCGGGGGTATTCCCTCTATCTACAAGAAGATTCGAAAGCTCGGTCTCGTGCATACGCTGATTCTCTCATTTCTCAGCAGGAGGGTAGGGCAAACGACGCCCGCGCCCCTTGTGCGAGTGGTGACTGGCGACGCAGTTCACACTGAGCGACGGATCCGCGAGCTTCGTGACTACGGATTCTCGCTGGAGGCGTTTCATTCTGCTGGTGCAAGTCAATATGTTCTTCGGAGCTTGGAGCCCGACATTCGCTCGGCCGCGCGGATTCTTGTCGCCGCGAACATTCGAAGTGATCGCTCGCTTCCAGAGTCTGAGAGGGACCGTCTTCTCTTGCTACTGGGGACTGAGAGCTAGGTAGCGGGGAAACTGGCGCAGGAGAGGGGCCGGGCACACTTCTGCTGGCGCCTGGCCGTTCGGGCTGGATGGATGGAGTCAGCTCAGTGTATCGGGGCTCTCCGCAGGATCAGGGGAGCTTCGGCAGTGATGTCCCAGCTTGTAGAATCAAAGCCAATGAGCGACAAGCTGTCGGAGGCGCACAGAAGTTGGAACATGTCGAGGATTCGATCTAGCGAGACGTCCCCAGAAAGGCGAGTCCGCTCGGGACTGCACTCGCTCGGACTTCGTTTCCGTCTAGGCGGCTGTGGCCTTCCGGGGAAGCCGGATCTCGTGCTCCGAAAGTACAGAGCTGTGGTGCTCGTCCACGGTTGCTTCTGGCACCAGCACAGTGGATGCAGAGAGGGGAAGCTTCCAGCGTCCAACAAAGGCTACTGGAAGCCAAAGCTGGAAGGAAACAAGAAGCGGGACCGCATCAATCAGAACAGGTTGCGAAAGCTTGGCTGGAGAGTGTTTGTGGTCTGGGAATGCACAGTCTCGGACAGGTCGATCAGGGGACTGGCGAAGAGGATTGTGAAGAATCGCGGGGAGCCATCCGCCAGGGCAGAGGCTCGGAATCCGTCTGTTCGGGGCATGGGATCCCAATTGACCTCTGTAGAGCTTTGCGCTGGAGCTGGCGGCCAGGCACTAGGTCTGGAACAGGCCGGCTTTCAGCATGTGGCGCTTGTTGAGCTCGACAGCTACGCGTGCGAAACGCTTCGCCTCAATCGGCCGGGTTGGAACGTCCTTCAGCGCGATCTAAGGATATTTCGGGGGAGCCAATACCTTGGAGCGGATCTACTAGCAGGAGGCGTTCCCTGTCCTCCGTTCTCGGTAGCTGGTAGACAACTCGGAGGAGATGATGAGCGCGATCTGTTTCCGGAAGCTCTCAGGCTCGTTTCGGAGATCAAGCCCCGGGCCATCCTCCTCGAGAACGTACCAGGATTTGCGGGGAAGCGTTTCGCCAGCTATCGGCGGGAGCTGTTCGAGAGGCTAGAGCTGCTTGGATACAAGACGGACTGGAGAATAGTGAACGCCTGCGATTGTGGGGTTCCGCAGCTTCGACCCCGCTTCATCCTAGTGGGCCTCAGACCCGAGTACGTACCGTACTTTCGTTGGCCGTCCCCCATTCTGAGAAGAGTGAGCGTCGGCTCCACGCTCGCTGACTTAATGGGCGAGAGGGGTTGGCCCGGCACTGCGGATTGGGCGGCGAGTGCCAACGGCGTAGCTCCAACGCTGGTGGGAGGGTCGCAGAAGCACGGCGGGCCGGACCTCGGCCCGACACGAGCGAAGCGGCAGTGGGCAAGATTCCGAGTTGATGCGATGGGTGTGGCCGATGAAGCACCTTCCGCTGAACAATCTCCATCGATAGTTCCCAAGCTGACTGTGCGGATGGCAGCCCGGCTTCAGGGCTTCCCAGACGCTTGGAAGTTCGCCGGTCGAAAGACCGCTTCCTACCGGCAGGTTGGGAATGCCCTGCCTCCCCCAGTGGCGGAGGCCGTAGGTCGAGCAATAGTCTCCGCACTGCGGAAGCGTGCGCCGGGGGCGACTGGTCAGTTGTTCGGGTCCGCTTGGCAGAAACAAGGGGAGCTTTGGGTGCCTCGATCGAGAGGAGATTCAGAGCACGAAATTTCCAGAGAGCTCTAGGGGCCGACTTGGATCCGAGCGGCCGCCAGGCCTCTCCCAGCCTTTCCGGAAGCACTTGGCTTGCTCACACGGCAAGGTCAAGAGGGAGATCCGATATGTCTCGAAGCCGCTTTCCGGCGATCATTGTCCGGAGCATTTCCAGCTGATCTTCGCGATCTCCTAGAGATTCCAAAGTCTCGACGAGCTCTTGAAGGGCGAAGTGATACACGCAGTCGATGTCTCCCGTCCCGTAGGCGAGAGAGGCGAGGCGAGATGGCAGGGGTTCAGCGGTGACGACTGTGATGTGAGGCACTCGTCCCTTTCTCAGTCGAATGAGATTGAGGGCTTCAGTACGGGCGTTTTGTGCACGATCGCTTCGTAAAGTCCACTTGCACGGGATGCTCGCATGGAGCAGGGCCGCCGCACCATTCTTCTGCCGCAAGACCGCGAACCTCGCAGTCGAATCATCCACGATGTTGTCGGATTGGTTAATAGCGGCGTCGGATTCCGGGTGCCGGATCACTACAACGTCGGGCGCAATTGTGTAGTCGCTCTGAAGGACCGCCCTGAGCTCAGGATACTCGCCGGCGGCCCTTGCAAGTGCCCCGAGATACTCGAATTGCTCAAACCTCGCCAAGGCCAAGCCACGCTCAATTGACCAAGTTCCGGGGCGAAGGTGAGCAAGCCGGAGAAACGTATTGGAGAGGAACTCCTGGCAGGCCTCCTCAAAATCCTTGCCCGCAGTCTGTCCGCTTGCTTTTGCCGCCTCAACGGCGGACCCAATGCGATCTACGACCCCAGCTGAGATTGCAATAGAGGCCCTGCTGCTCTTGTCGGCAATTGCAGGGACGCCGTTCTCGACAGTAAGCGCGCCTTGGAGGAGTGAACTGTGAAAGCGAATTCGTGCATTCGTAATCTGAGATGCTGCCGTCGCGGGCGCCTTGACTAGCTGGTTCTTGCCATTCATGAGAGCCTCGAACGCGGATCCTGTAGTCAGAAGAGGCCGTCGGCTTGTGATCATTCGATCCTAGGCGTGGGTAAGTATAGGGCCAGACGGAGAGGGCCCCACTGCAGAAGGCCAGCTCTGACAGGTTCTGACACTCCCCGGGCGCAGGCTCCCAGGCACCATGGCGATTCTCGTTCAGCGGTTCACGGTGGTGGTGGTGGCTGGCAGGGTGGCTCAGACGTACGACGACCTCGTGGAGGTCGCGCGGGGGCTCGGGGGGTTCTCGTGGTGCACGGACGGGGAGCTGGTCGGCGCGCACTTCTACGATCGGCACGGATTCCGGGGTGGGCTCGAGCGGCTGCGGGCGATGGGGATCGAGGACGCGGGCGGGATCCTCGAGGCGACCGAGGTGGATCCGGACGTGCGGCCTCGAGAAGGAGGAGCGGGCGCCCCGGATCGAGCGGCTGGCGGCGACGCGGGACGTCGCGTTGCTGACGCCGCGGCGCGAGAGCGTCAACGGCTGGCTCGTCCTCGGGCGGGGGCGGGTCGGGCCGGACGGGCCCGTGGTCGCCGGCTGCCGGCTCGCCGAGGGCGGGGAGCCGGGGCTGGCGCTGCCCGAGGGGTGGACGGTGGCCGACGCCGTCCCGTTGCACGAGGACTTCGAGCAGGGCGACGAGCTGCTGCCGACCTGGCACGAGTACCTCCGGGGCACCGCGCCGGACACGCGGGCGTGGATGCTCGCGCAGGGACCCGAGGCGTACCTGGCCTGGGTGCGAGTCCTCGGCCAGGACAAGCCGTTCGCCGGGGTCGTGCGCGAATCGCCGAAGGTCCACCAGGAGGAGTGCGTCGTGCGCGACCCGGACGGCACCGAGCGCAAGATGACTGCGCGCTGGGTCAAGTTCTGAGCGGCAGGGAGCCGGGATTGTCACCTGTACGCAAGTTGCGTACGATCAGGTCGTGAAGAAGGTCGGGAAGGCCACCCGGCGCGGCGCTGGAAAGCGCGATCTGTTCGCCGAGCTCGATGAAGGGCTGCGGGCATTGGCCGACGAGCGGCAGGGCAAGCGCACGCTCCGCACCCACGCCGTCGAGCTCAAGGCCCCACCGGAGATCACGCCGCGCCAGCTCGTGGCGCTGCGCGAAGAGCTCCACCTGTCGCGCGCGCTCTTCGCGGCGTACCTGCGCACCAACGTGAGGACGCTCGAGAACTGGGAGCAGGGGCGCGCCCGGCCGAACGCCCAGGCGGCGCTGCTGATCCGCCTGGTCGAGCGCTACCCGGACACCGTGCAGCGCCTCGCCACCGTCTAGACCGATCCTGCGCCCTCAGTTCACCGGCCCGGTCGGGCGCTGCTTGCGCTTGCGGACCTCCTGGTCCAGCTTCGAGGAGGCCTCGCGGAAGCCTTCCGGGGTCGCGGCGAAGGCGAGCGAGGCGGGGGCTTCGATGGCCAGGCGGGCGCCGCCCAGGACGGCGTCCTGGTTGGCGGCGAGGAAGAGGAACTCCCAGCCGTACTTCTTCGTCTGGTGGCGGACCCGCTTGCGGATCTGGTCGTAGTCGTAGTCCGTGCTGGCGTTCTCCAGGCCGTCGGTGAGGATGGCGACGATCACCTTGCCCGGGCGCTCCGGCTCGGGGGTGGCGGCGAGGCGCTTGCCGAGGTCGTCGATCGTGCGGCCGACCGCGTCGAGCAGGGCCGTCGTGCCCTCGGGGACGTAGGTCGTCCCGTCCAGGTTCGGCACCTCGGCCAGCGGGACGCCGGCGTGGAGCGTCGCGATCTCGTGGTTGAACAGCACCAGGGTCATCTTGAGCTCGCCCGGATCCTGCTTCTGGCCGGCGAGGAACGAGTTGAAGCCACCGATCGCGTCCTCGCGGATCGCCTCCATCGAGCCCGACCGGTCCATCACCACCGCCAGCTCCGTCAAGTCTTCGCGCATGGACATCTCCTTCCGGAGACCGTTGTCTCACACGGGAGTGTCAGAAGCTGTCAGAAGAGGGACGACCCCGGCCCGGCGCGTCGACCGCGTCGAGGTGAGTGCGGAGGAGGTTCCTCCCCGCCGGAGACCGGGCGGATGGGCGGGAACCGACATCGGGAGAGGTTTGAGCGGGGTCGTGCGATCGGTCCAAGGCGCGGGTCAGCGAATCCGTCTCTTGCAGGGGATGCCCGAGATCAGCCGGTTCTTCGGAATCGTGATCCGCATGTTCTACGAGGAGCACGGCGTGCCGCACTTTCACGCGCGGTACGGGCGCCATCTGATCTCCGTGGGGATCGAAGGGCTCTCGGTCTTGTCGGGCTCGCTTCCGCCCCGGGCCTTGGGGATGGTGTTGGAGTGGGCGGCCCTCCACCGAGAGGAGCTGCTCGCGAACTGGGAGAGGATGCGGCGGGCCGGGCGCCCGCGACCGATCGCGCCGCTACAATAGGGCCATGCAGCGCGTGGTCGCCGTTCGGGCGTTGGAGCCGTTCAAGCTCTGGATTCGATTCGCGGATCGACGGGAAGGAGTGGTCGACCTGGAGGACGTCTTCGCCCGGGGCGGGGTCTTCGCGCCGTTGCGCGAGCCCGGGGAGTTCGCCAAGGTGCGGGTCGATCGCGGCTTCGGCGTCGTTGTCTGGCCCGGAGACGTCGACCTCGATCCGGACGCGCTCTACTCCCGGCTCGGCTGAGCCCCTCCGCGCGCCTTGCGGATAGGCTGCCCGGTCCGGGGCGCTGAGCGGAGGCCCCGACTCCTTCCCATGAGCCAGCGACCGCGGGACCCCTACGACCTGCGCGGCCTCGCGCGGTTGGCGGTCGATGCGACGGTCGGGGTGACCGACCTGGTCGAGGCGATGCACAGCGGGATCGTGCGGCCGTGGCAGCGCTCGCGCGGCGGCGAGCCGCAGCGGGCGCGCGGGCTCACCGGCTGGATCTACCGGTCGATCCGGTGGGTCGCGGGACGGGTCGGGGGTGGGGTGGACGCGGCGCTGCGGGCGGTCGAGCCGGCGCTCGGGGAGCGCGAGCCCTCGGCGCGGCGCGAGTCGGTCGTGGCGGCGCTCAACGGCGTGCTCGGCGACTACCTCGAGGCGAGCGGCAACCCGCTGGCGATCCCCTTCGGCCTGCGCCGGGACGGGCGCGAGCTGCCGCTCGCGGCGGCGGAGCTGGCGGCGGCCGTGCCGGACGCCTCCGGCCACCTCGTGGTGCTCGTCCACGGGCTCTGCCGCAGCGACCGCCACTGGCGGCGCCGCGGGCACGACCACGGCGCGGCGCTGGCGCGCGACCTCGGGGCGACCGCGGTCTACGTCCGCTACAACAGCGGCCTGCACGTCTCGGACAACGCCCGGATGCTGGCCGGGCGGCTCGAGGCGCTGGTCGCGGGCTGGCCGGTGCCGGTCGAGCGGATCGACCTCGTCGCCCACAGCATGGGCGGGCTGGTGGCGCGCGGCGCGGTGCACGACGCCGAGCTCGCCGGCTGCGCCTGGCGGCGGTCGCTGCGGCACCTGGTCTTCCTCGGGACGCCGCACCACGGCGCGCCGATGGAGCGCGGCGGGCAGTGGCTGCACCGGATCCTCGGCTCGACGCCCTACGCCCGGCCGCTCGGCCGGCTGGGGAACCTCCGCAGCGCCGGCATCACCGACCTGCGCCACGGCAACGTGCTCGAGGCCGACTGGCAGGGGCGCGACCGCTTCGAGCGCCACGGCGACCGCCGCCACCCCCTGCCGCTGCCGGAGGGCGTGATCTCGTGCGCGATCGCCGCGACCACCCGGAAGGGGCAAGGTGCCAGCCACTTGTACCGGCAAGGTGCCAGCCACTTGCACGCGCGGCTGGTGGGCGACGGCCTGGTGCCGCTGGCGAGCGCGCTCGGCGAGCACCCCGACCCGGCCTTCGACCTCGGCTTCCCGCCCGAGCGCCGGTGGATCGGCCACGGCATCGGCCACGTCGCCCTGCTCTCCCGCCCCGAGGTCTACGAGCGGCTCCGCGACTGGCTGCGCGGGTGACCCGGCGGGTGACCCGCTGGGCGACCCGGGGAGAGACCTGGCGAAAGAACCGGCCGCGACGGCGGCGCCGAGCGTATGCTCCCCGCCCGTTCCCACCGACCCCTTCGGGCCGGTCGCGGCTCGGACGGGCGCCCTCGGCGGCGCGGGAGGCTTCGATGAACAGCGGGATCCGTTGGAGCCGGGCGATCGTGATCGCCGCGGCGATGGCAACGTTCGGATTCGTCGCGGCCGTCCGTGCCGGAGATTGCGGGGTGGCGGGAAACCTGGTGCCCAATTGCGGGTTCGACGTCGACCTCGCGAATTGGACCCTGAATGGCGAGCCGGCGCTCCACGTCGCCGGCGACGGTGCGAGCGCGCCCGGTTGCGCGGCCCTCGACCGCTACGAATCTCTGCAGACGATCGAGGCCGTCAGCGACTGTCTCGGCGTCGAGCCCCTGCAGCCGTACGCGCTCGCGATGTCCGTGCGGCTCGCCTCGGGAGCGGTGCCGGACATCTGCTATCTCTCGCTCCTCGAGTACTCCGACGCGAGCTGCGGCGCGTTTCTGTTCGAGGACTTCTTCCTGGTTCACTTCGACCCGACCTGGCGGGAGTTGCGCCGCGGCCGGACCGTGGGCGCCTCGACGCAGTCCGCGTACCTGAAGCTCACCTGTTCGGGTCCCTCCGACTTCGTCGTCCGGATCGACGATGGAGTCGTCGTGCCGGTCGTCTTCGCCGATGGATTCGAGACCTTCGACACGAGCTTCTGGTCGCTCGCCGTTCCCTGAGAGGAGAGACTCGCGGCCGGCCGCGGGCGGAGCGCGAGGAAGAGCCGTCCAGGTTTCGTCCCTGGAGTCGTGGCTTCGAGGGCTCGCACGCTTCGTCGCTCGATGACCCGGGGGATCGACCGCGCCGACCGGAATCACCGGGGCCGGGCTGGCTGGATTGCTGGATTCCCGGTAACCGTGTAAGAATGTCATGCCGGTGATCGCTTCCTTCGGGGACGCCGCGACCGAGGACCTCTTCCATGGCCGGGACACGGCTCGGACGCGGCGCATTCCGGCGGAAGTGGCCCGCGTCGCGGTGCGCAAGCTCGACGTGCTCAACGCCGCGACCGGACTCGACGATCTCCGGTCGCCGCCGGGCAACCGGCTGGAAGCCCTCAGAGGAAGTCTTCGGGGCTTTCACAGCGTGCGGGTCAACGACCGGTGGCGGATCGTGTTCCGCTGGATCGACCGCGAGGCATTCGACGTCCGGCTGACCGACTACCACTCGTGAAGGAGAACAGCGCGATGCTCCCCGACCACCGGATTCCCACCCATCCCGGCGAAGTTCTCGCCGAGGAGTTCCTGAAGCCGCTCGGACTCTCCCAGGTCGCCCTGGCGGCGCACCTCGGGATCCCGGTGCAGCGGGTCAACGAGATCGTGCGCGGCAAGCGGGGCGTGAGCCCCGACACCGCGTGGAAGCTCGCCCAGGCCTTCGAGACGAGCCCCGAGTTCTGGATCCAGCTGCAGACGAATCACGACCTGGTCCGGAACCGCCCGCAGGGCCGGGTTGCGAGCCTGCTGCCACGCGCCAGCTGAGGCGCGCGGCGCCGGAGCTCGCTCCGCCGCCTTCGACGCTGGAAAAACTTGCTGTTGAAGGGAAGGACTCCCGGGCAGGCCGGCGCCTCCGGTCCGGGAGCGCGAGCCAGAGTTCCCGACTTTCCCTTCACTGGAAGCTTCTGCGTTGCCGGGGCGCGGCGGTGGCGGCCTGCCGATCCGCCTCCCGATCGGGTCCACGCTGGAAAAGCTTTCTGTTGAAGGGAAAGACCGGCGGGCGGGCCGGCGCCTCCGGTCCGGGAGCGCGGGCCGGAGTCCGTTGCCTTTCCCTTCACTGGAAGCTTCTGTGGTGCCGGGGCGCGGCGGTGTCGGCCTGCCGATCTGCCTCCCGATCGGGTCCACGCTGGAAAAGCTTTCTGTTGAAGGGAAAGGCACCCGGGTAGAGGAGCGCCTCGGGACCGGGGGCGTGGGCCGGGGTCCCTGTCTTTCCCTTCACTGAAAGCTTCTGTGTTGCCGGCGCGCGGCGGTTGCGGGCGGGTTCACCACACGAACGGCACCAGCGCCTTGCGCTCCTCGGGGTAGTCGGGGAAGCGCTCTCTGTAGAACCGGTGGTGCGCTCGCGCGCGGGGGGCGAGGTTGGCGATCGTCCAGAGGGCGAACGAGAGGCCGGCGAGCGACCAGGTCGCCAGCGCCCAGCCGCACCAGATGACGATTTCGCCCAGGTAGTTGGGGCAGGAGATCCAGCGGAAGAGGCCGCCCCGGGGAAGGGCGTAGTCGCCGGTGGCGGCGAGGCTTGCGCAGGGTCGCGTCGGCGCTGCGGTTGACCAGCGTGCCGGCGGCGAAGAGGGCGGCGCCGGCGAGGAACCGCGGGTCGGCGAGCCAGGTGCGCGGGTACTCCGGCGCGAGCTCGAAGAGCCAGCGGGCGTTCAGGTAGACGTTGACCAACTGGAAAGCGAAGGCGCTCGCGACGATCTCGAGCGGCATCGGGCGCTCGCCCCGCTCTCCCATCCGGGCGGGGTAGACGAGCGCGCGGTGGAGGTAGTGGACGAGCCAGAGGAAGAGGAAGGCGAGCGGGGCGGGTGCGATCGCGTGGCGGCCGGCGGCCCAGAGGGCGACGAACAGGACGACCGCGGGCGACTCCATGACGAGCCAGCCCCAGCGGGCCGGGATCGATCTTCTGCCGCCTCGGCTCGCGTAGCGGCCGTAGGGGGCGGGGCGCAGCAGGAGGGCGACGAAGGCGATCGCGGCCAGGGCGGTCCAGGCGGCGAGCAGGTAGGGGAAGAGGGTGCGCTCGGTCACGGGGGGCTCAGGAGTCAGGGGACAGTTATGCCACATCTCCGATGTGGCATAACTGTCCCCTCGTGGGCGTTCGCCGTGCCGGGGCGGACGGGAGCCGGGGCGCAGCGAAGGCGTCTCCAGGGGACACGCAGCATGCATGTCCCCTCGGGGTATCTACCGCCTCGTCGTTTTGCGGAGTCGAGGTCCTTGGACGGGTGCCGGAGCGCGGGGTTGAGGTCCTTCGCCGGGTTCTCGGGGCTCGGCGTTGGGCGCTACTTCTGGTTCTTCGCGCGCAGCTCGTCGAACCAGTGGGTGACCACCTCGACGTTGCCGGTGGTGGGCATCTGGATCAGGACGAAGCGCTTGCCGCTGGGGTCGATGTCGTACATGCGCGACCAGCGGTAGGTGAGGAAGTCGCCGTGGATCACGGTCTTCCGGCCGGTGACCCGGAAGCGCGGCGTGGTCTCGACCGAGGCGGCGATCAGGGCGTCGCCGTCGAAGTAGTAGAGGGTCTTGCCGTCGGGCGCCCAGACCGGGCTGTTGCCGCCCTGAACCGAGACCTGACTGCGGCCGCCCGGGGTCGGGAAGGTGGTGACGTAGACCTCGTCGCTGCCCGAATAGTCCGAGACGAAGGCGAGCCACTTGCCGTCCGCCGAGACGTTGGGCGCCAGCTCGTCGTCGGGGCCCGCGAGCAGGGGCTTCATGCTCTTGGGGTCGTTCGGGTCCGGGACGATGTCCAGGTCCATCCCCTTGTCCTCGACCTCGTCGCGGACGATCAGCACCCCTTGGCGCGTCCAGTCCGCGGCAGCGCAGGTTGTCGGCGACGTCGATCAGCTTCTTCTCGGGGCGGCTCAGGTCCACCGGCCGGCGGTAGATGTCGAACGACTCGCCGCTCGCGCTGGTGTAGACGATGTCGCGGTCGTCCGGGCTCCAGTAGGCGTAGAAGCCGCTGTCGCTCATCAGCGTCGGCGTCTGGGTGTCGAGGTCGATCATCCAGAGATGGCCGTTGTCGGCGGCGAGGACGATGCGCCGGCCGTCGTGCGAGAAGCGCGGGTCGCTGATGGCGGTGAACGGGAGGTCGTCGGCGAGCAGCGGCTCGAGCTTGCCGTCGAGGGTGGCCGAGACCAGCCGCAGACGCTTGCTGCCCGGCGCGGCCGGCAGATAGGCGACCGTGCCGACCTCGGAGACCGCCGCCTGGATCTCGTCCTGGTCGACCCAGACGCGCGGCAGGACAGGCGACGGCGGGCCGGTGACGGCGAGCTTGCCGAGATCGAAAGGCACCACGAAGGCCTGCCCCTTGAGCGCGTAGAGGAGGTGCCCGGTGGGCAGGTAGCGCGGGTCCGAGCCCTCGACGCCGAGGTCCTTCACCTTGTGGGTGACGAGGTCGTAGGCGGCCAGGTTGCCGCCGCGGGCCGACACCAGGGTGCCGCTGGCCAACAGCGTCTTGCCGTCCGGGAGGAGCTTGGGAAACGCGAGCCGCTTCTTTCCGTCGGGATTCAGGACCTGGGACTCGCCGCCGGCGGCCGGGATCCGGAACAGCCGGCCGTGCTGTCCGTAGTAGAGGAAGCCGTCGGCGCCCCAGGAGAGGCCCTCGGGGGAGGCCGGCAGGCGGCCGATGCGCAGCGGAGGACCGCCGGCCAGCGGCACCTTGCGCAGCTCGGCGCCGGCGAGGAAGGCGACCCAGGCGCCGTCGGGGGAGAAAACCGGCCGATTGGCGCCCTCCGTGCCCTCGATCTTGCGCGAATCGAAGCGGTCGAGCGTGCGCAGGTAGAGCCCGTTCTGCTCGCCGGTGCCGCCGCTGGTCACCAGCGTCTGGCCGTCGGGCGAGAGGGCGACGTGGACGCCGTCCCCCTGGCGCTGCCCCCCCTCGTTGGGCGTCTCGATCGAGAAGCGCAGCGACCGCTCCGGGCCCGGCGCCGCGCCGCCGCGGGGCCAGAGCAGGGCGCCGGCGGCGAGCGCCAGCGCGGCGGCGGCGACGATCCAGGGCAGCCGCGCCGGCCGGCTCCCGGAAGATGCCGAGGGTGCGGAGGGCGCGGAAGAAGCTCCGGGCGCCGAGGCCGGGGCGGCAGCGGTCGCCGTCGGTCCCGACGCCGCGCGCTCCTGATCGAGCGCGTCCTCGAGGACGATGCGCGCCTCGCCGATGTCGCGCAGCCGCCGCTTGCGGTCGCGCACCAGGCAGCGCTCGATCAGCCGGCGCACCGCGGGGGGCGTGGCCGGCGGCAGGTCGGCGAGGTCGATCGGCGCGCGCAGGACGTCGGCCAGCGTGTGCGACGTGGTCTCGGCGGCGAACATCCGCCGGCCGGTGAGCAGCTCGTGCAGCACGACGCCGAACGACCAGATGTCGCAGCGGCGGTCGATCGGCTGCCCCGCGGCCTGCTCGGGGGACATGTAGGCGGCGGTGCCCAGGACGATGCCGGCGACGGTGCCGGCGGCGGTCAGCGTCGGCGAG
Organism: uncultured Acidobacteriota bacterium; assembly: GCA_963781755.1. Classification (GTDB taxonomy): domain Bacteria; phylum Acidobacteriota; class Thermoanaerobaculia; order Multivoradales; family JAGPDF01; genus JACTMI01. The sequence continues at coordinate 22,633 of CAWAGZ010000004.1, forward strand.
CGCGCGATGTCGCTCTCGGGGAGCGGCGTCTCCAAGCCCTTGGCGAGGCCGAAGTCGAGCACCTTGGCCGCGCCGTCGGCGGTCAGGCGGACGTTGCCCGGCTTCAGGTCGCGGTGGACGATGCCGCGCTCGTGCGCCGCCTCGAGCCCCTCGGCGATCTCGCGCCCGATGCGCAGCGCCTCGGGGATCGGCAGCGGACCGTGCGCGAGGCGCGCCGAGAGGTCCTCGCCCGGGACCAGCTCCATGACCAGGAAGCGGACGCCGCCGTCCTCGTGCAGGCCGTAGACGCTGGCGACGTGCGGGTGGTTCAAGGCGGCGAGCAGGCGCGCCTCGCGCTCGAAGCGCGCCAGCCGCTCGGCGTCGCCGGCGACCGCGTCGGGCAGCACCTTGATCGCCACCTCGCGCCCGAGGCTGGTGTCCATCGCCTTCCAGACGACGCCCATCCCCCCCTCGCCGATCGGCCCGGCGAGGCGGTAGTGGAGCAACTGCTGTCCCTCGGCCAGAGGCACCGCCCGATCCTAGCGCGCCCGGCGTGGGCGGCGGGGCGATGGCGTCGTCACAGCGGCCAGACCCGGAGCAGGACGGGGACGCCGACGGCGAGCACCAGGAGCTCGAGCGGCAGGCCCATGCGCCAGTAGTCGCCGAAGCGGTAGCCGCCGGGGCCGAGGATGAGGGTGTTGTTCTTGTGCCCGATCGGCGTCAGGAAGGCGCAGCTCGCGGCGACCGCCACGCCCATCAGGAAGGTGTCCGGGTTGACGCCGAGGCCGGTGGCGGTGCTGACCGCGATCGGCGCCGCGATGACCGCGGTGGCGACGTTGTTCATGGCGTCGGAGAGCGTCATGGTGATCGCCATCAGGGCGACGAGGACGACGACCGGCGACAGCCCGGCGGTGGCGGCCATCAGGCCGACGGAGATGCGCTCGGCGACGCCGCTCGTCTCGAGCGCCGTGCCGAGCGGGATCATCGATCCCAGCAGGACGATCACCGGCCATTCGATCGACTCGTAGAGCTGGCGCAGGGGGACGGTTCCGGTCGCCACCAGGACGACCGCGACCAAGCCGAGGGCGGCCGGCAGCGGCACCAGGCCGAAGCCGGCGAGCGCCACCGCGGCGCCGAAGGCGGCGAGCGTCGGCCAGAGCTTCCGGCGCTGGACGACCTGCAGCCCGCGCGGCGCCAGCGGCAGGCAGCCGAGGCGGCTCGCGGCGTCGGCCAGCGCCTCGCCGGTGCCGAGCAGGAGCAGGATGTCGCCGGCCTCGATCGGCAGCTCGCGCACGCGCTCGACGAAGCGCCTGCCGCGCCGGGAGACGCCGAGCAGAGTCACTTCGAAGCGCGAAGCGAGCCGGAGCGAGAGGGCCGAGCGCCCCTCGACCTGCGCGCCGCGCGGCACGACCACCTCGAGCATCTCGGTGTCGCCGCCGGCGAGCAGCCGGGCGCTGTCGCCGCTCTGGCCCGCGTAAGTGAGCCCGAGGGCGCCGACCAGGCCCTCGAGTCCCTTCGGCGAGACCTCGAGCACCAGCCGGTCGCCGGCGCGGATCGCGACCGCGCGCGCCCGCCCGGGCATCCGTTCGCCGCCGCGCACGAGCCCGACGACCTCGGCGCCGTGCTCGGCGGTCGTCTCGTCGAGATCGCGCACGCGCCGGCCGATCGCTCGAGAGCCGTCGGCGACGGCGACCTCGGCGACGTAGCCCTCGAGGTCGGCCAGCTCGCGGCCGGTGTCGTGCCGGCTGCGACTGGCCGGGATCAGCCGCCAGCCGACGAGCGCGACGTAGGCGATTCCGACCAGGGCGACGGCGAGGCCGACCGGGGCGAAGTCGAACATCCGGTAGGGCTCGCCGAGCGCCTCGCCCCGGTACTCGGCGATGACGATGTTCGGGGGCGTGCCGATCAGAGTGATCATGCCGCCGAGGATCGAGGCGAACGACAGCGGCATCAAGCTCTGCGCCGGGCTGCGCTTGGCCAGCGCCGCGGCGCGCAGATCGAGCGGCATCAGCAGCGCCAGCGCCGCGACGTTGTTCATGAAGGCGGACAGCGCCGCGGCGACGCCGGCCATCAGGCCGACGTGGGCGCTCAAGCGCCGCGCCGGGTCGACCAGGAAGCGGGTCAGGAGCTCGACGACGCCGGCGTTCGACAGACCGCGGCTGACGATCAGCACCAGCGCCACGACGACCACCGCCGGATGCCCGAAGCCCTCGAAGGCGCTCGCGGCCGGTACCAGGCCGGCGACCACGGCGACGACGAGCGCCGAGAACGCCACCAGGTCGTAGCGCCATCGCCCCCAGAGCAGGAGCGCGAGCTCCGCCGCGAGCAGCGTGCAGAGGAGGAGCTGTCCGGTCGTCATCTTCTTGCGAGCGCATCCTCTCAGAACGGTACACTCGGCGCGGAAACCGAAGCGAGACGAACGCGGGGAGCCGTGCGCCGGAGGAACGTCCGGGAGCCGGGACTCCGAGCGAGAGGGCGACACCCGATGACCGAAGCCGAAGATCCCGCGCCGGCAACCGCCGCGTCGCCCGAGGGCTCCGGGCCGGCGCCACTGGCTCCAATCGCTCCGCTGGCTCCGATCGCTCCGCTGGCTCCGACCACCCCGCCGGCTTCAACCGCGACAATCGCTCCGCCGGCTCCGAGCACTTCGATCGCTCCGATCGCCGGGTTCTGGCGGCGGACGGGCGCCTTCCTGATCGACTCCGTCGTGCTCGGCGTCGTCGGCTGGGTCGTCGGAATCGCCGAGTACGACGAGCTGGTGTCGCTCGGTGGCGGAGCGCTGCTGATCGGAGCGGCGATCACGCTCGTCTATTTCGCGCTCCTCGACAGCCGCTTCGCTCCCTCGCCGGGCAAGCGCCTGCTCGGCCTCCGGATCGTCGACGCGCGGGGCCGCGCGCCGTCGCTGCCGCGGGCCGCCGTGCGCTGCCTCGTGCTCCAGATCCCCTGGTTCGCCAACGGCGCGCCGCTGCCGGCGGCGGTGGCCGGCGCGGCCTGGGCCCAAGCGATCCAGATCGTGGTCGTCCTCGGGTGGGGGGAGCGCTCGCCTACCTCTTTCTCTTCAACCGGACCACGCGCCAGTCGCTGCACGACCTGGCGACCGGGACCTTCGTCGTCGAAGCCGGGCACGGATCGCTCGAGCCGGCGGCAGGGAAGATGCCGCGTTTCCACGCCGCCGTGGCCGCCGGCTGGATCCTGCTCGTCGTGGGCTGGATCGGCGCCCGGGACCTGGGCCTCGTGGGATCCCTGGTCGACCCCGCCGTCGCCGCGAACCTCGAGACGGTCGAGCGCAGCGTCGACGCGCTGCCGCGGGTCGTCCGCTCCGAGGTGGCGCGCGGCAACGTCGCCCCGGCGACGGGGCGGCCGACCTGGTACTCGGTCGCGGTCTTCGTCGACGAGCCGCCCGCGGACTTCGAGGCGATGGCCCGGCGGATCGTCGCGACGGCGCGCGCGGCGGGATTCGCCTGCGCTCCGGACGACCGCTTCGCCGTCGTCGTCACGCGCGGCTTCTCGCTCGGAATCTCCAGCTTCTGGTGGACCTTCCGCCGGCAGAAGACCTGCGCCGAGTGGGATGCCGAAGCGGCCGGAGCGGCCGGAGCGACCGATGGGGTCGCCCCGGCGGTTCCCGCCGCCCCCGCTACAGCCCCTTCTCCTGCCGCACCAGCGCCAGGTTGAGGTTGACCAGGGTGTTGTCGTTCCTGGCGTCCTCGGCGAGCTCCTTGGCCTTGGCTTGGTCGCCCTTGCCGGCGTAGGCCTGGGCCAGGCGATAACGGACGTACGGATCGAGCTGGTTGGCCATGCCCAGCTCGCGGATGGCGTCGTCCCAGCGCTTCTCGGCCAGGGCGATGCGGCCGCCGATCTCGTGGACGAAGCGGATCTGGAACGGATTGCCGGCCTTCTCGGCGGCGACCGTGAGGTCGTTCTGCTCCTTCTTGGCCGCGGCCAGGTCGCCCTTGGCGAGGTCCACCTGGGCGCGTCTGAACATCGCGAAGCGTTCCTGGTTCGCCTTCACCGCGTCGGAGACCGCCGGCGAAGACTTCGCCAGCTCGAGCGCCTTGGCGTAGTGCGCCGAGGCGGCGTCGGCGTCGCCGGCGGCGAGGGAGAGATTGCCCATCCCGATCTCGTCGCCCGACATGCCGAGGGCGTCGCCGGTCTTCTCGGCGATCGCGTACTGCTTCTCCATCTCCTTCTGCGCCGCGGCGTAGTTGCCCTCGTAGGCGTAGGAGACCGTCTTGGCGAACAGGCCGGCGCGGCGCTGGCCGTCGTCGCGGGCGTGGGCGAGCATCGCGTCGAGCTCGGCGCGGGCCTCGGCGTGCTTGCCCTCGAGGTCCAGGCAGGTGGCGATGCCGAGGTTGGAGTTGAAGAAGTCGGGGCGCACCGACAGCGCCTTGCGGTAATTGGCGATCGCGTCGTCGAAGCGGCCGCGCTTGAGCTGCAGCTCGGCGAGCGAATCCCACGGGTTCGGGTCGTCCGGCAGCACCTGGGTGTACTTGACGAACGCTCTCTCGGCGTCGTCGTAGCGGCCCAGGAAGCGGTACGAGTAGCCGAGCTGGTTGTAGATCTGCGAAAACTCGGGGTCGATCTTCTCGGCCTTCTCGTAGACCTGGATCGCCTCGGCGTAGCGCTGGGCGCCGAAGTGCGAGTTGCCGAGCAGCGCCAGCGCGCGCTCGTCGTTCGGGTACATCTCGACCAACTGGTGATAGAGGCGGGTCTGGGTGGCGTTGTCGCCGTGCGAGCCGGCCTGGGCGGCGCGGATCATCAACTGCTCTCCGGGCGAGGCTTTGTCGAGCAGCGCGACCGCGTGGTCGAGATCGGCGAAGAACTCCTTGGCGCTCGCCTGCGCCCCGGCCAAGCCCAGCCAGCCGCGGGCGAAGTTGGGGTCGGCCGCGACCGCTTTCTGGAACAGCGGCCGCGCGTCCTGGGCGCGCAGGCGCTCGACCAGGCCGCGCGCCTCGAGGTAGTCGGCGCGCGCCGCCGCCGAGGAGGTCGTGATCGGGACCTTGCCGCTCTGCCCTGCGGCGCCGGGCGGCGAGGCCTGGGCCGCGGCCGCGCCGAGGGCGAGGACGAGACCGAGCGAGAGGTGCGGGGTGAGGGCGCGGCGGGCGCGCCGGTGGGCGGTGGACATCGGTGCCTCCTTCCGTGGGTCCCCCGCGCGCAGGCGGAGCGCAGAGCGCGGTCCGGCCGCAAGCGGGGTTCTCGATCCAGGAGTTACGGCGCGCGGCTCCGGGAGGTTCCCGATTCGGCCCGCGAGAGCGCGTCCCGTCCCAGGGAGGGTCCGGACGGCTTCGCCGGCTGCCCGGGCCGTCGCGACCGTTCGAGGATAGCGCGCCTGCGAGAATGGGCCCCGGCGGCGCTCCCTGCCGGAGCGCCGCCGGGGCGGGAGGGCGATGCCGATCGAGATGGTGCCCAAGCCGGTGATCGAGGCGCGGGGGCTCAGCCTGGCGCAGACCGGCCGGCCCGAGAACGACGACTACTTCCGCATCCGGCCGGTCGGCGCGGGGCTCTTCCTGGCCGTCGCGGACGGCCGCGGCGTGGCTCCGCAGGCGGCACGGCACATCGTCACCCGCCTCGAGCACTGGGTCGAGGACACCACCGCCGCCGAGGCCCGGAGCTTCGGGACCTGGTCGCGCTGGGTGCGCCAGCTCGACGTCCAGGCCGGGGATCGCACCGAGGCCTCGCTGGTCGCGCTGCTCGCGGTCGGCCAGCGGCTGCTGGGAGTCGCGGTCGGCGGCGTGCGCGCGCTGGTGTGGAACCGCGCGGGCGAGCTGCGCGACCTGTCCGAGGGCGCCGGCGCGCACCGCGTCGGCAGCGGCCTCGCGCGGCCGGTGCCGATCAACGTCCCGCTGAGCCGGGGCGAGCTCCTCGTGTTGATGACCGACGGGGCGTGGATGCCGGTGCCGCTGGGCGCCCTGCGCGCCGTCGTGGCCCAGGCCCCGCTCTCGCCGCTCGCCGAGGTGCCGGCCAAGATCCTCGGCCACGCCGGCCGCGCCACCCGCGCCGACGACATGACCGTCGTCGTCGCCCGCCACCGCTGAGACGCGGTCGCGCGGACCGCCTCAGTGGAGGTCGGCGTCCGAGGTGGTCATCCGGGTGTAGGTGACCTCGGTCGTGTTGACCGCGCCCAGGGTGCCGGCGGTCGGGTCGGTCGGATCCTCGGTCGGGGCGTACACCCTCGACACGGCCTCGGTGCGCACCAGCGTGTCGTGATTGGTGACGTCGAGCCGGGCGGTCACGAGGGTGTGGCGCAGGAGGGTGACGTCGATCTCCGGGTCGCCGCTGAACGGGTCGGTGGTCTCGACCGGCTCGAAGCTCGAGCTGAGCAGATTGACGATGACGTGGCCGTGCAGGCAGGTCCAGGTGCCGACGTCCGGGGTGCCGGTGCCGAGCGTGTTCATCAGCTCCGGCAGGCCGGTCCAGTTCTGGTAGGCGGTGCCGTCGGCGTGCAGGCTGAGTTGGTAGACGTAGTTCTCGGGTCCGTTGCCGACGTCGACCTGGCTGGGCCGGGTGTAGGTGCCGGCCACGTTCTGGACGTTGCAGCCGTGGCCGTGGCCCCCGCCTGCCGGGGCGTCGGCCTGCGCGAAGACGGGGACGACCAGCGACAGCGACAGCGCGACCGCCGAAAGCAGTGCTCTTCTCGACATGCTTCCTCCCTTGTCTCTGTCCAGCGTGGAAGAAACCAGCCTACTCCCGGGGCCCGGCCGCCGACAGGCGGAGCCTTCCCGGCCCGGGTCCCGAGGGCTCTCTCTCTTCTAGGACGGCAAATCCGGGGAAAAGCGGTCAGGGGGCCGGGGAGCGGCCGGGCCGGCGCCGGGAACCGGCCTCGAACAGCAGCTTCCGGGTGACGTCCGCGTAGCGCTCGAGGAAGAACCGCTCGCCATCTCCTCGACGAAGTCCTCGTTCGACTCCTCGGGCGGCACCGCCAGGCGTCCGGCGTGCGACAGCGACATGGGTCAGCTCGTGGACCAGGACGTAGTTCTGCCAGCCGCGGCTCAGGCCGTCGCGCACGGCGATCTTCGCGCTGTGGTGCTCGGCGTCGGTGCGCGAGGTGCCGAGGAGCGTCTTCTTCCGCGGGATCGGTGCCGCAGGTCAGGTCGATCGACCAGTCGGCCAGCCAGAGCTCGCGCTGCCATGCGGCGAGCTGGACTGCGAGCCCCGGACAGCCGGCGGTCCGGCGCGGGCTGGCGGCGATCCAGCGCGCGGTCTCCGAATCGGCGTGCGAGTGGGGCGCCGGACGGTAGAGGTTGCCGAGGAAGACCGCGAGGGCGACGACCCAGAAGCCGAGGAAGCGGACCAGCGTCCAGTTGATCCTTCCCCGCCGTGCGTCCGGAATTCCTCGTCGTTCGGCCATGGCGCACCTCCCCTCTCGACCGCCACTCTCGCGCCCGCGACTGTCAGAATCCGTCAATTCCGGATCTCTTTCCCTGCTCGGCGTTGGGTGGGTCTCCCGAAGAGTCGCTCGCGCCGGTCCTTCTGCCCGGAGGCCTGGCTCGAGACGGCGCGCGAGCGGGGTCTGCCGATCCCGGAGCCGAGCTACCGTCCGGATCCGGCGCGCGCGAGCGGCTGAGCCGCCGGCGCGGCGTCGGCGTCGAGGGTGCCGCGGGCCAGCGCCAGGACCCGGGTGCGCAGCTCGTCCGGTCCCGCGACGCGCACGCCGCCGCCGAAGCCGACGACCCAGCGCGCGACCTCGTCGAGCGCCGAGAGCGTCACCCGGTACTCGATCCGTCCGTCGGCGAGTTTCTGTTTCGTCTCGCCGGCGTGGTGGCGGGCGTGGAGGACCAGCGGCGCCAGCGCGGCCTCGAAGACCAGCACCACGTCGTAGCGCGAGCTGCCGTAGAAGACCGCCCAGGCGCCTTCGAGGAAGTCGTCGAGGTCGAAGCCGGGCGCGGGCGGGCGCGCCGTCTCGTCGAGCACGCCGACCGCCGAGATGCGGTCGAGCCGGAAGATGCGCGGCTCGCGGTGGACCCGGCACCAGCCGACGACGTACCAGGCATCGCCGCGGTGGAAGAGCTTCCACGGATCGAGCCCGCGCGGGTGCGGCTTCTGGTCGCTGCCCGAGAGCGACTCGTAGACGATCTCGACCGCGCGCCCGGCATCGATCGCGGCCTTGAGGCCGGCGAGCGCCGCCTCGGCGCGCGGACCGGAGCGGTCCACCGGCGCGAGCTTCAAGCCCGCGGGCGTCTCGGCCAGCCCCGCGACCGCCGCCGAGAGCTTGGCCTCGAGCGCGCGCGCGGCCTTGGCCAGCGTCCGGTCGCGGGTGAGCAGCGGCTGGTCGAGCAGCGCGCGCAGCAGTGCCGTCTCCTCGACGGTGAGCTTCACCGGCGGCAGCTCGGCGCCGGGGGGCAGCCGGTAGCCGGCGGCCTCGGCCTCCTCCGAGCCGGCGCCGTGCGAGCGCTCGATCGGATACGAGCGCTCGAGGTCGGCCAGGTCGCGGTAGATCGTGCGCGCGGTGACGTCGAAGTGCGCGGCGAGCTCCTCGACCGTGCGCCAGCGCTTGCCGCGCAGGCGCGTGAGCAGCTTCATCAACCGGACGCTGCGCTTGAGGTCGGCCATGGTAGCGCCGACTCTAACGCCGCCGGGCGCGAGATCGGGAGTCGAGATGCCGTCCCTACTCCGGTGTGCTGCTCGAGACGGACTGGTGCGTGAGCCGTGCATCGTGCCCGCAGGCGCCGGGCGAGCCGCCGCAGCTTGTGTTCTTTGGGCTACACCGCCCGGTGATCGAGGTCCGCCAGATGGACCGGTTCGCGCACTGGTTCGACCGGTTGCGGGACCGCCGGGCGCGGGCGCGGATCCTGGTCCGGATCCGCCGGCTCTCGCTCGGCCACCGGGCCGGCTCGCGGTGGGTCGGTGGCGGCGTTCGCGAGCTGCGGATCGACGTTGGACCGGGTTACCGGGTCTACTTCGTTCGACGGGGAGCGGCGGAGGTCCTCCTGCTGGCGGGCGGGGACGAGAGAACCCAGGACGAGGACATCCGTCGTGCAGCCCAGCTCGCGCGGCGGCTCTGAAGCGTCCGGAAGAGGAGCGGCGACATGGCGAGAGCCCACACGCGACGTTTGGACCCCGCGGTCCACCTGGCGAGCGACGCCGATCGGGTCGCCTACTTGGATGCCGCGCTCGAGGACGGCGATCCCAGCGTCGTCGCCGCGGCTCTCGGCGACATCGCACGCTCCGTGGAGCTGACGCGGGTCGCACTCCGGAGCGGGCTGGGACGGGAGAGCCTCGACAAGGGCCTGCCGGACTCGGGCAACCCCGAGCTGGCCACCGTCCTCCGGGTCCTCGCCGCGCTCGGATTCGAGCTGCACGTCTCCCGCGCGCGGCACTGAAGGCCCTGCCCGTCGGTCCTGAACACCGAAAGACCTGTCTTCGAAGCGCACGACTCCCCGCTGGCAGTTGCCCCGGGACCGAAGGCGAGGGCGAAGTCGTGGTCCTTTCCGTCGCTCGAAGGTGCTGCCGTGCCGGAGCGCGACGTGGCTGCTCCGCGGCCGCGCTCAGGCCGGCGGGGCGAAGGGGTTCTCGTCGGCGGTGCGGCCGTAGACGATCGGGACCGGGACGTCGAGCAGGCGCAGGTAGACCAGGAGCTGGCCGCGGTGGTGGTACCAGTGGTTGAGCGCCAGCGTGCGCATCAGCGCGATCCGCGGCATGGTGAAGACCTCGCGCCCGCCGTTCGTCATCCGCCAGGGCGCCGCGGCGCTCGTCTCGTCGAGACCGGCGAGGAAGTCGCGCGCGCCGGCGAGCGCGACTTCGAGCTCGGGGAGGAGCGACTCCGGGCTAGCGGCCGGCTGCGGCTCGAAGTTGACCGTCGAGGCGTCCAGGCCGTCGAGCGCCGCCAGGCGCGCGATCGAGCCGGGGAGCGTGGCGACGTGATGGGACAGCTGCGCCAGGCTCATCGACTTCGGGTGGGGCCGGAAGCCGAAGCGCTCGGCCGGCACGGCCTCGGCGATCCGCTCGAGCACGCGGCGGGTGGCCGGGGCTTCGGCGTCGTACTCGGCGATCAGGGCCTGGGCGGCGGGGATCATGCGGGTCTCCTCTTCGCGGTCGGGGTCGTCGGCTCCAGCGTCCGGTCGGCGCACTCTAGCGCGGCGCGGACCGCGGGCGAGCGCCGACTCGCCCTCGTGTCCTAGACTCGCCGGCGAGGGAGAACGAGATCATGGCGCAGAAGAAGACGATCGCGGTCATCGGAGCCACGGGAGCGCAGGGCGGCGGGGTCGTACAGGCGATTCTGGACGACCCGGAGGGCGGTTTCGCGGCGCGGGCGGTGACCCGCAAGCCCGACTCGGAGAAGGCGCGCGCGCTCGCCGCGGCGGGCGCCGAGGTGGTCGCCGGCGACGCCGACGACCCGGCCAGCCTCGAGCGTGCGTTCGCCGGCGCCCACGGGGTCTACTGCGTGACCAACTTCTGGGAGCACTTCTCGCCCGAGCGCGAGCTCGCCCAGGCCTCGGCGATGGCGCGCGCCACGAAGAAGGCCGGCGCCGCGCACGTCGTCTGGTCCACCCTCGAGGACACGCGCCAGGCGGTGCCGCTCGACGACCCGCGCATGCCCGTGCTGCGCGAGAAGTACAACGTGCCGCACTTCGACGCCAAGGGCGAGGCCGACCGGGTCTTCGCCGCCGAGGCGGCGCCCACGAGCTACCTGCTGGCCGCCTTCTACTGGGACAACTTCATCGGCTTCGGCATGGGCCCGAAGCCGGACGAGACCGGCCTGCTGACGCTCTCGATGCCGCTCGGTGGGGTCGCGCTTCCGGGCATCGCGTCGGGCGACATCGGCAGGTGCGCCTACGGGGTGTTCCGGCGCGGTCCGGCCGCGGCGGGGCAGCGCTTCGGCATCGCCGGACAGGCGCTCACCGGCGGCGAGATGGCGCTCGAGTTCGGCAAGGCGATCGGCCGTCCGGTCCGCTTCCAGGACGTGCCGTTCGACGTCTACCGCGGCCTGGGGTTCCCGGGCGCCGACGACCTGGGCAACATGTTCCAGTTCCAGGCGATCCTGGGCGACGCCTTCCAGGCCAGCCGCGACGTCGAGGTCGCCCGGGCGTTGAACCCGCAGCTCCAGGACTTCGCCACCTGGCTCGCCGCCAACATCGCCAAGATCCCGCTCGGCTGAAGACCCACAGCGACAGGACCCTCTGTTTCCCGGCGCCCGGCCGCCGCGTCCGCCGAACGGCGGGCGCCACGCCGGACCGGACGTCCGAAAAGCTAGCTGTTGAAGGGAAAGGCTCTCCGCAACTCAGTTGATGGAACCCGGCACAGCCAGGGTGAAGGGGTCGATGCGCGCCTCGAAGCGCTCGCCGGTGTCGACGACCTTCATGACGTAGTTCCCCTCCATCGTCCCGACCGCCGTCTCGAGCGGGCAGAAGCTGGCGTACTCGAACGTCTCCCCGGCGGCGAGGACCGGCGTCTCGCCGACCACGCCCGGGCCCTCGACGCGCTGCTCGTTGCCCTCGTCGTCGGTCACCAACCAGAAGCGGGAGAGCAGCTGCACGGTCTCCTGCCCGAGGTTCTCGATCCGGATCCGGTAGGAGAAGAAGTACTGCTTCTCGCCCGGCACGCTGCGTTCCGGCTCGTACCGGCTGCGCGCGAGCACCCGCACCCCGCGCGTCGTCGTGTCGCTCGACCCGTCACCCATGACGGAGACCAGCTCCTACTGCGGTGGGGCGGTCGGGCTCGGTGCGGCAGTTGCCGCCGGGTCCGGGGCCGGGAAGTCGCTCGGACGCGCCGGGTTGATCATGATGTGGGCGCCCGCGGTGCCGGCGAACATGAGCCAGGGGGCGCCGGGAGCGAGCGGATGCAGCGGCAGCCCGGTCGACTCCTGCGTCGCCCACGGGACGTAGATGACGAAGCGCAGGTAGCCGTCGCTCACCGTGCCGGTCGCGGCGTCGTAGCCCGAGCCGTCGAGCACGTAGAGGGTCACCGGGTCCTGCGGCATCTGCAGCTTGCCGGTGTTCGCCTCCTGCCAGCGCTGGTGCACGACGTCATCGGGGGCGACTCCCTTGGCGCGCAGCTCGCGTCCGCGCGCCATGAACGGCTCGAGCGACTTGTGGTAGCAGGCGACGCTGAAGGCGTCGTCCTTGGGATCGTCGGCCAGGCAGATCAGCTCGTTGGACCCCTTGCGCAGGACGCGGAGCTTGCCCGCCGCGTCGTAGCCCAACACCTGCGCGGCCTCCCTCAACTCCTCGGGCGCCGCGAGCACCGCGGCGCGGATCTGGTCGGCCGCGCTCGGTTGCGCGCCGGCCGCCGTGCCACCGGCGAGCGCGAGAACACCGAAACCGAGGCCGACCGCAAGCCGGAACCGCTGCGAGTTCGTCATGACCTCTCCCTCCTGGGTGGGGCCATGATCTCACGGGACGAGGGTCCCGTCGCCCTCAGCGGGCGATCTGCTGGAGGTGGTTGTCCTCGATCAGGTTGGCGCCGCCGACGGCTTCCTGGATCGAGAGGTCGAAGTAGGCGATCGTGTTGTCGCGCACGATGTTGCCGGCGCTGCCGTCGCTCAGCGAGAGGCCGCGGCGGAAACGCGAGATGACGTTGCCGGTGACCAGGTCGCCGTCCGGGCCGCCGGTCTCGTTGGGCGCCGGGTTGTAGCAGATCGCCAGCTCGCCGTTGTCGCCCCCGGTGACGACGTTGTCGGCGACCAGGTTGCCGCCGCTCGCTTCGCCGCGCACGAAGATGCCGAGGAAGGTCTGGGTGATCTGGTTGCCGACGATGCGGGCGCCGCGGGTGTTGATCAGCATGACGCCGATCTCGACCGCCGGAGGGGTGCCTCCCAGGTCCTGGCCGTCGATCTGGAGTTGGCTCACGACGACGTTGCGGCTCTCGTTGAGGAAGACTCCGAGCCCGACGTCCTGGATGTGGCCGTTGGTGATCTTCACGTTCTTGGCGCCGTCGACCACGATGCCCATGCCCTGGAGTTGCCCGGGTCCGGTGATCGTGTAGCCGCCGAGGTCGAGCGTGACCCCGTCGGACTGGACCACGAAGGCGGCAGCGTCGCCGACGCTGATGTCCGCCACCAGCCGGTAGGAGCCGGGCTCGGTGATGGTCATGGGGTGGTCGATCGGGATGTAGGGATGGGGTGGCGTCAGCAGGATCGGAACGCGCTGGGCGCCAACGCTCGCGGTGCGGGCGGGCTGGCCCTTCTCGATCTGGGCGTGCGCCGGTGCGACGAGCCCGGCGAGCGTTGCCACCGCGGTGGTGGCGACTAGAAATCTCATCCTGTGCATTGCGTCTCCTCTCGTGAAGTGTTCTCGAAGTGACGCGACCGAAGGAGGTTCCGTCTGCAACCGGTTCCCGAGCAGCGATCGCCCACTGGTCACGGGAACACGCGAGGATCGTCACGAGTTCCATCGGCGGGTCGCGGCGTCCGATCGCGTACAATCGACCGCGATGTCGCAGGACGAGGTCGACTCGGAACGGCGCCGCGCCTTCGAGGCCGAAGCGATGCCCCACCTGGGGCGTCTCTACGCCGCGGCGCGGCGGCTGGCCCGGCCCGGGGCCGACGCCGAGGATCTCGTGCAGGAGACCTTTCTGCGCGCCTACCGCACCTACGACAACTTCACCCGGGGAACCGATTGCCGCGCCTGGCTGTTGACCATCCTGTACTCGGTCTTCGCCAACCGCTGGCGGCGGCTCAAGCGCGAGCCGAAAGCGAAGCCGGACGACGAGCTCGAGCGGGCGGCGGATCGCGACCGGACCGCCGAGGACTGGGAGGCGCCATTGCTGGCAGCCATCGGCGCGGGCACCTGGGGTACGGGCGCCGCGGTGGAGAGGGCTCTGCGCTCCCTGTCCGAGGAGCATCGCCGCGCCGTCCTCCTGGTGGACGTCGAGGAGCTGACCTACGAGGAGGCGGCGGCGGCGCTCGAGTGCCCGATCGGAACCGTGCGCTCGCGCCTGTCGCGCGCGCGACGCCGTCTCGCCGCCGAGCTCGCGGCCTATGCGCGCGAGCTCGGCTACACCGGAGAGGCCCAGTCATGACGACGCCGACGACCCATCCGGAGGAGCTGCTCGACGCCCGTCTGGACGGGCGCCTGAGCGACGCCGAGCGGGCCGATCTCGACCGCCATCTGGCCGGCTGTCCGCGCTGCCGCCGCCGGCTGGAGGCGCTGGCAGAGGCGCGGCGGGTGGTGCGCGAGGGGCTTCCGGACGAGGCTCCTCCGGCGGATCTCGAGGCGCGGATCCTGGCGGCGCTCGACCGCGAGGACGCCGGCGGGCGCGGCGCGGCGCCCGCCTCCGGCCCGGCTCCGGCCCGGCGCAGCGGAGCAGGCTGGATGCTGCCGCTGGCGGCGGTCCTGGTGATCGGCGTGGTCGCCGGGGCGATCTGGCTGGGCCGTTCCCGCCCGTCGCCGCCGGGGATGGTCGACGACGCCTTCACGGCCTACGCCGGGCTCGCCGTGGGCGAGCTGCCGCGGGATCTGCGCGCGACCGAAGCCGACGTGGTCGCCGCGCGTTGGCGCGCCGGCGGCATCGGCTTCCCGGCGCGGGTCTTCGACCTCGGCGGGATGGGGATCGACCTGGCCGGAGGCGATGCCGCCGAGCTGGGCGGGCACCCGGCGGCGCGCACGGTCTACGCCGGCGGTGGCGGCCGCTTCGTCTGCTGGATGCTGGTGGGCTCGCTCGCCGAGCTCCCGCCCCCGGCGGAGATCCGCCACCACGGCGACTTCGAGTTCCACGTCTACCGGCGCGGGACCACGACGCTGGTCTTCTGGCAGGAGGGGCGGATCCTGTGCGCCTTCGCCGGCAGCGGGGACCCGGAGAGCGTGATCGCGCTGGCGTTCGCCAAAGCCATGGCGCCGCCGGCGGGCCGCACCTGACCCGGCGGCGCGACCTCGGCGCCGACCGGGACTCCCGGCGCGCGCTAACCGTACAATCGCCGGGGATCGGTCCGCGGCCAGGCGTCCCGGCGCGCGTCCCGGTCCGACATCGACCCCGACTTCGAGGAGTCCCGTCATGGAACCTCGCCGAACCTCCCCCGTCTCCCGCGTGTCCCGCGTGTCCCGCGTGTCCCGGTTGCTGCGCGGCCTCTGGCGCGCCTTCGACGGCGTCCTGCGCATCACCGTCAACCTGCTCCTCCTCGTTCTCCTGATCGTCGCGCTGGTTTGGCTGATCGCCTCCCGGCGGGGACCGAGCGTCCCCGACCAGGCCGCCCTCGTGCTCGCGCCGTCGGGCACGATCGTCGAGCAGCTGGCCGGCGACCCGACCTCCCGGGCCCTGGACGAGTTGCGCGGCGTCGGCGTCCACCAGACCCTGCTGCGCGACCTGCTGACCGCGATCCGCGCCGCCAAGGACGACCGCCGAATCGCGGCGATCGAGCTCGACCTGTCCGACCTCGACCGGGCGGGGATGACCAAGCTGCGCGACCTCGGCGCCGCGCTGGCGGATTTCCGCGCCAGCGGCAAGAAGGTGGTCGCCGTCGCCGACAGCTACAGCCAGGCCGCCTACTACCTCGCCGCCCAGGCCGACGAGATCCACCTCGACCCGCAGGGCCTGGTCCTGCTCCAGGGGTTCGGCATCTTCCGTCCGTACTACAAGGAAGGCCTGGACAAGTTCGGCGTCGAGGCCCACGTCTTCCGGGTCGGCGAGTTCAAGTCGGCGGTCGAGCCGTACCTGCGCGACGACCTCTCGCCCGAGGCGCGGGAGTCGTACCTGGACGTGCTGGGCGGCCTCTGGTCGGCCTACCTCGAGGGTGTCGGCGAGCGCCGCGGCAAGACCCCGGAACAGCTCACGGCGATCATCGATCACCTCGACCAGGCGATCGACGCCGCCGACGGCGATGCCGCGCAGGCCGAGCTCGACGCCGGTCTGGTCGACCGGCTCTCGACGCGCGACGACGTCCGCCAGCGGATGATCGAGCTGGTCGGCGAGAACACCGACCGCCACGACTTCCACAAGATCGGGATGGAGGACTATCTCGCGGCCGAGGACCTGGCGACGCCGGCCAAGGTCTCCGGCGACGCGGTGGGCGTCGTCGTGGCCGCGGGCGAGATCCTCGACGGCGACCAGGCGCCGGGAACGGTGGGCGGCGATTCGACCTCGGCGCTGATCCGCAAGGCCCGCCTCGACGACCACGTCAAGGCGATCGTCCTGCGCGTGGACAGCCCGGGCGGCAGCGCCTTCGCCTCCGAGCTGATCCGGCGGCAGGCCGCGCTGGCGCGCCGCGACGGCAAGCCCGTGGTGGTGTCGATGGGCACGCTCGCGGCTTCGGGCGGCTACTGGATCTCCACCGCCTCCGACCAGATCTGGGCCGATCCGACGACGATCACCGGCTCGATCGGCATCTTCGGCGTCCTGCCGACCTTCGAGAAGCCGTTGGCCAACTACCTGGGCGTGCACGTGGACGGCGTCGGTACGACCTGGCTCTCGGGCGCGGCGCGCCCCGACCGGGCGCTCGATCCGCGCGTCGGCGACCTGATCCAGACCCTGATCGACCGCGGCTACCAGGAGTTCCTGACCCGGGTCTCGGAGGGGCGGAAGATGAGCCGCGAGGCGGTCGACAAGATCGGCCGCGGGAGGATCTGGACCGGCGCCGAGGGCAAGCAGCTCGGCCTGGTCGACGAGCTGGGAGGTCTCGACCCGGCGATCGCCGCGGCGGGCAAGCTGGCGAAGCTGGGCGACCACCCCAAGGTGAAGTGGATCGAGAAGCAGCGCTCCTGGCGCGACCGCTTCGTCGCCGGCCTGTTCGAGACCGCCGCGCGCTGGGCGCCCGGCCTGGTCCGCGGCTCGAACGGCCCCGACGCCGCGGCCGCGCGCCTGCTCGCGGCGCACGGCCCGCTCTCGCCCGCGGCCCGGGTGCGCAGAGCCCTGGCCGACCTCGAGTCCCTGGCCGACTTCGACGACCCCCAGGGCTTGGTCGCCTACTGCTTCTGCAGCGTGGACGGGTAGGCGCGGCTACGGCGAGCGGTTCCAGCGCGACTCACCCAGGTCGAAGGTGATCAGCGCGACGACGGCGCCGGAGGCGTCGCGCTCGAAGCGGAGCGGAGAGGTGAGGCCGCGACCGCGGAAGCGGCTGCCGGCAACGGGAACCAACTCGATCGGCGCGCCGCCGTCCTCTGCGGCATAGAGCGCGTCGTCGCGGGCGCTGACCTCGATCGCGATCTCGTCCCGACGGTAGGTCCCCACGTAGGCTTCGAGCGGGCCGAGATCGACGGCCGCGCGCTCGATGACCGGCGCGACGTTCTGCTCTCCCAGGCCGTGGTCCTGGTCGCAGACTCGGCAGTGCGTCGGAGTGGCCGCCGACGACACCCAGTGGACGACCGGAGGCAGCCGGCGCAGAGCGCGGTAGATCGCGCGCAGGTCCTCGTCGGTCATGCCGCGATAGGCGGCCCAGGGCATCACCGCGCTCAGCGTGCCGCCGCGGCCGGTGCGCAGCTCGGCCACGAAGTCGTCCTCGGTGACCGGGCCGAGGCCGGAGGCGTCAGGCGTCAGGTTGGCGCTGAAGATCTCGCCGCCGAGCCAGTCGAGGCGATTGCCGCCGCCGCCCAGGCCCGGGATCGACCGGAGCCTCCCAGGCGGTGTGGCAGCCGAAGCAATCGGCGACCTCGATGAGATAGCGACCGCGATCCAAGGGATCCGTGAGGATTCGTGGCCGGGACAGGACCCGGAAGCGGCGAGGCGCCTTCGGCCCGCTCCCGCTCCAGCTCCGGTGCGAGCTGGCGGACCGGCAGGGCGTTGCGCACCGGCGGCAGCGAGCGCAGGAAGACGACGATCGAGGCGAGGTCCTCGTCGGAGAGCGAGCGGAAGGCCCACCACCACATCGGACCGCCGATGCCGCGGCCGTCGTGGCCGACCCCTTCGCGGATCGCGCGCGCGAACATGTCGTCCGTCCAGGCGCCGGCGCCGGTCTCGGCGTCGGGCGTCAGATTGGGCGCCACGAGCAGGTAGCCGGAGCTCTGTTCGAAGATCGCGCCCGCGAACTCCCGACCGGCGACAGGAGGCTCGCCGGACCGGTTGCGGTCGCGCTCGGAATGGCACAGGACGCACCCGATGGCGGCGGTGGCGAGGTAGCGGCCCCTCTCCACTCGCTCCGGCGTGGATTCGAACCGGACGTCGGTGAGCGGCCGGGCGTGGACCGCCGGCATCGGTGTGGGGCCGGAGGGGGTCCGGGCGCGCGAGCACCCGGCCACGACGAGCAGCACCGAGACGCAGACCGCAAGGCGTCCGTTCATGTCGAGCTCCCGGGAAGCGGCCGGGATCCTACGTCACCGGGTGCCACCGGTTGTCGGCGGGGCCGCCGGGGTGTAGCGTCGCGGCGCCTTCCGACACCGGAGGTCGAAGATGCGCAAGACGATCTGGACGCTCGCGTTCGCCGTGCTGGGTGCCGTCGCCTGGTCCTCCGGCGCTACGGCGCAGAACCTGGTCACCAACGGGGACTTCGACTCCGCGACCACCGGCTGGACGCGGATCCTCGGGACCAACCTCTCCTGGAATGGCCTGGACGAGGCGGGCTGCGCCGGCTCGGGGTCGGCGGACGACACGGCTGCCAACACCGGCGCGACCTTCGACGCGGCGATCAGCCAGTGCGTGGCGATCTCCGGCGGCGGCACGCTCTCGGCCCGGGTGCGCTACGAGCAGCCGGGGACCCTGACCGTGCGCTTCGACTTCACCAGCGCCGCCAACTGCTCGTCCGGGCAGCTGTCCACCGTGACCAACACGGCGGGGGCGAGCCCGTCGAGCTGGAGCGACGCGGTGTTGAACAACGCCGCCGTACCCGGAGGCGCCCACGCCGTGCTGGTCACGATCAGCGCCAGCCACTCCGCCCCGTTCCACCTCCTCGCCGACCAGGTCCGGGTGTCGCGCCGGCCGCCGCTCTTCTTCGACAACTTCCAGGGCGACGTCGCCGGCGAGCCGCACCCCTGCCGCTGGAGCTCGACGACCTTCTAGCCGTCGGCGGGCACGTTGCCTCCGTCCGCGGCGAGCCGCGCCGCCACGGTTTGGAGCACGTCGGGATCCAGGCCCAGGGCCCAGTGGCAGCTGGCCGCTTCGAAGTGCTCGACTCCGGGAGTGCGGCGATCGATCGCGGCGCGCCAGCCGACGATGCCGTCGCGGCGGCTGAAGATCGAGACCACCGGCACCCGGATCGGCGTGCGCTCGACCGCGGCCACCGCCCAGTCGATCTCGTCGAGGTCCCAGCCGTACAGCCGCGCGATCGCCGCCAGCGCCGTGCCGCGCGCGCCGCCGACCACCGGCGTGCCCAGGGTGACCACCCGCGACACCAGATCGGGACGCATCCGCGCCAGCTCGCGCGCGACGATCCCGCCCAGGCTCCAGCCCACCAGCGCGACCCGCCCACCGACCTCCGCCGCGAACCCTTCGAGACGCGGCAACATGCGGGCGAGCGTGTCGGCGACCAGCGGCCGGTGGCGGCCCAGCCCCCAGCCCCGGCAGTCGAATCCGCGCCGGCGCAGGAACCGGCGCAGCGCCCCGGTGGAGAGGTCGCCGACCCCGAGGCCGGGGAGCACGAGCACCGGCCGGCCGTCGCCCGCCGGGCCGGCGGCGAGCCGGCGCCGCGCCCGCGCCAGCCGCACCGGCTCACGCCAGAAGCGCGCCTGCCGCGGCAGCGCCAGCCAAACCGAGGGCGCCCGCACTGCTCCCTCCGACGGCTCCGACGCGGGATCGAACCTCGGCAGCACGGAGCGACCCTAGCAATTCCGACTCCCCGCGAACCGCCACGCGGCTCGCTCCGAAGGCGGAAGACGAGAGACCAAAGACCAAAGATCAAAGACGTTCCCGTAGGGGAAGGGGGTGGGGCCGTCGTTGCGGCTGCCGGCAGGCGCGCGCGGCCGGTCGACGCCCGCATTTCCCATCTATGGGAGCTTTTGTCTTTGTCTTGAGCAGAAAGGTCCCTGCTTGTGTTGCGCCTGGCCGAGAACGCCGGCCCCCGCACCCCCCGCCGCCGGGGCTGGACTAGGATGGCCTGGATCGCTCGGAAACGACGCAGGAATTTCTGGGAAGGAGGCCTCCATGACCCGCAGAGGATGGGCCGGCGGTGTTCTCTCGATCGTGCTCGCGCTCGCCTCGATCCCGCCGGCGGCGGCCGGAGAGGGCGCGACCTTCCACACCCCGGACGGCGTCACGATCTGGTACGAAGTGACCGGCGGCGGCGCGGGCCGGCCGCTGGTGCTGGTCAACGGCGGACCCGGCTTCGATCACTCCTATCTGGTCACCGGCGCCTGGGAGCGCCTCGGCCACGACCGGCCGGTCGTCTACTACGACCAGCGCGGCAACGGACGCTCGGGCCCACTGGCCGACGGCGAGGCGTGCGGCCTGGCCGAGCAGATCTCCGACCTCGAGGCACTGCGCGCCCATCTCGGCTACGAGTCGATGGACCTGCTCGGGCACTCCTGGGGCGGCTACCTGGTGATGGCCTACGCCGCCCGTTTCCCGGAGCACATCGCCCACCTCGTCATCGTCGACTCGGCGGCGCCGAAGATCCAGGACACGGCATTCCTGTTCGACAAGATCTACCCCGAGACCACGGAGCGCGAAGCCGATCTCGCCTTCGCCGTCGAGCTGGGCGATCCCGCGGCGATTGCGGCCGACCTGCGCGAGTACGCTTCGATGCTCTTCTACGATCCGGCGCAGCGCGACGCCTTCCTCGCGCGCTGGGACTCGTTCCGGTACTCGCGCCGGGTCAACCAGATGGTGTGGAGCGACCTGCAGCGGTTCGACCTCAACCCCGAGCTGGCCAAGTTCCGCATGCCGACCCTGGTCGTCACCGGCCGCTACGACATCAACGTCGCGCCCTCGGTGGCCTGGTCGATCCACAAGGCGATCCCGGGGTCGGAGTTCGCGGTGTTCGAGAAGAGCGGTCACCTGCCCTTCTACGACCAGGAGGATGCCTTCACCGCGCGGCTCGGAGCATTCCTGGCCGAGCCGGTCGCCGGGCCTCCCGGCCCCGCTGCGCAGTGATTTCGCCGCCGCGGCTGTCCTGTCGCGGCCCGATTCGGCGTGAACAGATCGAGAGCCCGTGGCGGGCTCGCGACGCAGCTCGAAAAGAGGGGAGCACGATGCGCATCTCGGCGGGATGGACGGTGGTTGCAGCGCTGGTCCTGGCGGTCGCGGCGGCGGCACCGGCCGCGGCGGCGGACGGCACGGTGACGGGCAAGTTCCTGGGCAACGGCAAGCAGGGAGCGCTGGCGCACGCCGTCGCGGTTCCGGCGGAGGAGAAGTGGCAGGGCGAGGACGCCTTCACGGTCGTCCTCACCGAGCAGGCGCCCAAGCCCGGCAGCAAGGCCGACTGGGACGCCGGTTTCGGCGAGCTGGGCGCGGCCCTGGTGGTCCACTTGACGAAGAAGGGCGACCTCTACGGCACGGAGATCTACCATCCGGCGCTCGAGCACAAGCCCTTCTCGTCGAGCGGCACCCTCGAGCTGGAGGATTTCAAGCTCGAAGGGGGGCAAGATCTCCGGACACCTCTACACGCCGAAGGAGGACGAGTTCTTCGGCGACCACTGGTCGGTGGACGTCACCTTCTCGGCGCCGATCCAGAGCGGCTCGTAGCGCCCGGAGGCGCGACGGGGGCGGAGGCGACGAGGACGGCGAGGGCGGGCGCGAGCGGGCGGCGGGAGCGCGACGGCCGGGGCGTGGGGATGCTCCGTCGCGCACGGTTCCGGAATAGCATCTTGCCCGGGTCTCCGCGCGGGGTCCCGGCCGGCGATCGGCCCCCGACCGTGCCACTCGAGCCTGGAGAGGTGATTCGATGATCCGCGTACCGTTCCGTCTCGCGACGCTCCTGCGCGTCCTTCTGCCGGCGCTGCTCCTCCCGGCCTCGGCCGCCGTCGCGGCCGAGTCCGACCTGCTCTCGCTCGGCGCCGGTGCCCTGCCGGTGGTCGAGCCGCCGAGCTACGGCGGCTGGGAGATCCTCCATCTGATCGACGACGCGCCCGGCACGGGCTGGGCGAGCGTGGAAGGGCAGACGCAGGGCCAGACGATGGTCTTCGAGCTGCCTGCGACCGCGACCCTCGAGCGCTTCGAGTTCGACGACGCGGCCTGCCTCGACGGGGAAGGGCGCGGCACGAAGGGACTCCGCGTCTCGGTCTCGGACACCTCGAAGGATTCCGGCTTCGCGACCGTGCTCGA
Organism: uncultured Acidobacteriota bacterium; assembly: GCA_963781755.1. Lineage (GTDB taxonomy): Bacteria > Acidobacteriota > Thermoanaerobaculia > Multivoradales > JAGPDF01 > JACTMI01. Next base: position 44,665 of record CAWAGZ010000004.1, read on the forward strand.
AGCCAACCTGAGCGCCACCGACGGTCAGGAACTGGCGGCCCAGGCGAAGGTCCCGGGGCGCTTCGTCCGGATCGAGATCCTGGGCAACCAGGGCGCCCCCGATTACGTCGAGCTCTGCTCGGTGCGCGCCTACGGCGCGCCGCCGCCGCCGGTGCCGGCCGGGGACGTCTCGGGCACCTACGAGTCGAGCTATTCGACCTTCCACGTGCGCCAGGAGGGCACCGCGCTGGTCGGCTGCTACGAGTACGACGGTGGACTGCTGTCGGGCAGCGTCGAGGGACGGGTGATGAAGCTCACCTGGCAGGAGAACGGCGGTCCCGACGACAACGGTCCGGCGGTGATGGTGTTCGCGCCCGACGGCAAGTCCTTCACCGGGCACTGGTGGAGCGGAACCGACCGCGGCCGGGCGCCCTCCGGAGCCTGGGACGGGAAGAAAGTGTCCGCGCAGGTCGGCAGCTGCCCGAACTGGTCGGGCTCGGTCGGCGGCGAGGTCGAGCGGGCTCTGGCCCGTTCCGGCCGGGCGCTCCTCTACGGCATCGAGTTCGACGTCGACTCGGCCACGATCCGGACCGAGTCGAGACCGATCCTCGACGACGTCGCCCGGGCGCTCGCCGTCCACGCGGACTGGAAGCTGGCGATCGAGGGCCACACCGACGCGACCGGTTCGGCGGTGCACAACCAGCGGCTCTCCGAAGCGCGGGCCGCGTCCGTGCGCGACTACCTTGCGGCGCACGGCATCGATGCCGCGCGCTTGACCTCGGCCGGATTCGGCGCCGGCCGGCCGCTGGCCGACAACGCGACCGAGCTCGGGCGAGCGCGCAACCGCCGCGTCGAGATCGTGCGTCGCTAGGGAGGGGTCGAACCGGCGGCTACTTGCTGCGCGCTTCGCGTTCGCGCAGCGCCGAGTCGAGCTTCGCCAGCAGCGACTGCAGGCCGCGCGAGACCAGCGTGCGCTTGCGCGCCAAGGTCGGATTGGAGAGCGCCAGCCGGACCAGCACCAGCTCTCCCGAGTCGAGCGCGACCGCCGAGGGATGGGCGTCGAGGATCCGGTAGCGGCCCTCGGAGAACACGATCGGGACGCCCTGGTCCTGGAGCGCGGCGAGGTCGCGGAAGACGGTGCGCTCGGAGACTCCGAAGCGATCGGCGATCTCCGAGAGCGAGCGTCCGCTCTTCGTGTTCAGGAACTGCGCCAGACCGAACAGGCGCTCAGCGCGACTCACGAGCGACCTCCCGCCCCGAATTGAACCACGGAACACTGACAGGACCTGTCAGTGGCTGCCATCCCCTTTGGGGTGGGCAGGCCGGTCAGGGGGCCAGCATCTCGTAGGGAAGCTTCTCGCTCTCGCCCAGCAGGTCCGAGACGCCTCCGGCCCGGACCAGGAAGATCACCGCCAGCACCAGGCCGGCGGCCGCGCCCCAACGGCGCAGCGAGGCGGGGAGCCAGCGCGACCCGAGCAGCAGGAGCGCTGCCGCTCCGAGGGTGAGGAGGTCGGGACCGAGCGCCACGCGCAGGCTCGGGGGCCAGAGGCAGAAGGCGGCGACCAGGGCCGGGCCGGCGATCGGGCACCAGCGCCGGGGGGGGCCGACCAGCAACTCGGCGGCCGCCAGGGCCAGCGGCAGCCGGAGCAGCGCAGCGGCGAACGCCGGCAGACGGCTCGGCACCGGCCCCCAGCCCATGCGTAGCAGCTCCGAGCCGTAGGTCTGAGCGAGCAGGCCGAGGCCGCCGAACAGCTCCCACGAGGCGCCATTCGCGTGCGTCGAGACGCTCCCCGCCCAGCAGCAGGAGGAGGTCGGCAGCAGCCAGCGCGGCGGCGGCCACGATGATGAAGCGCGCGGGCAGCGAGCCGCCGACGAAGCCGGACAGGCCCCAGCTGGCGGCCGCGTCGGGGCTGCGCCAGAGCAGAGCGAGGGTGACGACGATCGACAGCCCGAGCGCCGGCAGCGCCGTGCGCGACCAGATCCTGCGTGCCCCCTCGCCGGCCCCGGCCAGGTGGAAGGGCAGCGCGGCGTGGGCGCCCCAGACGAGGAGGTTCAGACCCAGGACCAGCCCGGCGAGAAGCGGGTTCACGCCGGGATCCCGTCCAACCGTCGCGCCCACGGGCGCTCGGGCAGGGCCGCGAGCAGCTGGCGCGGGGTGGCGCCGTCGGGCGGCAGGGGCAGCTCGGGATCCAGGTCGGCCAGCGGCGCCAGGACGAAGCGGCGGCTGCGCATCCGCGGGTGGGGGAGCTCGAGCCGCGGCCCGGCGAGCCGCTCGTCGCCGACGAAGAGCAGGTCGAGGTCGATCGTGCGCGGCCCTCCGGGCTCGGCTCGTCGCCGGCCCAGGGCGGCTTCGAGCGCGAGGGCGAAATCGAGCAGCGCCTCGGGCGGCTCGGCCGTCATCCCGAGGGCCACGGTGTTCAGGTAGGGCGGCTGCGGCGGCAGGCGCGGTGTCGAGACCACCGGCTCGGTGCGGTAGAGCGGCGCGACCTCCAGGGGGCCGAAGCGGCGGGCGAAGCGGGCCAGGGCTTCCGCGATCGCGGCGCGCGGAAGCCCCAGGTTGGCTCCCAACGCGAGGCCGAAGCGACGGGGACCGCCGCTAGTCGTCGTCGGCCTCCTCCTCTTCCTCGGCGTCGTCCAGGCCCTCCGGGACCTCGATCTCCTCGTCGGAGACGTCGTCGTCCCCGCCGGAGGAGCTCGAGTCGTCCGTCTCGTCCGGGACGCGCACGACCTCTTCGCGGCGGCGCTTCCGGGCGTGGGTCGACTCGGCGCGGCTCTCCTGCTTCTTGTCCTTCTGGTTGGCCCCGCACTTCGGGCAGATCGGCTCCGGCCGCCCCAGGTCGTAGAACCTGGCGCCACAGCTGAAGCATTCGTACTTGGTTCCCAGTTCCGGCATCGAGGAGCTCTCCAGGTGGGCTTTCCCAGCGAGCGCGGGACGGTAGCAGCGGCATCCGGGACTGTCAACTCGGGCCCGGGACCGGTAGGATCGGGTCCTCGCGCGGCCCGGTCTCCCGGGCCGCGGACGCCGACCCCGGAATCCCGACATCCCATGCTTTCCGAACCGCGACCACCGGTCCCGCCGACCCCCTCCGCCGCCGTCCGGTGGCGGCTGCCGGGACGGCTCGCGGTCCTCTGCTGGCTCGCGGCGCTGGGTGCGGCCGCGGCGGGCGCGGCGAGCTCCGAGCCGGCCCGTCCCGACCCGGAGGCTCCCGGCCTGACGTCGAGCCGGCGCCTCGACGCCCTGATCGAGCGGGTGAAGTGGGAGCAACGCCACCTGACCTCGCTCGAGGCCGATTTCGAGCAGGAGAAGACCAGCGAGTTCCTCGCCGCCCCGGAGGTCTCGCACGGCACGATCTCCTATCTGCGGCCGGACCGTGTGCGCTGGGAGTACGCCGCGCCGAAGCCGATCACCCTGGTGCTCGACGGCGACGAGATGCTGATCTGGTACCGCGATCTCGGGCGCGCCGAGCGCATGCGCGTGGGGCGGGTCTCGACCCAGGTCTTCCACTACCTGACCGCCGGTGGTTCGCTCGAGTCCCTGCTCGGGTACTTCTCCGTCACCTTCTCGCCGCCGGCAGCGGACGAGCCTTATCGGCTCGAGCTCAAGCCACGCTACTCGCGCATCGCCAAGCGGCTGACCTCGATGACGCTGTGGATCGACCGCCGCCTCTACCTGCCGGTGCGGGTGCGCTACGTCGAGCCCAACGGCGATTCGACCGACTACCGCCTCGACCATCTCCGGCCCAACGCCCCGATCGACCCCGACCGCTTCGCCCTCAAGCTTCCCGAGGGCGTCGAGGTGCGGGTCGTGGACCTCGGCGAGTCGCGCTCGCACTCCGCGGGCGCCGGCCCCCGGTGAGCTTCGGCTTCGACGTCCTGAGCCGCGACGGCGCCGCCCGGCTCGGCCGTCTGGAGACCGCCCACGGCAGGATCGACACGCCGGCGTTCATGCCGGTGGGGACCCGCGGCGCGGTCAAGGGCGTCACGCCCCAGGAGCTCGAGCAGGCCGGAGCGCAGGTCCTGCTCGCCAACCTCTACCACCTCACGCTCCGCCCCGGGATCGATGCCGTCGAGAGGGTGGGCGGGTTGCACGCCTTCACCGGATGGCGCCGACCGTTGATCACCGACTCCGGCGGCTACCAGGTGTACAGCCTCTCCGACCGGCGCCAGCTCGACGCCGAGGGCGTCACGTTCCGCAGCCACCTCGACGGTGCCCTGGTGCGCTTCACCCCGGCCGGGGTGGTGGACGCCCAGGAGCGGCTCGGCGTCGACCTGGCCATGGTGCTCGACGACTGCCCGGAGTGGCCGATCGAGGAGCCGGGCGCCGCCCGCTCGCTGGAGCGCACGCTCGACTGGGCGCGGCGTTCGCTCGAGGCACGGCGCCGGAGCGGCGCGACCGCGCTGTTCGCCATCGCCCAGGGCAGCGTCTACCGGCACCTGCGCGAACGGGCCGCGGCCGCCCTCGCCGGGCTCGGCTTCGACGGCTACGCCATCGGCGGCGTGTCGGTGGGCGAGCCCGTGGCCGAGCGCCGCGCGGTGGTCGAGTGGACGGCCCCCTGCCTGCCGGAGGATCGTCCGCGTTACCTCATGGGGGTCGGCACGCCGGACGACATCCTGCACGCCGTGGCGCAGGGGGTCGATCTGTTCGACTGCGTGCTGCCGGCGCGCAACGGCCGCCACGGCATCCTCTACACCCGCGCCGGGACGGTGCGGATCAAGAACGCGGCGTTTCGCGACGACGCCCGGCCGCTCGACCCCGGGTGCGCCTGCCCGGTCTGCGCGCGGGTGCCGCGGGCCCTGCTCCACCACCTGCTCCGCGCCGGCGAGATCACCGGAGCGGTCTACGCGACCCTGCACAACTTGCGCTACTTTCTTGACTTCATGGCGGATCTCCGACAGGCTATCGCCTCTTGTCGGCTGGCAGATCGGGCTCGAAGCCGAGCCTTCTCTACCGCGGACGGAAACCGAACCGAGAGCCTCGTCGCGCCTGCGCCCGGCTCCGCCGCCTCCGGCGGACCGGACGAGCACCGGCCCTGATGCCGGGCCCGCGAGCGCGGCGGCTCGCCCCGGCGATCCGACCACCGATCCGACCATCCGACCGACCGGAGAGAACCGATGCCCTTCCTGCTCGCGAGGCTCGCCAGTCCAGCGGAGGGACCGTCGCCGCTGATCCAGCTGCTGCCGGTCCTGTTGATCTTCGCCATCTTCTACTTCCTGCTGCTGGCGCCGATGCGCAAGCGGCAGAAGGCCCACCAGGCCATGCTCGGCGAGCTCAAGCGGGGGGACCGGGTGGTGACCAACGGCGGCCTGATCGGTGAGATCTCGGCGGTCGAGGAGAAGGTGGTCCACCTCAAGCTCGCCGACAACGTGCGGGTGCGCCTGACCAAGTCCGCGGTCGCCGGTCTCGAGGGGGACCCCGCCGCGGAGGAGAACAAGGGATGAACAAGAGCCTACTCTGGCGCGGCCTGCTGATCGTGGGCCTCGCCGCGCTGGCGGCCTTCTCGGCCTGGCCGCCGTCGAAGAAGATCAACCTCGGTCTCGACCTGCAGGGCGGCATCCACCTGCTCCTCGAGGTCCAGACCCAGGACGCGGTCAAGGCCGAGACCGACAAGGACATGGAGACCCTGCAGCGCGAAGCCGAGAGCAACGGCGCGACGGGCCTCAAGACGACCAAGCTCTCCGACACCACGTTCGCGGCCGAGAGCTTCACCCAGGACCAGGAGGGCGCCGTGCTCAAGGCGGCCAACGACTACCTGGGCAGCGGCTGGTCGTGGCAGGACCGCGACGGCAAGCTCGTCTTCGAGATCAAGGCCGCCAACGAGAAGTCGATTCGCGACGGCGCCGTCAACCAGGCGCTGCAGACGATCCGCAACCGCATCGACCAGTTCGGCGTCGCCGAGCCGGTGATCGCCCGCCAGGGCATCGACAGCGACCGGATCGTCGTCCAGCTGCCCGGCGTCGACGATCCCGACCGGGTCAAGCGGCTGATCAAGAACACCGCGTTCCTCGAGTTCCGGCTCTGCGACTATCCGCACGACGGCGGCGGCGTCGGGACCCGGGACGAGATCGTCCAGCATTACGGCGGGACGCTGCCCGACGACGTCGAGATCATGCCCGAGGACCAGCGCGACAAGGCGACCGGCAAGCTCATCGGGCAGCAGTTCTACGGCCTGCAGAAGCGGCGGGTGATCACCGGCCGCGACCTGAAGACCGCCCAGCCCTCGCGCAACCAGTTCGGCCAACCGGTGGTGCAGTTCCTGCTCACCGCCGAGGGCGCCCAACGCTTCGGCGAGGCCACCGGCGCGAACGTCGGCCGCGGGCTGGCGATCGTGCTCGACGGCAAGGTGGTCTCGGCGCCGCGGATCAACTCGCGCATCACGGACTCCGGGATCATCGAGGGCAGCTTCACCGACGAGCAGGTGCAGGATCTGGTCACCACCCTGCGCTCGGGCGCGCTGCCCGCCGGCATCGTCTACCTGGAAGACCGCACCGTCGGCCCGTCGCTGGGCCAGGACTCGATCCAGGCGGGCTTGAGAGCGGGGCTCTACGGCGCGCTGCTGGTGGTGCTGTGCATGCTCTTCGTCTACCGGCTCTCCGGGGTCAACTCGATCATCGCCCTGTCGCTCAACGTGATCCTCATCTTCGGCGCCCTGGCCTACTTCGGCGCCACGCTGACGCTGCCCGGCATCGCCGGCATCGTGCTCACCGTGGGCATGGCGGTGGACGCCTCCGTGCTGGTCTTCGAGCGCATCAAGGAGGAGCTGCGGGCCGGCAAGCCGCCGCGCTCCGCCATCGACGCCGGCTTCGGCAACGCCCTCTCGTCGATCGTCGATGCCAACATCACGACGCTGATCTCGGCGCTGTTCCTGTTCCAGTTCGGGACCGGGCCGGTGAAGGGATTCGCGGTCACCCTGTCGATCGGAATCCTCGGCACCCTGTTCTGCGGTGTCTTCGTCAGCCGCTGGCTCTTCGACGTCTTCTACGGCCGCGCCACCAAGGCCAGCCACGTCTCGATCTGACGGCACCGGGAGCGAATCATGGAAATTCTGCACGACCCCAAGATCGACTTCATGAAGACCCGGCGGATCTGGATCACCATCTCGGTGCTCACGATCCTGGCCGGCTTGGCCGGGATCTTCTTCATGGACCGCCTCAACTTCGGCGTCGACTTCGCCGGCGGCACCCAGCTGGTGCTGAAGTTCAAGCAGACGCCCGAGGTCGACGAGCTGCGCAAGCTGATCGACGGCGCCGGGTTCCGCGAGAGCGTGATCCAGCGCTTCGGCGAGCGCGCGGCGGACGAGGTCCTGATCCGGACCCCGATCCTCGGCGGCAGCGAGGAGCAGAGCGCCGCCCAGGTCAAGGCGGCGCTCAACACGCGCTACAACCCGGGCGAGACGGGCGGACTCGACCTCAACCAGGCCGGCGCTCCGACCCTGGCCGACTTCCTGGCCGGCGGCAACCCGGACGGCGTCTCGTCCGAGCAAACGGCGACCTACTACGAGGCGATCTCCCAGGCCGTGCTCAAGAAGCGCAAGGACACCGGGCTGTTCACCGACTTCTCGGAGATCCAGGGCGCCGACGGCGTGACCCCGAAGACCCTCGAGTTCCTCAAGTCCCACGCCCGGATCGGCAACTACTCGGTCCTGTCGATCTCGGAGGTCAGCCCCGTGGTCGGCAAGGAGTTGCGCCGGCGGGGGCTGCTGGCGGTGGTGGGAGCGGTCCTGGGCATGCTCCTCTACATCGCGCTGCGCTTCGAGCTGCGCTTCGGGATCGGCGCCACGATGGCCACGCTGCACGACGTCCTGATCACCGTCGGTCTCTTCGCCTGGGCGGGCTTCGAGTTCAACCTGACCACGATCGCGGCCTTCCTGACGCTGATCGGCTACTCCGTGAACGACACCGTCGTCACGTTCGACCGGGTGCGCGAGAACATGCGCCGGAGCCGCAGCACGCCGATGGTCGAGCTGCTCAACCGGAGCATCAATCAGACCCTGTCGCGCACGATCCTGACCGGCGGCACCACGATCCTCGCTTCGGGCTGCCTGCTGATCTTCGGCGGCGACGTGATCCGCGGGTTCGCCTTCGTGATGACGATCGGGGTCGTGGTCGGGACCTACTCGTCGATCTACATCGCCAGCCCCTTCGCCCTGCTCTGGGAGGAGTGGTTCGGTCCCGGCGGCCGCTTCCGCAACAAGAAGAGCGCCGCGTCGGCCGGCCGGCGCAGACCGGCCGCCGCCCGGTGATCCCGGCGCCGGGTACCCGGGCCGTCCTCGTCCCGGCCACGCTACGGATCTAGAATCGTCGGCGCTGCGGAGCGCCCGCGCGCTCCGACGCCGCCGACCATGCCCGGACCGCGAAGGAAGAAACCGCCGCCTCCCCCGCTGAGGCCCCCCAAGCCGCCGGCTCTCGCCGAGCTCGCGGGCCGGCTGGAGGAGAACGGGCGGGAGGTCGACCGCGCCCTGCTCGCGCGCGTCTGGGGCTTCTCCGCGGAGATGCACAAGGACCAGATGCGGCGCTCGGGTGAGCCGTTCATGACCCATCCGGCGAGCGTCGCCTGGCTGCTCGCCGATCTGCGGCTCGACCAGACCTGCGCCATCGTGGGCCTGCTCCACGACGTTCTCGAGGACACCCTCTCGACCAAAGCCGCGCTCGAGGACCGGTTCGGGACCGAGATCGCCGAGCTCGTCGACGGCGTCACCAAGATCGGCCGTCACCTCTACGTGCGCAAGGACGACGCCCAGGCCGAGACGTTCCGCAAGATGATCCTCGCCTCGGCGCGCGACATCCGGGTCATCCTGGTCAAGCTCGCCGACCGCCTCCACAACATGATGACCCTGGGCGCCATGACGACGGAGGCCCGGCGCCGGATCTCCCAGGAGACGATCGAGATCTACGCCCCGATCGCCCACCGCCTGGGAATGTCCAAGGTCAAGGGCGACCTCGAGGATCTCGCCTTCTACTACCTGTACCCGCTGCAGTTCGCGGCGCTCCAGGCCAAGATCCAGGAAAAGGTGAAGGTCGGCCGCAACACCGTGCGCAAGATCTCCGAGCAGCTCGAGCAGAGCCTCGCCGGCGCGGGCATCGAGGCCGAGATCAGCCACCGGCTGAAGCGGACCTACTCGATCTACCAGAAGTTGCGGCGGCAGGGGATCGACGTCTCGGAGCTGTACGACTACCTGGCCTTCCGCATCGTGACGACGAACGTGCGCGACGTCTACGCGGCCCTCGGAGTGGTGCACCAGAACTGGCGCCCGATCCCCGGCCGCTTCAAGGACTACATCGCGATGCCCAAGCCGAACCTCTACCAGTCGTTGCACACGACCGTGATCGCCGGCGTCGGGCAGCCGTTCGAGGTCCAGATCCGCACCCGTGAGATGGACCTGGTCGCCGAGGAGGGCATCGCCGCGCACTGGCTCTACAAAGAGGGCAAAGGCGACCCCGACGCGCCGGACCCCAACGTCCTGTGGCTGCGCCAGTTGGTCGAGCTGCAGACGGAGGCGAGCGACCCGCGGACCTTCCTCTCGACGCTCAAGGTCGACCTCTACCCGGACGAGGTCTACCTCTTCTCGCCCAAGGGGGACGTGTTCGCCTTCCCGCGCGGCGCCACGCCGCTCGACTTCGCCTACCGGATCCACACCGACCTCGGCCACCACTGCGCCGGCGCCCGGGTCAACGGCCGCCTCGTGCCGCTGCGCTCGACCCTGCGCACCGGCGACATCGTCGAGGTCCTGACCCACGCCAACCGGCGGCCGAGCCGGGACTGGCTCTCCTGGGTGGTGACCCCGAAGGCGAAGAGCCGGATCCGGCAGTGGCTCAACACCGAGCAGACCGCCGAGGCGACCGACGTCGGCCGCCGGCTGCTCGAGAAGGAGCTGCACCGCTTCCGACTGGCGCCCAAGGCGGTGTACGAGGGGGAGAGGTTCCGGACCCTGCTGACCGAGGACGGCCTGGCGCGGCCCGAGGACCTGATGGCGCGGATCGGCTACGGCAAGGCGACGGTGCAGCAGGTCCTGTCGCGGCTCCTGTCGGAGGAGCAGATCGCCTCGCCGCCGCCCGAGCCGGGGCGCCTGCGGCAGGTGTTCAACCGGCTGGTGCCCGGCCGCGACGCCGGAGGGCCGATCCGCGTGCGCGGTCAGGGCGATCTGCTCGTGGTCCTGGCCAAGTGCTGCCGGCCGGTGCCCGGCGAGGGGATCGTCGGCTACGTCACCCGCGGCCGGGGCGTCTCGGTGCACTCGGTCGATTGCCCCAACGTGCGCAACCTGCTCTACAACCCGGAGCGCGAGATCGAGGTCGAGTGGGACGACGACGGCAAGGGCGCCTACCCGGTCGCCTTCGTCATCGAGACCGAGGACCGCCGCGGCATGCTGGCTCGGCTGACCGAGGCGATCGCCAAGCTCGACACCAACATCCGGCAGATCGAGGCCGACACCGAACGCCCCGGGCGGGGCAACATCGAGGTCGTGGTCGACGTGCGCGACCGCACCCAGCTCGAGCGCGTGCGCCAGACCCTGCGCGGCCTGCCCGGGGTCCTGGAGGTCAGCCGGCGAATGCCCGGCTCCTCACGCCCCGGCCAGAACCTCGCCTAGGCCGGCAATACTTTGAGACAGCAGGGGTTACGACTTCGCCGAAGGCTCGGCGAGGAAGCCGGTGCGAGCCGGCGGGCGCTGGATCTTGCCGCTGCGCAGGCAACGCGCGCAGACGCGTACGCGGCGCACCGTGCCGTCCACCAGCGCCTTCATCGTCCGCAGGTTCGGCTCCCAGGTGCGGGCAGTGACGTTGTGGGCGTGGCTCACCTGACGGCCGGTGACCGTCGACTTGCCGCAGATCTCGCACTTCTTGGCCATCGCTTCGACTCCTGCCCGGGCGCCTCCGGCGGATGATTTACCGCGGGCCGGCTGCTCGGGTCGCTGACGGACGACGCGCGCTCGAACGAGCGAACCGATCGATTCTATTCGCGCTCTGGACGACAGGCAAGAGGGTCCTGCGGAGGCCGCGCGTGCAGGTGCCCATCCGAGTGTGCAATAATGCACAGATTCTTGGGCAGCACGGAGGTTGTGCACTAGTGCACACGATCTTGGGCAGCAGGTTCGCCAACCCCTTGACAGCTCTTGGGGTTGCTGCTACCTTGCGTCAACGAATTCGGTTGGCAATGCGGTCGGCGAGCTCGCTGGAGAGGGGGTAGATCGCACCGTGCTGTTCTCGCGTTCGAAGGGTCTGGTCGGACTCGACATCGGCAGCTCGGCGATGAAGCTGGTCGAGCTCCAGGAGAAGAAGGGCGAGTACTGGCTTCAGCGCCTCGGCGTGGAGCCGCTCTCGCCGGAGGCGATCGTCGACGGGTCGATCATGGATTCCTCCCTGGTCGTCGACGCCCTCAATCGTCTCTGCTCCGCCACCGGGGTCAAGACCCCGAACTTCGCCACCTCGCTGTCCGGTCACTCGGTGATCATCAAGAAGATCCAGGTGCCGGCGATGGCGCCCGAAGATCTCTCGGAGCAGATCCGCTGGGAGGCCGAGCAGTACATCCCGTTCGACATCAACGACGTCCGGCTCGACTACGTCGTGCTGGGCGAGGGCGAACCGGGGCACGACAACATGGACGTGCTCCTGGTCGCGGTCAAGCGGGACAAGGTCAACGATTACGTCTCGGTGATCAGCCAGGCGGGGAGGACTCCGGCTCTCGTCGACGTCGACGCGTTCGCCATCCAGAACGCGTTCGAGGCCAACTACGACGTCGACATGAGCAAGGTGATCGCGCTCGTCAACATGGGCGCCAGCGTCACCAACATCAACGTCCTGGTTCGCGGCCAGACCGCTTTCTGGCGCGACATCTCGTTCGGCGGCAACCAGTTCACCGAGGCCCTGCAGCGGGAGTTCAACCTCTCGTTCGATCAGGCCGAGCGCCTCAAGCGGGGGCAGCCGGTGGACCGGTTCCAGCCCTCCGACGCGCGCTCGGTGCTCGACGGCGTCTCCGCCGAGCTCGCCACCGAGGTCCAGAAGACGTTCGACTTCTTCGCCGCGACCTCCTCGGAGGGCCCGGTCGACGAGATCGTGCTCTCCGGCGGCTGTGCGCTGACGCCCAACCTCCAGCAAGTGCTTCGCGAGCGTTTCGGTGTCCCCATCGAGGTCCTGGATCCGCTGCGGCGGGTCCACTACCGCGAAGGGGATTTCGACCGCGACTGGCTGCGGTCGATCGGCCCGATGCTCGCGGTCTCCGTCGGGCTCGCGATCCGGAAGGTGGGGGGCTGACGCGATGATCAAGATCAATCTGCTCGCCGAGGGCAAGCGCCCGGTCGTCGCGCGCAAGTCCAAGGCGCCGATGGTGGGCGGTTCCGGAGACCTCGCCAACTACCTCCTGATCACCGGCATCGTGCTCGGCCTCCTGATCACCGGGGGCTGGTGGCTGTGGCTCAACCACCGGATCGCGGTCAAGGATGGCGAGGTCGCGGCCGCGCAGCACGAGGTCGACGAGCTCCAGCAGGTCATCAAGGAAGTCGAGCAGTACAAGGTCAAGAAGGCGGAGCTGGAGCGCAAGATCACGGTCATCAACGACCTCAAGGAGAACCAGCGCGGACCCGTCCAGATCATGGACGAGATCTCCCGGGCGTTGCCCGAGCTGCTCTGGTTGACGCGGATGGAGGTCACCAACACCAACATCACGATCCACGGATCGGCTTTCAACATGTCGGCCGTGGCCAATTTCATCGACAATCTCGACAAGGTCGAGGCTTTCGGCGAGCCGCTGCTGCAGGACGCCAACCAGCGCAAGGGGCGGGGGGTCCGGACCGAGGTCTACGATTTCCGGCTGACCTTCCCCTACTCGTTCAAGAAGCCGCAGGCTGCGGCCGACGCCACCACCGGCACCGCGGCGGCGCCGGCGGCGCCCGGCGCCAAGCCCTGAGGGGGGAGAGACGATGGCGATCCAGACCGGTCTCGAAGGCAAGCCCTCTTGGCAGGGAGCTCTCGTGGGCTTCCTCATCGGCGCGCTGTTGGTCGGCGGCACGTACTACCTGTCGCTCAGCAAGAAGTACGGGGAGATCGCGGCCAAGGAACATCATCTGCAGGAGCTGCAGGTCAAGATCCAAGAAGGCCGGGCCGCCAAGCAGAAGCTGCCCCAGTTCCGCGAGGAGGTGCGCCGGTTGGAGCTCGAGCTCGACAAGCTCCTGCGAATTCTCCCGGCGCGGCGCAACACCCCGGAGCTGCTGCGCCGCATCCGCCAGCTGACCGAGCAGGGCAACTTCGACCTGCTGCGGTTCACGCCCGGCAACTTCATCGACCGCGACTTCTACAGCGAGTGGCCGATCAGCATTCACCTCAACGGCGGCTACCACAATCTGGCGCTCTTCTTCGACCGCATCGGCAGGTTCTCGCGCATCATCAACATCGAGAACCTGAAGATCTCGGCGGCGCCGGCAGCGGCGATCTCCGGCGGGCAGACGATCAACGCCACCTTCGTCGCCAAGACGTTCGTCTACAAGGAGACCGCCCCGGAGGCGCCGGCCGCGAAGAAGCCTCCGGCGAGGCGCAAGTGAGGCGGGAGGAGCGATGAAGCGAGCGATCGTATTCACGTTCGTCGCCGTGCTGGCCGCGGCGGCCCTGTCGGCGCAGCAGGAGCAGGCGCCGGCTCAGCCCGCGGCCAATCCCGGCGACGCCACGGCCGCGCCGGGCGACGAGAACGCCGCGCCGGGGCAGACCGACGCCGGAGCGCGCATCGACGAGATCCTGCAAGGGGAAGAAGGCGCTCTCCAGGGGCTCTCCTACAGCTACGATCCCGGCAACCGGCGCGACCCCTTCAAGTCGCTCGAGGTGGGACAGAACCGGCCCGAGAAGAGGGGACCGTTGCCGGAGGGGCCCGCGGGCCTGCTGATCGACGAGATCGACCTGACCGGGATCTTCCACACCTCGCACGGGTTCATCGCGCAGGTGTCGGCTCCCAACAAGCAGCAGAGCTATCTGATCCGCGCGGGTGATCAGCTCTACGACGGGGACGTCGTAAGGATCACGCAGACGGAAGTGGTCTTCAAACAGATTGTCAACGACCCGACGGTGCTCAAGCCGTTTCGGGAAGTGGTCAAGAAGCTCAGCCCATAGCCGGGGATGACGACCGTGCGAGGCGACGCTACGGAGGCGAGCGAAATGGGTGACGCCGTGATGAGAACGAATACGGATCGGAACTTCCGGCGAGGGATCACCGTCGCGTTGACGGCGGCGGTCCTCGCTTGGGGCTGCGCGTCCGCCAAGCCCGAAGCGAGCTCTCCGGATCCGGCGAGCTCGGCTCGCGCGAACCCCGCACCGGCCGCTTCGGCGCAGCCCGCGCCGGCCGAGATCTCCCGGCTCGAGGTCACCGAGGCCGCTCCCGGAGCGCGGATCGAGATCGGCGCCCAGCAGGCGCTGGTGTGGACCACGTTCCGCGACGCCGACGGCAACCTGGTCGTCGAGCTGCCGAACTCGCGGCCGAGCGCTTCCCTCGGCGACCAGACCTTCGACAGCGGCTTGGTCTCCTCGGTGCGCGTCTCCGGCGACGGGCCGGCCGACCGGCCGCTCACCCGGGTCGTGATCGCGACCCGGGAACGGGCGGAGCACCGGCTCGACGCCGAGGCCCAGGGTCTGCTGATCGACCTGGTGCCGAGCGAGGAGCCGGCGGCGGCTGTCGCCCAGGCACCCGCTGCTGCCGCCCCGGCGGCCTCCGAGCCCACGCACGCCGTGGCCCCGGTGGCGCAGCCGCAGGCTGCCCCCGCCGCCCCGGAGACGCTGGCCGCGGCCGGAACGCCCGACCAGCCGGTGTTCGCACCGGCTCCCAGCGGCGCGCCGGCCACCCGTCTCGAGGGCTTCGAGCGGGTCTCCGACTCGACGATCCGGATCTCGGGCAACGGCGAGTTCGCCTACTCGACGTTCCGCCTCGAGAACCCGGAACGGTTCGTCATCGACCTCGAAGGCGTCGTCAACGCCAGCGACCGCGGCACCCTGCCGGTGGACGAGGGCAGCGTAGCCCGCGTCCGGGTTTCGCAGTTCCGGACCCAGCCGGAGCCGGTGTCGCGCGTCGTCTTCGACCTCACCTCGCCGACGGTGCCGAGCATCGAGCGCACCTCGGGCGGCCTGATCGTCCGCTTCGGAGACGCCGCCACCCAGTCGGTCGCGGCCGCCCCGACGTCCGCGCAGCCCCAGGCCACGACCGTGGCTGAAGTGGCTGAGGTGGCTGAGGCGGCTGAGGTGACCCAGAGCGCTCCCGCTCCGGCGGCGCAGACCGCCGCCGAGCCGCAGCAGACGACGGCGACCTCGCCGGCCGCCAGCGACGTCGAGGCGTACTCCGCCCCGGCCCCGCAGGCCCCGGCGGCGCCCGCGGCCGCGAAGACCGCCCAGCCCACGGCGAGCGTGGCGGACTTCGAAGCCGCCGACGTCCAGCCGGCGGCCCAGACGGGCACCACGCCGGCCACCGCGCCGCCGACCTTGGCCTCGATCGCGGCGGGCCAG
Source organism: uncultured Acidobacteriota bacterium (assembly GCA_963781755.1). Lineage (GTDB taxonomy): Bacteria > Acidobacteriota > Thermoanaerobaculia > Multivoradales > JAGPDF01 > JACTMI01. Next base: position 60,109 of record CAWAGZ010000004.1, read on the forward strand.
ACGCTGACCGGAGCCAAGAAGGAGTATTTCGGCGAGCCGATCAGCCTCGATCTGCGTGACGCCGACGTGCGCGAGGTCCTGCGCTCGTTCGCCAAGATCTCGGGCCTGAACATCGTCATCCAGCCCGGAGTCAAGGGCACGGTGACCGTGTCGCTCGACAGCGTGCCGTGGGACCAGGCGCTCGACATCATCCTCAAGACCAACAACCTCGGTTACGAGCTGGACGGCAACATCATGCGCGTGGCGCCGAACTCGGTCCTCCAGAGGGAGGCGAAGGACGCCCAGGCGCTGGCCCGGGCGCAGGCGCTGTCGATTCCGCTGCGCACGGTGGTCAAGAGGCTCTCGTACTCGACCGCCAACGAGGTGGCCGGGTTGCTTCGCCAGGGCGGCTCCGGGGGCATCCTGTCGCAGCGCGGGACGGTGATCATCGACGCCCGCACGAACACCCTGATCATCAAGGAGCTGCCGAACTTCATCGACACGGTGCTGGCGGTCATCGACACGCTGGACGTGCCCGAGCCGCAGGTCATGATCGAGGCCAAGATCATCGAGACGACGAAGGAATTCAGCCGGTCGCTCGGAGTCAGCTGGGGCTTCAACGGGGTCGCCGACGCGGCCCACGGCAACTCCAGCGGCCTGGAGTTCCCCAACCACGGCACGGTGGACGGCGGCGTGGGTCTGCTGACCGGCGGTGCCAACGGGTTCGTGGACCTGTCGCTGGGCAACGTCCTCGACACGTTCGCGCTCAACGCACGCCTGCAGGCCGCCGAGAGCGAGGGCATGATCAACGTGATCTCCGCGCCCAAGATCGCGACGCTGAACAACAACCCGGCCTCGATCCAGAGCGGCGTCCAGCTCCCGATCCAGACCGTGACCAACAACACCGTCACCGTCCAGTTCGTCAACGCGACCCTGCGCCTCGACGTCACGCCCCACGTGACGGCCGAAGGGACCATCCTGATGGACATCAACGTGCAGAAGCGCGAACCGCAGCTCGCCTTCGTCGTGCCCGGAGCCACCAATGCGCCGATCGCGACGAAGGAAGCCAGGACGCGGGTCATCGTCCGGGACGGCGGGACGACGGTCATCGGAGGCATCTACAAGGTGACCACCGACCAGGGCCAGGACCGCGTTCCCGGACTGTCGCACGTGCCGCTGCTCGGCCACCTGTTCAAGAACCGTCGTACGCGCAACTCGAACGACGAGCTGCTGATCTTCATCACCCCGCGGGTGATCAAGCTCTGATGGGACGCGGGGAGGAGCCCGACATGATCCGCTACGCCAAGATCTTCGCTCTCACGTTCGTCGCGGTCGCTGTCCTCGGTTGCTCGGCGCGAACCGACAAGACGGACGGCGGCGGTGTCATCCTGTCGATCTCGCACTTCGACGGGTTGCCGATCACCGTCAGTGCCTCGGGGCCACAGATCGTCCAAATCGGAACCGTGACGCTGCAGAACATCGCGAAGAACACCTCGCAGCCGACGAGCGATCTGATGAATGTCGAGATTCACAGCTACGAGGTCACCTTCACGCGCGAGGACGGCGGAACACGCAATCCTCCCAAGCTGGTCGAATCGGTATTCGGCGTCGCGCCGGTCAACGGGACGTTCCAGCTCGACAACGGCCCGTTCATGCGCTACGACCAGTTCAACAACCAGCCGCTGAAAGACATGATCCTCTACGGCCGCGATACCGAAACGGGGTCGGAGGTCGTCCGGCTGCGGGTGAGCATCCAGTTCTTCGGCAAGACGCTCTCGGGCGATTCGGTAGCCTCCTCACCGGGCTACTTCACCATCGACGTGACGCCGTGATGTCGCGGGAGGCGAACGAACATGAAGACTCCTAAGTCGCTGCTTGGCACCCTCGCTCTCGTCGTCGGAGTAGCGGCTCTGGCGGCCTGCAACACGACGGAGGCGAAGCTTCCGACGCAGCCGACCGTGAACCCCTACTCCCCGGACGTCTACGCGGTCACGGTGGCCTCGTCGAAGACCCGCATGCACGTCGGAGACGACAGTCCCGCGGACATCAACATCACTGCCACGAGGGTTTCGGACGGCACGTTCCCGCCCAACCTGACGGTCGCCGACCTGACGACCGACCTGGGCGACTTCGTGACCCTGGGCAGCGGTGCCCAGGAGGTTCTGCTCGAGCTCGTCGGCGGGCACGTGCACACGGTCTACTTCGCTCCCGACAGTCCCGGCACGGCGACCCTCCGTGCGGACGTCCTGGGCAGCGTCGGATTCCGCCAGATCAAGACCGTTCCCTGATGCCGAGCCGGGCCCGCCCGGCGCCTTCCGAGACTCCGCCCGCGCCCTTGAGGCCGGGCGGAGTCTTTGCATAGACTGCCGCCGTGCGACCGTTCGGCCGGTTTCTCGCTCTGGCTGCCGTCACCCTCGCCGGCCTCGCCGTTCCCGCCTGCCAGCAAGGGACGCCGGTGGCGCCCAGCGGGACGATCCTGCGCATCTCGGCCTTCCCGACCCGCATCGGCAAGACCGGCAGCTCGGCGATCACGATCCAGGCGCTGAGGTCGAACGGCAACCCGGTCAACCCGCAAACCGAGATCCGCCTCTCCTCGACGATCGGCCAGGTCGAGGACGTGGTCTACACCGACAACGACGGCATCGCCCACGCCACCCTCCAGGGCACCGGCAGGGTGGGCACCGCCACCATCTCGGCCTACTCCGGCGGCGTCGACCCGGTCACCGTGGACGTCTCCGTCGGCGCCCTGGCGACCTCGATCACCCTCACGGTCGATCCGACCAGCCTGCCGCAGAGCGGTGGCACGGTCGATCTGCTCGCGCTGGTCCGCGACGACCAGGGCCAGCCTCTGCCCGACGCGGAGGTCAACTTCCGGACCGAAGCCGGCTCGCTGGACTCCGGCGGCTCCTTCCTGACCACCGACGCCAACGGCCAGGTCACCGACGTTCTCCACGTCTCGGCCGCGGACACGGCCTCCCAGCCCGACCACATCATCACGGTCACGGCCGAGAGCGGCGGCTCGAGCGGCGTGATCTCGGACACCGCGAACATCACGATTCAGTCGCCTCCGATCGCTTCCTTCACCTTCCAGATCAACGGCAACGTGGTCTCGTTCTCCGACACCTCGAGCGGGAGCCCCACCAACTGGCACTGGGCCTTCGACGACGGCAACACCTCCAACGAGCAGAACCCGGTTCACCAGTACAGCAATACATCTCCCGGAACCCACTACATCGTCGTGCTCACCGTCAGCAACGCCTTCGGCTCTTCGACGGCGAGCGCCGACGTCAACTTCTAGGTCGGTCCGGGGCTTCGCCGGCCCTCTTCCAGAGCCGTCGTCTCGATCAGGTAAGTGCTAGACTCGCCGGACTTATGGACTTCCTGATCGACCCCGAGTCGTCCGTGGGCCGGGGAGAGGGGTGAGTGCGTTGACGGACGGCTTTTCCGAGGAGCGGATGAAGGAGCTCGCGGAACGCTGGGAGCGGGATCCGTCTTCGCGGATCTTCCTGCAGCTGGCCGAGGAGTACCGGCGCGGGGGGCGGATGGAGGATGCGGTGAAGGTGCTCGAGCGCGGGCTCGAGAGCCATCCCACCTACCTCTCGGCCCTGGTCTCGCTGGGGCGCTGCCGGCTCGAGCTGGGCCGCGACGCCCAGGCCGTCGAGGCGCTCGAGCAAGCGGTCGTCTACGACCCGGCCCAGCTGGTCGCCAACAAGCTGCTGGTCGAGGGCTACCTGCGCACCGGCCAGGCGGCGAAGGCCGCCGAGCGGCTGGAGTTCTACCGCCTGTTCAACGACCGCGACGAGGAGATCGACGCTCTCGAGCACCGGATCGCCGCCGCCACGCCGCGCGCAGCGGCGGCGCCGGCCGAACCGGAACCGCGCCCGACGCGTGCTGCCGGGGACGTCTTCGACCTCGGCGCGCCCGCGGCCGTGGCGACGCCGCCGCTCGGACTCGAGCGCCCGGCCGCCGCGCCGCGGGTGGCGGAGCCGTTCGGCCCGTTGCGCCGCTCCGACCGGGCGCTGCGCCGGATCGCCCGCGCCTTCACCGCCGCCGGGCTGTTTCCCCTGGCCGAACCCCCACAGCCTCCGGTCGTCACCGCCCCGCCGCCGGCTCCCTCTCCGGCCGCCGAACCGGAGCCGGTCGAGGCCGCGGCAGCCGCGGCTCCCGAGCCGGCACCCGCAAGAGCCGCCACCGCGGCGGAGGTGGCTCCGCCGCCGGCCGCCGAGGAGGCGCTCCCGGCCCCGGAGCCGGCGGCTCCGCAGGGTGCCGAGCCGGCGCCCCGCGTCGAGCCCGACCGGCCTCCCTGGGGCGTCGGCACGCGGGCCGCGGAGGTGGAGTTCGACGCCCGCGAGGAGATCGTGGCGGCGCCGTTCTCGCCGCGTACCATCGGCGAGGAGGTCGAGCGCGAGGTCATCGAGGAGCCCTTCGACGAGGTCCTGGAGGCCGGATCCGCGGCCGCGGCCCTGTCGCGACGCGCGCCCTTCGAGGCGGAACCCGCCGAGGCGGAGGAAGCCCCCGAGCCCGCGGAGGAGAGGCCGTCGCGGGGCAGCTCGACCCTGGGCGACCTCTACCTGTCGCAGGGGCACCTCGAGGAGGCCGAGTCGCAGTTCCGTCTCGTGCTCGAGATCCGCCCCGAGGACCCGGCGGCGCTCGCCGGACTGGCCGCGATCGCCGAGCGCCGAACGGCTCCGGCTGCGGAAGCGGCACCGGAGCGCGCTGCGGCGGCGCCCGCGCGCAGCGCTGGCCCGACCGCGCCTCCGGCCGCCAGCGGCCTGACCCGGCGCAAGCTCGAGACACTGCGCGGCTACCTCGACCGGGTGCTCCGCGCGCGCGGAGGTGCCCGTGTACCTTGAGCGCCTGTCTTCGATCAGCCGCCGCATCGACGGCACGCTGGCGCTGACCCTGGTCGCGTCGGACGGCATGCCGATCGAGTCCCTCTCATCGGCGCCGGAGCTCGATCTCGAGACGGTGGCCGCGGAGATGGTGGCGCAGGCCCAGACGATCTCCCAGCAGCAGAAGGAGCTCTCGGTCGGCGAAGTGCAGCAGTTGACGATCGCCTCCGAGCAGATGACCTTTTTGCTCTCCTCGCTCGACCGCGGCTTCTGGCTCCTGGCGGCGCTGCGTCCCGAGGCCAGCCTCGGCCGGGCGCGCTTCGAGCTCAAGCGCGCGGTCCTGCTCTTCGAGAACGACCTCGACTGAACGGACATGTTCACCTTCGAACAGATCAAGGAGCTCATCGAGCTCGTGGGTCGCAACAAGCTCCACTCCCTGGAAGTGGAGCGCTCGGGGTTCAAGCTGCGAATCACCGGCGAAGCGCCGCCGGACGTCGGCCGGGAGACCGTCGTCGTGACGGCGCCCCCGGCGCCGACGCCGGTGCTCGCCACGACGGCGCCCGCTCCGACGGCGGCGCCCGCCGCCGAGGCGCCCCCGGAGAGAGCCGAGCCCGGACCGGCGGGACCCGCCCCCGGCCTCCACGTGGTCGTCTCGCCCATCGTCGGGACCTTCTACTCGGCACCCAGCCCCGACGCGCAGCCCTACGCACGGATCGGCGACCGGGTGCGCAAGGGCCAGGTCCTGTGCATCGTCGAGGCGATGAAGCTGATGAACGAGATCGAGAGCGACGTCGACGGCGTCGTCGCCGAGATCTACCCGAAGAACGCCCAACCGATCGAATACGGCGAACCCCTGTTCGGGGTCCGTCCCGACTGACGCCGAGCGTCACCAGCGGATGTTCCGCAAGATCCTGATCGCCAACCGGGGCGAGATCGCGCTACGCGTGATCCAGGCCTGCCGTGAGCTCGGGATCCCGACGGTGGCGGTCTATTCCACCGCGGACCGGGACAGCCTGCACGTGACGTACGCCGACGAGGACGTGTGCATCGGCCCGGCGTCGTCGAGCCAGAGCTACCTCAACATCTCGAGCCTGGTGTCGGCGGCCGAGATCACGGGTGCCGACGCGGTGCATCCCGGCTATGGCTTCCTGGCCGAGAACGCGCACTTCGCCGAAGTCCTCTCGGAGTGCAACCTGGCCTGGATCGGACCGCCGCCCGAGGTGATCCGCCTGATGGGAGACAAGGCCAAGGCGCGGCAGACCGCCAGCGCGGTCGGGGTGCCGGTGCTCCCGGGAAGCGGCGATCCCCTGAGCTCGATCGAGGAGGCGCGGGCGTTGGCCGTCGAGGTGGGTTTCCCGGTCATTCTCAAGGCCGCGGCCGGCGGCGGCGGGCGCGGGATGAGGATCGTGCGCTCCACCGGCGAGCTCGACAAGTCGTTCGACACCGCGTCCCACGAGGCCGAGAAGGCCTTCGGCGACGGCTCGGTCTACCTCGAGAAGTACCTCGAGGAGCCGCGCCACATCGAGTTCCAGGTCTTCGGCGACCGGTTCGGCAACGTCATCCATCTCGGCGAGCGGGAATGCTCGATCCAGCGCCGGCACCAGAAGATCATCGAGGAGGCGCCCTCGCCGGCCCTGACGCCCGAGCTGCGCGCGCTCATGGGGGAGGCCTCGATCCGGATCTGTTCCGAAGTCGGGTACCAGAACGCCGGGACCATCGAGTACCTGCTCGATCGCGACGGCAGCTTCTACTTCATGGAGATGAACACGCGCATCCAGGTCGAGCACCCGGTCACCGAGATGGTGACGGGCGTCGACCTGGTGAAGCTCCAGATCACCGTCGCCGCGGGCGAGCGGCTGGACGTTCCCTCGGGTCTCCACCCCCGCGGCCACGCGATCGAGTGCCGGATCAACGCCGAGGATCCGCGCACGTTCGCCCCCTCCCCGGGCCGCCTGACGACCTTCCATCTTCCGGGCGGGCCCGGCGTGCGCGTGGACACCCACGGCTACGAGGACTACGTCGTCCCGCCGAACTACGATTCGCTGATCGGCAAGCTCATCGCCCACGGCCGTGACCGTGCCGAGGCCGCGTCGCGGATGATGCGGGCGCTCGACTTCTTCGTCGTCGAGGGGGTCAAGACCTCGATCCCCCTGCACCGGGAGATCCTGCGTGACCCGGTCTTCCGTTCCGGACGGCTCTCGACCCGGTTCATGGAGGGATTCGAGCTGCGGCGCAGGAAGGCGGAGGGCCTGACGTGAGTCCGCGCGCGGGGAGACGGCCGGGGCGGATCTACGCCATCGCCGACGCCGGCCGCATCGCGGCCGGACGGCTGCCCGACGCCGTGGCCGAGATGGCGGACGCCGGGATCGAGACGATCCAACTGCGGGCCAAGTCGCTCCCCGACGACGAGCTCTGGCGTCTCGCCGAGCGCGCCCTCGAGCGGCTCGCCGGTTGGCGCGGCGAGCTGTGGATCGACGACCGCGTCGACCTGGCAGTTGCGCTTCCCTTCGCCGGCGTCCACCTCGGGCAGCGGGACCTGCCGCCGGCCGAGGCGCGGGCGCAGCTGGCCGCGTCGACGGCCATCGGTGCCTCGACCCACGATCGTGCGCAGATCGACGCCGCGGAGTCCGACCCGGCGGTGGACTGGGTGGCCGCGGGGCCGGTTTTCGCGACCGGCACCAAGGCGGATCCCGACCCCGAGCTGGGGCTGGCGGGTCTCGCCGAACTCGCCGGGCGCACGACGAAGCCGCTGATCGCGATCGGCGGCATCACCGCCGAGCGGGTGTCCGCCGTTCTCGCCTCCGGGGCCGAATCGGCGGCGGTGATCTCAGCGGTCTGCGACGGCGACGTCGCCGCCAACTGCCGCCGTCTCCTGGCGGCCTCGAGGGGCGCGGCGTGAGGATCTTCTTGACCGGCTTCATGGGCGCTGGCAAGACCACGGTGGGGCGCGACCTGGCGGACCGTCTGGGTTGGCCCTTCGTGGACCTCGACGCCGAGGTCGAGGCGCGCGAGGGGTGCACGATCCGGGAGCTCTTCGAGCGCCACGGAGAGGGGGAGTTCCGCCGCCTCGAGCGCCAGGTCCTGGTCGGGACGTTCGCCACCGATCCGGTGGTCGTCGCGCTCGGAGGCGGGACGCTGGCGGAGCCGGGAATCATGGCGGCGACCCGCAGGCAGGGCACGGTGATCTGGCTGCACCCGGCGTACGAGACCCTGGTGCGGCGGATCGGCCCGCTGGGAAAGGCCGAACGGCCCCTGTTCCGCGACGAGGCGTCGGCGCTCGCCCTCTATCGCGAGCGGCTCGCCTCCTACCGTCGGGCCGATCTCGTCTTCGAGGTCGGTGGCGAAGAGACGCCGGGCGAAATCGCCGGCCGCATCGTCCTCGACCTTCGTCTCACGGAGCGGGCGTGCACTACCTGATCCTCTCGGACATGCACGGCAACTCCGAGGCGCTGGATGCCGTGATGCGCCGCGTCCGGCGGAAGCGCTTCGACGTCTGCCTGGTGCTCGGAGATCTGGTCGGCTACGGCGCGGGGCCCAACCCGGTGGTCGAGAAGATCCGCAGCAAGCTGCCCGGCGAGGTCTACCGCATCCGCGGCAACCACGACAAGGTGGTCGCCGGTCTCGAATCCGGGGAGAACTTCAACCAGGCCGCCCTGACCGCGGCGCGCTGGACGGCCGAGCACCTGACGCCGGCCAACCTGCGCTTCGTGCGCGAGCTGCCCAAGGGACCGATCGATATCCCCGGCGGACCGACCATCTGCCACGGCTCGCCGCTCGACGAGGACCAGTACCTGTTCTCGATCTTCGAGGCCTGGGACAACTTCACGTCCTACCCGGCGGACCTGGTGTTCTTCGGTCACACCCACGTCCCGTCCGTCTTCGTCGCCAAGGGCAAGGAGACACACGTGGCTCTGCTCCAGGGCACGACGGGGACGATCCGGATCGAGCCCGGCTCGCGCTACCTGATCAATCCCGGCTCGATCGGGCAGCCGCGCGACCGCGATCCGCGAGCTGCGTTCATGACCTACGACTCGGAGGCGCGGATCGTGCGCTGGTACCGCGTGCCCTATCCGATCGAACGCGCGCAGCAGAGGATCCTCAAGGCGGACCTGCCCCGGGTGCTGGCCGAGCGGCTCGCGCTGGGAGTCTGACGGACGCGGGCCCGCGGCGCCGCGCTCAGGCCGCGGCGGGCGGACCCGGGGGCAGCGCCTCGAGACGCCGGAGCTGCCGCACCCGGGCGACGAGGGCCAGGATGCCGCCCGCCAGCACGAAGTAGATCCCCCACCAGACCAGGGAGACGAGCGGCTTGCGCGTGACGTCGAGCGACAGCCGCCCCGGCTTGCCGCCGCCCCCACCGAGACCGTCGAAGGCCAGCTGGACGGCGCCCGCGGTGGCGTTGATGCCGGCGACGGCGACCCGGCCGCCACCCGGCAGGTCCAGGGGCGGGAACTCGGTCTGGCCGCTCTGGCGGAAGCGGTAGACGGGCTCGATCCGAGTCGTCTGGCCGTCGCGGGTGACCTCGAGCGTGGCGCCGATCGCGACCGTCCCGCCGGAAGCCATCGCCGCCATCGCATTGCCCTCGCGGTTCAGGTCGAAGCCCACGAACCGGATCTGGACGTCGCCCACCGTGCCGGCCGCGCCCTGGGCGAGCTCGATCTGATCGGTGCCGGCGGGCGTGCCGGGGTCGTACTCGAGCGGCGAGAGGTAGAGGTCGGAGAGCGGCCGGCTGCGGATGGCGGGGTTGACCATCAGCTGCTGGGTGCGGTCGTTGACGAAGATCTTGGGGTAGGCGAGCCAGGTCCCGCCGCCCGGTCGCACGACGGCCACCTCGGCGCGCTCCTTGAGCCGGCCCTGGCGCGGCAGGAAGCGCTGGAAGGTCATCGACAGGTCTCCGACCTGGGTCGGCTGCCCCTGTACCAGCGTGACCTTGACGCTCTGGTCGTAGGCCGACGAGGCGAGGATCCCGACCAGGATGATGCCGACGCCGACGTGCGCGAGATAGCCGCCGGCGCTCGCCAGCTTGCTCGCGCGGGCGAGCGACACGACCTTCTGGAGATTGGTCGACAACGCCGAGACCGCGAAGAAGAGGAACAGCAGGTGGAGTGGGTTGCGGATGCCGAGCACCGCGCCCACGACGGTCGCCGCCAGGCCGACTCCGAAGCCGGGTGCGGCCTTGCGCAGGATCGCCGCCGGGCCCTGTTCGCCCTTCCAGGTCAGGAAGGGCACGAGCGAGAGAAGGAAGGCGACGAGCAGGGCGATCGGGAGATTGACCCGGTTGTAGAACTCGGGACCGACTTGGCCGGGATTGGGCAGGATGCGGGTCAGCAACGGCGCCGAGGTCCCGATGGTGACCACCAGCGCGCAGGTCAGGATGGTGATCGTCGAGAGCACCAGGAAGGTGCCGCGCGACAAGGCCGGGTCTTCGTTGGACTGGGTCTTGACCGTGTGCAGCCGGGTCGCCAGCAGCAGGAAGGCGAGGCCACCGAAGAACGCCATCAGGCCGATCAGCCAGCCCGAGATGCCGAGGTCGACGAAGCTGTGGACCGAGAAGTCGGCCAGGACGCCGGAGCGGGTCAGGAAGGTGCCGTAGAGCACCGACATGTAGACCAGCGTGGCGAGGACCAGGTTGGCCCGCCGGTAGCGTCCCCGGGTGCGCTCCAGGTAGAGCCCGTGGACCAGGGCGGTGCCGAACAGCCAGGGGATGAACGAGGCGTTCTCCACCGGGTCCCAGCCCCAGTAGCCGCCCCAGCCGAGCGTCTTGTACGCCCAGTAGCCGCCGAGCAGGATCGCCGTACCCAGCACCAGGAAGCCGGCCAACGCCCAGGGGAACGCCCGGGCCGCCCAGTCCGAGGTGTCACGCTTGAACAGCGCCGCCATCGCGAACGCGAAGGGGACCGCCGACAGAGCGTAGCCGACGAACATGATCGGCGGATGGATCACCATCCAGTTGTCCTGGAGCAGCGGGTTCAAGCCCTGGCCGTCGAGCGGCGTCCGGGTCGAGCATCTTGAACGGGCTCTCGCGCACGAGGATGAACAGCAGGCCCATCTGGGCCATCAGGTAGACGCCCATCACCGGCGCTTCCTGCTTGCCGCACGACTTCAGCAGCAGCAGTCCGATCAGAGTCCCCCAGACCAGCCAGATCAGGAAGCTGCCCTTCTGGCCCGCCCAGAAGGACGCCAGCTGGTAGTTCCAGGGCAGGTCGAGACCCGAGTACTGGAAGACGTAGTCGATCCGGAAGTCGCGCCGCGCGAGCGAGATCAGCATGACGCCGGCGGCGGCGACCACGGAGCAGGCGTAGAAGACGTAGGCGCGGCGGGCGAACGCCCGCGCCGACTCGTCGCCGCGCGCCAGGTCGACGTAGCCCCAGAGCGACGCCAGCGCGAAGGCGAGCGCGCACCAGAGCGCGATCGCGCCGGGCAGGTAGAGCTGTGCCAGGGCGGTCATCGCGCGCCCCGCCTCACGAGTAGGTCTTCACTTCGGCGCCCTGGTACTTGCTCGGGCACTTGACCAGGAGCTTGCCGGCCGTGAACTCGTTCGTCCCCGCGTCCCATCGACCGATGGCGACGATCGAGATCGCGTCCTCGAAGTTCGCCGGGCGCAGGCCGTGGTAGCGGATCGGCAACGTCGCGCCGGACTGCGGGTCCCGGAGCGTGAACAGGAGCGAGGAGTCCTGCTCGCTGTAGCTCGCGCTGCCCTTCTCGAGCGCGCCCGCGACCTGCACCGTGCGACCGCTCGTCTCGGCCTCGCGGTAGGTGACGTAGGGAGTCAGGCTGCTGCGGAAAGAGGCGAAGGCGAAGCCCGCGAAGGCGAGCAACAGCGCGACGCCGGCGATCGTCCAGGATCGGCGACTCATCGCTCACGCTCCAGGTCCGCGACCCGGCGGTCGAGCCGCAGAAGGTAGAGGAAGATACCGGTCCAGATGATCAGATTCACCGCCGTGACCCAGGTCGGTCCACCCATCACACGATCTCCTCGAGCTGTCGTTCCTCGGCCTCGGCCAATCGGGTCCGGAGCCGGTGCACCCAGAAGAAAAGTACCGTGAATCCTGCCGAGCTCGCGATCAGCACGGCCAGCATCCGCGGCTCGACCTCCACCTTCCCGCGTGCGTTGATCACGGCCTCCGGGTGGAGGCTGAAGCCCAGGCGGGGAAGCACGAAGTAGAAGAACGGGGAGACGATCAGGCCGAGGGTCGCGTAGGCGGCCGACAGGCGCGCCCGCGAATCCCGATCCGCGACCGACACGCGCAGCGCCAAGTAGGCCGCGTAGAAGAGGATCGCGACCACGATGGACGTCTCCCGCGGGTCCCAGTTCCACCACGACCCCCACATGATGCGGGCCCAGACGGCGCCCGTGACGGTGGCCAGCGTGGCGAAGACCAACCCGATCTCGACCGCCGCCGCCGCCGCGAGGTCATGATGGCCCGCCCGCCGTCCGACCAGGTATCGCACGCTCCACACCCCTGCCGCCATGAAGGCGACGAACGAGACCCAGGCCATCGGGACATGGAAGAAGAGGATGCGGCTGGAGTCGCCGAGGAAGCCGGCCGCCAGCGGGGCCCAGTGGAAGGCGGCCACGATGACGACGACCATCCACAGCCACAACAGCCAGAGCAGGGTCTTTCTCACGGGTTCCAGATCACGGGGAAGAGGAGGAAGCCAGCGACGACAACCGTTCCATCATACAGGAACAGCTGCAGCACGGCGTCGCCCGGGTCGCCCCCGGCGAGCGCCGCGCGGGTCGTCGCCACCGCCAGCACGGCGAGCGGAATCAGCATCGGGAATGCCAGGGCCGCGAACAGGGTCGTCGCGCCGCGCCCTTGGGCGACGATCGCGGCCAGAAGCGTGGTCGCCGTCGCCAGCCCGACGCCGCCGGCGGCCAGCGCCAGCGTCAGACCGGCGGGGCTCGCGACGGGCAGGTCGAACAGGGCGATCGCCAGCGGCGCCGAGATCGCCTCGAGCAGGGCGAGCAGCGAGGCGACCCAGGCGAGCTTGCCGGCGAACACCGCGCTCGGCCGCGCGGCCAGCCGCAACGCCGCGGCGGTGTGCGACTCCTCCTCGTGCACGAAAGCGCGGGGCAGGCCCGCCGCGGCGGCGAACAGCAGGATGATCCAGAGCAGCCCGGCCGCGATCTCGGCCCGCTCGGCCGGAGTCACTCCCACGGGACCGAGCGCGAGGCTGGCGATGACCAGGGTGGTGACGGCGAACAGCAGGAGAGTCGCCACGGCGTGCCGGGCGCGCCGCTCGGAGCGCCAGTCCTTGGCGAAGACGGCGACCGCCTCAGCAGCCCAGGCGAAGCTCACCGGTGACCTCGGGCAGCGGCAGCGAGACCGGGCTGGCGGCGACCGCCAGCCCGCCGTCGGCGAGGTGGCGGTCGAGCAGCTCGCGCGCCACCCGCTCGCCCTCGTCGTCGAGGTTCTGGAACGGCTCGTCGAGCAGCAGCAGGCGCGGCGCGTGGAGCAGCGCCCAGGCCCAGCGCAGGCGCTGGCGCATGCCCGACGACAGCGCGCGCCAGGGGCGGCCGGGGGGCAGCCCGAAGCGCTCGGCGATCGCCAGGCCGGTGGCGGGGGAGTGTCCGCGCAAGCGCGCGAAGAACTTCAGGTTCTCGGCCACCGACAGCTCGTCGTAGAGCGCCAGGTCGGGGGCCAGGAAGCCGATCCGCCGCCGGCGCTCGGGCGGCGCGAGCCGCCGTCCGTCCTCCTCGGCGCGGATCTCGCCGCGCTCGACCGAGAGCAGTCCCGCCAAGCAGCGCAGCAGCGTCGACTTGCCGCTGCCGTTGGGTCCGCGCACCGCCAGGACGCCGCCGGCGGCGACCGCCCCGGAGACCCCTTCGAGGACCGGGAGGCGGTCGAACCGCCGGCGCAGTCCGTCGAAGGCGAGGCTCGCTGGGGACATTTCGGAAGCCTATCGAATTAACATCGGCCATGGCCTTCCCGACGCGCCCCACCCGGACCGCCCGCCTCGTCCTCGGAAGCCTCGCCGCGGCGCTCGCCGCCGGCTGCGCGAGCGCGCCGCCCGCGCCACCGCCGCCCGTCGTGCCGGCTGCGGCGGTCGCCGCGTCGCCGGACCTGGAGAGCCGCGCCCTCCTGCTCTTGATGTCGGACCGGCGGCTCTACGACCCCGTCGCGCTCCAGCTCATGCTCTCCGGATCGGTCGAGGTGCGGCGCGCGCTGGCGGTGGCGCTCGGCCGGATCGGCGACGCCCGTGGCCGCAGCCTGCTGCAGGGCCTGCTGGTCGACAGCTCGATCGAGGTCCGGCGCGCGGCGGCGTTCGCCCTCGGAGAGCTCGGAGACCCCGCGGCCCAACGCGCCCTGATCGCCGCGGCGGTCGACGGGGACGACGAGCTCGGAGCGCTGGCGGTCGAGGCGCTGGGCAAGCTCGCGGTCCCCCTGGCCGACGTCCGCCGCGCGCTGACGGCGCTCGACCCCGGGGTCGCTTGGCGGCGGTTGGCGCCCTTCCTGTTCCGCTTCCGCGAGCCGGCCATGCTCGACGCCGCGCGCGAGGGGCTGACGCAGACGGATCCCGCCGTGCGCGCCGGGTGCGCCTACGCCCTCGGCCGCGAGGCGAAGCCGGAGGCGGCCGATGCGCTGCGCGGCCTGCTCGGCGACGCCGACCCCCGGATCCGCGCCTGGGCGGCGCGCGGGATCGGCGAGGTCGGCGGTCTCGACGACCTCGTCCGTCTCGAGCCGCTGCTGACCGCTTCCGAGGCTTCGCCGGCGATCCAGGCGATGCGCGCCGCGGCCAGGATCCTCGGACGCGCCTCGGCCCTGCCGCCGCTCGATTGGGCCGAACGGATCCGCACCGCGATCGCCGATCCACGGCCGCACGTGCAGGCGGCGGCGCTCGAGGTCGCCGGGGCCTTCCTGCCCCATCCCGAGCTCGAGGCCGAACTGCGCGCGACCCTCGCCGACGGCGGGCCGCACGAGCGCGAGCTGGCGCTCACGGCGCTCGCCGCGGGACGCGTCCAGGGCGCCGACGACCTGGTCACCGCGGCGGCCGCGGAGGGGCTTCCGGGGATGCGCGCCACGGCGGCGTCGGCGGCCGCGAGGCTGGGCCTCGACGACGTGCTCGACCGGCTGGCGACCGACTCCGAGCCGCGGGTCCGGGTCGCCGCCCTGGACGGCCGGGCGCGCGCGATCGAGGCGGCCGGCGGAGAGGCGGTCGCGGCCGACGTCGCGGCGGTGGCGGAGCGCTGCCTCGACGATCCCGATCCGACGGTGCGCGCGACCGCGCTCGACCTGCTGGCGCGCTACCCGGAGGGGCCGTCGGGGCGGATCGCCGCCGGGATCGACGCCGCGAAGCAGGACACGATGGACGACGCCCGCCTGTCCGGGGTGCGCGCGCTGGCTGCGCGCGGCAAGGCGGTGCCGGCCGAGCGCGAACCGGTGGTCGAGGCGCTGCGCCGCCTCGGATCGGATCCGGACTGGCGGGTGCGGCGCGAGGCCGCCGACGGGCTCGCCGGCCTGGGCGAGCAGCGGCCGGCGGTCGGCCCTCTCGACCTCGGGCGCACGACCGAGTACTACCGCGACGTGCTCGAGCAGACGGCCGGGCCGCGCCGGGTCGTGGTCGAGACCGAACGCGGCGCGCTGACGCTGGAGCTGGACTGCCCGCGCGCGCCGCTGACCTGCCTGTCGTTCCTGAAGCTGGCCGACCAGGGTTTCTTCGACGGCCTCACGTTCCACCGCGTGGTCCCCGACTTCGTGATCCAGGGCGGGGATCCGCGCGGCGACGGCTGGGGCGGCCCGGGATACTCCCTGCGCGACGAGATCAACCCGAGGCGCTACGTTCGCGGCACGCTGGGCATGGCGCTGTCCGGACCGGACACCGGCGGCAGCCAGTTCTTCATCACCCTCTCGCGGCAACCGCACCTCGACGGCGGCTACACGGCGTTCGGCGAGGTGGTCGAGGGCGACGCGGTCCTCGACCGGATCCGTCAGGGCGACCACATCCTGAGGATCCGCGAGAGCGCCTCCGGCACGGCGTCTCCGAAGGGGGTCGGGACGGGGGCGGGGGCGGGCGTCCGCTAAGATCCGCCCGCCCGGGCCGGCCGCCGGCGGGCCGCGTCCGCGGGTCGAGATCGCCCCCGGACCCGGAAGGGGGCGGTGCCGGACGCCGCCGGGACCGATCCGTCCCTCGCCGGAGCCGGTTCGTCCCTCGAGGGGACCCTCCCGGCGCGCGAGACCTGCAACCTTCACAAACCCGGAGACGTATCTCGGATGCCGCACGAGCCCTCCGCCATGACCGACGAAGAGATCGTGCGGCGGGTCCTCGCCGGGGACCGGGAGCGCTTCACCGATCTGGTCGAGCGCTACCAGGGGCGGCTGGTCAACTACCTCGACCGCCTCGTCCGCGACCTCGAGGAGGCCCATGACCTGGCGCAGGAGGTCTTCATCCGGGTGTACCAGGCTCTGGATCGATTCGACCCGCAGTACCGGTTCTCCACCTGGCTCTTCCGGGTGGCGCAGAACGCGGCCATCGACGTCATCCGCAAGCGGCGGTTCCGTCTGGTCCCGCTCTCCCGTCCGGACGCCGACGGCGGCGAGGGGACGCACGAGCTCGAGCTGCCGGCCGGGGGTCCTTCGGCGCTCGACCGCCTGGAGGGCGCCGAACGAGACGTCAGGGTGCGCGAGGCGATCGGGGAGCTGCCCTGGGAGTACCGCGAGCTGATCGTGCTCCGGCACTACGGCGAGCTCGCCTACGACGAGATCGCGAAGCTCAAGGGCATGCCGCTCGGCACGGTCAAGAACAAGCTGTTCCGTGCCCGGCAGATGCTCAAGGGGAAGCTCGGCGCCGCCGACGAGGCGGCCCGGTGAACGCTGGAGACGAAGTCATGGATCACGAGACCTATCGCGAGTGGCTCGACCTCGAGGCCGACGGCGCGCTCGACCCCTCGCTCGGCGTCCGGCTGGCGGCCCACCTCGAGAGCTGCGCCGAGTGCCGGGAGCAGCGTCACCGAGCGGCGGAGCTGGTCGCGCGGCTCGCGGCGGACCGCGTGCCGGTGCGGGAGGGATTCTCGCGCCAGGTGATCGAGGCGCTGGGCACCGCCCCCTGGGAGTCCGAGGCGCGGAGCCGGAACTGGCGGATCCCGGTCGCTCTGCTGGTCCTGATCGCCGCCGGCGCCTCGCTGCTGGCGCGCGCCGCGGCTCCCGCCGGCTGGCCGGCGCTCGCTGCGATCGCCGGCATGGTGCGCTCGGCGCTGCTGACCGGGGCCGGCCTGGCGGCGGCGACCTGGACCGGCGTCGGCGCCGTCGTCGGCGGCTGGCTGGGCGCCTCCCCGGCGCGCTGGATCGTCGCCGCGGTCGGGGTCGTCTGCCTCGACCTGCTCGCCGTGCGTCTGCTGCGCGGCCGGCTGCGCGCCACGGCGCGTCGAAGCGCCCCGCCCCCGCGGTGACTCCGGCCTCCCGGCCATGAGAAATCGCCTGGGGATCGTCCTGGCGCTCGGGTGGCTGGCGCTCGGGTGGCTGGCGCCCGCGGCGGCGCGGGCCGCCGGCGCGGACGGCCCCGCGCTGCTGCTCGAGCGCGGCAGCGTCGCCCGCCACCAGATCGTGGCGATCGGCCGCGACGCGCGCATCGAGGGCGAGGCCGAGGCCGGAGTGACGGCGCTCGACGGATCGGTCCGGATCGACGGCGTCGTCGACGGCGACGTCTCGGTGCTCGGCGGCGACGTCGAGGTGGGGCCGGCCGCGGTCGTCCGCGGCGACGTCTTCGTCCTCGGCGGCGAGCTCCACGCCGAGCCCGGCGCGCGGCTCGAGGGCCGGTGCGTCGCCTATCCCACCCTGTCCCGGGCTTCTTTGACCCTGCTCGAGGGGCCGAGCCTCGGACTGCCGGCGTCGTCGCCGCTCGTGCTGGCGGCCAAGCTGGCGCTGGTGGCGGCCTGGCTGGCCCTGACCCTGCTCCTGTTCGCCACCGGCGGCCGGGCGGTCGCGGCGACCTCCGAGGAGATCGCGGCCGAGCCGCTGCGTTGCTTCACCGCGGGACTCGTCGGGGTCCTGGCGCTGGTGGTCACCGCCCTGTTCCTGTCCAGCCTGCTGCCGCCCGTGGTCTCGGTGCCGACGCTGGTGCTGGCGGTGCTGGCCGCGCTGGTGGCCAAGCTCTGGGGCATGGTCGGGGTCTTCCACGCCCTCGGCTCGCTGCTCGCCCGGCGCGCCGGCCGCCGCGGGCCTTGGCGCCCGGCTCCGCTCCACGCCGCGGTGCTCGGGCTGGTCGTGCTGGCCGTCCTCAAGCTGGTGCCCTGGCTCGGCATCTGGACCTGGACGGCGGCCAGCCTGGTCGGCGTCGGCGCGGCGCTGCGCACCAAGTTCGGACGCCGCGAGCCCTGGTTCGCCGACGAAGCTCCGCTGGTTTCGCCCGGACGCCCCTAGAGACGCGCCGCCGTCGCCCGCCGACGCGCGCCGCGGCTTTGCCGCGCGCCGCGGCGGTTCGATAGGCTCGCCCGCCGGAGGAGACCGCGTTCGATGGAGATCCGGAGCTTCGGTGTGGTGGGCGCAGGGACGATGGGCAACGGCATCGCGCAGGTGGCGGCGAGCCGCGGCCTGCAGACGGTTCTCGTCGACGTCGTCCCGGCGGCGCTCGACAAGGCGCTGGCGACGATCGACAAGAGCCTGGAGCGCCTGGTCGCCAAGACCAAGATGAAGGCGGAGGACGCGGCCGCGGCGCGGTCGCGGCTGACGACCGCACCGAAGCTCGACGCCCTCGCCGGCTGCGACCTGGTGGTCGAGGCGGTGGTCGAGCGCTTCGACGTCAAGCGCGAGGTGCTCTCCGCGCTCGACGGCATGCTGCCGGAGACCTCGATCCTGGCCACCAACACGAGCTCGATCTCGATCACCCGGCTGGGCGCCGCCACGGGACGGGCCGACCGGGTGATCGGCATGCACTTCATGAATCCGGTGCCGGTGATGCAGCTGGTCGAGATCATCCGTGGGCTGGCGACCTCGCAGGCGACCTACGACGCCGTCGAGTCCGCGACCCGGAACCTGGGCAAGACTCCGGTGGAGGTCAACGATTCCCCCGGATTCGTGTCCAACCGGGTGCTGATGCCGATGATCAACGAGGCGGTGTTCTGCCTTCAGGAGGGCGTCGGGAGCCCCGAGGCGATCGACACCGTGATGAAACTGGGGATGAACCACCCGCTGGGGCCACTGGCGCTCGCCGACCTGATCGGCCTCGACGTCTGCCTCGACATCCTCCGCGTCCTGCACGAGGGACTCGGCGACGACAAGTACCGCCCGTGCCCGCTGCTCGTGAAGATGGTCGACGCCGGCTATCTGGGGCGCAAGAGCGGCCGAGGCTTCCATGACTACGCGCAAGGCGGCTGATTCGTCCGCCGGCAGCGAGCCGGCCGCCGCGGGCTCGCTGCTCTGCCAGTCGTGCGGGACGCCGAACCCGCCCGACCAGGACCTCTGCGTCCGCTGCCACCAGAAGCTCCTCATCCTCTCCGGGCCACCGTCCGAGGAGGCGGAGGAGTTCTCCCAGGACCGCGACGGCGACTTCTCGCTCGACGAGCACCTCCTCGAGCGGGTGTCGATCCTCGAGGAAGCGGTCAAGCGCACGGCGGAGACGGTCGGCCGGCTGGTCGACGCCCTGCACAAGCAGGAGAAGAACCTCCTGGTCAGCCAGACCGGCTTCGGGACCCTGCGCGAGCTGCTCGAGCGCCGGCACCTGATCGGCGGCGAGGAGTGGGCCGACCTGTGGCAAGAGAAGATGGAGTACCAATTGCGCGCGCTCGAGAAGCGCGAGCGCTTCGTCGGCGTCCAGGACCGCATCTCCGCGCTCTACCAGGGGGACCGCCGCAAGGTCTTCATGCAGCATCTGGAGGACGCCGAGTACGCCCTGTTCGCGTTCGACGTCGAACGGGCGCGGTTCTGCCTCGAGCAGGCGTTCAAGCTCGACCGCGACAACTACGAGCTGGCCCTCTTCCTGGGCGAGACCGCCTTCAACGAAGGCGAGACCGAGGAGGCCCTGGGCTACTTCGCGCGCGTCCTCGAGGTGCACCCGGACCACTTCGAGGCGCTGGTCTTCTCGGGCGTGATCTGCCATGAGCGCGGAGAGTCGGCGCGCGCCGAGACGCTCCTGCGCCAGGCCGTCGCGGAGTACCCGGACGCCTTCCTGCCGCACTTCAGCCTGGGCGCGGTCTACGCCTCGAACGGGGAGCTGTCGCGCGCGGTCACCCACCTGGTCCGGGCCTGCGAGATCGATCCCGTCCCCCAGGCCCTCTACCTGCTGGGAAACAGCTTCTACGAGATGGGTCGCTGCGGCGACGCGGTGAAGTGCCTGCGCGAGGCGGTCCGGCTCGACCCTGCCTTCGAGGAGGCGCACTACCTGCTCGGGCTGGCGTACCTCGACAAGCACTGGAACCGCAAGGCGCTGGCCTCGTTCCGCGAAGCGCAGCGGCTCAACCCGCGCCGGCTCCGTTACCAGGACCTGGTGCAGTTCCTCTCCGGCCGCGCGGGCGATCCGCTGCCCAGCGTGGGCGGCGAGGCCGCGGCCCTGATGGACCGGGCCGAGCAGCACGTCGGGCGCGGCGAGAACGAGAAGGCGATCTCCTGGTTCCAGAAGGCGATCGCGCTCGAGCCGGACAACGCCACGCTGCTGATGTCGTTCGCCATGCTGTGCCTGTCGCTGGGACGCAGCGAGGAGCTCAAGGGGGTGGCGCGGCGGGTGCTCGAGCTGGACCCCGGGGAAAAGCTGCGGGCCACGGCGTCGGCGGCGCTGATCGCGGCGCTGCGCGGCGAGGGGAAGTTCCGCGAGGGCAATCGCATCGGACGGAACCTGCTCGAGGAGGGGAGCTCCAACTTCACCCGCACCATCGCCTACTACGAGATGGCGTACAACCTGGCGGAGATGGAGGAGGACCTCGACCAGGCGATCGACTTCGCCCGTCGCTCGCTCGAGGTGGCGCCGGACGAGCTCAAGCAGTTCCCGCTCGCCGCGCTGGGCTGGGTCCACTACAAGCGCCGCGAGTACGAGCTGGCGGTGGAGTGCCTGGAGAAGTCCAACGACCTCGGCCCGTCGCCGACCACCCTGACCCACCTCGGAATGGCGCTGCTCGCCGCCGGGGAGGAGGAGAAGGCGCGCAGCGCATTCGGCCGCGCCCGCAGCCTGGAGCCCCGCGTGGGAGCGCTCGAGGAGCGGATGATGGAGTGCATGAAGGACTCGGCCCGGCTGCTCGAGCGGGTCAAGAAACGGAAGAGACGATGACGCGCTGGAGCCGGTTCTACCTCCACACCACGCGGGAGGTTCCCAACGACGCCGAGGTGATCTCGCACCAGCTCATGGTCCGCGCGGGAATGATCAAGAAGCTGGCGGCCGGCATCTACACCTACCTGCCGTCCGGCTGGCGCAGCATGGCCAAGACGATGGCGATCGTGCGCCGCGAGATGGACGCCGCCGGCGCCGTCGAGCTCTCGATGCCCGCGATCCAGCCGGCGGAGCTGTGGATCGAATCCGGTCGCTGGCAGCGGTACGGCAAGGAGCTGCTGCGCATCCGCGACCGGCACGAACGCGATTTCTGCTTCGGTCCGACCCACGAAGAGGTGATCACCGACGCGGTGCGCCGCGACGTCAAGAGCTATCGGCAGCTGCCGTTCAACCTCTACCAGATCCAGACCAAGTTCCGCGACGAGATCCGTCCGCGGTTCGGGCTCATGCGCGGGCGCGAGTTCATGATGAAGGACGCCTATTCGTTCTCGGCGACCGAGGAGAGCCTGGACCGGGAGTACGACGCCATGCGCGACGCCTACCGCAAGGTCTTCGAGGCGTGCCAGCTCGACTACACCATGGTGGAGGCCGACACCGGCACGATCGGCGGCTCCTCCTCGCACGAATTCATGGTCACGGCAGCGACCGGGGAGAGCGCCGTCGTCCAGTGCGCGGCCTGTGGCTACAGCGCCAACCAGGAGAAGGCGGAGCGCGGGCCGTGGCCGGAAGGCGGCGAGGACCCGCAGCAGGCGATGGAGAAGGTGGCGACGCCCGGGCAGCGGACGATCGCCGAGGTGTCCGGGTTCCTCGGCCTACCGCCCGCGAGCTTCGTCAAGACCCTGGTCTACGAGACCGACGGCGGCGATCTGCTGGTCGTGGTCCTGCGCGGCGACCGCGAGGTCAACGAGGTCAAGCTCCTCAACGCGGTGCCGGACGCGCTCCACCTGCGGCTCGCGCCGGACGAGCGCGTCCGCGAGCTGACCGGAGCGCCGCCCGGATTCGCCGGACCGGTCGCCCTGCGCGGGAGCGCCCGTCTGTTGGCCGACCCGTCGGTCGAGGGCCTGGCCAACTTCGTCTGCGGCGGCAACGAGGTCGACGTGCACTTGAAGGGCGTGAACTGGCACCGGGACGCGACTCCGGAGCGGTTCGTCGACCTGGTCCTCGTCGTCGAGGGCGACCCCTGCCCGCGGTGCGGCGAGCCGCTCTCGCTGTCGCGCGGGATCGAGGTCGGCCACATCTTCAAGCTCGGCACGAAGTACTCGGCGGCGATGCACTGCACCTTCACCGACGAGAAGGGCGAGGAACACCCGATGATCATGGGCTGCTACGGGCTCGGCATCGGGCGCACCGTGGCGGCGGCGATCGAGCAGAACCACGACGCCGACGGCATCGTCTGGCCGCTGCCCCTGGCTCCCTTCTCGGTCCTGGTCGTGTCGCTGACTCCGAAGGACCCCGAGTCGGCGCGCGCGGCCGAGGAGCTCGCCGCGGAGCTGGAAGGGCGCGGTGTGGACGTCCTGCTCGACGATCGGGACGAACGGCCGGGGGTGAAGTTCAAGGACGCCGACCTGGTCGGCATCCCGGTGCGCGCCGTGGTCGGCGGCAAGTCCTTCGCCGCCGGCCAGGCCGAGCTGTCGCTGCGCCGCGACCGCGAGAAGCGTCCGGTGCCGTTGGCCGAAGCCGCCCCGCGGCTGCTGGAGCTGTTGGACTCGCTCAGGTAGCGGCGGACGGACGGGACAGGCGCAGGCTGCGGATCCGGCTGCCCTGGACCTCGAGGACCTCGAAGCGGAGCCCCGCGATCTCGACCCGGTCGCCGACCCGCGGCCGGCGGCCCAACTCGGAGAGCACCAGGCCGGCGGCCGTGTCCTCGTCGCGGTCGGAGAGCTCGAGTCCGAGCTCGTCCTCGAGGTCGAGCACGAGCATCGAACCCGAGACCTGGTAGACGCCGCCGCCGCGGTCGATCAGCTCGGGCTTCTCGGCGTCGAACTCGTCCTGGATCGGCCCGACGATCTCCTCGATCACGTTCTCGAGCGTCACGACCCCCGAGACACCGCCGTACTCGTCCACCACCGCGGCGAGGTGCAGCCGCTCCGTCCGCATCCGGGCGAGCAGGAGGTCGAGCGGGGTGGTCTCGGGGACGAAGCGGACCGGGCGCGCGATCGGGCGCAGGTCCTCCGGCACCGCCTCGGCGCGGAACAGGTCCTTGATGTGGACGATGCCGAGGATGTGGTCGAGGTCGCCGGAGCAGAGAGGAAAGCGGGTGTGTCCGGTCGTGCGCGCGATGGCGAGATTCTCCTCGAGGCTGCGCGAGACCGAGAGGAAGACGACGTCCGCGCGCGGCACCATGACCTGGCGCGCGACGCGGTCGAACAGCTCGAAGACGTTCTCGAGCAGGGCGCGCTTGTCGTCCGAGAGCTGCGCGCCCTGGCGTGAGGCGACGAGCAGTCGCACCTCCGCCTCGGAGTGGATGCTGCCGTGGCCGGCCATGGGCCGGATCCCGACCATCCGGAGCAGCCCCATCGAGGCGCGGTTGAGCAACCAGATCGCCGGGAAGGTCACCCAGTAGAAGACGTAGAGGGGCACGGCGATCCACATCGACGTCGCCTGCGGGCGCCGGATCGCGAAGGACTTCGGCGCCTGCTCGCCGACCACGATGTGCAGGAAGGTGATGAGCAGGAAGGCCGAGGTGAGGGTGATCGAGTGGACGAAGGCCGGGGAGGCCCCGGGCAGCTGGCGGAACAGGGGCTCGAGGATCCACGCGAAAGCCGGCTCACCGACCCAACCCAGCCCCAGGCTGGCGAGCGTGATGCCGAGCTGGGTCGCCGAGAGGTACGCGTCGAGGTGATCCAGCATGTGGCGGGCCAGCCGGCCCGGGTAGCTGCCGGCGTCGATCCGCGGCTGGAGCTGGGTGGGACGCACCTTGACCAGCGCGAACTCGGCGGCGACGAAGAAGCCGTTGAGCGCGACCAGGGCGAGGCCCAGCAGCAGCCCGAAGTGGGAGCCGAGGAGAAAGGCGTGGGTGGGCTCGGTGGCGTGCACGGCGCGGGTCGTCTCCGAAGCTCGAGCGGCCGGCGGCAAGCCCGCCGCGCGACCCGGAACGGGTCGCCAGCCGGGCGAGTTGCGAACGGCGACGCCCGGGATTATAGGAAACGGTACAATCCGGGGCTCGAGGAGGTTTCCGAGATGATCCGACTCCGTAACGTCGTCGCCTTCGGGTTGATCACCCTCGTGGGCGGCGCCGCGGCGCTCCACGCCATCGCCCAGGCGAGGGTCTGGGGGACGATCACGGACGAGAACGACAAGCCGGTCCCCGACGTCACGGTCACGGTGACGCTGCCGGACATCGCTTCCTTCAAGACGGTCGAGAAGACCGATTCGAAGGGCGAGTACGCGGTGACTCTGCTCGACGCGACGCGCACCTACACCTACACGCTGGAGAAGGACGGCTACCAGACACTGCGCTACACCCTGAAGGTCCCGATCTCCAGCAACGAGCGTCACGACTACCAGATCCTGTCCAAGGAAGAGGCCGAACGCCGGGGTCCTTCCGGCCGTGAGCTCTCGCCCCAGGACCGCGCCGTGCTGGTCTTCAACGAGGGCGCCGAGGCGTCGCAGATGGGCGACGTCGCCACGGCGCGCAAGAAGTTCGAGGAGGCGGTCGGCCTCGATCCCCAGCTCGGCCCCGCCTTCGTCGCCCTGGGGATGCTCTCCTTCGACGACAAGGACTACGCCAAGGCGGCCGAGCTGGGCGAGAAGTCCTACGCGATCGATCCCAAGGACGTCAAGGCGCTGCGGCTCCTGGCGGCGGCCTACCAGAAGCTGGGCGACGAGGCCAAGGCGAAGCAGTACTCCGACGAGCTGGTCGCCGTGGATCCTTCTGCCGGGGCGACGGAGACCACCAACAAGGGGATCGAGCTCTACAACGGGGGCGACACCGCGGGCGCCCAGAAGCTCTTCGAGCAGGCGCTCGAGGCGGACGCCGACAACGCCCGGGCCCACTACATGTTGGGTCTGTGCCTGGCCGGCAGCGATCCCGCGCAGGCCAAGACGCACTTCGAGGCGTTCCTGCGCCTGGCGCCCGACGATCCGGACGCGGCGACGGCCCAGGAGATGCTCAAGTACCTGAAGTGACCGGCCCGGAGGGACCGGGCCGGGCGTTCAGATCTCGAGATTCGAGAACGCGGTGCCGATCTCGTCGGTCGCCTCGTCGCGCAGGGTGACCGAGACGACGTACGAGCCCTTCTTCTTGAGCCGGAACTTCAACCCGTAGCGGAACTCTCCGGCCTGTGCCTCGGAGAGCTGCGCGGACGGGAACTCGACGTTCTTCTCCTCGCTCACCAGGTCGACGAGGTTGCCGACCGCGTCGTGGATGGTGAGGAAGATCTTGAACTTCCCGACGTAGGAATCGCCGTTGGGAAGGAAGGTCAGCGCCTTTGACGGCAGGTGCAGGGTGGCCAGGACCTGGCCGCCGCCGGGTTCGGAGACGTCGATCGCCACCGGCAGCGAGCCCTTCTCGCGCGGGAACGGCAGTGGCGTGGCGAGGACGCGCTCGAGTCTCCGGTCGGGGGAGAGGTCGACGTAGCCCTTTCTCGAGCGGGCGATCAAGCCGGGCTTCAGCACCTGGACCCGGATCTTGTGCATCTGGTCGTCTTCCGGACGCTGCGGCCGGTAGCCCAGCGAATAGAAGGCGGAGGTGTCCTGGTCCACCTCCTCGAAGGAGTCGCCGATCCGGTTCGAGGTCAGGTAGAGACCGCCGGTGCCCAGCGCCAGCGAGAGCTGCGCCGAATCGCTGTCGTCCACCTCGACGGCGGAGGAGAAGGCTGCCGTGCTGAACGTCGCGCCGCTGGACCGGTAGGAGACGTCTGCCTGCGGAATCTGGCTCACCAGGCCGACCGACTTCACCGGATAGACCTTGAACTGGGCGGCGTTGGCCTCGAAGGCGACCCGGTCGACCAGCTTCCGCAGCTCCATCTGGTACTCGCGCAGCTCCCCGTCCTTGTCGGAGATCGCGCCGTTGGGGCTCATCTTGTCGCCCTCGGTACCGTACTCCGGGAGCATCGGCACGCCGCCGGTGATCCAGACGAGGACCTTGTTGCCGGGCAGGTTGGAGTAGGCGTGGAAGGCCTGGATCATGGCGCCAGCAGTGCGCTCGAAAGCGTGCAGGGTCGAGGCTACGTTCATCTTCGACTCGAATCGCAGCCCATGTTCGAACCGGTCGTCGTGATCCGTGTTGTCGCCGCTCTCGTACCCGCCGCGGGTGGCGGCGTCGGCGCGCTGCGCCTGTCGCACCCGGACCGGGTCGTTGAGGAAGTACCGATCCAGCCGATAGCGGTCGGCGAAGGTGGGCAGCCTCTTGATCCGGTCGAGCGCTTCGCGCACCCGCAGCTTGTCGCTGGTGAACGGTTCGAGCACCCGCACCTCGTCCCCGACCGAAATCACACCCCACTCGTAGCTGCCGTCGAACTTCTGGTCGAGGTAGCTCTGGAGCGCGGTGACCGCCCGGTCGCGCTCCGGCTTGTGGACGAAGTTGTTGTCGATCAGCAGGAGTACGCGGCGTCTGAAACTCGAGTCGGGGGTGATCGTCTGCCAG
Source organism: uncultured Acidobacteriota bacterium (assembly GCA_963781755.1). Classification (GTDB taxonomy): domain Bacteria; phylum Acidobacteriota; class Thermoanaerobaculia; order Multivoradales; family JAGPDF01; genus JACTMI01. The sequence goes on from CAWAGZ010000004.1 coordinate 86,701, forward strand.
TCGTCCTGGCCGTCGGCCTGGAGCCGGATCCCCTCGACCCGGTAGAAGTTGGTGATCTCCTGCGACTTGCCGTCCTCGAAGATGCGGAAGTCGCCGCGTCCGAGACCGTAGACCGGCTGGCCGTCCTGGTCGGTCACGATGACGTCGACGTTGACCACCCGGACGTCGACCGTCTCGCCGAACGACCGGTCGGCGGCTGGCTGGTCCTTGCGCGTCGTGGCCGCCGGCAGCGCGGTCGCGAGGAGCGTCGTGGAGAGGACGGCGAGGACGCGGGCGACGTGGTTCGGACGACGGGCCATGAGAGTACCTCCGACGCGAGCTTGAGGATGGGACCTCTTCATCATAAGCTTCCCAGGCAAGCCACGTGCCGTAGCGGGAGGGCTCGTCCGGCGGCTGATTCGCGCCGGCCCGGCCCGGGCGGATCCAGTTGGCCGGAGGCGGGTCCAGAATCTTGGATCCAGAGCGCTGGCCGGGTCTGGCGATGCCGCTGGAAGGTCTTTGTCCAGAGTGACTTGGGCCGGGTCCGTGAGAGCCCTGAGACGGGTACGGGGGTTGCACCGAGGGAGGCTGAATCTCTCAGTGATCGGGCCGGAAAGGGTTTTCCGGCCGCTCTTTAACCCAAGGAGGACGTGGATGAAGAATTGGACGAAGGTCGCGGCGCTCGCCGCCGTCGCCCTGCTCGTCGCCTCCGGCGCTTTCGCCCAGACCAACGGGCGAATCGAAGGCACCGTGAAGGACTCGAACGGGGCCGCACTGCCGGGCGTGACGCTGACGGCGACCGCGCCGACGCTGCCGGGCAACAAGACCGCAGTTTCGGGCAACGACGGAACCTTCCGCCTGCTCAGCCTGCCGCCAGGCATGTACTCGCTGAGCGCCGCGCTGGACGGCTTCAACACCGTCGAGCAGCGCGACATCAAGGTCGGCATCGACCGCACGGTCACGCTGGACCTCACCATGACCGCGGCGTTCGCCGGCGAGCTCACCGTCCTCGGCGAGGCTCCGGTGGTCGACACGACCAAGGCCCAGAGCGGCATCTCGGTCTCCTCCGAGGTGTTCGACAAGGTTCCGATGGCGCGCGACTTCTACGCCGTGGCCCAGATCGCGGCCGGCGCGGGCACCGACAACTCCGACGGCACCAACGACTCGCCGACTTTCTACGGGTCGACCGGCGCGGAGAACCAGTACGTGATCGAGGGTCTCAACACCACGGGCGCCGAGACCGGCACCCAGGGCAAGACCCTCAACTTCGACTTCATCCAGGAAGTCGAGGTCAAGACGGGCGGCCTGCCGGCCGAGTACGGCCGACTGACCGGCGGTCTGATCAACGCCATCACCAAGTCGGGCGGCAACCAGTTCCAGGGCGATGTCTTCGGCTTCCACGAGGGCGGTAGCCTGCAGAGCGACGACTCGACCGCGAAGGACCGTCCGGCGACGACCACGCAGGTGGTCAACACCGACAAGCGGAACGACTTCGGCTTCGACCTCGGCGGCTTCTTCGTCAAGGACAAGCTGTGGTTCTTCGCCGCCTACGACCGGGTCGACCGCACGGACGAGACCCAGGTCATCCGCCAGCTCACGGCTCCGGGCTCCCCGGGCGTGGGCGCACAGATCCCGGCCGACATCACCCAGGACCTCTGGGCGGCGAAGCTGACCTGGCGGATCAACAGCAACAACAGCATGTCGGCGACGGGCTTCGGCGACCCCCGGACCCGCGACGGCAACATCTTCACGATCGGCGGCCCGGAGATCACCTGGAAGGGCAAGCGCGACTCCGGCAGCGGCGACTACGTCGCCCGCTACGACGGCGTCTTCGGCGGCTCGTGGGTCGTCGAGGCCCTGGCCGGAAAGCACAAGGAGAAGGACAGCTTCAGCGGTCCCGGCAAGTCCCACGCGGAGTACATCGACCAGACGGTCAGCCCGAACGCCATCACCGGCGGATTCGGCTTCCACCAGGACCAGACCTTCGACCGCGACGAGTACAAGGCCGACGTCTCGAAGTTCCTGGGCAACGTCGAGCTCAAGTTCGGCGGCGATCGCGAGACGACCTCGACGGTCAACAGCAACTGGAACGGCGGCGACGGTCAGCGGATCTACCTTCGCCACAGCAACACCTTCGGCAACTACTATCGCCACCGCGTTTACATCAACGACCGCGCTCCGGGCTATGATCGCAGCAACCCGGCGACCTGGCAGATCGCCAAGCCGCTGACCTCCGAGCCGGAGTCGATCTCGACGTCGGCTTACGCCCAGGCAGCCTGGAAGGTGATGCCGAACTTCACCTTGAACCTCGGCTTCCGTTGGGAGCAGCAGAAGGTCAACGGCCGCGACGGTAGCACCCAGATCGACCTCGACGACAACTACGCACCTCGGATCTCGTTCGCCTGGGATCCGCAGGCCAACGGCCGGGCCAAGCTGTACGGCTCCTGGGGTCGCTACTACGAGAACATCCCGCTGGACATCAACATCCGCGCGTTCGGCGGCGAGGTCCAGTGCCTGTGCCAGAACTTCGACCCCGACCCGAACAACATCCTGCCGGACCCGAATCTCGGCTACTCCCTGCTCGGCGGTTCGACCGAGCCGGTCGATCCCAACCTCAAGGGCCAGTACATCGACGAGGTCCTGCTCGGCTACGAGTACGAGGTGGCTCCGAACTTCGCTCTCGGCGTCCAGGGCACCTACCGTGACCTGGGCCGCGTGATCGAGGACTTCCTGATCGTCGACTCGGGCGGCTACTTCATCGCCAACCCGGGCGAGGGTCTGGGCAGCACCGGGACCTTCTACGACTACACCACGGTCAAGGCGCCGAAGGCGAAGCGGACCTACAAGGGCATCGAGCTCACCGCCCGCAAGCGCTACTCGAACGGCTGGCAGATGTACGCCAGCTACCTGTGGTCGAAGCTCGAGGGCAACTACGACGGCACCTTCCAGGTGTCCACCGGCCAGCTCGATCCGAACATCAACTCGGCGTTCGACTACTTCGACTTCCTGGTCAACGCCGACGGCAAGCTGTCGAACGACCGGACCCACACGTTCAAGGTCAACGGTAGCTACACCATCCAGAACGGACCGCTCACGGACCTCACCATCGGCGCCTCGGCGTACTGGGAGTCGGGCGCTCCGCTGACGGCGTACGGCTACGGGTACTTCTACCAGAACTGGGAGTACTACTTGACGCCGCGCGGCTCGCTGGGCCGCGGTCCGTCGGACTACGAGGCGGACCTCCACCTCGGCTACCCGTGGAAGATCGGCGGTCACGAGCTGCAGTTCCTGGTCGACGTCTTCAACATCCTCGACCGGCAGTCGATCCGCCAGCTCGACCAGCGCTACAACCTGAACAGCGACGACCCGGAATCCGGCCTCTTCTGCGCCGGTATCCCGGCGAATCTCTGCAATGGGACCGGCGGCCTGATGCACTCCGACAACAGCTTGACCCCGGTCGGCCAGCTCTCCGATCCGAAGTCGACGGCGACGAATCCGGACTTCCTCAGGAAGGGAACGGTGTTCACCGGGCAGCGCAGCATCCGGCTCGGACTCCGCTTCCGCTTCTGATCCCGCTCGGGTCCGCAAGGATCCGCTAGGATGGGGGCCTCGCTTCGGCGAGGCCCCTTTTTCTTTTCCGCCCGGGGGCCCGACCGGAGTCGGTGACGGCAGCTCCGAGGCCCGATGACGAACCGTCTCTCCCGCAGATCCAGACTCCTCCTCGTCCTGCTCCTGCCAGCGCTGCTGGCGCCGACGGCCTGCCGCCGCACGGCGGACGCGTCCCCGGCGGCGAAGCCGGTCGCGTCGCCGGGCGCCGAGTCTCCCGCGCGGGCCGCGGAGCCGACGTCGCGGCCGCCCGTCGAGCGGCCGCGCAGCGTCGGGGAGATCGAGAGCCGGGCGAAGCCCGAGCCGCCGGTGATCTTCATCGGGCTCGACGGCGCCGACTGGCAGCAGCTCGACCCGCTGATCGACCGCGGCGAGATGCCCAACCTGGCGAAGCTCCGCTCGGAGTCGGCGTGGGGGGAGCTCGAGACCGAGAAGCCGACGCTCTCGCCCCTGCTCTGGACGACGATGATGACCGGCGTCTCGCCGATCGAGCACGGCATCCTGGACTTCAGCCGCTACCGCCCCGGCACCGGCGTGCGCGAGCCGATCACGAGCGACGAGCGCAAGGTCCCGGCGCTGTGGAACCTGGCCACCTGGGCGGGGAAGAAGGCGGACGTCCTCGGCCTGTGGGCGACCTACCCGGCGGAGGCGGTGGACGGCGTGCTGGTCTCGGACCGGCTGTTCGGCTTCCTCAACATGGAGGAGGAGACGCCCCCCGGGGCCATCTACCCGCCGGATCGCGAGGCGTGGGCCAAGCAGCAGCTGGCGCGGGTCTGGAAGCAGACCGGCTACGACGCTCTCCACGAGTACCTGCCCTGGTTGACCGAATCGGAGTACCGAGAGCACGCCGAGGCGGACCGGCCGTACGACCACCCGATCTCGGCGCTGCGCCGCATCCTGGTCGAGACCCGCCTCTACGACGCCCTGGCCGACGATCTGCTCGCCGGCGGCGTGCCCGACCTGTTCGTCGTCTACCTGCAAGGCACCGACTCGGTCGGCCACGTCTTCGCGCCCTACGCGCCGCCCCGCCAGGAGGCGATCTCGGAAGCCGACTACGAGCGCTACAAGGACGTTCCGGAGCGCTACTTCCGCGAGATCGACGGGCTGCTCGGACGTTGGATCGCCGCCGCCGACCGCTCCGGCGCGGTGATCGTGATGGTCTCCGACCACGGCTTCTACTGGGGCGAGGGGCGCCCGGAGCAGCTCTCGAGCTTCGCCAACGCCACCGCGGCCAAGTGGCACCGCAAGGAGGGGATCTGGCTGATCCGGGGTGCCGGACCTCCAGGACGGGGCAAGCGCTATCCCGCTGCGCCGGGTGTTCTCGACTCTGGACTCGCTCCTCGGTCTTCCCGCCGCCAAGGGAGCCGAACCGGGCACCCTGGGCGGCGTGCCGGCTCCGGCTCAGCCGCCGTACGACTACGCGCAGGTGTTCCGCGAGCTGCTGGCGCGGCGGCCGAAGCCGGCGGAGGCCCCCGCGGACTCGGCGCAGGCCACCGACGAAGAGATCGCCAAGCTCCAGGCTCTCGGCTACATCGGCTCGGGCGAGCCGACACGCGCGCCCGAGGCCGCGCGCGCTTCCGGCTCGACGCGGACCGCCGGGTCGTACAACAACGAAGGGGTGATCCGCCGCGGCGACAGCGACGATGCCGGGGCGGAGAAGGCCTTCGAGAAGGCGATCGAGCTCGATCCCGACAACGCCTCTTCGCTGTGGAACCTCTCCGATCTGCTCCAGACCGAGAAGCAGTACGATCGCTCCGACGAACTTCTCATCCGGGCGGTTCACGACCACCTGCCGGAGGGGACCAAGTTCCTGATCGGGCGCGCGATCGGCTATCAGCGGGCAAACGAGCTGAAGCGCAGCATGGCGCTGCTCGACCGGGCCGTGGAGGCCCGGCCGGACGAGAAGGAGTACTGGCTCTTCCGTGGCCGCTACCGGGTCGAGGAGCACGATTGCCAGGGCGCGCTGTCCGACTTCGAGCAGGCGGCCGGCCTCGCGCCGGACGAGCCGGCGGTGTTCGCCAGCGAGGCGTTGGCGCATCTCTGCCTGAACGACCGGGAAGGCGCCATCTCCGCCTTCCGGCGATCCCTGGAGCTGAATCCGGATCAGCCGCGTCTGCGCGAGCTCATGGAGCGGATCGCCGGCGGGGGCTGAACCGCGCCCCGGCCGTCGCCCAGGTCCGTCCCGACCGTGTCCGCACCCGACCGCGTCCGCCTCGTGCTGCGGCCCGGGCGTGAACGCCCGCTGCTCGACGGGCATCCCTGGCTCTTCTCGGGCGCCGTCGCCTCGGCCGGCGGTCCCGCGGAGGCTCCGCTGGCGGCCGTCTATGCCGCGGGCGGCGAGCCGGTGGGCGTCGGATTCCATTCGCCGCACGCCGCCCTGCGCGCCCGGATCGTGGCCCGCGATCCGGAAGCGCGTGTCGACCGGGATCTGTTCGGCGCCCGGATCGACCGCGCGCTCGCGCTGCGCGAGGCGGTCCTGCCGCCGGCGACCGACGGCTACCGACTGCTCAATGCCGAGGGGGACGGCGTCCCCGGCTGGACGGTCGACCGCTTCGGGGAGGTCCTGGTCAGCCAGATGACGGCCTACGGGCTCGAGGCGCTGCGCTCCGAGGCCTACGCGGCGCTGGTGCAACGCTTCCCGGACGCGCCGATCGTCCATCTGGCGGTGCCCGCCGGCCGGGGCGCTCGGGCCGGGCGCGCCGAGCCGGGGCTGGCCACGGCCGACGAGGTCGTCGCAGGGCAGGTCGCTCTGCCCGCCGAGGTTCCCTTCCGGGAGTCCGGCTTCGAGCTGACGGCCGAGGTCGGCGGCGGCCAGAAGACCGGCTTCTACTGCGACCAGCGCGAGAACCGCCGCCGCGTCGAGCGGCTGGCCGGCGGCCGGACGGTTCTCGACCTGTTCGCCCACGCCGGGGCCTTCGGCCTCTACGCGCTGCGCGGCGGCGCGCCGCGGATCGTCGGCGTCGAGTCGTCGCCGCGCCAGGCGGCGCGCGCGGCGCAGTGGCTCGGAGCCAACGGGCTCGACGACGGCCGGATCGGAGTGGGTCACCGCGGACGCCTTCGAGGACCTGCGCAGCCGCGACGGAGAGCTACGGCATGGTGATCTGCGATCCGCCGCCGTTCGCCCGTCGCCGCGCCGAGGCCGAACGGGCGGCGCGTGCCTACAAGGACCTGAATCGCCTGGCGCTGGCGCGGGTGGCCCCCGGCGGCTTCCTGCTCACCTTCAGCTGCTCGGGAGCGGTCGACACCCGGCTCTTCCGCCAGATCCTGTTCGCGGCCGCGGTCGAGGCGGAGGTCGACCTCGCGCTGCTCGAGCCGCTCGCCGCGGCGCCCGACCACCCGGTCTCGGTCTTCCATCCCGAGGGCGAGTACCTCAAGGGGTGGCTGGGCCGCGTCGGCGGCCCGCGGGCCTGACCGCAGTCTCCGGCAGAGGCCGACGATGCGCCCGATCCGCTTCGTCAAGTACTACGACAAGGGCTCGACCGACCTCGCCGGCGAGCAGATCGCCGCCGCGCTGGTCGCGCGCGGGCTCGACGCCGCGACCTGCTACGGACCGGACGCGGCGCGCTGCCGCGACTCGATCCTGGTCTTCATCAAGACCTCGAAGCTGCACCACCTGGTCGCCGCGCGGCGCCGGGGCAACCTGACCGTCCTCGACGTCCACGACACGCCGGTGTTCAAGCGGCGGCTCAAGAACGCCCGGCTGTTCGACGGGGCGATCTTCCGCAACCGGCGCCAACTGGACGACCTGGACCGGACCCAGTGGACCAGCCGGAGGATCTACCACCAGTGGGACGCCCGCTACGGACCGCACCGGGTCCCGGCGGGGGAGCTGCGGGTCGCGTATCTCGGCGACCGCCGGTCGATGCCGCACTGGGACGGCATCCCGGACGTGACCTTCGTGGACACCGACTGGTTCGACCGCGCTCCCGGGTTCAACTGCCACCTCTCGGTGCGCCAGCCCGGCCGCGAATGGCTCTACAAGCCCACCGCCAAGATCTCGACCGCCGCGGTGTGCCGCGCGGTGCTGGTCACCACCCGCGACGAATCGGCGCTCGAGCTGCTGGGTCCCGACTACCCGTTCTACTGCGGCCCCGACCCGGCCTCGATCCGGTCGGCGCTGGCCGGCGTCCGGGCCGCCCTCGACGGCCCGGAGTGGCGGCGGGCCCTGGCCCGCCTGGACGAGGTGCGCGAGCGGACGCGGATGGACCGGGTGATCGAGGAGTACCTGGAGTACTTCCGCGCGCTCGAGGCGCGGTCGCTCGCGCGGGGCGGGGCGGGCGGACCAAGTTGACACCGGCGCTCGGGGCTTGCTAGCTTTCCGGGTTCCGGCGCGCCGGGGAGGAACGCTCAAAGGCCCGTAGCTCAGTTGGTTAGAGCGCTTCGTTGACATCGAAGAGGTCGGTGGTTCGAGTCCACTCGGGCCTACCATCGCCTCCCCTCCCGCCGCTCAAGAGACGGACCCGCGATCATGCCCAGGCGCTTAGCTCAGTTGGTTAGAGCGCTTCCTTCACACGGAAGAGGTCCGCGGTTCGAGTCCGCGAGCGCCTACCAGGGTTCGCGGCGAACTCGCACGGCCGCCTGAGCGGCCGCGCGGAGCCTTTCTCCTCTTCGTCGATCGGATCGCCATGTCGCAGCACGAGATCGTCCTGACTCTTCCCGACGGGTCCGAGAAGCGCGTCCCGCAAGGGACGACCGCGCTCGAGATCGCGGCGTCGATCGGCCCCCGGCTGGCGCGCGACGCGGTGGGCGGGGAGCTCGACGGCGCCCTGGTCGATCTGCGGCTGCCCCTGACGCGGGGGGGCGCCTTCCGGGTCCTGACCGTCCAGAGCCCCGAGGCGGGGACGTTCATCCGGCACTCGGCCGAGCACGTCCTCGCCGACGCGGTCACCCGGCTCTGGCCGGAAGCGCTCTACGACGCGGGACGCAAGGACCACAGCGAGAAGTTCCAGTACGACTTCCGCTTCCCGCGCGCCTTCGCTCCCGAGGACCTCGAGGCGATCGAGGCCGAGATGCGCAAGATCCTCGGCGAGGACTCGGAGTTCGAGCGCGTCGAGATCTCCCGCCCGGACGCCGAAGAGCTGTTCCGGAAGATGGGTAACGACCTCAAGATCGAGCGACTGCGCGACATCCCGGAAGGCGAGACGATCACGCTCTTCCGTCACGGCCGTTTCGTCGACCTGTGCCGTGGCCCGCACGTGCGGCACGTCTCGCAGATCGGCGCCCTCCGCCTGCTCGAGGCCTCCGGCGTGTACTTCAAGGGCGACGAGTCGAAGGAGCGGCTGCAGCGAATCTACGGCACCGCCTTCGCCAGCGAAAAGGACCTCGTGGCGTACGAGAAGGCGATGGAGGAGGCCAGAGCGAGGGACCACCGCCGGCTGGGGCCGGAGCTGGAGCTGTTCAGCTTCAATCCGCTCGCGCCGGCCTCCCCCTTCTTCCACCCCAAGGGCGCGATCGTCTACAACGGCCTGGTCGACTTCGTCCGGGAGCTCCAGACGAAGGCCGGATTCGGCGAGGTCATCACTCCTCAGATCCTGGACGTCGAGCTCTGGCACACCTCGGGGCACTGGGCGAACTACCGCGAGAACATGTTCTTCACCGAGGTGGACGAGCGCGAGTTCGCCGTCAAGCCGATGAACTGCCCGACCCACTGCCTGATCTTCAAGGTCGGCAAGCACTCGTACCGGGAGCTGCCGATCCGTTACGCGGACTTCGGGCGGTTGCACCGGTACGAGCGGAGCGGAGTGGTCTCCGGTCTCACCCGGGTGCGCTCCTTCGCTCAGGACGACGCCCACATCTTCTGCACGGAGGAGCAAGTCGCGGACGAGGTCGCCCTCTGTGGCAACTTGATCCTTTCCATCTATGAAGCGTTTCGGCTTCGAGCGGCTGAAGATCGGCTTGGGTACCCGGCCGGAGAAGAGGATCGGGGCCGACGAACAGTGGGAGCGGGCCGAGTCGGCGCTGTTGCGGGCGTACGAGTCCGGCTTCCAGAGCCGGTTGAGCGGAGTCGAGTTCCGGATCAACGCGGGTGACGGGGCGTTCTACGGCCCCAAGATCGATTTCCAGGTCGAGGACGCGCTGGGCCGTTGGTGGCAGCTCGGGACCATCCAGCTCGACTACCAGATGCCGCAGCGGTTCGACCTGGCCTACGTCGCGGCCGACGGCTCCGAGCAGCCTCCGGTGATGATCCACCGGGCCATGCTGGGCTCGGTCGAGCGCTTCCTCGGCATCCTGATCGAGCACACGGCGGGCGCCTTCCCGCTCTGGCTCGCACCGGTCCAGGCCAAGGTGCTGCCGGTCTCCGAGAAGGCACTCGGATACGGCCGGGAGCTGACCGAGAAGTTGCGCTCGGCGGGGCTGCGCGGCCAGCTCGACGACTCCAACGAGAAGCTGGGCTACAAGATCCGGCAGGCCCAGCTCGAGAAGATCCCCTACATGCTCGTGGTGGGCGAGAAGGAGGCGGCCGCGGGTACGGTCTCGGTGCGCCTGCGCACCGGCAAGGAGGTCTCGGGGGTCGCGGTGGAACGGTTCGTGCCCTGGCTCGCGGAGCGGGCCCGGGTCCGGACCGGGGCTTTGGCGGATCCGGCCGACTTGAAATAGACTCCGGCGGTTATCGCTGGACAGGGGCCGACCCCGGGGTGGATGGACCGTCCCGGTAGGTGGCGAGTCGGCCGCTGAGGGGCTCCGGAGGGGGGAGCGGCGCATCGACAGAACGGCACGCATCAACGAAGCGATCCGGGTCCGGGAGGTTCGGCTGATCGACGGCGACGGCTCCCAGGTCGGGGTCGTGGCGACGGAACAGGCCATGCGCATGGCGAAGGAACAGGGCTTCGACCTGGTCGAGGTCGCCCCGGAAGCGCGCCCACCGGTCTGTCGCATCATGGACTTCGGGAAGTTCCTCTACCAGCAGAAGAAGAAGGCGCACGACTCGAAGAAGAAGCAGAAGCAGTATCAGGTCAAGGAGGTCAAGTTCCGGCCCAACATCGACGGGCACGACTACGAAGTCAAGCTCAAGCGCGCGCTGCGCTTCCTCGCCGAAGGCGACAAGGTCAAGGCCACGGTGCAGTTCCGCGGCCGCGAGATGTCGAAGCCGGAACTGGGTCTGAACCTGCTCAAGAGGCTGTCCGGAGACATCGGCGACGGCGGGGTCCAGGAAGGCACCGCGGAAATGGCCGGAAACCGGATGCACCTGGTGTTCGGGCCCTCGAAGAAGTCGGCTCCCGCCAAGAAGCCGACCTCCGTCGTGGCGAGCGCGCCGCGGGCGGAAAACGGATAGGAGAAGCACCATGGCGACCAAGAAGAAGACCCACAAGGGCGCGAAGAAGCGCTTCAAGCTGACGGGCACGGGCAAGGTGCTGCGTCACAACTCGATGAAGCGCCACATCCTGACCAAGAAGACGACCGCCCGGAAGCGCAGGCTCCGCAAGGAGACCGAGCAGGGCGGGTCGCTCGGCCGCACGGTCAAGCTGCTCATCTCCTAGGTCACCTAGCCAACCCTCCGTCCGCGACCGGAAGCGAACCTGTCCGGTCCGGCGGAAGCCGCGGGAAGCAGTGCTTCCGGCGGCCCGAGCCGCTCCCCGGGAACCGGTGGGGCGAGGAAACGAGGTTCGACGATGCCGCGCGTCAAGCGTGGAAACAAGCGCTCCCAGAAGCGCAAGAAGGTCCTCAAGCTCTCCAGCGGTTTCTTCGGCGTCAAGTCCAACGCCTACCGCATGGCCAAGCAGGCCGTCGACCGGGCCGGAAAGTTCGCCACCCGCGACCGGCGCGCCAAGAAGCGGCAGTTCCGCTCGCTCTGGATCGTCCGCATCAACGCTGCGGTCCATCAGCACGGGATGTCCTACAACCGGTTCATCCAGGGCCTGCATCTGGCCGACTGCGAGCTCGACCGCAAGGTCCTGGCTCAGCTCGCCGTGGCGGACGACCCCAAGCCCTTCGGCAACCTGGTCGACCTCGCCCGCCAGGCTCTCGACCGGGCCGAGAAGCCGGCGCCGGCCAAGGCCTGACGGCGGTGGGCGGCGCGGGGACGAGCCCGGACGCCGCGGTACCGACCCCGGACGAGCTCGAGCGACTGGCCGGGGAGGCGGAGGCCGCGATCGCGGCGGCGCTGGATCCCGCCGCCTGGGAGGCGGTGCGCGTCGAGTGGGCCGGAGCGCGGCACGGCCGGCTGCGCGACCTCCAGGCGCTGATCCCCCGGGCCGCCGACAAGCGCGCGTTCGGCCAGGCCTTCAACCGCCTCAAGTCGCGTGTCGAGGGCGCGCTCGAGCGCCGCGCGGCCGAGCTCGACCGGCTCGCCGCGGACGAGCGCCGCCGGAACGCCCGGGTCGACGTGACCCTGCCGGGCCGGCGGCCGCTGCGCGGCTCGCTCCACCCCGTGACCCGGGTCGTGCGCGAGATCGAAGAGATCTTCCGCGCCCTCGGCTACAGCGTCGCCGAAGGTCCGGAGATCGAGGACGACCGCTACAACTTCGCGCTGCTCAACTTCCCCGAGGACCACCCCGCCCGCGACGCCCAGGACACCCTCTTCCTCGAGGACGGACGGCTGCTTCGGACCCACACCTCGCCGGTCCAGATCCGCACGATGCTGGAGCGCGAGCCGCCGATCCGGGTGATCATCCCGGGACGCGTCTACCGCAACGACAACGATCTTCGGCACTCGCCGATGTTCCACCAGGTCGAGGGCCTGTGCGTAGCGGAGGGGATCACCGTGGGGGACCTCAAGGGCACGCTCGAGGCCTTCGTGACCCGGCTGTTCGCGCCCGACACGGGGGTGCGTTTGCGGCCGAGCTACTTCCCGTTCACCGAGCCCTCGTGCGAGGTCGACATCAGCTGCCAGATCTGCGGCGGCTCGGGCTGTCCGACCTGCTCGGGCACGGGGTGGATGGAGATCCTGGGCGCCGGGATGGTCGACCCGCGGGTGCTGCGCAACTGCGGGATCGACCCGGATCGCTACTCGGGATTCGCCTTCGGTCTCGGCATCGACCGGGTGGCGATGAACAAGTGGGGGATCCCCAACATCCGGTCGCTGTTCGAGGGCGACGAGCGCCTGCTGCGCCAGGTCCGGGGCTGAGGCGGAGACGACGATGGAATTCTCGCTCTCCTGGCTCGCCGACTACGTCGATCTGCACCTGGGGGCCGCGTTGCGGAGCGACGCGGGCCAACGGCATTCGTTCGAGGATGTCACCGAAGAAGAAAGACGAAGAGCTTCCCAGATAGGGGAAAGACTGACTTCGGTCGGCCTCGCGGTCGAATCGATCGCCGAACGCGCGGCGGCGGCCGGGGCGGTCCGGATCTCGTGCTCGACGTCGAGGTGACTTCGAACCGCCCGGACTGCATGTCCCACTTCGGGATCGCGCGGGAATTGGCGGTGGCGCTCGACACGCCGCTGCGGGTACCCCAGGTTCCCTTCTATGGAAGCCTTTCTTCAGAGGGTCGGGACGGCGCGGTGGTGCTCGAAGATCCGGACGGCTGTCCCCGGCTCGTGGCGAGGATCGTCCGGGGCGTGAAGGTCGGCCCGTCGCCGGAATGGTTGCGGCGGCGGCTGGCGGCGCTCGGGCTGCGGTCGATCAACAACGTCGTCGACGCCACGAACTTCGTGCTCTGGGAGACCGGACAGCCGCTCCACGCCTACGATCTCGCGAAGGTGCCGGACGGGGCGCTGCGGGTGCGGCGGGCGCGGGCGGGCGAGACGCTCCGGACACTCGACCGCGAGCTGCGGAAGCTGGATCCCGAGATCCTCGTGATCGCCGACCGTGAGCGGGCGATCGGTCTGGCCGGGATCATGGGCGGCTTCGACACCGAGGTGACGGGTGCGACCGTCGACGTGCTGCTCGAGAGCGCTCACTTCGATCGCCGGCGCGTGCGCGCCGGGTCGCGCCGGCTCGGTCTCCATACGGACGCCTCGCACCGCTTCGAGCGCGGCGCCGACTTCGGCGGTTGCGACCACGCGTCGCGACGCTGCGCCGCGCTGATCGTCGAACTGGCCGGCGGAGAGGTCGTCGAGCCCGCCGTGGACGCGGTGGCGCGGGTGGCGCCGCCGGTGCGCTGGTCGCTCTCGGTCCCGGCCCTCGAGCGCTTCGTCGGTTGCCCGGTCGCGGACGCGGAGGTGGAGCGGATCCTGGGTGGCCTGGGCTTCGCGCCGCGCCGGATCGGAGCGGAGGGCGGGCGGACAGTGGGAGGGCGAGGTGCCGACCTGGCGGGCAGTGGACTTCGAGCCGCTCGCGGGCGGGGAACGCGCGGGCGAGGCCGACGCGCAGGACGTCTACGAGGAGGTCGTCCGCCACGTCGGTTTCGACCGGGTGCCCGCCACCCTGCCCGCGATCGGCGGGCCGGATCCGGGCTCGAGCGCCGCGCACGACCTGCGCGGCCGGGTCGAGGACGCCTTCTCGGCGGCTCGGCTTCGCGGAGTCGATCCACTTCGCGTTCCACGAGCGGGCCGCGGACGAGCGACTTGCCCGTGCTCGAGCGCCGGGGCGAGCCGCTCGCGCTCGCCAATCCGCTGTCCGAGCGCTATGCCGTGATGAGGCGCTCGCTGGTGCCGAATCTCCAGTCGTCGGCGGAGTTCAACGCCCATCGCGGCGCGGCCGGGGTCCGGCTGTTCGAGGTCGGGCGGCTCTTCCCGGGCGTGGAGGCGGCGGAGGTCGAAGCCGTTGGAGCGGTCGCCGGAGGCGTCGTCGGGGATCCGTGGGACGAGTGCGCGGCCGTTCGACCTGCTGTCGCTCAAGGGATGCTTCGAGGCGCTGTTCGACGAGCTCGGCGCGGCAGGCGTCGTGGCGCGGCCTGCCGGGCTGCCCGGCGTCGTCGAGGGCACCGGCGCGCAATGGTTGGCGCCCGACGGCTCGGTCGCCGGCTGGATCGGCCGGGTCGCCGCCGCCGACACCCCGTTCGATCTGTTCGCCGGGGAGGTGCTCCTGGACCGGCTGCCGGTGCGGCTCGGTCCGCGCGCCGTCGTGCCGCCGCCGCGCCTGCCCGGCATCGTCGTCGATCTCACGCTGACCCACCCGGAGTCGCTCGCGTGGGCCGACCTCGAGCAGGCGATCCGGGAGCTGCCCGCGGAGTTCCGCGTCGGCTTCCGGCTCAAGGACCGCTATCGCGGCGGAAGCGTCCCGCCGGGCGCCGTGGCCACGACGATCAGTTTCGAATACAACGCCGGCGAGCGCTCGCTGACCCAGGAAGAGGTCAACGAACGACAGGCTCCCGTGGCCGCGGAGCTCGAGCGCCGTTTCGGTGTCTCTCGGGAGGCGGCGTCATGAACTTCGATTCCCTGGATCTGCTCGAGCAGCGCGTCAAGGAGACGACCGAGCGCCTCGCCGAGCTGGGCCAGCGCAATGCCGAGCTGGCCGCCCGCGTGAGCGAGCTCGAGCAGGAGCTGGCGGCGGCACAGGCGTCGGCGGGTGGTGCCTGGACCCAGGAGAGGGACCAGCTGCGCCGGCGGGTCGAGAAGCTCGCCGCACGTCTCTCGGAAGCGCTCGAAGCCTGATCCCGGCGCCTCCTCCGGCCTGCGGCGGACCGCCCGGGACCGGATCCGGCCCGATGCTATATTCGTGCCTCGGATAGCCCTGGCTTCCGATTCGGCGCGAAGGAGGCGCGGACCATTGAGCGACCACGAGGCGGTCACGTCGACGCAAGTCGAGATCTTCGGGGCCTCCTACGTGATTCGCGGCGGACAGGAGCCGGAGTACTTGACAGAGCTTGCCGCCGAGGTCGACCGTCGGATGCGCGAGCTGGCCGAGCACCTGCCCAACGCGGAGGCCGGCCGCCTCGCCATCCTGGCGGCGTTGAACCTGGCGGACGAGTTGTCCCGGAACCGCAGGCACTACGAAGGGGAACGGGGCGAGATCGAAGCGAGGGTGACGGAACTGGCGGCGAACCTGGCCGGCGCGCTCGATGAGGAGTGACGGTTCGGGTTTCTCCGGTGGACGATTTCGAGAGCTCAGGGTGACTCCTGGGTGATGCGTGATGAGCCCAAGCACAGTAGAACCAACACAGATACCACGGGAGTCCGAATCCTGCGTGCCCGTGCCTGCCCGGCTCCGACCGGGACGCTGAAGGCCCGCCGTGAGGACACCCACCTGATGCGTTTCAGGTTCTAAACGCCAAGCTCACACGGTCGCCCGGGGGCACCCGCCTCTTCACCTCCGCTTCGGTCTCCCTTCCGGCTGCGCCCCGGAGGATGGAGCCGATGACGAACACCATGCTGTTCGCGGGCGGCGTCGCCGCGGTGCTCGTCGCCGCGGTCGTGGCTTGGCTCGTCGTCCGGCGCAAGGCCGAGGCGACGCTGACCGACGCCCGCCAGCGCGCCGAGCGCACGCTCGACGAGGCCCGCCGTGAAGGCGAGTCCCGGATCCGGGAAGCCGAGCTCGCGGCCAAGGAGAAGCTCCTCCAGGCACGCAGCGAGTTCGAGTCGGCCTCGCGCAAGCGCCGGGGCGAGCTCGAATCGCTCGAGAAGCGCCTGGGGCAGAAGGAGGAGGCTCTCGACCGGCGCCTCGAGGAGCAGACCCAGAAGGAGAAGGAGCTCTCCGGCCGCGACCGGGCGCTCGCGGATCGCGACCGGGTCGTCGCCGAGCGCGAAAAGGAGCTCGAGGTCCTCCTCGCCGACCAGCGTACGCGGCTCGAACAGCTCGCCGGACTGACCGCCCAGCAGGCCCGCGAGGAGCTGGTGCGCAGCCTCGAGAACGACGCCCGACTCGAAGCCGCTCACCTGGTCAAGAGGATCGAGGACGAGGCTCGCGAGCAAGCGGGACGCAAGGCGCAGTGGCTGATGGGGATGGCGGTTCAGCGGGCGGCTTCCGACTACGTCTCGGAGACCACCGTATCGGTCGTCGAGCTGCCCGGAGACGAGATGAAGGGCCGGATCATCGGTCGCGAGGGTCGTAACATCCGCGCGCTCGAGATGGCCACCGGCGTCGACCTGATCGTCGACGACACGCCGGAGGCGGTGATCCTCTCGGGATTCGATCCCTACCGGCGCGAGATCGCGCGGGTGGCCCTCGAGCGCCTGATCCAGGACGGGCGAATTCACCCGGCGCGGATCGAAGAGGTGGTCGAGAAGACCCGGGCGGAGTTCGAGCAACGGATCCAGGAGGAAGGCGACGCGGCGTTGCTCGAGCTCAAGATCCCGGGGATGCACCCCGAGCTGGTGCGGCTGCTCGGCAGGCTCCGGTTCCGCTACTCGTACGGCCAGAACGTCCTCCAGCACTCCAAGGAGGTCGCTTTCCTGGCCGCGGCCATGGCCTCCGAGCTCCGGGCCAACGTCAACGTGGCCAAGCGCGCGGGTCTGCTCCACGACGTCGGCAAGGCGATCGACCGCGAGGTGGACGGTACCCATCTCGAGATCGGGATCGACCTGCTGCGCAAGTACGGCGAGACCGAGGAAGTGGTGCACGCGATGGCCTGTCACCACGGCGACTACGACCCGCGGACGATCGAGGCGGTGCTGGTCACCTCGGCCGACGCGCTCTCGGCGGCCCGCCCGGGAGCCCGGCGCGAGGTGCTCGAGAGCTACGTCAAGCGGCTGGAGAAGCTCGAGGAGCTCGCCAACGGTTTCAAGGGCGTGGAGAAGAGCTTCGCGATCCAGGCGGGGCGAGAGGTCCGGGTGATCGTCGACAGCGGCAAGATCAGCGACGAGCAGGCACTCTGGCTGTCGAAGGACCTGGCGCGCAAGATCGAGCAGGAGCTGACCTACCCGGGACAGATCCGGGTGACGGTGATCCGCGAGATGCGCGCGGTCGAGTACGCCAAGTGAGGATCCTGTTCGTCGGCGACGTGATCGGCAAGCCGGGGCGACGGATCCTGGCGCGGATGCTCCCGCGCCTGGTCGACGAGCACCGCGCCGACTACGTCATCGTCAACGTCGAGAACGCAGCCGGCGGATTCGGCGTGACCGCCGACGTCCTGTCCGAGCTCGGCGAGCTGCCGATCCACTGCATGACCTCGGGCAACCACATCTGGGACAAGAAGGAGGTCGGCGGCCTGTTCGAGCGCGAGCCCCGCCTCCTGCGCCCGGCCAACTACCCGGACGGCAATCCCGGCCGCGGCGTGCACGTCGGCGAGAGCGCGAACGGCACGCCGGTGGCGACGGTCAATCTCGAGGGACAGGTCTTCATGCGCCAGCTCGATTCTCCGTTTCGGGTCGCGGAGCGCGTGCTGGCCGGCCTGGACCCCGCCGTGCGGGTCGTGGTGGTCGACTTCCACGCCGAGGCGACGAGCGAGAAGCAGGCCCTGGGCCTGTTCCTCGACGGACGGGTCTCGGCGGTCCTCGGCACCCACACCCACGTCCCCACCGCGGACGAGAGAGTGCTTCCCGGCGGCACCGCGTTCCAGACCGACGTCGGCATGACCGGTCCCTACGAAGGCGTGATCGGATTCCGCTCGGAGAAGGTCGTGCAGCGCTTCCTGCTCCAGACCCCGGTGCCGTTCGAGGTCGCGCGGCGGGACGTCCGGCTCGCCGGCGCCGTGATCGAGGTCGACGAGACGACCGGCAGGGCGCGTTCGATCCGGCGGCTCCTGCTCGCGGACGGGGAGGAGTGAGGATGGCGGGCCGCAAACCGACGCTCGACGAGCTGCGTCAGGCCCCGGACCGGTACGCGGTCACGGTCATCATCACGACCTTCAACGAGGAGGTCAACGTCGCCGACTGCGTCCGCTCGGTGCTGTGGGCGGACGAGATCCTGCTCGTGGACTCGTACTCGACCGACCGCACGCTCGAGATCGCGGGCGGCTTCCCGGTCACCGTCCTGCAGCGCGAGTACTTCGGATCGGCGGCGCAGAAGAACTGGGCCTTGGACCGGGCGCACAACGAGTGGGTCCTGATCATCGACGCGGACGAGCGCGTCCCGGAGAAGCTGGCGCGCGAGATCCTGACGGTTCTGGCGTCGAAGCCCGCCGTCGAGGGCTTCTACATCCGGCGCGAGAACGTCTTCATCGACCGCGTCATCCGCCACTCGGGCTGGTCCACGGACAAGGTCGTGCGCCTGTTCCGGCGCGACCGGGGCCGGTATCCGAATCGCAGGGTGCACGCCGACCTCGAGATCGCCGGACCCGTGCCGGTGCTGCGCCACGCCTTCCTGCACTACACCTTCCGGACCTTCGAACAGTACTTTCCGAAGTTTCTCAACTACGCCGAGTGGGGAGCGGCGCAGGCCTTTCGCGACGGGCGACGGGCCGGCGTGGCCGAGATCGTCCTGCGGCCGTGGTGGCGGTTCGTCCGCACCTATTTCCTGCAGCTCGGACTGCTCGACGGGATGTACGGCTTCGTCCTGTGCATGCTGCAGTCGTTCGGGGTCTTCCTCAAGTACGCGCGGCTCTGGGAGTACGGCATCCGGGCGGACCGCGGCGAGGAGATCCGGCTCCCGGCCTTCGACGACGACACCACGACCTGGAAGAAGCCCGGCGGCGAAGACTGATCCCCGGAAGCTCGTACCGAAGCCCGAAGCCCAGAGACCAAAGACCAAGCACGAAAAGCTCTCCTATGGGGACGGGGGCCGGGCGAGCGTTTCGGCTGCCGTTCGCCGCCACGCCGCCTCGACCGCGGCTCCCGTGGACAGACCTCGAGTCCGCGGACCGACGAGGCGGGAGATTCCCCCAGGGGACACGCTGGCTTGCTGCGTGTCCCCTGGAGACGCCTTCGGTGCGCCGCGGCTCCCGCCAGCCGAAGCGTGGCTCGCGCCGGGGACACGCTGGCTTGCTGCGTGTCCCCTGGAGACGCCTTCGGTCTGCTGCGGCACCCGCTGGCTCGGGCGCCCCGCCGGCAGGTTCGCGCGGGCGCTGTGGACGCCGTACTGGACAGCTTCCGACCGGGGGGTCAGACTGCCGGCGGAGATGCGAGCCTCGATGATCTCGCGACGCGGGCTCCGAGCCCTGTCCGTGCTGGCGCTCGCGGCGTCGGGTAGCGCCTGGGCAGCGCCCGCCGTGGACCCGGCGGCGGCCGTGGCGGCGAAGCGGCTGCAGGCGCGCTTCGGGGATGCCGTGGAGGTCTCCTGGCAGCGCGCCACGGGCGTCGCGCGCTTCGTGCGGCTGCCGGCGGGATCGGCGGGGGATCTGTCTCCGGCCGCGCCGGGCGCGAGCCTCGACGCGCGGGTGCAATCGTTCCTCCGCCAATCCGGGGAGCTGTTCGGAATCCGCGATCCGGCGACGGAGCTCGGGCTCGTCTCGGAGACCACCGATCGCCTCGGCTTCCGTCACCTGGTCTACCGGCAGATCGCGCGCGGCGTGCCGGTGTTCGCCGCCGTGCTCCACGCCCACTTCGACCGGTCCGGGAGGCTGCGTTCGGTCCAGGGGACCTTCGTGCCCGGGATCGACCTCGACCCGCGGCCGCGGATCGGGGCCGCGGCGGCCATGGAGCGCGCTCGCGCCTGGGTCGCGGACCGCTTCGCGCGACCGGTGGAGAGCCTCGCGGCGGGCGATCCGAGCCTCGTCTTCCACCGGCCGGGCCTCGAGCGCGGTCTGCCCGGTTCGGCCTTCCTCGCCTGGACGACGGTGGTCGGCGACGGCGGCCGGGTGCGGGCGCGGATCTTCGTCGACGCTTCCCGCGGCAAGGTCCGGGACGGGCTGCCCCTGGTCTACGACGAGCGCCTCCGGCGCACGTACACCGGTCTCGACCAGGCTCCCCTCGACGGCGTGCCCGACTCCTGGCCGGATGCGCCGGACTGGGTCGAGGGCGATCCGTTCCCCACCGGCTCTCCCGAGCGCGACGGGGCGCTCGCCGCGACCGCCGACGTCTACGCGTTCTACGCAGCCCTCGGGCTCGACTCGTACGACGGTGGAGGCCATGTCCTGGACATGGCTTGGAACCAGGCGGCGTACTGCCCCAATGCGTCGTGGAACGGGCGCCTGACCTCCTTCTGCGCCGGCTTCGCGGTCCACGACGTGGTCGCCCACGAGTGGAGTCACGCCTACACCGAGTCCACGGACGGGCTCTTCTACCGCTGGCAGTCCGGTGCCCTCAACGAGTCGTTCTCCGACATCTGGGGGGAGTCGTTGGACCTCTCGAGCCGGTTGGTGGGCGTGCCCGACACGGACGACCCGGATCTCCCGCGGCCGCCCGGGGCGTGCTCGGGTTTCGTCCCGGAACGCCTGGTGATCAGTCAGCCGATCGACCTGGAGCTCGGAGTCGGGATGGCCGCCTTCGGACCGCCCGCCACCGCCGGTCCGCCGCTGCGCCTCGTGCAGGTCCGGGACGGCGCCGGCGCGGATCCCCACGACGGCTGTCAGCCCTACGCGATTCCCGGCCTCGCCGGCAATCTCGCCTTCGCGAACCGGGGTGATTGCGAGTTCCAGACCCAGGCGCGCAACGCGCAGGCCGCCGGAGCGGTCGGCCTGGTGATCGGCAACCGCGCCGACAGCCCCGATCCGGACCGCGCCCCGGCCATGGAGTGCGACTTCGTGACGGCCTGCGATCTTTCGATCGCGATTCCGGTCGTCTCGCTCGATCGCGCGGACGCGGACCTCGTGCGCGGCCTGCTCTCCGGACCGGCCGAAGCGGCGATCCTGCCGGGGGACAACGCCGGGGCGCTCGATTCGGTGCGTTGGCTGCTGGGCGAGGACGTCCGCCCGCTGGGCGTCGCGCGCGACATGTGGAATCCCGATTGCCTGGGCGCGCCGGGCAAGGTGAGCGACGCCGAGTACTTCTGCGGCACGGCGGACAACGGCGGAGTCCACGTCAACTCCGGCGTTCCGAACCACGCGTTCGCCCTGCTGGTCGACGGCGGCACGTTCAACGGCCGGACCTTCCCGGGCATCGGTCTGGCGCGTGCGGCGCTGATCTACTGGCGCGCGGAGAGCGTCTACCAGGTGCCGACGACGGACTTCTCCGATCACGCCGACGCCCTCGCCGCTGCCTGCGACGACCTGACCGGGACGCCGTTGCCGGACCCGTTCGGTGGCCCGGACGTCACCGTCGGAGCGGGCGACTGCGCCGCGCTCGGCCAGGTGCTGGACGCGGTGGAGATGCGGGCGACGCCCGGCTGCGGGTTCCAGCCCATCCTCGCGCCGGATCCGCCGCCCGTGTGCGGCAAGCTGCACCCCTACGCGCTCTCGATCTCGACGTTCGACGACGGAGCCGACGGCTGGTCCGTCTCGCGCCGGGCGGTGGCCTCGCCGGCGACCTTCGACGACCGCGACTGGACGCGGGTCTCCTCGCTGCCCGACGGCCGGCCCGGCACGGCGTTCTTCGCTCCCGATCCGGTGGTCGGAGACTGCGTGACCGGCGAGGCGGGCGACGACGACAGCGGCGTCCTGGTCCTCGAGAGCCCGGATCTGTGGCTGCCCGCGGGACGCCCGGCGCGTCTCGCCTTCGACCACTACGTCGCGACCGAGAAGGACTGGGACGGCGGCAACGTCAAGCTGAGCGTCGCGCGGCGGACCGTGGACCGTGGTGCCGGCCTCTGCCTTCCTCTTCAACGGTTACCCCAGCGCCCTCCTCGACCCGCCGCAGAACACCGACCCGTTGGCCGGCGAGCCCGCCTTTCACGGCACCGACGAGGGCTCGAACTCGGGCAGCTGGGGGCGCTCGATCGTCGACCTGACCGGACTCGTGGAGCCCGGAAGCCGCTTCCGGATCCGTTTCGAGCTGGGGAGCGACCTCTGTTTCGGCAGCACCTTGGGCTGGTGGGTGGACGACGTGACGGTCTCGGTGTGCGCCGACGGCGATCCCATCTTCCTCGACGGTTTCGAGACCGGCAATCCGAAGCGCTGGAGCGCATTCACTCTCTGACGCGTGCTAGCGTGCGGCAGATGCACGCCCCGGCCGCGCCCTTCGATTCGTTCGCGCCGGCGGCGCGACCCTGGGCGCTCGTCCGGGGACTCGCGGGCTGGCTGGCGGCGGCGATCCTCTCGGGCATCCTGCTGGCGCCGCCGGCGTTCTGGGCGGTCGATGCGCTCGCGCCCGGCCGCTTCCCGTTTCCCCGCGTGTTCCGCCGCGTCGTCCTGCTCGCCGCCGTGGTCTACCTCGTCCTTTGGTGCCGGAGGATCGGCGTGCGGCGATTCGCGGACGTCGGCCTGGGCCGCGCGGCGTGGCGCTCGGGCGCGGCGCTCTCCGGCGCCGTGATCGGAATGCTCGCGATCGGCGCCGCGTTCGGCGTCGAGATGGCCCTCGGCCGGCGTCTGTTCCAGGGCAGCCTGTCACCGCTCCAGCTCGCCGAGATCCTCGCCGGAGGCGCGCTGGTCGGCTGGCTCGAGGAGTCGATCTGCCGTGGCGCGCTCGTCTTCCCGTTCGGCCGGTTGCGTGGCGCCGGCCTGATCGTGGCGTCGAGCGCGATCGCGGCGGTCTACTCGACGGCGCACTTCGCCCGCGGCGGGCGCGGCAGCGTCCCCGTGGTCGGCTGGGGCAGCGGGCTGGAGATCTGGAGCGGCATTCCGCCCGCGATCGCGGAGTACTCCGAGGCCTGGCTCGGCCTGTTCGTGGTGGGGCTGCTCTTCGACCGCGTGGCGCGCCGCCAGGGGCACGCCTGGGGCGCGGTCGGCCTGCACGCGGGAGCGGTCGTCGCGATCCAGCTCGGTGCCGGGCTCACCACCGGGACGCACGGAGACCGCTCGAGCCTGTTCTTCGTCAACGGCCTGCTTCCCGGTTGGGGCCTGACCGTCTTCGTGCTGGTGGCCTGGCTGGCGCTCGGTGGGTGGAGCGATCCGCACCCGCGGGCGCCGGAACGTGGCGCCCGGGAGGGCGCCTGACCCGACCTACCAGGACTTCCAGGGCGCGTTGCCCGCCTTCCACATCCCGTCGAGGTGCAGCCAATCGCGGTAGGTGTCCATGGGGTGCCAGAAGCCCTCGTGGACGAACACCGAGAGCTGCCCGTCGCGCGCCAGCTTCTGCAGCGGCTCGAGCTCGAGGAAGGTCGTCGGGTCGCTGCCGAGGTAGTCGAAGACCCGGCGCTCGAAGACGAAGAAACCGCCGGAGACGACGCCTTCGGCGACGGTCGGCTTCTCGTTGAACTCGACCACCTTGCCGTCGGCGACCTTCATCTCGCCGTAGCGCGAGGTGGGATGGACTCCGGTGACGGTGGCGACCCGGCCCTGGCGCCAGTGGAAGTCGAGCAGCGCATCGAGGTCGACGTCGCCGACGGCGTCGCCGTAGGTGAACAGGAAGGTGTCGGTGTCGAGGTGGCTTTCGACCCGCTTCAAGCGGCCCCCGGTGCCGCTGTCGGCGCCGGTCTCGGCGCAGGTCACACGCCAGTTCTCCTCGCCGACCTGGTTGTGGAAGACGACCTCGGGAGGATCACCCTTCATCGCCACCGTGAAGTCGCGTCGCATCTCGTGGTAGCGCAGAAAGTACTGCTTGATCACCCAACCCTTGTAGCCGAGGCAGAGGACGAAGCGCTCGAAGCCGCGCGCGCCGTAGATCTTCATGATGTGCCAGAGGATCGGCTGCTCGCCGATCTCGACCATCGGCTTGGGCACGGTCTCGGTGTGCTCGCGCAGGCGCGTGCCCTGGCCGCCGCACAGGATCACGACCGGCAGGTCGCGCTTGTCGGGTCGAACGCGTGTCATCTCGGTTCCTTTCCCGCCGCGGCCCGGAACCACTCCGACGTGTCGACGAGACCGTCGGCGACGGCGATCCGCGGGCGCCAACCGAGCCGGGAGGCGATCGCGGCGTAGCTTAGCGCGGAGCGCGGCACGTCACCGGGGCGGGGCGGCGCGAAGTCCGGAGCGAGACCCGGCGCCAGCCGTCCGGCGAGCAGGTCGTAGAGCTCGCGGACCCCCGTCTCGAGGCCGGTCGAGACGTTGAAGGCTCCCTGGACGTCGACCTCGAGCGCGCGGCGCGCCGCTTCGACGACGTCCCGGACGTGGACGAAGTCGCGCGTCTGGGAGCCGTCGCCGTAGATCCGCGGGCGCCGGCCGGCGCCCAGCTCGCGAGCGAAGATGGCCACGACGCCGCCCTCGCCGCGCGCCCCCTGACGCGGGCCGTAGACGTTGGCGAAGCGCAAGGCGATCGACGACAAGCCGTAGGCGCGCCGGAAGGTGCCGAGATAGTGCTCGACCGCGAGCTTCGAGGCGCCGTAGGGCGTGGCCGGGGCGCCGGCCGAGGACTCGACGGCGGGCAGCCCGACTTCGTCTCCGTAGACCGCCGCAGAGCTGGCGAAGACGATGCGCGGCGCCGGCTTCAGGCGCCGGCAGACCTCGAGCAGGCGCAGCGTGGCCAGGACGTTGGTGCGGGCGTCGGCGATCGGGTCGAGCACGCTCGCCGCGGCGTCGATCCGGGCCGCCAGGTGGACCACGGCGTCCGGGTGGAAAGCGGCGGCGCGGGCCAGGGCCTCCTCGGCCTCGAAGTCGTTCTCGAGCAGGGGAACCGGAGCGGGCAGGTGCTCGCGGCTGCCGGTCGAGAGGTCGTCGACGACGAGCAGCTGGTGGCCGTCGTCGAGCAACCGCTCGACCAGGTGCGACCCGATGAAGCCCGCGCCACCGGTGACCAGGATCCTCATTTCGTTTCCTCCCGTCGTCGCCAGAGCCGCTCGCCGCCGGCGCGGCGTTGGTGGCGCCGCAGCTGCTTGCGCAGTCGCGCTTCGCCGCGGAACATCGCCGGGACCTGGGACTCGTAGGCCAGGATCGCCGCCACCTTCTGCTCGAGGAGCTCTGGCGGCACCGGCAGCACCTCGGGGACCCAGTCGCCGGGCCGGCCCAAGGCGCGGCGCAGCGCCAGCCGCTTCCACTCGACGTAGGGAAACTCCTCGTAGTAGAGCAGCCGACCGGCCGCGACCGTCTCCGCAGCGCGGCGCACGAGCAGGTGGTCGACGTGCCCGCCGACCCCGAGTGGCGCGACCACCCGTCGGTGCGGCGGCAGCTCACGGATCCGTCGGTCGAGGGCGGCGACGATCGCCTCTTCGTCAGCGGGCGCCGGCGCGCCGAAGAGCGAATCGAGCGTGGCGTAGTAGGGCGCGCCGTCGGCCGAGAGCCGGTACGGTGCCTCCGGCAGATCGAGCAGCGCTCGGTCGGCGCCCAGGCGGCGCGTCGCCTCGGCGTCCTCGGCGCGCCGGCGCAGCATCACCTCGCCCACCGGCAGATTCCACCAGCGGCGCAGGTCCGCCGCCAGGGGCGACGGCGGGGTCTCCGGCTCGTCGGCGGTGAACACGGTGACCACGAGCGGGCAATGCCCGGCGGCGACCTCGTAGGCGATCCGCGCGCCGCAGGAGAGCACCGCGTCGTCGAGATGCGGGGAGAGGTAGACGGTCTCGATCACGGCCGGCGGTCGGCGAGCCGGAGCGCCAGCTCGGGTCGGAAGCGTTCGACGATGGCGAGGATCGCACGCCGGTACCCGGCGGCGAAGCTCTCCCGGGAGTGGTGCTCGCGGGCCCAGCTCCAGCCCCGGCGCGCCATCGCCTCGAGCTCGGCGGCGGGGCGTCCGGCCAGGTCGATCACCGCGCGGCGCAGGGTCTCGGGCTCGGCATCCGCCAGGACGATCCCGAACCCGGGATCGACGTCGACCCCGGTCTCGCGCGTGACGACCGGGAGCAGTCCGGCGTGAAGGCAGGTGACGGTGCCGCCGTTCTGGCCCTCGGAGCAGGAAGGATAGACGAGGCCGAGGGTGCGGCGGGCGAGCTCGGTGAAGGCGGGCGAGGCCACGTCCACCCAGCCCACGGTCTCGATGTTGGGCGTGCGGTAGAGCTCGCGCTCGAACGCGGCCTCGAAGTCGCGCTCGCGCTCCACCGGACCGCACACCGTGAGGTGGAAGTCGGGGAGCGACGCGAACAGCTCGAGCACGAGGTCGAGGCCCTTGTGCACCATGCCCGCGCTCCCCAACCACAGGAAGCGGCGCCGGACGGCGTCGAAGTCCTTCCCCTCGGGGAAGTCGTAGAGGACCGGCTGCGAGATGGGAACCGGATAGAGCGGTTTGCCCGCGAACTCGTAGGTCTCCCGGGTCGCGGCGTTGCCCAGGATCGTGGCCGCGTCGGCGACCTCGATGGCGCGGTTCTCGGAGATCGTCTTGTAGGGCGGCAGGCGGATTCCCCGACGGCGCTCGAGGGCGTCGAGCCGGCGCTGCTGGGCCGGGTTGTAGAAGGCCGGGTGTCCGGTCTCGATGTGCATCACCTTGAGGCAGCGGGGGCCGACCCGCGGCGCGAGCCGCTCCAGGTTGAGGCGGACGTCGACCAGCAGGTCGTACTCGACCCTCGGCCGGAAGGTCGCGTTCGACCAGTGGATGACGTCGACCTCGAACCCCAGGTCGGCGAGGATGCGGCCGATCTCGCGTGACTCCCAGAAATGGGTGTGGGAATGCGGCAGCGGCTGCCCCGCGGGCAGCAGGAAGGGGTCGACGATGTAGGAGAGGAGCGCCCGGCCGCGGGGCGGATCGGACCGGGTCGGGAGGCGGACGACCTTCTCGTCGGTCCTGCGCAACCGGCGCAGCGCGCGCTGGGCGAGGCGCGTGACGCGGCCGGGAAGGCTGCGGAGGCGCATGAGAGGCTCGTGAGGCTATCACGCGGCAAATGCGTGGGATAGGCTCGCGCGAGCTTGGGAATCCCCCGACCGATCGCGCGTCTTCTGTTCGAGGAGGGCAAGCGCCGGCCGTTCTCCGGCTCGGTGCTCCAGCTCGGCCGCTGCTACGTCTACCTGACCGCCGCCGAGCTCGCGGGCTGGGCCGGGCGGGACGGCTTCCCGCTGCGCTCCGCGGCGCTGGGTGAGCTCTCTCACGATCCCGGCCTGGCGGCGCTCGGCTGCGTCTCCGACCGGGCCTTCTTCGGCGCCCTGGGCTTCGACCGGGTCGAGAGCCTGGACGTGCTCGACGACGAGCGCCCCACCCACGTCCACGATCTCAACCGCGAGCTGCCGGCCGACCTCGCCGGCCGCTACGACGTCGTCTTCGACACCGGCACCCTGATCCACGTCTTCGACCAGCGGGCGGCTTTCGCCAATCTCGGCAGGGCGCTGGTCGAAGGCGGCCGCGCGATCCACAACGTCCCTTCGACGAATCACGTCGACGTCGGCCTCTACATGCACTCGCCGCAGCTGTTCGCGGACTTCTACGCCGCCAACGGCTGGCGCGTCGAGGCGCTGCGCTTCTGCGAGTTCGAGCCGCTCTGGCTCGACGGCCGCTTCGTGCCGCCGCTCTGGAAGGCTTACGAGTACGCTCCGGGCAGCCTCGACGACCTGGGCATCGGAGGGTTCGGCGCGCTGCCCGCGGCGAACTGGTGCGTCGCGACGAAGCTCCCGGGAGCGACCGTGGACCGGATCCCGCTCCAGGGTTGCTCGCGCGGAGCGGCCCCGGCGCCGCCACCGGCCGCGACGACCGTCGTGACTCCGCCGCGAGCCACCCTGCGCGAGAGCTTCAAGCGTCTCCGGCGCCGGCTCCTCGGAGCCTGAGGCACCCGCCGCCCGCCGCTCGCCGGCCGCTACTGAGCCAGGGTGTTCCCGGCGCAGGCCGCGCATCGGCCGAGCGGGTGCCGGTGCGAGCCGAAGGCGTCTCCAGGGGACACCCAGCAAGCCAGGGTGTCCCCTCGGGGGATCCACTGCCTCGCCACTCCGCGGACTCGAGGTCTGTGAACGGGAGCCACGTTCGAGGCAGCGCTGCGGCGAACGGCAGGCGCAACGACCGTCCTGCCACCTTCCCCTTCTATGGAAGTCTTTGCTTCTTGCTTTGGTCTTTGTCTTGAACAGAAGAGTCTTGGCTTCTGTTGCGCGGGGCCGCGGCGCCGGCCGCCGCGCCCCCCGCCGCCCGCGGGCGCAGGTCGCCGGAGGTTGCCGGTCTTTCGATAGGCTTGCCGCCTTGCGTGGGATTCGTTGTCTCGTCACCGGGGCCTCCGGGTTCCTGGGCCACCACCTGCTCGCGGCGCTCGAGCAGGAGGGAGCCGAGGTGACGGCGGTGTCGCGTCTGCCGCGCTCGGGCGGGCCGGCGGACTGGCGAGCCGTGAACCTCGAGGAGCGGGAGGCGATCGCCGGGCTGCTCGACGAGGTCCGCCCCGAGATCGTCTTCCACCTCGCCAGCCTGGTCACCGGGCGGCGCGATCTCGAGCTCGTCCTGCCCGCCTTCCACGCCAACCTCGCCGGCACCGTCCACCTGCTCGCGGCGACGACGCGCGTCGGCTGCCAGAGGGTGGTCCTGGCGGGATCGATGGAGGAGCCGGCCGACGACGCGCCGCCGCCCTCGCCCTACGCCGCGGCGAAGGCGGCGGCGAGCCTCTACGCGCGCTTCTTCCGCGCGGCCTACGAGGCGCCGCTGGTCACGGCGCGGATCTTCATGGCCTACGGCCCCGCGCAGCGCGACCTCGCCAAGATCGTCCCGGCGTCGATCCTGGCCGCGCTCGAAGGGCGCGCGCCGGAGATCTCCTCGGGAGCCCGGCCGGTCGATTGGGTCTACGCCGAAGACGTCGCGCGGGGTCTGGTCGCTCTCGCCGAGGCGCCCGGGATCGAGGGCGAGACCGTCGACCTCGGCTCGGGCGAGCTCACCACCGTGCGCGAGGTCGTGGAGCGGATCTGCCACCTCGCGGGAGGGCCGGCGCCCCAGGTCGGAGCGCTGCCCGACCGCCCGGGCGAGAGCGTCCGCCTTGCCGACCTCGGGGCGACCCACGAGCGGACCGGCTGGCGCCCGGAGGTCGGACTCGACGTCGGTTTGGGGCGAACGCTCGACTGGTACCGCCGGGCGCGCGCGGACGGAAGGCTCTGACCGGGTGGGCGTCCCCCGCGGGACCATCCGGCAGTTGCTCGACGAGGCCCGCCGCCGCCCGTTCTCGGGCCGGGTGATCGAGCTCGGGCGGATGTCGATCTTCGCCACCGACGCCGAGCTCGCGGCCTGGGCGCACGAGCAGGGGGTGACGCTGGCGGCGGTCGACCCGGTCGAGCTCTCGCACGACCCCCGGCTGGCCGAGCTCGGCTGCATCTCCGACGACACCTTCTTCCGCCGTCTCGGCTTCGGCGAGGTCACGACGCTGGACGTCTCGGACTGGGAGAAGCCCGACCTGGTCTGGGACCTCAACCGTCCGATCCCCGAGGAGTGGAAGGGCCGCTTCGACTGCGTCTTCGAGTCGGGCACGATCCAGCACGTCTTCCACCTGCCCAACGTGCTGGCCAACATCCACGACCTGCTCGCCCCCGGCGGCCGGGTGGTGCACGGGATGGCGCCCTCGCACAACCACGTCGATCACGGCTTCTACATGTTCTCGCCGACCCTGTTCTGGGACTACTGGAGCGCCAACGGCTACACCATCGACGCCGCCAGCTGGTACTCCTTCGAGCCCTACTGGTACCGGTCGCGCTTCGAGTCGCCGCCGTGGCGGATCCGCCGCTATCGGCCGGGTTCGCTCGACGGTCTCTCCTACGGCGGCTTCGGCCGCGAGCAGGTGGCGCTCTTCTTCGTCGCCACCCGTACCGCGGAGGCCACGCGCGGCGAGATCCCGCAACAGGGCTACTACCGCAGGTTCTGGAGCGACGAGGCGGGGGAGCGCATGGACGCCGAGGCGCAGCGCGAGCGCGGGCGGCGCGGCGGCCGCATGGAGCGGTTCGAGGCCTCGCTCGGCCGCCGGCCCCTGACCGCGCGCCTCTGGCGCCTGTGGAAGGCCGTGCGCAGCCGCATCGCGCACCGCCTGCCGCGGCGTCTGCCGCCGCCCGACCTGCGCTACTGAGTCTCGAGGTGGGGCGGCGGCGCCGGCTGCGGCGCCCGCGGTCCCGCGAAGAAAGCCCGGAACTCGGCGCCCTGGCGGTGCCAGATCCACCCCAGCGCGATCAGCGCGGCGGCCACGGTGAGCGCCAGGCGCAGCCAGGCGTTCTCCCCGGCCGCCCAGAGCGCGAGCGCGAACGGGACCGCCGGCGCCAGGTAGACGAGCGCCAGGTCGCGCGCCAGCCGGCCGATCCCGCTCCAGCCCCCGGCGCGCACCAGCACGGCGAAGATCACCGGCGCCCCGAGCGGGATGAAGTTCGCCCAGGCCATGCCGAAGGGCGTGCCGAGCCACCGGCACAGCAGCACGCCGCCGATCACCAGGGCGCCGAGCTGGAGCAGGAGCGAGGCCAGCCGCGCGCGGTCCCGGTGGCGGGCCACCAGCAGCTCGCCGCCGAAGCGGCCGAGAGGATCGACCAGCGGCGCGAAGGCGAGCAGTCGAAGGTAGGGCGCGGCGCCGAGGTATTGCTCGCCGCGTACCACCCGGATCACGAGCTCCGCGTTGGACGCCAGCAGCAGCGCCGCGGGGACCTCGAGAGCGAGGAAGAAGACCGTCGCCAGGCGGTAGGCGCGCAGCTGCTCGTCCGGCTCGGAGTTGTAGGCGACCAGGGCGGGGTAGAGGCTGCGCGCGATCGGCTGCTGCAGGATGCGGAAGACCAGGAAGGCGAAGGTATAGCCGGCGAAGTAGAGGCCGAGGTCCTCGGCGCCGAAGACGCGGCCGACGACGAAGGCGTCGATGTAGGTCACCGCGGTGGTCAGCAGCCAGACGCCCATCAGGGGCAGGCTCTCGCCGACCAGCTGCAGCGAGGTGCCGGGCTCGTGCCGGAGCTCGATCTCGCCGCGGGCGCGCCGCCAGAGCTCGGCGGCGAAGACCGTCTGCCCGGCGATCTGGGCGATGACGAAGGACCAGAACCCGAGGCCCGAGTGGGCGGCGAGCAGAACCGCGGTGCAGTAGGTCGCCGTGCGCGCGAGCTCGGCCGAGAGCGTCCGCTCGATGCGCAGCCTGGCCTCGAACCAGGTCAGCGCGACCGCTCCCAGACCCTCGAGAACGAGGCCGGCGACCAGCACTCGGATCGCGGTCACCACCGTCGGCCCGGCATCCGCGATGCCGAACGCCAGCGCCGGCGCCGAGAGGAAGACCAGGCCGCCCAGCGTCAGCCCCCAGAGCCACTCGACGCGCAGAAAGGTGCCGAACGGCATCGGCTTGAGACGCAGGACGTGGTTCGAGACGCCGAGGTCGCGCAGGGTGGCGAGCACGAGAAAGACCGGCTCCAGCCAGTACCAGACGCCCCACTCGGCCGGGGTCACCCAGCGCGCCGCCGCGATGTGCGCGAGCTGCAGCGCGAGGACGCGCACGAGCTGGGCGAATGTGGCGGCGCTGCCCGAGCGCAGCAGTCCGCTCGAAGTGCTCACGGTGTCTGTTCCCCGTGGCGGGAGTCGCGGGGCCGGACTCGGACGTCGCGTTCGAGGGCGAGGTCGGGGTTCTTGTCGGAGAACCAGGCGACCTGCTCGTGGACGGCGTCGAGGACGAGGCGGTAGTCGCCGGGCCGCTCGGGGGCCTGGATCTCGAAGTCGACGTCGACGGCGGCTCCGGGGGCGACGTCTGCGGGCAGCAGCGTTCGCTGTCCGTTCCACTCGAGCGTCGAGCCGTCGGGGCGCAGCCAGTGGTAGGCCAGGTCCACCCGGGTGGCGCCTCGGGCGCGCCAGAGCTGCTGGCTGGCGTTTCGCACCCGGGCCGGGAAGCGCACGGTCGAGCCGGCGACCAGCTCGCCCGGGTCCGGCGCCTTCTGCCAGTCGAGGGCGTAGACGTCGCCGTCGAGCTCGGCCTGCTCGCCCAGGTAGGTCACGATCGCCCCGACCAGCATCTCCAGCTCCTGCTCCTGCCAGGCCGGCACCAGCCGCCCCTCGTCGCCGCCGCCGGCCGGACCGCTCGCGGCCGCCTCGGCCTCGCGCCGCGCCTGCCGGCTGCGCGTCTGGATCACCTCGGTGTGCCAGGCCTGCTGGGCCGCCGTCACCCCCAGCGTGTACTCGTAGTAGGTCGTCCCCGTCTCGTCGTCGTGGCGCGCCCGGGGTGCGGCCGGGGAGAGCGTGAAGCGGGTCACGTTGCCCGGCGGAGTCAGGCTCGTGAAGCGCGTCTCCTTGGCGTCCCCGCCCAGAGACAACCGCACCCGGTTGGGAGCCGTCACCGTCTCGACCTGGAAGGCCGGGTGGACCAACGGCGCGAGCGTCTTGACCGTCAGCGCCACCGGCTGGCCGCCCACGATCCACAGCGCGTCGCCCACCGGACGGTACAGGTCGCTCCTGCCGAAGAAGTACGAGTCCCCGGCCCCGCCGTAGCCCCGGTAGCCCGGGATCTGGCCGGCCAGCGTCGCCTCGAACGGCAGCCACTGGAACGGCGCGTTCCTCGTGTGGGCCTGGAGCGTCGGGCTGGGCACCATCGCCCCGTAGGGCGAAAACAGGATCGGCCCCACGAACAGACCCGCCAGCGCCGCGCCCAGAAGCGGCAGCCAGTCCGGGGCGATCCGCGTCACCAGGAACAGGAACCCCGGCAGCGCGTTGACGAAGTACCGGTTGCCCACGAACCCCCCGCCCCCGTGCCAGTTGAACGGGATCAGGGTCAGGAAGAACAGCGCCACCGCCACGAGCGACCCGAGAAGCGCCCAGCGCACCCCCGAGCGCCGGCCCCAGGCGAAGAACAGGCCCAGCGACAACAGCGTGAACGGCGCGTAGACGAACAGCCCCGTGTGGCGGCCGACCAGGAAGTAGCCCAGGTTGGCCGGCAGCCGCCGGTCCACCTCCGGCAGACGGAAGATCCACTGCCACGAATTCCTCGGACCCGCCGTCGCATCCACCGGCGCCGGCTCGGGCAGGTCCGGCATCCGGTCGAACCGCTCGACGCGCACCCCCTGGCGCTCCACCCCGAGATAGGCCGAGGCCGTCGGCGTCAGCGCCAGCGAGATCCCGCACAGCACCAGGCCCGTCGCCGCGAAACCCGCCGCCCACGAGGCCACGCCCCGCAGTCGACCGATCCGGCCCCGCCCCCGCTGCCACGCCGCCACCGCCACCGGCAGGCCCAGCAGCGCCAGCACCGGCTTGTTGTACGCCGCCAGCGCCAGCGCCGCGCCCGACCACGCCACCCGCGCCGCCGGATGCCAGATCCCGCCCTCGAGCCACCGCCCGAAGCGCGTCCGCCGCGGGCCCGCCGGAGCCTCGGTCAGCCCGAGGTACAGCGCCGCCGTCACCGTCGCGACGCAGAACACCTCCGTGTGCATCCAGAACACGTAGGCGAAGGCGTTGGAGAGCAGGAAGAAGCCGGCCGAGAACAGCAGCGACAGTCCGTCCGGGTTCCATCGCCTCAGGTACAGCGCCCCCAGCCACACCGACCACATCAGCAGCGCCATGTTCGTCGCCACGAAGCCGTCCGAGCCCAGAG
Organism: uncultured Acidobacteriota bacterium; assembly: GCA_963781755.1. GTDB lineage: Bacteria > Acidobacteriota > Thermoanaerobaculia > Multivoradales > JAGPDF01 > JACTMI01. The sequence continues at coordinate 120,288 of CAWAGZ010000004.1, forward strand.
CCGCCACCGCCGGCGCCGCCACCAGGGACACCAGCCACGGCTTGCCGAAGTACACCGTCCGCCAGCCGTCCGAAGACATCAGGATCAGGTTGTTGACCAGACCGTACGGATACTCCACCGCCAGACGGCGGATGTCCCGGGTCTCGCAGCGCAGATCGAAATCGTGCACCAGAGACAACGACATCAGGTAGTACGCCGGCTCGTCCGACTTCAGGTTCATCGGCTCGCCCGGCTTCGACACCGTCGCCGGAAACAACACCAGCAACAACGCCAGGCTCCAAAACGTCCAACGCACCGTGCGCGACATGCGGCCCGGAAGTCTAACCTCCCGGGGGGGTCGCGCCGCTTGGAGAGCCGCCGGACGTGAGATACGCTCGGTCGAACGCCTCGGCGGCCGCGCCCGCGTGTGGACGCCCGGGGCCGCTCCGAACGATCCCGAGACACCCGGTGAAGATCCTCCGCCCGCTCGCCCTCGGCCTCTCGCTGCTCGCTCTCGCCGCCTGCGCTCCCACCCGCCCCAAGCCCCCGAAGGGGGTCCTGGTCCTGCTCGTCGACGCGCTGCGCTACGACCACGTCGGACTCGACGGCTCGAAGCTGCCGCTGACACCCCAGATCGACGCCACCGGGCCGGAGAGCGTGGTCTTCCGCCACGCCTACGCCCAGGCCAGCTGGACCCGTCCGAGCGTGCCCTCGCTGTTCACCGGTCTCTATCCGTCGGAGCACGGGCTCGGCGACTTCATCGTCCAGGGACCGAAGGTCGAGGGGCAGGCGCTCTCGCCCAAGGTCGAGACGCTCGCCGAGGGCTTGAAGGCCGCCGGCTACCGGACCGCCCTGGTGGGCTACCAGGCCCAGCTCTCGCCGCGCTTCGGGGTCGACCAGGGGTTCGATTTCTACAACAACAACACCCAGGGCGCGGCGCGCATCGACAAGCGCTTCCTCGGCTGGCTCGACGAGGAGCCGGGGAAGCCCTTCTTCGCCTACCTGCACTACCTCGACATCCACTGGCCCTACTGCCCGCCGGCGGCGACCTACGGCAAGTTCGGACCGACCGCGGGCACGATCGACTTCTGCGGCAACTGGCGCAAGCTGCGCGAGGACATCCACTCCGGCGCCGTGGTGTTGACCGACGAGGACAAGAAGGCGCTCGCCGGGCGCTACGCCGAGGAGATTCTCGCGCTCGACGGCCAGATCGGGCAGCTCTTCCAGGAGCTGCGCGACCGCGGAGTCTGGGACGACACCCTGGTGGTGCTCACCGCCGACCACGGCGAGGAGCTGATGGAGCGCGGCGGCATCGAGCACGGCCAGTCGATGCACGAGGAGCTGCTGCACGTGCCGTTCGTCTGGAAGCTCCCGAAATCGTGGGGCAGCGCTCGCGGGAGGTCCGTGGACGACCTGATCGAGACCCGCTCGCTGCTGCCGACCCTGTTCGACCTGGTCGGCCAGCCGGTGGCCGGGGAGGTGTCGGCGCCCTCGCTGCTGCCCTGGGTGGTGGGGCACTCGTTCGACGGCAAGCCACTCGCAGCGCCCTATCGGTACGTCGCCGCCGAGGCCAATGGCATGCTCTCCGTGCGCACCACGGAGTGGCACCTGATCTTCACCCCCGAGAAGAAGACCTGGGAGCTCTACGACCTCGTCCACGATCCGGGAGAGTGGACCAACGTCGCCGGCCAGCAACCGGAGGAGCTGGAAAGGATGCAGGAGCTGATGCGTCGCTGGCGCACGAGTCTGCACCCGGTCGGCGCCCAGGCGATGACCCTCGACTCGCAGACCGAAGAGGGGCTGCGCTCGCTCGGCTACCTGCACTGAGAGCCTGTGAAGCAATCCAGAGCGGGTCGCGTTGCATGAGCGCGCCGCCGCGCCGATGCGCGACGTCCTGAAGCGACTCGCCCGTTCGACCGTCCCCTTCTGGCTGCTGGCGGCGGTCTCCCTCTCGGTGCTGGGCGCGATCCGCGCCGACCGGCTGCCCGAGCACGACCTGCGCGGCGACGAAGGCACCTACGTGGCGATGGCGGCGAGCCTGGCCCGCGACAACGACCTCGCCTTCGGGCCGGCCGACGCCGCCTGGGCCGGCCGGGAACCGGGCGGAGTCGCGGTCATCCTGGAGCGCACCGGGCGCGGCATCTTCTACTCCAAGCCGGTTCTCTACCCTCTGCTCGCGTCGCCCTGCTTCGCCATGTTCGGCGCGCGGGGTCTGGTCGTATTCAACGTCCTGGTCCTGCTCGCCGCGCTCCTGTGTGCACGCGCCCTGCTGGTGCGTTTGGGTCCGCGGGGTCGCGCCACCGAGACGCTGCTGACCTTCCTGTTCGCGGGCGCCGTGGCGACCTACGTCGTCTGGCGCATGGCGGAGTCGCTCCAGGTGGCGTTGGCGACGGCCGGGCTGGCCCTGGCGCTGGCCGCGGAGCGGCCGACGACGCAGGCTCCGCGCGGGGCGCTGGAGCGCTTCCTCGAGCTGCGCGGAGCGCCCCTGCTCGGCGCCGGGCTGCTCGGGCTGCTGGTCGGGTTGCGCGAGCCGCACGCCGTCGTGGCGCTCGTGCCGGTCGGTGCCGCGGCGCTGCGGCGCGACGGCTGGCGGGCGGTCCGCCTGACGCTCGCCGTGGCCGCCGGCTACCTCCTCGTGCTGGCGCTGACCTGGGGGCTGACCGGAGCGGTCTTCCCGTACAAGGCCGCCCGCTCGACCTTCAACGCCACCACGGGCTATCCGTCGGGCGACGCGACCGAAGGCCTGCTCTCGCGCTTCGAGAACCCGGAGGACCTGGCGACCTCGACCCTGTCGCTGGCGCCCCGGTGGCAGCCCGCGATCAGCGCCTACTCGACGCTCTACTTCTTCGTCGGGCGCCATTCGGGGCTGCTCGCCTACCTGCCCTTCGTGCTCGTCCTGCTCGCCCTCGCCTTGCGGCGGCCGGACCGGGTGACGCTGGCGGCGGTCGCGGGCTTCGCCGGGCTGGCGCTGTTCTTCCTGATCTGGTGGCCCTCGAACTACTTCGGCGGCGAGACCTTCGTCGGCAACCGCTACGTCCTGGCGGCCTGCCCGGCGCTGCTGCTCGGCCTCGGCCGGCTGCCCTCCCGCCGCGCCCTGCTCACGGCGTGGGCCGTCGCCGCCGTGGCCGGCGCCTCGGCCTGGGTCTCGGTCGCGCGTACCGGAGCGTCCGACCCGACCAGCCAGAGCCATTCCCACGCCGGGGTCTTCCGCTGGCTGCCCTACGAATCGACAGCCTCGGCGATCGACGGCCGGCGCGACCGCTACTGGTCGGGCGACTTCCTGCGCTTCGTCGATCCCTACGCCCGCGCCGATCCGTTCAGCTTCGAGCTGACGAGCGGCGAGCCGGGCGCCGAGGTCGAGCTGGCGACGACCTGGTCCGGCGCGCCGACCACGTGGCTGGTCGCGGCCGACCGGCCGGGAGTGACGCTCGTCGTCTCGGACTGGCTGCGCAGCCGCGGCTACAAGCTGTCCCCGGCGGGGACCGGCTCGGGCGGTCCGGTGAGCGTGGACCTCTCGCCACCTTGGCGGGTCCACCCCTTCTGGTGGTCGCAGGGCGCTTTCGCCCGCGCCCGCCTGCTGCGCTTCGCGCTCGCCGGCGGGGACGGACCGGTCACCGCGCGGGTGCGTTACCTGGGGCGGCGGGCGGTGCCGGCGACTTTCGCGCGCCGGGCGGAGGCGCCACCGCTTCCGACTTCCCTGGTCTTCGGCGTCCCCGGCCGGAACGAAGCCTGGCCCCTGCGACTGACCAACACGGGGGACTGGACCTGGAGCTCGGACGACCCGCTCACGGTCCAGCTCGGAGTCCGCTATCTGCCCCTCTCCGTCGCGGCCGGCGGCACGCGCCCCGGCGAGGTCCGGATCCCTTTGCCGAGAGCCGTAGCGCCGGGGGAGTCCGTCGACCTGGAAGTGCCCCTCGACTCGCCGCCGGGGAACGGTCGGTACCGGGTGGTGGTCGATCTCGTCCTCGAGGATGTCGCCTGGTTCGGCGACCGTACGGGCTCGCCGCTCGCGGCGGGGGAGATCGACTACCTACTGGGAGTCGAGTGACGGCAGCTCGCCGGGATCGGGCGGCGGCAGGGCCCGGCGGGCCGAGTCGTCCGCGAGGTCGAACAGCGCCTCGGGCACGTCGCGCGCCTCGAGCCGCCCGACGTGGACGATCAGCGGTGCGCCGCCGCGCAGGACGTCCTTGGCCACGATCTCGTCGGGAACGAGCTTCGCCGGATCGCGCCAACTCTTGAATTCCACCAGCCGCCGCACCTTGTCGTCGGCGGTGCGGAACTCCGCCCGCAGCGGCAGGCGGCGGGCGCGGTCCACGACCCAGCGCACCCGCGGCGGCTCGACGCCGGCCCGGGCCGCTTCGAGGTCGAAGGTGACGACCCCGTTCTCCTCCCGGGCGTCCGTGGCCCGGTAGTCGCGCGCCAGGCGCAGGCCGAGCAGCTCGTCGAGCGCCGCGCCCCCCGCGGGCGCCAGCGCCGGCGACAGGCGCACGGGGCGCTTCGCCCCGGGCGCCAGCAGCCACGTCTCGTCGCCGCGCCGGAGCACGAACTTCCCCCGGTCGCGGGGAGCCAGGAAGCGGACCAGCGCGAGGGAGTCCCCCTTGCGCCAGATCTCGAGCGGGACGCGGGCGCCGTTGGCGCCCTCGAAGACCAGGGCCAACCGGAGCTCGGCGGGCGCGGCGACGAACGGGTCGGAGGCGGCCAGCAGGCGCTCGAGCGCCGGAGAGATTGCGGCGCGCACCGGCGCGGCGGCCAGGATCGCGCCGGCGGCGAGGACGAGGGCGGCGAGGGTCGGACGTCGGTTCACGGCGGACTCACACGTGCCCCAGGGCGTCGACGATCGACATCCGCGCGGCCCTGAGAGCGGGCAGGACGGCGGCAACCAGGAGCACGACGATCATCAGCGCGGCGGCGCCGAGGTACGCCTCCGGTACCCAGGCGAGCTGCAGGTCGATCGGATCGACCGCGCCGGGAGGCGGCGGCATCGCGAAGTGGGCGGCGTCGATCGCCCAGGTGGCGACGACGCCGAGCAGGGCGCCGCACGCCGCGCCGATCAGGCCCAGCCAGGCGGCTTCCGCGAGCAGGAGCGCGGCGACCTGCCCGCGCCCGGTGCCGATCGCGCGCAGCGTGCCGATCTCGCGCACGCGCTCCATCACCGCCATGACCAGGGTGTTGCTCGCCGCCAGCACGACGAGCACGCCGACGACAGCGCCGAGGAAGACGAAGATCCCGAGGTAGAGGCCACGGACCTGAGTGTAGAAGGGCGCGCGCTCGTTCCAGGGGGTCACCGCCAGCGCCGGACGGTGGCCGGAGAGCGCGGCGCGGACCGCGGCTGCGGCGCTGTCCGTCGCCCGCGTGTCGTCGAGAGCGATCAGCAGGTCGGAGACCGAGTCGGTCTCGACCAGCCGTTGCGCTGCGGCGAGCGGCAACTTGAGGAATCGCGTGTCGAGCTCGGCGACGCCGGTGGTCACGATCCCGGCCACCTCGACGTCGAGCGCGTCGAGCGTGCCGTCGGCCGTCGTGGCGACCAGCGTCACCGTGTCGCCGGGGCGGACGCCCAGCGACCCGGCGAGACCCGATGCGAGCAGCGCGACGGCGGGCCCCTCGCCCGTCCCCGGCAGACCGTGCCCGTGCCGCAGGCGGGTGCCGAAGCCCATTCGCGCCTCGCGGCCGGGCTCGACGCCGACGCCGACGAACGACGCGGAGCGGCCGTCGGCCGTCTGGACGAGCCCCATGAGATGGAGGTTGGCGCCGACCGCGACGACGTGCGGTAGCGCCTCCAGGCGCACGCGCAGCTCGCGCCAATCGGCCAGAGCCGGGGTCGCGGGCCGATCGAGCGCCGACGGCCGCGACGCGACCGCCTCGGCGTCCGCGACTTCCAGGTGGCCCAGGCCGCCGTGGATCATCGCTTCGCGGAGACCGTCGAAGGAGAAGCGGACGAAGCCGGCGGTCAGGACCAGGGCGGCCGTGCCGGCGGCGACGATCGCCAGCGAGAGCGCCGTGCGGCGGCGATTACGCGCCAGGTTGCGCAGGGAGAGCCGGGCGAGGTCGAGGAGCCTCACGACGCCGTCTCCGCGCCCCGCTCGTCGGCTTCGATCCGGCCGTCGCGCAGACGGACGACCCGCCCGGCCCGCGCCACGAGTGACGGGTCGTGGGTGGCGACGACGATCGTCGCGCCGGCCTCGCGGCCGAGCCCGGCCAGGAGGTCGAAGACGCGGCCGGCGTTCACCGAGTCGAGGTTGCCGGTCGGCTCGTCGGCAAGCACCGCCCGCGGCCGGTGGACCAGCGCGCGGGCGATCGCCACCCGTTGGCGCTCGCCGCCCGAGAGCCGGTCGGGGCGGTGACCGAGCCGGGCGCCGAGACCGACCGACTCGAGCGTCGCCGTCGCCCGTGCGCGGCGCTCGCGCGCGCCGACACCGTCCACGACCAGCGGCAGCTCGACGTTCTCGAGCGCGCTCAGGACCGGGACCAGGTGGAAGGCCTGGAAGACGAAGCCGAGCCGGCGCCGCCGCAGCAGCGTCCGCTCGCGCTCCGTCAGCGCCGCCAGGTCCCGCCCCTCGACGGCGACCCGGCCCGCGTCCGGCGTATCGAGAGCGCCGAGCAGGTGGAGCAGGGTCGACTTGCCGCTGCCCGACGGACCGGCGACGACCACCAGCTCGCCGGCGCCGATCTCGAGGTCGACGCCGTCGAGCGCCCGGACCTCGGCATCGCCCAGGAGGAAGCTGCGGGCCAGGCCGTGGGCGGAGAAGACGGCGGGCGTGGCGGAGGGCGCGGACACGGCTCCGCATCCTAGCCGAGCCGAACGCGCCACGGCCGCGGTCGGGAGGCGTCCCCGCGGTAGGATCGCGGTCATGACGAAGGCTCCGATGCTCGCCGCCGCGCCGGCCCCCGCCCCGACGTTGGCGCCCCGCAACCTGTTCGACGAGCTGCGGCGGGGAGTGCTGGGCCAGGACCGGGCCCTGCGCTTCGTCGCGGTCGCGGTTCACAAGCACGTGCTGGGGAAGATCTCGGGCAACATTCTCCTGATCGGGTCGTCGGGCACCGGCAAGACCACGATCATGAACAACATCCAGCGGCTCTACGACAGCGTCTCCGGCCTCGAGGCCTTCCGCGCCGTCACCATCTTGAACGCCAACCTCCTGGTCGACTCCGAACGCACCGAGTTCCGCTCCGACCGCCTGTTGGCCGCGGTCGAGCAGCGGGCGCGGAATCTCGCCGGCGAGCATCCCAGCCACGAACGCCTGCGCGAGGCGATGGAGCGCGCCACGGTCTGCGTCGACGAGATCGACAAGATGTCGACCCTGCTCGGCGGCCGGCCCAACCCCGTGGGCGTCGTCCTGCAGCAGGGGTTGCTGACCCTGATGGAGGGCGAGGCCCTGGCCTACCGGTTGCGCGCCTGGAAGGACGGGGTCGAGCGCGAAGAGATGGTCAGCGTCGACACCCGCAAGATGATGTTCATCTGCGGCGGCGCCTTCGAGGGCCTCTACGACCAGGTCTACAACCGGGTCAGCAAGGCCGGCTCGGGCGAGCGGCTCAAGACCGAAGCGATCAAGACCGCCGAGGGGAGCGTGCGTCTCGAGACCCGCTTCTCGCTCGCCGAGTACCTCAAGATGAAGGACCTGTTCGATTACGGCATGGTGCCTCAGTTCATGGCGCGCTTCGACAAGGTGGTGGTCCTCAACGACCTGAACACCGCCGTGCTCAAGGAGATCCTGCTCAGCGCGGTCGACTCGCCCCTGGCGCGCACGCGGCGCTACTTCGAGTCGCTGGGCATCGATCTCGAGGTCGAAGACCTCGCCGCCGGCCTGATCGCCGAGCGCGCCGCACAGGAGAACCGCACCGGCGCCCGGGCCCTGCGCGACGTCTTCTCCGAGATCGTCAACCCGCTGGAGTTCGATCCCACCCAGGAGGCCAAGCCCGACCCGGAGCACGGCGACCGGCCGCGGCTGCACATCGACGCCGCTCGGGTGCGCAAGATCCTGCGTTGAGCCGTCAGCGCAGGGTGACGGTCACCCGTCCGCGCGGTCCGGACAGGACCACCCGGTCGCGCTCGATGCGCTCGACGGTGAGCCCCGCGACGCTCTCTCCCACCCCCAGCAGCCGGCCGTTGACGTAGGCCAGCGGCGCCGCCTGCGACCAGGCGATGCCGCCGAGGTGGATCTGGCCGCCGTCGTCGAGTTGGGCCACCCGGACGAAGGTTCGTTCGAGCTCTTCCGGCCGCGCCGGCGGCGCGAAAGACGGCGCCCCCGCCGGAGGCACGGTGGAGGCGCTCGCCGCGCTTGGCGGGCCGGAAGCTTCCACAGAAGGGGAATCCGGGCGACCGGAGGCGACCTCTGGGACCGGCGGCGCTCCCTCGCTCGGCTGCGCGCTCGGCTCGCCGGCCGTCGTCGCGCTCGACGAGCCCCCGAGATGCGAATCCGCCGCGGCGGTCGGAGCCGGCTGCGCCGGCGCGGGGGGCGCCGCGGCGGACGCCCCTTCGGGCGCCGAGGCCGAGCCGATCTCCCCCTTCATTGGAAGTCTCTCGTCTTTCGAGGATGCTCCGAACCAGAGGTACCCGGCGGTGGCGAGGAGCAGGATCGTGGCCGCGGCGAGGCCCCAGAGGGCGACTCGCGGGGCGTCGCGGCGGGCGCGGTAGGGGTGGGCGGCGAGCAGGGGGGCCGGCAGGCCCTTCTCCTTCGCTTCGCGCTGGGCGGCCTCGTGCTGCGCCTTCTTGAGCGCCTCGGAAACCAGGCTCACGACGGCCTCCCCTCGAGCTCGCGGATGGCGCGGCCGATGTGCCGCGCGGTCAGGTGGTCCTGGCCGAAGACGTAGCCGGCGAGCAGCGCGGCGTCGCAGGCGGAGTTGATCAGGCGCGGCACGCCGCGCGAGTAGCGGAAGACCCGGCGCATGGCCCAGGGCGTGAAGGTCGGCCGTCCATTGCCGCCCGCCACCTGCATCCGCCAGTGAACGTAGAGCTCGGTCTCCGAGCGGTCGAGCGGCGTCAGGTGGAAGCGAACCGTGATGCGCTGGCGCAGCTGACGCAGACTCGGGTCGTCGAGCATGTCGCGCAGCTCGGGCTGTCCGATGAGCACGATCTGGATCAGCTTCTGGCGGTCGGTCTCGAGGTTGGAGAGCAGCCGGACCTGCTCGAGCAGCTCCGCCGAGAGGTCCTGTGCCTCGTCGATGATCAGCACCACGTCCCGGCCCTCGGCGGCCTGCGCGAGCAGGAAAGCGTTGAGCTGCTCGAGATAGAGCGCGCGGTCGGCGCGCCCGGCGGGCTCGACGCCCAGCTCGGCCAGGATCGTGCGCAGGAGCTGGGGTGCCGAGAGGATCGGATTGAGGATCAGCGCCGTACGCACGCCCGGCCCGAGCTGTTCCAGGGCGGCGCGGCACAGGGTGGTCTTGCCCGCTCCGACCTCGCCGGTGATCTGGATGAACCCCTTGCGCTCGCGGATGCCGTAGAGGAGGTGCTCGAGCGCCTCGCGGTGGCGCTCGGAGAGGAAGAGGAAGCGCGGGTCCGGAGTCAGGGAGAAGGGGGGCTCGCGGAAGCCGTAGAAGTCCAGGTACATCGGCCGGGTGCCACTCTACCCGACTCGGGAGAGTCCACCCGCCGGGGCGAGCACGGACCTCCTGGATCTGCGGTCCGGCAGGCTGGTCGTCGGCGAAGCTTGACTCCGCCCGCCGAAGCAGGCAAGATAAGTGCGAAATCTCAGCGTGGAATCAGAAGGATTCCTTGGCTTCTCTCTTGTAAGGAGGATCTCTTGAAACCAACCCGTCCGCATTGGCAGCAACCGATTCTCCTCGGCTTCGCGGCGGCGCTCGCCTTCGCCGCGGCCGGTCTCGCTGGCACGAACGGCGTGGTCGGCGGGGACGGTCTGGCCGGCACCGTTCATTCGATCGCCCCAGCGGGTCTGCCCGGCACGGTCGCCGACACGGCCGACGCGCCGGATCTGACCCCGCTTGTCGACTGCGCGAACTGTCCCAGTCTGGCGGTCAACACCTTCACCTTCTCTTGCGGCCTGACGGAGACCTCGCGACTCTTCCGCGACGGCATCCAGTCGAACTGCCCCAACAAGGCTTATCCCGGCGATACGGCGGGGAGCTTCTGCTACGCCCATCTCGATTACTACAACACCGGCGAGGCCGCTTGCATCCGGGTGCTCTTCGATCCGGACGCCGGCGCCAGCCCGTGCGGCTCCAACGCGCACGCCAAGCTCTATGCTCCTTCCTACGATCCTCTGAACCCGTCGGTGGGGTACCTGGGTGACGTCGGCTCGAGCCAGAAGCAGAATTTTCGCGCCGAAGTACCGGCCGAGTCGCCGTTCTCGGTGGTGCTCGAGAACACCTCGAGCCAGTCCGCCTGCTCCTTCTCCTATCAGGTCGTCAACGTCCCCTGCCAGACCGAGCCGGACGAGTTCGTGGGCGATTTCACCGGCCCGACCTCCGGCGTCCAGAACGGCCGTCTGTTCCGCGACGCCATCCCGAGCACGTGCGGCAACAAGGCCTATCCGGGCCTCTTCAACGCCGGCACTCCGTACAACTACGAGGTCGCGACCGGATTCAACTTCTCGGCGGATGATCTCTGCTACGAGATCGAGTTCAATCCCAACCAGTGCCCGAATCCGTGCGGCACGAACGCGCACGCCTCGATCCACTCGCCCCTCTACGATCCGACCGATATGAGCGTCGGCTTCCTGGGTGACGTCGGCTCGAGCGCGCAGCAGTCGTTCTACGCGACGATCCCAGCGGGAGCTTCGTTCCAGGTGGCGGTCACCAACACCTCCGCGCAGGCGGTCTGCAACTACTCACTGCGCGGCAAGCCGAGCATCTTCGGCGACGGCTTCAACTACGGCGACACGCTGAGCTGGAGCGCCGTGCAGCCCTGAGCCGAGGCCGGGACGGCGCGAGCCGGCTCCGGCGCGAGACCGAAGGCCCCCGGGGGGAGCGGCGTCAGCCGCCCCCCCCGTTTCGTTTGCGGCGGGACGTGGAGGCCGATACGCTCCGGCGCGAGCGGGGAGGAAGCTCCATGCGACGCGAAGAGGCGTGGAAGATCGTCGAGGAGAACGTGGCCGCCGCCGGCCTGCGCCGGCACATGCTGGCGGTCGAGGCCGCGATGCGGTCCTACGCCGGGCGGCTGGGCGAGGATCCGGAGCTGTGGGGCCTGGCCGGACTGCTCCACGACTGGGACTGGGAGATCCACCCGAGCCTCGAGAGGCACCCGGCGGAGGGCGCGCCGCTGCTGCGCGAGCGCGGCTGTCCGGAGCCCGTCGTCCAGGCGATCCTGGCCCACAACGAGGCGGGAACCGGAGTCTCGGCCGCCGCGCCGATGGACTTCGCGCTGCGCGCCTGCGACGAGATCACCGGTCTGATCAGCGCCGCCGCCCTGGTGCGCCCCTCCAAGGACGTCCGCGACGTCGCGCTGAAGTCGATCCGCAAGCGCTGGAAGGAGAAGGCCTTCGCAGCCGGCGTCGACCGCGACGAGGTCGAGCGCGCGACCGCGGACTTCGGGCGGATCTCCTTCGGCGGCGAGCTCGATCTCTGGGACCACGCCGCGCGCGTCCTCGAGGCGATGCAGGGGATCGCCGCCGAGCTCGACCTCGACGGCCGGCTCGCCCGGCTGGGCTGAGGTGGACGGCGCCGGCCCCCAGGACCCGCCGAGCCGTTGTCCCCGAGAGCGAGAGTGACGAGCAAACGGCAACTCTCCGTCCTGGCCGTGGCGGTGCTGGCCGGAGGTGCCGGCTGGCTGCTCGGGAGCTTCGGCGCCGGACCCGCGCCGCCGGGGCGTCTGATCCGGCTCGAGAGCGCCTCGGTCGGCGACGGCGCACCGGCGGGCGAACCGGTGCCGCTCCCGGCGCTCGCCGACCGGCCGGTCGCCAACGTCGTGCTGCTCGTCGGCGACGGTATGGGGCTGGTCCAGGTCGCGGCGGCGGCGATCCGTGAGCTGGGGCCCGACGGCCGCTTCGTGTTCGAGCGCTTTCCCGTCACCGGCCTGTTCGCGACCCGCCCCGCCGGCGCGCTCGTGACCCAGTCCGACGCCGCCGCGACGGCGATGGCGACCGGCGTCAAGACCGGCAACGGGCGGCTCGGCGAGGGGCCCGACGGTCGCCCCCTGCGCACCCTGCTCGAGGCGGCGCGCGACGCCGGCCACCCGACCGGCCTGGCGACCACGAGCGCGATCGTCGACGCGACCCCGGCGGGCTTCGCCGCCCACGTCGATTCGCGCTACGACTACCCGCGGATCGCGGCGCAGATGGCCGCCGCCCACGTGGATCTGCTCGCCGGAGGCGGGCTCGAGCTGGTCGCGCCCGACGGTCCGGCCAGGGGCCCCGTGGCCGACGCGGCGGCGCGCGGCGTGACGATCGTCACCGACGCGGCGGCGTGGCGGGCGGCCGACCGGCTCCCGGTGTGGGCGATCTTTCCGGGCAGCACGCTCGGCGAGCGGCCGCTCCACCCCGACGTCGGCGAGTTGGCCGAGACCAGTCTGCGGTTGCTCGGCGCCGAGGCCGCCCGGCGCGGGCGCGGTTTCTTCCTGATGATCGAGGAGGAGGGGATCGACACCGCGGCGCACGCCCGCGACTTCGAGCGGATGGCGCGCGCGGTGGCCCGCCTCGACCGCGCGGCGGCGGCGGCGGCGCGCTTCGCGGCGGCGGACGGCGCGACCCTGGTGGTGGTCACCGGCGACCACTCGACCGGCGGGCTCGAGATCGACTCGACCTCGACCGCGGATCGGCTGCGGGTGGCCTGGGCGAGCTCGCGCCACGGTGGTGAGCCGGTGCCGGCATTCGTCTACGGCCCGCCAGCGGCGGCCGCGGCCTTCACCGGACTCCACGACGACACCGAGCTCCACGGCCTGCTGGAGCGTGCGCTCGGCCTCGCCCCGGAAGCACGGGCCACCGACGGTCCGACCGGAGGGACGCCATGAACCGTCTGCTGCTGCTTTCGAACTCCACCCAGCACGGCCGCGCCTTTCTCGACCACGCGATGGCCGAGATCCTCGACCTGCTCGGCCCGGTGCGCCGGATCCTCTTCGTGCCGTTCGCTCTCCACGACCGCGGCGCCTACGCGGCGAAGTTCCGCAGCCGCCTCGAGCCGGAGGGCGTGGCGGTGGACGAGCTGAACGCCGACGCCCGCGGCGCGCGCCAGATCGAGTCCGCCGAGGCGGTCTTCGTCGGCGGCGGCAATACGTTCCGGCTGCTGCGCCAGCTGCAGCTCGGGGGGTGGATCGGCCCATTGCGGCAACGCGTCGCGGTGGGGGTGCCTTACCTCGGCGCGTCGGCGGGGATCAACGTCGCCGGACCCACGATCTGCACGACCAACGACATGCCGATCGTCGAGCCGCCCTCGTTCGACGCCCTGGGCCTGGTTCCGTTCCAGATCAACCCCCACTATCTCGATCCCGATCCGGGCTCGACCCACATGGGCGAGACCCGCGAGCAGCGCATCACCGAGTTTCTCGAGGACAACGACCGCACCGTGGTGGGCCTGCGCGAAGGGGGCTGGATCCGCGTCGACCGGGGACGGGCGCGGCTCGGAGGGGCGCGCGGGGCGAGGATCTTCCGCCGCGGCGCGCCCCCCGAGGAGCGCGCGGCGGGCGACGCTCTCGACGACCTGTTCGCCTGAGGCGGGGCCGGCCGCCGGCCCGCTGTGGAGCTCGCGGCTTGAGAGCGGGGCGCGGCGGCGCTATCTTCAAGGCAGGGGGAGCCACGGGATGGCCCACGACGAAGGCGCGCGGAAGAACCCGGCCCGCCCGAGCGTACCCGATCGCGTCGCGGCGGCGGGGGGGCTGCGGCCCGGCGTCGCCCGCGCGGTGGCGGACCAGACGGCGGTCCCCGAAGCGCACGTCTACGGCGTCGCCAGCTTCTTCCACCTGCTCGCCGATCCGGATCATCCGCTGCGCGTCTGCCAGGGGCTGAGCTGCCGCCTGGCCGGAGCCGAAGGCCTGCTCGAGAGCGCCCGCGCCCGCGGGCTGCCGGCCACCGGCTGCTCGTGCCTGGCCGCCTGCGACCGACCGGTGGCGGTGCTGCGCGACCGGGCCACGCTGTCGGAGGTCTCCGCCGCCGAGATCGAATCGCTGGCCGAGTGGCGCGACCTGCGCGCCGACGTCGACGCCGGGTTCGAGGACGCCACGACGATCGGTTGCCGCCCGGACGACCCCGAGCGGCTGGTCTTCCGTCTCTCCGAGCCCGCGCGGTACGAGGGACGCGCCTTCCACTTGGCCCGGGAGCTGGGTGCCCAGGAGGTGATCGCCCGGATCACCGCTTCGGGACTCCAGGGCCGTGGCGGCGCGGCGTTCCCGGCCGGCGTGAAGTGGCAGAGCGTCGTCGCGCAGGCGGACGCCACCCGCTACGTGGTGCTCAACGCCGACGAAGGGGAGCCCGGGACCTTCAAGGACCGCGAGCTGCTCGCCCGGCGCCCCGATCTCGTGGTCGAGGGACTGGCGATCGCCGCCGCCACGATCGGCGCCCACGACGTCTACTGCTACCTGCGCGGCGAGTTCGACCGCCCCTGGGCGGCGCTCGCGGCGGCGCTGGCCGAGTGCGACCGGCGCGGGCTCTATCCGGACGTCGAGTTCCACCTCCACGCCGGGCAGGGCGCCTACATCTGCGGCGAGGAAACGGCGCTGCTCGAGGCGCTCGAGGGCAAGCGGGGCATGCCCCGCTTGAAGCCCCCCTTCCCGACCGAGAACGGCTTGTGGGGCCGACCGACGTTGATCCACAACGTGGAGACGATCGCCTGCGTGCCGGCGATCCTCGAGCGCGGCGCCGAGTGGTTCGCCGGCCTGGGCCGCACCGGACCGGGAACCAAGCTCTACTGCCTCTCGGGGCACGTCGCGGCGCCCGGCGTCTACGAGATGCCGCTCGGCGTCTCGCTCGACGAGCTGGTCGCGGCCGCGGGTGGCTACCGCGGTGAGCTCAAGGCGTTCTCGCCGGGAGGCGCGAGCTCCGGCTTCCTCCCGGCGTCCGAGCGCGAGCGGCCCCTCGACTTCAAGGCGCTGGCCGAGGTCGGGTCGATGCTCGGCTCGGCCGGCGTGGTCGTGCTCGACGAGACGGTCGACATGGCCTGGGCGGTGCGCCAGCAGATGCTCTTCTTCGAGGAGGAGAGCTGCGGGCAGTGCGCGCCCTGCCGCATCGGAACCCGCTTCCAGCGCGAGGCGCTGGACCGCTTCGTCGCGGCGCGCGGCCGCAGCGACGCCGCCGGGGCCCGCACCGCCCTGTCGCCGCTCGAGGATGTCGCGTGGCAGATGGTCGAGGGCTCGATCTGCGGCCTGGGACAGACCGCGCAACTGCCGTTGGCCAGCGCCCGGCGCTGGTTTCCCGAGGAGTTTCAGTCATGAGCGAACCTGCGACGATCTGGATCGACGGTCACGAGCTTCCGTTCCGGGAGGGCGAGACCATCCTGGAGGCGGCCGCACGGCGAGGCGTCGAGATCCCGACGCTGTGCCACGACCCGCGGCTGGAACCGGCCGGCGCTTGCCGGACCTGCCTGGTCGAGATCGAGGGCTGGCGGCAGGCTCGCCCCCGCCTGCGCGACCGAGTCTGACGGCCGGGATGAAGATCACCACCCGCAACGGCCGCATCGACCGCCACCGCAAAACGCTGCTCGCGCTCTACCTCGCCGACCACCCGGGCGACTCGCTCGAGGAGTGCGAGACCGGGAAGCCCTGCGAGCTGCACCGCATGGCGGCCGAGCTGGGCGCGCCGACCGACTGGCCCAAGATGGCCGCGGTGCGCCCGGGACGCGACGACGACTCCAATCCCTACATCCGGTTCGATCCGGAGAAGTGCATCCTGTGCGCCCGTTGCACGCGCTACTGCGACGAGGTCGAGGCGGTGAGCGCGATCACCCTGACCGGGCGCGGATCGCACACCACGATCTCGACCGTCGACTCGCTGTCGCTGCTCGACACGACCTGCGAGATGTGCGGCGGTTGCATCGACGTCTGTCCGACCGGGGCCATGGGCGAGCGCAAGCCGCTCGAGATCGGCGCCCCGCCGGAGCGCGAGCTCGACAAGGTGCGCACGACCTGCAACTTCTGCGGCGTCGGCTGCCAGCTCGACCTCAACGTGGACCGCAAGACCGACCGGGTGATCAAGGTCACCTCGCCGCCCCCCGGGACCACGACCAACGACGGCAACCTCTGCGTCAAGGGGCGCTTCGCCTACGAGTTCGTCCACCACCGGGACCGGCTGACCACGCCGCTGATCCGCGGCGAGGACGGCGAGCTCCACCCCGCGACCTGGGACGAGGCTCTCACGCGGGTCCGGGAGGGCCTCTCGGGAGTGGCCGAGCGGCACGGCTGCGACGCTCTCGGGTTCGTCTCCTCCTCGCGCTGCACGGTCGAGGAGAACTACCTGATGCAGAAGCTGTCGCGGAGCGTGTTCGCGACCAACAACGTCCATCAATGCGCCGCCACTTGACACGCCCCCACGGTGGCCGGTCTGGTCACCACGTTCGGAGCCGGGGCGATGACGAACTCGATCGGGGAGATCCGTGACGCGGACTTCCTGTTCGTGATCGGCAGCAACACCAGCGAGGCGCACCCGATCATCGCGATGGAGATGAAGCGGGCGGTGCGAAACGGCGCGACCCTGGTGGTCGCGGATCCGCGCTCGATCTGGATGACGACGCTGGCCGAGAAGCACCTGAAGCTGCGGCCGGGGACCGACGTCTGGCTGCTCAACGCCATGGCCCACGTCATCGTCGCCGAGGGGCTGGTGGACCAGGACTTCGTGGCCGTCCACACCGACGGATTCGAGGCGGTGCGCGAAGCGGTCGCCGCGTACACGCCGGAGGAGGCGGAGCGGGTCACCGGCGTCCCCGCCGAGGACATCCGCTGGACCGCCCGCCGTTACGCCACGACCCGGCGCGCCGGCGTCTACTACACGCTCGGCATCACCGAGCACAGCCACGGCACGGACAACGTCTACGCCCTGGCCAACTTGGTGCTGATGACCGGGCACCTGGGCGTCGCCTCGGCCGGGATGAACCCCTTGCGGGGCCAGAACAACGTCCAGGGAGCCAACGACGCCGGCGCCACCCCGGTCTTCTACCCGGGCTACCAACGCGTCGACGACGCGGAAGCGCGGGCACGCTACGAAGCCTCGTGGGGAGTGTCGCTGCCGGAGAGCGTCGGGCTCAACCTCAACCAGATGATGAAGGAGGTCGGCAAGTCGGTCCTCGGGCTCTACGTCATGGGCGAGGACATCGTGCTCTCGGAACCCAACGTCTCCAGGCTCGAGCAGGGTCTCAACAAGATCGAGTTCCTGGTGCTCCAGGACATCTTCGCCAACGAGACGATGCGCTACGCCGACGTGGTGCTCCCGGCGGCGAGCTTCGCCGAGAAGGACGGCGTCTTCACCAACTCCGAGCGGCGCGTCCAGAAAGTGCGCAAGGCGGTGTCGCCGCCGGGCCAGGCGCGCGCCGACTGGGAGATCCTGTGCGACGTCGCGGCTCGGTGCGGCGCCGGGTGGCCGCGCTACGCCTCGCCCTCGGAGGTCTACGACGAGATGGCGCACGACGCCGCCAAGTTCTCCGGCATCAGCCATCGCCGAATCGAACAGGAGGGCGGTCTCCAGTGGCCGTGCCCCACTCCGGACCATCCGGGGACGAAATATCTCCACGAAGGAAGGGTGCTGCGCGGCAAGGGCCTGTTCCAGGCGGTCGAGTACCGGCCGTCGGTCGAGCTGGCGAGCGTCGACTATCCCCTCGTCCTGTCCACCGGCCGGACCCTCTACCACTACAACGCCGCGACCCAGACGCGGCGCGCCGACGGCGCGGCGGACAAGCAGCCCGAGGCCTTCGTCGAGATCCACCCGAGCGACGCGCGCAAGCGGGGGATCGCCACCGGCGAGGAGGTCGAAGTCCGCACCCGGCGCGGCGCGGTCGTCCTGCGGGCGGTGATCTCCCGTCAGGTCCGTCCGGGCTGCATCTGGATGCCCCTGCACTTCGCCGAGGCGCGCGCCAACCTGTTGACGGTCGACGACGGCGACACGGTGACCGGTACGGCCGAGTACAAGGTCTGCGCCGCCGAGGTGCGGCGTCGCGTCATCGAGGGCGCCGAGACCAGCGTGCGCTATCCGGGCGCCTACTTCGCGGTCGACGGTCCGGGTCCCTCGACGGCCGAGGACCTGGAGTGAAGCCAGGTTCGTCGGGCGAGATCGAGGCGGTCCGACACTTGCGCGGAGCGGATGCTGCGCGCACCGAGCTGCGGCGGGTGGTCGGCGAGGCGCCCCTCACCGTCGAAGTGGTCTCGAGCTCGCGCTCCGAGAGCTTCACGATCATGCGCACCCCCGGCGAGGATTCCGACCTCGCGCTCGGGTTCCTGCTCGCCGAGGGGATGATCGCCGGCGCCGAGGACGTCGCGACGCTCGAGCCGGCGGGGCGCGGGGACCTCGTCCGAGTGCGGCTCGCCCGCGACCGCGGCGCGCCCGGCGAATCGGGATCGGCGCTGCGCAACCTGGTGGTCAACTCCTCCTGCGGGCTGTGCGGCCGGGCCGGGATCGAAGAGCTGCTCGACGCCCTCGATCCGGTGGTGGGCGGGATCGAGCTCCCGTTCGAGCTGCTCTACTCGCTGCCCGGCGAGCTGCGCGAAGCGCAGGTCCTGTTCGCGGCCACCGGCGGCAGTCACGCGGCGGGACTGTTCGACGCCCGTGGCGAGTACCTCGCCGTGGCCGAGGACCTGGGCCGCCACAGCGCCTTCGACAAGGTCCTCGGCCGCGCTCTGCGCGAGCGCCTGCCGTCCCACGACTTCGGCGTGTTGCTCTCCGGCCGGACGAGCCTCGAGATGGTGGTCAAGGCGGCGCGTGCCCGCATCGGGCTCGTGGTCTCGGTGAGCGCGCCTTCGCTCGCCGCGGTCAGCGCCTGTGAGCGCCTCGGAATCACGCTGTGCGGCTTTGCCCGCGGCGACGAGGTGACCGTCTATACGCATCCGCGCCGGCTGCTGGCGGCCTCCGCACCCTGACGGCGGCCGGTCGCTCGGTCAGAAGCGGTCGGGCCGGAAGGGGGTGGGGTCGAGCGAGGGGGTCTCGCCCGTCATCAGCTCGGCGAGCAGCCGTCCGGTGGCCGGCGCGGTCTTCAGGCCGGTCATCTGGTGGCCGGTCGCCAGCCACAGGTTGGCGCGACCGTGCGCCCGGCCGATCATCGGCAGGCCGTCGGGCAGGGTCGGGCGCAGCCCCCGCCAGACTTCGACCGGCGTCAGCGGCTCGGGCAGCGTCAGCGCCTGCCGCGCTCCCGCGAGGATGGCGTCGACCCGGCTCTCGGTGATCGAGAAGTCGGCGTCCACCAGCTCGAGCGTGCCGGAGAGCCGGAGCCTGCCGTCGTGGGGCGTGACGGCGATCTTGCGATCGGCGAGCTGCATCGCCCGGCGCGGCATCACCGGCACGGGCGGCAGAAGCACGGTGTAGCCCTTGGCGCCGAGCATCGGGACGCGTACCCCGAGCTCGGCGGCGACGCGCTTCGACCAGGCGCCGGTGGCCAGGACCACCTCGTCGGCGGCGAAGGAGCCCCGGGTCGTCTCGACCCGCGTGACGCGGCCGCCCTCGCGGCGGAACCGCCAAGCCTCGGCGCCCTCGACGAAGCTCACCCCCGCCCGGCGCGCCGCGCCGGCGAGCGCCGCCACCGCGAGGTCCGGCTCGCAGTGCGCGTCCTGGAAGAAGAAGTAGGCGCCGCCCAGGGGACCGCGCAGCGCCGGCTCGCGCTCGGCGAGCTCATCCGGCGACCAGGTCTCGAACGGGACGCCCAGCCGCGCCACCAGCTCGGCCTTGGCGCGGCCCGCGGCGAAGCTCGAGGCCGTGTCGAAGACCTGGAGCAGGCCGGTGTCGCGGAAGCCGAAGCGGTCGGGTCCGCGCTCGGCGAGCTCGCGCCAGGACTCGACGCTCGCCCGGGAGAGCTCGACCAGGGCGGCGGCCCCGCGCTCGAACCGCCGCCGGCGGGTGGCGGCGAGGAACCCGATCAGCCAGCGCGCCAGCTCGAGGCTCCACCTCGGCTCGATGTAGAGCGGGCTCGAGGCGTCGAAGAGCCAGAAGAGCGCCTTGGGGAACAGGCCCGGTGCGGGCAGCGGCAGCGAGACCGAAGGCGTCAGCAGGCCGGCGTTGCCGTACGAGCAGGCCGCGCCGACGCGGTCGCGCTCGACGACGGTGACCGCGGCCCCCCGGCGCGCGAGCTCGAGCGCGCTCGCGATGCCGACCACTCCGGCTCCGACGACGACGACGTCCGCACGCTCGCTCACCGGGCGAGGCTACCGCTTCTCGGCGGCGGCGGAACCGTGGCGGCGCCGGCAGTGGCGCGGAAGCCGGCCACCGCCGGGCTCAGCCTTCGCCGCCGTGGCCGCCACCCTTGCCGTGGCCGTGGCCGTGGCCGTGACCGCCGTCCTTGCCGTGGCCCTTGGCCTTCTGGGGATGCCGCTGGCCGTGCTCGCCCCTCTCGCCGTGGCCGTGCTTGCCGGTCTCGGCCGCCAGGGTGTGGTGGATCTCGTCGAAGTGGTGGCCGCCGCGGCGCAGCTTCACGATCCGGTCGGGACGCACGCCGTAGTAGTCGCTGCACAGGCGCAGGTTGACCAGGTTGACGACGTCGACGTCGGGCAGCCGGATCGTCCGCCAACGCGCCCGGGGGGTCTTGCGGTAGTAACCCCAGGCGCGGCCGTACGGGGGACCGGGGTCGGCGTCGAACGGCACGTAGAACAGCTCCGGTCCGTGTCCGAACTTGAGCGCGATGTCGAGGAACGTCATCCCCGAGCGGTGCAGCTTCACGATCGTCTCGGGCGGCTGGCCGAGCCGGACCGAGAGGAAGCCCACGACCGGCAGATCCTCGTCCGGTAGCCCGCCCTGGAGCAGGTGCCCGATCTCGGGCTCGGGCAGGCCGAAGGTGGCGTGGACGGCGACCTGCAGGTCCGGCAACGGCGGCGGCGCCGGCAATCCCGGCGGCGCCGGCAGGCGCGGCGGCGCGGGGAGCTGCGCCGCGACGGGCGCGGTCGCGACTGCCAGAGCTGCCAGAAGGGCGAGGCCTACGACGTGGTTCGCGTTCGGGCGCATCGGGATTCCTCCCTTGTGCTGCGAAGCGTGGAACTCACCCTCGACGGTGCAGGATGGGTGCCAGTCCGGGCCGGTCAGGGCGTCCCGGCGGGCGGCACCCGGCGGGTCAGCCAGTCGCGGACGTAGTGGCGGTGCAGCGCGTCGTCCGGGAAAACGTTGCCCCGGCCGTCGGGATAGCCGTGCATGGCGCGGTAGGGGAGCGGCTCGAGGTGATCCGAGTGCCAAGTGTTGCGGTCCGCGTCCTTGTCCCAGCCGAAGCTCTCCAGGAACACCGTGCGGATGGACCCGGGCGGTGGCGGCGGCAGGGCGCCGGCGTCGAACTCGAGGTCGAGCTGGTCGCCGGCGGCGAGGATGACGCTGCGGTCGTCGGTCTCCTCGAGCAGCTCCCGGACGTCGCCGTAGCGGGTGTAGTGGCCGGGGAAGGGGAGCCAGGGCGAGACCTTGCTGCGGTGCGCGAAGTCCGGCCAGTGCGGTCCGTTGGGAGCCGTGCGCACGAGGGCCGAGTAACCGCCGAATCCGAGCACGGCGCGCGCGGGGGCCAGCCGCGCCACGACCCGCGCCGCGGAATCGTCGGGCTCGTCGGTCCACGCGATGCGGTCGAAGCCGAGCCAGAGCGACGAGACGATGCGCAGCCGGTGGACGCCGGGCGGCAACGGTGGCGTGTCGACTACCAGGGTCTTGGTCTTGCCGGCCGGGAAACCCGTCGACTCGACCAGCGGGCGCCAGCCCGAGGTCGTCAACATGTCGAGGCGCGGAGGCACGTACGGGAGATCGCGGCGGTCGGCGATGGCGAGATTCAGGCTGGCGTCCGCCGGAAAGATCCAGGCGTCGAGATGGAGCCGGACCGGCCGCGCCGGCGCGGCGCCGAGGTCGAACTCGATCGACCAGGGGCGGGCCGCGCCCTGGAACCGCCCGCGGGTGAAGCCGTCGGCGTAGATCTCGTCGCGCGCGGCGACGCGCCGCGTGACGTCGCGGCCGCGGCCGTCGATCGCGGCGACGACCGGCCGCAGGTCGCGGCTGACGACGACGCGGTCGTCGACGATCTTGCCGGGCTGGACCTTGAGCGTGCTCGCCGCCTCCGTCCCCCGCGGGTGGTCGACCACCCAGAGCCGGATGCGGTCGAGGAAGGTCGCCTCCCACAGCTCCTCGGTGACCACGAAGCGGTAGCGGCCGTGGTCCGGGACCGTGCGGTCGACCTTGACGATCTCCTCCGGGTCGGCCTTGGCCCACGCCCCGCCCTCGGAGCGAACCACGGTGCCGGGGTCGGCGGTGGCCCAGACTCCCGGCGCCAGCGGCATGCCGAGCGGGCCGTTCCAGAGCAGGTCGGTGACGAATTCGAAGCGGTCCCCCTGCCAGGCATAGAGGAAGGGGCAGCTTCCCTTGAGCACCTGCTCCTCGACCAGACGCTGGTCGGAGGCGACGTCGAGGCGGTTCTGGGGCACGCCGTTGGGCCAGACCACGCGCAGCCGGTCGGCGCGGCGCGCTTCGCCGAGCCCGAAGTGGGTGGGCTCGTCGTCGACCTGTCGCATCTGGACGGCGTCGCCGGAGCGGACCTCGACGGTGGCCTGGAGGCCGTGGCGGTTGTTCTTGCCGTTGCCCTGGGCGAGGCCCACCAGCCGCACCGAGAGCCAACCGTAGACGTTGCCGTCGAGATTCTCGCTCCAGCCGAGGCCGCCGGGGCCCGAAAACACGACGTCGAGATCGCCGTCGTGGTCGAGGTCGGCGGCCACGAGCGCCGCGCCGCCGGTCGCGTCGGCGGGTGGACCGGGGAGCGGCTCGACCGAGCTTCGGCCGTCGGCTCCGGCGTGGAGCAGGAACGACCCTCCCGGGCCCGAAGCGGCCAGGTCGAGACGGCCGTCGTTGTCGGCATCGATCTTCGCCAGGCGGCTGCAGGGTACCGCCGCGACGATCCGGGGCGCCGCGAATTTCCCGTCCTCGTTGCGCAGCTCGACGACGTCCCGGGGGCCACCCACGACGAGGTCGGGCCAGCCGTCGCCGTCGAGGTCGGCGACGGCGAGGTCACGGCCTCCGCCCGCGGCCGCGAGTCCCCTCGCCGCCGTGGCGTCGGCGAAGCGCCCCTGGCGCAGGTTGTCGAGCAGCAGCAGGTGGTCGGGGAAGAGCACGACGAGATCGGGATCGCCGTCTCGATCGAGGTCCGCGACCCGGACCGCGACCGCGCCGGCGGCCCGGATCGAGGGCAGGGCGCGGGTCGCCGCGAGCGGATCGACGAGGTTCGAGCGCAGCACCGCCCCTTCCGGGTAGCCGCCGCCGAACAGGGCCAGGTCGAGATCGCCGTCGAGATCGAAGTCGACCGCCGCCAGCGCGCCGGCGCCGGGTCCCAGGCCCCAGTGGGACGTCGTGGCGCGGAATCCCCCCCGGCCGTCGCCGCGCAGCACCGTCACGCCGCGCGCGCTCCAGGCCAGCAGGTCGAGAGGACCGTCGTCGTCGAGATCGACCGCGGCGAGGCGTGCCGCGGGGTCGAGCTCGACTCCGTCGAGCCGGGTCGGGCGCCAGTCGTCGGCGGCGCGGCGCAGCTCGAGACCGCCGTCGGCGAGGACCCGCGCCAGATCCGGGCGCTCGTCGCCGTCGAAATCGGCGGCCACCAGGTCGCCTCCGGGGGCGGAGTCGAGCGGACGGAGCTGCCAGCGGGTCGGGCGCGGCGGTCCGAAGCCGACCCGCGGCCGGCCCGACCGCAGCTCGGTGACCGGCTCGCTCAGGGTCGCGCCGCGCAGCTCGCGCTGGCCGAGCCGGTAGAGGTCCGAGCCGCGCGCGGCGTTGGCCAGCCGGGCCGCGGCGAGACGCGCCGCCGCCGAGTCGCCTGCCTCCAGGGCGTCGATCAGGGTATCGACCAAGCCGGCCACCGGTCCGGGCTCGGTAGCGTAGAGCTCGCGCAGGCGCAGCGCGACGGTCGAGGCTTCGGGCCGGTCCCCGCCGGCGGTCGCCGCGCGCACCCGCTCGATCAGCACCGGGACGTTCTCGGGCCGCAGAGCGACCAGGGCGCCGAGCGCACGATCGCGGGCGTCCGTGTCGCCGAGCGCGTCGGCAAGCTGGAGCTGGCGGAAGCGCAGCGCGGGGTCGTCGGGCGCCAGCCGGACGGCACGCTCGACCTCCGCCGCGGCCTCCGCGTCGCGTCCCGCGGCCTCCAGGACGTCCGCCAGCATGCGCCGGTAGGCGGGGGCCTCCGGCGCCAGGCGGACCGCTTCACCCAGCTCGGCGAGAGCGTCGTCGATGCGGCCGAGCTGCGCCTGGGCGAGGCCCAGATCGGCGTGCGCGGAGGGCTCCTCGGGGTCGCGGCGGACGAGCTCGGCGAGCGCCGCCTCGGCATCCGCGAAGCGTTCGTTCTCGAGCTCGGCGAGTCCGTGTTGGAACAGTGCGGACGAGCGCGGACCGGCGTTGGCCCGGGGTCTCGTCGCGGAGCGGCCCGCGATCCACCAGCCTGCGGCGACGGCGGCGACGGCCAACAGAGCGGATAGAATGCGGCGCATCGGAACATTCTAATGACCTCGGACTCGACGACGTCCGTCCCGGTCCGCCGCCGCTACGTCCCGGCGGTGGGGCCGAAGCTGGCCCGGCTCCTCGCCGTGGTCTTCGGGCTGTTCGCGCTGCTCTGCGTCAACAGCGCCTACCTGCTCGGGGTGCGCGGCCTCGAGGCGGTGACCGGAAACGGCTACCAGAACTGGTTCTACATCGTCATGTTCCTCGGGCACCTGCTGCTCGGGGCGCTGCTCCTGGTGCCGGCCGTCGTCTTCGGCATCCTCCACCTGCGCAACGCCCGCAAGCGCGCCAACCGGCGCGCCGTGCGCATCGGCTACGTCCTGTTCACGACCGTCCTGCTGTTGCTGGCGAGCGGAGTCATTCTGACCCGGCTCGAGAACGTGATCGAGATCCGGGATCCGCGAGTGCGGTCGGTCGCCTACTGGGTCCACGTCCTGACGCCTCTGGTAGCCGCGTGGCTGTTCGTCCTCCACCGGCTGGCGGGCCGCCGGATCCGCTGGGAGGTGGGCCGGCGGTGGGCGATCGTGGCGGGCGTCGCCGCGGCCGTCGCGTTGGCCCTCCACGCCCAGGACCCGCGGCGATGGAACCAGGTCGGCCCGAAGTCGGGCGAGAAGTACTTCTTTCCGTCCCTCGCGCGCACCGCGACCGGGGGCTTCATCCCGGCGCGCGTGCTGATGGCCGACAGCTACTGCGTGCAGTGCCACCCGGATGACCACGCCGCCTGGGCCGAGAGCGCGCACCGGTTCAGCTCGTTCAACAACCCGGCCTACCTGTTCTCGGTACGCGAGACCCGGCGGGTGGCCCTCGAGCGCGACGGCGACGTCCAGGCCGCGCGCTGGTGCGCCGGATGCCACGACCCGGTGGTCTTCTTCGGCGGCAAGTTCGACGATCCCAAGTTCGACGACGTCGAGGACCCGACCTCGCAGGCCGGCATCACGTGCACCGTCTGCCACTCGATCACCCACGTCAACTCGGTCAAGGGCAACTCGGACTTCACCATCGACCAGCCGGTCCACTACCCCTTCGCCTTCAGCCGCAACCGGCTCCTGCGTTGGGTCAACCGGCAGCTCGTCAAGTCGAAGCCGGAGCTGCACAAGCGCACGTTCCTCAAGCCCTTCCACCACACGCCGGAGTTCTGCGGCACCTGCCACAAGGTCCACCTGCCGCCCGAGCTCAACCACTACAAGTGGATCCGCGGTCAGGACCACTACGACTCGTACTGGCTGTCCGGCGTCTCCGGGCACAGCGTGCAGAGCTTCTACTACCCACCGAAGGCGGCCCCCAACTGCGCCGCGTGCCACATGCCGCTCCAGGCGTCGAACGACTTCGGCGCGCGCGACTTCGACGGCAGCGGGACGCGCAAGGTCCACGACCACCTCTTCGTCGGCGCCAACACGGGGCTGGCCGCGTTGGTCCACCTGCCGCAGCGGGTGATCGACCGGCACGCGGAGCTGCTCGAGACGGTGGCCCGCGTCGACCTGTTCGGCGTCCACCGCGGCGGGACGATCGACGCGCCGCTCGAGGCGCCGGTGCGACCGCGAGTGCCGGTGCTGGTGCCGGGCGGGAGCTACCTGATCGACGTCGTGGTGCGGACGGTCAAGATCGGTCACGAGCTGACGCAGGGCACCGCCGATTCCAACGAGCTCTGGGTCGAAGTCCACGCCGAGTCGGGCGGTCGGACGCTCGGCGAGAGCGGCGGACTGGGCCCGGGGCGGGACGTCGATCCCTGGTCGTACTTCGTCAACGCCTACGTGCTCGACCGCCAGGGCAACCGGATCGACC
The DNA here is from genome assembly GCA_963781755.1 of uncultured Acidobacteriota bacterium. Lineage (GTDB taxonomy): Bacteria > Acidobacteriota > Thermoanaerobaculia > Multivoradales > JAGPDF01 > JACTMI01. The sequence continues at coordinate 146,549 of CAWAGZ010000004.1, forward strand.
GGCGCAATCCCCAGGACATCTTCGTGCCGCTGTACAACCATCAGATCCCTCCCGGCGCGGCGGACGTCGTCCACTACCGGCTCGACGTCCCGCGCGACGTCACGGGCCCGGTCACCCTCCGCGTCCGCCTGCGCTATCGGAAGTTCGACACCACGTACATGCGCTATGTCTTCGGCAAGGACTACGTCAACGAGCTGCCGATCGTCGACATGGCCAGCGACGAGGTGACCTTCCCGGTAGCCGGCGCCGCGCCGACCGAGGCGGCGGCACCGGCGATCGCGGAGTGGGAGCGCTGGAACGATTACGGCATCGGTCTGCTGCGCAAGAAGGGCGACAGCGCGCGCGGCGAGCTGGCGCAGGCCGAAACGGCGTTCCACCGGGTCGAGGAGCTGGGCCGGCCGGACGGTCCGCTCAACCTGGCGCGGGTCTACCTGGCCGAGGGCCGGGTCGCGGACGAGGCGGTCGCGGCGCTGTCGCGGGCCGCGGCTTTCGACCCGCCCGCTCCGCCCTGGGTGCTGGCGTGGCTGCGCGGCGAAGTCGACAAGCAGAACGGCTTTCTGGACGAGGCGGTCGCCGATTTCCGGTCGCTGACGACGGCGAGCGGCGGGGCGGTCGCGGCGCGCGGCTTCGACTTCGCCCAGGACTACCGGCTCTGGGTCGAGCTCGGACAGACGCTCGTCGAGCGCGCCCAGCTCGAGCGCGGAGCGGAGAACCGGGAGCGGCGCGAGGCGTTCCTGCGCGACGCGCGGGACTGCTTCCGCCGGGCGCTGAAGCTCAACCCCGAGCTGCTTCCGGCGCACTACAACCTGGAGCGCATCGCGCGCGAGCTGGGTGACGCCGAGGAAGCTGCCCGCGAGCTCGTCGCCTATCAGCGCTACCACCCGGACGACAACGCCCGGGACCTCGCGATCACCGCCGCGCGGCGGCGCGACCCCGCGGCGAACCACGCCGCCGAGGCGATCGTGGTGTACGACCTTCAGCGCCCGGGCGCCTACGGTCCGGACGCGTCGCCGGCGCCGGTCGGAGGTTCTAGATGAACGAGCCGCAGCGCCCGGGGGACGAGCCCCGGAAGGTCGCACCGCCCCCGGAGGTCGAGGAGATCCCGGATTCCGAGGCCGTACCGGAGGACGACCGGATCATCGGCCACGCCCTGCGCCGATCGTTGCTGGTCCTGGCAGCGGCGGCACTGATCGTTCTGGCCGGGTGGTTCCTGTTCGGCCGGAGCCGGGCGCGCGTGGCCGAGGTGCCGATCCCGACGCCACCGCCGCACGCCGTCGCGGCGCCCGAGACGGCGCCGGCGCTGCCTTTCCACGACGTCGCGCGCTCCGCGGGGATCGACTGGCAGCGCGAGAACGGCGCCGAGGGAGAGAAGCTGCTGCCCGAGACGATGGGCGGAGGCGTCGCCGTCTTCGACTACGACCGCGACGGCCGCCCCGACCTGCTGCTGGTCAACGGCGACCGCTGGCCGTGGTCGAAGCGCCCGCGTTCGGCCCGGCAACCGCGCCCCGCGCTCTACCGCAACCTGGGCGACGGCCGTTTCCGCGACGTCACGGTCGATGCCGGACTCGACGTGCACCTGCAGGGACAGGGCGTCGCGATCGGGGACTACGACAACGACGGTTGGGACGACATCCTGCTGACGGCGGTCGGACCGATCCACCTCTTCCACAACGAGCGCGGGCGCTTCCGCGACGTGACGGCGCACGCCGGCGTCGCCGGGGATCCGCACGACTGGCACTCGGCGGCGGCGTTCTTCGACTACGACGGCGACGGCGATCTCGACCTGATCGTGGGCCGCTACGTACGCTGGAACCGCGCCATCGACTTCAGCGTCGACTATCAGCTGACCGGCGTGGGCCGGGCCTACGGGCCACCGACCAACTTCGAGGCGACCTTCCCGATCCTCTACCGCAACGACGGCGACGGCACCTTCACCGACGTCTCGCAGCAGGCCGGGGTGCGGGTCGCCAACCCGGCGACCGGCGGTCCGGTCGCCAAGACCCTGGGCGTCTTTCCCATCGACTTCGACGACGACGGCCGGCCCGACGTGTTCGTCGCCAACGACACGGTCGCCAACTTTCTGCTCCACAACCGCGGCGACGGGACGTTCGAGGAGGTGGGCTCGACCTCGGGCCTCGCCTTCGACCGCATGGGCTCGGCGACGGGCGCGATGGGCGTCGACGCCGGGGACGTGCGCGGCGACGGCTCGACCGGGCTCGTGGTGGGCAACTTCGCCAACGAGATGACCTCGGCGTTCGTCTCCCAGGGTCAGCCGCTGTTGTTCGCCGACGAGGCGATCCCGCTCGGGCTCGGGGTGCCGACCCGGACCGCGCTGACTTTCGGCGTGCTGCTGACCGACGTCGACCTCGACGGCCGGCTCGATCTGGTCCAGGCCAACGGCCACCTCGACGAGGAGATCTCGAAAGTGGATCCGAGCCAGACCTACCGGCAGAGCGCCCAGCTGTTCTGGAACACGGGCACGCGGCCGACGTTCATCGCGGTTCCGGCGCGGCAGATCGGCGACCTGGCACGGCCGATCGTCGGCCGCGGCATCGCCGAGGGCGACTGGGACGGCGACGGCGATCCCGACCTCGTCCTGACCCAACCCTCCGGACCGCCCCTGGTGCTGCGCAACGACCAGGCGACCGGTCACCACTGGCTCACGATCCATCTCACCGGTGACCCCGCGCGCGGCATCAACCGCGACGCGATCGGTGCCCGCATCGAGCTGACGGCGGGTGGGCGCACGCTGCTGCGCCGGGTCTCGCCGACGCGCGGCTATCTGTCGCAGTCCGAGCTGCCGGTGACTTTCGGTCTGGGAGACGCGACCCGGGTCGATCGCGTCCGAGTGGTCTGGCCCGGCGGCACCAGCGACGAATGGACCGACCTGCCCGTCGACCGGCGAATCGAGCTCAGGCCCGGCGGCCGCCCACCGGTCGTCGACGGCCCGCGGCCCTGAAGGCTCCTCAGTCGAGATCCGGATCGCCCGCGGGACGGCCACCCTCGTAGTCCCGGAGGTTGGCTTCGAGGCGCCGGGCCAGCTCCTCCCTGCCCGCCCCGCGGGCCGCGGCGAGCGCCCGGCGTTGGAGATCGGCGGCGGCGGCGAAGTCGCCGGTGGCGGCCAGGGCCATGGCGAAAGACTCGGCAACGGAAACTTCGTGCCGGGGGTCGGGCCAGCTGCGCGCTATGGCGAGGGCGCGGACGCCGTCGTGCAGGGAGGCGATGGGTCCCGCTGCGAGGACGCGCACCGCGGCGCTCTGCAGCTCCACCGGCGCCTGTGGCCGGGCCAGGGTGCGCTCGAGCCAGGCACCGACCCCGGCGGCGTCGCGCAGCGCGAGCAGCGCCTTGAGCTCTCCCAACCGGGCTCCGGTCGACCCGGGATCGAGAGTCAGGGCGCGCCGGTACTCGGCCAGAGCGTCGCCCGGCTTGCCGGCCCGGAGCAGAGCGCCTCCGAGCCCGATCCGTGCGCTGGCGTACCTCGGGTCCATCGCGAGCGCCTGCCGGAATCGGCGCTCGGCGCCCTGGAGGTCGCCGGCGTGGGTGGCGAGGACGGCGAGGTTGGTCATCACCTGGAAGTTGCGTGGATTGGCCTCGAGGGCATGCTCGAACGCGTCGCGCGCGCCCCGCTCGTCGCCGAGCAGGTAGAGCGCCGCGCCGAGGTTCTGGTACGAGCCCCCGTCGCGCGGGTCCGCGGCGACAGCGCGCCGGAAGGCGTCGGCGGCGGCGGCGTAGTCGCCACGTCGGAACGCGGCGACGCCGCGCTCCGAGTCGGCGTGCCTCCCCGTCCTCAGGTCGGCCACCTCCGTGAGCCAAGGATCCTCGATCGCGACCGGGCCCTCGCCGCGACGAGCCAACGCCGCAGCGGCCTGTTGCTTCCGCCCCAGGCCGCGATAGGCGGCGGCCAGCTGGAGGTAGACCTTCGTCGCCCCCGGTTGCAGCCGGAGGACCTCCTCGAGAGCGGCGGCCGCGGCGGCGAAGTCCCCGCCGTCTAGAGCGGCGTTCGCGACCTCGATCAGAGGGGCGGCGGCCCGAGGATCGACGGCGCGCGCCCGCCGCGCCAAGCCGAGGGCCTCTTCGGTACGGCCCTGGTCCCGGCGCAGCTCGGCGAGCGCGACCAGGACCGGGACGTCGCGCGGCGCCAGCTCGAGGGCGCGCGCGAACGCCACGGAAGCCCGCTCGCCGTCGCCGAGGGCGACCTCGACCCGGCCCAGCAGGTAGGGCCACTTGGGGTCGCCGGGAGCGAGCGCGACGGCGTTGCGATAGCCCGCCCGCGCCTCGCGATAGAGCTCGTAGGCGTGATGGGCCTCGGCGAACTCGCCGTAGGCCGTGGCGAGCTCCGCCGCCGTGGCGTCGGCGCGCCCGCTCGTCCGTTCGACGCGCTCTCGGACACTTGCGAGTTGTCGAGCCACGGCGGGCTCGAGACCAGACTCGTCGAGCGCAGGCAGGGGCTCGAGCGCGACGCCGAAACGGTCGTCCGCGCGCGCCGGCAGGGCGGCGAGGGTGGAGAGAATCGCGAGCAGGAGAGCGACTGCGAGGCGCTCGCGCGCCGGCACCGCGCTCACGGGTCCATCGGGGCGGCGTGGCCGGTGCCCTCGACGAGCTCCGAGTAGGTGCGCAGCGGCGGCGGCGGGAAGGTTTCGCGCCGCCCGTCCGGCCACGAGACCACGACCGCCGTGGGCGCGTCCTTTCCGTCGCCGAGGCCGAAGAGCACCCGCGGATCGCCCGCCGACGCGTAGCTGCCGTCGGTGTGGGCGCGGCGGACGAGCCGCCGTCCGTCGCCCAGGAGCAGCTCGACGCGCGCGCCCAGCGCGTCGCGTCCGCCGGAGCGATCGAGCACGCGCAGCCCGACCCAGGCACGCTCCTGGCCGCGGGCGTCGAGCAGGAGCCGCGCCGGACCGCCGCTGTTCGAGACCACCAAGTCGGTGTCGCCGTCGTTGTCCACGTCGCCGGCCGCCACGCCGCGTCCGACCTCGCTCGCCGAGAAGTAGGGACCGGCCTCCGAGGAGACCTCGGCGAATCTCCCGTCGCCGAGGTTGCGGAAGAGCTGGTCGGGCTCGTGCAGCGGCAGTGGATCCCCGGCGGCGGCCTCTTCTTCGAGTAGCCGGACCGCGCCGTTGGCCAGGTAGAGGTCGAGCCGTCCGTCGTTGTCCACGTCCAGCCAGACCGCCCCGAACCCGGTGTGGCTCCGGGTGGCGAGCAGCATTCCCGCCGGCGCAGCCAGGTCGCGGAAGTTGCCGGCACCGTCGTTGATCCAGAACGAGACGCCCTCGGTGTTGATGTGGGTGGAGACGAGGTCGTCGTCGCCGTCGCCGTCCACGTCCGCGGCCGAGATCCCCATGTCGCCGGTCCGCGCTCCGCGGCCGTTGACCGCGCAACCGCGCTCGGCGGCCTCCTCGGTGAAGCGGTCTCCACCGTGGTTCATCCACAGCTCGTTGTCCATCGCGTCGTTGCCGACGAACAGGTCCGGACGCCCGTCGCCGTCGGCGTCGAAGGCGATCGCGCCCAACGCCTTGCCGCGAACCGCGGCCATTCCGCTCGCGGCGGTGACGTCCACGAACCGGCCGCCGTCGTTGCGCAGCAGGTGCACGGGGAGCGGACCGAAGGCGTCGGGGCCGCAGAAGTCCGGACGCGAAGACGCGGTCCGGCAGGTCACCGGACGCGACGGGGAGAAGTCGACGTAGTCGCCGTAGAAGAGATCGAGGTCGCCGTCGCCGTCGTAGTCGAAGAACGTCGCGGGAATGCTCCAGCCGTCGTGCTCCGCGCCGGCCTTCTGCGTCACGTCCTCGAAGCGGCAGCCGCCGAGGTTGCGCAACAATCGGTTCGGTCCGTAGTTGGTCAGGTAGACGTCCGGGCGGCCGTCACCGTCGTAGTCGCCGACGGCGACGCCCATGCCGACGGCCGGCCGGTCGAACCCGCTGCCCGCGGTGACGTCGGTGAAGTGGAGGGTTTCGGGGTGTCCGGGGCGAAGGTCGTTGCGGAAGAGCCGGTCGGTCTCGCGGCCGGAATGGTCCACCGGTCCGGCCTGGCGCAGCAGGACGTCGAGGTCGCCGTCGCCGTCGCAATCGAACAGAGCCACGCCGGAGCCCATGACCTCGACGACGTGGTGCTCTCCCTGCATTCCGTTGTCGTGCCGGAAGTCGAGTCCGGTCTCGTGGGCGCGCTCGACGAGCGCGACCGCGGGTACGGCGGCGGCGGATCCGGCGGAGGCGACTCCCGCGGCGATCAGGACGGCGAGACCGGCTCGGCTCGGCATGGGGACGAACGACATCCTAGCCGAAGCGCGGAGCGCGGCCCCGCCGGGGACCTCAGTGGCGTCCGTCGCCGCGGCGGCGGCCGTTGCGCCCGCGATCGGAGTCGCGCCTGCGGCCGTCGTCACGACGGTCGTAACGGCGGTCGTCTCGGCGGCCGTCACGACGGTCGTAGCGGCGGTCGTCTCGACGATCCTCCCGCCGGTCGTAGCGCCGATCCTCACGACGATCGGAGCGGCGATCGTAGCGGTGGTCGTAGCGACGATCGTAGCCGCGGTCGTAGCGACGATCGTAGCCGCGGTCGTAGCGGAAGTAGCGGTGGTTCCGTTCGTCGCGCAGATCGCGGTAGATCGAGCCGTACGAGCGACCGATGCGGCGCAGCTCGATCACGCGGGCCGCGGGAACTCCGTAGTAGCGGGTGCAGAGGCGGAGGTTGACCAGGCCGATCACGTCGGCGTCGCTCAGCCGGATCGAGCGCCAACGCGCTCGGGGCGTGTAGCGGTAGTAGCCCCAGGCGCGGCCGTAGGGCGGGCCGGGGTCGACGTCGAGCGGGACGTAGAAGATCTCGGGCCCGAGTCCGAAGCGCAGGGCGATGTCGAGGAACGGGAGGCCGCGGCGGTGGAGGTCGAGAACGCGCTCGGGCGCGATCGCCGCCTGCTGGGCGATGTAGCCGATCACCGGCAGGGCGTCTTCCGGCGCGCCGGCTTCGAGCAGACGCACGATCACGGGCTCGGGCAGCCCGAGCGATTCGTGGATCGCGCGGTGCAGGTCCGCCAGCGGCTCGAGCGGGCCGAGGTCGGCGGCGGCCGGAGCGGCGCCTGCGCTCAGCGTCAGCGCGAGCAGGATCGAGAAGGGAGCGAATGTGAGCTGTTTCACCGTGCGGCGCATCGTCGGACCTCCTCTCGGTGTCCACCCTCCGGTTGCGAAGGGTCGTTTCCGATCGACGGTGGAGGAGTGCAGGATGGGTGCCAGGCCCCCCCTCCGCAGTAGGCTTGCGGGACCGTGCCGAGCGAACCGACTCCCGCGCTCCGCCGCGCGCGCGCCGTGCAGATGCTCCTCGTCGCCGCCCTCGTCGTGGCTTTGGCGTCGCTGTGGACCGCTCCGCCGTCGCACGAGTTCCGGGGCGACGAGCGCGACTACCTGCGCGAGGCCGTCCACGTCGCGCGCGACGGCGTCTTCTCGAGCGCGCCGGTGGCGGAGACGGAGCCGGCCGCGGACGCCTACCGGGAACCGGCCTACGCGTGGCTGGTCGCCGCCACCTGGCGGCTCGCCGGCGCGCTGGTGCCCGGCGACGAAGCGGGTTGGACGCGCGGTCGCTTCGTCGTCGCCGCGCGCTGCGTCCGGGCGCTCGGCGCGCTGTTGCTCGCCGCCGCCGCGGCCGCCGCCGGATTCGCCGCGCGCGGTGCCGGTGCCGCGCGGGCGACGGCACTGGCGAGCGCGCTCGCGGTACTGCTCAGTCCGGCACTTCGCGGAGCCTCGGGGACGCTCGACTCAGAGATCCTCGCGGCGATGCTGACCGCGGGCGCGGCCGCAGCGTGGATCGCGGCGGTCCGGTCGCCGTCCCGCACGGCTCTGCTGGTCGCGGCGGCGCTCACCGGCGTCGCGCCGCTCGCCCGTGGCGCCGCGCTGGTCCTGATTCCGGTAGGTGCGCTGGTGGTGGCCTCGGGCCCGGCCGTTTGTCCTCCCCGACGCCGGGGAGCACGGGTGCTGCTGTTCCTCCTGCTCGCGACCCTGCCCTCGGCGCTGTGGTGCGCGCGCAACCGATCCGTCAGCGGTCACTTCGCTCTTGCCGGGCGCGGGGGGCAGGTCCTGTGGACGCGGGCGGAGCTCGACCGGCAGCTGGCGCGCGAGGGCATCGTCCCGGCGCTGCTCGAGTGGACGCCGCTCGACGCGGCCCGCGAGCTGCGCCGCTCGCTCGTGCCGGAGTCGCGGATCTCCGACTATCGCTGGCGGGGGGTCGGCAACTACTTCACCCGCTCGCTCCGGCGCTGGCACGCGGAGCGAGCGGACGGAGATCCTCTCGCCGCCGAGCGGCGGCTGGCGGCGGAGGCCGTGGCGACCTTCCTGCGCCACCCGCTCGACCACCTGCGGGCAACGATCGCGGTCGGGTGGCGCGGCCTCTTCGCCGAGAGGTCGCCGGCGTGGTCGGAGCCGCTCGACCTCACCTTCCTGCTCGGCCTCGCCCTGGCTCTGGGCTTCGTCCGGCGGACGCTGCTCGCCGGGCGCAGCCGCCGCCCGGTCGATCTCGCGCTGGTGGCCGCGCCGCTCGCCCTGTTCCTGTTCCACGCCCTGGCGACCGAGTTCCTGCCGCGCTTCGGCGTGCCCGCCCTGCCGTTGGTCTGGGCGGCGGCCCTGACCGCCTGGCCGGGCGCGGGGAGCGGCCCGGTGCCGGACGGGGTGCGCCCGGGGGAGGGCAACGCGCCGGCAGCCGGTTGACCCACCCCGCCGGCGTGATGTATCCTTTCATCCGGATTTTGGGATGAAAGCCCTCCATTGACCGTGCCCGCCGCGCCGACCCCGACCACCCACGTCCCCGGGGCGCCCGCGCCCGACCGGCTGCTGGCGCGCGTCGCCGCGCTCGCCGACCCCGCACGGCTGCGCCTGCTCGCGTTGCTCGAAGGGCGCGAGCTCGCGGTTTCGGAGCTCGCCGAGATCCTCCAGCTGCCGCAGTCGACCGTCTCGCGCCACCTCCGGGTGCTGGTGGATTCGGGCTGGCTGGCGGCGCGCGGTGAGCGCACGACGAATCTCTACCGCATGCTCGACGGCGAACTGCCCGAGGCGTCGCGGCAGCTCTGGGAGGTGGCGCGGGCCGAGATCGCCGGCTGGCCCGCGCTCGGCCAGGATCGCGTCCGGCTGGAGCACTGCCTCGGGCGACGGCGCGACGAAGAGGGCGGCTTCTACGCCGGCGTCGCCGACGAGTGGGACGGGCTGCGGCGCGAGCTCTACGGCGAGCGCTTCACCGACGAAGCCTTGCGCGCGCTGCTGCCGGCGGACTGGACCGTGGCGGACCTGGCCTGCGGCAGTGGCTCGGTCGCCGCCCTGCTGGCTCCGCGCGTGGGCCGGGTGATCGCGGTCGACCTTTCGCCCGAGATGCTGTCCGCCGCGCGCGAGCGCCTGGCGGCGCACGACAACGTCACCTTACGCCTGGGAGCGCTCGAGCAGCTTCCGGTCGAGGATCGGAGCTGCGACGCGGCGCTGGTCCTGCTCGCCCTGACCCACGTCGAGGATCCGGCGCGGGCCGCTCGCGAGCTGGTCCGGATCCTGCGACCCGGCGGACGCGCGGTGGTCGTCGACCTGCTCCGCCACGATCGCGACGATTTTCGCCGCCGCCTCGGGCAGCTGCGCAACGGCTTCGAGGCCGCCGAGCTGACCGCGCTGCTCACCGACGCCGGCCTGGCCGGCGTCACGACGACGACGCTACCGCCCGAACCCGAGGCCAAGGGTCCCGCCCTGCTGCTGGCGACCGGGTCGCGGCCCGCGCCGACGGCGCCGCCCCCGGCCGGATGATCCGAAGCTCCGCCGAGTCCGAAACCGAACCCAGAATCGCCACCGATCCGAGAGGAAGAGAGGAATGGAAATGACCAGAGTCGCCACCGCGGTCGAGCCGAAGTTGGACTACGAGGTCCGGGACCTGTCCCTCGCCGAATGGGGGCGCAAGGAGATCCGCCTCGCCGAGCAGGAGATGCCGGGCCTGATGGCGATCCGCGAGGAGTACGCTGCCGAGCGCCCGCTCGCGGGCCAGCGGATCACGGGCTCGCTCCACATGACCATCCAGACCGCGGTGCTGATCGAGACGCTGCGCGCGCTGGGCGCCGAGGTGCGCTGGGCGTCGTGCAACATCTTCTCGACCCAGGACCACGCCGCCGCCGCCGTGGCCGTCGGCCCCGACGGCACCGTCGAGGACCCGCGTGGCGTCCCGGTCTTCGCCTTCAAGGGCGAGTCGCTCGAGGAGTACTGGGAGTTCACCTCGCGCGCGCTCGACTTCGGGGACGGGCGCGGGCCGACGCAGATCGTCGACGACGGCGGCGACGCGACGCTGCTGATCCACAAGGGCTACGAGCTCGAGCGGGCCGGCGAGGTCCCGGATCCCGCGGGCGCGGACAGCGAGGAGCTCGCCGTCGTGCTTTCGCTCCTCGCGCGCCTCCAGAAGCAGGATCCGGAGCACTGGCGGCGGATCGTGCCGGCGATGCGCGGCGTCTCGGAGGAGACGACCACCGGCGTCCACCGGCTCTACGAGATGGAGCGCGACGGCAAGCTCCTGTTTCCGGCCGTCAACGTCAACGACTCGGTGACCAAGTCGAAGTTCGACAACACGTACGGCTGTCGCCACTCGATCGTGGACGGGCTGAACCGCGCCACCGACGTCATGCTCTCGGGCAAGGTCGCGGTGGTCTGCGGCTTCGGCGAGGTCGGCAAGGGGTGTGCGCAGGCGCTGCGCGGCCAGGGCGCGCGGGTGATCGTCACCGAGATCGACCCGATCTGCGCTCTGCAGGCGGCGATGGAGGGCTACGAAGTGCGGCGGCTCGCCGACGTGGTCGATTCGGCCGACGTCTTCGTCACTGCGACCGGGAACCGCGACGTGATCACGGCGGGCGACATGGCGCGCATGAAGGACAAGGCGATCGTCGGCAACATCGGCCATTTCGACAACGAGATCGACATGGCCGGGCTCGAGCGCCTGCGCAAGCGGGGCGAGATCGAGAAGACGAACATCAAGCCGCAGTACGACGAGTGGCGCTTCGCCGACGGGCACTCCGTCCTGATCCTCGCCGAGGGCCGTCTGCTCAACCTCGGCTGCGCCACCGGGCACCCGTCGTTCGTGATGTCGATGAGCTTCACCAATCAGGTGATGGCGCAGATCGACCTGGCGCGCAACGGCGAGGGCTATGACCGGAAGGTCCTGGTCCTGCCCAAGAAGCTGGACGAAAAGGTGGCGCGCCTGCACCTCGACAAGCTCGGTGTCGAGCTGACCGAGCTGACGGCGAAGCAGGCCGAGTACATCGGCATCCCGGCGGAGGGGCCCTTCAAGCCCGACTCCTACCGCTACTGAGCCGCGTCCCGGGGAGCGGCCGACTGCGCCCCGCGGCGGGGCGGAGATAGGGTAGAGGGCGATGCGCGGATCGCCCCCGGAATCTCCCGCCTGGGTGCTCTTCGACGGGCGCTGCGGGTTGTGCGACGGCGCGGTGCGCTGGTTGATCCGGCACGATCGGAGATCGGCGCTCGCGTTCGCTCCGCTCGAGGGCGCGGTCGCGGCCGCGGTGCGGGGGCGCCACCCGGATCTGCCGGAGGCCGACGAGTCCTTCGTCCTGGTCGAATCGCCGCAGCAGGCCTCCGAGCGAGTCCGCGTCCGCTCCGACGCCGCGCTGGCGGCGCTGGTCCGCTTGGGAGGTCCCTGGCGCCTCGCCGGCGGTCTGCGGGCGGTTCCGCGGTTCGCGCGGGACGCGGTCTACCGGTGGGTGGCGCGCCATCGCACCCGCTGGTTCGGCCGGCTCGCCGCATGCCGGGTGCCGACGCCGGAGGAGCGCGCCCGCTTTCTCGAGGTGCCGGCGGAGAGTGGCCCCCCCTCTGCTAGCATTCCCGAGGGATGAGCCGGAAGAAGAGCCTCTACAAGATCGTGTTCCAGAGCTTCCAGGAGAAGGGACAGATCGTCGAGCTCTACGCCCGCAACGTGACCCAGGGCGGGCTGTTCGGTTTCGTCGAGATCGAGGATCTCGTCTTCGGCGCCCGTTCCGAGGTGGTCGTGGATCCGTCGGAGGAGGGCCTGCGCAGCGAGTTCGGCAACGCCCGCCGCCTCTTCCTCCCGCTCCACGCGATCCTGCGCATCGAGGAAGTCGAGAAGGAGGGGCCGGCGCGCGTGCGTCCGGCACGCGAGGGCGAGAGCGTCGTGACCCCGTTCCCGATTCCCATCCTGACGCCGGGGAAGGGCCCCCGGCACAACTGAGCGGCCGCGCCGCGCGCCGCCGCCCGGGAAAACCCGTCGGCTCCCCTGACGTATCGGGTAGGGGCGCCTTCCGCACCCCGGAGGGGAATCTCGTTCCGCCACGTTTCGAATGATCCGACTCCGCGAACTCCACAAGAACTACTGGATGGGCGCCAACCGGCTGCACGTCCTGAAGGGGATCGACCTCGACGTCGGCGCCGGCGAGTTGGTGTCGATCATGGGCGCCTCGGGCTCGGGCAAGTCGACGCTGATGAACATCGTGGGTCTGCTCGACCGCTTCGACGAGGGGAGCTACGAGCTCGACGGCGAGGACATGTCCGACCTCTCCGAGCGGCGCGCCGCCCAGCTGCGCAGCCGGTACATCGGCTTCGTCTTCCAGTCCTTCCACCTGATCCCGTTCAAGACCGCGGCCGAGAACGTCGCGATGCCGCTCTACTACCAGAAGGTCCCGCGCCGGAGCCGCAACCGGCTCGCCGCCGAGTACCTCGCCAAGCTCGGCCTGGCGGACCGCGTGGGCCATCTGCCGAGGGAGCTCTCGGGCGGCGAGCAGCAGCGGGTCGCCATCGCGCGGGCGCTGGTCACCCGCCCCAAGATGATCCTCGCGGACGAGCCCACCGGCGCTCTCGACTCGGCAACCTCGTTCGAGATCATGCGGGCGCTGCAAGGAGTCCAGGCCGACGGCGTCACCGTGATCATCATCACCCACGAGCACGACATCGCGGCGATGACGGATCGGATCATCCACCTGGTCGACGGCAACGTCGATTGGGATCGCCCGAACGAGCGCCAGGACCCGGACCAGAGCCTCGAGGCGCAGGCGACGACCGCGGCGGGCTCGCCATGATCGACCTCGACACCTGGCAGGAGATCCTCGAGACGCTGGGGCGCAACAAGCTGCGCACCGGATTGACCGGCTTCGCCGTGGCTTGGGGGATCTTCATGCTGATCGTCCTGCTGGGTTCGGGGGAGGGTCTGGCCCACGGGATCCGCTACCAGTTCCGCGACGACGCGATCAACAGCATCCGGGTCTCGGGCGGGACCACTTCGAAGCCGTACCGGGGGCTCCAGCCCGGGCGCGACATCCAGTTCGACAACGCGGACTACTCGGAGGTCACCACGCGAGTGCCCGGAGTCGGTTACTCCTCGGCGCGCTTCTACGTCTACGGCAGCCAGCAGGTCAACTACGGCAAGGAGTGGGGCAGCTTCTCGATCCGCGCCGTCCACCCGGGACACCGCGTGCTCGAGGTCACCAAGGTGATCCGGGGCCGCTTCATCGACCCGTACGACATCGAGAGATACCGCAAGGTCGCCGTGATCGGGATCCTGGTCAAGGACGCGCTCTTCCACGACGCTCCGGCGATCGGCCGGGAGATCCGGATCAACGGCATCGCCTTCAAGGTGATCGGCGTCTTCGACGACGACGGCGGCGACCAGGAGAAGGAGATCATCTACCTGCCGATCTCGACCGCCCAGCGCAGCTTCAACGGTCAGAACCGGGTCAACCAGATCCTCTACACGACCGGCGACGCCAGCGTGGCGAAGTCGGATCGCATGGGCGACGAGACGCGCGACATCCTCGCCGCCAACCACGACTTCGATCCCAACGACCAGCGCGCGATCTTCCTGCGCAACGGGGTCGAGCTCTTCCAGCGCTTCGTCGGTCTGATGACCGGGATCCGGATCTTCATCTGGGTGGTCGGCATCGGCACGCTGCTCGCCGGTGTGGTCGGGGTCTCCAACATCATGCTGGTGGCGGTCAAGGAGCGCACGCGCGAGATCGGAATCCGCAAGGCCGTGGGCGCCACGCCGAACTCGATCGTCGGCCTGATTCTGTTCGAGTCGGTGCTGATCACGTCGGTCGCCGGCTACCTCGGACTGGTCGCCGGAGTCGGGGTGCTGCAGCTGGTCGACGGGATCCTGCCCCCCGACGCGTCGTTCTTCCGCGATCCATCGGTCGACCTGAGCATCGCCTTCTGGGCGACCGTGCTCCTGATCGTGGCGGGTACGATCGCCGGCTTCTTCCCCGCGCGCCGGGCGGCGATGGTGCAGCCCGTCGAGACGCTGCGAGAGGAGTGAGATGAGCCTTCTCGACGTCGACCATTGGCAGGAGATCGGCGCGGCGCTGGCCAAGAATCGGCTGCGGACGTTTCTGACCGCCTTCGGAGTGTTCTGGGGAATCTTCCTGCTCGTCGTCCTCCTCGGCTCCGGCAACGGACTGACCAACGGGGTCATGGCCGGCTTCTCCGGCACCGCGACGAACAGCTTCTTCTGCTGGGGCCGGCGCACCTCGAAGCCCTTCGCGGGGCTGTCCGCGGGGCGGGAGGTGATCTTCACGAACGAGGACACCGAGGCGATCCGGCGCCAGGTGCCCGACGCCGCGGTGATCGCGCCGCGTCTGCAGCTCGGCGGGCATCACGGCAACGTCACGGTGCGGCGCAAGGGCGAGGTCGGGCCGTTCTCGGTCATGGGCGACTACCCCGAGGTCTTCACCATCCAGTCGGTGATCCTCGACCGCGGACGCTTGCTCGACCGGATCGATCTCGAGGAGAAGCGGAAGGTGGCCGTGATCGGGACCCGGGTCCGGGAGGTGCTCTTCGACAAGGACGAAGACCCGATCGGCGACGCGATCGAGATCAACGGCGTCTGGTTCAAGGTGATCGGATTGTTCCGCACGCGCCAGACCGGCGGGCAGGGTGAGCGGGACGCGCAGACGATCTACGTCCCGTTCACCACCTACCAGCAGGCCTTCAACGCCGCCAACGAAGTGGACTGGTACGCGATCACCGCGCGCAACGGCGTCCGGGTGTCGAAGGTCGAGGACGAGGTCATCAAGGTGCTCCAGTCGCGCCACAAGGTGGCTCCCGACGACCGCCGGGGCATCGGGCACTTCAACCTCGAGGAGGAGTACGACAAGATCCACGGTCTGTTCAACGGCATCCGCGTCCTGATGTGGATCGTCGGACTCGGGACGCTGACCGCCGGCGCGATCGGCGTCTCCAACATCATGCTGATCGTGATCCGCGAGCGGACGCGGGAGATCGGCATCCGCCGCGCCGTCGGCGCGACGCCGCGCGCGGTGATCGGGCAGATCGTCCTCGAGGCGGTGACCCTGACCGCCGTCGCCGGGCTGCTGGGGCTGATGGCGGGGGTCGGGACGATGGAGGCGGTCGGCGCGCTGCTGCCGCAGGCCGCCGCCACCGGAGCTCATCGCTCGATGTTCATCGACCCGGGCGTGACGCTGTCGGACGCCGTCGAGGCGCTCCTGGTGCTGATCGGGGCCGGGATCGTGGCGGGCCTGATCCCGGCCCGCCGCGCCGTGGCGGTCAACCCGGTGGTGGCTCTGCGCTCCGAGTGAGCCGGCCCGGACCGACGTCGTCGTGAGCATGCAGTCATGAGGATGCAGTCATGAAGAAGGTCATCGGCATCGTGATCGCTCTGTTGTTCGTGGCCGGATTGGCGTGGACCGGCGTCGTGCTGGTCCGGAAGTCGAGCCAGAAGGCGGTGGTCTACGCGACCGCGGAACCGGTGCGGACCGACATCGTGGAGAAGACGGTGGCGACCGGGTCGGTGGTGCCGCGCGAGGAGGTGGCGATCAAGCCGCTGGTCTCGGGCATCATCGAGGAGCTCTACGTCGAGGAAGGACAGGAGGTCGTGGAGGGGGCGCCGGTGGCCAAGGTCCGGGTGATCCCCGACATGGGGCGGCTCTCGGACGCCGAATCGCGGGTCAAGAAGTCCGAGATCGCGCTGGCCGACGCCGAGCGCGAGCGCAACCGGCAGCAGTCGCTGTTCGAGGAGGGCACGGTCGCGCGCGCCGAGCTGGACCGCACCCAGGTGGCGCTGGACCAGGCCAAGGAGGAGCTGACCGCGGCGCGCAACAGCTTCGACATCGTGAGCACGGGCACCAGCGAGCGGGTCGCCAAGGCCGCGACGACGCTGGTGCGCTCGACGATCACCGGCACGGTGCTGGAGGTCCCGGTCAAGGTGGGCAACTCCGTGATCCAGGCCAACAACTTCAACGACGGCACGACGATCGCCTCGGTCGCGAACATGAAGGACATGATCTTCCAGGGCAAGGTGGACGAGAGCGAGGTGGGCAAGATCCGGCCCGGCATGGAGCTGGTGCTGACGGTCGGCGCCCTGCCGGACCACAAGATCCACGCCAAGCTCGAGCACATCGCGCCCAAGGGGGTCGAGGAGAACGGCGCGATCCAGTTCGAGATCCGCGCCGCGGTCGAGCCGGAGCCGGACGTCTTCCTGCGCGCCAACTACAGCGCCAACGCAGACATCGTGCTCGACAAGCGCGACAACGTCCTGGCGATCGACGAAGGGCTGCTGCAGTTCGACGGCAAGCAGCCCTACGTCGAGGTCGAGACCGGCCGCCAGAAGTTCGAGCGCAGGAACGTCCAGACCGGCCTCTCCGACGGCATCCAGATCGAGATCCTCTCGGGCGTCGCCCCCGGCGACAAGATCAAGAACCCCAACACCGACCTCGCACCGCCGGCCGGCACGAACGCCTAGGAGTTCGCCGTGCTCCATGCGCCCGCTTCGCCTTCGGGCGGCGGGGGGCGCAGAGACCGACGCTCGCGAAGCCGGAAGACTTTCTGTTGAAGGAGACGGTCCGCGAGCCGCGTCGGCCCGAGCGGCGGCACGGCGCTGTCTCTCGTCTTCGCTCCGATCACTGGATGTAGTTGCTCTTTCGCGCCTCGCCCCGCCTCCGGGCGGGGACGTTGCCACCCCCGCGGGTGTCGAGTCGCGAAGGCGTCGGCGCGAGCCTTCTTAGAGGTGTCTTCGCACCCAGGGAGGGACCGGCCGTGAATCGATCTCGTCGGATCCGAGTCGTCGCCGTCGCCGCGCCGGCGTTCGCCGGTGCGCTCGTGCTCGCCCTCGCGCTCGCCGGTCCCCGCGCCGCCGGGGCCCAGGAGCCGGGGTGGAGCGTCAGCGTGTACGCCCAGGAGTCGTTCCCGAAGCAGACCCGGACCAACGCGCAGATCGACCAGATCAACGCGATGTTCGGGACCGGCTTCGACACCTGGGACGACGTCCACAACCTGAGCCTGGGCGGCAAGCTCTTCCGCCGCGCGGCCGAGCGCTGGTGGGTCGGCCTGGAGGCCGACTGGAGCGCCGGAGCGATCGACGGCGAGGCCACCGTGGACACGCTCGCCGGGCCGGCGCGCCTGAAGTTCGAGCAGCGCTACAGCGTTTACGCGGACCTGATGGCCGCGGCCCACTTCCTGCCCTGCCCGCGGTGCGAGCGCTTCGAGCCGTTCGTCTTGATGGGCGCGGGAGTCGCCTACGAGAAGGACCGCACGACCCTGACCCTGCGCAACGAGTTCCTGGACGAGGGGTTGTTCGTCGACAACGACGGCTGGTTCCCGGTGGCGACCGCGGGCCTCGGCGCCCAGATCCCGCTCACCGCGTCTCACAGGGTCGGGCTCGAGGTCGGAATCGCCTACTTCTGGGGCCGCCTGGAGCACCAGGTCGCCGCCCGCGGGTCGCTCGCTCCCGCTCCCCGGGTGACCGCGGACACCGACTCGACCGGACCCAACTACTGGCTCGGGCTCGCGTGGCGGTTCGGGGCGCGCCGGTGACGGGTCCGGCCGGGGAAGAAGGGCCTGCCGGAAGCGAAGCGGCGGCCGGTCTCGCGCCGGATCCGGCGGTCGCCGTTCGGCCCGTGCGCACGCGTCGCGACCGCAAGCGGTTCGTCCGTCTGCCGTGGCGGATCTACGACGGCAACCCGGCCTGGGTGCCGCCGCTCGAGGTCGAGCGCATGGACTTCCTCGACCGAAGGAAGAACCCGTTCTTCCGCCACTCCGACGCCGAGCTCTTCCTCGCCGAGCGCGCCGGCGAGGTCGTCGGCCGGATCGCGGCGATCGAGAACCGGCGTCACCTCGACACCTACCGGGACCGCACCGGCTTCTTCGGCTTCTTCGAGTCGATCGACGACCCCGGGGTGGCGCGGGCGCTGATCGACCGCGCCGCGGCCTGGGTCAGGGGGCGGGGGCTGGAGCGCCTGCGCGGGCCGATGAGCTTCACCATCAACGACGAGTGCGGGCTGCTGCTCGACACCTTCGATCTGCCGCCCGTGGTCCTGATGACCTACAACCCGCCCTACTACGCGCGCCTGCTCGAGGGCTGCGGCTTCGCCAAGGCGCAGGACCTCTACGCCTACCGAATGGCGGTGCCGGCCGAGGTGCCGGAGCGCCTGCGCGCCGCGGCGGCGGCGGTGGCCGAACGGGGCATCGCGGTGCGCAAGCTCGACTTCGGACGCTTCGACGAGGAGGTCGAGCGGATCCACCGCATCCACTCCCGGGCCTGGTCGCGCAACTGGGGCGCGGTGCCGCTCACCGTGGACGAGATGCGCACCCTGGCCAGGGAGCTCAAGCCACTCGCGGACCGCGACCTGGTCTTCCTGGCCGAGGACGGCGGCGAGCCGGTGGGGGTCAGCGTCACGGTGCCGGACTTCAACCAGGCGCTGAAGCTCGCCCGTGGACGGCTGCTGCCCTTCGGTCTGCTGCGCATCCTCGTCGCCCGTCGCCGCATCGACGCGGTGCGGGTGCTGATCATGGGCGTGATCGAGGATCACCGGTTCCGGGGCGTGGACGCCGCGCTGTACGCGCGCACGATCGAGGAGGCGATCCGCAAGGGCTACCGCTGGGGAGAGCTGTCCTGGGTGCTGGAGTCGAACCCGGCGATGAACCGGGTCGCCGAGCGCCTGGGCGCCGAGCGCTACAAGACCTACCGCGTCTACGATCTCGAGCTGTGATCCGGAGCACGGGACGGCCGACCGCGACCGACCGGGTCCTGGCCGCCTACTGCGCGGCGGCCGTGCTGCTGCTGGTCGCCGACGGCCATGCGCTGGGCGACCGGCGGCTGGCGCTGGCCGCCGGGCACGCGCTGGTCGCCGGGCTCGCGCTGGCCCTGGGCTTCGCCGACCGCGGCGGGGAGGGCGGCTTCGTCCGCTTCGTCCACCGCTGGCTGCCGCTGGTGGCGATCGCCTGGCTCTACGGCTGGGCCGGCGAGATGCGCGACCTGCTGGTCGGCCACGATCTCGACCGGGTGATCGTGCGCTGGGACGATGCGCTCTTCCCGGGTCACTGGTACGCGCTCGGCGCGCGCCTGCCGCTGCCCGCGATCGAGGCCGCGCACGCGGTCTACTTCAGCTACTACCTGTTGCTCTTCGTCCCGGCGCTGGCCGCCGGGCGGCGCGCCGCGCGCGCGGTGGACCGCTACCTGTTCTGGCTGACCACCGCGCTGCTCGCGCACTTCGCGCTGGCGCTCGCCTTCCCGGTCGCCGGGCCGCTGGCGGTGCGCAGGGCGACGATGCCCGCCGGCGTCTTCTTCGTCCCGCTGATGGACGGCTTCTACGGCGCCTTCGACCGCGGCGGCCTGGCCTTCCCCAGCACCCACGTCGTCGCGGCGATGATCGCCGCCTTCTTCGCCGGCCGCCGCTTCTTTCCCCGCGCGACGTGGGCCTACGCCTTCTGGTTCGCCGCCATCGCCGCCTCGACCGTCCTCTGCGGCTACCACTACCCGATCGACGTCGCCGCGGGTCTCGTCACCGGCTCGATCTTCGTCGCCCTGGCGGCCCGTCGAGCGCCGGACCGGGAAGAGGCTCCTCCCGTCGGCGATTGGTGAGTCAGGCGCCGTCTTCGTCGTCCGGGGTGCTCTGGGCGAGCTCGCGGGGGGTGACCTCGACCTGGGCGGGGGGTTCGATCTCCTGGCCGGCGGCGGGGCCGAGGGTTTCGAACTTGCGGCCTTGGGGGAGCAGGCGGCTCTCGAACGAGGCGACCGCCTTGTTGTAGGCGCCGACCGCGGAGGTCAGGCCCTTGCCGACGCCGGCGAAGTGGTCGGCGTAGATGCGCAGGCGGTCGTAGAGCTCGCGCGCGGCCTCCGAGATCTCGCGCGCGTTCTTGGCCAGCGACTCCTGGCGCCAGCCGTAGAAGACCGTCTTCAGGAGCGCGACCAGGGTCGCCGGCGTCACGATCAGGACGCTCTGGCGGAAGGCGTCCTCGATCAATGCCGGGTCCTGCTCGAGCGCGGCCGAGAAGATCGACTCGCCGGGCAGGAAGAGCACCACGAAGTCGGGCGCCTCGTCGAACTGGTCCCAGTAGCGCTTCTCGGACAGGCGGCCGAGGTGGGTGCGCACCTGCCGGGCATGGCGCACGAGCGCCGCCTTGCGCTCGTCGTCGCCCTGGGCTTCGACCGCAGACAGGTAGGCGTCGAGCGGCACCTTGGCGTCCACCACCACCGCCTTGCCGCCGGGCAGACGCACCACCATGTCGGGGCGCAGGCGGCCGGAGTCGGTGTCCACGGTCTCCTGGGTGACGAAATCGACGTACTCGAGCATGCCGGCGAACTCGACCGCGCGCTGGAGCTGCACCTCGCCCCAGCTGCCGCGCACCTCGGGCCGGCGCAGGGCGGTGACGAGGCGGCCGGTCTCGGTCTGGAGCTTCTCCTGCGAGGTGAGCAGGTTCTTCACCTGCTCGGTGAGCGAGCCGTAGGCGGCCTGGCGCGACTTCTCGAGCTCGGTGACGCCCTGCTCGTAGCGGCCGAGCTGCTCCTTCATCGGCGCGAGCAGCGACTCGATCGCTTGGCGGCGCTGGTCGAGGTCGCCCTTGGCCGAGGTCTGGAGCGTCTCGAAGGCCTGGCGGGCGAGCTTCAGGAACGACTCGCTGTTGGCCGAGAGCGCCTCCTGCGAGAGACGGGCGAAGGCGTCGGCGAGCTTCTTCTCGGCGCCCTCGAGCAGTGCGACCTTCTCGGCTCCCCGGCGGCGCTCCTCCTCGAGCAGCGTCTCGGCCCGGGCCAGCTTCGCGCGCAGGTCCGATTCGCGGCGCACCAGCAGGAAGAGGCCGATGGCTGCCGCGAGAGCGATCGGGATCCAGACCCAGACGGGCATGCGGCGGCGAGGCTACCAGAGGGTACCGGTTCGACGCCGAATCAGGCGACCGAGAGCAGGAGCTTGCCCGAGGTGCGGCGGCCCTCGAGCAGGACGTGTGCGTCGGCGGCTTCGTCCAGACGCAGCACCCGGTCGATGGTCGGGATCAGCCGGCCGGCCGCGACGTCGACCCGGATCCGGCGCCAGCGCTCGGCGGCTTCGGCCGGATCGCGGGTGTAGTCGTGAAGGCTGGCGGTCACCAGCGTCCGGCTGCCCAGCACCTGGCGCGGCGAGAACGGCTCGACCATGCCGCTCGACTGGCCGAACAGCACCAGCTTGCCGCGCACCCGGGTGGCGCGCACCGAGCCGGCGAACGTCGCCCGGCCGACGCCGTCGAGCACCAGATCGCAGCCGTGGCCGTTGGTGTGGCGCACCGCTTCCTCGGCGAAGTCCACCCGGGTGTAGAGGATCGGGTAGTCGCATCCCGCTTCCCGGGCGGCCTCGGCCTTGGCCGGGGTCGAGCAGGTACCGAGGACGGTCGCGCCCGCGGCCTTCGCGAGCTGGGTCGCGAGCAGCCCGACCCCGCCCGCCACGGCGTGGATCAGCACCACCTGACCCGCGGCCACCGCACCGATCGTGCGCACCAGGTAGTCGGCGGTCATCCCCTGGAGCGGCAGCGCGGCGCCGATGTCGAACGCCATCTTCTCGGGCAAAGGCAGCAGGCGGTGCGCCGGAACGATCACCTTCTGGGCGTAGCCGCCCGTGGCGTCGAAGAAGACCACGCGATCGCCGACCTTGGGCGAGGTCACCTCCGAGCCCACGGCCTCGACCACGCCCGAGCCCTCGCGCCCGATCCGGGCGGGGAGCGGCCCGGGATCGTAGAGACCGCTGCGGTGGTAGGTGTCGATGAAGTTGACGCCGGCGAAGCGGACCGCGACACGAGCCTGGAGCGGGCCGGGCTCGGGTACGTCGACCTCGTCGAGACTCAGGACCTCGGGTCCGCCGACGGTGTGGATCCGGATCGCCTTCATGGCTGGGCCTCCGCCTTCCAGGGGTGGGTCTGATAGTTCGGGTAGGGCGGCCGCTCGGGCTTCGGCGGGCCGCTGCGCCGGAGCTCGGCGAGCACCAGCTCGACCGCCTTCTCGAGCTGCGGGTCGCGGCCGGCCGCGAACTCGCGCGGCGTGATCTCGATCGGAACGTCGGGAGCGACGCCCACGTTCTCGACCTCCCAGCGTCCGCGCGGGCCGTAGAGGGCGCCGCGGGGCGCGGTGACGAGGCCGCCGTCGAGCAGCGTCGGGTAGTCCCAGATGCCGACCAGGCCGCCCCAGGTGCGGGTGCCGATCAGCGGACCGACGCCGCGCTCGCGGAAGAGCCAGGGCAGCGCGTCCCCGCCGGAGCCGGCATGGCGGTTGATCAGCATCGCCTTGGGACCGTACAGCGCCCCGGCGGGGCTCGGGAAGTCGCGACCCTCGCGCGTGGTGACCCACATCAGAGGCCGGCTGCGGGCCAGCACGTCGACGATGTAGTCGGCGAGCAGGCCGCCGGAGTTGAAGCGCTCGTCCACCACCATCCCCTGGCGGTCGACCTGGGGGAAGAAGTAGCGGTTGAAGCTGTCGTAGCCGGCGCCCGCCGTGTTGGGCAGGTGGACGTAGCCGAGCTGGCCGTCGGACAGGCGGTCGACGAGCCGGCGGTTGTCCTCGACCCAGGCGCGGTAGCGCAGCTTGCGCTCGCTGGCTACCGGGATCACGGTGACGTCGCGCGCGTTCCTGCCGGCCGGGTCGGCGGCCAGCCGGACGCGCACGACCTGGCCCGCGGTGCCGGCGAAGAAGGAGTAGACCGAGGCCGGCGGCCGGACGTCGCGCCCCTCGACCGCGATCAGGTACTCGCCGGCACGGGCGTCGACACCGGGCCGCGCCAGCGGCGCCTCGAGCTTCGGGTTCCAGCTCTCGCCGTCGTAGACGCGAGCGATCCGGTAGCGGCCGCCGGACGACCTCCCAGTCGGCGCCGAGCAGGCCGTCCTTGGGCGCGTCGTCGTCGGGCGGCTCGGGTGGCTGGACGAACAGGTGCCCCACGGTCAGCTCGCCGAGCATCTCGGTGAACAGGTCGTCGAGGTCGTCGCGGTCGGCGAGGGCGTCGAGATAGGGACGGTATCGCTTCTCGGCGGCGGCGAGGTCGAGGCCGTGGTGGTGCGGGTCGTAGAAGAAGTCCCGCTCGATGCGCCAGACTTCGTGGTACATCTGGCGCCACTCCGCGCGCGGGTCGCTCCAGACCTGGAGATCGTCGGCGGCGAGGTCGCCGTCGCCCGGCTCGAAGGGCTTCGAAGCATCGACGATCGACCAGGTTCCGTCGGACGAGCGCACCAGCAGCCGCGAGGCATCGCGCGCAACGTGCATCTCCGCGATGTCGTCTCCCAGCTCTTCGAGCTCGCGGCTCTCGATCGTGTACCGATGCACCGGTCCCGAATCGCCGTCCTCGGAATCGAGGTCGGAGATCTCAGGCCCCTCGAGCAGGAAGATCTCTCCCGCCTTGCCGGGTGCGAGCGCCAGGTAGTTCGCCGCCGGGACGCCGGGAGCGGCCACGATGCGCCGGCCGATGTCGTCGAGGTCCAGCCGCACCGTCGGCAGGGCCGACGCCGTCCCGGGTCCGTCGTCTTCGGCTTCGTCGTCCGTCGCGGCCGGCGCTCCCGCCTCGTCGCTCTCCGGGGGGAAGGGCGAGGGCTCGTCGGAGGCGAGCAGCGCGAGGTAGAGGCTGCGCGTGACCGGGTGGTCGACGCTGGTCATGTCGAGCCAGGGTGCGGTCGGACCGAAATCGGTCGAAGCGGTGAACCAGAGGTACTTGCCGGAGGGGTCGAAGGCCGGGAACCGGGCGTCGGCGAGGCCGTCGGTCACCTGCGTCGAACGCCGGTCGCGCGAGTCCCAGACGAAGACGGCGTGGACGTGGGTCGCGAGCTGGCGCGTGTAGGCGAGGAAGCGTCCGTCGGGCGACCAGGCCGGGTCGAGGGTGCGCACGGGCGTGTCGTAGGTGTCGGAGTCGACCCGGGTCAGGGCACCGCTCGCGACCTCCACCACCCAGAGCTGCAGCCGCTTGTCGGTGAGCGCGATCCGGGCGCCGTCGGGCGACCAGACCGGGCGGTAGAAGAACGACGGCGGAGTGCCGAGCGGGGTGGTGCGCGGCGGCCCGAGCCCGTCCGACGGGGCCAGCTCGAGGGCGTACTCACCGGTGGCGTCCGACAGCCAGGCCAGGGTCTTGCCGTCGGGCGACCACGCCGGGTCGCGGTCGGCGACCCCCGGGCTGTGGGTGATCACGCGCGCGCTGCCCTTCTCGGCGGGCACCGTGAGGATCTCGCCGTGGGCCGAGAACGCGGCGCGGGCTCCGTCGGGCGACAGGTCGGCGCCTTCGAGCTGGTCGCCGACCGGGACGAACCGCGGGCGCAAGGCCGGCAGGTCGCTGGCGACGTGGATCGTCGGGAAGGCGACCGCGCCGGTGGCGAGGTCGTAGAGGCCGATCGAGCCGAAGCGCTCGAAGACGATCGCGCCCGGGCCGGCCTGGGCGTCGTCGAGGTCGAGTCCCCCGTTGTCGTAGACCCTCTCGACCGCCCGGGTCGCGGGGTCGTAGCGCTCGAGGGTCACCGGGCCGTCGCGGTCGGACAGGAAGTAGACGCGGCCGTCCTCGGCCCAGCAGGGGTAGGAGTCGTTGGAGTTGTCGCGCGGGAGCGCCTCGACGTCGAGGGTGGCCAGGTCGAGCAGCCAGACGAACGTCGTCTCGCCGCCGCGGTAGCGCTTCCAGGCCATCTGCAGTCGCTGGAAGGGCATGTAGGCGAAGCGCCGGCCGTCGGGCGAGTAGCTGCCGCGGAAGGCCTCGGGGAGCGGCAGTGGCCGCGGCCAGCCGCCCGCGGCCGGCACCGACCAGAGCTGTTCGGTGCGCACCCCGCTCGCGCGGCCGCTGCGGAAGAGCACGGCGCCTCCGTCCGGCGTCCATCCGACCACGTGGTCCGCTCCGGGGTGCCAGGTCAGGCGCCGGGCCTCGCCGCCCGCCGCCGGCACGACGTAGACGTCGACGTTGCCGTCCTCGTCCGCGGAGTAGGCGATCCAGCGGCCGTCGGGAGAGAACGCCGGGTCGCTCTCGGCGCCCGCCGTCGCGGTCAGCCTCCGGGCCTCGCCACCGCGGCGCGCGACGGTCCACAGGTCGCCGCCGGAGACGAAGGCGATGGCGTCGGCCGAGAGCGTCGGCGAGTGCATCAGCGGCGGCACGGCGGGTGGCGCGGCCGCCCCGCCGGGGACCGGCGCCCAGCAGAGGATCGCGAACAGAAAGAAACGGCGGACGGACATCGACACCTCCGGAGAGCCGGTCGCGGCGGCGGCGCGGCGTCCCGACACCCTATCCGAGCCCGGGCTTCCGGAGCGCTCCCGCCGCCGGCTCAGGGGACGAGCACCGCGGAGCCCGCGATGCGGCCGGCGCGCAGCGCCGCGAGCGCGTCGCCGGCGCGCGCGAGCGGGAACGTCTCGACCCGCGGTCGCAGCGGAATGCGGGGCGCCAGCGCGAGCAGCTCCTCGCCGTCGCGGCGGGTCAGGTTGGCCACCGACCGGACGCTGCGCTCGCCCCACAGCAGGGCGTAGGGGAACGCCGGGATGTCGCTCATGTGGATCCCCGCGCAGACCACGGCGCCGCCCTTGCGCACCGCAGCCAGCGCCGCCGGCACCAGCTCTCCGGCGGGAGCGAAGACGAGCGCGGCGTCGAGCGGTTCGGGTGGGGCCTCGCCGCTCGCGCCCGCCCAGGTCGCGCCCAGTCTCGCGGGCGAACTCCTGCCCGGCGCGGTCGCCGGGTCGGGTGAAGGCGTAGACCTCGCGCCCGTCGTGGCGGGCGACCTGGGCCAGCAGGTGGGCGGCCGAGCCGAAGCCGTAGAAGCCCAGGCGCCGGACGGCGTCGCCGGAGCTCGCGTCGGCATCGGCCGCGGACGGCGCGCAGGCCATCCGGTAGGCGCGGTAGCCGATCAGTCCGGCGCACAGCAGGGGCGCGGCGTCGCGATCCGCGTAGCCGGACGGGACGGGGAACGCGAAGCGCGCGTCGGCCACCGCGAGCTCGGCGTAGCCGCCGTCGCGGTCGTAGCCGGTGAATCGGGCGTGGTCGCAGAGGTTCTCCTGGCCGCGGCGGCAGAAGGCGCACTCGCCGCAGGTCCAGCCGAGCCACGGCACGCCGACGCGGTCGCCCGGCGCCAGGCCCGCGACCCCGGCGCCGACCCGGTCGACGACGCCGACGATCTGGTGGCCCATCACCAGCGGCAGCTTCGGGTGCTCGAGCTCTCCGTCGAGGATGTGCAGGTCGGTGCGGCAGACGCCGCAGGCGGCGACGGCGAGCCGCACTTCGCCGGGTCCGGGCTCGGGGTCGGGCAACTCGCGCTCGACCAGGGGAGCGCCGGGCCGATCGAGCACCATCGCGCGCACGGAATCTCCTCCCGCCGGACCGATCAGGCCATCGCCGCGGCGTCGATCTCCGGGTGTCGCTTGAGGAAATCCACCAGCCGCGGCAGGTAGTCGGCGAACCGGGGACAGCGGATGCCCAGGGGCTCGAGGTCGCGCCGCGCGTTCGTCGTGTCGTAGAAGGTCGGGTGCGCGAAGTAGACCACCGCGTTGGCCGGGATGCCCATCAGGCGGTAGACGCCGGGAACGTGCTCGATCGCCGCCTTGGCGACGCCGACCGGCATCGGCGTGCGCACGACGATGCGGCCGGTGGCCCGGCCCATGAGCCGGATCGTCTCGTCGATCGTCGGTGGGTCGGGGTCGGCGAGCTGGTAGCAGCGGCCGGCCGAAGCAGGCTGCGCGGACAGGGCGTCGATGGCGCCGATCACGAAGTCGCGTGGCACCAGGTTGGCGCGATACCGGTCGACTCCGAGCGGCACCGGGAGCAGCGCCAGCGTCGGTTGCTTGAGCAGCCAGCGCAGCACGTAGTACGGGCCGTCGTACTTCTGCGTCTCGCCGCTCGCCGAGTCCCCCACGACGATGCCCGGCCGGTAGAGGGTCGCCGGCAGGCCGGAGTCCATCCGGGCGCGCACCTCGCGCTCGGCCAGGTACTTGGTCTCTTCGTAGTGGTTGTTGAAGCTCTGGCCCTTCTCGAGCTCGTCCTCGCGAAAGATGCCCGCCCAGCGCCCCGAGACGTAGCAGGTCGAGACGTACTGGAATCGCTCGAGGCGGGAGCAGGTCGCGGCGAAGTCGAGGACGTTCACCGTCCCCTCGACGTTGACCTTCATGCCGACCTCGCGCCGGACCTCGAGATCGTAGACGGCGGCGAGGTGGAAGACCTCGGTGACCCCCCGCGCGGCGGCGCGCGCGTCGTCCAGGCCGAGTCCGCGGCGGGTGATGTCGCCGGTCACCAGCTCGATGCGGCGGGCGGGGACGTTCTCCGCGGCCGCGATCTCGGCGGCCCGGGACCGCGCCAGGGCGGCGAACTTCTCCTGCACCAGACAGACCACGCGGGGCTCGCCGGGCCGGCGCAGGATCCGGCGCACCAGCTCCGAGCCGAGGAAGCCGGGAAAGCCGGTGAACAGCACGCGGTCGGCGGGCATCAGCGCACCCCGGGAACGCGCTTCAGCGCCTTCAGAGCGCCGGTGAACCAGCGCGCGAAGGCCTCGGCGGGCACGCCCTTCGGCGGCGCGATCGGCAACCCGCGCTGCAGCGTCACGTTCTGGGCCTCGGTGTACTTGAGGATCCCCTCGGCGCCGTGGCGGCGGCCGAGGCCGGAGTCCTTGAAGCCGCCCATCGGAGCCCCGATCGAGGCCCAGCCGGCGACGTAGGTCTCGTTGATGGTGACGGTGCCGCACTGCAGCCGGCAGGCCATGCGCCGCGCCAGCTCGGTGTCGCGCGACCAGATCGAGGCGTTCAGGCCGTAGCGCGAGTCGTTGGCGCGCTCGATCGCCTCGTGGTTCGAGGCCACCGGGTAGACCGAAACCACCGGTCCGAAGGTCTCCTCGGAGTGCAGCTTCATCGCCGGGGTGACTCCGGTCAGCACCGTGGGCTCGTAGACCAGCGGGCCGATCTCCGGCCGCCGGCGCCCGCCGCACTCGAGCCGGGCGCCGCGGGCGACGGCGTCGCCGACGTGGGCCTCGACGGTGGCCATCTGCTGGGCCGAGGCGAGCGAGCCGACATCGTAGGTCCAGTCGAGCCCGGTGCCGAGGCGGATCGCGCGGGTGGCGGCCACGAAGCCCTCCAGGAATCGGTCGTGGACCGACTCGTGGACGTAGACGCGCTCGGTCGAGACGCACAGCTGGCCGGCGGAGGCGAAGGAGCCGCGGACCGCGCCGGCCACGGCCTGGTCGATCTCGGCGTCGGCCAGCACGAGCATCGGGTTCTTGCCCCCCAGCTCGAGCGAGCAGCCGATCAGACGGCCGCCGGCCTCGCGCGCGATCCGGCGTCCGGTCTCGGTCGAGCCGGTGAACTGGAGGAAGTCCACGACATCGTAGAGCGCCGGGCCGAGCGTCGCGCCGGCGCCGCACACCGCCTGATAGAGGCCGTCCGGCAGCCCGGCCTCGGCCAGCAGGTCGAGGGTCCAGAGCAGCGTGAAGGGGGTCTGGGAGTCGGGCTTCTCGAGCACCGCGTTGCCCGCGAGCAGCGCGGGGATGGCGTCGGTGACCCCCATCGAGAGCGGGTAGTTCCAGGGCGCGATGATCCCGACCAGCCCCTTCGGCTGCCGGTACTCGCGGCTCTCGGTCAGCGCCGGGATCGCCCCCTTGTGCGTGCGCGGCGCGAGGTAGCCGCCGGCGTGGACTGCATAGTGCCGGGCGACGATCGCGGTGTCGGCCACCTCCTCGTAGGCGTGGAGGCGGGCCTTGCCCGACTCGAGCTGGACGAGGTCGAGGACCTCGTCCTGGCGCGCCAGCAGCAAGTCGTGGAAGCGCAAGAAGATCCGGGCGCGGCGGGCGAAGGAGAGCTGGCTCCACTCCTCCTGGGCGGCGCGGCCCCGGATCGCGGCGGCGGCGACGTCGGCCGGGGTCGAGCGCGGCACCTCGCCCAGCGGCTCGAGGTCGAGCGGCGAGACGATGGTCATCCGCTCGGCCCCGCTGCCGGCGGCGACGCGCCGGGCGAGCTCGGGCAGCCGGTCGAGGTGCCCGGGCCGGAGGAGCGCGGGGATCCGATTCGGGCTGGAGACGCTCATGGCGGAAGCCTTCCACCGCGCTCCCGCCACGTCAAGGCGCGGCATCGGGACGACGCGCCGCGGCAAGAACCCCGCCGGACGCGGCCCCCGCGCGGGCTCAGCCCGCGGGCGGACCGAAGGAGCGCTCGAACAGGGCGGCGATCGCCGCCTGCCCCTCGGCGGAGAGATTCCGCGTGCCGGTCCCGGCGAAGGTCTTGTCGCCGATCCGGGGGGTCTCGGGGACCCAGCGCCCCTCGCGCCAGTGGAACCACTCGTGGCGGGCCTGGTCGAAGACCCAGACCGGACGATTGAACAGCTTGGCCAGCTCGACGCCCCAGCCGGTGCCGCCCTTGACGGTGTCGTCGGACTGGATCCAGCCGATGGCGAAGACCTGGAAGGACTCGTTGACCATGGCATAGAGCGACTGCACGACCCGGCGGATCCGCTCCGCCCGGTGGTAGGTCCGTCCCATGCGCTTGGAGACGATCTCCATCGAGACGTCGCCGGCCGCCAGGTCGGCGTCGGAGAGCACGCGCACGTTGACCGGCCACTCCATGTCGTGGCCCTCGAAGGAGAGCGTCGTCTGCGTGAGGCCCCAGCGCTTCGCGGCACGGCCGAACTCCGCCTCGGCGCCCCTGTGGCCGCCGGAGATCAGAGCGGGTTTCTGGGTGGAACTCGACATGAACGGCTCCTGGAAGTGGACTCTCGGTTCCCGACGCAGATCCGCAGCGCGAACCGGCGAATCGCGGGCAAGGATTCTATAGGCAAACCCGTGGCATGGGCCGCGCCGCACCGAGCGGAGGCAGAACCTCCTTCAGCAGGGAAGGGGACACGCAGCAAGCTTGCATGTCCCCTGGGCGTAACACCGTCTCGGCGTTGGCGGAGGCTCGGGTTCGGGGACGGGTGGCTCGGCGCTCGCCATGCCCCTGCCAACGGGAGGCTCGGCTCTGGTCGCTTCTCGCGCCGACAGGAGGCTCGGCCTTCGCTGCGCCTCCCGGTGAAGGACCGCTGCGGCCCGGATCGGCGAGGCGCTCGCTACCCCCGAGGGGACATGCTGGCTTGCTGCGTGTCCCCTCATGACACGAGGTCCCGCCACGGCACCGGCCTACGCCGGGCGGGAGTGGGAGAGGACCTCGAGGACGTAGTCCACGTCCTTCTCGGTGTGGTCGGCCGAGAGCTGGAAGCGGATCGTCTCGTCGCCCTTGGGCACCACCGGGAAGCTCAGGCCGGTGGCCAGCACGCCGTGGCTCTTCAGGTGGTCGACCAGCTCGCGGGTCCTCGGCGTGTCGCGGACGAACAGCGGCACCACCGGGTGGTCGCCTTCGAGGGTCTCGAACCCGAGCGCGACCAGCCCGGCGCGGAAGCGGCGGGTGACCGCGCGCAGGTGCGCCAGCAGATCGGCGCCGCGGTCGCCGTCGAGGTACTCGACCGCGGCCAGCGCGGCCGCCGCCTCGGCGGGGGTGATCGGGTTCGAGTAGATGTACATCGGCGCCGATTCGCGCAGGAAGTCGATCAGCGTGCGGGCGCCGACGACATAGCCGCCGTTGACCCCGAAGGCCTTGCCCAGGGTACCGATCAACACGTCCGCGGGGCCCGACTCGAGGTGCTCCTCGGTGCCGCGGCCGGTCGGCCCGTAGGCGCCGACGCCGTGGGAGTCGTCGACCATGACGACGACGTTCTCGGCGAATTTCGAATCGAAGCGCCGGGCGACGCTCAGCAGCTGGTGCAACGGCGCGTGGTCGCCGCGCATCGAGAAGATGCCGTCGGTGATCACCAGCACGCGACGGCACTGGCCGACGAGCCCGGCGAGCTTCTCCTCGAAGTCGAGCTCGTCGTTGTGGCGATAGACGCGCTTCTCCTTCGGGCGTGACAGGCGGATCGCGTTGATGATGCAGTTGTGGTTGAGCTCGTCGGAGACCAGCGCCGTCTCCGGCGTGACCAGGGGCAGAAAGCTGCCGACCATCGTCGCGTAGGCGGAGCTGAAGATCATCGCCGCCTCGCGGCCGTGGAACTCCGCCAGCTTCGCTTCGAGCGCGACATGCGGCTCGTAGGTGCCGCTGATGAAGCGCACCGCGCCCGGACCGGCGCCGAACTTGCGCACCGCCGCCTCCTCGGCCTCGACCACCTCGGGACGCAGGTTCATCCCGAGGTAGTTGTTCGAGTTCATCTTGAGGAACGGGCGCTCGTCCTCGTCGGCGATCAGGTAGCGGGGGCCGAAGCCGTCGCCCGGGCGGACGACGCCGACGATGACGGATTCGTGCCGCTTCGGGTTGCCACGGGCGTCGAGCACGGCGAGCTCGGCTCCGAGCGCGTCGAGGAATCGATCGTGGGGCATCGGGGGACCTCCTAGTTCAGGCGCAGCTTCGGGCGCAGCTTCTCGATCATGTCGGCGGTCATCGCGGCGAGGTCGTACTCCGCCTTCCAGCCCCACTCGGCGCGCGCCGCGGAGTCGTCGAGCGACTGCGGCCAGGAGTCGGCGATCGCCTGGCGCACCGGGTCGACCTGGTATTCGATCTGGAAGCCGGGGACGTGCTTGCGGATCTCGGCGGCGACCTCCTCGGGGGTGAAGTTGGCCGCCGCGATGTTGAAGGCGTTGCGGTGCACCAGGCGCGCCGGGTCGGCCTCCATCAGCTCGAGCGCGGCGCGGATCGCGTCCGGCATGTACATCATGTCCAGCCGCGTCTCCGGTCCCAGGAAGCAGCGGTAGCGGCCGTGGCGCAGGGCGTCGTAGAAGATCGCCACCGCGTAGTCGGTGGTGCCGCCGCCGGGCGGCGCGACGTGCGAGATCAGGCCGGGGAAGCGCACGCCCCGGACGTCGAGACCGAAGCGGTGAGCGTAGTAGTCGGCGAGCAGCTCGCCGGCGACCTTGGTCACGCCGTAGATCGTGTTGGGGCGCTGGAGCGTGTCCTGCGGCGTCTCCCGCCGCGGCGTGCCCGGACCGAAGGCGGCGATCGAGCTCGGGTGGAACAGCGCGCAGTGGTTCTCCCGCGCCACCTCGAGGACCTTGTAGAGGCCCCCCATGTTGATCTCCCAGGCGACGTGCGGCCGCTCCTCCGCGGTCGCCGAGAGCAGGGCGGCGAGGTGGTAGACCGTGCCCACTTCGTGGCGGCGGACCAGGTCCTGGAGCTGACGGAAGTTGGTCACGTCGAGCACGGCGAAGGGGCCGTCGGGGTCGGACCCCGCCGGGGGAACGCGGATGTCGGAGGCCACGACCTGGTCGGCGCCGTAGCGCGAGCGCAGGGCGGGGACGAGCTCGGAACCGATCTGGCCGAGCGCACCGGTGACGAGAATTCGACGCATGGCGGAGAAGAGCCTAACCGGGGGCGGCGAGGAAGGCGAGCAGCCGCCGGGTGACCTCCGGTGCCGCCTCGTGCTCGACCCAGTGCCCGGCGCCCGGGATCTCCACCACTTCGACCTCGCGGCAGCGGTCGGCGCAGGGCGCGATCAGCTCGCGTCCGAGCGCCGCGTCGTCCAGCCCCCAGAGCAGCAGCACGGGGGGCTCGACCGGCGCGCGCGGGAGTCGGCGCGGCGGATTCCAGAGCGCCGCCCGGTACCAGTTGAGCATCCCGGTCAGCGCCCCCGGCCGGGCGGCGGCAGCGGCGTAGGCGTCGAGGTCCGCCTCGGTGAACGTCCCCGGCCGGCTGGTGCGCCGGAAGATCGAGCGCAGAGGACGGTATCCGCCGGCGGCGAGCTTGCGCTCGGGCAGCCAGGGGAGCTGGAAGTAGAAGGCATAGCGCATCCGGCGGCGCTGCGCCCGGCTCGTGCGCAGGGCGTGGCGCAGAACCCCCGGGTCCGGCGCGTTGAGGATCGCCAGGCGCGCGATCCGGGCCGGGGCGCGGCGGACCACCCACCAGGCGACGACGCCGCCCCAGTCGTGGCCGACCAGGGGCACGGCGCGGGGACCGGAGGGCGGCGCGACCGCCTCGAGCAGCGCCTCGACGACGTCGGCGAGCGGGTCCAGGCCGTAGGCGGCGAGCCCGCGCGGCTTGTCCGAGAGGTTGTAGCCGGGCAGGTCGGGGGCGATCACCCGCCAGCCGGCAGCCGCCAGGGCGGGGATCTGCCGGCGCCAGCCCCACCAGAACTCCGGGAAGCCGTGCAGCAGCACGACCGGAGGGCCGTCCGGCGGCCCGGCCTCGACGACGTGGAGACTTCGTCCGGCGGCCGGGATCGACCGCTCGCGCAGCAGCGCTTCGGGGTGCTCGGCGGCGAGCCGCTCGCAGGCCGGGTCGGTCATGCCGACGCCGACTCTAGCCTTCCGCGTGCTCAGGAGGGGAGCTTCAGCTCGACCCAACGCCGGCAGACGTCGCGCAGGCTTTCCTGCGATTCGGTGGCCACCGCCTCGCGGACGAATCGGTCGATCTCGGCGCGGTCCTTGCCGGCGCGGCGCATCGCCTGGCGCACGGCGGCGGCGACCGCCCAGCGGTTGCGGCTGCGCACGGTCACCCGGAGGTCGGGAAAGGCGGGCGAGGGCTGGGCGTTCATCGTCTCTCGCCTGTTCTACTCCGGGACGGCCGGAATGTTACGCGCGGGCCGGACCGGGGCCCGGCGGGCCTCAGAAGAACCCGAGCTGGAGGCGCGCGGCCTCGCTCATCATGCTCTGGTTCCACGGCGGGTCGAAGACGACCTCGACCCCGGCCGCGGAGACCTCGGGCAATTTCCGGACCTTGCTCTCGACGTCGGCGGCCAGTACGTCTCCCATGCCGCAGCCGGGCGCGGTGAGGGTCATCTTGACCCGGACCTCGTGCCGGCCGTCGGCGTCCGCGGGCAGGACCTGACAGTCGTAGACCAGCCCCAGCTCCACGATGTTGACCGGGATCTCGGGGTCGTAGCAGCTGCGCAGCGCATCCCAGACCCGGTCCTCGAGCGGCCGCGCGGCCTCGCTCGTCGCGTCCGGCCGCTCGGGCACCGTCAGGCCGATGGCCTCGAACTGCTCGGGATCGACCCGGAACAGGCCGCCGAAGTCCGCCGCGACCGTGGCCGAGTCGCCCAGGGTCTGGAGCACCCGCACCCGGGTCCCGCGCGGCAGCTGCGTGCGGTAGCCGTGCGGGATGACGATGGCTTCGACGTCCTGCTCGAGCTCGATCTCTGCGGCGGCTTCGCTCAATGTGGTTCCCCCTGCTTTCGAACCGACCGCGCGATACCGTACCAGATCGGTACAGTTGAGTCCAGGTGGTAATTTCCGCGCCGGAGGTTTCCACGATGAAGATCCCGCTCGCGAGCGTCTGCCTGCTCGGCGCGACCCTGGCGGCCCCGGCGATCGCCGCTGCGTCCGCCCCGGCCCTTCCTTCCCATCCTCCGGCGACCCGCGTCGATTCCGTGGTCGAAGAGATCCACGGCGTACGCGTCGCCGACCCCTACCGTTGGCTCGAGGGGGACGACTCCGATCCGCAGCACATGGGCAAGGTGACCCCGGAGGTCGCGAAATGGACCGACGAGCAGAACGCCTACACGCGTTCGGTGCTCGACCACCTGCCGGGGCGCGAGCCGCTCGAGAACCGGATCCGGCCGCTGATGGAGATCGGCTCGGTGTCGCGTCCCACGATCCGCGGCGAGCGCTACTTCTTCGCCCGTCGCGAGGGCACCCAGAATCAGCCCGTGTACTACTACCGCGAAGGCGCGCGGGGCCGCGACCAGGTGCTCGTCGACCCGGCGAAGCTCGACTCCTCCGGCCTGACCACGGTGACGTGGATCTCGCCGTCGCAGGACGGCCGCCAGGTCGCCTACGGCACCTACCGGGCCGGCGACGAGAACACCACGCTGCACCTCATGGACGTCGACTCGGGCAAGGTCCTGGGCCTCGAGATCCCGGACAAGGTCCAGCCGCCCGACTGGCTGCCCGACGGCTCGGGTTTCGTCTACCAGAACCTGAAGGACCCGAAGAACCCGTACAGCGGCCAGGTCCTGTTCCACAAGATGGGTACCGACCCGGCCGCCGATCCGGTGCTCTTCCGGCAATACACGAAGGATGAGAACGAGAAGCTCGCCACGACCTGGGGTCCCCAAGGCTCGCTCTCGCGCGACGGCCGGTGGCTGATCCTCGGCTACTGGACGAGCACGCGCTCGAACGACCTCTGGATCGCCGACTTCCGCAAGTACCTCGAGACCGGCAAGCTCGAACGGCAGGAGCTCTCGGTCGGCGGCGACGGGACGATCCAGGGCACGGAGGTCGGCGGCACGCTCTTCCTCTACTCGAACCAGGGAGCGCCCGACG
Source organism: uncultured Acidobacteriota bacterium (assembly GCA_963781755.1). Lineage (GTDB taxonomy): Bacteria > Acidobacteriota > Thermoanaerobaculia > Multivoradales > JAGPDF01 > JACTMI01. Next base: position 181,948 of record CAWAGZ010000004.1, read on the forward strand.
GCCGGATCTTCGCGGTCGATCCGGCGCAGCCCCAGCGCGCGAACTGGAAGGAGATCGTGCCCGAGCGCGCGGACGAGGTGATCGAGAACGTGGACTACGGCAAGGGCTACGTCGCGGTCCAGTATCTGAAGGACGCGACCAGCGCGATCGAGGTCTTCCACACCGACGGCACGTCGGTCGGCCGGGTGAAGCTGCCCGGGCTCGGCAGCGCCGCGATCTCGGCGGAGCCGGATCGCAGCGACGCCTTCGTCGACTTCACCAGCTTCAACTACCCACATTCGATCTTCCGCGTCGACCTGGCGAAGCCGGACGCGGAGCCGGAGCTGTGGGAGCGGCCGGACGTTCCGGTGGATCCGTCGACGATCGAGGTCGAGCAGGTCTGGTATCCGTCCAAGGACGGGACGAAGATCTCGATGTTCGTGGTGCACCGCAAGGGGCTGAAGCTGGACGGCAAGCGGCCCACGCTGCTCACCGGCTACGGCGGCTTCAACATCTCCATGACGCCCTCGTTCCAGGCGACGCTCTTCCCCTGGCTCGAGGACGGCGGCGTCTACGCCCTGCCCAACCTGCGCGGCGGCGGCGAGTACGGCGACAAGTGGCACGAGGCCGGGATGCTGGCGCACAAGCAGAACGTCTTCGACGACTTCGCCGCGGCCGGCGAGTGGCTGATCGCCAACGGCTACACCGACCGGGCCCATCTCGCCTGCGCCGGTGGATCGAACGGCGGGCTGCTCACCGGGGTGATGGTCGTCCAGCACCCCGACCTGTTCCGCGCCGCGATCGTCGCCGTTCCTCTGCTCGACATGTTGCGCTACCAGGACTTCCTGATGGCCCGCTACTGGGTGCCGGAGTACGGCTCGGCCGAGAACGCGGATCAGTTCCAGGCGCTCTACGCGTACTCGCCGTACCAGCACGTGGTGAAGGGCGTGAAGTACCCCGCGGTGCTGCTGACCGGCGGCGAGAACGACAGCCGCGTCCACGCCCTGCACGCGCGCAAGATGGCGGCGCTGCTCCAGGCCTCGACCGCGAGCGATCCGGCGACCCGCCCGGTCCTGCTCTGGGTCGACCGCGAGGCCGGCCACGGCCAGGGCAAGCCGCTCAACCTGCGCCTGCGCGACGTCGTCGACCAGCGCATCTTCCTGCGCTGGCAGCTCGACCTGCTGCCGGCCGCCGGCGGCGCGGGAGGGGCGAAGGCAAAAGACGACCGATGAAGGGAAAAAGGGGGACTCCGCCTCGCCGTGGCGCGATCCTCGCCGCGGCCGCCGGGGTCCTCCTGTTCCTCTCGGGCGCGCTCGGGATTCGGGCCACGTCGTCGGCTGAGCCCGCTGACGGAGCTCGGAAGCCGACGAACCACCTCGACACGATTCTCGCCGGAGCTTCCCCCGACTCCTCGCTGCCCTTCGCCGTCGAGCTCCGCTTCCTGGTGGACCGCTCGGAGACGGAGACGGGCGGCCGTCGCCGCGCCCGTCTCGCTTTCCGCGTCCGGGCCCGCGACGGCTCGATTCCCGGGGGCCGGGTGCGGCTCGAGTTCGCCGTCCGCACTTCGACGGGTCACGTCGAGCGCGGAGCCTCGGCGGTCGACCTGGGAGTTTCCTCTCAGAGGGCACTGGACATCGCAGTCCCCGCGCGAATCGAGCGCGTGGCTCTCCGCCTCGTCGATCCGGACGGCGTGGCCGTGGGTGAGGCCGCCGCGGATCCGGTCTGGGCGGACCTGGATCCCCTTCCGGGATCGGAGCCGGCGCCGGCCGGGACCGGCGAATCTCCGCCCATCCGGATCTCGCTTCCGGCGGATCCGGTTCTCGCCGGGCCGCGCGAGGTCACCGCGATCGTCTCTTTGGCAGGCGTCGCGAAGGTCCGCTACCTGCTCGACGGCCGCCGGGTCGCTGAGGTCGCCGGCCCGGCGTGGAGGGTCTCCGTACCCTTCGCGGCGACGCCGCGACCCCAGACTCTCCGAGCGGTGGCGTTGGACTCGGAAGGGATCGAGCTCGGACGCGACGTCGTGCGCGTCGACCAGCCCGCGAGTGAGCCCTGGCTCAGCCTCCTGGCCCCCTACGGGCCGGAGGGGCGGCGCCAGACGGGCGCCGCGCTCCAGGTTCCCGCCGGCAGGACGTTGCGCGCCCTCGATCTGCTGGCGGGAGAGCGCCTCTTCGCACTGCTGAAGCGGCCGCCGTTCGAGGTCCCGCTCACCCCGGCCCAGGAGCGCTCGTCCTTCCTCCGCGCGGTCGCCGTCTTCGACGACGGCAGCGAGGTGGAGGACGTTCGCGCTCTGCTCGGCGGGGACGGGGACAGGTCTCCCGGATCGTCTCCGGTCGAGCTTCTGCCGCGCATCCGCGACGCGGAAGGCCACCCGGTCTCCTTGTCGCCCGACGACCTCGAGGTCGACGTCGGCGACCGGACGCTGCCGGTGCGCGACGTGGTCCCGGCCGAGGAGCTGCCGCTCGTGATCGGACTAGCAGTCGATCAGTCGGGGAGCATGAGGCCGTACGCGAACCGGTTGCGGGCTGCGATCACCGACCTGATGAGCGGACTGCGTCCCTTTCGTGACTTGGTGTTCGTCGTGAAGTTCGCGGGCGAATCGAAGTTGGCGCAGGCTCCGACGAGCGACCCTCGGCGCCTGGAAGCGGCGCTTCGCGACAGCACCGCGAAAGGAGAGACCGCCCTCTACGACGGTGTCGATCACGCCTTGGTCGAGCTCGGGCGGAGGCAGGCGCGGCGGGCGCTGGTCCTGCTCTCGGACGGCGTCGACAGCTCGAGCCACTCCCGCGAAGCGGAGACGATCGAGCTCGCGCGCAGGCTCGGGGTGCCGATCTTCGCGGTCGCCCCCTACGACAGTCCCGAATCGATGATCGGTTCCCGGGGGTTCGCCTCCGGGGCCCGGACGCTCGGGCGCTTGGCGCGGTCCACCGGCGGGGTCGTGATGGGTGCGACCGGCGCAACCGACCTGCCTCGCGCGCTCCGGCGTCTTCTCGAAGAGCTCCGGGCCGAGACCCTGGTGACGTTCGAGCCGGTCGAGGCGCCGGGCGCGAAGCCGGGTTGGCGGCCGGTGACCCTGCGGACGAAGCGTCCGGGCGTGCGGATCGAGGGAGCGCCCGGCTACTGGGCGGGCGACTGATCCGACAGGAGGCTCAGCCGCCGGCGCCGCAGGCGGCGTCGGCGAGGTGCTCGAGGCGGTCGGTGGCGTACCAGTCGTCGAGAGCGTAGTCGCCCAGTCGTTCCGCGACCGGGCCGAGCTTCGTCCGGGCGTCGGCGACGTCCTTCGCGTCGAGCACGGCGAGGGCGCGCGTGCCGTCCAGCCGCGCCAACAGCAGGACCGTGCCGTCGGCGACCTTCGGCGCCAGGACCTCGCGCGCGCGGGCGCCGTCCTCGACGGTGAGCAGGACGTAGGGGCGCGCCCCCGCTCCCGGATCGGGCGGGCTGCCGGCGCGCTCCATCGCCTCGCGGCGGGCGAGGTCGGCGTCGCGGCAGGCGGCGAGCGGCGCGGCGGTGGCCAGGTCGTGGTACTCGAGGACGAAGACGCCCGCGCGGGTCGGCGGGTCGGTCGCCGCCCACGCCTCGGCCCGGGCACGGTCGCCGGTGTCGAGGACGAAGACTCCGCGCAGCCCGGAATCGTGCCGGGTGTCCCCGTACGGGCCGGCGAGCAGGAGCTGGTGCTCGCGGGCCATGCGCGCCATGTTCTCGAAATGACCCTGGAAGACGCGCCGGTTCTCCTCGGCGGGCAACCTCCCGCTCTGCGGACCGGTCTTGAGGAAGACCAGCGTCAGGGCGTTCTCGGCGGCGGGCGTCGCCGGCGCGGACGGCTCGGCCGCGGCGACGGGGAAAGCGCTCAGGGATCCGAGCAGCAGCATCGTCGTCGAGATCCCGGGTGGCAGTCGTCGCATGGCGTGTCCTCCGGCTTGGGTGGGCGCGCATCCTAGCAATTGCAGTGCGCCGGTCGCGGACCCCGTCGGGCGCGGTAGAATTCCCGTCTCCGGCGGTCGGACCGCCCCGAAAGGACCCCACTCCATGCGCGTTCTCGTCACCGGCCACCACGGCTACCTCGGCTCCGTCCTGATGCCGCGTCTCGTCGCGCGCGGCCACGACGCGGTGGGCCTCGACAGCGACCTGTTCGCCACCTGTACCCTCGGCGGGGATCCGCCGGAGGGCTCCTGGCGCTCCGTGCGCAAGGACCTGCGCGAGGTCGGACGCGGCGACCTCGAGGGGTTCGACGCCGTGCTCCACCTGGCGGCGCTGTCCAACGACCCCCTGGGCGACCTCGACCCCGACCTGACCTACGAGATCAACCTCCAGGCCTCGCTCGAGCTCGCCCGCCGGGCGCGCGAGGCCGGCGTCGCGCGCTTCCTGTTCTCCTCCTCGTGCAGCAACTACGGCGCCTCGGGCACCGCGTTGCTCGACGAGGACGCGGAGCTGCAGCCGCTGACCCCGTACGCGATCTCCAAGGTGCGGCTCGAAGAGGAGCTCAACCGGCTGGCCGGCGAGAGCTTCTCGCCGGTCCACCTGCGCAACGCCACGGCCTACGGCGCCTCGCCGCGGCTGCGCGTCGACATCGTCCTGAACAACCTCGTCGCCTGGGCGGTGACCACCGGCCAGATCGTGCTGCAGAGCGACGGCACGCCCTGGCGTCCGATCGTCCACGCCCAGGACATCGCCGACGCCTTCCTGCTCCTGCTCGAGGCGCCGCGCGAGAAGATCCACGCCGAGGCCTTCAACATCGTCCCGCCCGGGGAGAACTACCGGATCCGCGAGCTCGCCGAGATCGTCGGCGAGACCGTCCCGGGGTGCGAGGTCACGTTCGCCGAGGGCGCCGGGCCCGACCCGCGCAACTACCGGGTCTCGGGCGAGAAGCTGACCGCCCGCTTCCCGGAGTTCCGCTACGGCTGGGACGCCCGCCGGGGCGCGCGCGAGCTGTTCGACGCCTACCGCGCCGCGGGGCTGGACCGCGCGACGTTCGAGGGTCCGCGCTTCAAGCGCCTGGGGTGGATCCGCAAGCTGCTCGCCGAGGGGCGCCTCGCTCCCGACCTGCGCTGGGCCGAGGAACCGACCGGGGTGGCGCGGGCTTGACCGGCCGCGGAGGATCGCTGCGCCTCCTGCCGCTCGGCACCAACGGCTTCATCCCGGCGGCCGGGCGCCAGACGATGAGCTTCCTCGTCGAGCGCGACGGAGAGGCGCTGGTGCTCGACGCCGGGTCCGGCCTGGCGCGCCTGCTCGAGCCGGCCGCGGCCGAGACGCTGGCCCGGCTCGAACGGCTCGACATCGTCCTGACCCACTATCACCTGGACCACGTCGTCGGCCTCTCCTACCTGCCGGGCCTGGTGCCGGAGCGCGCGGTGCGCATCTTCGCGCCCGCCCCGCCGCTGACGGCGAGCGGTCCCGAGGCGCTCGCCACCCTGATCTCGCCGCCCCTGTTCCCGGTCACCTTCGACCGTTGGCCGATGCCGGTCGAGATCGTGCCCTACTCGGGACCGGAGCTCGAGATCGGCAGCTTCCGGATCGCCGTGCGGGGACAACGGCACCCGGGCGGTTCGGCGGGCCTGCGGATCGGCGACGAGCTGGCCTACGTCACCGACACCGTGCTCGACCCGGCGACCGCGGAGTTCGTCCGCGGGGTCGGGTTGCTGCTGCACGAGGTCTGGCTGACCGACGACGAGGCGGCGGTCGAAGACGCCGCGCGCAAGGGCCACTCGTCGGCCGGTCCGGTGGCCGAGCTGGCGCGGCGGGCGGGCGTCGGCGCGTTGGTTCCCGTCCACCATCATCCGCGGCGCACGCCGGCCGACCTCGAGGCGCTCTCGGCGCGCCTCCGCCGCGGCTCGGACCTCGTCGTCCTGAACGCGACCGAGGGGCGTTGGATCCCCGGACGATGACCGGGTCGCGGCGGCGCTCCGTCGTGGCCGCCGCCGCGCTCGGCGCGGCGGCTCTCGGCCTGCTCGCCGGGTGCGGCCGGGAGGAACCGTTGCCGGCGGAGTCCAAGCCGCTGGTCGACGTGCTCGACTCCGCGCGCCGCGTGATCGGCACGCGGACGCTCGACTTCGGCGCCGCCCCGACGCGGCAGAATTTCTGGTCGGGGTGGGGACCCGACGAGAAGGGGGGCGGGGCAACCTTCGTCTGGGGCATCGGCGACAGCTCGAGCCTCCGCTTCGACGTCGTCGATCGGCGCGCGCGGAGGCTGGTGCTGCGCGGCTGGTCCTTCCCGTTCCGCGACGACCCGCCGCAGGAGGTCACCGTATTGCTCAACGGACGGGAGCTCGGCCGGCGGCTGATGCCGTTGCGGCGCACCGAGCTCGAGTTCGAGGTGCGCGGCGACGACCTGCGGGGCGGCGAGAACCTGCTCGAGATCCGCTACGCGCGGCACGAGGAAGCGAACGCGGACCTGCAGCGCGCAGTGGCCTGGGACGCGCTCAGCCTGAGCGGCGGCAAGCCGCCGGAGGAGCCGCCCGGCCGGACCCCCGCGGGGGACCTCGAGCTGCCCGCGGGCAGCGCCCTCGAGTGGACGCTGGAGCTGCCCGGGGACAGCTGGCTCGCCTGGTCGCGCGTCACCGGGCGGGGCAGCGCCCGTCTCGAAGTGGCGGCGAGATCGGACGGCGACGCCGGGGAGCGCCACGAGGAAGTTGGGGCGGGCCCGGGACGTTTCCGGCTCGCGGAGCCGGGCGAACCGCACCGGCTGCGCCGCTTCTCGCTGCGAGCGGTCTCCGCCCACGGCCTCGGCTCGGTGCGGATCGAGGGGGCGCGCCTCTACTCGCCCGGGATCACCGGGAAGCGGGCGCGGAAGCGCTCCGCGTCCGCGGTCCCGGCGAAGTCCGCCGCCCCGGCGCGCACCGTGGCGCAGGAGCTGCGCGGCTCGCGGCCCAACGTGGTCATCTACATCATCGACACGCTGCGCGCGGACCACCTCGGCTGCTACGGCTACTCGCGGCCGACGTCGCCGCACATCGACGGCTTCGCGCGTCACGCGACGCGGTTCGAGGAAGGGCGGGCACAGGCCTCGTGGACGCGGCCGGCCGTGGCGACCATCCTGACCGGCCTCTACCCGATCACCCACCAGGCCGAGCGCACGATCGACCGGCTCCCGGAGCGGATCGAGACGCTGGCGGAACGCCTCTCGGCGGCGGGCTACGAGACGGCCATGCTCACCGCCAACGGCAACGTCGCGGGGCGCTTCGGCTTCCGCCAGGGCTTCGACCAGTTCGTCTACCTTCCCGAGCGCCGGAGCGCCCGCTACACCCACGTCCGATCCTGGGAGATGAACCGACGGGTGTTCGATTGGCTCGACCACCGGCGCCGCGGCCGCCCCTTCTTCCTGGTCGTCCACACCGTGGATCCCCACGAGCCCTACACGCCGCGCGAGAAGTACCGCAAGGTCCTGGCCGCGGACGTCAAGGACCTCTCGATCGGCGTTCACGCCCAGGTGCGCAGGCTCCCGCTCCTGTCCCCCGACGAGGCGCGGGCGCGCGCGCCGCTGCTCGAGGAGCTCTACGACGCCGAGATCGCGGACAACGACGCCTCGTTCGGCGAGCTCGTCGCCCGCTTCGAGCGCATGGGACTGGGAAAGGACACGGCGATCTTCCTGCTCGCCGACCACGGCGAGGAGTTCTACGACCACGGCGGCTGGACCCACGGCTCGACGCTCTACGAGGAGCAGCTGCGGATCCCGTACGTGGTCCGGCTGCCCGAGGGCGTCGGCGCGGGCCTGGTGGTCCACACTCCGGCCGAGCAGGTCGACGTCGCGCCGACGGTGCTGGAGCTGGCCGGCGTCGCGCTGCCCCCGGGGCTGCCCGGCCGCAGCCTGATCGGCGAGATCGCCCGCCGCGAGGGAACGGAGGGCGAGCCCTCCTTCGCCTTTCTCGACCACGACGAGCACCGGATGGAGTCGGTGGCGGACGCGCAGTGGAAGCTGCTGCGCATCGACCGCTCCAATTTCGTCCCCACGCGCCCGCCGCTCGAGCTGTTCGCCCTGGGCAGCGATCCCGACGAGCTCGACGACCTCGCGCTGCTGCGCCCGTTGCGGCGGCTCTGGCTGCGCGGCGAGCTGGCCGCGGCCGAGACCCGCTACCGGGCCACCCTGCCGGCGGTCCGGGCCCGGGTCGATCGTGCGCTGGCGGCGCGGTTGCGCGCCCTCGGCTACCTGCGCTGAGCGGAGGGCGGGGGAGGGGGGCGGCGCGAATCAGCGCGCCGCGCCACGGGCGCGGGCGAGCGTCTCCGGAGTGCCGATGTCCAGCAGGCGGGCTTCCGGAAGCGTCAACGCGGCGACCTCCACCCGGTCGGCAATGGCGGCGGTCAGCACGTCGGCGACCTGCGGTTCGCGGCCGAGGCGGGCCGATCTCGCGTTGAAGGTCTCGCACCAGCGGGTCAGGTACTTGGTGAAGCGCGGCGTCCAGATCGCGAACGCCCAGGTCCAGCGCAGCGGCGTTGCCGACTCCGGCTTGATCTCGAACCCCCGCACCCGGCCGCGCGCGTCGACCTCGACCAGGTCGGAGTGCTCGGGCCGCTCGCACGGCGCCAGGGCCACCGCGACCTCGGCCTGGGTCGTCTCGCGGTGGCGGACGAGCCGGGCCAGCAGGTCGCGCGGGTGGACCAGGATGTCGGGGAATCCGAGCGCCGCCTGGCGGTCGCCGAGGAACGGCGCTGCGGCGGCCAGGGTGAACGGAACGCCGCGCGTCGGCGGCAACACCCGGTAGGCGATCTCGACGCCGAACTCGGAGCCGTCGCGCAGCCGGCGCGCGACGTCCCACTTGCTCGCGCGCAGCAGAACGAGGACGCGCCCCACGCCCGCCAGCCGGAAGTTGTCGAGCAGGTCCTGGCAGGCCAGCCTCTCGCCGCCGTCGCCGGTGACCGGGAGGATCTCCTTGCTCGGCCCGCGGCGCCGGCCGAGACGGCTGGCGCGGCCGGCCGCCGGGAAGAGTCCCCAGGTTTCGCGCATCGATTCGCCTCCTGCTACCCTACCGCAACCTGCGGAACCCAGACATGTTCGACAACCTGCGCCGGGACACGCGACGCCTCCGGGAGATCAAGACCAAACCGTTCCCGTGGTACGTGCTCGAGTCCCTGCTGTTCGAAGCCGGGTACCAGGCCGTGGTCCTGCACCGGATCGCCCACTGGTTCAAGCGCCACCGCGTCCCGGCGCTGGGCCCCGCCGTCGCGCGCTGGAACCAGTTCGTGACCGGCGTCGACATCTCGCCGGCCGCGCGGATCGGTCCCGGGCTGCGGATCGCCCACGGCACCGGCATCGTCGTCGGCAACGGCGTCGTCATCGGCAGCGACTGCCTCCTGATGCAGAACGTCACGCTGGGCGCGCCGACGACGGCGCGGATCGCCGACATGCCCGTGCTCGGCGACCGGGTCACCCTCGGCGCCGGGGCGGCGGTCATCGGCAGGATCCGGATCGGCGACGACGCTTTCGTGGGCGCGCACGCGCTGGTCGTCGAAGACGTCGCGGCGGGGGCGAAGGTGCTCGCGCCCACCGCCCCGAGCGCGGCCGCGAGCCCGGAGCGATGAGCCGGGCGATCCGCCGCCTCCCGGTGGCGCTCCGGACGGCGCTTCCGCTCGCGCTCCTGGTCTTCCCGTGGAGCGGATGCTCGCCCGCGGCGCGACCGCCGGTCGTGGTCGAGGCCGACCTGACCGAGCTCGTGCCGGCGGCCGACGCCTGGTCGGAGACCGGAGCCCTCCGGCTCGGCGACGGCGAGCCGCACGAGGAGGTCCTGGGTGGTTTCGGCGCGGCGGCCAACGGTGGCGCGGCGTCCTTCGCCTGGGGTCTGGCAGGAGGCTCGCTGGTCGAGTTCCGCCGCGCCGACGCAACCGGATTCCGGCTGCGCATGGAGGGCTGGAGCCCCGCGTCCGGAGCCACCGCGGCCCGGCCGGTGAAGGTGGCGGTCAACGGCGTCGCGGTCGGCACGGTCGAGATCGGCGGCGCGCGCTCCACCGTGGGGCTCGAGATCCCGGGCCGGGCGCTGCGGCCGGGCCCCAATCGGCTCGAGCTCGACTATCCGGGGGTCTCCTGGGCGCATGGCGGACGCCGGCCGCGCGTCGTGGCCTGGAGCGGCTTCCGGTTCGGGGACGGGCGCGACCGCGGGCGCCGGGGCGGTGCGGTAGCGCCGTCCGGGATCCACCTCGCGGCACGCTCCGGCCTCGACTTCTACCTCGAGCCCACGCCCGGGAGCCGCCTGGAGATCGACCGCGCGGACGCGCGCGGCGGTGCCCGACTGGAGGTCGACGTCGCCTGCGAAGGGGAGTCGCCGCGCTTCGCGGCGCTATCGAGCACCGGCGCGCGTCGCCTGGAGGTGTCTCTCCGGCCTGCGGGAGCGGCGGTCGAGCCCTGCCGCTTGACGCTGCGCGCGGCGGGCGCGGCCGGCGCGGACGCCGGCGTGGACGTGGCGGCGGCGCGTGTCGTCCGGCCCCCGGGCGCAGACGCCGCCGGGCCGGCGGCCGTCCCGGCGGCCGCTCCGGCCGAGCGACGGCCGGCGCGCCCGAACCTGGTCGTCTACCTGGTCGACACGCTGCGCGCGGACCATCTCGGGGCCTACGGCTGTCCGCGCGCGTTGACGCCCCACATCGACCGCTTCGCGGGCGAGGGCGTCGTCGTCGAGCGGGCCCGGGCGCAGAGCTCCTGGACCCGGCCGGCCGTGGCCACGATCGTCACCGGCCTGGATCCCCTGCGGCTGGGGGTGACCGGGGGCTACAGCAAGCTGCCCGGGGAGGCGCGGACGCTGGGCGAGCGCCTCCACGCCGCCGGCTACCGGACCGGATTCGTCACCCCCAACGGCAACGTCTCGGCCGAGTTCGGCTTCGACCAGGGCTTCGACTACTTCCGCTACGACCGGACGGAGGACCTGCCCGGAGCGGAGGGCGAGATCGCCGCCTCGACCCACCGGGTCTTCGACTCGGTGGGCGAGTTCCTCGACCGGCGCGCGCCCGACCGCCCCTTCTTCCTCTACGTCCACACGGTCGAGCCGCACGCTCCCTACCGTCCGGTCGCGCGCTTCCGCCGGCGCTTCGCGCCGGATGCCGACCCGGACCTGGGCGAACGGCGCGAGCTGGGACGCCTGGCGACGCGGAACCTGCCGCGCACGGCCGCGCGGGTGCGTCAGGTCAAGGAGCTCTACGACGCCGAGGTGGCCACCGCCGACGCCGGTTTCGGCCGCTTCCTGGACGACCTGCGCGGGCGCGGTCTCCTGGCGACGACCGCGATCGTCTTCCTCGGCGACCACGGCGAGGAGCTCTTCGACCACGGCAACGTGGAGCACGGCAGGACGCTCTACGAGGAGCAGCTGCGCGTGCCGATGATCTGGCGCCTTCCGGCGGGGGCCGGCGGCGGCCGGCGGATCGCCGGCCACGCCGACCAGCTCGACGTCACGCCGACGCTGCTCGACCTCGCCGGCCTGCCGGCGGACCCGCAACTGCCGGGAAGCAGCCTGACGCCGGTTCTGGAAGGCCGCGGCGCGCTGCCGGAACGTCCTTCCGTGGCCTACCTCGACCGGTTCTCCTTCGACCTGCAGTCGGTGGTGTCGGAGGATCGCAAGTTGATCCGGGACCGCTCTCCGGCGGCGCGGCTCGCGGTCTACCGGGACCGGCTCTTCGACCTCCGAACGGATGCCGGCGAGCGCCGCGACCTGGCCGAACGCCGACCGATCCTGCGCGGCCTGCTCTCCTCCCTGCTGCGGGGTTTCCGCGCCCGTTGGGGACCGCCGCTCGAGACCGGCCGCGCCGTCCTCGATCCCGGGCTCGAGCGCGACCTCAAGGCGCTCGGCTATCTCTAGAAGGCGGTCGCCCTAGCCGGGCCGCGCTTCGAGCAGGCCGGCGCCGAGCAGGGCGTCGGCCGCCTCGCGCACGACCGCGAACGGCAGGCGCGAGCGCTCGGCGACCGCCAGCAGGTCGTGCTCGCCGTCGGCGAGATTGAGCACCCAGAGCAGCGCGATCTCGCGTTCGCGGCCGGTCTCGCCGCCGCCGATCGATCGGTAGAGGCCGCGCCGGCCGAGCATCGGCTCGCCCTTCGGTTGCAGGTTGACGTAACGCACGTTGCCTTCCAGCACGTCGACGACCGCGCGGTAGGCGGCCAGCGAGCTCTCGAGGTGGGCGGGGCGGATGAAGGCGAGATCGTCGGCCGAGGTGTGGTACTCGGGGTAGCGTCCCCACGGCGTGCGGGTGAGCGAGCCGACGGGCAGGTCGTAGCCGGGCGAGTTGTACTGGCGCTCGTCGTAGCCGAAGGGGACGAAGTCCTCGACGTCGAGCGGCTCGCCGAGGCCCGCGAGCGCGAGCGGGACGGCGCGGTCGACGACCGCGTCGCCGCGGCGGCTGCGCTTGTAGTGGAAGCGACCGCCGTCGCCCAGCCCGGCGGCGACCAGGCCGTGGCGGATCCTCGCGGCCTCGGCCTCGTGGGTCGCCAGCCAGGCGATGGCGCCGATCGTTCCGGGGAGCCAGAGGAAGCGGTAGGAGAGGCGCCGGCGCGGACGGGCCGCGAGCTCGTGGGCCAGCGCCGCGGTCACGACCATGCCGGAGAGGTTGTCGTTGGCGAGCGACGGGTGGCAGCAGTGGGTCGAGATCAGGACCGTGTCGTCCGACTCGCCCGGCAGCGCGCACTCGCCCCAGGTCATCGAGCCGTCGCGGTGCTCGGCGTCGATCTCCACCTCGTAGTCGCCCTCGGGCAGCTCCGAGGCGACGCGGTGCGGCAGGCAGAAGCCCCAGTCGTCGCGGTAGTAGGAGGTCCGGTAGGGGACGACGTCGGGCCGGTCGGCGAGCGAGTGGAGGTGACGGCGCAGCTCGGCGAGCGGGATCCGGCCCCGGAAACCGACGCTGAAGTTGAGCACCTCGAGATTGTGTCGGCCGGCGTCGGCGATCACCCGTCCGTCCGGCGCCGTGAGCCGCGCCCGGCGCAGGACCCACTCCTTGGGAACGCGCCAGTCGAGCACCTGGGTGCCGCTGGCGATCTCGTGGCGCTCGATCGGCGCGTGCTCGGCGAGGATGGCGAGCGACTCCCGGACCCCCGGCCCGGTCACGCTGCGCAGGATCGGGTAGAGGCGGGCGGCGAGCGCGTGCAGCGATCGGCCGGAGGAGAGCGGGGTCTTCATCGTCGCCTGGCGAGCCAGTCTAACCCGCGCTCCCGCCGCGCGCCGAGGGACGCGGCGTAAGATCGAGGCCGAACCCGCGACCCGGAGGTGCCCGTGACGCGTCCGCCCCGCCTTCTCGTCCCCGCGCTCCTGCTCGCCCTGGTCGGAGCCGGGGCGCCGACGCCGGCGGCCGCCGGCGCGACCGAGGTGCGCCATCCCGAGGATCTGTTCGTCGTCGACTGTCTGCTGCCGGCGAAGGTGCGCAGCCTGGGCCGGATGACCAAGTTCGCGGCCCCGCGGCGGGTGGCGCGGCTGTCGGCTCACGAGTGCTCCTTGCGCGGCGGCGAGTTCAGCCGCGACCCGGAGGACAACGCCTACGCGTTGCAGGCCTGGCTGGCCCAGGCCGACGGCGGCGACGCCGAGGCGATGAACAACGTCGGCGAGATCTACGAGCAGGGCGTGCGCGGCGCTCCGGACTACGTCCGGGCCGCGGAGTGGTACCGCAAGGCCGCCGAGGCCGGCAGCCGGCGCGCGCAGACCAACCTCGCGACGCTCTACGAGCAGGGCAAGGGGGTCGGGCAGGACGCGGGCGCGGCGCTGGCCTGGTATCGCCGGGCGGCCGGGATGACGACGCCGGTGGACCTCGCGGCGCAGAAGGAGATCGACGCGTTGCGCGCCGATCTCGAGCGGGCGCGTGGCGAGGCCGCCGACGCCCGCGGCGAGCTCGACCGCCTGGGCGGCGAGCTCGAGGGAGCCCGCGCCGAGCTCGCGGCGGCGGAACGGCGTGCCGAGGAGCTGCGCTCCCGGGCGGACGCGGCGGTCCGGGACGCGACCGCGGCGCGCGCCGAGGCCGAGCGCGCGAAGCGGGACGAGGACGCCGGGAAGTCGCCCGCTCCGGCGGTCGCCGAGGCGACCGCGGCGGTCGAGACCAAGCGCCAGAGGGTGGCCGAGCTCGAGGCCGCGCAGGACCGCTACCGGCGGCTGCTCGGCGAGCTCGAGGCGCAGGAGCGTTCCGGCGACCGGATCGCCGCGCTGCGCGCCGCCGACCTGGTCGGCAAGCCGGGTCCCTCGATCCAGTTCGTCCACCCCGACGTGCTGGCCACGCGCGGACCCTCGTTGGCGCCGTTGCCGGCGGACGGCTCCGAAGTCGAGGTGGTGGGACGCGTCGAGGCACCGTTGGGCTTGGCCTCGTTGCTCGCCGACGGCCGGTCCGTGACGCCGGACGCGGCGGGTTGGTTCAAGGTCCGGTTCCCGGCCCGGGCCGGAGCCACCGTGCGCTTCGTCGCCCTCGACCGCGCCAGCCGCAAGGCCGAGGCCGAGATCCAGTTCGTGCGCCCCGCCGCTCCCGCCGCCCAGGCGCCGCCGCCGGCTCCCGGCACGACCGCGGCGCGGCCCTCGGACGGGCGCGCCTTCGCGCTCGTGGTGGCGGACGGCGCTTACCGGAATCTGGCGCCGCTGGCGACGGCGAAGTCCGACGGCGAGGCGATCGCCGAGGTGCTCCGGGATCGCTTCGGGTACCAGACGACGCTGCTCGCGGACGCGACCTTCCTCGACACGATGCGCGCGCTGACCGACCTCGGCGCCCGCCTGCGCCGGGGCGATGACCTGCTGGTCTACTTCGCCGGCCACGGACGGCTGGCCGCCGACGGTCTCAAGGGCTACTGGCTGCCCGTCGACGCCGTGCCGGACGACGCCTCGACCTGGATTCCCAACGCGGCGATCGCCCGCCTGCTCGGCACCTTCGCGGCGGACCGGATCCTGGTGATCTCGGATTCCTGCTACGCGGGCACGTTGGCGGGCGGCGCGCTGCTGCCCGGTGCGCCGGAGGCGGGACCGGCCGCCGCGGCAGGGGACCGGGGCAGGTCGCGCCTGGTGCTGACTTCGGGGGGTCTGCAACCGGTGCTCGACGAGGGCGGCGACGGCAAGCACTCGATCTTCGCCCGCGCCCTGCTGACCGTCCTCCAGCTCGCCGAGCGGCCGCTCTCGGCCGGCCAGGTCGCCGCGGCGGTGGCGGCGCGCGTGTCCTTCAAGGCGCGCCAGCTCGGGCTCTCCCAGACCCCGGAGCTGGCCCCGATCCGCGCCGCGGGCCACGAGGCGGGCGGCTACGTCCTCGCGCCCGTGACCGCCGGCGGCTGACGGCTAGCGGGCAGGCGGCGCAGACGCGGCGCGCAGCACCGCGGCGAGCTTGGCGCGGGCGTCGGCGGCGGCGTCGGCGGCCTGGAAGGCGAGGTCGAGCTGGCGCTCGCTTCGCGCTCGAGCGGCGAGCTTCTCGGCTTGGTCGACGAGCCGCTTGGTGGCCTCGAAGTCGGCCTCGAGCTGCGGTCGGGACGCCCACATCGCGGCCACTTCGGCGGCGGTCTTCGAACCCTCGACCTCCGCGATCTGGCGTTCCAGGAGAGACACCGCCTCGTCCACGGGACGCAGCTGCTGCTCGACGTCCGGAGCCGTCGCGCAGCCCGCGCGCAGCGTCGGCAGCAGTGCCGCCTCGGGGGTCGAGGCGACGACGCCCTGCCGCTCCGAGGCGTCGAGCGCCTTGAGCCCCTCGTCGCAGTCCCCGCCGGTGACCAGCGCCTGGCCGAGGTGGAACCACGGCAGGTAGCCGCGGCGTTCGACGCCGTCGGCGGCGACCGCCGCGCGCAGCCGTTTCGCCGCCGTGACGGGATCGCGGGCGGCCAGCGCGGTGAGCCCCTCGCGATAGGCGACGGGGACGTTCGCGCCATCGCCTCCGCCCGGCTCGGTGCCGTTCATTCCGCGCCAGAGCTGCCAGCCGCCGACGGCCACGACCGCGGCCAGCGCCGCGATCGCGAGCCCGGGCAGGAGCCGCGAGGCGCGCCTCGGCCGCGCGCCCGGCGCCGGGGCTGCGGGTGGAGCGTCGTAGCGCGGACCGGGCGCGGCGGAGACTCCGGGCGCCGCCGCAGGAGCCGGCGCCGGGGGCGCGGCCTCCACCACCGGGATCTCCGCCGTCGGCGCTTCGTGCCAGGAGGGAACGGCTGGGCGATGGGCGCCGAGGTCTCCGCTCGCGGACGTTCCCGTCGTCTGCTGGGCGGAACGGATCGCGCGCGCTTCGTCGGCGCGGCGGCGGGCGTCGATGCGCGCCGCGAGCGAGCGCGCCCGCGCGTCGTTCGGCCAGCGCGTCAGCACCTCGGTGATCCGCGACAGAGCGGCCGGGACGTCGCCCGCCGCGAGCGCCGTCTCGGCGCCTTCGAGCTGCCGTTCGAGCCGCTCGGCCTCGGCCTCGGCGGCCTGCCGCTCCCGCTGCCGCGCTTCGATCCGCTGGCCCAGCTCGAGCAGCTCCGGCTCGCTGCCGAGCTTCTCCGCGGCCTCGGCCACGCGCGCCCGGGCGGCGTCGAACTCGCCGCGGTCGAGCGCCGAGAGCACCGCGCTCCCGACCTCGACCAACTCGTGCTCGCGCCAGCTCCGGGCGCCCTCGCGCGCGCCGTCGATCAGGCGCGACATCTCGGCGCGCGAGCGGGGGGGCAGGCGCGACGCGATCGCCGCGAGCTGGTCGGCGAGGGCTTCGGCGCTGGCCGGTCGTTCGGACGGCTGCTTCGCCATGCACGACATGAGCAGCGCGCGCAGGTCGTGGGGCACGCGCCCCTCCGGGTCGGAGACGTCGAACGCCATCGGCTCGCCGTGCAGGTGCGCCGCGATCAGGGAGGCGAGGTCGTGACCGCGGATCGGGTAGCAGCCGGTGACCAGCTCGTAGAGCAGGACGCCGAACGAGTAGAGGTCCGCGCGGGCGTCGATGTCCGGGGAGGCGAGTTGCTCGGGCGAGGAGTAGCGCGGCTTGCCGAGGTAGAGCGAGGTGGCGGTGCCCTTCCCCTCGCCGCCGCGCAGCGTCTTGACGATCCCGAGGTCGATGAGCTTGACCAGCGGCTCGCCCTCGTGGTCCCGCGTGAGCATCAGGTTGTCGGGTGCGATGTCGCGGTGGACGAAGCCCTTGCGGTGGAGGAACCCCAGCGCGCGCAGCGCCTGGCGGGCGATCGCCAGGTCGAGGCCGAGGTCGCGCGCTTCGGGCCGGCGGCCGAGCTCCTCGAGGGTCAGCCCGTCGATGTACTCGAGGACGATCGAGGCGTTGCCCTCTTCGTCCACCGAGAAGTCGTAGAGCTGGGCGATGTTGGGGTGGCGCAGCTGGATCGCGGCCTTGGCCTCGCGCAGGAAACGCTGGCGCAGGTCCTCGTCCGTGTTGAGCTGGGAGCGCAGCACCTTGACCACCCGCAGCTCGTCGAGCAGCCGGTGGCGGACGAGGTAGATCGCCCCCATGCCCCCCTCGCGGAGCTTGCGGACGACCTCGTACTTGGGATCGACGCGTGGCGCGAGCAACTCCGTCAGAACTCGAAGCGGAGGCCCGCGTTGTAGGTCTGGGTCTCCAGATCCGCGCGCTGGAACTCGTGGTCGTAGGCGACGAACAGGCTGCCCCAGAGGAACTGGAAGCGCAGCGCCGCCGACGCGGTCAGCCAGTCGCGGTCGGGCGGATCGGTGAAGACGAAGAACGAGGAGCCGGCGGCGGTGTCGCCGAGGAACCGGGCCCGGACCTGTTGGGCGTCGTGGTCGAACTCGTGGGACCAGGTCACGGTGAGCTGGGGGATGACGAGGCCGTGCGCGACCGAGATCGCCTTGCCCCAGTCGAGGCCCGCCTCGCCGAGCAGCGAGTCGAGCCGCTGCTGCGCGACCTCGAGGCCGAAGTCCACCGGTCCGAAGCCGCTGCCCGGGATCGTGGCCACGGCGCCGGTCTCGCGGAAGCCGTCGATCGACGCCCGCGCCCAGCTGCCGCGGCCGAAGCAGGTGAGCGATCCGGCCCGCCCGTCGAGCGAGCGGCCGACCTCGACCGTCGAGGCGAGCTGGTCGCCGTCGAACCGGGCGCGCGCCTCGAGGGGTCCGACCACCGGCAACGCCACGCTCCGGTGCTGGTCGAAGCTCGTCTGCCCGTAGGTGGCGGTGAGCTGGGCGTAGCCCTTCTCGCCCTCGTGGATGGCGTAGAGGGTGACCGCGAGCGAGTCGCCGTCGAGCGACCCTCCGCCGCCCCTTAGATCCGTCGTGTTGCGCAGGCCCGAGAGCGCGAAGCCGAGGAACCCGTTGGCGCCGACCGCGTGGTCGAATCCGAGCGTCGCCCCCTTGGTGTCGAAGTCGAAGCCGGTCTCCTCGGTGCCGTCGACGCGGTGGCCGCGCGTCAGGCGTCCGGTGACGAAGAATCCCCAGGGGCGCTCGCGACGTGGCGCGACCTCGGGAGCGTCTCCGGTCGCGTCGTCGCCGGCGCCGGGGGACTCCTGGGCGCCGGCGTCGAGCCCGGCGTAGAGGCGGGCGAAAGAGCGGTCCAGCCGGCTCGAGAACAGCTCGTGCCGGGCTCCCGCCTCGCGCGCGCTCGACAAGGTCCCGTTGGAGATCCCGACGCCGTCGATCTGGAGCGCGATCTGGCCGGCCGCGCCGCGCAGACCGCCGCCGCGCAAGGCGGCCAGGCGCGACTGGATCGATCCCGTCTGCTGCTCGATCCCCGCCAGCGCGGTGGTCGACTGCGAGCCGAGCCCGGTGTTGGTCAGCGCGCGCACGGCGTCGGCGCGCTGCGTCCGGTCCTCCAGGGTCCCGGTCATGTAGACGCACAGCGGCGTCGGGAGCGGCTCGGCGCGTTGATTGCCCTGGCCGTCGACGAAGACGTCGCGGCAGACCTGGTCGAGCGCTTCGCCGGCGGTGCGGTAGGTGTTGCGCTCCGGCGTCAGGGCGCCCAGGCTGGCGACCTCGAGGGTGAACAGGATCGAGTCCGGAGTGACGTTGTCCTGGGCGCCCGGGATGCTGGCGCGGATCTCGACGCGGCCCGCGGTGGAGAAGCCGTAGGAGGCGCTGGCGACGCCGGTGTCGTCGGTGAGCACGGTCTGATCGCTGCGGCCGACGCCCGGCGAGCCCGGGGAAGACTCGACGGCGAAGCGGACCCCGACGCCGGCGGCGGGGCGGCCGCCGGCGTAGGTCACGACCACGGCGAGATCGTCGCGGTCGCCGAGCACCAGGGATCGATCGGTGGCTCCGACCGCGGCGAGCAGGAGCTGGGAGGACGGGCCGGGCCCGGGCGCTGCGGGCGTGCTGACGACGGTGAAGCGCACCGGCGGCAGCGTGGCGAAGCTCGCCTCGATCGCGGTGGTGCCCGATTGGGGGAAGTGGAACCGGGCGACGGCGACGCCGTTCGAGTTGGTGTAGGACATCGACGGGCCATAGGCGCCGGCGTCGCTGCTGACCACCCGCCAGTCGATCGGCTGGTTGTCGATGGGGATGCCCACGGCCTCCAGACGGACCCGCAGCTGCAGGGCTCCTCCGGCGGAGACGGACGGGCTCGCGGAGCTCACCGCGGTGAGCTGGGTGACCTGCTGCGCCGCGGCGGGCGACACCGTCGCCAGCAGCGCGACGGCGAGCAGGAAACCGGTCAACGGGCGGGCGGTCGGGTCGGTGCGCATCGCGACCTCCTGGGGTGCGCCACGAGCCTCTTCGAGAGGCGCCGGCGTCGGTGACGACGTTTCCGGCGAGTCTAGCAGTCCGGCGCGTCGGCCCGCGCGGCCGCGAAATCCGGCCAGCTGCGGTCGCGCTGCGAGACGACGAGGACCGGCTGCGGCCAGGCGATGGCGAAGGCGGGGTCGTCCCAGCGCGCGCCGCGGCCGGCCTCCGGGAGGTAGAACTCCGACATCTGGTAGTGCACCTCGCAGCCGTCCTCGAGGGTGAGGAAGCCGTGGGCGAAGCCGGGCGGGATCACCAGAGCTTCACGGCCGTCGGCCGAGAGCACGACGCCGACGCTGCGCCGGAAGGTGGCGGACTCCGGACGGACGTCGACCACGACGTCGTGGACGCGTCCGCGCACGCACCGGACGATTTTGGTCTCGGCGTGGGGTGCCGCTTGCCAGTGCAGGCCGCGCAGGGTCCCGCGGCGCGGGTTCCAGGACAGGCTGCTCTGCGCCACGCGGACGTCGACCCCGGCGGCCGCCAGCTCGCGGGCGCAGAACGTGCGGGCGAAGAAGCCGCGCTCGTCGGCGACCGGCTCGACGGCGAGCAGGAAGACTCCGGGCAGCTCGAGCTCGGTCAGCTTCACCGCGGCGGCCTCAGGGCAGGACCGTGACCTCGGGGATCGCGACGACGAATCGCCCGCCCCATTCGCGGATCCCGGCCATCTGCTCCGCGATCTCGTCGCGCAGGTTCCAGGGCAGGATCAGGACGTAGTCGGGCCGCGCCTCGAAGATCGCCTCGGGGGCGCGGATCGGAATCCGGGTCCCGGGCAGGAAGCGTCCCTGCTTGTGGGGGCTGCGGTCGACCGTGAAGTCGAGGAAGTCGGTGCGCACGCCGCAGTAGTTGAGCAGGGTGTTGCCCTTGGCCGGCGCGCCGTAGCCGACGACGCTCCTGCCCGACCGGCGCGCTTCGATCAGGAACTCCAGCAGACGGCGCTTGGTCTCGCGGACCTTCTCGGCGAAGGCGTCGTACCACGCCGCCGTCTCGACGCCGAGGCGGCGCTCGCGCTCGGCCAGCTCGCGCACGCGCCCGGCGGCGGGGCGGCGGTCGGCCGGGCCCGGGTCGCCGGCGCGCCGGGCGTAGACGCGCAGCGAGCCGCCGTGGGTCGGCAGCTCCTCGACGTCGAAGAGCTCCAGGCCGTGGGCGGCGAAGACGCGCTCGACCGCGACCAGGGAGAAGTAGGAGAAGTGCTCGTGGTAGATGGTGTCGAACTGGTTCTCCTCGACCAGCCGCACCAGGTGCGGGAACTCCATCGTCAGCACGCCGGTCGGCGCCAGCAGGAGCGCCAGACCGGCGACGAAATCGTCGAGGTCCGGAACGTGCGCGAGCACGTTGTTGCCGAGCAGCAGGTCGGCGGACAGACCGCGCTCGACCAGCTCGCGCGCCGCCGCGGCGCCGAAGAACCGGACCTCGGTCGGGATCCCCAGCTCGCGCGCCGCGGCCGCGACGTTGGCCGCCGGCTCGATGCCCAGCACCGGCACGCCGCGCTCGTGGAAGTGGCGGAGCAGGTAGCCGTCGTTGGAGGCGATCTCGACGACGCGGCTCGCGCTGCCGATGCCGAAGCGTTCGATCATGGCTTCGGTGTAGCGCCGGGCGTGCTCGACCCAGGTGGTCGAGTAGGAGGAG
Source organism: uncultured Acidobacteriota bacterium (assembly GCA_963781755.1). Taxonomy (GTDB): domain Bacteria; phylum Acidobacteriota; class Thermoanaerobaculia; order Multivoradales; family JAGPDF01; genus JACTMI01. Next base: position 203,085 of record CAWAGZ010000004.1, read on the forward strand.
AAGTAGGCGTAATCGGTGAAGATCTCCTCCGGGGTCGCGGCCTCGGGGAGCTGGCACAGCCAGCAGCGCTCGCAGACGTAGACGCAGAGCGGGTAGAACGGCTCGGCGCGGGCCATCCGGGCGGGCTCGAGGTAGGAGTTGGCCAGCGGCGAGCTGCCCAGGTCGACGAACACCCGATCGAGCGGCGCCGAACAGGAGCGGCAGGTTCTCGTCGCGGCGTCGAGCGCCGGGGTCGAGGGCTCGGGAGTGGCCGCCGTGGGACTCTGACTCATCGCGGGAAGCCCCGTCGGGTGTGGCCGGGGCGGGCGCGCCGGATGGTATCACCGGGCTGCGGAGGTCGCCGCCGGCTGTGCTAGCTTTCCCGGCGGGGAATCCGATGCCCGTCGACCCTGAGCTGCTGGAGATCCTGGTCTGTCCGAAGAGCCGCGGGCGGCTCGAGCTGGTCGAGCTGCCGGTGGAGCTCCGCGGCCGCCTGGTCGATCGCTACCGCGAGCACTTCCGCGACGAGGCCCCGGTCGTCGAGCAGGGGCTCTACTGCGCGGACTCCTCGCTGGTCTACCCGATCGTCTCGGACATCCCCGTGCTGCTCGTCGAAGAGGCCCTGCCGGCCTCGGAGATCGGGCGGTGAGGCCGGTCGTCCGCGGCCGCCTGCTCGCCGGGTGACGAACACCGAAGCTCCCGCAGAGTCTCCATCGACGCGATTCGACCGCGAACGGACCCGGTTCGCGCTCTACGCGGCGCCGCTGCTCACGACCTGGGCGCTCGCCGTCTCCAACACGCTGTTCGCCGTCATGCTTCTCGCCATGCCCTGGCTGGGCACGGCGCGACCGCCGGTCGGGCGCGGCGCGCGCCGGGCGATCGGCTTCGCCGCCGCCTATCTGGTGCTCCTCGTCGGGGCGGTCGCAGCGTCGCGGGACGTCGCCGAGAGCTTCTGGTCGCTGTCCGAGATCCTGCGCTTCGCCACCTTCTTCCTGGCGCTGCTCTGGTTGCGCCGGACCGATCGGGTGCGCTGGCTGGTGGATGCGCTGGTGCTGGTCGGGGCCGCGGTCGCGGTCTCCGGTCTGGGGCAGATCCTGCTCGGCTACGGCGGCATCGACCGCAGGATCCGCGGCCCGTTCTCTCACTACATGACCTTCGCCGGCACGCTGCTGCTGCTCGATCTCCTCCTGGTTTCGCGCATGCTCCTGCGGCGCGGCGGGGGCGCGGGCCGCGGGCCGACGGCCTGGCTCGATCATCCGGTCGCGGCGTGGGCCGCTCTCGGCCTGATCAACCTGGCGCTGATCGTCAGCCTGACGCGCAGCGCGTGGCTGGCGCTGGTGGCGTCGCTGGCGGGGGTGCTCGCGGTCGTGCGACCGCGTCTCCTGCTGCTCGCGCTGCCGCTGGCGGCGGTCTTTCGTCGTGCTCGCCCCCGAGCCGCTCATCCAACGCGTGCTGTCGATCTCCCACGTGGCCGACGACTCGAACTACGATCGCATCGTCATGGCCGAAGCCGGGGCGCGGATGGTCGGCGAGCGGCCGCTGCTCGGCATCGGGCCGGACATGGTCCGTCGCTACTATCCCGTCTATCGCGATCCGAGCGCGCCGCGTCTGCTCACTCCCCACCTCCACGACGCCTACGTCGAGCTGGCCGCCGAGCGGGGGCTGCCGGCCCTGATCTGCTACCTCGGCCTGCTCGGCACCTCGGGCTGGGCCGCGTGGCGGGGATTCCGCAGGGAGCGGGAGAGCGGCAGCGGGCGCGCGGACCTCCACCTCGGGGCGCTCGCCGCGCTGACCGGCTTCTCGATCGCGGCGCTGTTCGAGAACAACTGGGGCGACACCGAGGTTCAGCGCCTGGTGCTCTTCCTGCTCGCCGTTCCGTTCTGCCTCGAAGCCGGAGCAGCGGAGGCCGGACCCGCCGCCGGGGAGGATCCGGGGTGACGGTCTCCGGGCGAGAGTTCGCCGACTTCCTGGGCGTGGCCAGAGGCGCGGTCGAGAGCGAGCTCGAGCGATTGCTGCCGGCGGTCGCCCAGCGCCCGGCACGGCTCCACGAGGCCATGAGATACAGCGTGTTCGCCGGCGGGAAGCGGCTGCGACCGGCGCTCGTGCTGCTGGCGGGCGAGCGCTTCGGCGCGCCCCGGGAGCGGTTGCTCGCGGGCGCCGCCGCGGTCGAGATGGTCCACACCTACAGCCTGATCCACGACGACCTGCCGGCGCTCGACGACGACGACCTGCGCCGGGGCAAGCCGACGCTGCACCGGCGCTACGACGAGGCGACCGCGATCCTCGCGGGCGACGCGCTGCTGACGCTCGGGCTGACCTGCCTGGGCGCGGAGCCGCAGGGGGTGGACGGCGCGACGCGCGCCGGCGCCGTGGCCCTGATCGGCGGCGCGATCGGGACCGCAGGGATGATCGGCGGGCAGGTCGAGGACATGGAGGCCGAAGCGGCCTGGCCCGGGGACCCGGGGGCGGCGCTCGAGAGGATCCACCGCGGCAAGACCGGGGCGCTGCTGACCGGCTGCCTGCGGCTCGGGGGCCTCTACGCGGGGTGCGGGCGGGCCGAGGACGAGCTGCTGCGGAGCCTCGGGGAGCGGGTCGGCCTGCTGTTCCAGATCCGCGACGACCTGCTCGACGTCGAAGGCACGGCGGGCGAGCTCGGCAAGACTCCGGGCAAGGACGCCCGCGCCGCTAAGCTCACCTACCCCGGACTTTACGGCGTCGGCGAGAGCCGCTCGCGGGTCCGGGCCCTGGCCGGCGAGGCGAGAGCCCTCGCCGAGGCGCTGCCGGGCGATGCTAAGCTACTGACTTCGTTGATCGTTTTCCTCTCCGAACGAACCTCCTAGAGGACGGCAGCGACCCATGAGCCTGCTCGATCGAGTCCACACGCCCGCGGACCTGCGCAAGCTGGCGCCGGAGGAGCTCGTACCGCTCGCCGACGAGCTGCGGGAGGAGATCGTCCGCTGCGTCTCGCAGACCGGCGGCCACTTCTCGTCCAACCTCGGCTCGGTCGAGATCACGATCGCCCTGCACTACCTGTTCGACACGCCCCGCGATCTGCTCGTCTGGGACGTCGGGCACCAGACCTATCCCCACAAGATCCTGACCGGGCGGCGCGATCGGATGCACACGCTGCGGCAGTACGGTGGTTTGTCGGGATTCTGCATGCGCCAGGAATCGGAGTACGACGTCATCGCGGCGGGGCATGCCTCGACTTCCATCTCGGCGGCGCTGGGTCTCGCCGTGGCCCGCGATCTGCGGGGAGAGTCCCACCACGTCGTGGCGATCATCGGCGACGGCTCGATGACCGCCGGCATGGCCTTCGAGGCGATGAACCAGGCCGGACACCTGGGCAGCCGCCTGATCGTCGTCCTCAACGACAACTCGATGTCGATCAGCCCGTCGGTCGGGGCGCTGACCAAGTACCTCGAGGCCCTGATGGCCGGGCGGCACTACGCCAAGCTGAAGGACGACGTCAAGAAAGTGCTGCACCGGATCCCGGGCCTGGGCGACCCGATGGTCGAGGTCGCGCGCGGCCTCGAGGAGGGCGTCCGCCAGGTGTTCACGCCGGGCACCCTGTTCGAGGAGCTGGGGTTCCGCTACGTCGGACCGGTCAACGGCCACTCGGTTCCGGCGCTGCTCACCGCTCTCGAGGAGGCGAAGGGGATCGAGGGGCCGGTGCTGGTGCACGCGATCACGAAGAAGGGCAAGGGCTACAAGTACGCCGAGGAGGAGCCGGTCCAGTACCACGGACCCTCGCCGTTCGACCCGGTGGCCGGGATCCAGAAGGGCAAGTCGACTTCGGCGCCGAGCTACACCTCGGTGTTCGGCAAGGCGATCGTCCAGCTGGCGGAGCACGATCCCCGGATCGTCGCGATCACGGCGTCGATGCCGGACGGCACGGGGCTGGTGCCCTTTTCCGAGAAGTTCCCGAACCGGTTCCTGAACACGGGGATCGCCGAGCAGCACTCGGTGACGCTCGCCGCGGGCCTGGCGCTGGGCGGCATGAGGCCGGTGGTGGCGATCTACTCGAGCTTCCTGCAGCGGGGGTTCGACCAGATCTTCCACGACGTCTGCCTGATGGACGCGCCGGTGGTGTTCGCGCTCGACCGCGGCGGGATCGCGGGCAACGACGGCTGGACGCACCACGGCGTGTTCGACTACGCGTACTTCCGGATCTTCCCGAACACGATCGTCATGGCGCCGAAGGACGAGAACGAGCTGCAGCACATGCTCGCCACGGCGCTCGAGCAGCAGCACCCGACCGCGCTGCGGTATCCGCGCGGCGCCGGCGTCGGCGTGCCGCTCGACGCCGAGTTCCACCAGCTCCCGGTGGGCAAGGCCGAGGTGATGCGGCGGGGGCGGCACGGCGTGGTGTGGGCGATCGGCGCGATGGTGCACCCGGCGCTCGAGGCCGTCGAGCGACTGGCCAAGGAAGGGATCGAGCTGGGGCTGGTCAACGCGCGGTTCGTCAAGCCGCTCGACCGCGAGCTGCTCAAGAGCCAGCTCGAGCAGCTCGGCGTGCCCGGCGCCCGGATCGTCACGGTCGAGGAGCACGTGGTCTCCGGCGGGTTCGGCGCCGCGGTGCTCGAGGCCCTTTCGGAGATGGAGCTGGTCGGGGTGGAGAGCTCGGTGATCGGAGTGCCGGACAAGTTCATCCCGCACGGCTCGCAAGACGTGCTGCGCAAGGTGCTGGGCCTGGACGCGGAGGGTCTGTACTTCCGCTTCCGGAGCTTCTTCGCGCGCGGTGCCGGGGCGTCGGCTCCGCCCCGCCCCGCCAGCGGCGCCGCCTCGTCCTGAGGCGGCCGCCGGCCGCCGCGGCCTACTCGAGGTAGCCGAGCGCCGCCAGGCCGCGGCGCAGCTCCTGCGCCGCCTCGTCCGGCGCGCCTCCGGGAGCTGCGGTCCCGCGCCACGAAAGCCGGAGGCCGACCCGGCCGGGGGTCGCGCGTTCCCGCCGCCACGCTCCCGTCCGCGGGTCGATCGCCACTTCCACCACGGTGTCGGGACGGGGAGCCGGCAGGTGGATGCGCACCGGCCACCAGCCGCTCCCTCCGCCGTCGATCTGGATCTCCGCTTCGAGATCCACCCTGCCCGTCGGCGCGCCGAGCAGGAACCACTCGCCCGTCGCTCCCGCCGCCAGCCGGGTCTCGGCGCGGCCGGGACGGATCCAGGTCAGGTCGGCCTCGAGGGCCGGCGACTTCACGCTTCCCGGACCGATCGCGGGATGCCGCAGGCGGATTCGCACCGCAGCCGAGGCGGCGTTGACCACCACCACGTGTTCCCCCTCGAGGGACTCGCGCAGCATCGAGCCGGCGCGCTTCGCGAGATCCGGAGCGTCGGCGCGCGGCGCGCCGTTCTCGTCCGGGTCGGTGCGGGGATCGACGAGACGGACGCGCCGCGGGGCGCCCCGCCAGGCGGAGTCGATGAACAGGAGCTTGCGCGAGTCGGGCCGGATCAGGGCCAGGCCGTGGTTGTTCGCGGCGACGTAGCTCCAGGCGACGTCCCTCACGGAACCGCCGCGCTCGAGCCGCTCGCGCAGCGGGATCCCGTCGATCCCGCGCGGCGGCGCGATCCCCGCCGCCGCGAGAATCGTGGGGTAGACGTCGACCAGGGAGACGAGCTCCGGAAACCGGCGGCCGGCCGCCCAGCGGTCCGGCCAGCCGACGAGCAACGGCACCCGGAGGTTGGCTTCGTCGAGCCAGGTGTGGCTCATCCGGCCGTGCCCGCCGAGCGATTCGCCGTGGTCGGAGGTCACGACCACCATCGCGGACCGCCAACGTCCGGCGGCGTCGAGTCCCGCGACCAGCCGCGACATTTCGGCGTCGATGTGCTGCAGGGCCTGGTCGTAGAGGGCGCTCACGAGCGGCGCGTCGTCCGGGGTCGCGAGCCGCGAATCGCCGGTGCGCAGATCCCGGATCTGGAAGCCGGGGTCGCCGTAGAAGCCGGAGTCGGGTCCGGGCCGGCCCTTCCGGCCCTCGACCTCGACGGTGGCGGGGTCGACGCGCGACGGCAGCCGGACGAGGTCGCGCGCCCGGTTCGGGACGTGAGCCTCGTAGGTGTGGAAGAAGAGGAACAAGGGCTGCCCGCGGAACTCCTCCAAGGCCGCGAGCGCGCGGTCGACGTCACGCTCCAGCTCGTGGCCGGCGTCGCTCCGGAAGTTGAACGCCGAGTAGCGGTCGAACCCGGTGGCGAACCCCAGCGCCGGATGGACGAAGCCGTCGGCGGTGACCGCGACGGTGCGGTAGCCCGCGCGGCGCAGCTCGACCGCGAGCGAGGGCAGCGTCGGCAGCACGCGCGCGTCGTCCTCCGAGTACGCGCCGTGCCGGAAGGCCTCGAGCCCGGTCATCAGCGACACGTGGGCGGGGAAGGTCCAGGTCGCGGGCGTGACGGCGTGCTCGAAGAGCGCCGTCCGGTCGCGCGCCAGACGCGCCAGGAAAGGCGTCCGATCGGCGGGCGCGCCATAGGGCGTCAGCCGATCGGCGCGGACCGTGTCGAGAACGACGAGCACGACGTCCGGCGCCGAGGGCCCCTTCGCGGGAGCGAGCAACAACGGCTCCGACCACGCTCCCCAGGCGCCCGGGTCCGCCGAGCTCACCTCGAAGCGCAGCTCCGGAGCGTCCGCGCCGCCGTCCGGCAGGGCGATCGAGACCCGATGCCAGACGACGACGGAGGGCGCCGAGCCCGCCGGCGGCGGCGGCGGCGTCGAGCCCGACGCCAGCACCTCCGATCCCGCCGCGCTCCGGGCCACGATCCGCCAGTCGAGGGCGGCACCGGCGGCGGCGATCGCGGTCTCCAGGCGGGAAGCGGCCGGGGGAGCCTGGAGCTTCCAGACCACGGGATGGCCGGGAAGCGCCAGGGCGCCGGTCCGCCAGGTGTCGCCGAAGGCGAACTTCCACGGCCGGGAGACCGCCGCCGCGGCCAGGTCCTCCCGGCGGGTCCGGGGCACGACCCGGAGGCGCGGATCGCTCAGGCGGTCGGCGGCCGCCCCGACGGGCCGGAACCTCCATTCCCGGGCGGCGGCCGGGGAGCCGGGGAGATCGAATCGGTAGGTGGACGTCTCGCCGGGGGGGCCTTCGGCGGACGCCGCCGCGATCGGCTCCTCGTCGTCGTCCCGGTAGAGACGCAGCTCGACGAGGTTGGCGCCCGTCAACTCGAGCTGCAACCGGAGCGGCACGCGCGCGAGGGGACGGTCCGGCGCGCACGCCACCTCCTGGATCCCCGGCCGCGACGGATCGGAACGGACGGCGCAGCGCGCGGAGGCGCCCGGCGGGTTCCGCGTCGGCGGGCCCCAGGAGGAGATCCGGCGTGAAGCGGTCGCGGGCGTCGGCCGGTGCCCAGCGCGCGACGACGGCCTGGCGCGGGCCGGGTCCCGGCGGATTCCCGCCGCAGGCGACGCCCAGCATCAGCGCACCCACGCCGGCCGCGGCGGCGAGTCCCTCGACGGCTCTGCGGACGCCGCGACGCGCGCGGAGGTGGCGGAGCGACATCGGGGCAATGTAGCACCGGCCCGGCGCCCGCTAAATCCCCGCGTCCGCTAGACTTCGCCGGTGGCGGTGGAGGGTCGGGTGCGTCTGGACCAACTGTTGTTCGATCGGGGTCTCTTCCCGTCGCGCGAAAAGGCGCGGCGGTCGGTGATGGCCGGCCTCGTCGAGGTCGAGGGTCGTCGGGTCGACAAGCCCGGAACGCCCGTGCGCCGGGAATCCGCGCTGCGGGTCGTCGCGGTGGCGGAGCCTTTCGTCTCGCGCGGTGGACGCAAGCTCGCCGCGGCGCTCGACCACTTCGGCCTCGACCCCGCCGGCCTCTCCTGTCTCGACGTCGGCGCCTCGACCGGCGGCTTCACCGACTGCCTGCTCCAGCGCGGAGCCCGGCACGTCACGGCGCTCGACGTCGGCTACGGCCTGATCGACGCGCGGCTGCGCTCGGATCCCCGGGTGACCGTCCTCGAGCGGATCAACGCGCGCCACCTCGCCCCCGATGCCTTCGAGCGGCCCTTCGATCTCGTGGTCATGGACGTCTCCTTCATCTCGGTGCTCAAGGTCGCGCCGGCCGTGCTGCCCCACCTGGCTCCGGGGGGGCGACTGCTGACCCTGATCAAGCCCCAGTTCGAGGCCGGTCGCGAGGCCGTCGGGCCGCGCGGCGTCGTGCGCGACGAAGCGGTGCGCCGCGCGGTCGTCGCCGAGCGCGCGGCCGAGCTCGGCGGCCTCGGCCTCGGGCTCGAGGGCACCTTCGACTCGCCCGTCGCCGGCGCGGAAGGCAACGTGGAGGCTTTCGCCCTCCTGATCCGGGAGACCGCGTGAGGCATCCGGCGATCGGATCGGTGGGTGTCGTCGCCAAGCGCACGCCGACCGCCGTCGCCCTCGTGCGCGAGCTGGTGGACTGGCTGCAGCGTCGCGGCCATCCCGTCCTGCTCGACGCCGCGACCCGGATCGCGACCTCCCGTCTCGACCTCTCCGAGCTCGAGGCCGAGACGCCGTGCGACCTGATCGTCGTCCTGGGAGGGGATGGGACCCTGCTCTCCGTCGCCCGCCGGCACGCCGGCGGCCCGCCGATCCTGGGGGTCAACCTGGGACGCCTCGGGTTCCTGACCGAAGTGGCGCGCGACGGCCTCTACCCGGCGCTGGTGGAGATCCTGGAGGGCGACTACGAAGTCGAGCCGCGGTCGCTGTTCGAAGTCGTGCTCGAACGATCCAGCGGGCGGAAGCTGAGCTATCTGGCGCTCAACGACGCCGTCATCGCCAAGACCGCCCTGTCGCGCATCATCGAGCTGAACCTCACGGTGGACGGCCGCCCGGTCTCCCGCTACCGGGCGGACGGCCTGGTGCTGTCGACTCCCACCGGCTCGACCGCCTACAACCTCTCGGCCGGGGGCCCGATCTTGCATCCGCTGCTGCCGGTGGCCGTGATCACGCCGATCTGCCCGCACACGTTGACCCTGCGCCCGCTCGTGGTGCCCGACACCAGCATCATCGAAGTCACGCTGGAGACCCCGAGCGAGAGCGTCTACCTGACCGTCGACGGACAGGAGGGCGACGAGATGGTGCACGGCGAGCGGGTCCGGCTGAGCCGCCACTCGCAGAGCGTCCACCTGGTCCGGACCGGCGACCCGCGCTCGATCTTCGAGGGCCTGCGCAGCAAGCTGCACTGGGGCGAGTAGGTGAAGCGTCCGGGCCGCCTGCGGCGCTTCGTCGTGCGTCCGCTGGTCTGGGGGCTGGCGCTCGCGGCGCTCGCCGTCGGCGGCATCCGGCTGTTCCTCGGCTCCCAGCTCGCCCGGGACCGCGCCCGCGCCCTGGTCGAGGCGCGGGTCTCCGACGCGATCGGCCGCGACGTCCGGATCGGCGGGCTCGACTTCGACCTGCTGCCGCTGTCGGTCGTCCTGACCGACGTCGTGGTCCCCGGCGACCGGCCGGACGCGGCCGACTTCGCGCGCGTCCGGCGCCTCCGGATCGACGCCGACCTGGAGGGCTGGCGCTCCTCGCGTCTGCAGGTGCACCGGCTCGACGTCGACGGGTTGGAGCTGAACCTCGAGTTCCGGAAGGACGGCGACAACGTGCCCCGGTTGGCCTCCCGCGGCGGCGGCCCCACCTCGCTGACGGTCGTGATCGAGGGCCTGAGCGTCGAGAACGGACACGTGACCGTCGACGAGCGGACGGCGCCGGTCGAGCTCGAGGCGCGGGCCGTGCTGGCGCGCTTCGCCGGCCTCGGCGGCACCGATCTCGAGGGCTCCGTGACCGCCCAGCAGGTGGTGGTCGGCCTGCCGCGGGCCCATCCGGTCGAGTTCACGCTCTCGGCCAAGGCGCGGCTGCGCTCCGACCACCTGGAGATCTCGAACGCGCGACTGCTCACGCCCGGCCTCGCCGTGCGCACCTCCGGCCAGGTCCGCTGGCGCGACGGGACCCGGGTCGACCTGGCGGCCGCGGTGGACGGCTCGGGCGACTTCCTGGACCGGCTCGGCTATCTCCACGGCGACCTGCAGGGTCCCTTCCATGCCGAGGGGACGTTCGGCTGGCACCCCCGGGAGTGGGGGTGGCGGGCGCGCATCGAGTCCCCCGGGCTCGACCTGTTCGGCTTCCGCGTCGACGATCTCGAAGGGCTGGCCAACGGTGACGAGAAGGCGGTCGCTTTCGAGCTCCAGCACGGCCGCTTCGCGGGCGGCGCGGCCACCGGCACGTTCACGGTCGGGTTGGAGGCGCCGCGCTTCCCCTCCCGGCTCGACGTCACCCTGAACGACGCCAGCCTGGAGTCGGTCCTCTCCCGCTTCGACGTTCCGGTGAGCGGATTCGCCGGCGACGTCCACGGCCAGCTCGGCTACGAGTTCGACCTGCGCGACGCCGGGCGCGGAGACGGCGAGGGGCGGTTCGAGATCCTGGCGGCCACCCGGGTCGGTGTCGATGCGGTACCGGCCGCCGGCAGCGCCGTCGTGCGGCTGGCGCGCGGCGCGGTCGACCTGCCGCGTTTCGAGCTCGCGTCGCCGGCGCAGAAGGTCAGCGGCTCGCTCCACTACGAGCTCGCCTCGGGCAGCGGGCGCGTCGACGTCGCCGTCGACAGCCAGGACGTCGGCCTCCTGGTCCGGCGCGTCGACGCGCTGCCGCGCGAGGCGATCTGGCTGCCCGACGCCGGAACCGGCACCGTCTCGACCCACGTCGATCTGGCCCGCGGCTCGACCCGCGTCGAGGTCGCGCTCGATCTCGCCGGGGTCGCCGCGCCGGGCCTCACCGCCGACACCGTGCGGGGGAACCTGGTGATCGGGACCCACGCGATCGAGCGCCTGGATCTCGCGCTGCGCCGCGGCGCCGGCTCGTTGACGCTCGCCGGCCGTCTGCCCTTCGACGCCGGCGACGCCACCCTCGATCTGGACCTCACCGCCGAGGACTGGCCGGTAGAGGACGCCCGGCCCTGGCTGCCGTTCGCGCTGCCGCTCTCCGGTCCGGTCCACGGCGAGCTGCGCCTGACCGGGACGACCGCGGCGCTGCACGGCGACGTGGTGGCGGGCGTCGAGCCCGCGAACCTCGCCGGCGTCCAGCTCGCCGGACTCGAGACCGCCCTGACCTGGGATGCCGAGCGCCTGACGGTCTCCCGGGCGCGCGCCGTGACCGCGGCCGGAGCGGTCGAGGGCCACGGCACCCTGGGCCTCTCCGACCGGTCCCTCGACTTCACCCTCGCGACGTCCGGCCTCGATCTGGCGCAGCCTCCGCTCGACGCGCTGGGCGGCGAGCGGCTGGCCGGCCGGCTGGTGCTCGACGGCCGCGTCGGGGGGACACTCGACGCGCCCCGGGGCGACCTCGAGGGCCGGATCGAGGGGCTGGAGGCCGGCGGCTCGCCGGTGGCCGAGGGCCCGGCGCCGATCTCCGTGCACCTGGCCGAGGGCCAACTGCGGGCCGAGCTGGGAGTCCCGGGGCTGGCCCAGGTCACCGGCGGCGGAGCGCTGGCGCTCGACCGCCCCTCCCACCTGACCTTCCGGCTGGAGAGTCAGCGGCTCGACCGGCTGATCGCGCTCGCCGCGGGCCCGGATGTGGCCGCGGGCCTGAGCGGCAGCGTCGCCGCCGACCTCGACCTCGCTCTCGATCCGGACGCGCCGCCCGTGCTGGAGATCACCCTGCCGCAGCTCGAGTTCCACTACGGCGAGCGCACCATCCGCAGCCAGGAGCCGGTGCGCGCGACGCTCGACCGCGACGGGCTGCGGATCGCCAGCTGCTATCTCGGCCTGCCCGGCAGCGCCGACGAGCTCTTCGTCGCCGGTCGCGTCGAGCTGGGCGCCCGCCCGGCTCTCGACCTCAACGCCCAGCTCAGCCTCGACGCCAGCTGGTTCCGTCCGCTCCTCGAGGGCCTCGACGTCACCGGCCGGATCGACGCCATCGGCCGCGTGCGGGGTACGCCGGCGCGGCCCGAGGTCAACGGCGAGGCCGACTGGACCGGTGGCCGCTTCCTGCCGCCGGTCGTGCCGCACGCCTTCGACAAGGCGAAGGCGCTGGTCCTGCTCTACCCCGACGCCGTGGTCCTCGACCGGCTCGACGCCGAGTTCGCGGGCGGCCAGATCACCGCCTCGGGGCGGGTCGACCTGCCCACGCCGGACCATCCCCTCGGCTACCGCTTCGAGGTCGCGGCGCGGCGGATCTCCCCGCGTTGGCCGGCGGGATGGCAGTTGCGCGGCGACGCCGACCTCTCGCTGGCCTCGACCGCCGAGGGCCGGCAGATACGGGGCGAGGTCACCGCCGACCGGATCTGGTACCTGCAGGACATCGACCTGTCGCCGACCCAGCTCATCCAGCGCCTCCTGGCGCGCGGCCGGGTGGAGGTCGGCGAGACCGACGAGCGTCTGGCGACGACGACGCTGGGGATCTCGATCCGGGCGCCGCAGGCGGTGCGCGTGCGCAACAACGTGGCGACGCTGTCGGGCAGCACCGAGCTCGCCCTGCGCGGGACGCTGGCGCGGCCGGTCCTGTTCGGCGAGGTCACGATCGCGCCCGGCGGCACCGTGACCTATGCCGGCAACACGTACACGATCGACCGCGGCGCGGTGACCTTCGCGAATCCCTCCCGCATCGAGCCCCTGCTCGACGTGGTCACCCACACCCGGGTCGACCAGTACGCCGTGACGCTCAACCTTTCGGGCTCGCTCGAGCGGCTGAACACGACCTTCTCCTCGGATCCGCCGCTGCCGGACCTGGACATCCTGGGGCTGCTCGCCACCGGCGCGCCGATCGAGAATCCGGCGTTCTCCGAGGTGGCGACGGCGCCTGGGAGCAACGGGACGAACCAGAGCGTCGCCGCCGAGGCGCTGCTCTACGGCCAGGCCGCGTCGCTGCTCACCGCGCGGGTCGGGCGCCTGTTCGGCGTCGACCAGGTCCGGGTGGAGCCGCTGACCACGGGGGACACGGTCTCGACCGCGCGGGTGACGGTCGGCAAGCGCCTGTCGCGCAAGCTCTACGTGACGTATTCGCTCGATCCCTCCTCGACCGCGCAGCAGATCCTCCAGGTCGAGTGGCGGATCACCGACAAGCTGGTGCTGGTCCTGACGCAGAACGGCAACGAGTCGTACGCCGTCGACGCCCGATGGGACTCCCGGTTCTGAGAGTCCGGGCGCTCGCCGGCGCGCTGTGGCTGGCGGTGTCGGTTGCGGCCGTCGCCGCGGCTCCGGCGGCCGCCGCGGCGGCCGGCCCGACGGTGGTCCGGGTCGTCGTGCGCAGCGACACGCCGGTCGACCGCGGGGTGATCGAGCACCTGCTCGCGGTGCGCCCGGGCGAGCCGCTCGACGACGACGACGTCCACAAGACCCTGCGCAGCCTCCGCCTCTCCGGCCTCGCCGCGGAGGTGGAGCTCTGGCGGCGGCCGGTGCCGGGCGGCATCGAGGCCGTTTTCGTCCTGCACCCCGACGTGCGCGTGGCAGCGGTTTCGATCGAGGGCTCCCTCGGGCTCGACGCCAAGCGTCTGGGCGCCGCCGTCGAGCAGCGGGCCGGCGAGCCGTTGCGCGAGGACCGCGTCGTGCGGGGCGTCTACGCGATCGAGGACGCGCTGGCGGCGCAGGGGTGGCTCGACGCCCGCGCCCGCCTCGCCGTCGCCACCGATCCGGCGACGCGGCTCGCCCGGATCGTCTACACCGTCGACGCGGGCGAGCGCACGCACGTCGGCGCGGTGCGCTTCGAGGGCCTGGGCGACGCCGTCGCGGCGTCCGACGCCACCTCGGCGCTGCGCGCCCGCCCCGGCGAGCCCCTGGTGCGGGCCACCGTGCGCGACGACGCCGACCGGCTGCAGCGCTTCCTGGTGCGCCGCGGCTACCGCCTGGCCAGCGTCGACAAGGCGCGCGAGACGATCCACCCGGAGACCCACACCGAGGACCTGGAGTGGCGGGTGACGCTCGGTCCGCAGGTCGAGTTCGAGCTCGACGGTGCCGACCGCAAGACCCTCGAGAAGCACGACCTCCTGCCGTTCCTGGGGGACGGTGGCTTCGACGAGGCGTTGCTCGTCCAGTCGGTCGACCTGATCAAGACGTACTACCAGGAGCGCGGCTTCTACGACGTCTCGGTGACGCCCTCGGAGGAGCGCACGGCGGAGCGGCTGGCGCTGCGGATCGAGGTCGTCCCCGGTGCGCGCTCGACGCTCGAGGAGATCCGCTTCGAGGGCAACGAGGCGTTCTCGAGCGAGCGCCTCGCGCGGCTGATGACGACCGCGCCGCGCCGGCTGCTGACGCCGGGCAGCGGCCGCCTGGTGGACAGCGACCTGATCGACGACCTGTCGAACCTGCGCTCCTTCTACGCTCTCTCGGGCTACGACCGGGTGCGCGTCGGGCCGACGCGCGTCGAGCGCAAGGGTCCGCGCCTGACGCTGGTGGTCCCGATCGTCGAAGGCCCCAAGCGCAGTGTCGCCGGAGTGTCGATCGACGGACTCGTGGCGCTCGACGCCGCCGAGCTCGCACAGACTCTGCCGCTGACCGCCGGCGGTCCCTTCCACCGCCTGCTGCTCGACTCCAGCGCCGAGCGGATCCGCTCCCGGCTCGAGGCCCTCGGCTACCGCGCGGCGATCGTCTCGCCCGAGGTCGAGTGGAACCCGGAGGGGACCGTGGCGGAGGTGACCTTCCACGTCCTCGAAGGGCCGCTCTCGACCGCCGACGCGATCCTGATCCGCGGCAACTCGCGCACCCGGACGGCGATCCTGCGCCGCTTCGTCGGGATCCACGACGGCGATCCGATCTCCACCGCGGCGCTGCTCGACGTCCAGCGCCGGCTCTACCGCCTGGGCGTCTTCTCGCGCGTCTCGGTCCGCGTCCCGCCGACTCCCGCCGCCGCCGCCGACCACGAGGTGCTGGTCGAGGTGGAGGAGGGACGCACGCTGGCGACCTCCTACGGCGCGGGCTACGACTCGGAGAGCGGCGCGCGCGGGTTGTTGCGCCTCTCCGAGTCCAACCTTTTCGGCCGCCTGATCACCGTCCAGGGCGACGCCCTGGTGTCGCAGAAGGACCAGGTCTACCGGCTGCTCGCCCGCCAGCCCTACCTCGGCCCCTGGCCGGTCGAAGCGAGCATCCTCGGCTATCACGAGATCGAGAACCGACCCAGCTTCGACGTCCGCCGCCGGGGCCTGAAGCTGGGTCTCGAGCGCATCTACCCGCGCGACCGGGGTACCTGGCGCGTGGGTCTGTTCTACGAGTACCGGATCGTCGCGCTCGAGACCGGTGAGCCGGTCGAGGTCATCCCGCGCGAGAGCCGCGACGCCCGGGTGGCCAGCCTGACTCCGAGCATCGGCTGGGACTCGCGCGACGATCCGCTCGACCCGACCCGCGGCTGGAGCGGTCTCGCCCAGGTCGAGCGGGCGTTCCCGGTGCTCGCCGCGGACGCCGACTTCGCCAAGCTGTTCGGTCAGTGGACCGGCTACGTGCCCCTGCGCCACGCCGGAGTCCTGGCGGCGTCTCTGCGCGGCGGCGCGATCGAGCCCTACGGCCGGCCGACGGATCCGGCGCTGGCGCCGATCGACGCGGTCCCCGCGTCCGAGCTGTTCTACGCCGGCGGCCGCACCAGCCACCGCGCCTTCGCCCGCGACGAGCTGGGCGTCCCGGGGCAGACGCTGTTCATCGAGCCCGGCAAGGACCCGGTGCCGCTGGGCGGCGGTGCGCTGGCGCTGGTCAACCTGGAGTGGCGGTTCCCCCTCGTCGGCGACTTCGGCGGCAGCTTCTTCGTCGACGGCGGCAACGTCTGGCGCACCGTGAAGGACTTCGAGCCGGGACAGAGCCGCTGGGGCGTGGGCCTGGGTCTGCGCTACCGCTCGCCGATCGGGCCGTTGCGCGTCGAGATCGGCTGGAAGCTCGACCGCGAGTCCTACGAGTCCCCCTACGTCGTCTCCTTCAGCCTCGGCAACCCGTTCTAGGAGCGGGCGCGGTTTGACCGTCGCGAAACGGCGGCAGTAGACTGAGCGGTACGCGCGGACGGCCCGTCCGGAGTCCGCGGCCCCCTCCCCCCGACACCATGAGCGCAGAGAACGTCTCCCCGCCCTTCGTCTCCGTCGAGGAGGCGATCGTCCAGTTCCGCGCCGGACGCTTCGTGATCCTGGTCGACGACGAGGAGCGCGAGAACGAGGGGGACCTGGCGATCGCCGCGGAGCGGGTCACGCCGGAGGCGGTGAACTTCATGGCCCGGCACGGCCGCGGCCTGATCTGCCTGGCGTTGACCGAGGAGCGCTGCGACCAGCTCGACCTGCCGCCCATGGTGGCGCGCAACACCTCGCCCTTCGGCACCGCGTTCACGGTCTCGATCGAGGCGCGCGGCAAGGTCACCACCGGCATCTCCGCCCACGACCGGGCGGCGACGATCCGCACCGCGGTCGACCCGGCCACCCGGCCGGCCGACCTGCTGCGCCCGGGCCACGTCTTCCCGCTGCGCGCGCAGCCGGGCGGCGTGCTGCGCCGCGCCGGGCAGACCGAGGCCTCGGTCGACCTGGCGCGGCTGGCCGGTCTGACGCCGGCCGCGTCGATCTGCGAGATCATGAAGGAGGACGGCACCATGGCCCGGGTGCCGGACCTGGTCGCCTTCGCCGGCGAGCACGGCTTGGCGATCCTCACCGTCGCCGATCTGATCCGCCACCGCCTGCGCCACGAGACGATCGTCGAGCGCGTGGCCGCGCCGCGCCTGCCCACCGCTTTCGGCGAGTTCCGGCTCCACGCCTACCGGGTCGAGACCAGCGGCGAGGAGCACGTGGCGCTGACCCTGGGCGAGGTCGGCGGGGAGGATCCGGTCCTGGTTCGCGTCCACAGCCAGTGCCTGACCGGCGACGTCTTCGGCTCGGCGCGGTGCGACTGCGGCCGGCAGCTCGAGGCGGCGCTGCAGCGCATCGCCGAGGCCGGGCGCGGCGTGCTCGTCTACCTGCTCCAGGAGGGGCGGGGGATCGGCCTGCTCAACAAGCTGCGCGCCTACGAGCTCCAGGACCACGGCGACGACACCGTCGAGGCCAACGAGCGGCTGGGCTTCCGGGCCGATCAGCGCGACTACGGCGTCGGCGCCCAGATCCTGCGCGACCTCGGGGTCTCGCGGATGCGGTTGATGACCAACAACCCGGGCAAGTACGTGGCGCTCGCCGGCTACGGTCTCGAGATCGTCGAGCGCGTGCCGCTCGAGATCGCACCCACCGAGTCGAGCCGCGACTACCTGCGCACCAAGCGCGAGAAGCTCGGCCACCTCCTCTCCCTGGTCTAGCCGTCGTTTGCCCGCCGGGGCCGTCTGGCCCTAGAGTCCGGGCGAGCCCGAAGAAGGGCCGTCCGCTGGCCGGATCCGTGGCGATCCCGCGCACGGATCGGCGAGGAGGTTGTGATGACGAGCGACGCGATGGTCCGAATCGCCGCCCTGGCGGCATGGTTCCTGGTCGTTCCGGCGGCGCGCGGCGAGAGCCCGCGGCTGGACGCCGCCGCGCTGGCGGCGCGCGCGCGGGAGGTCCCGGTGGGGGAGGCGGTCCGCATCGAGGGTCTGCGCGACGCGGCGACCGGTCGTGCCGAGACGCTCTTCCTCCGCCGCTTCGAGGTCTTCGCTCCCGACGCGCGCGTCGTGATCGTGGGCGCCGACGGCCCGCGCGAGACCCGCCCGCCGGCCAACGTCTACTTCCGCGGCGAGCTCGACGGCGATCCCGGATCGCGCGTCGTGCTGAGCGTTCTGGCGACCGGGGTCGTCCGCGGCCTGGCGCTCGCCGACGACGGGGTCGGACTGATCACCACCGGTCCCGGCGGTCCGGAGATCCACCGGTTGAGCGCCGCGGCGCTGGATCGGCCGCTGCCGTTCGCCTGTGCCGGCGGCCTCGACCGTCCCGGCCGGGACGCGGCGGCGCTCCTGCGGCAGCTCGCCACGCCGCCGGCGGCGCCCACGGGCCTGCCCGACCACACCGCCCGGATCGCGATCGAGACGGACTACGAGTTCTTCCAGTTGTTCGGCGACAGCACCGCCGAGATGAACTACATCGCGGACCTCGTCGCCTACGAGTCCGCCCTCGCCTACCAGCGGGAGATCGGCACTTCGTTCGAGATCCCGTACCTGAGGGTGTGGACGGCGCCGGGCGATCCCTGGACCCAGACCAGCTCGATCTGCAACCTGTTCCAGTTCGGCAAGGTCTGGAACGACAGCCAGACCGGCGTCACCCGCACCATCGCCCACATGATGAGCGGCAAATCGAGCGGCGGCGGCGTCGCCTGGATCGGCGTGCTCTGCTCCGGACCGTTCAACTACAACACCAGCGGGCAGGGCTGCACCTTCTCGGACACCAACAACTACGGCGGCGATTACGGCTACACCGGCGCGATGAGCGGGACCTTCGACCCGCAGAGCCCGGGCATCGTCTGGGACCTCGTCGCCACGTCGCACGAGATGGGGCACAACTTCTCCTCGCCGCACTCGCACTGCTACGGCGGGATCGGCGGCAACTCCGACCCGATCGACGGCTGCTACGCCGGCGAGTGCGGCAGCTCGGGCTGCTACTGCGGCACTACCGGCTATCCCGGGATCGGCGCCCTGACCGGCGGCGCCCAGGGGCAGCACGGCGGCACGATCATGAGCTACTGCCACCTGCTCTCCGGCGGTTTCTCCAACGTCGCCTACAGCTTCGGCACCGGCCACGCCTACGGCGTCGCTCCGGGAAGGGAGGCCACGGTGATGCTCAACGGCGTCGCCTCCGCGGCGGCGAGCCACCCCGGTTGCCTCGACTTCGACATCGGTTCGGTGCACATCTTCGACGACGGATTCCAGAGCGGCGACACGACGAGCTGGTCGGTGACGCTGCCCTGAACTTCCCGCCGCCGGTGACGGAGGCGGCGCGGGCTCAGCTCGATCCCCCGGACCGCGGCCCGCGCGTCGCGGCTTCGAGGTGCAGCTGGTCGGTGGGAATCTGGACCAAGCGACGGACGACGGCGTCCAGAGTCCCGGCGGCGCGATCCGGGGCCGGCGCGGGGTCGCGAGCCCATTCGACCAGGGGCGCCGCGGTGGTGGCGATCGAGCGGTGGCGCGCCACCCAGGCGCGGGCCCGGGCGCCGAGCTCGCGCGCCCGGCCGCGATCGCGGACCAACTCGAGGATCGCCTCGGCGAGCGCGCCGGCGTCTCCCGGCGGATAGACCAGACCCAGGCCTTGGTTCCCGATCGCCGCGCCGAGCTCGCACAGAGAGGTGGTGATCACGGGCCGGCCGCGCGCCATCCAGCGCAGGCTCCGGTTTTGGCTGCCCAGCTCGCGCTCGACCCGGAAGAGCTCGGGAACCACGCCGCACGATGCCGTCCGCTCGAGCCGCTCGAGCTCGAGATCGTCGACCCAGCCGCGCAGCTCGACCCGGGCGCGCGCCGCGGCTGGAAGTGCCTCGATGCTCTCGACGAACTTGCGGTACGGCGTCTCGGCGAACCCCGGCACCTCGCCGCCGGTGACCACCAGGGAGAGCTCGGTGGCGGCGGGGAGGGCCAGCTCCAGAGCGCGGCACAGCGTCGGCCCGTCGACCCAGGTGTTGAAGCTGCCGGTCAGCAGCAGGACGAACGGCCCGCCCGCCGCGACCTCGCCGACGTCGTCCGGGACGTCGCAGGCGTCGGGCACCACGTGGACGAGGTCGTGCCCCGCGGTGGCCTGGTTGAGGCGGCCGGCGGCGCCGAGCTGGCCCAGGACGGCGTGGCGCTGGGGCGAGGAGACGGCCGCGAACCGGTCGCCGCGGCGCAGGCACCAGCTCGACATCCAGGCGTACTCCTCGAGCACCCGGTCTCCGCCGCCCGCGGCCGCGGCCGCCTGGCCCTCGGCCAGCGGATCGCCGTGGAGGTCGATCCAGAGTGGCGCGGGATGACCGCAACGAGCGAGCAGGAAAGACGGGTAGGTGCCGCAGCCGACCAGAGCGGCGGGAGAGGAGGTCCCGAGGCGGGCGAGCAGAGGCGCGGGCTCGAGCTCCTCCGGCCGCAGCTCCCGGAGCGCGACCGGGCGGCCTGCGGCGGTCGTCGCACGCTTCGCCTCCTGCCCGGCGCCCGGCAGCAGGAGCAACTCGACGTCGAAGCCGGCGTCGGCCAAGGCGTGAGCGAGTTGCCGCGAGCGCAGGCCGCCCGCGGAGTGGCGGGTGTGATGGCGCGAGGGCAGCGGCCCCGCGCCGAGCAGGAGTATGGGGGGCACGGTTCGCCGCCGTTCCTATCACGAGGCGCCGAGCCGGCGAACCGGACCGGAGCGCCGGCCCGGGACCGCTATACTTCCGCGGTGTCGCGAACCCGGATTCGACGGCCGTGCGCCGGCCGCAGGTGCACGTTCCGGCGGCTCGCGACGACGGCGGTGGCCGTGGCTCTCGCCGTGGCCTGCTCCAGCCCGCCCTCGGGGCGCCCTCCCGACATCCTCCTGATCTCGCTCGACACGCTGCGTGCGGACCGTATCGACGCGCGCCGCGAGGACGGCTCGCCGGAGATGCCGAACCTGGTCGCGCTCGAGAAGGAAGCGGTCCGCTTCTCGAGCTGCTTCGCGCCGATGGCGTTCACGCTGCCGTCGCACATGACGATGATGACCGGCCTGCACCCCGAGACCCACTACGTGGTGACGGAGAAGAGCCGGCTCGCTCCGGGCGTTCCGCTGCTCGCCGAGCTGCTCCGCGAGCACGGTTACCGGACCGTCGGCTTCTTTTCGAGCCCCTGGCTCAAGCCGGAGTTCGGATTCGGCCGCGGCTTCGACGTCTACCAGCAGATCCCGGACGGACTCACCTACGCGGACCGTGTCGCGGCGCAGGTCGAGGCCGAGGTCGGCAAAGCGCGCTCCGATCCGCGGCCGCTGTTCCTGTTCGCGCACTTCTTCGACGCCCACTCGGACTTCGAGGCGGACGGCAACGAGCTCTCCTACTACTCGCCGCCCGAGTACCGGCGCGATCTCGGTCCCGTCGACGCGGCGATGTGCGACGCCGAGAACCGTTGCGCGACGGCCAATCTGCTGTTCGCCGACCGCGAGCACCGCGAGGTCCCCGCCGACCAGATCCGCATCCACTTCGAGCTCTACCGGCGCGGCGTGCGCTACCTCGACGCCGAGTTGGGCAAGCTCTTCGACGCCTTGCGCCGATCCGGCTTCTGGTCCCGTGCGCTGGTCGTCGTGGTGGCGGATCACGGCGAGGAGTTCCGCGAGCACGGCACGTTCATCCACTCGCAGGTCTACCGCGAGGACCTCGAGGTGCCCCTGCTCGTCCGGCTGCCGGAGGGCCGGGACGGGGGCCGCGTGGACGGCCGGCTGGTCGGCCTCCAGGACCTCGCGCCCACGCTCCTGGCGCGGCTGGGGATCGCCGCCCCGAAGACGATGCAGGGCCGGGACCTGCTCGCGGCGCCGTCGGTGGCGCCTCCGGACGCGATCGAGGTCGGCCAGGACAAGCTGGTGCGGACGCGCTATTCGCTGCGCACGCCACGCGAGCTGCTGGTCTGGGATTTCGCCGACCGCAGCCTGCACCTCTACGACCGGCTCCACGACCCGGGGGCGACGCGCGACCTGGCGACGGAGCGCCCCGAGGAGGCGCGGTCGCTGCGCCGGCGCCTGTTCACGGCGCTCGCCCGGCTGCGGGCGAGGCGGCCCGAGCTGGCGGGCGAAGCGCAAGGCGGACCCGAGGTGTTCGGGGCCCGCGAGCGCGAGGTGCTGCGGAGCCTGGGCTACCTGCAATGAGCCGGCGCGGAGCCTGGGGCGCGGCCGGCCGCGCGGGAGGGCCGGGACCGCAGTGCCGCTGGCTTCTCCTGACACTGGCGGCGGGGCTGGCGGCGGGGTGCGGCGCTTCGACCCCGGCGTCCCGCGTGCGGTTGCCGAAAGCGTCTCCGGTCGAGAGGTTCTCGCTCGAGAGCGCCGGCCGGATCGCCACCACCCGGTCCTGGAACCTCGCCGACGGAGCGCGTGGGATCTGGTCGATCGAGCCCTCGAGCCTGGCGACGCGGGCAGCCGGAGTCGGGCTCGAGGTCGATTCCGCCGGGCACCGGGTGACGCTCGTCGGACCGGCATTGCCGCACTCGGCCTGTCCCCTGATCGAGGTCGAGGTCCGCGGTCTCGAAGCGAACGGCTTCGTGCGCGCCGTGGCGCGTCGAGGCGGCCGCGACCTCGAGTTGGCCGAGGTCGCCGCGCGCGACGCTCTCGGAACGCAGCGCTCGCGCTTCGTGCTGCCGCTGCCCGCCGACCGCGACCCGGATGCGGCCCTGGCGCTGGTGATCGGCGGCACCGGGGCGAGGATCTCGATCGACGGAGTCCGCTGCAGCGAGTTGCGGATGGGAGCGGCCGGGTCCGCGCCGGCGGGCGCCGCGGCGCGCGCCTGGCGGCTCGAGGCCGGCGACGAGGTGCGCGACGGCTACGCCTTCACCGCCGAGCGCCCGCTCGAGCTCGCGGCCGACGCCCCGGGCGCCCGCCGTCTGCGCTTCGCGGCGACGACGCTGCTCGGCGCCGGCGCCGAGCTCGAGGTCCGGGCGACACGGAGCGGCGGCGGCGCAGCGCCGGTCGGCGGCTCGACCCGGGTGCGCGTCGGGCGCGGCGGTTGGACAGAGGCCACGCTCGAGCTGCCTGCAGGGAGCTCGCGGATCACGATCCGGGCCGCGGTCGCCGGCGGGCGCGCGGCGGGACTGTTCGCCCTGGCGTCGGTCACGCTCGACGGTGGACCGGCGCGGCGGCCGCAGCCGCGGGTGATCCTGATCTCGATCGACACGCTGCGTGCGGACCGGATGTCGCTCTACGGCGCCCGGCGCGAGACCACGCCGCGCATCGACGCCTGGGCGCGCGCCCACGGCGTGGTCTTCGAGCAGGCGATCGCCGCCGCGCCCTCGACCCTGCCCTCGCACGCGTCGCTGCTGACCGGGCTCGAAGTGCTCCACCACGGCGCCTTCCTCGGCCGGCCGCTGCCGGCTTCGGTCCCGACCCTCGCCGAGCGCTTCCGCGCCGCCGGCTGGCGGACGTTCGCGGTCACCGGCGGCGGCTACCTGCACCCGTACTACGGGCTGGACCGGGGTTTCGAGGTGTACCGCTCCTGGCCGCGGCATCCGGGCGCGAACGAGGAGGAGCTCTCCGACGGGCTGGCGCGGGTCCGGCGACTGCTCGCCGAGCACGAGGGCGAGCCGGTCTTCCTCTTCTTCCACACCTACGAGGTGCACGCCCCCTACCGCGCCCAGGAGCCCTTCTTCTCGGCCTGGACCGGACGCACGAGCGCGCGCCGCTACCAGCCCTGGGAGCGCGACGACGCGTCGCGCGGGCCCGGGTTCGCGTGGAATCGCTGGCCGCGCGTGGTCGAGGCCGACGGCTCGCGGCGCGACTTGGCGGCCGACGAGACGGAGGACCTGCGCGCGGCGTACGACAGCGGCGTGGCGGTGATGGACCGTGAGGTCGGAGGACTGCTCGAGGAGCTCTCCGCCGGCGCCGACGGCGGGCGGACGACGGTGGTGCTGACCGCGGACCACGGCGAGTCGCTGGGCGAGAACGGGCTGTTCGATCACGGCTTCCTCTACGACACGAACCTGCGGGTGCCGCTGGTGATCGCGCCCGGCGCCTCGGGGTCGGAGTCCCGGACGGGAGCCGGACGGCGGATCGCGGACCCGGTGCGCTCGATCGACGTCGCGCCGACGCTGGCGGCCCTCGCCCGCCTGGCACCGCCGGGCGCGGGCGCGCCGGAGGCCGACGGTGTCTCGCTCGTGCCGGAGCTCGACGGCAGGCCCGACGCGACCGAGAGGACGGCCTGGTCCTACGGCGCCGAGGCGGGTCACGGCCTGGCGCTGCGCACGGCGCGGCTCAAATTCATCGCGCGCGACTGCGCGCTCGCCCCGGGCGGCGGTGGCGCCGAGCTCTACGACCTCGGCCGCGATCCGACCGAGAGCCACGACCTCGCGCAGGTGCCAGCCGATTCCCCGGTCGAGCTCGCGATCGATCCGGCGCGGCTCGCCGAACGGCTGCGTCGCTACTGGGCCGGCGCGCGGACCGGGTTGTTCGCGAGCCTCGCGGCGCCCCGCGAGCGCGAGCTGGCGCTGACCCTCGGGCCCGGTCCCTGGACCCCCCTCGAGATCCACGGCTTTCCGGCCGCCGGCTCGCGGGTCGAGCTCGACGCCGGGGGCCGGGCGCGCATTCGGCTGGCACCCGGAACGGAGCTGGTGCTGCGATTCGACACCGGCGGCGCGGCTCCGATCGAGGTCGGCCGCGAGGGCGCGGGAGTCGAGCGGCTCGACTGGGGGCAGGCGTGCCGCGGCTGGAGCGGAGGGCCCGGCGGCGGCGCGACGGTCTCGCTGCTCGCGCGCGGCGCCTGCGCCGCCGGCGAGACGGAGAGCGCGAGCCAGCCGGGGCGCGAGGTCACCGACGCTCTGCGCGCCCTCGGCTACCTGCGTTGAGACGTCACGGTCACTGGAGGTAGCCGAGCGCCTTGAGCTGCGCGCGGAGGTCGGCGTCGAGAGGCATCGGCGCGCTCCGGACCTCGGTCCGGCGCAGGCGCTCGAGCACCGGTGCCAGCCGCGCCACGAGCTCCGGGCGCTCGTCGGCCAGCGACCGCTCCTCGCCCGGATCGGCGGCGAGGTCGAAGAGGACGGGCGGCTCGCCGTCGCGCCCGATCAGCTTCCAGGACCCGACCCGCAGGGCGGCGGCGTCGGGACCGTAGGCGGGGGCCTCGCTGACCAGCGGCCGCCGCGGGCACGGCGGTGCCGCGCGATCGTCCGGCGCGTCGATCCGCGCGCTCAGGTCGACGCCGTCGACGTCCGGCAGCGCCGGCTCTGCCAACCGCGCGAGCAGCGTCGGGGCGAGGTCGGCGAGACTGGCCGGGCAGTGATCGACCCGGCCGCGCGGGACGCCGGGGCCGGCCAGGATCACCGGCACGCGCAGCAGCTCCTGGTACATCGTGTGGCCGTGGCCGACCCCCCACATCCCGCGCGGGTCGCGCGACCGGCGCGATTCGGCGACCGCGTGGTCCCAGAACTCCTCGCCGTGGTCCGCGGTGACGACGACCAGCGTCCGGTCCGCCAAGCCCAGGCGGTCGAGCTCGGCGAGCAGGCGCGAGACCAGGTCGTCGACGTGGCGCAGCGCTCCGTCGTAGAGATCCAGCTTGGCCCGGCGGAACGCCAGGAAGCGCGGATCCGCGGCCGAGGCGGCGTCCAGGCGGCCCCAGCTCCACTCGGCGTAGGCCGCGGGGTAATCGGCCGGGGGCGGGTCGGGCGCGAACCGGGCCGCGTCGGCCGCCGGCGGGTCGATCGGCTGGTGCAGGTCCATGATCTGCCAGTAGAGGAAGAGGGGCTTGTCGGAGGGCTCGGCGAGCCACGCCAGCAGGTCGGGGAGCTGCTCGTCGCCGTCGGCCCGCGTCACCCGGACGTGCTCGAAACCGTCCTTGAAGCGGCCGTAGAGGTAGGGGTTGCCCGAGACGAGCGCGGTGCGGAAGCCGCGGGCGGCGAGCCTCTCGGCCAGCAGCGGGATCCCCGCCGCGATCCCGTCGGGCGACTCCTGGGTGTCGCCGAGGTTCTTCATCGGTCCCGGGATCAGGGCGCCGTGGCGGGCCGGGAGGCGGCCGCTGAAGAGGCTCGCCACCGCGGGAACCGTCCAGTCGGAGGTGCTCTGGACCTGGTCGAGCAGGAGCCCGCGGGCGGCCAGCCGGTCGAGCGCCGGAGAGGTCGGCCGCCGGGCCCCGAGCAGGTGGAGCCGCTCGGCGCGCAGGGTGTCGATGCAGACGATCACCAGGTTGCGGGGGCGGGCGGGGGGGCGGCAGGCCGACCACCCGGCCACGAGCGCCGCCAGGGCCAGCGCCAGGACCGTGGCCCGGGCCGGTCCGGATTTCGCAAGCCCTTTGTCTTCAGCGCTTACCAAGTTCGATCTGCCTCTCAAGGGGAGCGCCTTGCGATCCGGCGGAGTAGGAATATACTCGCCCGACGCCACTCTTCAACGGCAAGAGAAGGACGGACACAACCTTCGCCGAGCGCAGCTCGAGCGGAAAAGGAGCGAAAAGATGAATTTCCGCAAGACCCTCGCCATCGCCGCCCTGGCCGTTCTGGCGACGAGCACCGCATTCGCCGCCAACAGCCTGGTGGTGAACGCCGGAGCCGCGCTGAACGCCACCAACTTCGGTCTCCAGGTCAACGTCGACGGGAGCTCGAACAACGTCTTCGTCGAGTCGGATCATCCGAACGCCGAGACCCACTACGTCGCGCGCTTCTTCCTCTGCCCGAACGACCTCGCCCTGCAGCCGAACCGCGCGGTCCGCATGGGCGCGATCGGCGACGCGACCCTCGGTCAGCACGTGGTCCTCTTCCTGCGCCGCGACATCGCCCCGTCGTCGGGTGCCGACCAGTGGCTGTTCAACACCTGGATCTCGCAGAGCGACGCCAATCCGACCACCTTCGTCTTCGGCACCTCGATCTTCCTGGCGCTGAACGGCGCCGGAGCCGAGGACTGCTCGACCACCTCGACCGCGCACCGCTGGCTCGAGCTCGAGTACACCGCCGGAAGCGGCGCCGACGGCCAGCTCGCGGCTCGTCGTCTGGTCTACAACGGCTCGACCCTGGTCGAGAAGTTCGTCAACGGCCGCAGCACCGCCAACCTGAAGGTCGACAACATGCGGATCGGCGCCCTGGCCGGCTCGGGCGGCTTCGCCACCGCGGCGAGCTCGTACTACTTCGACGAGTTCGAGTCCTACCGCTGACGCGGCTCTGAGGCCGGACGCCTCCGGGCGTCCTGCCGAACCGCCGAATCGAGAGGGGTGGCCCGCGAGGGCCGCCCCTCTTTTCGTTTTCATCGCTTCCGTCGCTTCCGTGCGCTTCAATTCGAGGGCGGCGGCAGCTCGACCCGGAGCCAGGGCGGGCCGGCGACGAACAGCCGCGCGGCGGAGATCCAGACGACGAGCTTGCGGCCCGCGAGCAGGTCGGGCCGCCGGGCGAGAGCCTGGCGCGCGCCGGTGGGCCCCCCCGCCTCGACTCCGAGCTGGTCGAGCCGCAGGTCGAGATCGCGCTCGAGGTGGTCGGTGAACCCCGAGCGGCGCGTCCGGTAGACGAGGACGTGGCTGTCGCCGAGCACCAGGATCGGCCCGCCGGACGGGCCGGCGCTCTCCCGCTCGCCGGTGGCGACGGGGTAGAAGGTGAGGGTCTCGCGCGGCGGCCGCGGCGCGGGCAGCAACTCGCGCAGATCGCCCGGGATGGCGTGGCGGAAGGGCGCCGGCGCCGGCGCCGTGGCGTCGCGGTGGCCGGCGAGGCCGGGCCACTTCTCGCGCACCACGCGCGCCACCTCGGCTGCGGCGACCCGGCAGCCGCGCGGACTCCAGTGGCTGTCGCTGGCGGTCGGCCAGTGGCTCGCCTCCCGCGCGCCGCGCCGCGAAGAAGGCGGGATAGAGGTCGACGCCGGCAACGCCGTGCGCCGCGAGGTCGGCGAGGAACGCGGGGGTGGCGGTGTCGATCAGGACCGGCGTCGCCGGCAGTCCGTCGAGCAGCTCGCCCGGCTCGAGCGCGAGCTTGGGCGGCACCGGGACGAAGAGCAGATCGGCTCCCCGCTCGCGCAACTGGCGCGCGAGATCGACCACGACATCGAGCGGATCGTCGCCGCCGGAGGCCCGGACCGCGCCGTCGCCCCAGAAGCGGTCGGTCGCCAGGTAGCGCGCCTCCGAGGTGAGGAAGAGCCAGCCGTCGCGCCCGGTGAGCGGGGTGCCGTCGCGGACCACGCCCAGGCGCTCGAGCTGCGGGCGCAGCGCGGCGCGCAGCGCGGCGTCGGCGACCGGCGGCGCGGGCGCCGGGGCGGAGGCCGATGACCCGGGTGCGCGGCAGGCGGTCGCCAGCAGCGCGACCCCGAGGCAGGCGAGCGTCGTCGGACGATGGAGCACGGAGGGGAACCCGGTGGCGCGCCGGTCGGCGCGGCGTCGAAGATAGCATGCCGCGAATCGACCCGAGGACGGGAGCGAGTGACGGCAACGAGCCTGGAGCGATCGACAGGGAGCCAAGAGCCGGACCGTGCGTCCGAACGGTCGGCGCGCTCGCCGGAGCGCCGCCGTCGGGCGGCGTGGCTCGCGCTCCTGCTCGCCGGCGGACTCTGGCTCGCGCTCGTCGGCGCGCCGCTGCCGCCGACCGCGCGCGCCCACCGCAGCGCGGACGGGAGCACGTTCCGGGGCCTCGCCTGGCTGCTCGACCACGGGCGGCTCAGCGGTCGCGATTTCACGGCGGCGTACGGTGCGTTGCCGCAGGCGCTGGCCCGCGCGGGCGTGGCGTTGCGCGGCGGCGACTGGGCCGGCGCCGTGCCGTCGATCTACTTCGTGCTGAGCGCCACGGCTTGGCTGCTGCTGATCGCCTGGCTCGCGCTGCTGCCCCTTCCCGGCGCGGCGAGGGTCCTCCCGCTCGCGGCGGTGGCGATCGCCGCGGGCTGGCCGTGGAGCTTCCCCTTCTTGCGCCTGGCGGCGGCTCTGCTGGCGGCGCGTGCGTGCGCCGCCTGGCTGGTCGACGAGCGCGGCGGCAGCGACGTCGTCCGGCCCGCCGCCGCCGGTCTCGCCACCGCGGCCCTCTGGTTGGTGTCCTTCGACTACGTGCTCTACCTGGGTGCGGCGGCGCTCGCCGCCGCCGGCCTCGCCCTCGCGCCCGGTCCCTGGCGCGACGAGAGGCCGGCGCGCCTGGCACGCCGGACCGCGGTCTACGTCGCGGCCGTGGCCTCTTCCCTGGGCTTGCTCTCGGCGCTCGCCGCGGCGACGGCGGCGGATCCCGGACGCAACGCGCTCGAGCCGCTGCGCGCGACCTGGGAGCTGGCGCTGACCTATCCGCGGACCTTCGGTGTCGCCTGGACCGGGGGCGCCGTCGAGAGCGCGGTGTGGGCCGCGCTCGTCGTCGGCGCCGTGGTCGGGGCGCTGTCTTCGAGCGCGCGGCGCGCGGGTCGGCCGCTGCGCGCGGACCTGCTCGTGCTGGCGCCGCTCTCGCTGCTCGCGCTCAAGGGCGCGACGACGCGCAGCGACAGCGGTCACGTCGCGCTCGGCCTGGCGCCTGCTCTGCTGCTGTGCGTGCTGGTGGCGGTCGGCCCCGGCGCGTCCCGCCGCGTCCGGGTAGCGGCCGCCGCGCTCGCGCTGGCGGCGGCGATCTTGTATCCGGGCCGCCCGGCGGTCGCCCGTGCGGCGGCCGTCGAGACGTGGAACCCGCTCGGCGCCGCGCGCTCGCTGCGCCGGGTCGAGCCCGCCCGGGACCAGTTCCCGGCGCGGGTCGTCGCGCTCGCGGCCCGGCGCCCCGATGCGCCGCTCGCGGTCTTCCCGCTCCGGATCGGTCTGGCCGCGCTGGCGCGGCGCCCGCTGGTAGTCACCGTGGACCAGCTCTACGCGGCGCACACGCCGGAGATGCAGGAGCGGGTGGCGATCGACCTCGGGCGCGCCGGCCCGGCGCTCGAGGTGATCTTCGGCCTCGACCGGCACGGCACCTGGGCGGTGGACGGCGTGCCGTCGATCGCTCGCTCGCCGGTGGTCTTCGAGTACCTGCTGCGGAACTTCGAGGCGCGTCCCGCCGAAGTCCTCGACGGCGGCCAGCTCCTGCTCGCGCGGAGGAGCCGCGAACGCGCGCTGCGCTGGCGCGACGTCGGCGCGGGCGAGCTGGCATCGGCCGGCGGCGGGCAACGGCGCTCGCGATTCGCGACTCCGCGTCCCTGTCCGCTGATGCGGCTCACGCTGAAGCTCGGCTATCCGCCGGCAGCCCGGATCGGCTGGCCGGCCGGGGTCCGCGTCCGGGCGACGGCGGCGGGGCGCGAGGTGATCGCCGCGCGTCTCGTTCCGCTCGAGCTCGGTCGCCGCTTCCGGGTCGATCTCAGCCCGCTCGGCGGCGCGCGCTTCGCGCGGCTCTTCTTTCCCGGGGCCCCTCCCACGGGGCCGCGGATCGACGCACTCGAGCTCGCGGCCGAGGACGGCGGCCCTTTCGGCGTCGCGCCGGAGAGCATCGAGCTCCTGGAGGTCCAGTGCCTGGAGTGAGCGCCCCCGCCGGGCCGGCGATCTCCGTCCTGCTGCCGACGCGGCGGGGCGGAGCGCTGCTCGAGCGCGTCGTCGGCGCGGTGCTCGGGCAGCGCGGGACGCCGCCCTTCGAGGTTCTGCTCGTGGACTCCGGCTCTCCGGCGGCGGAGCTCGAGAGGCTGGCGCGGCCGGGCGTCCGGATCGAGAGCGTCGCGCCCGCGGAGTTCGACCACGGGCTCACCCGCGACCGGGCCGCCGAGCTGGCGCGCGGCGAGCTGCTCGTCTACCTCAACCAGGACGCGCTGCCGGTGGACGAGGGCTGGCTGGCCCGGCTGACCGCGCCGTTCGCCGCCCCGGATCCCCCGGCCGCCGTCCAGGGCGGGATCCGGGAGCTGCCGCCGGAGCTGCTCGCCGAGCTGGGACTCCGGCGCTTCTTCTGGGATTCCTGCGGCCCGCGCTTCTATTTCACCCGCGAGAGCCGGGACTGGATCGCCGCGCACGGAGGCATCGGGTTCTCGACCGTCAACGCCGCCTTCCGGCGCGCGGTCTTGCGCGAGCTGCCCTTCGGCGCCGCGCCCATCCTCGAGGACAAGAAGTGGCAGGCGGCGGCCCACGCGCGCGGGCTGCGCATCGTGGAGGCGCCGGAGGCCGCCGTCTTCCACACCCACGACTACCGGCTGGGACCCTTGCTGCGCCGCTGCGCCAGCGAGGGATTCGGCTGGCGCGGCGTCGGCGCGCGCTACCCGCTGCGCTCGGCGCTCGCCGATCTCGCCACCGGGCGCGTCTGGCGCGACTGGGCGGGCGGGCTCGCGCGCGGCGCGCTCCGGCGCCCGGCCGAGCTGCTCTTCCCGGTGGCGCGGCCGCTCGCGCTGTGGTGGGGCAACCGCTGGTCGCGCCGCGTCCACCACTGAAGCGGCCGGCGCCGCCGCGCGGGCGGGCTGGGTTAGGCTGCGCGGCGTCGTGACGGATCCCCTCTCCGCCCCGCCGCCGGACGCGTCGCGCGCGCCGGGCAGCCGACTCCGTCTCGCGTTGGTCATCGCCGCCTACGACGAGGCGGGCAACGTCGGCGAGCTCGCCGATCGGCTCGCCGCGGTCGTCGCCGGACTCGACGGATACCGTTGCCGGATCGTGTTCGTCGTGCGCGGCGGGGACGGGACGCACGAGATCCTGGCCGGACGCCCGGATCTCGACGTGCTCGACGATCCCGGGACGGAGGGGCTGGCGGGAGCGTTCCGCCGCGGCTTCGCGCGCGTCCTGTCCGGCTCCGACCGGGTGGCGACGATGGACGCCGACCTCAACCACCAGCCCGAGGACCTGCCCCGTCTGCTCGCCGCGCTCGAGACGCGCGACGCCGAGATCGCGATCGGGTCGCGCAGCGTCCCGGGCGCCGCGGTGCTCGGCGCGCCGGCGTGGAAGCGGGCGCTGAGCGGCGCCGGCAACCGGATCCTGAGCCTGCTGTTCGGCGGCCGCATCCGCGACCGCAGCTCGGGCTACCGCGTCTACCGCGCGGCGACGCTCGACCGCCTCCCGGTCGAGGGCGACGGCTTCGCCTTCCTGCCCCGCATGCTGCTCGAAGCCGAGCGCCTCGGGCTGACGATCGTCGAGGAGCCGATCACTTTCCGGCACCGCCGCTGGGGCCACTCCAAGCTCCCGGTGGTCGCCACGGCGGTCGGCTACGTGCGGCTCTTCGCCAGCCGGCTCGGTCGCCGCGGGCGGCCGGAGGCGCGGTCATGACGGCGGCCGCCGGCCGGCTCCCGCCGCGCGCGACCGTGGTCGTGTGCACACGCAACCGCTCGTCGGCGCTCGCCGTCGCGTGCGAGGGCGCCCTGGCGCTCGGCGAGCCGTTCGCGTGGGAGCTGCTGGTCGTCGACAACGGATCCACCGACGACACGCGCGAGGTCGCCGAATCGATCGCCGCGCGACAGCCGGGGCGGATGCGCGTCGCGGTCGAGCCGACGCTGGGCCTCTCGGCGGCGCGCAACCTGGGCGTGCGCCTGGCGCGGGGGCCGCTCGTGCTGTTCCTCGACGACGACGCCGTGCCGGCCCCCGGCTGGCTCGAGGCTTACGGGCGCGCGCTGGCGCGGGAGGGGACGCTGGCCGCCGGCGGTCCGGTCGATCCCGAGTTCGCCGGCCCGCTGCCGCACTGGTTCGGTGACGCGTACCTTCCCTACGTCAGCGTCTGGGATCGCGGGCCCGAGCCGCACCGGCTGAGCTACAACGAGTACCCGCGCGGCGCCAACATGGGCTTCCGGCGCGAGGCCTTCGAGCGCTGTGGCGAGTTCGACCTGCGCCTGGGGCGGATCGGCCGCTCGCTGCGCTCGTGCGAGGAGATCGAGCTCTGCCTGCGCCTCGAGCGCGCGGGAGGAGAGGTCGTCTACGAGCCCGGGGCGCGGGTGCGTCACCGGGTCGCGACCGACCGGCTGACCCCGGCCTGGCTCGCCGCCCGCTTCGCTTCCCAGGGCTTCAGCGAAGCGATCCTCGAGTGGAAGCACTTCGGCGCGGCCGGCCTGCGCCGCGGCCTCGCCGAGCAGGGCGAGGCGGTGGCACGGGCCGCTGCGGCAGCTCAGGAGACCTCTCCAGCCGGCGGCGAGGGGACCGCCGAGGCGCTCGAGCTGCGTTGCCGCCGGGCCTCCCGCA
Source organism: uncultured Acidobacteriota bacterium (assembly GCA_963781755.1). Lineage (GTDB taxonomy): Bacteria > Acidobacteriota > Thermoanaerobaculia > Multivoradales > JAGPDF01 > JACTMI01. The sequence goes on from CAWAGZ010000004.1 coordinate 235,516, forward strand.
ACGCCTACCGCAAGGGCGCCGCCTACGCCCTCCTGGTCGTCCCCCGCTGGACGCCTCCGAAGAGACCCGCGAAGAATCAAGGAACCTGATTCTTTTCAACAGCTTCCGAACCGACAACCGGCTCCTCCGACAGGCGGTCCGATCCAGGATCTTAGTCCCGCAATCGAAGATTTTCGTCTATTTCTTGACAAGAAGTCCCCCTTTGGCTACCCTCTTAGCACTCACCGCCGTCGAGTGCTAACAGGCCCCTGCGGGCCGGGGCGGCGGGACCGAAGCGGTACGAGACAACTCGTTCCAGTTCAGAAGGAGGAAACACCGTGAACATCCGTCCGCTGCACGACCGCGTGGTGGTCAAGCGCATCGAGCAGAAGGAGACCGTCAAGGGGGGCATCATCATCCCCGACACGGCGAAGGAGAAGCCGCAGGAGGCCGAGGTCGTGGCCGTGGGCCCGGGCAAGATCAACGAAGACGGCAAGCGCTCGCCGATGGACGTCAAGAAAGGCGAGCGCGTCCTGATCGGCAAGTATTCCGGCTCCGAGATCAAGATCGACGACGAAGAGCTGGTCATCTTGCGCGAGGACGAGATCCTCGCCGTCCTCGACAAGAAGAAGTAGCGTCCGAGCCAACCACTCTTCACGACTATCACGGAGACAACACCCAATGCCTGCCAAGTACATCACCTACTCCGAGGACGCGCGCGGCGCGATCCTGCGGGGAGTCAACAAGCTGGCCGACGCGGTCAAGGTGACCCTCGGTCCGAAGGGACGCAACGTCGTCATCGAGAAGAAGTTCGGCTCGCCCACGATCACCAAGGACGGCGTCACCGTCGCCAAGGAGATCGAGCTCGCCGATCCGCTCGAGAACATGGGCGCCCAGATGGTGCGCGAGGTCGCGTCCAAGACCTCGGACGTCGCCGGTGACGGCACCACCACCGCCACGGTGCTCGCCCAGGCGATCTTCCGCGAGGGCGCCAAGAACGTCACCGCCGGCGCCAATCCGATGGAGCTCAAGCGCGGCATCGACCTCGCGGTCAAGGCCGTGGTCGAGCACATCGACAAGATGGCCAAGCCGGTCGAGGGCTCGGAGATCGCCCACGTCGGCACGATCTCGGCCAACAACGACCAGGAGATCGGCAAGATCATCGCCGAGGCGATGGAGAAGGTCGGCAAGGACGGCGTGATCACGGTCGAGGAAGCCAAGGGCCTCGAGACCACTCTGGAAGTGGTCGAGGGCATGCAGTTCGACCGCGGCTACCTGTCGCCCTACTTCGTCACCGACGCCGAGCGCATGGAGTCGGTCCTCGAAGGCGCCAAGATCCTGCTGTTCGAGAAGAAGATCAGCTCGATGAAGGACCTGCTCCCGATCCTCGAGCAGGTCGCCCGCCAGGGCAAGCCGCTGGTCATCATCGCCGAGGACGTCGAGGGCGAGGCGCTGGCCACGCTGGTGGTCAACAAGCTGCGCGGCACGCTGCAGATCGTCGCCGTCAAGGCGCCGGGCTTCGGCGACCGCCGCAAGGCGATGCTCGAGGACGTCGGCATCCTGACCGGCGGCAAGCTGATCTCCGAGGACCTCGGGATCAAGCTCGAGAACGTCAAGTGGGAGGACCTCGGCGAGGCCAAGAAGATCGTGGTCACCAAGGACGACACCACGATCGTCACCGACACCGACGACAAGAAGCGGCGCGAGGCGATCGCCGGCCGGGTCAAGCAGATCCGGACCCAGATCGAGGAGACCACCTCGGACTACGACCGCGAGAAGCTGCAGGAGCGGCTGGCCAAGCTGGTCGGTGGCGTGGCGGTGATCAAGGTCGGCGCCGCGACCGAGACCGAGATGAAGGAGAAGAAGGCGCGGGTCGAGGACGCGATGCACGCGACCAAGGCCGCGGTCGAGGAGGGCATCGTCGCCGGCGGCGGCGTCGCCCTGCTGCGCGCCATCGAGCTGGTCGACAAGATCAAGGCCGAGGGCGACGTCGCGGTGGGCGTGAAGATCGTCCGCCGGGCCCTGGAGGAGCCGACCCGCCAGATCGCTGCCAACGCCGGCGAGGAGGGTTCGGTGGTCGTCCGCCAGGCGCTCATCGAGAAGGGCAACGTCGGCTTCAACGCCGGCACCGGCAAGTTCGAGGACCTGGTCAAGGCCGGCGTCATCGACCCGGCCAAGGTGACCAAGACCGCGCTCGTCAACGCTTCTTCGATCTCCGGCCTCATGCTCACCACCGAGGCCATGATCTGCGAGATCAAGGAAGACGAGAAGAAGTCCCCCGGCGGCATGCCCGGCGGCATGGGCGGCATGGGCGGCATGTACTGACGCATCTCCGGCGCGGCCCAGAGCCGCGCCGTTCTTCCTTCCGGGGCCGGCGGGGCGACTCGCCGGCCCCTTCTTCTTGTCCGCCGCCCGGAACCGGACCAGAATGTCCACTCGGAGGAAGGAGTCGCGGATGGCGAAGGAGAAGAAGCGGAGGAAGTCAGCGGCGGAGCACGAGCGCGACGACTTCGTCGACGAGGCGCGGGACTTCTCGCGTCGCTACCGGGTGGAAGACGGCAGGAAGTTCCGGCTCGCAGATCACGATCCCGGCGACACCGGGGGGCTCGGCCACGAGGACAAGCCGCGGGTGCAGAGGGCGCTCGCCGCGGGCGTCGAAGCGCTCACCCGCTACCAGGACCGGCTCTACGCCCAGGACCGCTGGTCGCTGCTGCTCGTCTTCCAGGCCATGGACGCGGCGGGCAAGGACGGCGCGATCAAGCACGTCCTGTCGGGCGTCAACCCGCAGGGCTGCCAGGTCGCGTCGTTCAAGGCGCCCTCCTCCGAGGAGCTCGACCACGACTACCTGTGGCGCTGTCAGCGCCACCTGCCCGAGCGCGGCCGGATCGGGATCTTCAACCGCTCGTACTACGAGGAGGTCCTGGTCGTCCGGGTCCACCCCGAGCTGCTCGGACGCCAGAAGCTGCCCGAGTCGAAGATCGACTCCAAGATCTGGAAGCGGCGTTTCCGCGACATCCGGGCGTTCGAGCGCTACCTCTCGAACGAGGGCACGGTGATCCGCAAGTTCTTCCTCCACGTCTCGCGCGAAGAGCAGAAGAGGCGCTTCCTCGATCGCATCGACGACCCGGCCAAGAACTGGAAGTTCTCGCACGCCGACGTCGAGGAGCGCGGCTTCTGGGACGATTACATGCGCGCCTACGAGGACGCCATCCGGGCCACCGCCACCGAGGAGGCGCCCTGGTACGTCGTGCCGGCCGACGCCAAGTGGTTCACCCGCGCGGTGGTCGCGGCGACGGTGATCGACGCGCTGGCCGGCCTCGACCTCGAGTATCCGGAGCTCGACGAAAAGGCCAAGGCGGGTCTGGCCGACGCCCGGCGCGCACTGGTGCGCGACTGAGCCCGGGCGCCGGAGGCCATCCGGTGTCGCTGCGTCCGGCGTATCTCCCGACGATGAGACACCGACCCGGACCCGTCGCGACGCTGCTGGCGCTCGCCTCTCTCCTAGCCCTGGCGGCGTCGACGCCCGCGGCCGCGGCCGACGGGCGCCCGGTGGTCGTCGAGCTGTTCACCTCGCAGGGCTGCTCGAGCTGCCCCCCGGCCGACCGTCTGCTGACGCGGCTGGCGGCCGAGGCCGGGGCGAAGGTCGTCCCGCTCGCCTTCCACGTCGACTACTGGGACCACCTCGGCTGGCGCGATCCCTTCTCGAGCCCCGACTGGTCGCGCCGTCAGCAGGAGTACTCCGGCCGTCTCGGCAGCCACCTGTACACGCCGCAGGCGGTCGTCGACGGTCGCCTCGAAGCGCTCGGCTCGGACGAGGACGCCCTGCGCCGCGCGATCGCGGCGGAGGCGGGGCGACCGGCGGCCACGCTGACCCTCGAGCCGCGGCCGCTCGGCGGCGAGCTCGTGGTCGACGTCGGTATCGAGCTGCCGCCGCAGCTCGCCGGGCGCGAGCTGGTCCTGATGCTGGCGCTGCGCGAGAGCGGGCTGACCACCCGCGTGGCCCGCGGCGAGAACGGCGGCCGCTCGCTCGCCGGCGACGACGTGGTGCGCGACCTGCGCCGGATCGCCGTCGTCGGTCCGGGCGAGGGCCCGGGCGGGCTCGAGGCGAAGGTGCCGGTGGCGCCGGAGTGGTCGCTCGAACGGCTCGACGTCGTCGTCTTCCTCCAGGATCCGGCGACCCTCGAGATCGTGGGCGCCGCCGCGGCTCACTCCAGCCAGTAGTTGAAGCCGGTGGCCTCCTCGGCGTGGAGGATCTCGTAGGCGTGGGCCGGGGTGTCCACGTCGAACAGGCGGGACTGCACCGAAGGGTCCGAGCCGATGGCGCGGGCGAGCGCCGCCAGCACTTCGAGATGGCGCTCGCGCTGGCCGGGCGGCGTGGCCAGCAGCACGATGCAGTGCAGCCGCCGGCCGTCGGGTGTCGGCACGTCGAGGCCGCGGCGGCTGATCCCCATCGCGCCGTAGATCCGGTCGCCCTCCGGCAGCGCGCCGTGCGGCACGGCCAACCCGCCGCCGACGCAGGTCGAGACCTCGCGCTCGCGTTCCATCACCGAGGCGAACAGCTCGTCCGGGTCGATCTTGAGGTGGTTCGTGCGCACCGCGATCAGGCAGAGCTCGCGGATCGCCTCCTCCATCGTCTCGTGGCGCACCTTGAGGCCGGTGACGATGTTCTCCTCGCGCAGGAAGTCGATCAGCCGGGCGCGGTCCTTGCCGAAGTCGCCCGAGCGCTTGAGCGCGGTCCGGGTCAGGATCGGGCCCACGATCTCGTTGGCCGTGACCACGGTCAGGCCGACGGCGAGCAGCAGGTCGCGGATGCCGGCGAAGGCGGGCTCGTCCTGCACCACCAGCATCAGTCCGACCGCGACGCCGGCCTGCGGCAGGAGGGCGATGCCCAGATACCGCCGGACCCCTTCGGTGGCGCCGGCGATGCGCATCGCGATCCGTGAGGCGAGGACCTTGCCCGCGCCGCGGGCGAGGAAGACCGGCAGGGCGATCAGGCCCGCGGTGGCGATGTAGCCGAACTCCAGCTCCATGCCGGCGAGGGTGAAGAAGATGGCGTAGATCGCGGTCTCGAAGTCGGAGAACGCGGCGTGCCCGAGCTCGTCCTTGTCCGGCGTGACGTTGGCCAGCGTCAGGCCCAGGAACATGCAGGCGAGCAGGGGCGACGCGTTCAACCGGTGCGCCAGGCCGGCGGTGGCGAGGATGGCGACGAACGAGGCCGTCGCCAGGCGGTCGGAGAGCACGACGCGCCGGGTGGCGGCGATCAGCAGCAGGCCGATGCCGCCGCCCAGGGCCGCCGAGAACACCAGCGTCCGCAGCGGCGTGGCGAGCGCGAGCAGGACGGCGCCGTTCGACATCCCGCCGGAGCCGGCGCGCACCGTGGCACGGGCCATCTCGAAGAGCAGAATGCACGCCATGTTGTCGAGCGCGACGCTGGCGATCAGGGTGCGGACGAACACCCCCTTCGAACGCGTCTCCTTGACCATCGCGACGATCGTCGCCGGCGCCGTCGAGACGGCCAGCGCGGCGAGCAGCAGCGCCAGCTGCGGCGCGCCGGGACGGACCGCGAACACCGACGCCAGGACCAGCGCGGGCGTGACCGTCGCTTCGAGGAGCGCCAGCCAGGCCAGCCGGCGGCCGGCGTTGCGCAGGCGCTGGAAGTTGAGGTGGCTGCCGACCGTCACCGCCACCAACGCGAGCGCGAAGCCGGTGAGCGGCTCGAGACCGTCGAGCGTGGCGCGATCGAAGACCGGCCGGAAGCCGAGCTCGTGGGCGAGCGAGGGGCCGAGCAGGATGCCGGCCAGGATCTGGCCGGTGACCGCCGGCAGCCCGATGCGCCGGATGAGCCGCCCGGCCGCCAGTCCGGCCACCAGCACCACCGCCACCGCGAGCAGGGGCTCGGCGCTCTCGAGCAGCGGCCCGAGCGCGCCGGGATCCTCCAGGAAGGCCTCCGCCGGTGCCACGGCGAGCGCGAGCGTCGACGGTCCGGTCACGGCGCGGCCGCGCCGAGCTGGCCCTCCTTGAGCAGGGCGCTCAGGGCCTTGAAGCTCGGGTGGTCCTTGTGCCGGGCCCACTCGAAGCCCACCGATTCGTGGTTGGTGATCTCGGCCCCGGCCTGCTGCATGCGCTCGAGCGCCCATTGGCGGTATTCGACGCCGCGCCCGGAGACCGCGTCCCAGCAGACGTGGACCCGGCTGCCCTCGCCCAGCGCCGCAATCACCGTCTGCATCACGCAGACGTGCGCCTCGATGCCGGCGACGACCAGCTGCCGGCCCGACGGCGGCAGCCCCGGCCGCAGCTCGGCCAGCGCGGCGTCGAAGCCGGGGTCGCCGCAGCAGCCGAACAGGGTCTTGTCGATCCGCCGCTTGGGCACCGTCAGCGACTCGAAGCGCGCCAGCAGGTCGGGGTGGGTCGGTCCGAGGCCGCGTGGATACTGTTCGGTCAGGACGACCGGCACCCCGAACAGCTCGGCCAGCCGCATCAATCGGTCGGTCGCGGCGAGTACGAGGGGGGAGCGGTGGACGACGTCCACGAGCTTGCCCTGCAGGTCGATGACCACCAGGATGCTGCGGTCGGCGGAAGCGAGCTCGTTCATGGGGTCCTCCAGATCTGTTCGCGGTCGTCCCCCGGCGGGGCCATTCTAGCGGCCGCCGGACGGTGTAAGATTCCACGAGTCCACTCGCACCGAACCATCCACCGCAACCGGTGAGAAAAGGAGTCATCGTGCGGAGCAAATTCCGGAAGCTGACCGGTGGGACCGTCGCCGTCGCCCTTCTTCTGGCGGTCGCCGTCCTGCTGACCGCGACGCCGTCCCTGGCCAAGGAGGCACGCTGCCCCGGGCAGAGGAGCGCCACGCCGACGATCACCCGGCTGGGAGTGTCGCATCCGTTCACCCAGCCGATCGCGGACCTCGCCGACCTGCAGCAGCGGCTGCCGGGCCTCGAGGCCGATCTGCGCGCGGTGATGTCCCAGGCGGGGCTCGACCAGGCGACCGCCGACGCCGTCATCGCGGCGATCGCCGGCGGCGAGGGCGTCACCGAGGAGACGATCCCGGCGGGGCAGAAGACGCCCCTCCAGTGGATGGCCTACCGCTGCGGCGGCAACCCGATGCTGATCACCACGCCGACGCTGCGGCCCAGCCGCGAGCAGGGCGTCTTCCGTCTGCTGGTCAAGGTCCCGGATCCGATGGTGCCGGCCGATCCCGGCAAGTGCGTGATCCAGGTGGACCGCGACTGCGCGCACGAGAATCCTTCGATCACCATCGACGTCGACGGCAGCTACAACGACCCCGAGGTCGCGATGGCCGCGGAGGACGGCGTCGAGACGCCGGTCCCGGGCGAGGGCTCGAAGTGGTCGATCGCCGACCCGGCGCCCTACAGCCACGACTACTCGTTCACGGTCACGGCCACCGGGGCACCGCCCGCCGGAGCGCTGCGCCCGGGTGTTCGAGTTCATCCTGCCCAAGGCCTGCGGCAACTTGTCGCTGGTCCGCGAGCTCGACAAGGAGAAGATGGCCGACGTCGGGCCGCCGCCGACCTGCACCGAGAGCACCAAGGTCGCGATGTGCGATCCCTGGTGCGCTCCGAGCGTCGATCCCGCGGCGATCGAGGTCCACCATCCGGTCCAGGTGGGGATGAGCGGCGGCTGGGACGATTCGCACGCCAGCCTCTCGGTCTCCGGACCCCCGCACGCGGCTCCGCTGAGCGTGGAGCAGCCGCCCTTCTCGGCGAGCTACAAGCCGCTGGTGCCGAGCGCCGGCTGTACCGACCCGTACCAGATCACCTGCCACGCGGAGAACGCGGCGGGCAAGTCTGCCGAAGCGACCGTGGCGCTGGACGTGACTCCGCACCCGTGGGTCTTCCGGCCGTTCCTCTTCTGGGCCGACCCGACGGGCAGCGACCAGACCGGCAGCGTCACCGACGGCGATCTGGTCGGCACCCAGAAGTTCTCCGTCGAGAGCGGCTTCGGCGGCGGCGTCGCGCTGGAGCGCAAGTTCAACCCGGTGGTCGGGCTCGAGGGCGCGCTGCTGCTCGGTGAGATGAACACCAAGTACAGCCTCGCCGCCGGGTCGGCCAACGGCTCGGCGGAGCACAACGCCAACTTCCACGCCGTCACCCTGGGGCCGAACTTCCACCTGCTCAAGTGCACGACGGTGGATCTCTACCTCGGTCCGTTCATCGGCTGGGGCGGTCTCGCCGACCCGAATTACTGGGTCGCCGGCCACCACTTCCACGCCGACCTGACGAGCAAGTTCCTCTGGGGCGGGACGCTCGGCCTCGACGTGCCGTTCGACCCCACCAAGGACGTCGGCTTCCACGCCGGTCTGCGTTACCTCAAGTTCGACGAGAAGTCGGACATGGGGACGTTCGACGTGGATCCGCTGGTCTTCGAGGCGGGCCTGGCGATCAAGTTCTGATCGACCGCAGCCTCTGAATCACCCCGGGGCGGGACCGCGCGAGCGGCCCGCCCCGTCGTTTCGTCTCCGATTCGGGCCGGTCGCGACAGATTGCTGATATCCCGGTCACTTGTGTCTCCTGGCATCGGGTATGAACTCAATCTCGCTGGACCGCGCGCCACAGCGCGGACGTCCGCGTGGCGGCGGCGGTCACCATCCGACGAAGGAGGACGACATGCGCAATATCAGGACACCCGTGCTCGTGCTGGCGCTGACCGGCGCTCTCACGCTCGCGACGGCGCCCGCGACGCGCGCCGCCGACACCATCGCGGACTGGAGCACCACGGCGAAGGTCAAGATCGAGCTGCTGACCAAGCTCGGCGTCGACGCTCTGGGGATTCACGTCGACACCGACGCCGGGCAGGTCCAGCTCTCCGGTACGGTGGACAAGCGGGCGACGAAGGAGCTGGCCCAGGAGATCGCGGGCTCGGTCTCCGGCGTCCGCGGCGTGGACGAGGAGCTGCGCCTCGAGTCGGCCGATCGCAATCCCGACAAGCTCGACGTCGCGGCCAAGGAAGGCAAGGCCGAGGTCGCGGACGGCATCCTCGAGAGCAAGGTCCGGCTGGCGTTGATCGACAAGCTGGGCAGCGACGGCTTCCGCATCGGCACCGAGGCGGCCGACGGCGTCGTCACCCTCGAGTTCGGTCCGAACCTGGATCGCGGACGCCGCGCCGAGGCGGAGAAGGCCGCCAGGAGCGTCCAAGGGGTCGTGAAGGTGATCTCCCTCGACGCCTCCTCCTGACCGCAAGGTCGGTACCGGGCCGGCGCCGCAGACCACCCCGGGCGCCGGCCTTCCGGGGGGCTTGCCAAGAGGCCTTCGGACAGCATCGAATAGCGCGCCGAATCCGGCCGCCGGCGCGGATCCCCCGTCGCCGGGCCCGGATTCATGTTCACTGGAGGAGGAGGGAACGATGAAGCGCTCGATGCTGTGGATCTCTTCGCTCGCCGCTTCGATCGGCGCCGTGGCGCTGCTCGCGGCGACGCAACCGGCGCCGGCGGCGAAGGCCGCCGGGGAGGACTCACCGGTCGCCCGCGGCCGCTACCTGGTCACGGTCGGCGGCTGCAACGACTGCCACACGCCGTGGAAGTTGGGCGCCAAAGGGCCGGAGCCCGACATGTCGCGGATGCTCTCCGGCCACCCGCAGAACCTGGCCATGCCGCCGGCGCCGAAGCTGCCGCCCGGTCCCTGGGCGATGAGCGTGTCGGGCTCGATGACCGCCTGGGCCGGACCCTGGGGCGTGAGCTTCTCGGCCAACATCACTCCCGACGAGGGCTCCGGCATCGGCAGCTGGAGCGAGCAGGACTTCATCGACACGCTGCGCAAGGGCAAGCACCTGGGGCGCGGCCGCGGCCTGCTGCCGCCGATGCCCTGGCCGAACCTGGCCCAGGAGAGCGACGAGGACCTGAAGGCGATCTACGCCTACCTGATGACGGTCCCGCCGATCGCCAACCAGGTTCCCGAGCCGATCCCGCCGGCCCCCGCGCCGAAGCACTGAGGCGCAAGAGCGAAAGACGGAAGGACGGGCCTGTTGAAAGACGGAAAGACGGAAAAGCAGAAAAGCAGAAAAGCAAAGACTTTCTGTTGAAGGGGTGGACCGGGGCGGGGAAGCGCGCCCGCGGCCGGGCGGACGGGTAGCCGAGGCGGAGGTCCGAAAAGCAGAGACTTTCTGTTGAAGGGGTGGACCGGGGCGGGGAAGCGCGCCCGCGGCCGGGCGGACGGGTAGCCGAGGCGGAGGTCCGAAAAGCAGAGACTTTCTGTTGAAGGGGGTGGACCGGGGCGGGGAAGCGCGCCCGCGGCCGGGCGGACGGGCAGCCGAGGTGGAGGTCCGAAAGGCAGAGACCTTTCTGTTGCAGGAATGGGCCCGGGGCGAGGAGCCGCCTCCGCGTCCGGGGAAGCCCGAGCCTCGTGCGAGGCCTCCTGTCCTTCCCCTAAACAGAAAGTCTTTGCTTTTCTGCTTTTCTGTCTTTCTGTCTTTCTGTCTTTCTGTCTTTCTGTCCTCCTGTCCTTCTGTCCTTCCGCGTCTAGGGCTCGCGCCGGTCGGTGCTCCGGATCATCACGGTCTCGGGCTCCGGCTCGGCGAAGGCTCCCGGGAGCGTGCCCTCGCCTTCGCGTCCGCCCTCCTGCGCTTCCTCCGCCGGGGCCGCCAGGCCGTCCACTTCCACCAGCTCGCCGGTCACGCCGTGGGACAGGCGCGGGAAGCGCTGGCCGAGCCAGTGCTGGAAGTGCTCCATGTAGACGTAGAAGACCGGCGTGATGAACAGGGTCAGCAGCTGCGAGAAGACCAGACCGCCGACCACGGCGAGGCCCAGCGGCCGCCGCGATTCTGCGCCGGCGCCCAGGCCGAGCGCGATCGGCAAGGTGCCGACGAACGCCGCCATGGTGGTCATCATGATCGGCCGGAACCGCACCAGCGAGGCCTCGCGGATCGCCGCCACCGGGTCGAGGCCGCGCTTGCGCCCCTCGATGGCGAAGTCGATCATCATGATGCCGTTCTTCTTGACCAGCCCGACGAGCATGATCAGCCCGACGAAGGCGTAGAGCGAGAGCTGGACGCCGAACAGGAGCAGCGTCAGCAGCGCGCCGAACCCCGCCAGCGGCAGCGCCGAGAGGATCGTCAGCGGGTGGATGAAGCTCTCGTAGAGGATCCCCAGCACCATGTAGATGACGAGCACCGCGAGCAGGAGCAGGAGCCCGAGGCCCGCGGTCGACGACTGGAACGCCTGCGCCGTGCCCTGGAAGCTGGTGTTGACCGACGCCGGCAGCACCTGGCGCGCAGCCTGCTCGACCGTCGCCACCGCCTGGCTCAGCGCCACCCCGGGCTCGGTGTCGAAGGAGAGTGTGACCGAGGGCAGCTGACCGGAGTGGTTGACGGTCAGCGGTCCGACGTCCCGGCGGGTGGTCGCGAGCGCGGCGAGCGGCACCAGCGCGCCGCTCGACGAGTGGACGTAGAGGTCGTTGAGCGCGTTGGGGTCGCGCTGGTAGCGCGGAGCCACCTCCAGGATGACCTGGTACTGGTCCTGGGGGGCGTAGATGTCGGAGACCTTGCGCGTGCCGTAGGCCGAGTAGAGCGCCTGCTCGATCGCGGCCACCGAGACGCCGTAGCGGGACGCCTGGTCGCGGTCGATGGCGAGCGTCACCTGCGGGTTCTTGATCTGCAGGTCCGAGGTCACGTCGAGCAGGCCGGGGGCCGTGCGCAACCGGTCCAGGAGCTGGCCGGCGGAGCGGTAGAGCTCGTCGGTGTCGGTGCCCTGGAGGGTGAACTGGTACTGGCTCTTGGACAGGCGGCCGCCGATCCGGATCGGCGGCGGGTTCTGGAGGTAGATCCGGATGCCCGGGATCCGGGCCAGCTTGGGCCGCAGCTCGGTGATGATCTGGTCCACCGAGGCGTCGCGCTGGTCGCGCGGCACCAGGTGCATGAACAGGATCCCCTGCGACGAGCCGCCGCGCCCGACGAAGCTCATGAACTCCTTGATCCGCGGGTCGGCGCGCAGGATCTCCCCGGCCGCGAGCTGGTGCTGCTTCATCGCCGCGAACGAGGTGCCTTCGGCGCCCTCGGTCGAGGCGAAGATCGAGCCGGTGTCCTCGCTGGGCAGGAACCCCTTCGGGACGATCCCGAACAGGTAGACCGTCGCCGCCATGACCAGCGCCAGCACGGAGATCGTGGCGCCGCGCCGGGCGAGCACGAAGTCGAGGCCGCGGGCGTAGCCGGCGAGCGTCGCCGCGAAGGCGCGCTCCGAGGCCTGGTAGAGGCGGCCGTGCCGCTCGTCGGCGCTGTGCGGACGCAGGAACCGGCTGCACAGCATCGGCGTCAGCGACAGCGAGACGAAGCCCGAGATCAGGACCGCCAGGCCGATGGTCACCGCGAACTCGTGGAACAGCCGCCCCAGGATCCCGCCCATGAACAGAACCGGGATGAAGACCGCCGCCAGCGACAGCGTCATCGACAGGATCGTGAAGCCGATCTCGCGCGAGCCGTCGAGCGCCGCCTGGAAGGGCCGCACGCCGTGCTCCATCTTGCGCACCACGTTCTCGAGCATGACGATGGCGTCGTCGACCACGAAGCCGACCGAGAGGGTCAGCGCCATCAGCGACAGGTTGTCCAGGCTGTAGCCGAGCAGGTACATGAACGCGAACGTGCCGACGATCGACATCGGCAGCGCCAGGGCCGGGATCAAGGTCGCCGAGAGGTTGCGCAGGAACAGGAAGATCACCAGCACCACCATGACCAGGGCCAGGTAGAGGGTGAACTTGACGTCGTGCACCGAGTCCTTGATCGACTCCGAGCGGTCGTGGAGCACCTGCAGATCGACCGAGCCGGGGAGCTGCGAGCGGAAGGTGGGCAGCAGCGCGCGCACCGCCGCGGCGACCTCCACCGTGTTGGTCCCGGGCTGGCGCTGGACGGCCAGGATCAGCGCCCGGCGCTGCCCGTCGTGGTCGCCGAAGAAGGCGCCGGAGCGGGTGTCGTTGACGCTGTCCACGACGTTGCCGAGCTGCTCGAGCCGCAGCGGCTTGCCGTCGCGGTAGGTGACCACGATCGGCCGGTAGGCGGCGGCCCGCATGAGCTGCCCTTCGGACTGGATCGTGAGCTGCTGGTCCGGGCCCTCGAGCACGCCGCTGGGAAGGTTGACGTTGGCGTTCTGGACCGCGGCGGAGACCTCGTCGATGCCGACGCCGTGGGCCGCGAGCTTCTTCGGGTCGAGCTGGATGCGCACCGCGTACTTCTGGGCGCCGTAGACCGACACCTGGGCCACGCCGCTGACCGTCGAGATGCGCTGCGCCATCATGATCTGGGCGAACTCGTTGAGCTGCGACAGCGGCATCGACTCCGACGTCAGCGCCATGTAGAGGATCGGCGAGGCCGCGGGATTCACCTTGCTGAAGGTGGGCGGCGTCGGCATGTCGGTGGGGAGCTGCCGGGTCGCGGCCGAGATCGCGGTCTGGACGTCCTGGGCCGCGGAGTCGAGGTCGCGTTCGAGGCTGAACTGCAGGGTGATCGAGGTCGAGCCGAGCGACGACGTCGAGGTCATCGAATCGAGCCCGGCGATGGTCGAGAACTGGCGCTCGAGCGGCGTCGCCACCGACGTCGCCATGGTCTCGGGGCTGGCCCCGGGCAGCGCGGCGTTGACGTTGATGGTCGGGAAGTCGACGTTGGGCAGGTCGCTGACCGGCAACAGCCGGTAGCCCATCGCCCCGAAGACGAGGATCGCCAGCATGACCAGCGTGGTCATGACCGGCCGGCGGATGAAGATCTCGGAGATGTTCACGGGCGGCGAATCCTCACGAGTTGCGCGCGGCGGCCTCGGTGGCCGTCGGCGCCGGGGCGCTCCCGGCGGCGGGCTGGACCTCGATCTTGGCGTCGGGGAAGAGACGGAGCTGGCCGTCGGTCACCACCTGCTCGCCGCCGGAGAGTCCGGACGTGATCACCGTCCGGCCGTCGACGATCTGGCCCGCGCCGACCTTCCTCATCTCGACCGTCCGGTCGGGGCGCACGACGTAGACGTAGGTCCCGTCCTGGCCGACCTGCACCGCGCTCGACGGCGCCACCACGGCGTTGGCGAGCGTGGACAGGGTCAGCGTCACCTCGACGAACTCTCCGGGCCACAGCGCCCGGTCGGAGTTGTCGAAGGTCGCCTTGAGACCGATCGTCCCGGAGCCGGCGTCCACCTGGTTGTCCACGAAGGTGAGGCGGCCGACCTCGCCCGCTCCGGGCGGTGTGGCCGGAGCCTCCGCGGCGGCCTGCGCGTCGGTGCCGGTCGCCGGAGTCGGAGCGGCGTCGCCGGCTTCGACGTCGGTCGCGTCGGCGCCGCGGGCGTCCCGGGTGGGCGACGCCACGCTCACCGGCAGCTCGCCGGCCGCGGAGCGCTTCCGGATCTCGGAGAGCAGCTGCTGCGGGACGGCGAAGTCGACGCGGATCGGGGTGATCTGCTGGATCCCGACCAGGGGCAGGTCGTTGGCCTTGACCACGTTGCCGGCGTGGATCTGGAGGCTGCCCGTGCGGCCGTCGATCGGCGAGCGGATCTCGCAGTAGCCGAGGTCGAGCTTCGCCTTGTCGATCGCGGCGCGGTCGGCCGCGACGGTCGCATCGAGCGCCTGGGCGTTGGACCGCTTCGAGTCCAGCTCCTCGGCGGTGACGTACTCCTTGGCCGCGAGATCGGCGTAGCGCTGGGCGTCCGCGGCGGCGTTGGTCGCCAGCGCCCGGTCGCGGGCGAGCTGCGCCTCGGCGGCGGCGAGCGCCGCGCGGTAGGGCCGCGGATCGATGGTGAACAGGAGCTGGCCGCGCGCGACGTCGTCGCCTTCGGTGAAGTGCACCTTCACCAGCTCGCCGGCCACCAGCGACTTCACGGCGACGTTGGACATCGCCTCGACGGTACCCACGCCGCGCCAGTCCACCGGGACGTCGGCGCGGGTCACCTCGCCCAGCGTGACCGGGAAGGTGGGCGTCGGCGCCTTGGCCTGCGGACCGGAGCAGGCGGCGAGCCCGAGGGCGACGAGCGCGAGCAGCGCGGCGGGGGTCGCCGGCGCGGCGGCGCGGGCGAAGGGCGACCTCGGGGAACGGGCGTGGGTCATGGCTGTCCTCGTTGTGCGTCGGCGGGTTCCCCGGGCGCGGGCAATCCCAGGGTTCCGACGTCGTGTTCGAGCTGCGCCAGGGCGACGAACCAGTCGGCCCGGGCCTGGATCTCCTCGGCGCGGGCGCTGGCCAGGGCGCTCTGCGCGGTGAGCAGGTCGAGGATGCTGCCGACCCCCGAGCGGTAGCGCCCCTCGGCGACGTCGGTCGACTGCGACGCGCTGGCGACGAGATCGCGGCTGGTCGAGACCTGCTGCGCCGCGGCCTGGAGGTCGTAGTAGGAGGTCCAGACGTCGAGCACGACCCGCTGGACCAGCGAGTCGACCTGCGACTGGCTGGCGTCGGCCTGGGCCCGCGCCCGGGCGACGCGGTACTTGCGGTCGAAGCCGGTGAACAGCGGGATCCTGAGCGCGAGCTGCGCCTGGTAGTTCTCCGCCGGGTCGGCGGCCGAGCCGTGGGTGTAGACGCGGCTGGTCGAGGCCGCGAGCCCGAGCGTCGGCAGACCGTCGGAGCTCTCCTTGCGCACCCGCTCGCGCGCCGCCAGTGCCTGGGCGCGCAGGGCGAGCAGGTCGGGCCGCTCGGCGAGCGCGCGGTCGAGCAGCTCGCCGACCTGCTGCGCCGCCGGCCCGAAGTCGACGTCCGCGGGCAGCTCGCCGACCTCGACGTCGATGTCGGGCCGCACGCCGACGGCGGTCGCCAGGGCGCTCTTGATCGAGTGCATCTGGGCCTCGATCCGGACCCGGTCGAGCTTCTCCTGCGACAGCGCCGTCCGGGCCTGCAGCACGTCGGCGATCGTCGCCAGCCCGGCCTTGCGCCGGTCCTCGGCGGCCTCGAGGTTGGTCTCGGCGCGCTGGATCGATTCGAGCAGCGCGGCACGCTGCGCCGTCGCGGCCAGGTACTGGTAGTACGACTGCTGCACCTGCAGGACGACGTTCTGGATCGCCGCGTTGTGCGTCCAGTCGGCCGCCAACAGGGCGTAGCGGGCGTCTCCCAGGTCGCCGGCGCGGCCGCCGAAGTCGAACAGCAGCCAGGTGAGGTCGGCGCTCGGTCCGTAGGTCGTGCGCAGGTAGTTGAAGCCGGTGCCGGCGACCGTCGAGGACTTCGCGCGGGTCGCCGTGCCGTTGAGGTCGACCGTCGGGTAGTAGCCGGCCTTGCGCACGCCGACTTCGGCCGCGGCGGCGCGGGCGGCGAGCCAGGTGCCGCGGGTGACCGGGCTGTTGGCCAGCGCCAGGTCGACGATGCGGCCGAGCGTCGCGTGCAGCGGGCCGGGGCCCGCCAGCTCCGGCAGCGGCGACTGCGGGACCTCGACCGGCGGTAGCTGGACGTCGTCGGGCGCGACCCACGGCTGGGTCGGACCGGGCGGCGGCGCCACGCCGCTCAGCGCCGCGCGCGAGGGCGTCCCCGGAGCCACCGTCTTCGCTGCGGTCGTCGCCGGTGCTCCCGGGTCGGCCGCCGCCGCCCAGGGCGTGCCCGCGAGCGCCGACGCGGCGGCCAGCGCCAGGGCGAGAGGGCGCAGGCGGGGTCGGCGACGGCGGGGGAGGGAAGTCTTCATGCCGGGGATCTCCGGGGATACGGACGGACGCGGTTCAGGTTCCCGGCGCTTCGAGATGCCGGATGCCCGCGGTGGTGAAGCGCACGGCGTGGGCCAGCAGGCGCGGCAGCGCGTAGTGGCTCGCCGCCTCGACGTCTCCGGTAGTCGCCGCCATGCGCTGCAGCTGGACGACGTAGAGGAGCTGGCCGATCGCCGACTGGACGCACAGGCGGGCAGCGGCCGGATCGAGCCCGGGCCGGGCGCGGCACAGGGCGTCGGCCAGCGCGCCGTGGGTCGGCAGCAGGATCTCGCGGTAGAAGAACCCCGGCGGAAGCTGCGGGTCGAGCATCTCGCGCGAGAACAGGTTGAGCCAGCGGCGGCCGGCGTCGCCGGCCACCAGCGGCTCGACGAAGGCCGCCGCGAACGCCTCGACGAAGCGCTCGAGCGCGTCGTCGCCGGCCGCGGCCAACGCGCGCTCGACCGCCGCGAGGCGCCGCTCGCGCAGCCAGGTCAGCCGGCGCACGAAGACCTCGCGGTAGAGCTCGGCCTTGCTGCCGAAGTGGTAGTTGACCGCCGCCAGGTTGGTTCCCGCCGCCTGGGTGATCTCGCGCACCGAGGCGGCGCGGTAGCCCTTGGCGGAGAACAGCCGCTCGGCGGCGTCGAGCAGCCGCTCGCGGGTCACCGGCGGGGCGTCCGCGGCGCGAACCTCTCCCGAGCCCGGCGCCTCGGCCGGCGGTGTGCGGACTTCGATGTCGAGGGGCACGACGGCGGCGATCTCCGAACGGGAGTATCAAACGACTGTTCGAAGGCTGTCAAGCGCGGCCCGGGCGGACGGCGACGGGTGGACACCCCGGCCCTGCCCACCGGACAATCGGGCGCGTGATCACCGGGTACCGGCGCGGTCCGCTCGTCGTCTTCGCGCTCTCGGCGCTCCTGCTCGCCGGGCTCCAGGCGGCCGAGATCGCGCTCGTCCACGGCGGCGACTGGACGGGGCCGTTCCTCGTCGGCCAGGCCTCGGGCGGCGAGCGTGGAGAGTGGCCGATCCCGGTGCGCGTCGATCCGTCGTCGCCGGGCTACGACGGACAGTTCTTCCTGGCGCTGGCCTTCGACCCCTTCCTGCGCACCCCGGTC
This sequence comes from uncultured Acidobacteriota bacterium, assembly GCA_963781755.1. GTDB lineage: Bacteria > Acidobacteriota > Thermoanaerobaculia > Multivoradales > JAGPDF01 > JACTMI01. Next base: position 253,175 of record CAWAGZ010000004.1, read on the forward strand.
TCGCGACTTCTGGACGACCGGGAGTACCGGGCGCACCGCATCGTCTGGCCGCTCGCCGCCTGGATCCTGGGAGGCGGCGACGACGAGGCGCGCGTGCTCGCTCTCTATCTTCTGAACCTCCTCGGGATCGCGCTCGGCGGAGCGCTGGTGGCGCTCGTCGCGGTCGCCCACGGCAGGAGCCGATGGTGGGGAGTGGCGTTCGTTCTCGGCCTCGGGCCGATGGTCTGCGTCTGGCGCATGCTGGGCGACGCACTGATGGTGACGCTCCTGCTCGGCGTGGCCGCGCTGGTCTCGCGGGAGCGGCCGAGGCTCGCTCCGGCGGCCGCCGCGCTCTTCGCGCTCGCGGTGCTCGAGAAGGAGACCGCGTTGCTGGCGCTGCCGCTGCTCGTGATTCCCCGGAGGCGATGGCGGAGTCGCTCCGGCGTCGCGGCGCTCGGGCTCGCCGGGGCGACGGTGGCGGGCTGGTGGCTCTACGTGCACGCCGTCGTCTCGGAGCCCCGGGTCTTCTCGCTCGCCATTCCGTTCGACGGGCCGGGCCGCGGCTGGGCTTCGTGCGTCGGCGCCGTCTTCCGGTCCTGGCCCGGAGCGCCGCGCGCCGGGACGCAACTCGTCCTACTCCTCGTCTACGGGGCGGCGATCGTCCTGGGTCTGTGGATCGGCTGGACCGAGGCACGACGAGTCCGCACGCAGGAACCGCCGCGCGGCCTGCCGCTCGCGATCGGGCTCTTCGCCCTGCTCGGTGTCTTCTTGAGCGCCCGAGTCTGGGTCGAGCCGTGGGCCTACGCGCGGGTGCTGCTGCCGCTGCTGGCGCTCGAAGGCGTCTGGGGAGTCGAATCCCGGCCCGGCGCGAAGCGGCCGGGAGCGCAGGCGGCCGCGCGGGCGCTGCTGCTTGCGAGTGCCGCGTGTGGCGTGGTGTTCACTCTGAGAAACCTGTGGATGGGCACGCCGTGAAGGGGTCCGCTGGCGGATGGCGGGCGCGCTAGAGTGGCGTCCCGCGATGAACCGGCTCCGTCCCTCTTCACTGCAGCCGCCGGCGCGACGGGCGCTGCGGGCCGCGGCGGCGGCGCTCCTGGCGGCGGCGTCGCTCGCGGGGTGTCGCGGGGCGAAGCGGCCGGACATCGTGCTGGTCTCGATCGACACGCTGCGCGCCGACCACCTCGGCTGCTACGGCGAGACGCTGCCGACCAGCCCGAACCTCGACGCCTTGAGCACCGACTCGGTGTTGTTCCGCGACGTCGAGGCGCAGGCGCCCTCGACGCTGGCCTCGCACGCGTCGCTGTTCACCTCCGAGCTGCCCTCGCACCACGGCGCCTCGTTCGCGCGCCTCCAGGCCCTGCCGGCGAGCGCGGTGACGCTCGCCGAGGTGCTCGCCGGCGCCGGCTACCGCACCGTGGGCCTGACCGCGGGCGGCCAGCTCGACCCGCTGTTCGGGATCGGCCAGGGTTTCGAGACCTACCGGGCCAAGGCGGAGCGGCACAAGCCCGGCGCCTTCTCGCGCACGGTCGCCGCCGGGCTGACCGCGCTCGACGCCCCTGACCGGCGGCCGCTCTTCCTCTTCCTCCACACCTACGAGACCCACCACCCGTACACGCCCGCGCCCGGGATCCTGCACCGTCTCGATCCCGGCTACCACGGCGCCGTGGGCGACGGCGTCACGGTCGCCTTCCTCGAGCAGGTCAACTCCGGCGCGATCCACCTCGACGCCGCGGACGTGCGCCACGTCGAGCGCGCCTACGCGGCGGAGATCGTCTCGGCCGACCGCGGCATCGGCCGGCTGATCGAGGGCCTGCGTTCGCGCCACCGCTACCGCGACACCCTGATCGTCGTGACCTCGGACCACGGCGAGGAGTTCGACGAGCACGGCACGCTCGGCTGGCACTCCCACACGCTCTACGAGGAGCTGCTGCGGGTGCCGCTGATCGTCCACCTGCCGGGCGGCGAGGCCGCGGGCCGCACGGTCGTCGAGCCGGTGCGCAGCATCGACATCGCGCCGACCGTGCTCGCGCTCGCGGGCATTCCGCCGCCCGAGACGTTCGACGGCCGCAGCCTGCTGCCGCTCGTGCGCGGTGCGACGCTGCCCGAGCTGCCGGAAGTCGCCGAGATCGACGACGAGGCGCCGCCCTCCGAAGCGGGGACCTCGGTGCGCTGGCAGGGGTGGAAGCTGATCGGGACGCGGCTCTTCGACCTCGGCGCGGATCCCGGCGAGCAGGTCAACTGCGCCGGCAAGGACCCCGGCCGGTGGGCCGAGATGATCCGCATCGCCAACGCCGCGCTGGCGCACCGCCCCGGTGCGTCCACCCCGGGCATCCACCTCGACGAGAAGTTCGAGCGCGAGCTGCGCTCGCTCGGCTACCTCAACTGACGCGAGAGGGCCGCGGGCGCGCCTGCGGCCACCGTCGCGCTCCAGCCGGCGGGGAAGCCGTTCTCGAAGTCGTCCGCGAACAGCGGCAGGACGCCGCCGCCGGTCCCCGACAGGACGTGGACCACCGGCACGCTGCTCGAGGTCAGGTTCTGGGTGCCCGCGGCGACGTCCGGCACGCCGTCGCCGTCGAGGTCGCCGAGGCCCGTGACGCTGTACAGCCGGCGGCCGGTGTCGAAGGCCCAGAACGGGTAGCCGTTGACCCCCGACAGGGCGTAGACGTGGCCGTCGAACGAGCCCGCGACGACGTCCTCGAAGCCGTCGCCGTTCAGGTCGCCGACGTGGCGGGCGCTCCACACGTCGCCGCCGTTGAGGGTGCCGACCGTGCGCTTCCAGACCTCGGCGCCGGTGGCGCCGTCGAGCACCTGCACCGAGTTGTCCCAGGAGGAGACGACGACGTCGTCGTGGCCGTCGCCGGTGACGTCCGCGATCGGGTCCACCAGCATGCCGTAGTCGCTCACGGTCGTGCTCTGCCAGACCAGCGCGCCGGTGGCGCCGTTCAGGCAGCGGATGGCGCTGCCGTCGATGGTCCAGAGCACCGCCAGAACCTCCGCGTGGCCGTCGCCGGTGACGTCGGGCAGGACGCCGACGCCCCAGGCCGAGGGGCTCCCGGTCGGGTAGGTCCAGAGGGCGACGCCGGTCGCTCCGGGCGGATGGCCGTCGAGCGCGACGATGGCGTGGCCGTTGTCGCCCACGGCGGCGACCACGTCGTCGTTGCCGTCGCCGCCGAGGTCGCCGGCGTTGGCCACCGACTGCACCGCGTCGGCCGCCTGGTAGCGCCAGAGCAGCGTGGCGTCGCCCGAGCTCGCGCCGGAGACGACGTAGAGCGAGTCGCTGAACGAGCCGGCGCCGAACGCGACCTCGGGCAGGCCGTCGCCGGTCGAATCGGCGAGCTCGGCGAGCGAGTAGACCCAGCCCGAATCGGGCGGATTCTGGTAGGTGTCGTAGCGCCAGCGCTCGGCGCCCGCGAGCGAGTCGAGCAGGTAGGCGGTGCGGCCGCCCCAGGCCGTGCCGACCAGCAGGTCCGCGGCGCCGTTGCCGTCGGCGTCGCCGCCCACGACCAGGCACTGGTCGCCGTAGGGCGAGCCGCCCGAGACGCCGCCGTCGGGCTGGAAGCTCCACAGCGCCGTCGCGGTGCCGCTGCTCGCGCCGTCGAGCAGGAAGACGTCGGGCGTCCCCGACTGGTCGATGCCGACCAGGACTTCGTCGCGCTGGTCGCCGTTGACGTCGGGCACGGCGCGCACGGCGACGGCGTTGTCGGTGGCGCTCATCGAGAACAGCTCGAGCCCGGGCGGGAGCGGATTCGGCGCGGCCGGAGCGGCCGGACCGGGCACCGAACGGTGGGCGCGCGCCTCGAGCAGGGCGCGCTGGCCGTCGGCGCGCGCGGCGTGGGCGGCGCCCGCAGCCAGTGCGACGGCGAGGGCGAGCAGCGGAACGAGGCGGCGGGGCGTGGGCATCGCGTCCTCCTCGGCGGCCGAGTGTACCGCCGGTCCGATCGCCCGCTCGGGGGCTCCCGCCCCGCGGGTCGGGCGCCTCGGGAGCGCGAGCCTCTAGGATAGGCGGCGGGGAGGAAACGAAATGACTCGAACGGGGCAAGTGCGCCCGATCCTCGACGTCGCCCGCGGCCTCGGCATCGATCCCGGGCACGTCGTCTCCTACGGTACCGACAAGGCCAAGATCCGGCCCGAGGCGCGCGCCGCCAGCGGACGCGAGCCGGGCAAGCTCGTGCTCGTCTCCGCGATCACGCCGACCTCGGCCGGCGAGGGCAAGACGACGATCTCGATCGGTCTCGCCCAGGGGCTGGCCGCGATCGGCGAGAACGTCTGCCTGGCGCTGCGCGAGCCGTCGCTGGGTCCGACCTTCGGGCTCAAGGGCGGCGCCACCGGCGGCGGCAAGTCGGTGGTGGTGCCGACCGAGGACATCAACCTGCACTTCACCGGCGACTTCCACGCCGTGACGTCGGCCCACAACCTGCTCGCCGCGATGCTGGACAACCACATCCACCAGGGCAACGGCCTCGGACTCGACGCCCGCCGCGTGCTCTGGCGCCGCGTGCTCGACGTCAACGACCGCGCGCTGCGGCGGGTGATCATCGGCCTGGGCGGCCACCTCGAGGGCGTGCCGCGCGAGACCGGCTTCGACATCACCCCGGCCTCCGAGGTCATGGCGACGCTGTGCCTGGCCGAGGACGCCGACGACCTGCGGCGGCGGCTCGGTCGGCTGCTGGTCGGCCTGCGCCGGGACGGCTCGCCGGTCACCGCCGCGGACTTGAAGGCGGTGGGCGCGATGATGGTCCTGCTCAAGGACACCCTGATGCCCAACCTGGTCCAGAGCTGCGAGGGCGTGCCCGCGTTCATCCACGGCGGACCGTTCGCCAACATCGCGCACGGTTGCAATTCCGTGATCGCCACGAAGATGGCGCTGGCGCACGCCGACTGGGTGGTCACCGAGGCGGGGTTCGGCTTCGACCTCGGCGCCGAGAAGTTCTTCGACATCAAGTGCCGCTACGCCGGCCTGGACACCGCCGCGGTGGTCCTGGTCGCCACGGTGCGGGCGCTCAAGCGCCACGGCGGCATCGCCAAGGCGGACCTCGCCAAGCCGGATCCGGCGGCGGTCGAACGCGGCCTCGGCAACCTGCGCAAGCACGTCGAGAACATCCGTCACTTCGGCGAGCCGCCGGTGGTCGCGATCAACCGCTTCGCCACCGACTCGGACGAGGAGCTCGAGGTCGTGCGCGTCGCCTGCGACGAGATGGGCGTGCCGTGCGCGCTGGCCGACGTCTTCTCCGCGGGCGGCGAGGGCGGCCGCGACCTGGCCTCGACCGTCGTCGCCCACGCCGAGAAGAAGTCCGAGCCGTTCCGTCCGCTCTACGACTGGACCTGGCCGATCCCGATGAAGGTCGAGACGATCGCCCGCCTGATGTACGGCGCCGCGAGCGTGGGCATGACCAAGGTCGCCGAGCGCGACCTCAAGCTGATCGAGAAGCTCGGCTACGGCGGTCTTCCGGTGTGCATGGCCAAGACCCCGAACTCGCTGTCGGACGACCCCAAGGTGGTCGGCCGCCCGGAGAACTTCGACGTCACGGTGCGCGCATTCGTGCTCGCCGCCGGCGCCGGGTTCGTCGTCCCGCTGCTGGGCGAGATCATCCGCATGCCGGGCCTGCCGGCGGAACCCCAGGCCGAGAAGATGGACTGGGTGGACGGCCACGTCGTCGGCCTCCTCGGCGGGTGACAGTTACGCCACAGACGTAACTGTCACCCGGCCGTAGGCCCCGTCCGGTAGAGGGATCGGTCGCGTCGGACCCCGTCTCTCGAAAGGTGACAGTTACGTCACAGACGTAACTGTCACCGGTGCGCCCACCGATGCGCGCCGGGAGGGTGGGGTCCCTCGTCGGGCGCGGCGCACGGAATAGGATGCGACCGGAGCTCATGTCGAAGGACGCACCTCCCCGCGCCGACCCCGCGCTCGAACCCTTTCTCTCGGCCGCCGGAGAGAGCGAGGCGCGCGAGCGGCTGGGGGAGCTGCTCGCGGGGCTTGCCGCGCCGCTGGTGCGGCGGGTGATCCGGCGTCAGCTCGGCGGGCGCGGCGGCGGCGTGCCCGAGGCCGACCTCGAGGATCTCCAGGCCTCGACCCTGATGCGCCTGCAGCTCCACCTGGCGAGCGTGCGCGCCGGCGACAACCCGCCGCCGGCGAGCTTCGCCGACTACGTCGCGGTCACCGCGTTCAACTCCTGCTCGGCCTTCCTGATGGCTCGCGAGCCGGAGCGCACCCGTCTGCGTCACCGCGTGCGCTACGTCCTGCGCAAGGACGGCCGCCTGGCGAGCTGGACCGGTCCCGGCCACGACTCGGTGTGCGGGCTGGCGGCCTGGGAGGGCGGCGCCCCGGTGATCGACGACGCCCGGCTGGAGACGCTGGCCGGCGACGTCGTCGCGCGGCACGGACGGGCGCCCGCCCGCTTCGGCGCCCTGGTGCGCGCGGTGATCGCGGCCTACGGCGTGCCGTGCCGTCTCGAGAGCCTGGTCGACGCCCTGGCCGCGGCGCTCGACGTGCGCGACGAACCGCTCGCGACCCTGTTCGACGGCGAGGCCGAGACGCCCACGCGCCGGCGCGGGGTCGAACCCGCCGACGCCGCGCCGACGGCGCTGGCCGCGCTCGAGGTGCGCGAGGCGCTCGAGCAGCTCTGGGCGGAGATCCTCGAGCTGGTGCCCAACCAGCGCGCCGCGCTCCTGCTCAACCTGCGCGACGACGGCGGCGGCGACATGTTCGGCGCCCTGCTGGCCGTCGGGCTGGCCCCCCCGGAGGACGGTCGCCGAGTCGCTCGGCCTCGACGCCGCCGGTCTCGCCGCCCTGCTGGCCGAGCTGCCGCTCGAGGACCTGCGGATCGCCGAGCGGCTGGGCCTGAGCCGGCAGCAGGTGATCAACCTGCGCAAGAGCGCCCGGCTGCGGCTGGGCCGCCGGATGCGGGGTCTTCTGCCGGGGATGGGAGGATGAGCCCGGTTTCTCACTCTTCAGGGGTGGAGAGCTGAACGCGATGTCCGTCCCCACCCGCCCCCGCCCGTACCCGCGCGCCGCCGACCCGGCGGCCGTGCTCGCCGCCTTCGGCCGCTGCCTGGCGGAAGAAGAGGCTCGGCTCGAGCCCGTAACCTACGAGGAAATCGAGGCTTACGTGGACGGGACGGCGGACGGAGTGGACCTCCTGCTGTTCGAGGAGCGGCTTGTCCGGGACCCGTCGCTGGCCTCGGCGGTCGCCGACCTGGCCGCCCTGCGCTCGGAGCTGGAAAATCCGGGCGAGAGCGGGAAAGTCCTGCCGTTCCGGCGCCCGCAGGTTCGGCGCCGGCTGGGTTGGGTCGCCGCCGCGGCCGCGGCTCTCCTCGCGGCCATTCTGCTCGGCCCTGCACCCGCCGGGCGCCGGGCGCCGACGGTCACCTCCGCCCCCGGAGCGACCCCGGCGGCCCGGCAGGCCGTCTTCTCCGACGGCTTCGAGGAAGGCTCGCCAGCCGCCTGGTCCACCACCGCCTCCGGCGGCTGAGGCCCCCGCGGCCCTCCGGCCGCTGTCATTCTCTCTTTCCACAAGCTTTCTTCTAGAGGCTAGACCTGTCCCGCGGGCGCCTCGCCGAGGCCCCCGCCACGCCTCCCGTAGACAGACCTCGAGTCCGCGGACTGGCGAGGCGGGAGATTCCCCGAGGGGACACCCTGGCTTGCTGGGTGTCCCCTGGAGACGCCTTCGGTCTGCCGGGGGCACGCGACGGGGAGGCGAGGCGCTCGCCGTGCCTCTCCCAGCGGGGGCACAACGTCGTTCAGCGGGGAAGGGGACACGCAGCAGGCTTGCGTGTCCCCTGGGGGTAATACCGCCTCGGCGCTGGCGAAGCCTCCGGTTCGTCAGCGGGAGGCTGGGCGGTCGCCCGGACTCTTCTTGTGCCCCGCCGCGATCGCCGCGCCGAGGACCACCGAGAGGGTGAAGGCGTTGGCCGGGAGGGTGAGGCCGAAGTCGGTCAGAGCGTGGATCGCGACCGCGACCAGCGCGCCGACGGCGGCGAGCACCGCGGCGCGCTCCTCGCCGCGCTCCGCCGCGCGCCACGAGCGGGCCAAGGCGCGCACGGTCGCCGCCAGTCCGAGCGCGACCAGGACGGCTCCGAGGAGCCCGGCGGTCGCCAGCAGCTCGACCCAGTCGTCGTGGGCGTGGCGCCAGATCCCGGGGATCGCCTCGCCCATGCCCGACGGCGGCGACTGCACCAGCGGGAAGGCGGCGAGGAAGCTGCCCAGGCCGCTGCCGAAGAGCGGGAAGCGGCGCCACAGCTCGAGCGTGCGGCCGGCGGCGGCCAGCCGCGAGTGCAAGCTGGCGTCGCCCGTCGAGGTCTCGAGCAGGCGGCCGAAGCCCGCCTGGATCCCCGAGGAGACCGCCAGCCCCGCGCCCAGCGCGAGCGCCGCCAGACCGGCGGCGAGCGCCCAGCGCCGGCTGCGGCCGCGCGCCGCCAGCGCCAGGGCGGCGCCGGTCCCGGCCAGCGCGGCGAGCATGCCCGAGCGCGAGCCGGTGAACGCCAGGCCCGCGAACAGCACCGTCCAGACCAGCGCCGGCGGCGCGACGCGCAGCAGCCGCCGTTCGGCGCCGGCCTCGGCCGCCGCGCGGCGCGCGCTCCACCACAGCCAGGCGAACGCCACCGCCAGAGCGATCTCGAGCGCCAGCGCGAGGTGGTTCGGGTTGACGAAGGTGCCGCGCAGGCGCAGCGCCGCGAGCGGGGTCTCGACCCCCCAGATCTCGGTCGAGCGCGCGAACCAGGCGCGGGCGCCGAACAGGACCTGGAACAGCGCCGTGGCCAGGAGCGTCGCCGCCAGCGCCCGGCGCACCCGGCGCGAGGCGCCCAGCCGGGCGGCGGCCAGCAGCCCCGCGGCCGGCAGCAGCCAGGCGAAGGCGGCGGCGCGGCTGGCGCCCGGCGCCAGGGAGGGAGCGACCGCGGCGGGCGCCGGCGCGCCGGCGAGCGCGGCGCTCTCGGCGGCGTAGCGGGCGTGCGCGGGAGAGATCGCGGCGACCCAGCCCGCCGGCCAGGCGACCGACTGCGCCAATCCGAGTGCTGCGACCGCGGCCAGCGCCAGCGCGACTTCGAGCGCGCCGCGCGGCCAGGCCGGCGCCGCGTCCGGTCCGCCGAGGGCGGCGCGGCGTGACGGCGCCGGCATCAGCGCGGCGACCGCGAGCACGGCGAAGGCCGCGGCCTCGAGCAGCGCCGCGAAGCCGGGGGTGACGCTGCCGAAGGGCATCGGCGCCCAGGCGACGAGCGCGATCAGGCCGGCGGCGGCGAGGAGCGGATGACGTATCATCCCGCGCATCGCGTCGCCGTCGTCACGTGTCACACGGGTCGCCCTCGTCGGGTCGAATCCGATTCCGGAGGGAGAGTCCCGCTGAGCCGAGTCCGCCGTCACCTTCGACTCGCGCTGGTGTGCGTCGCCGTCGCGGGACCCCTGGGGGCGCAATCCACGCAGTATATCGCCCCGGGCACGCTCGGCGCGGCCTTCGAGAACCGTCGCGAGGCGATCCACAGCGCGCTCCAGTCCGCGCGCTGGCACCTCGGCGCGGTGCGTCTCGAGCCCTGGCTCTCGCTGCGCGAGCTGGCCTGGGTCGAGGAGCGCAACCCCGACGGCAGCCGCCAGCGCGACCTCACCGCCACCGCGGGCGCGGGCCTGTCCGCGCTGCTCCCGGTCGGCGGCCGGACCACCCTCGTCGCGCAGGCGCTGCCCGAGTACGTGTGGTGGAAGGACCGCAGCGAGGACCGGCGTCTGGCCGGCCGCTACGGCGTCGGCGCCTTCGTCTACGGCGGCCGGCTGTCGATCGAGCTGACCGGCCGCTCCACCGATTCGACGACGCTCGCCACCGCCGAGCTCGACCGCCGCGTGCGGGTGCGCGACGATCGCCTGGGCGCGCGCGTCGAGCTGCCGGTCGGACACCAGCTCGGCCTGTTCGTGCGCGGCGCCTTCGACCGCTTCGTCACCGGCGACCACGACCAGGTGCCCGGGCTGGCCGCGCTCGACCGCGACGAGACCTGGTGGGTCGGGGGCGTGCGCTGGTCGCCCTTCGGAGACTTCTCGATCGGCGTCGGCGGCGGCACCTCGCAGGCGAGATTCGACGCCGCGGACGCGGCGCGCTCGAACCGCGGCACGACCACCTACGCCGAGCTGCGCCTGCTGCGCCCCAAGCTCCAGGCCTCGGTCGAGGGCTACCACACGAAGCTCGAGTCCGACTCCGGGTCGAGCTTCGGCGGGTTCGACGGCGATCTGGCCACCGCGCGCGTGCGCTGGGAGCCGCGCCGCTCCTTCAGCTGGTCGGTCTACGGCACGCGGAGCCTCGCCTGGTCGGTGGTCCAGGGCGAGGCGTTCTACGTCGACCAGCGCGTCGGCACCGAGGTCGGCTTCAAGCCCGGCTGGCGGACGTCGTTCAACGCCTTCGTCGAGGCCGGCGAGCACCGCTACGAGCAGGACGCGACCGGCGGGAACGGCGAACCGCCCGGCGCACCGACGACGTCACCAGCGCCGGCCTCGGCGCCCGCCTCGAGCTGGGTCGCGGCCTGTCGCTCGAAGCCGACGCGCGCCGCACCCGGGTCGAGAACTCCGACCTCGGACTGGCCAACGACTTCAACGAGCTGCGCCTCGGCGTCGTGCTCGGGGTCGGCGGCCTGGACCTGTTCTGAGCCGCCGCCGCGGCCCCGGGACCCCCGCGCGCGGGGGCCGCGGCCTCGGTTTCCGGGCGCCCGCAGCCTCGAAATCCGGGCCCGCGGCCTATAATCACCGGTTCCGGGTCCACTCTTGCCGCGCCGCCTTCTCCCCCTCGTGCTCCTGATCACCGCCCTGGCCGCCGCGGGCGCCGGAGCGTGGGCGCAGCAGGCGGCGCCGGCGCTGCCCGCCGCCAGCTACCGGCTGGGCCCCAAGGACCTGCTCCGGATCAAGGTCTTCGAGGTCCCCGAGCTCAACGTCGAGACCCGCATCTCCGAGTCCGGCATGGCCAGCCTGCCGCTGATCGGCGACGTCCCGGCGGCCGGCCAGACCGCGACCGAGCTCGCGGCGCACCTCAAGTCGCTGCTCGAGGCGCGCTACGTCAACCACGCCTCGGTGGCGGTCGAGATCCTGGAGTTCCGCTCGCGCCCGATCACCGTGATCGGCGCCGTCAAGTCGCCGGGCAACCTCGCCTTCCCGGGGCGCTGGACGCTGCTCGACGCGCTCGCCGCGGCCGGCGGCCTGGCCGACAACCACGGCGACCTGGTCTACGTCCTGCGCCGCGCCGAGAACGGCCTGTCCGACCAGATCGAGATCTCGGTCGACGACTTGACCGTGCGCGGCGAGCCGGACGCCAACGTGCCGATCTACGCCAACGACCTGATCAACGTCCCGGTCGGCGTCGAGGTCTCGGTCTACTGCCTGGGGGAGGTGCGCCAGCCGGGCGCGATCACCTTCAAGAGCACCGACCGCATCTCGCTGCTGGCGGTGCTGGCGCGCGCCGGCGGCTTCACCGACCGGGCGTCGAAGAAGGTGCTGATCAAGAAGCGCCAGGGCGATTCGCTCACCCGCGAGATCGAGGTCGACTACCGCAAGGTCCTGGACGGCAAGACCCCGGACCCGACGCTCGAGGCAGGGGACGTCGTCGTGGTCAAGGAGTCGCTGTTCTGAGCCGCCGATCGTGGACCGACGAGCGTGAGCGAGACCCCGTGAACGAGACCCGGACGCCGCCGCCGGCGGACCCGTTCGCGCCCGAGACGGGCGGCGAGGTGGAGTTCCACCTCGGCGACTACCTGCGCCTGATCGCCAGCCGTTGGCGGCTGATCGCGCTGGTCACGGGGCTGGCGCTGACCTTCGCGGTGGTCCAGTACCTGATCACGCCGAAGGAGTACCGCGCGACCTCGCTGATCCAGATCGAGCGCCGCATCTCGGTGCAGCTGCGCGGCGTCGAGGACGCCTGGCTCGACAACTGGTGGAACGTCGAGTACTACCCGACCCAGTACCGGCTGCTGGCCAGCCGCGGCCTGGCCGAGCGCGTCGTGGTGGACCTGCGGCTCGACCAGGATCCGGCGTTCAACCCCGGCGGCGCCGCGCTCAAGAACGCGCCGAGCGCGGGCGTGCCCGCCACCGCGGCCGACGACGACGCCATGATCGGCGCGCTCGCCGGCCGCCTGCTCGGCTCGCTCGAGATCAACCCGCTGCGCAACACCCAACTGGTCGAGGTCTCCTACCGCAGCCGCTCGCCGGAGCTCGCGGCGCGGGTGGTCAACGGCCTGGTCGAGGCCTACGTCGACTGGGGGATCGAGACCCGCGCCAGCGTCGCCGGCAAGGCCTCGACCTTCTTCGGCCAGCAGATCGAGTCGCTCAAGCAGGAGATCGCGGACAAGGAGACCCAGCTCCAGGCCTACAGCCGGCGCACCGACATCGTCTCGCTCGACCCGGCGTCCAACGTCACCTTGAAGCGGCTCGAGGCGCTCAACCAGGACTACATCAAGGCGGTCTCCGACCGCATCAGCAAGGAGGCGCGGCTGCGCGAGCTCGAGTCGGTCGAGAGCGGACGCGCCTACGACCTGCTCGACGACCAGCTGGTCCAGCAGCAGCGGAGCGACGTGCTCTCGATGGAGCGCGACTACGCCTCGAAGCTCAACGTCTACAAGCCGGAGTGGCCGGCGATGGTCGAGCTCAAGTCCAAGATCGAACAGGCCCGGCGCAACCTCGAGCTGGCCTCGCAGCAGGCGCTCGGCCGCGCGCGCGAGAACGCCCGCGCCGAGTACCAGACGGCGCTGCGCCAGGAGCAGTCGCTGGCCGCCGAGCTCAACAGCGCCAAGGCCGAGAACCGCCAGCTCAACTCCGCGGCGGTCGAGTACAACAACCTGCAGATCGAGATCACGACCAAGCGCCAGCTGCTCGACGAGCTGCTGCGCAAGCAGTCCGAGACCGACGTCTCGTCGCGCCTGCAGGCCACCCGCGAGTCGAACATCCGCGTCGTGGACAAGGCGCTGGTGCCCGGGGCGGCGTTCCGGCCCTCGCTGTCGCGCAACCTGACGCTCGGCTCGGGCGCGGGGCTGCTGGCCGGCATCGCGCTGGTCTTCCTGCTCCACTACATGGACCGCACGCTCAAGGCCTCCGACGAGGTCGAGCGGCTGCTCGACCTGCCCGTGCTGGCGGTCGTGCCGGACGTCTCGACGGAGGGGCGCGGCGGCCTGCTCGGCCGCTACGGCTACGGCTACGGTTACGGGTACGGCTACGGCGGCGAGCGCAAGCCGCGCAAGCGCTCCGCGGTCAGCCGCAAGCCGACGCCCGAGCCGGTCGCCATCGAGCTGCTGCCGCACCGGCGGCCGCGCCTGGCGGTGTCCGAGGCCTACCGCTCGCTGCGCACGGCGTTGATGCTCTCGACCGCCGCCGAGCTCAAGCTGGTGGCGGTGACCTCGGCGGTGCCGGGCGAAGGCAAGACCTCGACCGCGATCAACCTCGCCATCGTGCTCGCCCAGCTCGGCAAGAAGGTGCTGCTGGTGGACGCCGACCTGCGCAAGCCGCGCCTGCACCAGGTCTTCCACCTCCACAACCGGCCCGGGCTGGTCCACTTCCTGACCCACGCCGCCGAGATCGAAGAGACCGTGCTGACCACCGACGTGCCCAACCTCTGGCTCACCGCGTCGGGGCCGATCGCGCCGAACCCGTCCGAGCTGCTCTCCTCCGAGCGCATGGACGAGTACGTCGAGTGGGTGCGGCGGACCTTCGACATGGTGGTCTTCGACACCGCGCCGACGCTGGCGGTGACCGACGCGATCCTGGTCGGCCGCCGCGCCGACGGCGTCGTGCTCTGCCTGCGCGCGGGCTACGTCCAGCGTCGCGACGCGCTGACCTGCACCGACCGGCTGCGCCAGTCCGAGGTGCGGCTGCTGGGCGCCGTGCTGAACCGCGCACGGCCGCTCGAGGGGCGCTACCACGGCACCTACGGCGCGGCCTACGAGGGCTACGGCGCGGAGGTCGAAGCGGTCGCCGGAGGGCGGGCCGCGGCGTCGTGATCGACCTCCACCTGCACCTGATCCCGGGTATCGACGACGGCGCCCGCACCCTGGCCGACGCGCTCGACCTGTGCCGGCTGGCGGTCGCGGACGGCTGCGAGACCTTGGTCGCGACACCCCACCGCCGCCGCGACGAGTGGCCGGACCTCGCCGAGGAGGAGCTCGAGCGCCGGCTCGACGAGGTGCGCGCCGAGGTCGGCGACCACCTCCGCCTGCTGCTCGGCGGCGAGGTGCGGGTGGACTCCGAGCTGGCCGCCGGCCTCGCCGCGCCCGGACGCGGCGGCGCCATCCCGCTCGCCGGTTCGCGCTACCTGCTGCTCGAGCTCGAGCCGTTCGGCCTCGGCCCCGACCCGGCGGCGCTCGTCGCCCGGCTCGCCGCCGACGGCTGGCGCTCGATCGTCGCCCACCCGGAGTTGACGCCCTTCCTGGTCGGCGACGGCGCGGCGGTGGACCGCCTCGCCCAGGCCGGCGCGCTGTTCCAGCTCACCGCGATGAGCGTCACCGGCGAATTCGGGCGCGGGCCGCGCGAGCGCGCCTTCGAGCTGCTCGAGGCCGGCCACGCCCACTTCCTCGCCAGCGACGCCCACCGCGCCGGCTGGCGGCCGACCGGGCTCTCCCGGGCGCGCGACGAGATCGCCGGCCGCTGGGGCGCCGAGCGCGCCCGGGCGCTGACCGTGGAGAATCCGCGGGCGGTGCTCGAGAACCGCGTCCTGATCGACAGCGGGGAGCCGGCGTGAGCCGGCGTTCGCCGTCGCTCGGGCCGCTGCTCGCGGCGCTCGCCGCCGCCGCGGTCGCGCTCGCCGCGCCGGCGGCGGCCGCGCCGCAGACGCCGGACCCGTTCTACGCCGACCTCGAGCGCGCCGGCCAGGTCGCGCTCGCGCGCGGCGACGCCGCCGCGGCGGTGCGCAAGATCCGCCGCGCCTGCTTCGGCATGCTCGACCGCCCCGAGCGGCTGACCGCGTGCCTGATCCGGCTGGGCGTCGCGCAGTCGCGCGCCGGTGACAAGGAGGGGTTCCTCGACACCTTCGAGCGCGTGGACGGCGTGGATCAGCGCTTCCACGTCTACCGTCAGGCTCCGGTCGAGGATTCCGAGCGCGACGAGTTCGAGAAGCGGGCGCTCGAGTGGGTGCCACCCGAGCTGGTGCCCGACCGCCCGTCGTTCGAGAGCCTGCGCTGGGTGCGCGCGCTCGACGCCGCCGGCGCCGAGCTCGCGCAGGGCCAGGCCGCCGCCGCGCTGGCGCAGATCGAGGGGATCCCGGCCCAGGTGCGCGGCGGCGAGGCGTGGTGCCTGCGCGGCCAGGCCTACGCCCAGCTCGACCGCTGCCCCGACGCGATCTCGGCGTTCACCGCCTGCCACCCCGAGACCGAGGCGCGCTTCGCCGCGCCGGCGCTCGACTGCCTGCTCGACGCCGGCCGTCTCGACCCGGCGCGCGCGCTGGCCGCAGCGCTCCCCGCCGGCGTGCGCGCCGACCGCGCGCTGAAGCGTCCGCTGGCGCGCCTCGACAAGGCGACGCCGTCGCCTTGACGGTCATCGACCGCAACACTCCTTGACGCAGTGCGGCGCCTCCCATAGCATCGGCAAGTCTCCGAGACACCGACATTTGCGCACGTTGCGACCGCCCCGACCGTCATGAGCCCCGTCCGCCGACCGGCCCCCTGCCGGGCCCGCCGCGCGTCCGCGCTCGCCGCCGTCCTCGTCGGCGCGGCGCTCGCCGCCGCGGCTCCGGCTGCGGCGCAGACGATCGTGCCCGGCGACCTGCCCTGCCTCCCGATCGGCGCCCACGCCGCGGTCACCGCCCACATCGACCCGCCTTTGGCCGAGGACTGGACGGCGCGCGTCTACTTCCGCCGCCTCTCGCTCGAGGTCGAGGACTTCTACTGGACGCCGATGGTCGCCGACGAGGACCAGCCCGGGAGCTGGTGGGGCGTGCTGCCGCTGCCGGTGGACGCCAAGTTCCCGCGCGAACAGCTCCAGACCGCCTCGACCGACCGCTGGGCGGCGTGGTGGAAGGCCAAGGAGGCCTCCGAGGACCGCAATCCCAACGGCGACCTCGACCAGGCCGTCATCCGCGAGCGCGCCAGCCTGGGCAAGGAGGAGAAGCGGGCCTGGATGGGGCGCGACGACGACGCCACGCTCGAGCAGTTCCTCGTCGCCCAGAAGACCGAGCCGGCCGAGTGGTACGTCGCGGTGGTCGATCCCGACGGCAACGTCACCGCCACGACCGACCTGGCGATCGCCGAGGTGCGCGACGACTGCAAGGCGCCGCTCACCCGCGAGCAGAAGGACCTCTCGAACGAGCTGACGGTGGGCGAGACCGCCGAGTGGCAGAAGGACAAGGAGGTCTTCCACTGGGAGTGCGAGGACATCTCGCACCGGGTGGACTGGCAGGGCGAGAAGCGGCACCAGGGCCCCTGCGTCCCGGTCGTCATCGCCTGGTGGCCGGCGGCGGGCGCGCTGGGCGTGATCGGCGCGATCACCGTCATCGACCAGAAGCCCCCGTCGCCGCGCGAAGTCTCGCCGTCCCGGCCCTGAGCCCGGCCCCGCAACCGCTCCTAGGACCCTCCGGGATCGCGCCCGCGCCCGGCGAGGCGGCGGCGCGCGCGCCGCGCCGCCAGGGCGCGGCCGGCCAGGTCGAAGGGCCGCAGCAGCCGCCGCCGCAGCACCGCCGCCGCTCCCGGCTGCGGCCCGTAGATCGCCTCGACCTCGGCGCGCGAGAGCAGCAGCAGCCGGCGCAGCCGGTGGAGCAGGCGCGCCGGCGCGCCGCGCTCCCCGGTCGAGCGCCACGCGGCGGCGGGCTTGAGCGCGGCGGCGTAGTCGGGCGAGGTCGCCAGGGCGAGGAAGTGGTCGAGCTCGAGCGCGGCGGCGCGCTCGGTTCCGTCGGTGGCGTCGCGCCGCGGCAGCTCGCCGCGCCGGAGCGCCGCGACCAGCGCCAGCGCCGCGCCGGCGCCGGGCGCCAGCTCCGCCACCACCTCCCGCGCCAGCTCCCGCCGGCCGTCGTCTTCTCCGCCGTCTCCGGTCGCTGCGAATCCGAGGTCGATCAGGTCGCCGAAGATCCGGAAGTGCGGGTAGTCGGCGGTCAGCCCGTGCTGGACCCGGCCGTGGGCCAGGGCGTGGGCGGCGAGCACCGCGCGCGCCGGCACGAAGGTCCCCGGCGCCACGGCGTCGCCGGCCTCGAGCCGCCCCGCCCGCTCGAGCTCGGAGAATCGGCTGGCACCTCGCGGGATCCCGGGCAGGTAGCGGTGGATCTCGACCGCGCCGAGCGTCGGGTGGGCGAGCGCGGCGGCCTGGTGCTCGGGCGCCGGCGCCGCCGAGGCGGCGAAGCCGGCGGCGGCGAGCGCGCCCGCCAGCGTCTCGACCTTCTCTTCCGGCACCAGCAGGTCGAGGTCGGAGGCGCCGCGCCGGCCGAGGACCTCGACGCCGGCCGCCGCCAACCCCGCGAACTTCAGCCAGGCCAGCGGGACGCCGGCTTCCCGCGCGACCCCGGCCACGGCCTGCGCGCCCTCGAGCAGCGCCACGCCGCGCGCCGCGGTGCGGGTGCGCGCGGCGAGCCACGTCCCGGCGGCGTCGCCGAACAGCGCCTCGAGCCGCTCGCGTCCCAGGCGGCTGGCGATGCGCGCGGCGAGGTCCAGCCCGCGCGCCAGGTCGGCCGCCGCCGCCCGCGCCCCGGCGTCGAGCGCCCCGAGTCGAACGACGGGATCGATCAGATCGATCGGATCGTCGCCGGGCCCGGCGTCGGCGAACGCCGCCGCCAGCACCCAGGCGAGCGCCGCCGCGGACGCGCCGGAAGCCGGGCGTGCGGGCACCGGGAAGCCGGGCGGAAGCGGCAGCGCGTCCGGTCGCTGAGGAGTCACGGGTGACAGCCTATCGGGCTCCGGAGCGATTCCGGGACCGGCCCGAGGCCGGCGAGCGGCTCGAGCTGGTTCACGTCTCGGCCGGCCTCACCGAGGACGGCGGCGGCGCCGCGCTCTACGGACGCCTGCTCGGCCGCGCGCTGCGCCGGCTCGCGGCGCGCCGCGGCTGCGCCTTCCGCGGCCTGCACCTGGCGTCGTCGGACGGCGATCCGGCGCTCGACGGCTACGTCAGCTTCCGCGGCAGCAAGGCGCGGCTGGCGCTCGAGCTGGCGTCGCTCCAGGCCGGCGGGCGCGAGCGCCGTCGCCTGGTCTTCGACCACCCGGGGCCGGCCCGGATCCAGGGCTGGCTGCCGGCGGCGGCGCGCTCGCCCTACGCGGTGGCGCTGCTCGGCATCGACGCCTGGCGCGCGCCGCGCGCCGAGACGCGCCGGGCGCTGGCCGGCGCCCGCCGTCTCCTGCCGATCTCGGGTACGACGCTCGAGCGCGCGCGCTTCTTCCTGGTCGAGGGGGCGCCGGCGGTCGTGGTCCACCCCGGCCTCGACGCGCCGCACCCCGGCGGCGCGCCCGACCGCACGCTGCTCGGCACGCTCGGCGAGGGCTTCGCGCTGATCGTCTCGCGCCTGGCCGCCTCGGAGCGCTACAAGGGCCACGACGAGCTGCTCGAGGCGTGGTCTCCGCTGACCGCCTACCTGCCCGACTCGCGCCTGGTGGTGGTCGGCGACGGCGACGACCGCCGCCGCCTGGAGGAACGGGCGCACGAGCTCGGCCTCGCGGGCGCGGTGCGCTTCACCGGCTTCGTCGATCCGGCGACGCTGGCGGCGCTCTACCGGCGCGCGGCGCTCTTCGCCATGCCCTCGACCGACGAGGGGTTCGGTCTGGTCTTCCTCGAGGCGATGGCCGCGGCCAAGCCGTGCATCGCCCTGGCCGGCACGGCGCCGGCCGAGATCGTCGTGGACGGCGAGACCGGCCGCCTGGTGCCGCGCGGCGACCGCGCCGCGCTCGCCGCGGCGCTCGCCGAGCTGCTCGGCAACCGCGCCCTGGCCGCGCGCCTCGGCGCCGCCGGACGCGACCGCTTCGAGCGCGAGTTCCGTTTCGAAGCGTTCGAGCGCCGCCTCGAGGCCGCGCTCGAGCCGCTGCTCGAGCCGGTGGCCGACCCGGCCGGCGACGCCGCGAGCGCCGCGAACCCCTCCGGAACGGGAGGCGCCTGACCGTGTGCGGGATCGCCGGCATCTTCCGCTTCGCGCCCTCGGCGCCGGAGATCGACGCCGCGGAGCTGGCCCGGATCTCGTCGGCGCTGGCCGCGCGCGGGCCGGACGGGGAGGGGAGCTGGACCTCGCCCGGCGGCCGGATCGCGCTGGCCCACCGCCGCCTGGCGGTGATCGACCTGTCGCCCGCCGCGGCGCAGCCGATGGTTTCGCGCAAGGGACGCCACGCGCTGGTCTACAACGGCGAGATCTACAACTTCCGCGCCCTGGCGAGCGACCTGGTCGAGCACGGGCCGCGCCTCGCCACCGAGAGCGACTCGGAGGTGCTGCTCCGGCTCCTCGCCCGCGACGGGCTCGCGGCGCTCTCGCGGCTGCGCGGCATGTACGCCTTCGCGTTCTGGCACGAGGAGACGGGAGAGCTGCTGCTGGCGCGCGACCCGTACGGCATCAAGCCGCTCTACTACTCGGTCGCCGGCGGCGTCCTGCGCTTCGCCTCGCAGGCGCGCGCGCTCGGGGCCGGCGCTCTCGACGACGTCGATCCCGGGGCGGTGGCGGGCTTCCTCGCCTGGGGCGCGGTGCCGGAGCCGTGGACGCTCGACCGCGCGGTGCGGGAGCTCCCCGCGGGCTGGGTGCTGCGCGCCTCGGCCGAGCGCGGCGTGCGCCTCGAGCCGGTCCCCTACGTCCCCGACGCCGCGCCGAAGCGGACGCCGGCCGCGGCGCTGGCGGGGAGCGTCGGCGCGCACCTGGTCGCGGACGTCCCGGTGGCGCTCTTCCTCTCGGCCGGCCTGGACTCGGCGCTGGTCGCGGCTCTGGCCGCCGCGGAGCGCCGCGCCGCCGGCGCCGCGCCGCCCACGGCGCTGACCCTGACCTGGGCCGAGGCGCGCGGCACGCCGGCCGACGAGGAGCCGCTGGCGCGCGCGGTGGCCGCGGCGCTCGGCCTGCCGCACGTGGTGCGCGAGGTCTCGGCCGCCTCCGTCCGCGAGGCGCTGCCCGAGATCCTCGCGGCGATGGACCAGCCCTCGATCGACGGCTTCAACACCTGGCTGGTCGCCCGGCTGGCGCGCGCGGAGGGGTTCAAGGTCGCGCTGTCGGGTCTGGGCGGCGACGAGCTCGCGGGCGGCTATCCGTCGTTTACCGACGTCCCGCGCTGGCGCCGCCGCGCGGTGCTGCTCGACCGGGTCCCGGGACTCGCCGGCATCTGGCCGCCGCTCGCCCGCTCGCGCTTCCCGGAGCGGCCGAAGCTGGCCGGCCTGCTGCGCTTCGGCACCTCGGCCGCGGGCGCCTACTACCTGCGCCGCGGGCTGTTCCTCCCCTCGGAGTGGGAGGCGATGCGGGTGACCGCCGCCGGCCGCCGGCTCGACCTCGCGAACGCCTACGACCCGGGCCTGGACGCCTGGGAGCACCTGCGCGAGGGTATCCTCGGCCCGACCCGAGGTCTGCTGAAGGACCCCTGGCGCGCGGTGCACCGGATGGAATCCACGATCTACCTGCGCCACCAGCTCCTGCGCGACGCCGACTGGGCCGGCATGGCCCACGGTGTCGAGATCCGCGTCCCCCTGGTCGATGCGCTGCTGCGCACGGAGCTCGAGGCCGCGAAGTTCGAGCCCGCCCGCTCGAAGGGCAAGCGCGCTCTGGCCCGCCAGGTCTTCGACCACCTCGCCGCCGACGGCGGCCCGGCGCTCCCGCCCGACCTCGTGACCACCCTGTGCGAGCGCCCGAAGACCGGCTTCCAGCTCCCGATCGCCGACTGGCTCGACCCCGCCCACACCGGCCTCCCGCGCCCGGTCGGCGCCCAGTCGCGCCGCCTGGCCGAGCTCGTCCTGTCCTCCTTCGGCGTCGAGGTGAGGGATGACGACGGCGGCTGAGGGCGCCGCGACGGCGGAAGAAGCGCGCACGGCGGAGCGGCCGGCCGGCGCCGCGGAGCCGCCGGCGATCGACGTGGACGCGCTGGCCGGCTCGCCGGTCGCGGTCGGCGGCGAGCTCGAGCCCGGACGCGCGCCGCTGTTCGACCCGGCGCGGCTGACCGACCGGCTGAAGCGCTGGACCGGGATCCTGGCGACGTTCTTCACCGCCCAGGCGGCGACCCAGGCGGCGAGCCTGACCGCCGGGCTGCTGTTCGTGAATTTCCTGCCGCTCGAGCAGTTCGCCTTCTACACGCTGGCCTCGTCGGTGCTGGTGACGCTGGCTTTCGCCACGGACCTGGGCAGCTCGGCGGCGATGCTCCACTTCTTCCACCGCTCGCGCCAGGAGGCAACGAGCTTCGAGCCCTGGGCGGCCGCGGTGACGTCGCTGCGCCGCCGGCTGTTCGCGCTCGGCGCGCCGGTGGCGGTGGTGGTGCTCTGGGTCTGGGGCACGAAGCGCGGCATCCCGCGCCTGCCGCTGGCGGCCGCGGAGGTGCTGGTCCTGGCCGCGGCGTGGTTCCAGATCGCGGGCACGATCTCGGTGCTCCGCCTGCGCCTGGAGGACCGCTTCGGTCCCAGCTACCGGGCGGAGATCCTCGGCGCGGTGACCCGCCTCGCGCTGGCCGCGACGCTGATCGCCGCCGGCTGGCGCCTCGCCTCGCCCGCCCTGGGCACGGCGATGGCCGCGGCAATGGTCACGGCCTGGCTCGCGCGCGGCGGCGCGGCGGGCGCCCGCGGCGTCGCCGCCGCGGCGATCGCCGCCGGCCGCAAGCAGGTCGTCCGCTACCTCGCACCGACGCTGCCGAGCGCGGTCTATTTCGCGATCCAGGGTCAGTTCGTGATCTGGCTGGCGGCGACGTTCGGCGGCACGACCAACCTCGCCCAAGTCGGCGCCCTCGGTCGCCTCGGCCTCCTGGTCGGCTTCTTCTCGAATCTCGGCCAGGTGGTGTTCCTGCCCAAGCTGGTGCAGATCGCCGACGAGCGCACGTTCCGCGCCCGCTTCTTCCAGTTCGGTCTCTTCCTGGCCGCTCTGGCCGGCGCGCTGTGGCTCGCCGCCGCGATGGTCCCGCACCTCTTCCTGCTGCTCCTGGGTCCGAACTACGCGGGCCTGACGAACGAGCTCCTGATCGTCGTCGGCACTTCCGGCGTGACGCTGCTCGGCGGCTACGTGGTGGCGGTCAACAACGCGCGCTCGTGGAACCGCTGGCAGGTCGGCGCGCTCACCTTCCTGGTCCTCTGCCAGATCGCCCTGGCGTTTTCGCTGCCCCTGAACACGACCGCCGGCGTCCTCTGGTTCGGTCTGGGCTCGGCGGTGGCGGGATCCTTCGCTCAGAGCCTCATTCTGATCCTCGGATTCGCGAGGCCCCGGTGGGTCCGATGGTAGGCGGGGCCAGCGTCCGGCGCCTCAACCTCGGTTGTGGCCGGGATCATCGAGCGGATTACCTCAACGTGGACAGCGTGAGCGATGTCGAGCCGGATCTGCTCTGGGACCTCGACTCTCTGCCGCTGCCGCTCCCTGATGGCCATTTCTCTGAGATTCTCGCTCTGGACGTCGTCGAGCATCTGAGCAGCATCGTCGCATTCATGGGGGAGGCCCACCGGCTTCTCGTGGACGGCGGTGAGCTTCGGATCACGACGCCGCACTTCTCCTGCTCGAATACCTTCAGGGACCCGACGCACCGCTGGCACTTATCCTATTTCTCGTTCGATTACTTCACGGACGAGCACCCGCTCGCTCACTACTCGAAGGCGCGGTTTCGGGTCGTTCATCGCCAGATCGCTTTTCACAATTCGCTGGTGAATCGCTTGGTCTCACGCCTTGCGAACCGATACCCCGAGCGCTATGAGCAGCGATACGCCTGGAGCTTCCCAGCATGGTTCCTGGAGTTTCGACTCGCCGCCGTGAAGGGCGGATCGGCCGAGCCGATGAGAGCGCCAGGATGAAGGTCGTTCTGGTGAGTCCGACGTGCGCGGATACGGAGATCGCCCAGGGCGGCGGCGAGCGCTACGTCGAGGAGTTGGCGAAGGCCCTCGCGGACCGGGTCGAGACGCGCCTGGTCTCGTTCGGCCGGGAGCGCAAGAGGGAGCGCCCGAAGCCGGGCCTCGAGCGCGTGATCCTGAAGAGCTGGACCCGCGACCCGCTGACGCCGTTCGCGCCGGGGCTGCGCAAGGCGATCCGTGGCTTCGACGTGGTGCACTGCTTCCAGTACTACACGTTGCCGACGTTCCTCGCCGCGTTCTTCGGCCACCGGCAGAGGAGCCGCGTCTTCGTGACGGACCTGGGCGGCGGCGGCTGGACCCCCGGCTACCAGATCGACCAGTCGCGCTGGATCGACGGCCACCTCCCGATCTCGGAGTACGCGGCGACGATGCTTCCCCGCGGCCGCCCGAAGCCGGTTCACGTGATCTACGGCGGCGTGGACCTCGAGAAGTTCAAGATGCGCGAGAAACCGGAGCACGACGGCTCGGTGGTCTTCCTCGGCCGCCTCCTCCCGCACAAGGGCGTTCACTACCTGATCGACGCGATGCCCCCCGACCGCACCCTCCACGTCATCGGCCCGATCGCCGACGAGACCTACCTCGCCGACCTCCACCGCCGCGCGGAAGGTAAGCGCGTCGAGTTTCACCACGGTCTTTCGGACGAGGAAGTCGTCGGTTACCTGCAGCAGGCGATGGTCTACGTCCACCCGACACCGGTGGACGAGAACGGTTCGGCGGGGGTGAACGAGCTGCTCGGATTGGCTGTACTGGAGGCGATGGCGTGCGGTTGCCCCGCGGTGGTCACAAGTGTTGCCTCTCTCCAGGAGATCCTGGCGGACGAAGCAGCCGGCTTCGAGGTGCCCGCCTGTGACAGGGAGGCCTTGAGACAGAGTATCGAGAGGACCGCCGCCGAGAAGGAGTGGTGGAAGCTCTCGAGAGCGGCCCGGCGGGTTGTCGAGGCTTGTTTCGCCTGGGACCTGACCGCGGCGAGCTGCATGGTTGAGTACGCGATCTCCTCGGATTCGGGGCATGAGGCGCCGGATCGTCGGGCGGCCGAGGAGAAGAGCCTCGCATGAGCTCCAATGCGGCCGCGCGGACGTTCGGTAGGGCGGGCGCCACGAGGCGATCCCGAGCTACCGCAGGCGAGGACGTGTCTCGGGGATGAGGGTTCTCGTGGTCTCGCACCCGCCGCTTCTCCCGGAGCTCGGCGCGGCCCAGATCGCCCTGTCGCTGGCTCGCGGACTGGAGTTGGAAGGCCATGAAGTCCGCTCTTGGAGCGCCGCTCCCGTTGGAGAGAACGAACGGAGCTTGGCCCAGAGCGGAGATGGCCAGCGTCGACTCGAGGAGTTGATCGCGGCCGACGGACCGTTCGACGTTATCGACGCCCCGGCGGACCTCATCGGAGATGGAGTCCGTGGAGCAGGGTTCGTGGTCGCGAGATCCGTGCAACCGGAGCTGGAATATCGGTGGGTCGAGCTCCTCGAGCAGTTGCGTCGGAATCCCCTCTCGCCGCACCTCTTTCTGAATGCTTTGCGGTCTGCCCGCACGGTCGCTCGGATTCGACGAGGCTGGCGGCGCTCCTCGCTAGTGCTCTGCCTGGGCACGACGGAGAAGCGCTGGATGGAGAGGCGATACCCTGGCCTGAGGCGAGTTCTGGCCAGCTATCGCATCGCGCCTCCTCCGGCAGACCGGGAGGTCTTTCGAGGTGTCAGAGGTCGGCGCAGCGCGGGCGGAGTCGGCGCGGCGGGGCGACGCTTCCTCTGGCTGGGCCGTTGGTCAGCCCACAAGGGTACGAGACACCTGACGTCCTTTCTCCGAGGGCTGCGAGAAGGTGATCGAGTGACCGTGGCCGGATGTGGCTCGGATGGCGTCCACCAGCTCTCGTCACTCGGGCTCTCCGAGGACCGTTTGGAGATCGTGCCCCGATTCCAGCGCTCGGAGCTGGGAGGACTCCTCGAACGCCACGACTCGGGCCTATTTACAAGCCTGGCGGAAGGGTGGGGTCTGGGCCTCCAGGAGATGCTCGAGTCGGGATTGCCGGTCTTTGCTACGCGTGCCGGCTGCGTGACGGACCTGGAGCCGTATTTCGGCTCTCGAATCTCTCCCTTCCCCCCTCCTGCGCAAGGACCCGAGCCGCACGCCCTGGGACAAGTCGATTGGATGCGCTACGAGAAGGCGTTCAACTGGCAGGCGATCGCCCGGGAATACATCGTCCTCGTGGACTCTATGCGCCGAGGAAGCGGGCCATGACCGCAGAAGATGCACGCGGCGCAACTGCACCCGAGTCCTTGCAGAGTTCCCGAGAGAACTTCAGTGCTCCACTCCGACTCAACGTCTACTTGACTTGCGAAGCCGACGAGAGCCTCGGCTCGGCCTACGTGGCGTTGGGCTTCGCTAGAGGCCTGGCGGGACGAGGTCACGCCGTGAAGATCCGCGAGCCGAGAGACTACGAGCCGCTTCGCGGCTGGGGACGTGCAAACTTCTATCGCCAGTCGGTAGGGCTCGCCAGGCAGGCAATGCGCGACGTGCGGAACGACTGCCCCGACATCGTGCTCTTCTATGGTGGCGAATCCTGGCTCGCCATCGAGCGGCTCTCGAAGCTCGGTCGCAGCAGGCCGTTGATTGTCGTGCACTCGAACGGGCTCGAGCCTCACATGTCCTTGCTCATGCGTCGAGCCGAAGAATTCGGACGAGTGAGACGGCGCCGCTGGTTCCAATTCGATCTCTCGGGCCTCGCTGAGCGGGGCTTCCGGAGGGTCGACGGGCTCGTCCTCGTAAGCCAATTCGATGGTGCGTTCGCCGCTTCGAGAGCTCTCCCGAGAAGCGCCCGCAGACTCGTAATCGAGAATCCCATTCCGGAGTTGTTTCTGTCTCCGCTGGGTGAGCTAGAGCGAGAGAACGTCGTCGGCTACTGCGGTGGATGGACGGAGATCAAGGGTGTCGATCAGGTCCGCGTGGAGATTCCGCACTTCCTGCGGCGTAACGTCGACTGGAGGTTCCGCATTCTCGGAGCCGAATGCGAACTGCTCGCCGAGGATTTCCCGCCGGACGTTCGCAGCAGGATCGAGTCCGTGCCCCGGGGTTCGAGGGAGGGCAGCTTGCTGCGGGAGTACGATCGCCTGGCGGTTCTCGTGGCTCCTTCCATCTACGAGAGTTTCGGACTAGTCGTGGCGGAGGCCATGTCGAGAGGGTGCGCAGTCGTGGCTACGCCGGTCGGGTTCGCCGCGAGCCTCGAGAGCGGCGAAGAAGCGATTCACTGCGATAGCGAGAAGCCCGGGTCCTTGGCGGAGGCTCTCGAGCGGCTTGCGCGGAGCCCGGAAACCAGGGCGCGACTCGCCCGGAAGGGTCGAGCGCGGGTCGAGTCCCTGAGATGGAGCAGCGCGATCGATGCCCTCGAGAGCACGCTGATTCGCTGGAGACGAGAGGTTGGACTTGCCTGACCGGGGCCGTCGATCGGCCGCGGGTTGGGCTGGCGGTGGCTCCGCGGGCCCCGAAACGACGGGGAACGGTCTCAACCTCCAGATCGCGCCCCCAGGCGGCGGCGTCGCCGCCTACGCCGAGTGCCTAGCTCGCCACATGCCAGATTCACGAGTGCAGCTTCTCTCCGACCATGGCCGGGTACACGCTGCAGTCTCGGCCGCGCGACCACGTTCCCTGCTCCTCCAGTACGCCGGCTACGGCTTTCAGCCGCGGGGAGTTCCGAGCGGCATCCTCTCCGCAGTCGATTCACTCCGTGCCGCCGCTCCGGATTGCAAGATCGGAATCTTCTTCCACGAGGTCCATGCATTTGGTCCGCCTTGGAGGAGTTCCTTCTGGCTAATGCCGATTCAGCGCTCGCTGGCCCGGCGCCTGCTCGAACATTCCGACGCTGCGGCCACCAGCCTCCCTCGGTACAAACAGCGGCTGGGATCGGCTCGCCACGGAAGCCATGTCGAGGTCCTACCGATCCCTTCAACGGTTGGTGAACCGAAGAATGTCGCGGATTGGCAGACGCGACCGAGGCGGCTGGTCGTCTTCGGTGGTGAGGGAGTTCGGAGCCGGGCCTGGAGCGCCGAGCGGGCCGCCCTTGAATCGAGCTTGTCGGTCATCGAAGTGGACGAGATCGTGGACATCGGACCCGGCGATGTGGCGCCGGATCGGATCGGCGGCGTGCGTGTAGTCGCGCGGGGTGCGATCGAGCCGTCCGAGGTGAGTCGAGAGCTCGCCGGCTCAAGATTCGGTTTCATCGCCTATCCGCCGGACTACCTCGACAAGTCGACGGTGTTCGCTTCCTATCTCGCTCACGGATTGGCGCCACTCGTGGCGTGGTCGGGCCTACGGGGGCGCGGCCCGGAGGCGGGAGAGACTTGGCTCCGAGCGGGGAAGGGGATCGGAAACGATGAGGTGCTGGCGAAAGTTGCCAGTCACTCGGCTGCCGCATACGAGCCGCGCTCCCTGGCCCGCCACGTTCGTTTCTGGATCCGGAGCCTCGCTGGAGCGTGAGGATCTTGATCCACTCCCCGGCTTTCCTTCCCCAGGTGGGTGGCCTGGAGATTCAGACGGCGATGCTCGCGAGGGGTCTCGTCGATCTGGGCGACGACGTCACGGTCCTGACCCGGACCCCTGGTGGCGGCGAGGCAGAGAGCTACTCCGTCGTCCGGAATCCGAATCCGCGCGAGTTCCTGAATAGCGTCCGTCGGAGCGAGGTAGTCCTGCATCAGAATCTCTCGCTCCGAGGGCTCTGGCCTCTGGCGGTGGTCCGTCGACCGCTCGTAGTAGCTCATCACAGTTGGTATCGCCGCACCGACGGGAGTGCGGGAGTTCGCGACTGGATCAAGCGAAGAGTCGTTGCGAGAGTCGCTGGCTCGATCTCGGTTAGTCGGGCGATCGCGGAAGATCTGAAGTCGGAATCCAGAGTGGTTCCAAACGCCTACCGTGACGAGCTGTTTCGTGACACGGGCGCTCCGGAACGCATTCGAACCCTTCTCTTCGTTGGACGGTTGGTATCCGACAAGGGTGCGGACCTTCTGATCGAAGCGCTCGCTCGCCTCGCGCTGGGGGGCCGTAGGCCCGACCTCACCGTGGTCGGGGCAGGTCCCGACCGGGTCGGTCTGGAAGGCCTCGCGGCTCGTCTCGGTGTCGAGCGCCAAGTCGAGTTTGCCGGGCTGCTGGAGGACGCCCGTTTGTCGGAAGCCTATCGAGCGCACAAGATCGTCGTCGTGCCGTCTCGTTACGAGGAGCCCTTCGGAATCGTCGCGCTCGAAGCGATTGCCTCGGGATGCGTCGTCGTTGCCTCGGAGGGGGGCGGCCTGCGGGATGCCGTGGGCCCGTGTGGCCTGCTCTTCGCCAATGGCGATGTGCCGGCGCTCGCCGATGCTCTCTCTCGCCTTCTCGATTCTCCGGAAGAAATTGAGGGCCTCAGGAAGGAGGCACCGAATCACCTCGAGCGCCACCGCCCGGGAGCCATGGTCCTGGCCTACCGGGAGGTGCTCGCGCGGGCCGTGGCCGGAGGGTCGGAGTGATTCTCCGGGCCGGAGTCGTCCTGCTGGTCCTCGTGGCCGCCGGTTGGGCGGCGCGAAACTGGCGCCGCGGGCTCGAGGCGGCTCTGCTTCTACTGGTCTTCGAGGGAGCGCTCAGGAAGTGGGTGGTTCCGTCTGCTTCGAGTTACGTGTACTTCGCGAAGGACCTCCTGCTGCTCGGCGTCTACTCCGGTTTTCTTCGCGAGAGGAAGTCTCGAGCTCGTTTCGGTCGCGATCCCCGAGGTGTTGATCCTGACCCTGGGGGTCGCTGCGACGATCGCGATGCTGGACATCTTCAACCCTCACCTGCCGAATCTGCTGGTCGGGATCCTCGGGTTCAAGGCCTATTTCTTCTACGTTCCGCTTCTCTGGGTCGTCCCTGTCGCCTACCGGGACGAACAGGCGGTCGCGACCTTCATCAAGCGCTATCTCGTGGTGGCGATCCCGGTGGCGCTTCTCGCGGTGGCGCAGTTCTTCAGTCCGGGAGGAAGCTGGATCAACACCTATGCCCGGACCGAGGGACCGTCGGCGACCGCGATCACCTTCGGAGCGGTGGAGAACGTTCGGGTGACCGGGACCTTCTCCTTCATTACCGGTTACGGTTCCTATCTCCAGGTCATCTCCTTCCTCGCGTTGACCCTCCTGGCCGTGCGTCGTTGGCGGTTCCGGGGCAGTCTGATCGGCTACTCCGGGCTGGCCCTCGCCGTCCTGGGGATGCTGATGACGGGATCCAGAGGACCAGTGTTCACCCTGATCATCTTCCTCCCGATCTACTGGCTCCTCGGCGTGGCACGGGAAGGTGGCGTGCCGGCGCTCGGACGGTTCCTCCTGGGGATCGGACTGGTTGCATCCATCGTCAACGTCGTCGGTGCGGATGCGGTGGAGGCCTTTCGAGCTCGGGCGGCCGGGTCGTCGGACGTACAGAGTCGGATCATTCAGCCATTCCTCAACCCGATTCGGATCGCGCCGGAAGTGGGGATCGCCGGATACGGAACCGGGGCGACGCACCAGATGGCCGAGGTGGTCGCTCCGGGTCTCTATCCATACTCCTGGCTGGAGGGATTCCAGTTCGAGGACGAGCCGAGCCGGGTCATGGTCGAGCTCGGCTTCCTGGGATTCCTGGCGTTCTTCGCGGCGAGGACCGGTCTCGTCTTCCTCGCTCTGCGAGCCGTCTTCCGGTTGAAGCGACCGCTTCCCCGCGCCCTCGCGCTCTCCTGCCTGCTGCTCTTCCTCGCGCAGCTCACCGGAGGCGTGGTGTTCAACGTCACCGAGGACGTCTACTACTGGTACTTCGGCGGTTTGCTCTTCTTGGCCGAACGGCTGGAGCGCGACGCGCGGGTGAAAGTGCCGCCAGCTCGCGAGCGGTGGCGCGCCGAGCGGGATCGCGGCAGGGGAGTGGCCGTGGCGGGGGTCGCCGGGTGAGCCGCAAGGTGCTCGTGAGCCACCCGGGGCGGCAGCACTCCCACCGAGCGGCGGCGGCGCTCGAGCGGGCAGATCTCCTGGCGGGGTACTGGAGCGGAGTTCCCAGCGTCGAGGAGCACCGAGGTGCGGTGCCGGCTGCGCTCTGGAGCCGGTGGGTACGGTATTCGCCGACCGGTCTTCCAGCGGCGAAGGCGCGGGCGGCGGTTCGGGTACCGGTGGAGAGAAAGGCCGGGAATCTGCTTCCCGGGGCCCTCGCGTTCCGGGTCGACCTGCACGCGTGCCGATCGTTCGACCGCTGGGTGGCACGGCGCCTCGGGGAGGTCGGGGCGGGAGCGGTGCTGGCATGCGAGATCTCGGCGCTCGAGACGTTCCGGGAGGCGAAGCGGCGGGGTTGGGTGACCTTGCTCGACGCGCCGGCGATCCACCCGGCGGCCCAGGACCGGTGGCACGGGTACCGGGAGCCCGAGAGCGTGCACCGGCGGATCGTCGCGATCAAGGAAGAGGAGATCGAGCTGGCGGACGCCGTGGTGACCGTGTCCGAGTTCGCGCGGGGGACCTACGTCGCCGCGGGAGTTCCCGCCGAGAAGGTCCTGGCGATCTCGCTCGGCGCCGATCTCGGGGTGTTCGGCGCCGGCGAGAGGCCGGCACGGGAAGGCGTGTGCCGGTTCCTCTTCGCGGGCGCGCCGATCGAGCGCAAGGGATTCGATCTGCTCGTCGAGGCGCTCGGCCTGCTGGACGGTGAAGACCTCGGGTTTCACCTCCGGCAGGTCGGACCGCGTGGAGAGCTGTCCGGCCTTCTGGGCCACATGCCGCCCGAGACCTGGTCGGTGGCCGGTCCGCGCACCCAGGGGGAGCTCGCCCGGGAGATGGCGGCCG
The DNA here is from genome assembly GCA_963781755.1 of uncultured Acidobacteriota bacterium. Lineage (GTDB taxonomy): Bacteria > Acidobacteriota > Thermoanaerobaculia > Multivoradales > JAGPDF01 > JACTMI01. The sequence continues at coordinate 283,835 of CAWAGZ010000004.1, forward strand.
CCGACTGTCTCGTCCTGCCGTCGCGCAACGACTCCTTCGGCATGGTCGTGGCCGAGGCGCTCGCCGCCGGGATTCCGGTGGTCGCGAGCGACCACGTCGGCGCCGCCGACCTCGTGCACGAGGGGGTGAACGGCTGGATCGTCCCGGCGGGCGACCTCGGAGCGCTGACCGCGAGGCTCCGGACGTGCGCCCGGTCGCCGGAGAGCCTGAGGGCGATGTCGGGTGCCTGCCGCGAGAGCGCCCGCGAGGCGACCTGGGAGAGCTATTCCGAGCGCTTCGTCCGCGCGCTCGAGCCGTTCCTGGAGCGTGGGCCCGGGTGAAGATCCTCCAGGTCGTACCGACCTACCTGCCGGCCGTCCGCCACGGTGGCCCGATCCGCTCGGTGCACGGCCTGGCGCGTGCGCTCGTCGCCCGCGGTCAGGACGTGACGGTCTACACGACCCACCTTCACGGTCGCGGCGTGCTCCAGGTTCCGACCGACCGCACCGTCGACCTCGACGGCGTCGCCGTCCGCTACTTCCCGGTCTCGACTCCACGTCGCCTGGCGCGCTCGCCGGCCATGGGGGCGGCCCTCAACGCCGGGATCGGCGGGTTCGACATCGTGCATCTCCAGTCGATCTTCCTCTGGCCGACCGCGAGCGCGGCGCGGGCCGCGGAGCGGGCGGGCGTGCCCTGGGTCGTCTCGCCCCGGGGCATGCTCGTGCGCGAGCTCTTCCGCCGCCGCGGCTGGCTCCGGAAGCGCGTCTGGTTGGCGGCGTCCGAGCGCAGGACGCTCGAGCGTGCGCGCAGGATCGTCGCCACCTCCGAGCTCGAAGCGACGGAAGCGGCGGCGTTCCACCTCCGCCTGCCGCCGATCGAGGTGCTGCCCAACGGCGTCGATCCCCTCTCGCCAGCGCCGCTCGAAGCGCTTCCCGAGGAATGGCGCGGGTTTCTCGCCGAGGGCGTGCCGTTCCTCTTTCTCGGCCGGCTGAGCTGGAAGAAGGGCCTCGACCGCTTGGTGCAATCGTTGACCGAGGTTCCACAGGCCCGGCTGGTGCTCGCGGGCAGCGACGACGAAGGCATCGGCGACGGGCTCGACCGGCTGGCGGCCGAGTGTGGGGTCGCCGGGCGCGTGCTCCGGACCGGTTGGGTGGAGGGCGAGATCAAGGCGGCGCTGGTCGGCGCCGCCCGAGCCCTGGTCCTTCCCTCGATCTCCGAGAACTTCGGCAACGTCGTGCTCGAGGCCTGGAGCCTCGGCGTGCCGGTCGTCGTCGGCCGCGGCGTCGGGCTGGCCGACGAGGTCGCGGCGAACAACGCCGGGCTGGTCGTGGCGGACGAGCCGGTCGTTCTCGCGGCCGCCCTGCGCCGGCTCGCGGAGAACGCGGAGGCCGCGCGAGAGATGGGGAAGCGGGGCCGCTCCGCGGCCGAAAGGTACTCCTGGCCCGCGATCGCGGCACGGGCCGAGGCGATCTACGCCGAGGTCGTCGCGGAGCGGGGAGGGAAGCGTTGAGGATCGTCTTTCTGCTCGAGCGCCCGTCGCAGTTCGACGCTCCGCTCTTCCGGCTGGCCGCCCGTGATCCGGAGCACCGCTTCACGGCGTGGTTCACCGCGAGCGACGCCTCGCGGCCGGTCCGGGACCCCGAGCTCGACCGGACGATCGACTGGGGCGGCGACCGGCTGGAGGGCTACGACTCCGAGGTGGTTCCGCCCGCGGCCGGACGCGGGTGGTTCGCCGAGCGGCTCGCCCGCGACCCGGCCGACCTCCTGATCGTCAACGGCTACACGCGCCGGATCTACCTGCGGGCGGCCCGCGCCGGACGCACCGCCGGCGCCGCGGTCGCGCTGCGCATCGACACCGTCCGCTTCCCCGGCGAGCCCGCGCCGTCTTGGACCCGCCGGCTGCTGGTCGGCAAGCTCCTGCCGCGCCGCTTCGACCGCTTCCTCGCGACGGGGAGGCTCGCCGAAGAGTTCCTCCGCGCCTGCGGCGTGGACCAGCGGCGGATCGGCCGCTTCCCCTACGCCGTGGACGCGGCCGATTTCGCACTTCGCTCACGGCTGGACGACGGCGAGCGGGAGCGGGTCCGCGAGGGGCTGGGAGTCCGTCCCGACGCCAAGGTCGTGCTCTCGCTGACGAAGTTCTCGAGCCGCGAAGCGCCCTGGGATCTGGTCGAGGCGCGGGAGCGCCTGCCGCGCGCGGACCTCGACTGGGTCCTGGCGGGCGACGGCCCGCTGCGCGGCCAGCTCGAGACGCGGATCCGCGAGCGAGGGCTCGACCGCATGCGTCTGCCGGGCTATGTTCCGTACCCGGAGCTGCCCCGCTTGTACGCCGCCGCCGATCTGTTCGTGCACCCCGCGCGCGAGGAGCGCTGGGGGGTCTCGGTCGCCGAGGCCCTGGCCTGCGGCCTGCCCGTGGTCACCAGCGACCGGGTCGGGGCGGGCTGCGACCTCGTCGTCCGCGGCGAGAACGGGGAGGTCTACCGCTCGGGATCCGGGCCGGAGCTGGGCGCGGCGATCGAGCGTGCGCTCGCGCTTCCCGCGGACGGGATCGCGGCCGCGAGCCGGGGCGTCCTGGATCGCTTCGGCCTGGAAGCGACCTGGAGCGGTTTGGTCGCGGCGGCGGGAGCTTCGAGGGTAGATCGATGACGGATCGCCTGCCGCTCACGGTCCTGGTCACGACGCGCAACGAGGCGCCGAACGTCGAGCGCTGCCTGGCGAGCGTGCGCGAGCTGGCGGACCAGGTCGTGGTCCTCGACTCGGAGAGCACGGACGGGACGGTCGAGATCGCGCGCCCACTGGCCGACGAGGTCGTGAATCTCGAATACGACCACTCGCGGATCATCCCGTGGATCTTCCAGTGGGCGCTGGACCACGTCGAGATCCGCAACGGGTGGGTGCTGATCCTGGAGGCCGACCAGGCGGTGACCCCGGCGCTCGCCGCCGAGATCCGGGCGCTGCTCGGGCGGAGCCAGGTCGCCGAGAACGGCTTCTTCATCCGCCGGGCGCAGTTCTTCCGTGGCCGGCGGATCCGCTTCGGCGGCTACGGCAGCAAGCACCTGCTCAAGCTCTTCCGCCGCGGCAAGGGGCGGCTGGATCCGGAGGAGCAGGACACGCGGGTCTACGTCGAGGGGCCGGTCGGGCGACTTCGGCACCCGATCGAGGAGTGGAACAAGAAGGAGGACGCGATCCTCTTCTACCTCGAGAAGCACCTGCGCTACGCGGAGGCCTTCGCGCGCGAGGAGCTGGCGCGGCGCCAGGGGCTCGAGTTCGCGGGCAAGGCGAGGTTCTTCGGCACGCCGGACGAGCGCATTCTCTGGCAGAAGCGGATCTGGTACCGGATGCCCCTCTACGTCCGCCCGTTCCTCTACTTCTTCTACCGCTACTTCCTCCGCCTGGGCATCCTCGACGGCTGGAACGGCTTCGTCTTCCACTTCCTTCAGGCGTACTGGTTCCGCCTGATCGTGGACATCCGGCTGGCGGAGCTGCGCAAGGGCGCTGTCAAGTGACGGCTCCTCGTTGGAACACGGTGGGGCAACCGGCGTCACCTCGAGTACGGGATTCGAGCGGCGAGAGCTCGCGATGAGTTCTCCAGGACGAGAACGGGGTCTTGCGATCATCTGCCCCAGTGCAGACCGATTGGATTGCGGAATCGGCAGCTACTCCCGCTCGCTGGCGCGCGAACTTAGTTGCGCCGGGGGCGACGTCATGGTGGTCATGGAGAGGTCGCAAGGAGCGTTCTCTGCCGATAGTGACCTCGAAGCCGTAGGTAGACTGGAAGTGCCACAGCTTCCATCTCTTCAGAGCTTGCGCAGGATCGCAAAGTCGGTTCGGGCGTCTCACTGCGACGCTGTGCTCCTCCAATATCAGCATCTTCTCTACGGCGCGAGGCCCTGGGTCTACTTCTTTCGGGATCTCCTGGGACCTGGTGAACACCACATGGGGCTGATCATCACCGTTCACGATCTACTGGAGCCCCACTTCTTTCGCGGTGCGAGATTCCTGCGCCGGTTTCTGATGGGACATCTGGTTCGTGGGGCAGATGCCATCTTCTTGTCGACGGATCAGATGAAGGCCGAGTTGCTCCAAAGGTTCGGGGACCTGGAAAGGGCAGAGGTCGTTCCTGTAGGTCCGTCGATACGGTTGGGCTCATCGGCCGGCGCGTCTCCTGCGTTCGCTGAGGAAGTGAGCCGAATGGCGGGCGAACGTGCCATCGTTCTCTGCTTCGGCCTGGTCGCGGAAGATCGGGGACAGCTCTTCCTGGTCGACGCTGCGAGGCAACTCAAGCGGGAAGGACACGAAGGGGTTCTCGTCTGGATTGTGGGAGCGGATGCTCAGTTTGAGGCGGTGGGCAAGGGGGAATACCGCAGGAGGATCCAGCGAGCGATCGTGGAGAGTGACCTGGAGGGCAATGTCCGGATCGACGACTATCGGCCGGAAGCCGAGATCAGCCTGCTGCTGGAGAGGTCGGCATTGGTCGCTATCCCCAGGCGCGGCGGTTTCTCCGGCTCGAGTACGGTTGTCATGTCTGCGCTCGAACACGGGAGGAAGGTCCTGACGTTTGGCGCCCGAGATCTCATCGACCCCGCCTTGCCTGCGGATCGGGTGATCTTGAGCGATCCGGATCCACAGGCATTCGCTGCTGCGATTCTGGAGTCGTTGGCGCAGACCCGTCGCAGTGGAACTGTCGTTCCAGATCACTGTGACTCGGCCGCGACGGGGTGGAAGAGAGTGGTGGATGCGTACCTCGGGGTTCTGGAACTCCCCGCGGTAAGGGGAGGTTCGAGCGGCAGGCTGCCTGGGCAGGATCATGTCTAGGATGAGCATTCTCGGCCTCTCGGCGTATCACGCGGACGCTGCTGCTGCGGCGGTTGAAGGCGGGCACTGTGCTGCCGCTGTCGAAGAGGAGCGCTTTCGGCGGGTCAAGCACTGGGCCGGGTATCCCGAGGAGGCGCTTCAGTGGTGTGCTGACGAGGTCGGGGGCGCGAGCGGAATCGAGGCGTTCGCCGTCGCCCGCCGGCCGCGGGCGTACCTGGCGCGGAAGGCCTGGCTGGCGTTTTCCCATCCGCGGAGTCTGCCGCGGGCGGCGTCGCGGGTACGGAATCTGCTCCAGATCGAGGCGTTGGCCGAGAAGGTGCAGGGGACGTTCGGGCTGGCGAAGGCGCCGCGGCTCGTGGCGGTCGAGCACCATCTCGCGCACCTGGCGTCGGCGTTCTATCCGTCGCCGTTCGAGGAGGCCGCCTGCGTTTCGGTGGACGGGTTCGGGGACTTCGTCTCGACCATGATCGCCAAGGGGAGCGGGAACCGGATCGAGGTGCTCGAGCGGGTCTGCTTTCCGCACTCGCTCGGCGTCTTCTACACCGCGATGACCCAGTACTTGGGGTTCCTCAACTTCGGCGACGAGTACAAAGTCATGGGGCTGGCGGCATACGGACAGCCTTCGTATGCGGCGGAGCTGCGGCGGCTCGTCCCCGGGAGGTCCGACGGGACCTTCCGGCTGGACCTCGAGTACTTCCGGCACCTGTCCGAAGGCGTCGAGATGAGCTGGGACGACGGGGCGCCCGAGCAGGGGCTGCTCTTCTCGCCGGCTCTGGAGGAGCTGCTCGGGCCGCGGCGGCGGAAGGACGACGAGCTCGAGCCGCGGCACAAGGACCTGGCGGCCTCGATGCAGCGGGTCTACGAGGAGCGCTTCTTCGCGCTGGTGCGGCGGGCGCTGGCCGAGACCAAGACGAAGCGGCTCGTGCTCGCCGGCGGTTGCGCTCTGAACTCGCTCGCCAACGGGCGCCTGTTCGACCACACCGACGTCGAGGAGGTCTGGATTCAGCCCGCGGCGGGCGACGCCGGGACCTCGCTCGGGGCGGCGCTTTGGGCCGCGCATGCTGTGCTGGGCCAACCGCGCGACGGTTGGGTCATGGAGCACGCCTCCTGGGGGCCGGGGTTCGACGAGGCCGAGGTCCGCAAGGCCGTCGCCGAGGGGGTCTCGGGCTCGGGCGGCCGGGACGGCCGGCACGGCGAGGTCTCGATCGCCACCGCGGCGAGTGACGAGGTGCTCTGCCGGGAGACTGCGGAAGCGATCGCTGCGGGAGAGGTCGTGGGCTGGTATCAAGGGCGTTCCGAGTGGGGACCGCGGGCGTTGGGCAACCGGTCGATCCTGGCCGACCCGCGGCGGGCCGACATGAAGGACGTGCTGAACTTGAAGATCAAGCGCCGGGAGTCGTTCCGGCCGTTCGCGCCCTCGATCCTGGAGGAGCGGACCGGGGAGTGGTTCACGATCGACTATCCCGATCCGTTCATGCTCAAGGTCTACCCGATCCGGCCGGAGAAGCGGGCGGCGATCCCGGCGGTGGTCCACGTGGACGGCACCGGGCGCCTCCAGACCGTCTCCGAGCGCTCGAACCCTCTTTATGCGAAGCTCATCCGGTCGTTCGAACAGGTCACCGGGGTGCCGATCGTGCTCAACACCTCGTTCAACGAGAACGAGCCGATCGTCAACACGCCGGCAGAAGCCCTGGACTGCTTCCTGAGGACGAAGATGGACCGGCTGGCGATGGGACGCGTGGTGCTGCGGCGGATTCCCGGAGAGGGCGCGGAGTGACCCGATGCCGACCCGTCTCGTCGTCGTCGCGACCCATCCGACCGACCACTTGGCGCCCTACCTGCGCGCGCTGACGGCGCGGCCGGAGATCGACCTCCACGTCTTCTACGCCCACCGGCCGGGCTCGGAAGCCGCCGGCCGTACCGGCGAGGCGGCCTTCGACGTCGCGCCGGCGCCGCTGCTCGAGGGCTACTCGTGGAGCGACCTCGAGAACGTGCGCGTGGACGAGGAGGCGCCGGACGAGTTCCGGGGGCTCGCGGTCAAGAAGATCCAGCGCCAGCTCGAATCGGAGCAGCCGGACGCGGTGATGGCGACCGGGTGGTACTCGAGGATCCTGAAGCAGGCGGCGCAGGGCGCGGGCAAGCTCAAGGTCCCCTCCTTCCTGCGCGGCAAGTGGAACGACCTCCAGACGCGGGGGTTCAACGGCCACCGCCGCTTCCGCTCGCTGGTCAAGCCGTTCTCGGGGTTCCTCGCGGTGGGCCGGGCGAACCGGCGGCTCTACGAGCAGGTGGGAGTCGCCGCCGAGACCGATCTTCGACGTTCCCTACGGCATCGACACGCCGCGCTACGTGGCGCGCGCCGCGGAGCTGCGACCGCAGCGGGCGGAGTTCCGCGCCGGCTGGCAGGTGGACGGCGAGGACTTCTGTGTCCTCTCGGTCGGCCGGCTGGACGAGACGCGGCGGCCGTTCGACCTGCTGGAGGCGATGGAGATCGGGCGCAAGGACCGGCGGGACCTGCGGCTCCTGATGGTCGGCGCGGGTCCGCTCGAGTCCGCCGTCCGCGAGCGGGCGCACGAGCGCCGGCTGCCGGTGAGCTTCGCCGGCCACCTCTCGCCGGGCGACCTGGCCCGCGCCTACGCCGCGGCGGACGCGCTGGCGTTGGCCTCGGACGCGCGCGAGGCCTGGGGCTTGGTGGTCAACGAGGCGATGGCTTCGGGGATCCCGGCCGTGGTCTCGGACCAGGTCGGCTGCCGCGAGGACCTGGTCGTGGACGGCGAGACCGGCTTCTCCTTCCGCACCGGCGACGCGCGAGGCCTCGCCGCCTGCCTCGCCACCCTCGCCGCCGACCCCATCCGCAGCGCCGCCATGGGCGAAGCCGCCCGCGACCGAGTCGTCGCCGACTACTCGATCGACCGCGCGGTGGAGGGGACGTTGGCGGCGCTCGATGCCGTGCGCTGATAGCACGGCCATCGGACACCGGTTGTCTAGGGCACTACCGCAGATACCCGAGCGCGCGGAGCTGGAGCAGAGCCTTCTCGGAGTTCTCGGCTGCGAGGTGCGGAGACCAGGGGGGGATGACCGTCTCCAGGTGCCTCTCGAGTCGCCCGGTCTCGGGGGTGTCCGAGCCGGCGCGGTTGAATCTCTCGCGCAGGTCTCCGCGCTCGTCGTAGAGCTCGTACGTGTCGCCCCAGCCGTACCAGATCAACGATTCCGAATCGGTGTCGATCCGGCGGGAGGCGACGATCGGGCGGTTGCGCCAGGACATCAGCGGCTCGGTGTAGTGCAGCGAGGCGTAGCGGACCGGGCGCCCGTGGTCGCGGCCCCACTGGGCGACACCGATCGGCTTCACCGTGAGGCGCGGGAGCAGGTCGAAGAAATCCCGGGCCTCGAGCGGAGAATCGAGCCGCGCGGGCTCCTCGTCCGGACCGTAGAGCAGGACCGGGAGGCGGATCAGCTCGTTGTAGAGCGTGTGGCCGTACCCCGCCGAACCGTGGTCGCCGAACTCCACTCCGTGGCTCGACGTGAGGAAGATCCAACACGGGCGGCCCCGGACGTGATCGAGGCGGCCGAGGAGCTGGGCGAGCTGGCCGTCGAGATAGCGCAGCTCCGCCTCGTAGGCGGGCAGGTCGGCGGCCAGGCCGTGACCCGAGGGCTGGCCCCCGCTCAGGTAGGGGGCGTGAGGGTCGAGGAAGTGGACGTAGAGGAACAACGGGCGATCCGGAGCCGACTCCGCGAGGGTCCTCTCGGCGGCCGTGCGCACGGCCTCCGCTTGGGCGTAGGGCTGGCCTTCGATCTCGTCGAAGACCTCGAACCCCTGGTCGAATCCCGCCGACTTGCCGACCGCGGCGTAGTTCGAGACCACGGCGGCCGTGTGGTAGCCGAGCGACTGGAAGCGTTCCGCGAGAGTCGTGAAGCGCGGGTCGAGCGCCTCGTCCCGGTCCCGGGCGCCGTGCTCCTCGGGGAGCAGGCCGGTGAAGAACGAGGCCACCGAAGGGCGGGTCCAGCTCGAATTGGCCAGGACGTTCGAGAAGACGATCGAGTCGGCCGCGAAGCGGTCGAGCTTCGGCATCAGCTCGGGAGCGCCCCCCCAGGCGGAGAGCGAATCGGCTCGGAGGCTGTCGATCAGGAGGAAGACGACGTCCGGCGAGTCGGCACCGGCGGAGGGGAGGTCGCGCAGCGTCTGCTCCGGGAACGCCGCCATGGGCCTGCGCCCCTGCGCGTACATCTTCGCCGGAGAGGGCCCCAGGACGGATTCGAGCGGCGCCCCGATCGAGTGGATCTTCTCCAGCACCACCCAGCGCAGATACTGCGAGGAGTAGTAGGTCGCGACCAGAGTCGCCAGCGAGAGGCCGACGCCGAAGGCGGTCAGGCGCCACCAGGTGAGTGGGCCGGAGGCTCGGCCAGATGAACCTCGAGTAGAAGTAGACGAGCGCCCCGCCGATCACCACCGTGAGGATCAGGTCGATGCGGTCGGGTGGCACGCCGAAGACGTCGCGCCAGTGGCGGACCAGGATGTAGGTCGCCGCGAGCGAGGCCAGCGCGCCGGCGAACCGGCCCAGCGAGTGCGTGGCCGAGACGCCGGCCAGCAGCGTCGAGGTCAGCAGGATCAGGAGGAAGACGACAAAGGTCTCGGTGCCAGGGGTCAGCAGGACTCTGAGCTGGGACAGAGTCGCGACCGCTGGTACGGCTAGAATCGCCAGGCCGGCGACCAGCGAGCCGATGCGAACGAGAGCCGAGGACTCTTTCACACCACCATGAAAGGTAGCACCGACCGAGGCGGAACGTTCCCACCCCCCGGGATGGCCGGCCCGGTCTTCGTGGCCGGGCACCGCGGGCTGGTGGGCTCGGCGATCGTGCGCAGGCTCGAGGCCGGCGGCCGCTCTCCGATTCTGACCGCGGCCCGGGCGGAGCTCGACCTCCGGGACCAGGCCGCGGTGGACCGGTGGTTCGATGCGAATCGGCCGGAGCAGGTCTACCTGGTCGCCGGGACCGTCGGGGGGATCTGGGCCAACTCGACCCGGCCGGCGGAGTTCATCTACGACAACCTGATGATCCACGCCACGGTGGTCCACGCGGCGTGGCGGACGAACGTCAGGAAGCTGCTCTATCTCGGGTCGTCGTGCATCTACCCGCGCGAGGCGCCCCAGCCGATGGCGGAGGAGGCGCTGCTGACCGGGGCGCTCGAGCCGACCAACGAGCCCTACGCCGTGGCGAAGATCGCCGGGATCAAGCTCTGTCAGGCGTACCGGCGGCAGTACGGGTGCGACTTCATCTCCGCCATGCCGACCAACCTCTACGGACCGGGGGACAACTTCGACCTCGAGGGGTCCCACGTTCTTCCTGCATTGATCCGGAAGTTCCACGAGGCCAAGGTCGAGGGGAAGCAAGCGGTGACGATCTGGGGAACCGGCTCGCCACGGCGCGAGTTCCTGCACGTCGACGACCTGGCCGACGCCTGCGTCTTCCTGATGGAGAGCTACGACGAAGACGGGCACGTCAACGTCGGCACCGGCGAGGACCTCTCGATCCGGGAGCTGGCCGAGATCGTGCGCGACGTCGTGGCGCCCGGCCTTCGGCTCGAGTTCGACACGACGAAGCCCGACGGCATGCCGCGCAAGCTCCTCGACGTCTCCCGCCTTCACGACCTGGGTTGGCGCCACCGCATCGACCTGCGCGACGGGATCCGCTCCACCTACGAGTGGTTCGAATCGTCGCTCTCCGCCGGAACGGTTCGCGGATACTGAGTTCGTGTTCGGGGCGAGGCGGCTGCTCGAGAGACTCGCCCGCGGAAGGATCCTGCATCGCCATCTGCCCGCGGCCTTCGGTGGGCGCTCCGTCTTCGTCACGCCCGACGCCCGCCTCTCCTACCTGTTCCATCGGCTCGAGACGACCGAGAAGCTGCTCCTGGACTGGGCGGAGAGCTTCGTGCGCTCCGGCCAGTCGGTCTGGGACGTCGGCGCGAACTGCGGCGTGTTCTCGGTCGCGGCGGCCGTTCAGACGGGAACCGGCGGGAAGGTGCTCGCCGTCGAGCCCGACCCGTTCCTGGGTTCCCTCATCCGGCGGTCGGCCGATGCGCTGGCGCCCGAAGATGGCCAGATCGACGTCTTGCCCGCCGCGGTGGCGGAGGAGGCGGGACGGGGGGAGCTCCATCTCGCCGCACGGGGTCGGGCGGCCAACTGGCTCGACGGCAGCCCGGCGTCGACCCAGACCGGAGGAGTGCGCGGTTCGGTCGAGGTCGAGGTGGTGACCCTCGACGGACTGCTCTCGAGATACCGCCCGCCCGGCCTGGTCAAGATCGACGTCGAAGGCTCCGAGGACCGGGTGCTCCGCGGCGCCTCGCGCTTGCTGGCCGAGATCCGTCCCGTCCTGCTCGTCGAGGTCTCGGCACCGCATCGCGAGGCGGTCGGCCGTCGGTTGCGGGTCGCCGACTACCGGCTCTTCGACGCCGAGCGGGACCCCGGTTGCGAGGTCGCGCTCGGGACGCCGGCGGAGAACACCCTGGCCCTGCCGTTCTGAGCCGGGAGCCGCTTCACTCGCCGATCCGCTTCAGGACTTTCCAGGTCCGGTTCCTTCCCGGGAGCTCGGTCCACTCGTAGCCCGCGGGCGGCGGCCGAGTCTCGTCGAAGCCGAAGAGGATGTAGGTGGGGCGCTGGGCGAGGAGGTAGGGCAGGTCGGTCTTCTCGTGGCCGGGTGCGTGGGCGCCGGCCGCGCCGGCGGGCGCTTCGCGGCGGGCGATGTGGGGGTCCGTCACGCCCCAGTAGTCGATCACGCGGAGGCCGCTGAAGTAGGCGATCTGGCCGATCGGGCCGGCCAGCACCGAGTCGCCCGGGCGTGCGACGGCGGCCAGGTCGTGCGCCAGCTCGATCCGCTCGAGATCCGCCGGCGCCCAGACCTCGACGAAGCGCTCGAGCTCTCCGCGCGAACCGTAGGTGCCCAGCGCCACCAGTGAGATCGGCACCACGAAGGCCAGCGAGACCGCGGCGGCAGCCCGGCGCGCGATCTCCGGTCGGTCGGGCGCCAGCGCGGCGCGGGCGTCTGCCAGCTCGCGCGCCAGGTCCTGGATCAGCAGGTAGGCGATCGGGAGCGCGACGTAGAAGAAGCGCGAGCCGGGGAAGTAGTCGCCGCCGATCCAGACCACGTAGGCGGCGAAGGCGACCAGCGAGGCGGTGAGCAGGCGGCGGCGCAGCGCGGCCCCGGAGCCGGCCGGCGCAGGGCGGAGGCGCAGCAACGCCGGCGCCAGCGCCAGCAGCGGGACGAAGTAGCGCTCGCGCAGCGCGGCGACCAGATAGGCGGCGCCATCCAGCGCCCGTCCGACCCGGCCGCCCGCGCCCGGTGCGTGGAGGTAGAACGTGTTCGGCAGGACGGCGCCGTAGTAGGAGAGCTTCCACGCGCACCAGAGGCCGACCGGAATCAGGAAGCCCAGCATCAGCCCCGCCAGCGCGCGCGACCGGGGTACCGGGATCCCTCCGGCTGCCGCGTGCTTCGGCTCCGGCCGGGGCGGGAGGGCCAGGACCGCGACCGCCACCGCCCAGAACAACCCCGAGTCCGGGCGCGCCATCGTCGCCGCCGCGAAGGCGAGGCCGGCCAACCACCGCGCCCGGCGGCCCCGGTCCGGCAGGAGCAGGAGCGCGGCGAGCACCCAGGCGGTCTGGAAGGCGTTCTCCAGACCGCTGACCGACCAGTAGTGGAACGACCCGTCGGCGGCGAGCAGCAGCGGCGCGACCAGGTTCGCGAAGCGGTGCCGCCGGCCGGCCGCCTGCCAACCCAGCGCGTAGGTCAGCGCCAGCACCGCGAGGCTCCAGGCCGCGCCCCAGGCGATCGCCAGGTGCGCCGCGGCAACGCCGGGCAGGAGCTTCATCCAGAGCGCCAGGAAGAGCAGCCAGAGGAAGTTCGTGTAGCCCTCGACCCGCTTCGACGGCGCCGCGGGATCGAAGACCAGGCCCTCGCCCGCGACCAGGTTGCGCGCGTACGTGAACGAGATGTAGGCGTCGTCGTTGGTCTGCCAGCCGAAGGCGCGGGCGTTGCCCAGCTCGGCGGCGAGCGTCCCGGCGCAGGCCAGCGCCAGGACGAGAAGAACGGCGACGGCTCTGGACGAGTCCTCTCTCATGCCGGCGGGAGACGGCGGGATGCTACCAATCCGAGGCGCCGGCCCCGAGCGCAGCGCGCCTCCGGTTAGGATGGAGTCGACCGTGGTGACACGAAGCCCGGAGGGCGGGCCGGGCAGAGCGGGACCCCGCCGTGGGCGGAATCGGGAGGTTCGAGCGATGCCGTTGTTCGGCTGGTTCGGCAAGGGACCCAGGCAGGACGCTGGGCCGGAGATCCCCACGGACCGGCCGGAGACCGCCCAGGAGAGGCTGGCGCGGCTGATCCGGCCGGCGCGGCGGGACGAGCGGATGCTCGTCGAGTTCGCGCGCGAGCTGTTGCGCGGCGGCGAGACCGCCTGGGACCTCGGACCCGGGCGTGGCTACTTCGCCGCCGCCGCGGCGATCCTGGTGGACAAGTCGGGCGCCGTCGTGGCGGTCGAGCCGCACGCCCGGCGCGCCGCCGAGCTGCGGCGCGTCGCCGAGACCCTGGGATCCAACGCCGCCCGGTTCGAGGTGCTCGAGACCGGTCTCGGAGACCGCTTCGTGCCGGGCGAGACGCACACGGCGGTGCCGCGCCAGGTCAACTTCGAGTGGCTCCTCCGCCGGCTGCCGCGGCCCGACGTCGTGCGCGTCGGCGCGGACGTCGGCGACTCGCGGCTCTGGTCCGGGTCCGAGCGCCTGCTGGGCGAGGTCCACCCGATCCTGCTCATCGACGTCCCGCCGGCGATCGCCCACTGGCTGGGCACCCGCCTGCGCCACCACGGCTACGAGCTGTTCGACGCCGAGAAGAACCCCAGCGACCGCCTCAAGCTCCTCGACCCCGCCCGCCACACCCTCGCCCTGCCGATCACCACGGCCCGAGACGAGGACCGGGAAGTGTGAGCCGGACGAACCCGTGTACGAGCCCAGCGTTTGGAAGATCCTCTCGATCCTCGAGGAGTCGGACCAAGTACTGGATGTCGGTGGTTGGGCTTGCCCGTTCAACCGCGCGCAATGGGTGCTCGACTCGGAACCCTTCGAGACTCGGGGCTTCTACCGGACCTTCGGAGGCCCGCCTAGCCAGGGCGGAGAGCGAGAGCACTTTTCCGAGAGAACCTGGATCCGGCGGGACATCTGTGACCGCGAGCCCTGGCCGTTCGCAGACAAGCAATTCGATTTCGTCATCTGTTCCCATGTTCTGGAGGACGTCCGCGATCCGATTGGAGTTTGCTCCGAGCTGATTCGAGTGGGGCGCAGAGGGTACGTCGAGACCCCATCCCGCCTCCTCGAAACTTGCCGGGGCCTGGAAGGTCCCAGGACCGTCGGCTTGAGCCACCACCGATGGTTCGTGGACTACGGCGCCACTTCGCTCACGTTTCTGATGAAGTACCATTTCCTACACAGCCATTTTCGCTTTTCGCTTCCCGCTTCCTTCGCGCGCCGAATTCCCGAGGAGGGTCGAGTCAGTTGGCTGTGGTGGGACGAGGAGTTCGAGTTCGAGGAACGGATCATCCACGGTCTCGGAAACCAGATGAGCGAGATCGCCGGATACGTGGGCGCCCGCTATCGGTACTCGCGAACGCGGTTCCTCGCAGACCGACTGGAGGGTTCGGTGAGGAGGGCCCTATCCGGAGTGGCCAGGAGACTGGGCACCTGATCCGCCCTCGAGGAATCCGATGCTCGTGGCTAGCCCGAAGTCCGACCGAGCCCGCGCGAGCGGCGCTTCCGACCGGAGGGATCCGGTCGGGGGAGGCGCGCGAACCGCGGGGGTGCCGGGGCCGGGTACAGACGAAAAGCTTTCAGTGAAGGGGATGGACGGGATCGTGCGCCCTCTCGTAGCGGCCGCGCGACCGCCTGGGAGAGTCTTCCCATCTGTGAAGGCTTCTGTCGCGCCCTGGCTCCGTGGCATGTCTCCGGCGCGCCGTACCCCACGAGCCGGTCCGCAGAGAGAGAAGCGTCGGTGAAGCGCCCGCGGCGGGTGCTCTATCTGTGCGACTGGCTGCCGCCGGACTTCGGGGCGGTGGGGCAGTACGCCGTCGGGGCGGCGGAGGGGCTGGCGCGGCGGGGGGCCGAGGTCACCCTGGTCGGGCTCGCCTCGGCGGGCGACTCCGTCGCCGAGTACCGGGTGCGGCCGGGGCGGGTGCGCATCGTGCGCCTGGCGGCTGCCGCCTACGACCGCTCGCGGCTGGGCGAGCGGGCGGCGTGGACGCTCGCGACCGACCTGCGGCTCGTCGCCGCCGCGCTCGGCGCCTTCGCCGCGGCCGACGAGGTCTACTTCACCGGCAGCCCGCCCTTCCTCGTCCACTTCGTCGTGCCGTTGAACGTCCTGATGCGCAAGCGGCTCGTCTACCGCATCACCGACTTCCACCCCGAGTGCCTGATCGCCGAGCTGGCCGACCGGGCGCGCCTGGCGGGAGGCGGCGTGGACGCCGACGGGAGCGTGCCCTCCTGGCTCGAGGCTTTCCGGCGCTGGACCCTCTTCCTGCGCCGCCGCGTCCACCGCTTCGAGGTGTTGGGCGAGGACCAGCGCGCGCGGCTGCGCGAGATCGGCATCCCCGACGAGCGCATCGAGCTCAAGCGCGACGACTCGCCGGTCGCCGTCTCGCCGGCCACCGAGCCGCTGCCGCGGCCGCGCGAGCTCGACGGCCGCTTCCTGCTGCTCTACTCCGGCAACTTCGGCGTCGCCCACGAGGACGCCACCTTCATCGACGGCTATCACCTCCACCACGCCGCGGGCAGCGGCCGCGTCGGGCTCTGGCTCAACGCCACCGGCGCCAAGGCCGACCGGGTCGAGGCGCGGCTGCGCGAGCTCGGGCTGCCGGTCCACCGCTCGCGGCCGGTGCCGCTCGAGCGGCTGGCCTCGCTGCTGGTGACCCCGGACGCCCACCTGATCACCCTGCGCGACGCCTTCGTCGGCTACGTCCTGCCCTCCAAGGTCTACGGCTGCATCCGCTCCGGCAAGCCGGTGCTCTTCGTCGGCTCGGCGGCGAGCGACGTCCACCTGCTGTGCAGCCGGCGGCTGCCGCCGGGTCGCTACCTGCGGGTCGGGATGGACGACCCGCAGGGCGTCGCCGAAGCGCTCGAGCAGCTCGCCGGACCCGTACCCGACCGCATCGAGCTGCGGTAACGTCCGCGCGGGATCTCTCGACGTGCCACCGGTCGCCCAGGACTTCCTCGTGCTGCTCGCCGCCGCCGCCCTGGTGGCGGGGCTGGTGACCAGTCTGCTCGTGCCGCCCCTGGCGCGGCTGGCCTACGCCTTCGGCGTCGTGGACCGCCCCGACCCGCGCAAGCCCGAGGTGCGTGGCCTGCCGCGGCTGGGCGGGGTCGCCATGGTGGCGGGGATCGCCATCGCGTGCGGGATCGGCGCGGTCTTCCGCTGGAGCGTGTGGAGCCGGGTCATCCCGCGCGAGGAGCTGGCGGCGCTGGCGATCGGCACCCTGCTCGTCTTCCTGGTCGGCTTCGTCGACGACCTGATCGGCGCCTCGCCCTGGCAGAAGCTCCTGGTCGAGCTCGTCGCGGCTTGGCTGGTGGTGCGGGTGGGCTGGGAGTTCCAGGTCCTGCGCCTGCCGGGGGTGGGCGGGATCGACCTCGGGATCTGGGGCGGCGTGGTCTCGGTCGTCTGGGTCGTCGGGGTGACCAACGCGATCAACCTGATCGACGGCCTCGACGGGCTGGCCGGCGGGATCGCCGCGATCATCGCCGGGAGCCTGCTCGCCTACTCGGTCTTCCAGCACAACCAGGCCACGGCGATCCTGTTCGCCGCGGTGGTCGGCGCCTGCGTCGGCTTCCTCTGGCACAACTGGGAGCCGGCGCGGATCTTCATGGGCGACGGCGGCGCGCTGACCCTCGGCTACCTGTTCGGCGCCCTGTCGCTGCACTCCTCGATCAAGGCGCCGGCGGCGGTCGCCATCCTGGTGCCGATCCTGGCGCTCGGCCTGCCGGTGATCGACACCCTTCTGGTGATGTTCGTGCGCTTCGCCGAGGGGCGGGGGCGGCCGCTGGCCAGCCGCGTGGCGCGGATGTTCCGCGCCGACCGCAGCCACCTCCACCACGCGCTCGAGAACCTCGTGCGCCGGCGGCGGCGGATCGTCGTCGTCCTCTACGCCACGGTGCTGGTCTTCTGCGCCGGCGCGCTGCTGGTGGCGCTCTCCGGCCAGGGCGAGCTCGGGCTGGCGCTGCTCGCGGTCGAGTTCGTGGTCGTCTTCGCCATGCGCCGCTTCGGGCTCGCCGCCGAGGCGCGCCGGCTGGCGCTCGACCAGCGCGCCGAGGCGCGCCGGATCTTCCCGTGGTTCAAGGACCCGTCGAAGGAGGCGCCCGCCCCGACTCCGGCCCCGACCCCGGCCGTGACTCCGGCCGTGACTCCGGACGGCGGGGCGGGAGACGAGGTCACTCCAGGGTCGTGAGGCCGATCACCGGCGCCGCGCCGGTGATCACGGTCAGCCGCAGCAGATGCGGCCCGGCGGCGACCGGGCCGGCCAGGCGCAGCGTCGCCGTGCCGGCGGCCAGCGTCAGGGGCGCCCGGGCGCGGCCGTCCCACTCGGCGACCAGCAGCGTCGGCCGCGGCAGCGGGTGGGCCAGCGCCACCGCCAGGCCGGCGGCCGGATGCGCCGCCTCGAAGGCGAGCTCCGGCACGCCGCGCTCGAAGCGCCACTCGGTGGGCTCCCAGCGCGCGGCGGCGGTGGCCTCCGCCGCGGCCGGCGACGCGGCGCCCCCGCCGGCCACTCCCGCCCGCTTCGCCAGCCGCCGCCAGGCCAGCCGGCGCTGCTCGGGGCGCTGCACTTCGGCGAGCGCGGCGCGCGCGCCGGCGGTGTCGCCGGCCTCCAGCCGCTGCCGCGCCGCGAGCATCAGGTAGGGCGCCCAGCTCTCGCTCCACAGCGAATCGGAGCGCCGGGCCAGGAGCTCGGCGCGCGCGCGGTCGCCGCCGGCCAGGGCGGCGAAGGCGGCGCTCTCCGACGGCAGCGCCCCCCCGGCCAGCCCCGAGAGCCGCCCGAACGCCGCCGGCGAGAGCGGGCAGCCGGTCGTCGTCACGACGCAGAGCGGCCGCGCCCAGGCCAGCCAGCGCTCGGCGGCGCGGACGAGCTCGGGGCTGCCCGGACCGGCCGGGCGCCGGGCCAGCGCGCGCTCGACCACCCCCGCGTAGCGCAGGTCGGGCGGGGCGGCGGCGAGCAGGTGATCGACGGCGGCGCGCGCCGCGGCGTCGCCGCGCGCGTCGGGTTGCTCGCGCAACGGCGCCAGCGCGGCGTCGAGCTGCTCTCCGAGCTCGTCCTCGAGCGCCCGGCGGGCGCGCTGGTGGAGCGCCGCGGCGCGCCCCAGCTCGCCCCGCTGCACCGCGGCGCGCTCGAGCCGGCTCCAGGTGTCGGAGTCGTCGGGCAGCAGCTCCTCGGCGCTCTCGATCGAGCCCGCCACCTCGAGCCAGCGGTCGAAGGCGCGGCGGCGGAAGTCCGGGTCCTCGAACGCCCGGCGCAGGACCTTCTCGGCGCGGCGCCGGCGCGCGCCGCCGAGGCCGGGCCAGATCTCGACGTAGACCGCCGCCAGCGCCCGCTCGGTGGCCGCGTCTTCGGGCGCGCGCTCCGCCGCCACGGCGAGCGGCCGCTCCCAGCCCTCCGGGTCGGTCAGCAGCCGCGGGTCGCGCCGGACCAGCTCGTCGAGCGCGGTGGCGACGCCGAGCAGGCGCGGCGCCTCGGCGCTCGCGGGCAGGAGCGCCAGCGCCTCGCGGGCGAGATCGGCGGCGGCTTCGAGCCGCGCCCGGGTGAGCTCCGGCTCGGGGGCGGCGCGTTCGGCGCCGGGGGCGGGCGAGGTGGCCGCGACCAGGGCGGCGCGCGCCAGCACCAGCCGCCGCTCGCCGGCGTCGGCCTCGCGCGCCAGGGCGCGCTCGAGCTCGCCGCCGGCCGGCAGCGGCAGCTCGAGCTCGCGGGCGCGACGCTCCAGCCGCTCGAGGTCTGCGTCGCGGGCGTGCACCAGGAGGAGAGCCCCGAGGGCCGCGACGAGCGCCAGGACGGCGACGGTCCAGGCCGCCGCGGCGGGGCGGAAGCGCCCGCGACCGGCCGGCGCCGCGCCGTCGTCGGGCGCCGGCGCTGCCGCGGGCGCCCCTTCTCTGGTAGCTTGATCGGCCTCGTCGCCGTCCATCCGCGCATGCTACCGCCCGATCCGTCCGCACCGGCCTCGCCGAGCTCCCCGACCGCT
Source organism: uncultured Acidobacteriota bacterium (assembly GCA_963781755.1). Lineage (GTDB taxonomy): Bacteria > Acidobacteriota > Thermoanaerobaculia > Multivoradales > JAGPDF01 > JACTMI01. The sequence continues at coordinate 302,869 of CAWAGZ010000004.1, forward strand.
CCGGCGCGGCGGCGCCGGGTGGCCTGGCTGTGGGGGATCGGCGTCGCCGCGTTGCTGCTCGCGCCGCTGCCGCACGCCGCCGAGTCGCTGGTCTCCGACATCGGCGCCCTGCCGCTCGACAAGCTGATCCACCTCGGTCTCTTCCTCGGGCTGGCGGGCTCCTGGCGCCGGGCGCTGCCGCCGGCGCTCGCCGGCCGCCGCCGCTGGGTGGCGGTCGTGATCCTCGCGGCGGTGGCCTTCGGCGGCGCGCTCGAGCTGCTCCAGACGCTGCCCGCGATCGGCCGCGACGGCGAGTGGGGGGATGTGGTTGCCGATGCTCTCGGTGCGCTGTTGTCGCTGCCGTTGGCGGGGCGCTTTACCTGATTGCCTCGCCTCCCACCGAGAGACCTCCGCGCTGCGGACCGGCGAGCGAGTGCCATCGGGAGGGGCGGCCGAGGTGGCGCGGGCGCAGAGGTGACAGTCACGCCACATCCGAGATGTGGCGTGACTGTCAGCGGCACGAGCACGGCGGAGACTGTGCCTCGGCGAGCGGGTGCCGGTGCGAACCGAAGGCGTCTCCAGGGGACACCCAGCAGGCCAGGGTGTCCCCGGCGGAGACTGTGCCTCGGCAAGCGGGTGGCGGTGCGCACCGAAGGCGTCTCCAGGGGACACCCAGCAGGCCAGGGTGTCCCCTCGGGGAATCCACTGCCTCGCCAGTCCGCGGACTCGAGGTCTGTCATCGGGAGGGACCTTCACCGCGGCGAAGCGGCGAACGGCAGGCACAAGAATCGCCCTGCCACTTCCCCCTTCTGTGGAAGCCTTTGCTTCTTGTGTTTGTCTTGGTCAGAAAGGTCGCGGCTTTGACAAGGGGGGGCGGGTGCCGTTAGCCTCTGGCGTCGCATTCGGAGAGGCCCGGTGGCGACGCCGGGCTCGGCAACCTGGGACGGACCCCCAAGGTGCCCTCCCGCCGGGGACGTTCTTCCAGCGGGGATGCGGTCGGCGGCTGCGGCCTCCGGCAACCAAGCGTCCGGCGGTCGAAATCCCGCTCTCCGATGCCGTGGCGAGCGGGATTTTCGTTTTTCGGGGGGAAGAGAATCGAGTCATGAAGGTCACCGAACACCTCGAGCGGTCCTCGAGCCCGCCGATCAGCTTCGAGATCATCCCGCCGCTGCGCGGGGGCGACCTCGGTGCGCTGCTCCGGCTGACCGAGGACCTGGCGCGCTTCCGGCCGCCGTTCATCGACATCACCAGCCACGCCGCCGAGGTGGTCTACGAGGAAACGGCTTCGGGGCTGCAGCGCCGGATCAAGCGCAAGCGGCCGGGGACGATCGGGCTGTGCGCCCTGATCCAGAACAAGTACGGCGTGGACGCCGTGCCCCACGTGCTCTGCTTCGGCTTCACCCGCGAGGAGACCGAGGACTTCCTGATCGAGATGCGCTACCTCGGAATCGACAACGTCCTCGCGGTGCGCGGTGACGAGAACGACTACCAGAAGCCGCTGCGCGACGGCAAGACGGCGAACGAGTTCGCGGTGGACCTGGTGAACCAGATCGCGGCGATGAACAGCGGCCGCTACCTCCAGGCCGACCTGCTCGACGCCGAGCCGACCGACTTCTGCGTCGGCGTCGGCGGCTACCCGGAGAAGCACTTCGAGGCGCCCAACATCGACACCGACGTCCGGCGCGCCAAGCACAAGGTGGACGCCGGGGCGAGCTACGTCGTGACCCAGATGTTCTTCGACAACCGGCACTACTTCGACTACGTCGAGCGCTGCCGCCAGGCGGGGATCACGGTGCCGATCATTCCCGGGATCAAGATCCTGACCGCGCGGCCGCAGCTCAAGTCGATCCCGAGGAACTTCTACGTCGAGATCCCGGCCGCTCTGTCCGACGAGGTCGAGAAGGCGCCCGACGACGCCGTGCTCGACGTCGGCGTGGAGTGGGCCGAGCGCCAGGTGCGCGACCTGCTCGACCGCGGCGCGCCGTCGGTGCACTTCTACGTCATGCAGAACGCCACCGCCGTCTCGCGCCTGATGGCGCGGCTGGGGAAGCTGTGAATCGGGAGGCCGGAAGATGAGACCCGCACCGCTCTGGAACGCCCTGCTGCTGGCCGGCACCGCGGCGCTCGCCGCCGCTCCTCCGGGAGCGGCCGGCGCGACCGCCGGCCCGTCGCCCGGGCAGGTCGTCGCGGGTCCCACCGCGACCGCGGTCGCGACGCCGCCGCTGGCGAGCTTCCAGGCCGTACTGCAGCCCGAGCCGTGGCCGAGCGAGAAGGCCGAGGACCGCGTCAACCCGCTGGCGGACGAGCCCGACGAGGGGCGCCGCGGCACCTGGAACCGCCTCGGGGTCCCGGAGGATCCCCTCGCCGGCCGCAGCCTCGCCGCCGGCGCCGAGACCCCGACGCCGCTGTTCGACTTCGCGGGGACAGATCAGCAGCACGGCTGCAGTTGCGCTCCGCCCGACACCGTCGGCGACGTCGGACCGAACCACTACGTGCAGATGGTCAACGCCACCAAGATCCGGATCTTCGACAAGACGGGGGCGCCGGTCACCGGAGTGATCGACCTGGCGAGCTTCTGGGCGTCGGGCAACTGCCACAGCGATCTGGGCGACCCGGTCGTCGTCTACGACTGGCTCGCCGACCGCTGGCTCCTGGCGCAGTTCGCGACCCCTCAGCAGTTCTGCTTCGCGGTGTCGCAGACCGCCGACCCGACGGGGTCCTACTTCGTCTACGAGTTCCCGGCCTCGAACTTCCCGGACTACTTCAAGATCGGCGTCTGGCCCGACGCCTTCTACGTCGCGGCCAACGAGAGTCCGTACAGCGCCTGGGCGTTCGAGCGCTCGAAGATGCTCGTGGGACAGACCGCGCAGTCGCTCCAGGCGTCGGTTTCCGGCGACAACTTCCTGATGCCGGTGGACTTCAACGGCCACGCGGCGCCGCCGGCCGGGACCCCGGGCTACTTCTACACCTTCCTCGACGACTCCTTCCACGGCGGAGTGGACCGGATCCAGCTCGGCTCCTTCCAGGTCGATTGGGCGACGCCGGGCAACTCGAGCTGGAGCAGCACCGACCTGCCGATCGCGTCGTTCACCTACACCGTGTGCGGCTTCTTCAACTTCAACTGCGCGCCGCAGGCCGGGACGACGCAGAAGTTGGACGTGGTCTCGGAGTGGCCGATGTACCGCTTCACCTACCGCCGCTTCGACGACCACGAGAGCCTGCTCGGCAACTTCACCGTCGCCACCGGCTCGCCGACGATCGCCGCCCCGCGCTGGTTCGAGCTGCGGCGGACCTCGGGCGCTTGGAGCCTGTACCAGGAGGGGACGTACGTGCCGTCGGGCGGCGTCTTCCGCTTCATGGGCTCGATCGCCCAGGACGCGAGCGGCGACATCGCGCTCGGCTTCACCGCCTCGAGCTCCACGATCCACCCCCAGATCCGCTACGCCACCCGGCTGGCTTCCGATCCGCTCGGCACCCTGGGGTCCGAGGTCACGATGACCTCCGTCCTGGTCAACGGCTCGCAGACCGGCTCGAACCGCTGGGGCGACTACTCGGCGATGGCGATCGACCCGGCCGACGACTGCACCTTCTGGTACACCAACGAGTACTACCCGGTGAACAGCTCGGGATCCTGGAAGACGCGGGTCGGCTCCTTCCGGATCCCCGGCTGCGGGGCGATCTTCATCGACGGGTTCGAGTCCGGCGACGCCAGCCGCTGGAGCGTGACCCTTCCCTGACGCGGACGATGCGACCGTGAGCGGCGCGCGCGGGCCCGGAGGGGTCGCTTCCGTTCCGGCGCCGCCGGCCGACCTCGAGGCGCGCGTCCAGGCGCTCTACGAGGCGCTGGACGAGCGCGTCCTGGTGCTCGACGGCGCCACCGGCACGGCGCTCCAGGCCCACGATCTGACGGCGGCCGACTTCGGCGGCGCCGAGCTCGAGGGGTGCAACGAGAATCTCTGCCTGACCCGCCCCGACGTCGTGCGCGGGATCTCCGAGGGGTACCTCGCGGCCGGCGCCGACATCGTCGAGACCGACTCGTTCGGCGGCACGCCGCTGGTGCTCGCCGAGTACGGTCTCGCGGACCGCGCCTTCGAGCTCAACCGGCTCGCCGCGTCGCTGGCGCGCGAGGCGTGCGCGAAGTTCGACCGCCCCGGGCGGCTGCGTTTCGTCGCCGGCTCGCTGGGTCCGACCACCAAGGCGATCTCGGTCACCGGCGGCGTCACCTTCGAGGAGTTGATCGAGAGCTTCCGCGATCCAGGCGCTCGGCCTGATGGCCGGCGGCGCCGACTACCTGCTGCTCGAGACCTGCCAGGACACGCGCAACGTCAAGGCCGGTCTGCTGGGTCTCGAGCGCGCCTTCGAGGCCGCCGGCTGGCGGCTGCCGGTGGCGGTCTCGGTGACGATCGAGCCGACCGGCACGATGCTCGCGGGCCAGGACGCCGAGGCGCTGGCGGTGTCGCTGATGCACGCCGACCTGCTCTACCTGGGGCTGAACTGCGCCACCGGCCCCGACCTGATGGCCGACCACCTGAGGACGCTCTCGGAGCTGGCGCGCACCCGGGTCGCGTGCGTACCCAACGCCGGGCTGCCCGACGAGGAGGGGCGCTACCGCGAGGGACCGGAGGTCTTCCGCGAGGTCTTCGCGCGCTTCCTCGACCAGGGGTGGTTGAACCTCGTCGGCGGCTGCTGCGGCACCACCTCGGAGCACGTCCGCGCGTTGGCCGATCTGGTCGGGAACCGCCGGCCGCGGCCGGTGCCGCACCACCAGCGCGCCTTCGTCTCCGGGCTCGAAGCGGTCGAGCTGGTGCCCGAGAACCGGCCGCTGCTGGTCGGCGAGCGCACCAACGTGCTCGGCTCGCGCCTGTTCAAGGCCCGGATCGCGGCGGGCGACTTCGAGGGCGCCGCCGAGGTCGGCCGGGCGCAGGTGCGCTCCGGGGCGCAGATCCTCGACGTCTGCCTGCAGGATCCCGACCGCGACGAGCTGTCCGACGTCGAGGCGTTCCTCGACAAGCTCGTCCGGGTCACCCGCGCGCCGCTGATGATCGACTCGACCGACGCCCAGGTGATGGAGCGCGCGCTGACCTGGTGCCAGGGCAAGTCGGTGCTCAACTCGATCAACCTCGAGGACGGCCGCGGCCGCTTCGACCGCGTGGTCGGGCTGGGGCGCCGCTTCGGCGCGGCGTACGTGGTCGGGCTGATCGACGAGCAGGGGATGGCGGTCACCGCGGAGCGCAAGCTCGAGGTCGCGCGGCGCAGCTTCCGCCTCCTGACCGAGGAGCTCGGGGTCGCCCCCGAGGACGTCTGGTGGGACCCGCTGACCTTCCCCTGCGGCACCGGCGACGAGACCTACCTCGGCTCGGCGGCGGCGACGATCGAGGCGATCCGCGGCCTGAAGGCCGAGTTCCCGTTCTCGAAGACGATCCTGGGGATCTCCAACGTCTCCTTCGGCCTGCCGCCGGCGGGGCGCGAGGTCCTGAACTCGGTCTTCCTCTTCCACTGCACCCAGGCCGGCCTCGACGCCGCGATCGTCAACACCGAGCGGCTGGCGCGCTACCCGGAGATCCCGGAGGAGGAGCAGCGGCTGGCCGAGACGCTGATCCGGCTCGCCCCCGGCGACCGCGCCGGCGGCGAGGCGGCGGTCGCGGCGTTCACCGCCCACTTCCGCGGCCGCGCGGCGAAGCGCGGCACCAGCGCCGAGGAGCGCCGCGCGCTGCCGGTCGATCAGAGACTGGCGCGGGCGATCGTCGAGGGCACCAAGGAGGGGCTCGAGGCGGACCTCGACGAGGCGCTGGCCGACCCGCGCTGGCCCGAGCCGCTCGACGTCGTCAACGGTCCGCTGATGACCGGCATGGCCGAGGTCGGGCGCCTCTTCAACGACAACCGCCTGATCGTCGCGGAGGTGCTGCAGTCGGCCGAGGTGATGAAGGCCGCGGTGACCCACCTCGAGCGCTTCATGGAGAAGAGCGCCGGCGGCACCCGCGGCAAGGTGATCCTGGCCACGGTCAAGGGCGACGTCCACGACATCGGCAAGAACCTGGTCGAGATCGTGCTCGCCAACAACGGCTTCGAGGTCGTCAACCTGGGGATCAAGGTTCCGTCCGAGCGGCTGATCCAGGCCGTGCAGGAGCACCGGCCCGACGTCATCGGCCTCTCGGGCCTGCTGGTCAAGAGCGCGCAGCAGATGGTGCTCTCGGCCGGGGACCTGAAAGCGGTCGGGATCGACGCGCCGCTGCTGGTCGGCGGCGCGGCGCTGACCCGCCGCTTCACCCACAGGAAGATCGCGCCCGCGTACGGGAGCCTGTGCACGTACGCCCGCGACGCGATGCACGGCCTCGCCCTGGTCGAGAAGCTGACCGACCCCGAGAAGCGGAAGGCGCTCGCCGCCGAGGTCGCCGAGGCGATCGAGCGCGACTCCGCCGACGCCGAGCCGGTGCCCGCCGAGAAGGGCCCCGGCGACCGGCCGCGCCGCTCGACGGTGCGTCGCGACGTGCCGGTCCCGGCGCCGCCCGACCTCGACCTCCACGTCGCAGAGCTCGACCTCGACCGCGTCTGGGAGGAGCTCAATCCCCAGATGGTCTACGGCAAGCACCTGGGGTTGAAGGGCGTCGTCCGCCGGCTGGCCGAGGCGCGCGACGAGAAGTACGTCAAGCTCGAAGCCGTGGTCTCCGGAGCTCCAGGAGCTGGCCCGCGGCGGCGCGATGCACGCCCGCGCGGTCTGGCGCTTCTTCCCGGCGCGCGCCGAGGGGGACCGGATCGTCCTGACCGACCCGGCCGATCCGACGGGGGGAGCGACCGCGGCGGAGTGGGAGTTCCCGCGCCAGAGCGGTCCCGAAGGCTTGTGCCTGGCCGACTACGTCTTGGACGGCGACCACGTCGCGCTGTTCGTGACCACGGCCGGCGAGGGGGTGCGCGAGCGGGTCGAGGCGTGGAAGAACGCCGGCGAGTACCTGAAGAGCCACGCCTTCGCGGCGCTCGCCCTGGAGACCGCCGAGGCCGCCGCCGAGTGGCTGCACCGCGAGCTGCGCACGGCTTGGGGCTTCCCGGATCCGCCGGAGCTCGGCCAACGAGGACCGCCTGGCGGCCCGCTACCGCGGCAAGCGCTACAGCTTCGGCTACCCGGCCTGCCCCGACCTCGCCGGCCAGCGCGCCCTGTTCGCCGCCCTGCGGCCCGAGCAGATCGGCGTCGAGCTGACCGAAGGCGACATGATGGAGCCCGAAGCCTCCGTCTCCGCCCTCGTCGTCCACCACCCCGACGCCCGCTACTTCGGGGTCTGACCCAGTAGGGGTGGCAATCGCCGCGAAATAGCGCCGCGCACAGCTTCAGGCATCGGCTTCCGACTTCCCTGGGGCCCCCTAATGCCCTCGCCTACTCCAGTTTCAAGCGTGGAGCCAGGCTATGGCTCTCTCGCGTGGGCACTCCTCCCCGCGCCGACTGATGGCCGTGGGAGCTTCGAACCCGTGCTACTGCGGCGGCTGGCAGGCCCCTGGATTCCCGTCGAAGACATCCGCTTCAAAGTTGTCGATCGAGTTCTCACCTTCCGCGAAGCTCTGGCCCGCGGGCTTCCATCCCTTGAAATACGCGACCGAAGTGCTCGGCGGCGCGTCGGAAAGAACTACTCCAGTGAGTACGGGCTCAGAGTTTACGTAGACGTCTGCGCTCGGTGGGGTCGTCTGATAGTTCACGAGAAGCCGGACATCCGTCTTGCCAAACGCCCAAGCCCCCACGCCCGTTGTAGCGTATGTTGTCGTTTGGTTGTTGTGAACCGTCTCCAGCGAAATCTCGAGCGGAGGTGCCGGGAACCTAGTACTCTGAGGATACCCGACAACTCTTATCAAGTCGTTGACGACGGTGCCCGCTGAGAGTCCTATCTCGAGGTGATTCAGTCCAGGCGTAATAACGCCACGAGTGCTTACCGAAGTCTGCTGCGACACGTTTGATAGCGCCAACTTGCCCCGCCATGTCGATTGTCCAGCGAGCCCTCTCGGTACTGCGCTTCCCATCCAGATTCCCGTCTGGGCGTCTTGATTCCCCCAGGTCTCGGCGTTGTTGCCCGTCCATCCTGTACCGCCTCCCGCGTCTGGGAGCTTTCCATTCAGCCCTATGTTGCCCAACTCGCCGTTGAAGGCGTCTCTCGCTACAAAGGTCGGAAGCTCTTGAAACATCCGGCATGCCACGTAGTCCTTCTGCCATTTCGCGCCTGCGCCACTTCCATTCGTGTTCCAGTCAACCCCACTCTTCATCTCGTTCATGATCTCAAAGATCATGTTGCCAACTCCACCCACCTCCTTTGCCACGAGCTCAAGATAGGCGTTCTGAATCGGAACAATCCTACTGTCGTTGAGAAACGCGTCAAGAGTATTACATTGATTCCCGTCGTTCTCAGAGTCGAAGAGTTCGATGCTCCCGCAGTCGTTCGCTTGGCAGCAAGCGCCATTCAGGTCGCCCCCATCGAGGAAGTCTATAGTCGGGAGATTCGCGTCCCTGTTGTACGGGCTACTCGGCCACTGCCCAGGGCAATTGATGTCGTTGTCTATGAGGCCGTGTTTGTCGAAAAGGGAAAGCTGCACGACGATACCTCGGTCGGCGGCAAGTTGAGCGAACTCACGGAGTCGGGCAAAGAACAATGGGTTTAGCCCTGAGATGCTGAGGTCATAGTCGGGATAGCTTCCGGAGAACGGGGTAAGGCCCTCCGCGTGCGGGCTCGGACAAACCGCTCTTCCTGTCCACTGCTCGATCGCCCAGATTCGGGTCAGGTTTGCTCTATAGGTACGAAGCGTATCTAGGAATCCATCGTTAGCCCCAGTTCGCAGCAGAATGGCCCTATTCCCTGCTGCAAGAGCTCCCATGTGGCTAAATCCAATCAGCGTCGCTGGCTCCCCATTCCAAAAGAACACCTCCGTATGTGGAAAACTGATGTCGGGACTGATTCCCCGAGTCAGTGTACCGTTGGGTGACATGGGCGCATTCATTGCTAACCCAGCGCAGCCGGAGTCATGGATGTAGGCCATCATGTCTCGGGCACCCGGCCAGGGAGTGCCGTCGGTCTGCCAGGTGTTCCATCCGCCTATCGTGAGACCTAGCTTTGCCTTGTCAGCTAGGATGGCTTCATAGTGCTCGTAGTTCTCGAATCCGCGCGGCTTGGAGTGGTTCTGGATCGCTGAGCAAATCTCCCCAATGTAGCCTTTCTGCTTTTCATTCCGCGTCGCGCCGGTGAAGCTTGCGTCGTCGGAGTAGATCTTCGGCTTCTGGTCGGAACTCGTGTTATTGACGTAGCAGCGCGCTTGCACGAACGTATTATGAACCTTGTCGATATGGTAGGAGCTTGCTCCTACGTCCTGAGATCGAGCAAGTGCTTGGAATGGTTGTTGGTCGCAGGGATCACCGAATACGACGGGGTGCTGGTTTCCTGAGATTATCCCACGCTGAGCGAGCGCCACTGGATTGATGCAGATGAGCGAGGCACCTAGTGCAAGCAGGAGTCTCCTATTGAGGCGCATGTTCTTGCGGACATGCGTCGGTTCTCGCATGGAAACCCTCCCTTTCCCGGTTGCTGTCACGGCGGGACGGCCGCGTCAGCTTCAGGCAGTCCAAGCAGAGTCGCTCAGGCAGTCCACCGCCTTTCCGTGCCAGTGGGCAACCGCCCGTTGGGCGGGCTAATCGCCGCCTGTTCGGGCGGTCAGGTCTTCTTGGCACGCCGGTGTAAAGTGACTTTCGCCCAACGTCTCCTCCTCTGGCTGGTTCAAGTGGGGGCTGCCTAGTGAGAGTTCTCGGAATGGCTTCTGCGCTGCGGCTCCTGCCCCTGTACATCGCGATTCCCTGGGCAGGTCCCGCCCTCTCACAGCCAATACCGCTCGATTATTCCGAGCGCCAGGTGAATACATACACGCCCTGTGATCAGTGGCGGCCCGCTGTGGCGTCGGACCCGGACGGGTCGTTCGTCGTGGCCTGGACGAGCTGCGGGTCGCTGGGCAACGACGACTCCTTCAGCAGCGTGCAGGTGCGGCGCTTTGGCGCGGACGGCAACCCTCTGGATGCGGCAGACTTTCAGGTCAACATGTACACCGCCTACGATCAGCGCTACCCCTCGGTCGCGAGCGATGCGGAGGGGAACTTCGTCGTCGTGTGGGAGAGCTACGGATCGGCCGGTGGCGACGACGACGGGTACAGCATCCAGGCGCGGAGATTCGCGGCCGACGGGACTCCACTCGACGCCGCGGAATTCCAGGTCAACGCCTACACGACGAACCTCCAGCAGCGGCCGAAGGTCGCCATGGACCCCGAAGGGAACTTCGTCGTCGTCTGGGACAGCTGGGGCTCGCCGACCGATTCGTCGGCCTACAGTGTCCAGGCGCGTAGGTTCGGCGCGGACGGAGCTCCGCTCGAGCCCACGGAGTTTCAGGTCAACACGTTCACGTCCAACACTCAATTCACGCCGTCGGTGGGCGCCGACTTCGACGGCGGCTTCGTCGTCGGCTGGTTCAGTCACCACCTGTGCGGAGGAGTCGAGTGCACGAGCATCGAAGCGCGCCGGTACCGCCGTGACGGCACCCCTGCGGACCCGGCCGAGTTCCGCGTCGACACTCCTGCGGGCAATGGCGTTGGCTCGCCGACGGTCGGCGCCGATCCCGCGGGCGAGTTCGTGCTTGCCTGGGAGATCACTCAACCGATCACCTTCCGCGAGAGCATCGGTGCGCGTCGATACCGCACCGACGGCACTCCAGTCGATCTCTTCGACTTCGAAGTCAGCTCCTACACCACCTGGGCGCAGGACCGGCCCTCGGTCTCCGCGGCCGCCAACGGCGATTTCGTGGTGGCATGGAGCAGCTACGGATCGAGCGGAGACGACCCCGGATTCAGCGTCCAGGGCCGCCGGTACCGTCCGGACGGCCCTTCTGTGGACCCGGGAGAGTTCCAGCTCAACGCCTACACCACGGGGAACCAGGTCCGGCCGTCCGTCTCACGGCGGCTGAACGGCGACTTCGTGGTCGCCTGGCAGAGCTACGGGTCGTTCGGCGACGACTCGAGCTACTGGAGCATCCAGGAGCGCCGCTTCGGGCGGCCGACGATCGAGGTGACGTCCAGCTCCGGAGCGACAGGCGGCCCGGACTGCAAGCTTCGCGACGCAATCGCGGCAGCGAATGCCGGTCAACCGGTCGGAGGCTGCCCGGGCGGAAACGAGGGGGCGGAAATCGAGCTTCCGCCGGGGGCGACGATCGTGCTCACCGTCGCCGACAACGGGTCGAACGGACTTCCGCTGATCGCGAGGCCGATCACGGTCCGGGGTCGCGGCGCGACGATCACCCGGGACCCCGGGGTCGCCTGTCCGGTGGAACCGGAGTTCCGGATCTTCGAGGTGGTCGCGGGAGGTATCCTCGAGCTCCAGGACGTGACCGTGGCGCGCGGTTGCATCTCCAGTGGGAGTGGCGGAGCGGTGCTCGCGAGCGGCGGCACCGTTCTGCTGACCCGCGCTTCGATCGTGGGCAGCGAGGCGGGCTCCGACGGAGGCGGGGTCGCGGTGGTCGACGGCAGCTTGTTCGCGGCCGGCGCCACGGTGCGCGGTAACCTCGCAGCCGGGTCGGGAGGTGGCATCTCGGTGTCGGGACTGGAAGGCCGCCTGCTGCTGCGTCGCTCGACGCTCTCTGGCAACGCCGCGACCTTCGGCGGTGGGCTCTCGCATGCGGCAGGCACCCGGGCCTTGATTCGGACGTCGACGCTCTCCGGCAATGCGGCGCTGGGGTCCGGCGGTGGGATCGAGGCGGCTGGCTCCGGAGCGGGAAGCCGGGTGGTGCTCGACTTCTCCACGGTTACCGGGAATTTCGCCTCGGTCGGAGGTGGCTTGGACCTGGGATCCGGGACGTTCGATCTCCACGGCAGCCTGGTCGGCGAGAGCGCCTCGGGTGGAGACTGTGCCGCCGGCACCGGTGTCCTGGTCGCCACCGGTGCCAACCTCGACACCGACGGAACCTGCACGGCTCTGGCGGGGGGCCACGTGTCGACGGTGGTGTCGCTCGACCTGGGTCCACTCCGCGACAACGGCGGATTCGTCTCAACCCGTGCCCCGCTCGGGGGCAGTCCTTCCCTCGACGCGGCGCCCGACTGTGCGAACCGCTCCGGCGCGGCTGCCCTCACCGACGAGCGAGGCTACCCGCGGCCGACCGACGACGACGGGGACGGCGCGCCCGCGTGCGATCTGGGCGCGGTCGAGCGCGGACCGGTGTTCCTCGACGGCTTCGAGTCGGGCGATTTATCGGCCTGGTCCGGCGCGGGTCCCTGAGCCCGCGGAGGGCGGCCGACCGGCTCTCCTGCTCGAGACGAAAAAGGCCGCGCGCCGCGCCGGACCGGAGGAGGGGAACCGGTGCGGCGCGGCGCGCGGCGGCCTGCCCCCGGCCGCCCGAGAGGAGAGGGCGGACCGGGGTCCAGAAGCCTGCGGGGTCAGGGCGTGGTCGAGGACCAGTTCGCCGTGCTGCCGCGCTCGAAGCCGTCGTCGAAGATCAGCCGGCACGAGGCCGGGAGCGCCGTGTCGCCGGCGAGCTCGACGATCTGGGTGCGCCACGTGTTGGTCGCGGGCGCCAGCTCGGCGACCGACCAGAGCGTGTTGCACGTCCAGTCGTGGGCGACGCCCATGTAGTCGCCCCAGCGGTTGCGGCCCTGGTAGTAGACGTTGTAGGTGCCGCTGCCCCCGGCGGTGGCCCAGAACGGACCGCTGGTGTCGACGAGGAAGTTGGTGTAGAGCTTGAAGGCGGCCGAGGGGTAAGCGGTGTCCCCCGAGTAGGTCATCGGCACGCCGACCATCGGGTTGTTGAACAGGTCGCTCCCGACCAGCCCGACCGCCGGGTAGTAGTAGTCGAGCCCGCCGGTGAAGTAGTTGATGGCCCGGTCCTGGACGTGGCTGTCGGTGTTGATCTTGCTGACGTAGAAGCCCGAGTTGCTGCTGTCGTTGGAGTTGACGCTGAAGTAGAGCTTGTGGTTGTCGTAGGCCGCGGTCAGGGCGCCGGCGTAGAAGGTCTCGATGTCGTCGAGGACCGTGCCGGGCTGGCGCGCCAGCGGCGGGCTCGCGTAGGCGTCGACGGTCACCGAATACGGGTCGAGGTGCGGCGCGTTGCCGCGGTCGCCGGTCATCTCCCACAGGCAGGCCTGGTTGCCGCTGGAGTTGAAAGTGTTGACGAAGTAGGTGGCGCCGATCGAGCTTCCCGTGTAAGGGACGGCCGGCTGGAGCTCACGGGCGAGCGGGTTGCCGGCATTGGGCCAGTGCAGGCCCCAGAAGATCCAGCCGGCGGTGCCGGTGTCGGTGAAGATCGTCGGCCGGACGCTGTAGACGATGGCGTGCTTGAAGCCGCCGGCCCAGTAGTACTCGTTGCCGGTGAAGTAGAAGCCGAAATCGTCGGCCGACATCCCCGAGTAGTCGATCCACGTGTCGGTGTTGTACCCGTCGTAGAAGTAGTAGAGCGACCAGGCGCCGAGCGGGTTGTCGGTGTGCGAGATGGCGACGAAGGCATAGCTCTTCTGGGCGTTCGAGTCGCTGGCCAGCGCCAGCAGGACGAACTTGTTGTGGAACGGGTCGTAGATCACGCGCGGATCGAAGACCTTGCCGTTGGCGAACGACCAGGGGGACGGCAGGTACGGCAGCAGCGGCGCGAACAGGCCGTTCTCGAGGTCGTTGTAGGAGCGCTCGAGGCCGCCGTCCTTGGTGTAGATCGTCAGCCCGGAGTTGACCGACTCGACGATGTACTTCGGTCCCACGGCGATCACCGGGTCGGGCGGGATCCAGCCGGTCGCGGACTGGCCGGCGAAGGAGCGCAGGATGTCGCCGGCCGCCTGGGGCGCGGCCGGAGCGTTCGGAGCGTTCGGGTCGTCTGGGTCGGCCAGCGGCGCCGGAACGGGCGCTTCGCTCTCGACCGCGTCGGAGCTGGCGAAGAAGTCGCCCAGGCCGCCGCCGAGCTCGCCCTCGTCGTCTTCGACGTCGTTGGAGGAGCCCTGGGCGTGACCGCGCAGGACGCCGGGGATCCGGTCGGGGTCGCCGCCGGGGACGTCCGAGAGCCGGACGACGACCGGGCCGATCATCTGGAGCGAGCCACCCGGAGCGGCCGAAGCCTCGCCGGTGGCGGCGGCGGGCGCCTCGCCGGGACGGGGCGTCTCCTGCGGGGGGCGCGGAGGGGTGGAGCCGAACGCCGGCGCCGCGAGGGCGCAGGCGAGGGCCAGCGGGAGCAGCTTCACGTGCTTTGCGGTGGTCATGGTCACTCTCCTGGAGTGGGATCGGGACATCTGTCGAGCCATGCGGAGGTCTGGACGGTGAGCGGGTCGCGCGGGCGGCCGTCGTCGAGACGCGCGTCGGCCAGCGGCCGGAGCGAGATCGCCTCGGCGACGTCGAGGCCGGAGGCGACGCGGCCGACGACCAGCCACTTGCCCAACCGGGTCGGATGGTCGGCGAGCAGGATCGAGAGCTCGAGCCGGGCGCGGGTCGGCGAAGCGGGGACGAGCGCGACGGCGCCGCGCAGCGGCGGCTGCGAGTCGAGCCCGGGGCGGAAGCGGTAGCCGAGTGCTTCGAGGATCTCCTGCCGGCTGGTGCCGACCAGGAACGACGGGTCGTAGTCCTTCTCGAAGCGCTCGCGCCAGGCGGCGAGCCGGGGCGTCGCCGGCTCCTCGGCCTCCCCGTGGTCGTTGTCTTCGGCACGCAGGTCCCCGGACTGCTGCCCGGGGCTCTCGCGCTCGGTCTCGGGTGCGGTTTCGACTTCGGGTTTGCGGCGCGTGGCGGCGCGCTGGGCGGCGGGGAGGAGCTCGAACTGCAGGACGTTCATCGCCTCGCCGGCGTCGGCGATCCGGCTCCGGTCGAGACCGAGCGCGGCGGCGTCGTTGACCAGCTCGACGGTCGAGGAGGCGTCCGCCGGCCGCGGCTCGAGGCGCAGCTCGAGGTGCGGCCGCTCGAAGTCGAAAGCCAGTCCGGCGAAGCTCGATCCGTCGCCCTGCTCGAGCGCCGCGATGGCCTCGGGTGACGCCGCGCGGTCGAAGCGCAGGACGATCGCCCCGGCGGTGGTCTCCAACCGCAGGCAGGGGTCGGGCGCCACGGCGGCGGGTTGCCGCCCGGCGCGCGCCGAGGCGCAGCCCGCGAGCAAGATCGCGCTCCACACCATCAGGATTCGTCGGTCCATTCGCACTCTCCACTTCCTGCCAGTCACCTAGGAGACGGGAACCGCGGGGAAAAGCGGACACGGGGCGGCGAAGGTGGCGCCGAGGCTCAGGTGACAGTTACGCCACATCTCCGATGTGGCGTAACTGTCACCTCTCGAGCGCGACGCAGGCCCTGCCTCGGCGAGCGTGTGCCGGTGCGCACCGAAGGCGTCTCCAGGGGACACCCAGCAAGCCAGGGTGTCCCCTCGGGGAATCTCCCGCCTCGCCGGTCAGCGAACTCCAGGTCTGTCATCGGGAGGGGCGGCCTGGAAAAGGGGGACAGGCACCCATTTCCCACGGTTCAAGAATCTCGGCTGGGAGCGCTGCCGGGACTCGGAAATTGGTGCCTGTCCCCATTTTTCGGTCCTTCGTTCGATTGGATTGCGCGGCGCTCGGAGGCCAGGCCTCCACGTTGGCTGGCTCCTCCCGACGACAGACCTCGGCTTGGCGCACCGGCGAGGCGGGAGATTCCCCCAGGGGACATGCAGGCTTGCTGCGTGTCCCCTCATGACGCCTTCGTCCCGCCGCGGCACCCGCCGGCTCGCGCCACGGCTAGAATCGAGCTTCCTTGGCCGCAGAGACCCTTGCGCCTTCGGCGCCCGCGCCCGGTCTCCGGACTTCCGTGGCCGCGCTCGCGGCACTGGCCCGGGAATCGCCGATCGAGGTCGTGGTGACCACCGGCTCGATGGCGCCGGCGATCGCCGCCGGCGCGCGGGTCGAGGTCGCGGGGCAGCGGCGCTACCGGCGCGGAGACGTCGTCGTCTTCGCCAACTCGGCCGGGGATCTGGTCGTCCACCGGCTGCTCGGCCGCCGGCGCGTCCGGGGCTCGGTCCACCTGGTCACCCGCGGCGACGCCGCGCCGCGCGCCGACGGGCTGGTGCCGCCCGAGCGCGTCGTCGGCCGCGTCGTGGGCGGGGAGTGCGCGCCGCGGGTCGCCGACGTGCCGGCCGGCGACCGGCTGCGCGCCGCCGGGCGATTCCTCGGCTACCTGGCCGGTCGCGTGCGCGCGCGCGTCGCCGACCGGCGCGAACCGGGAGAGACGTGACCTTCGCCGCGGCGTTCCTGCGCGAGCCGGACCTGTTCCCGGCGCGCCCGGCGGGGGAGCCCTGGGGCACGGCGAGCCTGGCCGTGGACGCGATCGCCGGGCCGTACCTCTTCCTCGGGCTCTCGGAGGCGCAGCGCGAAGTGCTCGCGGCGCACTTCGGCGCGCGCGTCGTTGTCGGAGACCCGCCCGGGGACGCGACGCCGATCGTCGCCTTCCGGGTCGCCGCGGAGGAGCTGGTGCCGATCGTCGAGGAGCCGTGGGAGCTCCAGATGGACCTCGAACCGGCGCCGACCTGCGTGCGCTGGGCGACGCGGCGCTCCTTCGGCCGTCTCGACTGGCGCCCCGAGATCGCCGCCGCGCTCTGGCTGCCGGAGCCGGAGACCGGGACGCCGGACGCCCGCGCCGCCGAGGAGTGGATCGGGACCTTCGGCAACGCGCTGCGCATCGCCATGGCCCACCGCCTGCTCGCCGCCGGCGGCGTCCTGCTGCACAGCGCCGGGGTCGCCCGCGAGGGGCGCGGCTACGTCTTCTTCGGCCGCTCGGGGGCGGGCAAGTCCACGCTCGCGCGCCTGTCGCACGAAGCCGGCCTCGAGGTGCTCTCCGACGAGCTCAACGCTCTCTACGAGCGCGACGGCGCGCCGGTCGTCGAGCGCCTCCCGTTCGCCGGCGACTTCGGCCGCGACCGGGAGAGCGTGGGCCTGCCCGGCGACGCCGCCGGACGGCGCGTCTTCCCGCTCGCGGCGCTGCTCGCGCTCGCCCAGGGCCGGCCGCCGCGCCGCGAGGCGCTGCCCCGTGGCCGGGCGGTGGCCGAGCTGGCGGCGTGCGCGCCGTTCGTCAACGTCGATCCGCACCGCTCGCCGCGCCTGCTCGAGACGCTCGAGCGGCTGACCGCGCGCTTCCCGGTCGAGCGCCTGACGTTCGATCTCGACGCCGGCTTCTGGAGTATCCTGACCGCGAACCGATGAGAGCTGTCCGATGAGAGTCCGGCGATGACCCCGGCGCCGTCCGGGAGCCCCCGATACCGCCGTGTCGCCGACGTGCGCTACCGCGTCCTCGACGGCGAGGCGGTGGTGCTGCGCCAGCGCGCGGCCGAGGTGCTGGGCCTGAACCGCGTCGGCTCGCGGGTGCTCGAGCTGGTGGACGGCGAGACCGGCGAACCGGAGCTGCTCGACCGGCTGGCCGACGAGTTCGAGGTCGAGCGGGCGACGCTCGAGGCGGACGTCCGCGCTTTTCTCGACGAGCTGGTCGCCGCGGGCGTGCTCGAGCGGCTGCCCGCGGCCCCGGGGGAGAGCGCGGAGACGGAGCGATGAGCGCCGGCGGCGGCGAGGGCGCGGCGAGCTACGGCGAGAAGCTGGCGACCTTCTGGCGCGACAACCGGCTGTTCACGGTTCTGTTCGAGCTGACCTACCGCTGCAACCTCGACTGCTCGTTCTGCTACAACGACCTCGGCCTGGCCGGCCGGCCGCTGACGCTGGCGCGCTACCGCGAGGTGCTCGACGAGCTGGCCGTCCTGGGCACGATGCACCTGGCCCTGTCGGGCGGCGAGCCGCTGGCGCACCCGGACTTCTTCGCCATCGGATCGCACGCCCGCGAGCGCGGCTTCGTGGTCCGGATCAAGTCGAACGGCCATGCCCTGCGCGGCGCCCTGGCGCGCCGGTTGCGCGACGAGGTCGACCCCTACCTGATCGAGATCAGCATCCACGGCGCGCACGCGGCGACCCACGACCGCCAGACCCGGGTGCCCGGGAGCTTCGAGCGTCTGCTGGCCAACCTCGAGGAGCTCAATGCGCTCGGGATCCGGGTGCAGCTCAACTCGACATTGACCGCTTGGAACGAGGCCGAGATCGGGGAGCTCTTCGCCCTGACCGACCGTCTGGGGCTGCCGCTCCAGGTGGACCCGGAGGTCACCCCGCGCGACGACGGCGACCGCACGCCGCTCGACATCGCTGCCCTCGCGCGCGGGCATCCGCCGGCTGTTCGAGCTGCAGCGCGAGCGCGTGGCGCGGGCTGCGGCCGAGGGCGCGCCGCCGCCGCCGCCGGTGGGCAAGCAGGCCGACTCCGCCGGCACGCCGGTTTCGGCGGGCAAGTACTGCGGCGCGGGCTCCTCGCACCTGACGGTGGATCCCTACGGCAACGTCTACCCGTGCGTCCAGTGGCGCCGGCCGGTGGGCAACCTCCACGAGACGACCGTCGCCGAGATCTGGTCGTCGTCGCGCGGCCTCGCCGAGGTGCGCGCGGTCGAGGGGGAGGTCCTGGCGAACGTCGAGGCGCTGGGGCCGGACGGACGCGACCTCGGCCTCTGCCCGGGGCTGGCCGAGCAGCTCACCGGGCACGCGGCGCGCATCTACCCGGCGGCGGCGGAGCGGCTCGAGCTACGGCGCGACGTGGCGCGCGCGGGGCACGCCAAGCTGCCGATCGTGCGCTGAGGGCGAAGGTGACAGTTACGTCACAGACATAACTGTCACCTTTTTCGGGCCACCAACGCCGGGTGCCGGTGCGAACCGAAGGCGTCTCCAGGGGACACGCAGCAAGCCAGCATGTCCCCTCGGGGAATCTCGCGCCTCGCCAGTCCGCGGAGCCGCGCTCTTTCACCGGCAGGCGAGGCGGGCGCCCTGCCGCTTTCCACTTCTCTTGCTGCTCTGGTCTTCTTCTGGAAAGGGAGTACCCGGTGGGCACCCGCCGGCGAAGCCAGGCGGCGCCCTTCGGCGGGTTGGTGGGGGTGGGAGGGTGGGCTGCAGGGCGCCGGGACCCGGGCCGCAGCGATCTACGAAGACACCACCAGATTACAACCGCCCCCCTGGCCGAAGGCTTTTCCCGGGGAGCACAACGCCGCAACGGCTTCGAGCTTCTCGCGGTAGACGATGCGGGGCGCTTGGTAGCGGCCCCGCTCCGGTCTTCCCGGCTCGGTGCTCGCGTCGGCTTCGGTCTCGGGTCGGCGGTCGGTCATCGAGTCAGTCACCATTCGAAGGATGCATCACGTCAGTTCTCGTCGCCCGAGGGGGACGGAGGCACGTCGATCACGGGCGCCGGGACGAGCGTCGCCGGAT
This sequence comes from uncultured Acidobacteriota bacterium, assembly GCA_963781755.1. Taxonomy (GTDB): domain Bacteria; phylum Acidobacteriota; class Thermoanaerobaculia; order Multivoradales; family JAGPDF01; genus JACTMI01. The sequence continues at coordinate 322,106 of CAWAGZ010000004.1, forward strand.
CGCCCAGCAGGACATAGAGACGGGCGAGCCCGGGGTCGCCGCCCTTCTCGAGGTAGCGCGCGACGGCCGCGTGCAGCACGTCGCCCAGGCGCAGGTCGGGTTCGTGGAACGCGGCGTCGGCGAGCGCGATCCCGAGCTCGCGCGCATCGCCCCGCTCCGACTTGCCGGCCGGCGCCCAGACCGCGATCGCGCCGCCGGCCGGCGAGCGCACCAGCTCGGTGCCCAGGGTCCGGAACTCGTGCAGCTCGAAGCGGTTGACCAGGCAGGTCATCGCGGTGACCACCGGCGTGCGTCCGAGGTTGGTCATCTGATCGACGTCGTCCAGGTTCAGGAGCGAAGGCGAGGCCAGGTTCTGCACGCCGCCGTGCCCGAAGTAGTCGAGCCAGCCGATGCCGGCCGCGAAGTCGCCCAGCAGGCGCGCGTGCGCGGCCTCGTTGCCCAGCGCCGAGACCGAGATCGAGTCCACGTTCATCGCCGGGGCGATGTGCGGCGCGACGCTCTGGGCGTCGAGCTCGAAGTCGTCGCCCTCGTCCGGCGCGGCGGCGACCAGCGCCGCCCGTCCGGCCCAGTCGCCTGCGCCGCCGCCCTCGTAGAGGTCGAGCTTGTGGACGAAGGCGGCGACGTCCGCCGGGACCAGCGCCGGCACGCGGCCGACCTCGATCTCGGGCAGGCCGTCGCCGTCCACGTCGCCGTAGCCGGCGTCGGCGGCGACCAGGCCGCCGGTGCCGACGTCGGTCGCGACCATCAGCGGCGGCACGAGGTCGCCGCCGTAGCCGAGGCGGTCGCGCAGGTCGTAGTTGCCGTCGCCGACCAGGACCGCGTAGCGCGGCCGCACCTGCCAGTGATTCCAGGCCCAGGCGAGGAAGCGGGAGATCGCGCGCGGGCCGTGGATGCCGGAGTCGAACTCGTCCTCGACGTCCTCGAGCCGGGCCACCATCACGCTCAGCCCCTGGCCGGCGCGGCGCGCCGCCAGGGCCCGCGCGGCGGGCACCAGGAAGTCGGGCGCGACGACGACGTACTCGGCGCCGGCCGAGGCCCGCAGCGCGCTCGGGCGGTCCGCTTCGACCGCGAGCGGTGCGCGGGCCGCGGCGGGCGAGACCGCCAGGTAGTCGCGGGCGCCACCCTTCTCGGCGAAGCCGAGATTCCAGCCGCCGCTCCCGGGCTCGAGCGCCGCGCCCACGAGGCGCACGGGCCGGTCGGGATCCGAGACGTCGAGCAGCAGGACGTCGGGACGGCTGAACCCGGTCACGGCGGTGGCGCCGGAGTCGCGGAACGCGAGCCGGTCGTCGAGCGCGTGGTGGCTGCGCGTGTATTCGAGCGCGAAGCCGTCCACCATGACGGTGCTGTTGGGGGCGCCGCCGCCCGGCCGCGCGTGCAGCGTGACCTGGTTGCCCGCGGGCAGGATCCGGGCCGGGTCGATCGGGTAGCGGACGACCTGCGGAGCGAACCCGGTCCAGTTCGTGGTGCCCAGCGGCAGGCCGTTGAAGTCCACCTCGACCTCGTGCTCGTCGTCGATCCCGAGCGAGGTGTCGCCGAACAGGCGGACCTCGAGCACGGCCCCGCCTTCGCCGGTCGGGTCGGGGGCTTCGACCGGATAGTCGCGCGTCGTCGGGTGCGCGACGTCGGTCCCGAGCTGGTCCTGGAACCAGAAGTCGGAGGCCGGGTCGAAGGGCAGGGCGACGATCGAGATCAGGTCGCGCTCGGTCTCGACCCGGTCGGGAGCGGCTCCGGCGGGCGCGGTCGGCGCGACGGAGACCCCGCGCGACGGCATCGTCGCGCCGGAGCCGAGCGTCAGGCGATAGACGCTGTCGGCCTCGAGCTCGTCGGCGGGCGGGCGGCCGTAGAAGAGGAGCGCCGAGCCGTCGTCGGCGGCCAGCCACGGCGCCTTGGCGCCGCGGTGGGTGAGCAGGAAGCCGCCGCCGCGCAGGCGGTCGCGGACCGCGGACTCGGGTACGCCGAAGCGCGCGGCCAGGTCGGAGGCGTCGACCCGGTAGAGGCCGGCGTCGAGCAGGTGCAGCTTCAGCGCGCGCACCGGGGTCGGAGCCGGCCCTGCCAGGGGTCCGCGCTGCGCGGCGAGCCGCGAGCGGCGCAGACGCGCCAGTTGGACCGGATCGGGACCGATCGCTCGGCGCGAGAAGGCGAGCGAGGCGTCGAAGCCGGCGGCGAGGTCGAGCTTCGCCGCGCCCTTCGGCGTCTCGGCGGCGGGCCGGAAGGGGCCGTAGCGGCGAACCTGCCCGTCGATCTCGACCTCCACCAGGGCGTAGATCGGGTCGGCGCCCGCGCCGGCGTCGACCGTGCGGTAGACCGCGCCCGCGGGGGCGGGAGAGTCCGCGAGGATCATCCCGGGCTGCACCAGTTCCCAGTCGCGGGAGTCGCGGTTCCAACGGTAGAGGTAGTAGCCCGCGGTCCGGTCCTCGGTCGCGGTGCGCCACTCGACGGCGCCGCCGTGCCGCATCGGCGCGGCCGCGAACGAGGTCACCAGCGTGTACGTGGGCTGACCCGAGGTCACCGCCAGCTCGCAGATCGGGCCCAGGGTCGAGAGCGCTCGCGCCTGCGAGGCGTTGCCGGTGGCGTCTACAAAGCGGGCGCGGGTGCCCTGGGCGGCGGCGAAGTTGCTGTCGATGTTGGCGGTCCCTGTCGTGCGGATACGCACGCCCGAAAGGTTCGGGGTGACCCGGACGTCGTAGGCGAGGATGCAGGTCGTGCCGGCAGCGACCGAGCCCGGATTCCAGATCACGCTGCCCGCGGTCGCGCCGTCGGCCGGCTGCGAGGCGACGCTGCCGCAGCTCGCCTGGGCGCTCGACCCGGAGTACGCGACCCGGGCGTCGCCCGGCAGGTCGGCGACGACGACGTTGCCCGCGGTGGTCGTGCCCGAGAAGGTGATCGGGAACGGCGTCGGGTTGGTCACCCGCACGGTCACCGTCACCGTCGTGGTCTGACCGGTCACCGGCGGGTTCGGGCCCGAGCTGTAACCCTCGACCTGCTCCAAGTAGGGCTTGGCCGGCGGCCCGCCGCCGTCGCGCGGGAGGTAGACGCGGTAGGCGTTCGGCGTCGGGTTGGCCGCCGGCGTCGCCGAAGCCGACTCGAAGTCGGCGAACCAGACGTTGGCCAGGTTGCCGCCGCCGGAGTTCTGGGTCGAGATGCGGACGATCGAGTGCCAGATGCCGTAGTCGACCGCTGCCGAGTCGCTGGTCCAGGCGGTGATCGTCTCGCGGTTCCACTCGTTCCCGCCGGAGAGCACCGAGCTCTGGATGTCCTGCTGCCGGTCGCCGACGTTCGACGAGGTGTTGTGGCTGCGCGTCCACAGCTCGACGCGGCCGAACTCCTGGCCGGCGGAGCCGCCACCGATGCCGTTGCCGACGTCGTAGTCGAAGTCGTTCTCGAACGCGGTGCAGCCGCTGGTGATGTAGGGGTAGACGTCGTACGACCGCGTCGGGCCGTTCGTGGCGTTCAAGAGCCCGTACTCGGTGTGCGAGTCGTAGTAGACGTTGTACTCGGTGCCGCCCGCGCTGCTGTCGCCGTCGTGGGCGCGGATCGCGTAGGCGTTCTCGGCGCCGGTGTTGGTCACCGCGCCGGACATGTCCATCACCAGCTCCCAGTGCCCGGCGATCGGCGTGACCGCCGCTGCGGTGGGGGCGATCGCCAACGACACCGCGCGCCAGTTCTCGGCGGCACTGATCTGGAAGTTGCTCGCGCCGGAAGCGCCGGTCGTGGGGCGAGGCTCGAGGGCGACCCCCAGCGTGACCCCGTTGGTGGCGTTCGGCGCCTCGATGTTGGTCTGCATCGCGGCCAGCGAGGCGTTCGTCAGATTGCGCCCGTCGTCCGCGATTCCGGCGATCCGCAAGACCATGCTCCGGGCGACGGTCGTCGTCACGCTCGGCGACACCGGGATCGTCCCGTTCCCGTTGCCGAAAGTCGTCGCGAAGGTCGCGGTGTTGACGTGGGTCAAGCGCAGCACCACGCCGACCGCTTCCCGCGTCGTGGCGCCGCCGCCGTTCCAGTTCACGTTGACGGGGCTCGTTTCGCTCCCGGTCGCGGTTCGGGTGAAGACCGCCATCCGCACATGGCTGTTGAAGATGTCGCCGGAATTCCCCTCGTCTCTGACGGTCCAGCCGGTCGGCGTGGCGATGCCCGGTGTGCCGCCGCTGCCGCGGGCGACGATGGCGACGAGCAGGTCGCCCGCGGTGATTCCACTCGGCAACGTGAGGTTGATCGACGTGCCCGAGCCGCTCGCCTTGCTCGAGGTCGCGGAGCCGGCGAGCGTCGGGCCCGTGGCGTTCGAGTCGTAGAGCGTCTGCCAGGTGTTGTCGGCGCCGGCGGGGTTGGCGCTGGTCCCGAAGTAGTAGTTGTTCCAGACCTCTCCGCCGCTGGGATCGAACAGCGTGTACTGCGCCCGCGTCGTGGTGCTGTCGTTCGAGTCGCGGTCGGCGGCGAGCTCGGTGGCGCCGCCGCTGTTGACGTCGGCGTCCCACATGTCCACGACCAGGCGCGAGGAGCCGGGGGGCACCTCGATGAAGTAGTGGTAGGCCGTGTTCAGCCCACCGCTGCTCGAGATGAAGTCGCCGTTGGCGGTTCCGTCACCCGAGCCGGCGGGCTTGAAGTGCTGGGTGGTCGCGTTGCCGCCGGCGAGGATCGGCGTCGCGACGAGCGCCGCGGCGAGCAGGATCCCGGCCGCCGCATGCGAGGCGCGGACGAATCTCGGTCGGGTCGCTGGCGGAGTCATCGCGGTCCTCAGTTGGAGTGAATGGATTCACACCGAAGGTAGCACAGCCAAGGTCCACCGTCCAATGGACTTCCCGCGCTCCCCCGCTCCCCGGAATCCGACCTGCCAACCACCGTGACCGTCTATTCCGGTTAGAGGTGACAGTTACGTCACAGACATAACTGTCACAGATGCCCCGGCGGCTCCTGCGGGGTCAGAAGGAGGCGTCCTGGACGATGCGCCAGCCGGCGGTGGTGCGGTGGAGGACGAGCAGGGTCGATCCGGCGGCCTCGGGGCGGTCCGGATAGCGCAGCGTCCAGCGCGCGACCACCGAGGCCGCGAGCGGGCGCGGGGAGCGGTCGCCCGCTCCGTCGGAGTCGAGCGCCACCGGGGCCGCCCGGACCTCGAGGACCTCCAGCGAAAGGGCCCCCATGGCGTCGCGTGTCGGGTAGCGGCGGCGGTAGCGGGCCAGGACTTCGTCGCGGCCGTGGGTGATGCCCGTGGTCGGCGAGACGAAGGTGGCGTCCTCGGCGTAGCTCGAGCAGAAGGCGTCGAGGTCGCCGCGGGTCCACGCCGCCGCCTGCTCGTCGAGGAAGCCCTGGAGCTCGGCGCGCAACGCGTCGCCGGAGGAAGCGGCCTTCGCGGGACCCTCCCCGTTGCGCGGCTGCGCCGGCGATTGCGCACCGAACGCGACGGTCGCGCAGCCGATCACGATCGCCCAGCCGAACACGCGAACCCAGCCGGTCGTTCCCATCATTGGAAGCCTTTCGTCTTGCGAGGTCTTGCGGTCGGGAAATGGAACGGAATCAGCGTACATCAGAGGAAATAGAGCGTCTCGTCGATCCTGGGCCGGGCCGAGCGGCGGGCGAGCAGGCTCGACTTGAGGCGGAAGAACTCGGACAGGTCCTCCTCGCCCGGCTCGCCGGAGGCGTCGCCCATCTCGGCCTCGAGCGCGTCCGGGTCCTCGCCCCGCTCGAGGCGGTCGAGCACGTCGCGCAGCTTCGGTCCGGCCTCGAGCCCGGTCAGGTCGGTGAAGCGCCGCAGCACCCGCGAGAGCTGGCGCGGGTCCGGCTCGGCGGCGTCGTCGAGCGACTCGAACTCGCTGGCCATCGCCTCGAAGGCGCGCTCGAGGCGCTCGTCGTCGAGGCCGGCGAGGGGATCGGTCGCGTCGTCGAGTTCCGCGTCGTCGCCGCGCGAGCGCAGAGTGGCGAAGCGCGACGGCCGCCGCGGCAGTCGGGCGCGACCGCAGCGCGGGCAGGCCGGGCTCGCCTCGGGCGCGACGCGCGCCGAGAAGAAGCTGAAGACCGTGTGGCACCCGGCGCAGTAGAACTCGTAGATCGGCACCATCCAAGTCTAACAAACCAAGGGCCTTAACCAAGTGGCTGGCACCTTTCTGCAACTTGACGACGGGGGCCAGAGTGCATAGTCTTCCGACCGGTCGGTAGGTATCGTCCGGCGGAGCGGAGGAAGGCGATGGCCGAAAGCTCGATCCCGGAGGCAGGAGCGTCGTCGAGCACCCGCGAGCGGGTGCGGTCGGCGGCGATCGAGCTGTTCGGCGAGAAGGGCTACGACGGCGCTTCGATGAGCGAGATCGCCGACCGCGTGGGCCTCGCCAAGCCGAGCCTCTACAACTACTACCGCTCCAAGGAGGACCTGCTGCTCGACCTGGTCGAGCAGGGGATCTCGTCGTGGCGGGGGGTCTGCATGGCCCCGTTCGCTCGGGAGGCGCCCTTCGAGCGGCAGCTGCGCGACCACCTGCGGCTGGTCGCCGAGTTCGCTTCCGAGCGGCCGCACCTCGTGGCGATCTTCCACCTCGCCTCGAGCCACGTCCAGGGCGAGCTCGCCGCCCGGGTCGACGAGCTGATCCAGGGCGAGGAGCGCGAGATCCGCGAGGCGTTCTCGCTCCGCCTCGAGCAGGCGCTGGCCGCCGGTGAGCTCGACGCGCCGAGCGCCGACGACGTCCAGGCCTTCCTCACCGTCTTCTTCCACGGGCTGCTCTTCCTGCAGACCAACGGGGCGCATCACTCGAACGCCGTCGCGGACCGGATGCCGCAGGTCTGGCGCCTGCTCTTCCGGGCGATCAGCGGCCGCGAGCCGCGGGAGACCTACCCTTCGTGAACGCGCGCGGAAATCTGCGGATCGCCGTCGCGGCGGCCACGCTGGCTGCAGCGCCACTCGCGTCGGCGCGCGCCGCCCAGCTGACGCTCGAGGGCGCGGTCGAGACCGCGCTCGCCCGCAACCCGGCGCTGGCCGCGGTCGAGGAGCTGCGCGGGCAGGTCCGGGGCGGCATCGTCGAAGCCCGCGCCGACGCCTTTCCGCAATTCGCCCTGGTCAGCTCGTGGGGGCAGTCGAGGAGCCCGTCGCTGCTCAACAGCCCCGACTTCGAGGAGATCCTGGCGCAGTTCCCCGGCGGTACGTTCGAGCCCCGGACCCAGGAGCTCTACCGCGCCGTCGTCGAGGTCACGCAGCCGCTGCTGACCTTCGGCAAGATCGGCGCCGCGGTGGACCTGGCCAAGCTCGTGGCGGAAGCCGCCGACGCCCGGGTCGCCACCGCCGTACTGGACACCGCGCAGTCCACCGCCGAGGCCTACTACGGCGTCCTCGCCGCGCGCGAGGGTCTGGCGACGATCGAAGCGCAGCGGGAGTTCCGCCGCCACGATCTCGAGCGCATCGAGAGCCTGCTCGAGATCGGCGAGGCGACCGAGCTCGAGCGCCTGCGCGCGGTCTCGGCGCTGGCCGACGTCGAGCCCGAGGTGGCCGGCCGCCAGGGCGCGCTGACCGTGGCCGAGACGCGCCTGCGCGAGGCCCTGGCCCTGCCCCCGGGGGAGCCGCTGGAGCTCGCCGGCGTCGGGCGCGCGCTTCCCGAGCCACCCGCCTCCGTGGGCCTCGGCGAGTCCGCGCTCGCCCGGCGCCCGGAGGTCGACGACCTGACCTACCAGGAGGACGTCTACGAGCAGCGCAAGCGGGTGACCCACGCCGAGCAGTTGCCCCGGGTGGACTTGAACGGCAGCTACGGGCGCGAGGTGCGGCTGGTCGAGAACTTCACCGACCCGATCTACTCGGCCTGGTCGTTCGGGGTCCACCTGCGCTGGGAGCTCTTCGACGGCGGCCGGCGCCGAGGCCAGATCGCCCAGTTCGAGAGCCAGCGCCGGCAGCTCGAGCTGCAGCGCGCCGACCTCGAGGCCCGGGTCCGGCTCGAGGTCGACCAGACGCTGTCCGACTACCGCACCGCGCGTGCCCGCGCGAGCTCCTCCAGCGTCGCCGCCGAGGCGGCGGGCGAAGCGCTGCGGGTCGCGCGCGAGAGCTACGAGCAGGGGGTGGCGACCCAGACCGACCTGCTCGACGCCCAGAGCCGCGCGACCGCGGCGGAAGTGCTCGCGGTCGAATCGTTCTACGACGCCCTCATCCAGGCCTCCCGGCTGGATCGCGCCTTGGGGATCCTTCCCACGGCGGATTGGGCCGCGCTCGAGGAGAAGTGACGCCATGACGCCCGCCTGCCGCCACCGACTCGCTCCCGCCGCTTCCGCCGCGCGCGCCCGGCGCCCGCTCGTCGCCCTCCTGCTGGCGCCCTGGTCGCTGGCGCTGCTCGCGGGCTGCGGCGGCGGCCAGGCCGCCGCCGATCCGCCGGCCGCCGCCACCGAGCGCGTCGCGCAGGTGCGGACGCTGACGCTCGAGCCGCGTGCGGTGGTCGACCGCGCCAGCCTGCCGGCCGATCTGCTGCCGCTGCGGCGCGCGACGCTCGCCGCCGAGGTCGGCGGCGCCGTCGATTCGGTCCACGGCGAGCTCGGGGAGGCGGTCGCCGGAAGCGCCCTGCTCGCGACCATCGACCAGCGGACGCTGGCGCAGCAGGTCGCCGAGGCCGAGGCCTGGCTGCGCCAGGCGAAGCTGCAGTACCAGCGGGCGCAGAACCTGTTCGACCGTCACGCGGTGACCCAGGCGCAGCTGCTCGACGCGGTGACCAACCGCGACGTCGCGGACGCCCGGCTGGCGACCGTGAAGCTCCAGCTCGACAAGTCCTCGGTGCGGGCACCGTGGCCGGGGCGGATCGCGGCGCGGCGGGTCGAAGTCGGTGACTTCGTCGTGCCGGGCACGCCGCTGTTCGACCTGGTCGACACCTCGCGGCTCAAGGTGCGCGCCCCGGCGCGCGCCGCCGACGTGCCGTTCCTCGCCGTTGGCCGCCGGGTCGAGGTGACCGTGGACGCGTTCCCGGGCGAGGTCTTCCCGGCGCGCATCGAACGGCTCGGAGCGGAGCTCGACGGCACGTCGCGCACGCTCGACGTCGAGGCCGAGATCGCCAACCCGCAGAGCCGCATCCGTCCCGGGATGCCGGCCCGTCTCGAGGTGCCGCGGCGCGAGCTGCCGGACGCGCTCGTCGTCCCGATGTCGGCGCTGATCGAGATGGGCGGCGGCAAGGCGGTTTACGTCGTCGTCGACGGCCGGGCCTCCCGCCGCCCGGTCCGGCTCGGGCCGGTGATCGGCGAGGAGGTCGTCGTCGAGGGTCTGGAGAACGGCGCCCGGGTGATCGTCGAAGGTCAGCACGTCGTCGGCGACGGCCAGCGCGTCGAGGAGATCTGAGGTGCGGCTCGGCGAGCTCGCGGTTCGCAAGCGGGCCACGGTCCTGTTCGCGTTGGTCGCGGTCGCGATCGTCGGCTCGTCCGCCTACGTCTCGCTGCCGCGCGAGAGCTTCCCGGACATCAGCGTCCCCAACATCCTGGTCTACACGCTGTGGCCGGGAGCGTCGCCGGCCGACGTCGAGAAGCAGCTCACCGACGAGCTGGAGCGCGAGCTCCAGGGGATCGACGGAATCAAGGAGCTCACCTCGACTTCGACGGACAGCGTCTCGCTCGTCAACGTCGAGTTCGTCTCCGGGACCGACATCGACTTCGCGCTCCAGAAAGTCCGCGACCGCGTCAACATCGCCAAGGCCGATTTCCCCGACGACGTCGAGGAGCCGGTGCTGCGCGAGCTCAACTTCTCGGACTTCCCGATCCTCCAGGTGCACCTCGCCGGCGACGTCGGTCCGGTCGAGCTGCGCCGCCTGGCCAAGGAGCTGCAGGACGAGGTCGAGGCGATCCCCGGCGTGCTGCGCGCCAGCCTCGTCGGCGGCGTCGAGCGCGAGGTGCGGATCGACGTCGACCCCGAACGGCTGCGCCTCTACGGGCTCTCGCTCGACGACGTGGTGGACACCATCCGCGACGAGAACGTCTCGATCCCCGGCGGCGACCTCGAGCTCGAGGGCCAGACCCTGGCGGTGCGCGTCCCGGGCGAGGTCGCGGACCCGCGAGGGATGGAGAGCTTCGTGGTCAAGGCCGTGGGCGGCCACCCGATCCAGGTGCGCGACGTGGCGGCGGTCAGCTACGGCTTCAAGGACCGCTCGTCGTACTCGCGGATCGACGGCCACGAGTCGGTCTCGCTCTCGGTCCAGAAGCGGTCGGGCGCCAACATCATCGCGGTCACCGACGCCATCAAGCAGGAGGTCCGGCGGCGCCGGGCGACCTGGCCGGCGGGGGTCGACGTCACCTTCCTCGCCGACCAGTCGAAGGATATCCGGATCATGGTCTCGGACCTCGAGAACAACATCCTGTCCGGAGTCGTCCTCGTGGTCATCGTGCTGTTCTTCGCCCTCGGCCTGAGAAACGCGCTGTTCGTGGGCGCGGCGATCCCGCTCTCGATGCTGCTCACCTTCGTCGTCGTGCAGCTCGCGGGGATGACCCTCAACATGATGGTTCTGTTCTCGCTCGTCCTGGCGGTCGGGATGTTGGTCGACAACTCGATCGTGGTCGTCGACAACATCTACCGCCACGTCCAGGAGGGCAAGAGCCCGGTGGAGGCGGCGACGATCGGTACGCGCGAGGTCGGCTCGGCGGTGCTCAACTCGACGCTGACCACGATCGCGGCCTTCGTGCCGTTGTTCTTCTGGCCGGGCATCGTGGGCGACTTCATGTCCATCCTGCCGATCGCGGTGTGCATCGCGCTCGCGGCGTCGCTGCTGGTGGCGTTCACCGCAAACCCCACGTTCGCCGCCTCGTTCATGAAGCTCGGCCACGACCGCGAGGTGGTGGTGACCGACGAGGCGCGCGTGCCGGAGGGGAGCGGCCTCGGAGGACGGATTCTCACCTTCTACCGCGGGCTCCTGTCCTGGGCGCTCGACCATCGACTGGCCGTCGTCGGCGGCACGCTGGGGCTGTTCGTCGTGGTCCTCGCTCTGTTCGGCGCCTTCAGCCGCGGCGTCGAGTTCTTCCCCGAGACCGAGCCGCGCCAGATCTTCGCCTCGGTCGAGACCCCGCCCGGCACCCGCCTCGAGCGGACCGACGCGATCGTGCACGAGCTCGAGGGCCGCCTGGCCTCGCTGCCCGACGTGCGCGTGACGGCGGCGGCCTCGGGCGCCGGCGCCTCCGGCGACGAGTTCTCGGGCGGCCGCTCCGAGGGCGGCGACCCGACCCACGGCCGCGTGACGCTCGACCTGCTCGACATGGATCAGCGCTCGCAGAGCTCGTTCGACACGCTGGCCGAGGCCCGGCGCCGGGTCAAGGGGATTCCGGGCGCGACGATCAACGTCGAGAGGCCCGACGAGGGCCCGCCGGTCGGCGCCCCGGTCACGATCGAGATCGCGGGCGACGATTTCGCCAAGCTGGGCGAGATCTCGGAGCGGATCCGCAAGGCGATCGCCGACGTGCCCGGCCTGGCGACCCTGGAATCCGACTTCAACCTGGCGCGCCCCGAGGTCGTGGTGCGGGTCGACCGCGACCGCGCCGCGGAGGCTCAACTGACCACCTCGAAGATCGCCTCCACCGTGCGCACGGCGGTGAAGGGCACCAAGGCCTCGGACTTCCGCGACGGCGAGGACGAGTGGGACGTCACCGTGCGCTTCGCCCCGGACGCCCGCGCCAGCCTCGCGGACCTGTCCCGCCTCGTCGTGGTCAACGAAGACGGCCGCCAGATCCCGCTGGCGACCGTGGCGAGCGTCGAGACCGGGGCCGCGCTCGACTCGATCCGGCACAAGGACCGCCGGCGCGTGGTGACGCTGTCGGGCAAGGTCACGAAACCCGAGCTGGCACAGCCCGTGCGCGACGAGGTGCAGCGTCGGATCGCGGCGGAGCCCGGCCTGCTGCCCGTCGGCTACACGGTGCGCTTCGCCGGCGCCAGCCAGGAGGAGGACGAGGCCAAGGCGTTCCTCTCCAAGGCCTTCCTCTACGCCATCCTGCTCGTCCTGCTGCTGATCGTCGGGCAGTTCGACTCCTACGCGGTGCCGTTCATCATCATGACCTCGGTCGTCATGTCCACGATCGGCGTTCTGCTCGGGCTGCTCGTCACGGGCACGCCCTTCGGCATCATCATGACCGGCCTCGGCGTCATCTCGCTCGCCGGCGTCGTGGTCAACAACGCCATCGTGCTGCTCGACTACGCCGAGCAGATGCGGCGCAAGGGGATGGCCCGCAGGACGCTGCTGCTGGTCACCGGCATGCGCCGGCTGCGTCCCGTGATGCTGACCGCGATCACCACCATCCTCGGCCTGGCGCCGACGGTGGTCGGCTGGGGCTTCGACTTCCGCCGCTTCCGCTTCGTCTCGGGCGGCGAGTCGAGCCAGTGGTGGCGGCCGATGGGCATCGCCGTGATGGCCGGCCTGGCCTTCGCCACCTTCCTGACGCTGGTGCTGGTGCCGGTGCTCTACGACCTGCTGCTCGACGCCCGCTCCCGCCTCGCCGCCCGCCGTGCCACCCGGGTGACAGTTACGTCTGTGACGTAACTGTCACGCACCCGAAGCCGGGTTCTTCCGGCGGCGGGACGCGCTGGATCCGGCGTTTTCCGGACGTGACAGTCACGTCCGTGACGTAACTGTCACCCGGCGGGAGAGCCACCAGCCGGCGACCAGGGCGGCGAGGGACCAGCCGACGACCTGGTCACAGAGTTGCGAAGCCAGGTACTCGCTGGGGAAGCCGTACCAGTTCCAGTACGAGAAGTCGATCGAGAGCGAGGCGAAGGCGCCGAGCGCGGCGCCGAAGGCCAGGCGGCGCCCCCAGCCGATCGGGCCCACCGCCGCCAGGACGAACGCCGCGAGCAGGCCGGCCAGGACGCTGGTCGTGGCTTCGATCGCCACGGAGCGGCCGAAGTCGAACGGCTCGCTGGCGGGAGTGATCGCCAGGATGCCGCGCGGCCGCGTGCGAAAGGCCTCCTTCATCTTCACCGGATCGGTTTCGTACGGGAAGAAGTAGAAGCCGGCCTCGGGGACGCCGGCGGCGAGGCCGTCGAGGACGGTCGCCTGGTCGGGAAGCGCGGAGACGCCCGCTTCCCCCAGAGGCAGCAGCTCGTGGGAGATGAAGTTCCAGACGAACACTGTCAGGCCGGCGAGCACGCCGGCGACCACCACGCGCGTTCTCATCGTCCACCTCCGATGGGGACCTGCTCCGGAATCGGGTTTTCGGCGGGAGCTTACACTTGGCGCCACGGAGGTGGCCGATGCGAGGAGCCTCGACCCTGCTCGCGGCGTTCGCGGGCTCGACGATCGTCCTGTGCAGCCTGCCCGCCGGGCGGGCGTCGCAGGCGGCGGATTCCACGGCGTCCGCGCAGCCCGAGGCGGCGCGGCTGGCCGGCCTGGTCGACCGCGAGTGGAGCTGGCGGCTGCGCGAGTTTCCGCTGCTGGCGACGTCGGTCGGGGTCCACGACTACGACGACCGCCTGGAGGACGCTTCGGCCGCGGCCGAGGAGCGCCGCGCCGAGGCGACCCGGGGGTTCCTCGCCGAGCTCGACGCGATCGACGCCTCGGCGCTCGACCCGGCGGACCGGATCGACGCCCGGATCTTCCGCGCCCAGCTCGCCGACCGTCTCGACTCGCACCGGTTCCACGAGGAGCTGATGCCGGTCAACGCGGACTCCGGATTCCACACTTCGTTCGCGCTGCTGCCGCTCGGGGTGCCGCTCGCGACCGTCCGCGACTACGAGAACTACTGCGCCCGGCTCGAGGCGTTCCCGCGCTGGATGGACGACCACGTCGCCCTGATGCGGGAGGGGCTGGCGCGCGGCATCACGGTGCCGAAGGCGACGCTGGCCGGCATCGAGCGGACGATCGAGCCGCTGGCCGGGCCGGACGTCGAGAAGCACCCGCTGTGGGCGCCGTTCGCCGATTTTCCCGCGACGGTCCCGGTGCCCGAGCGCTCCCGCCTCGCGGAGCGCGGTCGGCGCGCGCTGTCCGAGGGGGTGATCCCGGGCTACCGCCGCTTCCTCGACTTCATGGTGCACGAGTACGTGCCCGGGGCGCGCGAGACGCTGGCGGCCACGGCGCTGCCCGACGGCGAGGCGTACTACCGCTTCCTGGTGCGCGAGTACACGACGCTCGACCGGACGCCGCGCGAGATCCACGAGCTGGGCCTCGCCGAAGTGGCGAAGATCCGCAAGCGGATGGAGGCGGTGATCGCGAAGACCGGGTTCACCGGCAGCTTCGACGAGTTTCTCCGGTTCCTGCGCACCGACCCGCGCTTCTACGCCAAGACGCCCGAGGAGCTGCTCGAGAAGGCGGCGTGGATCGCCAAGCGCATGGACGGCAAGCTGCCCAGCCTGTTCGCCACCCTGCCGCGACAGCCCTACGGCATCATGCCGGTGCCGGCGGCGCTGGCGCCCAAGTACACCTCCGGCCGCTATTCGCCGTCGCCGCGCGACTCGACCCAGCCCGGCTGGTACTGGGTCAACACCTACGCCCTCGACAAGCGTCCGCTGTTCAACCTCGAGGCGCTGACCCTGCACGAGGCGGTTCCCGGGCACCACCTGCAGAACGCGATCGCCGAAGAGCAGGAGGATCTGCGCCCGTTCCGCCGCTACTCGTATCTCTCCGCCTACGGCGAGGGCTGGGGGCTGTACTCGGAGTGGCTGGGGGTCGAGGCCGGCTTCTACACCGACCCCTACAGCGAGTTCGGCTTCCTGGGCTACCAGGCGTGGCGCGCGGCGCGCCTGGTGGTCGACACCGGGCTGCACGAGATGGGGTGGAGCCGCCAACGGGCGATCGACTATCTGAAGGCGAACACCTCGCTGCCCGAGGTCGAGGCGACCACCGAGGTCGACCGCTACATCTCGTGGCCCGGCCAGGCGCTCTCCTACTACCTCGGCTACCTCGAATTCCGCAAGCTGCGCGCGCGGGCGGAGAGCGCGCTGGGGCCCGGCTTCGACGTCCGGCGCTTCCACGACGAGGTGCTGCGCCACGGCTCGGTGCCGCTGCCCGTGCTCGACGAGCTGGTGGACGAGTGGATCGCCGCGCGGCGGCCGGAGGCCGCGCCGTGAGCGTCCCCGACCCGATCCAGGTGGCGCCGGCGGTGGCGAGCGCCGCCGGGGAGGTGGCCAAGAAGGCCGGGTCGTTCTACGACCTGCGCCTGTTCACGCTCGGCGAGACGCCGGTGACGGTCGGCTCGCTGATCACCGTCACGGTGGTGCTGGCCGCGACCTGGCTGGTGGCGAAGCTGGTCGAGCGCCTCTTCGCCCGGGTGCTTCGCGCGCGCGGCAAGGCCGGCGAGGGGGAGATCCGCGCCTTGCGCCGGGTCGTTCGCTATTCCGCCTGGCTGGTCGGCGCCGCGATGGCGCTGTCGGCCGCCGGCATCAACCTCGCTGCCCTGTTCGCGGCCAGCGCCATCCTGGCGGTCGCCCTCGGCTTCGCCATGCAGAACATCGCCGAGAACTTCGTTTCGGGCGTCCTCCTGCTGCTCGAGCGAACGATCAAGCCCGGCGACGTACTCGAGCTCGAAGGCCGGATGGTGCGGGTGGCCCGCATGGGTATCCGCACCACGATCGCGCGCACGCTCGACGACGAGGACCTGGTGGTCCCCAACAGCAAGCTGGTGCAGAACTCGGTCAAGAACTACACCCTGCGCGACCCCCACTACCGGATCCGGGCGCGGGTGGGAGTGGCCTATTCCTCGGACATGAACGAGGTGAAGCAGGCGCTCGAGGCGGCGGCCGGGTCGATCGAGTGGCGACTTCCCGACCGGGATCCACGGGCCCTGTTGCTCGAGTTCGGCTCCTCTTCGGTCGACTGGGAGGTCTCGGTCTGGACCGACGACCCGTGGCGGTTGCGCACGCGCAAATCGGAGCTTCAGCTGGCGGTGTGGAAGGCTCTCGCCGACGCCGGTGTTACCATCGCATTTCCGCAGCTCGACGTGCACTTCGACCGGGCAGCTCTCGCGGCGTGGGCCGACCGGCTTCGCGCGGAACGCGATCCGGACGACTCCGGGCGCTGACCGGGAGCGGTTGCGCGTCCGCCATCGAGGCTATGCTGCGACGGTATCCTGGAGGAGCGCCATGACGGCGGAGACCATTGGAATCACGCTGCTGGCGGTGTCCGTGGCCGCCGCCGGATCCCGGATCGGGTCTTGAGCTCCACTCTGTCGGGTCCGGGCCCGTCCCCGGCTGCCGCTGGCGGCCTCCGGGGCACGAGCACCGAGCGGTCGAGCGCCGGGCACGGGTTCGGCACGGCGCCGGTGTTCCTGGCCTCGATCAGCACCATCCTGGGCGCGATCCTCTTCCTGCGTTTCGGCTACGCCGTGGGCAGCGTCGGGCTGTTCGGCGCGCTGCTGATCGTCCTGCTCGGCCACCTGGTGACGCTGCCGACGGCGCTGGCGATCTCGGAGATCGCGACCAACCGGCGGGTCGAGGGCGGCGGCGAGTACTTCATCATCTCGCGCTCCTTCGGGCGCACGATCGGCGCCACGATCGGCACCGGCCTCTACCTGTCGCAGGCGGTCTCGGTCGCCTTCTACATGATCGCCTTCGCCGAGGCGTTCCGCCCGCTGGCGCCGGCGTTCGAGGCCTGGGCCGGAATCCCCTTCGACCCGCGGCTGGTGTCGCTGCCGGCGACCGCGGTGCTCCTGCTGCTGGTGGTCACCCGTGGCGCCAACTTGGGAGTCGGCGCGCTGTGGGGGATCGTCGCCGTGCTCGTCGCGTCGCTGCTGATGTTCTTCGCCGGCTCCGCGATGCCCGAGCTGGCGACCGGAACGTCGGCGGTCTTCCACGGCGTCGAGGGTGGCGACCGGTTCATGCTCGTCTTCGCCATCGTCTTCCCCGCCTTCACCGGGATGACCGCGGGCGTGGGCCTCTCCGGCGACCTCAAGAACCCGCGCAAGTCGATCCCGCTCGGCGTCCTCTCGGCCACCTCGGTCGGCCTGCTGGTCTACGTCGCGGTGGTGTTCAAGCTGGCGTTCTCGGCGCCCGCGGAGATCCTGGCCGGCGACCAGCTGGTCATGGCGCGGATCGCGGTCTGGGGACCGATCGTGCCGATCGGGCTCGGGTGCGCGACGCTCTCCTCGGCGATCGGATCGATCCTGGTGGCGCCGCGCACGATGCAGGCCCTGGGCGGCGACTCGGCCTCGCCCAGCCGGGTGCTCAACCGTTTCCTGGCCGCGGGCCACGGCGCCGCCAACGAGCCGCGCAACGCGACGATGCTCACCGCGCTCGTCGCCGTGGCCACCGTCGCCGGGGGCTCGATCGACATCGTCGCCCGGCTGGTGTCGATGTTCTTCATGGTCACCTACGGCAGTCTGTGCGCGATCAGCTTCCTCGAGCACTTCGCGGCCCGGCCGAGCTACCGGCCCAGCTTCCGCTCCAAGTGGTACCTGAGCCTGATGGGGGCGGTGCTCTGCCTGCTGCTCATGTTCCAGATGGACCCGGGCTACGCGCTGCTCGCCATCCTGATCATGGGCGGGCTCTACGTCGGCCTGCGCCAGGCGCACGGCGGCCAGGGCGACCTGGCGGAGATCTTTCGCGGCGTGATGACCCAGACCACCCGCTACTTCCAGGTCCAGCTGCAGCGCTCGGCCGCGGGCTCGGCCCCCGACGAGTGGCGGCCCAACCTGATCGCGGTCGGCGAGCGGACCTTCGAGCGCTCGGCGCCGCTCCAACTGTTGACCTGGCTGTGCCGGCGCCAGGGCTTCGGGACCTACATGCACCTGGTGCGCGGCCGTCTCGACCGCCGCACCTTCGACCAGTGCGAGCGGCTGGTGCCGCGCCTGGTCGAGCTCACCCAGGCGCGGCAGAGCGCCTTGGTCGTGGACACCATCGTCTCGCCGTCGATGCGCACCGCGCTGGCGCAGGCGTTCCAGATGCCCAGCGTCACCGGCCGCGAGCACAACTCGACGCTGTTCGAGTTCACGGCCGACGACGACGACGCGCGGCTCGACGAGCTGCGCGACGGCTGCGCGCTGGCCTGGGACTCGCGCATCAGCCCCTTCGTCCTGCGCCACGGCGAGCGCTTCTTCGGCAGCCGCCGCGACATCCACGTCTGGCTCACCTGGCACGACTACCGCAACGCGTCGCTGATGATCCTGCTCGCCTACATCCTGCTCGGCCACCCGGACTGGCGGCACGGCGAGATCCGGATCCTCGCCGCCTTCCCGCAGGGCGAGGCCGCGGCCGAGCGGCGGCGGCTGATCGACCTGATCGAGCAGGGCCGGCTGCCGATCAGCCCGAAGAATCTGCGCATCATCCCGACCGACGACGCCGTCGACTTCGACCGCCTGGTCCAGGACCGCTCGTCGGGCGCGGATCTCGCCATCTTCGGCTTCACGCGCGAGCGGCTGGACCTCAAGGGGACGTCGCTGCTGCGCCGCCATCCCGAGCTCGGGGACGTCCTCTTCGTCTCCGCCACGGACGCGATCGAGATCGAGTAGGGGAGGAGGAGAGGATGGGCAATCGTCTCAGGGTCGCGAGCATCCAGTACTACATCCGCCCGGTGAAGAACTACCAGAAGTTCGCCGACCAGGTCAGCGCGCTCGTCGGCACGGCGGCGGACTACAAGGCCCAGCTCGTGGTCTTTCCCGAGTACTTCACGGTCCAGCTCCTGACCCTCGGCGACCTGGGCAAGCCGATCGCCGAGCAGGTTCGCGACCTCTCGGTGCAGGCGCCGACGTTCCTCGGGCTGATGTCGTCCCTGGCCAGGAAGCACGGTCTCTACATCGTGGCCGGCTCGATCCCGCGCCGCGGCGAAAACGGCGATCTCCACAACGACTCGTTCGTCTTCTCGCCCTCCGGCGAGAGCACCTTCCAGGGCAAGCTGCACATGACCCGCTGGGAGAACGAGGAGTGGTTCGTCTCTCCGCGCCGCCGGCTGCGCGTCATCGAGACCTCTTTCGGGCGCATGGCGGTCGCCATCTGCTACGACGTCGAGTTCCCGGAGATCGCGCGCGCCGCGGCGCGCAGCGGCTGCGACCTCCTGGTCGTTCCGAGCTGCACCGACGACCGCCACGGCTTCCTGCGCGTGCGCTACTGCGCCCAGGCGCGGGCGATCGAGAACCAGATGTACGTCGTCCACGCCTGCACGGTGGGGTCGCTGCCGATGGTCCCGGCGGTGTCGCTGAATTACGGCCAGGCGTCGATCCTGACCCCGTCCGACTTCACCTTCTCGCGCGACGGGATCCTGGCCGAAGGCACGGTCAACTCCGAGATGATGGTGATCGGCGAGCTGCGGCTCGACGACCTGCGCGAGTCGCGCGAGAAGGGGACGGTGCTGCCCCTGCGCGACAGCCAGACCACCGCCCAGGTCCTCGACGAGTTGGAGGAGGTCACGCTTTGAGCCCGGCCGAGTCGCGCACGGTCCGCGTGCGCACTCTGCGGCCGGAGGACTTCCCGGCCATGGTCGACCTGTGCGAGCGGGTCTACCGCGAGGCCAAGCCGTGGACCGTGGAGCAGCTCGCCAGTCACCTCGCGGTCTTCCCCGAGGGCCAGTTCGTCGCCGAGGAGAAGGCGACCGGGACGATCGTCGGCATGGCCTCGTCCCTGGTGGTGCGCTGGGACGACTACGATTTCCACGCCGACTGGCGGGAGTGGACCGACCACGGCTACTTCACCAATCACGACCCCGAGGACGGCCGCACGCTCTACGGCGCCGAGGTGATGGTCGACCCGCAGATGCAGCGCCGCGGCATCGGCAAGCTGCTCTACGTCGCCCGCCGCGAGCTGGTGCGCCGGCTCGGACTGCGCCGGATCCGCGCCGGCGCCCGGCTGCGCGGCTACCACCGCCACGCGGCGAAGCTGACGCCCGAGGAGTACGTCACCCGGGTCGTGCGCGGCGAGCTCCGGGACCCGACCCTCACCTTCCAGCTGCGCGAGGGCTTCGACGTCGTCGCCGTCGTGCCCAGCTACCTGCGCAACGACCCGGAGAGCCTCGGCCACGCGGCGGTGATCGAGTGGCTCAACCCGGACGTCGTCCGGCCCGAGGACACGGCGGGCCGCGACCCGCGCTACCGGCGTCCGGAGCCCGCTTGAGCGGCGCCGGCGGCGGACCGCTGCGGGTCCGCTACCGGCTGACCCCGGGGCCGGGTGTCGATCCCGCGGCGCGCGCCGGGCACCTCGCCCGCGAGCAGACCGTCGAGTGCCCCGAGGGGCTGGCGCCGGAGGCCGAAGCGCGGGCGCTGGCCGCGGTCGAAGAGATCGTCGAGCGGGACGGCGGCGGCTACGACGTCACCCTCGCCTTCCCGCTCGAGACGACCGGCCGGGAGCTGCTGCAGCTGGTCAACGTCCTGTGGGGCAACGCTTCGCTGCAGTCCGACGTGCGTCTGGAGGCGGTCGACTGGCCGCCCGCGCTGCTCGGCCACTTCGCCGGACCGGCGTTCGGCGTCGAGGGGATCCGCCGGCTCTGCGCCGCGGCCCCCGGGCGGCCGTTGATCGCCGCCGCGCTCAAGCCGCTCGGCTCGTCGCCGCGCGAGCTGGCCCGCCGCGCCGCCGACGCGGCGCTCGGCGGAGTCGACCTGATCAAGGACGACCACGGCCTGGCCGACCAGTCGTGGGCGCCGTTTCGCGAGCGGGTGCTGACGGTCGCCGAGCACGTGGCGCGCGCCAACCGGGCCACCGGCGGGGCGACGCTCTACGCCCCCAACCTCACCGGCCCCGTGGATCGCCTCG
This sequence comes from uncultured Acidobacteriota bacterium, assembly GCA_963781755.1. Classification (GTDB taxonomy): domain Bacteria; phylum Acidobacteriota; class Thermoanaerobaculia; order Multivoradales; family JAGPDF01; genus JACTMI01. The sequence goes on from CAWAGZ010000004.1 coordinate 342,681, forward strand.
CCGAACGGCTCGAGACGCTCGCCGAGGCCGGGCTGCGCGCGGCCCTGGTGGCGCCGCTGCTGCTCGGCCTCGACACCGTCCGCGCGCTGGCCGCGAGCTCGGGACTGGCGCTGGTCGCGCATCCGGCCTTCGCCGGGTCGCTGGTGACCGGACCCGGACCGGGTCCAGATGCGGCGCACGGCGCGATGCCCGTCGGGCTGCTGTTCGGCGACCTGTTCCGTCTCGCCGGCGCCGACGCCGTGGTCTTCCCTCACGCCGGCGGGCGCTTTCCGTTCGCGCTCGAGGACTGCCGCGCCCTGGAACGCCGGCTGACGGCGCCGCTCGGAGACCTGCGCGCCGCCCTACCGGTGCTCGCCGGCGGCATCGACGCCGCCGCGCTCGAGCGCGTGATCCCGCTCTACGGCGCCGACGTCGTCTACCTGATCGGCGGCAGCCTGTTCGCGCGGCCCGACGTCCGCGGCGCGGCGGCGGAGCTGGCGCGTCTGGCGCGAAGCGTGCCGCCGCGGAGCTCGTGGTGAGGTCGCGCCCGTGAAGTCGCGGGTGGTCCCCGGCCGCGGCGCGGCCTGGCCCGGCGTCCCGGTGCGCGAGTACAAGGAGCGTCCGGAGCTGTTCCGTGACGTCACCCGCCGGGTGCTGCTCGGCGGCCGCGACGCGGAAGAAGGCGGAGCGGACGGGGTCTCCGACGCGGCGGCGCTCGCCTTCGAGCTGCGCTACTTCGAGATCGCCCCGGGCGGACACTCGACGCTCGAGCACCACCGCCACCCGCACGCCGTGGTGGTGATCATCGGTCGCGGCGAGGTCCGGCTGGGCGGGACGCGCCACGAGCTGGCGCCGTTCGACGCGGTCTACGTCGCGCCCGGCGAGGCGCACCAGTTCCTGGCCTCGCGCGGCGAGCCTCTGGGGTTCCTGTGCGTGGTGGACCGCGAGCGGGACCGGCCGGTCCCGCTCGCGGAGGGTGACGCAGGGCGCTAGCTCACGGCTTCTGGCCCAGGATCTCGAGCATCAGCTCGCGGGCTTCGGGATCGTCGAGCATCGAGAGCTTCTCGACGATCGCCTGCCTCATCGCCGGGTCCTTCTCGGCATGGAAGAGGTCGATCAGGGACCTGCTGTCGCCCTGGATGAGGAAGCCGTCGAGCACCCGGCGGCGGTCGCCCGGATCCGTGAGCGACGCGTAGAGGCGACGCAGCGCGGCCGTGGCCTCGGGCGTGCCCGCGATCCCGAGCCCCTCGATCGCGCGCCGGCGCAGCTCCGGCGAGCTCTCCTCGCGGGCGGCGTGCTCGAGCGTCTCGACGTCGCCGTCGAGGCCGAGCGACTGGAGCAGTCTTCCGCGCAGGCCGGGATCGCTCTCGCTCTGCCACAGGCTGCGCAGCGCCGCGCGCGATCCCATCGCGCCCAGGGCCTGGATCGCCTGGGCGCGGATCTCGGGGTCGGGATCGTGCTGGGCGAGGACGACGAGATCCTGGTCGCGGCCGGCGATCAGGTAGGCCTGGACGACGGCCTTGCGGACCTCCTGCGGCGCCGCGGTGTCGGCGGCGATCGCGGCCAGGTCCCGGCCGTCACCCGCGATGCCCAGGGTCCGCACCGCCTCGACGCGCAGCTCGAGCGGCCGGCCCTCGCGTGCGACGTGGACGAGGATCTGGCGCGCCGCGGGCGCGTCGCTCTGGGCGAGCACGAACAGCGCCCGGCGCTTGAGCCGGAGCGAGGAGTCGCCGGTGAGGATCGAGTCGAGCACGGGCACCGCCCGGTCCGGGTCGGTCCGGAGCAGCGAGTCGAGGGCGTAGAGCTTGAGCTCCTCGTCGCCGACGGCCGAGGCGGCCGGAGCGGCGGCGGGCGCCGCGGCCGCGGCCGGGGCTTGCGCGGGCGCAGCAGACGCCGTCGGCTGGGCGGCGAGCGGCGCGGCCGCGGCCCCGGCGAGCACGGCGGCGGCGAGCAGCGAGAGCGGCAGGGAAGCGGATCGGAGGGTCATCGGTCGGTCTCCTTCAGATGTTGCTGCGGGTGACCCGCACTTTGAACAGCAGGTCCTGGTTCTCGATTCGCTCCCGGGCGGAGTCGAAGCCGGAGCCGGCGCCGGAGGCGGCGGCTGCACCCGCGGCGGCGCCGGCGTCCGCGTCGGCGAGCTCGGCCAGCAGCGGCTCGAGCTCGGCCAGGACGGCGGCGATCCGTCGCTGTCCCGCGCGCTCGGCGGCGTGCCGGTAGAGGCGGTTGTTGGCGAGCAGGAGCGCCGCGGTCCGGCGCTCCTGGCCGGCGTCGGCCGCGCGGTCCGAGATCTCGACCAGCAGGTGCTCGGACGCGTCGAGGTGCTCGGCGAGCGCCGCGACGAGCACGCGCTGCCGGGCGGCGGCGGGCAGCGCGCCGGAATTGGCGGCGACCGTCGGGGCGGGAGCGCCGGCGCGGCGGCCGGCGAGGAAGCCCACCGCCACCAGTGCGGCGACGACGAGCGCCGCCGCGGCCAGCCCGCCGACGAACGCCGGCAGCGAACCGGCACGGCGGTCGAAGAGGCGCCCGAACCGGCCGCGGCGCCGGCCGGACAGCTCGGGGGCGACCCGGTTCCAGATCCTCTGCTCGAGGCCGGGGCGCGGCTCGGGGGCCTCGAGCGCGGCGAGCGCGGCGAGCTCCCGCGCCAGGGCCCGGTAGCGGCGGCGCAGGGACTCGTCCTGCGCCAGGGCGCGCTCGAAGCCCTCGGCGTCCGGGTGCTCGCCGTAGAAGTGGAGGATCATCTCGTCGTCAAGCGGGTTGGCCATGGTGGAGCTCCGTCAGCGGGGCCAGCGCGAGCCGGAGCTTGCGCACGGCCCGGAAGACCGTCTGCTTGGTGGCGTTCTCGCCCTTGCCCAGGGCACGGGCGATCTCGGCGATCGGTCGGCCCTCGAAGTGCCGCAGCAGCAGCGCCGTGCGCTCCGCGGGCGTCAGCCCGGCGATCACCTCGCGGGTGCGGCGCGCCACCTCCGAGGAGAGCGCGCGCCGGTACGGATCGGGCTCCTCGGAGCGCGTGCGCGGCTCGCCGTCGAGGTCCAGGGGGAGCGGCTCGGCGGGGCGCCGTCGCTGGCGCCGGCGCAGGTCGATCGCGGCGTTGACGGCGATCCGGTAGAGCCAGGTGGCCAGATCGGCGCGGTCGTCGAAGGTCGCCAGTCCGCGCCAGGCGCGGACGAACGCGATCTGGGCCGCCTCCTCGGCCGCCTCGCCGTCGCCCAGCACGCGCCACGCGGCCTTGAACAGCGTACGGGAGTGAGTCTCGACGAGCTCGCGGAACGCCTCCGCGTCCCCGGACCGCATGCGTGCGACGAGCGCTCTCTCTCCGGCCTCCATCGTCCCAGCTTAGACGCCGGCCCGGGCGCCCGGTTATCCGCCCCGGGGCCGGCGGCGGCGCGGGCCCCGTCCGGCGTAGGATGGAGACACTTTGTCGCACCTCGCGACGCACCACCCCAGGCCCCTGTGGAACGAAGGCCGGCAGCTCGTGCGGCCCCTCGCCGCGGCCGCGCTCTGCCTGGCCGCGGCCGGAGCCGGCGCCGAGTCGGTCGCGCGCGTCGCGACGCGGGAGCCGGCCGTGGCCCCGGTGGCCGAGAGCGGCTTCCCGCCGATCCAGCTCTACCGTCCCGAGGCGGGCCAGGGCGCGACCGGGCTGCAGAGCTTCGCGGTGACGATCGACGACCGCGGCCTGGTCTGGCTCGCCAACCTCTCGGGCCTGCTCGGCTTCGACGGCGCCCGCTGGTGGCGCGAAGAGGTGCCGAACAGCTCCTCGGCGCAGGTCGTCGTCGCCGGCCCCCGGGGCGAGGTGGCGGTCGGCGCGATCGACGAGATCGGCCTCGTCGTGCCGGTGGGCAAGGGCGCTTGGCGTTACCGCTCGCTCACCGACCGGGTCCCGGCGGCGGATCGTCCGCTCGGCGACGTGCTCGGCGCCGCGCCGACGGCCGACGGGAGCTGGATCTTCGTCAGCGAGCGGGCGGTCTGGCGCTGGAAGAGCGGCGAGCTGACCCGCGTCGCCTCACTGACGTCGCCTCCCGCCGCGCAGGTGCAGGTCTTCGGTCTCCGCGGCCGGGTCGTGCTGTGGACTCCGGCGGGCTTGGTCGAGGTCACGGAGTCGGGTCTCGAGCCGCTGCCGGGAGGCGAGCGGTTCGCCGGGCGGCAGGTCGTCGTGCTGCTCGGGGACCCGGAGCCGGGCCGAGCGGCGGGCGGCCGCTGGATCGCCGGCCTGCCCGACGAGGGGCTGGTCCGCTTCGACGCGGACGGCGAGCGCCCGTTCGCGCCGGCGGCGTCGCGCTGGGCGGTCGAGTCCGACCTGACCTGCGGCGTGCTGCTGCCCGACGGCCGGCTGCTGCTCGGCTCGCGCCGCGGCGGCGCGCTGTTCGTCGGCGCCGACGGCGAGGCCGGCCGGCGCGTGGACGCCGCCGCGGGTCTGGGCGACGACTTCGTGCGCGGCTTCGGGCTGGATCGCGAAGGCGGCGTCTGGCTGGCGCTCAACGGCGGCCTGGCGCGCTTCGATCTCTCCTCGCCGGTGACGCTGCTGGACCGCCGCGTCGGTCTGCGCGGCACGCCCCTGGCGATCGTTCGCCACGGCGGACGGCTCTACGTCGGAACCGACGCCGGACTGTTCCGGCTCCAGGCCGAGGAGACCGGAGGGGAGGCGGTGATCCGGCCCGTGCCCGGAGTCAGCGACAGCGTCTTCGCCCTGGCGTCCGCCGGCGACGAGCTGCTCGCCGGCGCCCGCGACGGCGTGTGGGAGGTCGGGCCGGCCGGGGCGCGGCGGGTACCGGGCACCGGCAACGACACGGTCTACGCCCTGGTGGTGTCGAAGGTCGTTCCGGGGCGGGTCTGGGTCGGGCTCCGGCGCGGGCTCGCCCGGCTCGACCGCTCGGGCTCCGGCTGGCATTTCACCGACGCGCTCGCGGGCTCGCCCCGGATCGTCCGCTCGGTGGCCGAGCGCGGTTCCGACCGGCTCTGGCTGGGGACGTCGCTGGACGGCTTGGTGCGCGCCGAGCGCAGCGGAGGGAAGTGGGAGTTCGAGCAGCGGGGCGAAGGCGAGATCCTGTTCAGCCAGACCTCGATCGGGTTGCTGACTTTCGACGGCGGCCTGCGCCGGATCGACGAGTCCGACGGTGAACGGGTGGAGGATCCGCGCCTCGCGGCGCTCCGGAGCGACGACCGCTCGTTCTTCGCGGTCGAGGACGCCCACGGCAGGTTGTGGACGAACGGACCGCCGCCGTCGGTGGCGACGCCCGGTCCCGACGGCCGCTACGGCCGCGCGATGCAGACGCTGTTCGCGGTGCCCTCGCGCGACATCCAGACCATCTACCCGGAACCCGACGGCACGGTGTGGCTCGGCGGCGACCGCGGCCTGGCCCGTTTCGAGGGGGTACCCGGACCGGCCGCGCGCCACTCGGGGCCGTCCGCGCCGCCCATCGTGCGCCGCATCACGGTCGGCGACCGGGTCGTCTTCGCGGGCGCCGAGCCCGCCGGGCCCGCTGGCGTGACCCTGCCCGAGCGCCCGGAACGCGTCCGCCTGGAGCTCGCGCCACGCTCGTTCGCGGCCGGCATTCAGTACCAGAGCCGGTTGGATCCGCTCGACCGGGACTGGAGCCCGTGGCACCGCGAGCCGTTCGTCGAGCTGGCCGGACTGGGTCCGGGCGCCTACCGCCTGCGCGTCCGCCGGCGCGACGCCGCGCGCGAGGTCAGCGCGGACGCGGTGTGGGCGTTCACGGTCGCGACCCCGTGGTGGCGGAAGGCCTGGGCCGCGGTGCTGGCGGTGCTCGCGATCGGACTGCTCGCGCTCGCCTGGGTCCGCTTCCACACCCGGGTGCTCGAGCTGCGCGCCCAGCGGCTCGAGGCCGAGGTCGCCAGCCGTACCGACGAGCTGCGCTCGACGGTCGAGCAGCTGCGCGGCGCCCAGGCCGAAGCGTCCGAGACCAACCTCCAGCTGTCGGCGGCCAACGCCCGGCTCGAAGCGCTGTCGTTGGAGGACGAGCTGACGGCGCTGGCCAACCGGCGGGCGCTCTTCCGCCGCCTCGAGGAGGAGTGGAGCCGGGCGCGGCGACGCAGCCTGCCGATCGCGCTGGTGCTCTTCGACCTCGACCATTTCAAGAACATCAACGACACGCTCGGCCACCGCGAAGGCGACCGGGCGCTGGTGCGGATCGGCGAGTACCTGCGCCGGCGCATCGGACGCCCCGCGGATCTCGCGGCGCGCTACGGCGGCGAGGAGTTCGCCGTGCTGCTGCCCGAGACGGCGCTCGAAGGGGCCCTGACGGTGGCCGAGGACCTGCGCCAGGGCGTGCGCGAGCTGGCCCTGGGGACCGAGCCCAAGGGCCCGGGGCTCGTCACCGCCAGCTTCGGCGTCGCCGTCGAGACGCCCGCGGGCGAGATGCAGTTCGAGGACCTGATCGTCAGCGCCGACGACGCTCTCTACCGCGCCAAGCAGGCGGGCCGCGACCGGATCGAGATCGCCGACTGAAGCGCCGGCCCCGAGGTAGCATGGCGCGATGCCGCGCCGGTTCCGATTCTGCCGCCCGCTTCCCCTCTGGACGTCCCTTCTGGGCGTCGCCCTGCTCGCGGCCTGCGGCCGGACGCCGGCCGGGCCGCCGACCGCCGGACCGGGGGAGGAGGCGGCACCGGCGGCGGCGCGGAAGGCCGCGGCCGGGCCGCAGCCGGACATCCTGCTGATCGTCGTCGACACGATGCGCGCGGACCGCTTCGGACTGAACGGAGCGAAGCGATCGACGACGCCGGAGCTCGACGCGCGCTTCCGCGACGGGCTCGTGTTCGAGAACGCCCGCGCCACGGTGCCGTTCACCGCGCCGAGCGTGATGAGCCTGCTCACGGGCCTCTACCCCGAGCACCACCGGGTGCGGATGATCTTCCAGCTGCTGGCGCCGGAGTTCCCGACCCTGCCCGACTGGCTGTCGCGCGCCGGCTACCGTACCTCGGCGATCGTCTCCAACATGGTGCTCACCGACGAGGCGACCGGGCTGGGCTCGCGCTTCGGCTACTACGACGACTACGTGGACGAGGCGGTGCGCTGGGCCGGGGCGAAGAAGCTCCCCGACTTCGAGCGCGACGCCCGGCGCACGACCGACGCGGCGCTGGAGTGGCTGGCGCGGGCGGCGGCGCATCCCGGGCCGCGCTTCGTCTGGCTCCACTACATGGATCCCCACGCGCCCTACACGCCGCCGGCCGAGTTCGCGAAGTCGTTCCGTCACGAGCGGCCGCAGCGGGTGGACCCTGCGACGATCGCGGACTCGGCGCGCGTCGACGGCCTGGACGACGGGCTCGAGTACGTCGACCGCTACGACGGCGAGGTGGCCTTCGCCGATCACGAGGTGGCGCGATTCCTGGACGCCTACGACCACTTGCTCGGGCTCGACCACGCGGTCGTGGTGCTCGCTTCGGACCACGGCGAGACGCTGACGGAGCCGGGACGGGAGCGGCTCTTCGGCCACGGCTTCGACGTCTGGCGCGAGCAGCTCCACGTCGTGCTCGCGCTGCGCGGGCCGGGGATCCCGGCGGGACGGCGCAGCGACCCGGTGTCGCTGCTCGACGTCGCCCCGACCCTGCTCGAGCTGGCCGGCGCGCCGCCGGTCCAGGGCCTCGACGGGCGTTCGCTGCTCGCCCCGCCGGAGCCGCAGCGGGAGCTGCTCGCGGAAGGCGCGGGACCGCACCGCGGCTTCCAGTACCGGGCGCTGATCCGCGGCGACGAGAAGTGGGTGATGTACAGCCAGAACGGAGTCGAGCTGCCGGACCGGCGCCACCGCATCGACCTCGCGGGCGACCCCCTGGAGACCCACCCGCTGCCGTGGGAGCCGGGGGGCGCGCCACCGGATCTGCTGGCGGCTTTCCGCGCCGACCCCGACCCGTCCGGCCTGCCGCTCAAGGAGTCGATCCTGGTGGGACGGCCGCTCACCAACGCGAAGGTCAAACCCCAGGGACTCCCCGTGGTCAGCGACCGCGCCGACGCCGAGACCCGCGCCAAGCTCAAGGCCCTCGGCTACCTCTGAGCGAAGCCCGAAGAAGCAAGACCTTTCTGTTCAAGACCAAGACAAGAAGCAAAGGCTTCCATGGAAGGGGAAGGTGGCAGGACGGTCGCTGCGCCTGCCGTTCGCCGCGGCGCCGCGTCGGGCGTCCCAGCCGTGGACAGACCTCGAGTCCGCGGACCGGCGAGGCGGCAGATTCCCCGAGGGGACACCCTGGCTTGCTGGGTGTCCCCTGGAGACGCCTTCGGTTCGCAGAATCACCCGCTGGCCGTGGCGTGGCCTACGCCGGGGACCTGCTGGCTTGCTGCGTATCCCCTCATGACGCCTTCTTCGTGCTCGCGCTTTCCGCCAGGGCGGCGAGGACGCGCTCGGGGGTCATCGGCAGACGCGTGAAACGGACGCCGAGGGCGTCGGCCACGGCGTTGGCGACGACCGCCCCGGTGGGGACGATCGCCGGCTCGCCGCCGCCTTGCGGCGCGGTCTCCGGGTTGTCGATCAGCACGACGTCGATCTTCGGCAGCCACGAGAAGCGGGGGATCGAGTAGGTGTCGAAGTTCCGGTCCAGGATCTTGCCGCCCTCGAACCGGAGCTCTTCGGCCAGCGCGTAGCCCAGGCCCATCGTGATCGCGCCCTCGACCTGCATCTTCGCGCCGTCGGGACTGACCACGATGCCCATGTCCTGCGCGCAGGCGACACGCCCGACGCGGATCGCCCCGGTCTTGCGGTCCACCCGCACCTCGGCCATCAGCGCGACGTAGCTGCCGGCGTCCACGCCGCACGCCAGACCGTACCCGACGCCGTCCCGCTTCGCGCGCGACCTCCAGCCGAAGGCCGCTGCGGCGGATTCGAGGACCTTGCGCATGCGCGGGTCGGAGAGGTTGCGCAGCCGGAACTCGAGCGGGTCGGCGCCGACGGCGGCGGCCATCCGGTCGATCTGCGACTCGCGGGCGAAGACGTTCATGTTGGCGCCCGGCGCCCGCCACGGACCCACGCCGAAGACGTGGAGGTCGCCGGCGGAGCGCTGTTCGCCGCGCGACATGCGGCCGCCGTAGGAGCGGATCGAGACGTTGGGCACGTCGTAGAAGAGCTCGGTGCTGCGCTCGCCGGCGGACCAGACCTGGTAGTCCCAGAGCGAGATCCGTCCGTCCGCGGAGAGGGCGGAGGAGATCTCGACCACCGCGGCGGGGTCGAAGGTGTCGTAGAAGAACTCCTCTTCGCGGGTCCAGGCGACCTGGACCGGACGGCCGGTGGCGACCGCCAGGCGGGCGGCCTCGAGCGCCTGCTGGTGCGCGCTCTTGCCGCCGAAGCCGCCGCCGACGTACGGCGTGACGACGCGCACGTCCGCGGGCTTCATGCCGAGCTGCTGCGCGATGTCGTCGCGGGTCGGGAAGGGCGTCTGGGTCGAGGCCCAGACGGTGAGCCGGCCGTCGGCCAGCTCGGCCAGCGCGGCGTGGGGCTCGATCGGCGCGTGTGCCACGTAGCCTTTGTGGTAGGTGACGTGGAAGGCGTGCGCCGCCGTCGCGCGGGCCGCTCCGACGTCGCCCTTCGACTCGACCGGATGGGCGCCGCCGGAGGCCGCGACCAGGTGATCGAAGACGCTCTCGGTGTCGAAGCCGGCGGCGGGGATCTTCCAGTCCGCGCGCACCCGGGCGAGCGCCGCCTCGGCGTTCCCCCGGTCGGCGTGCAGGACCGCGACGAGACCGTCGCGGTTCACGACCGTCACGCCGTCCAGCTTCTCGGCCTCGGAGGTGTCGAGCGTGCCCAGGGTGGCGCCGTGGGCGGGCGGGCGCAGCAGGCAGGCGTGGAGCATCCCCGGGGGACGCAGGTCCGCGGCGTACCGCGCGCTGCCGGTGACCTTGTCGTGCGCGTCCAGGCGTCGCGGCGAGCGGCCCATGACGCGGAACTCCGCGGCTGCGCGCAGCACCGCCTTCTCGCCGACCAGCCGGGCGATCGGCTCGCCTTGCGCGAGCTCGCCGTAGGTCACCCGGCGGGTCGGCTCGCCGGCCACCGAGACGACGCCGTCGGCGAGCTCGAGGCGCGAGACGCCGACGCCGAGCTTCGCGGCGGCGCGCTGGAGCAGCACCGTGCGCGCCTCGGCGGCGGCGGCGCGCAGCACCGGTCCGAACATCCGCGTGGAGAGCGACCCGAAGGTCCCCATGTCCCAAGGGCAGCGCGCCGTGTCTCCCATGACCATCTCGACCGCGTCGAGCGCGACGCCGAGGTCCTCGGCCGCCATCTGGGCGAGCGAGGTCATGACGCCCTGGCCCATCTCGATCTTGCCGACCAGGACGGTGACCTTGCCGTCCGGCGCGATACGCAGGTAGGCGTTGAGGTCCTCGGGGTAGAGCCGGCGTCCGCCCTGGGCCAGCAGCTCCTCCGGACCGATCCCGACCAGGATGACGATGCCGCCGCCGACCAGGCGCAGGAAGTCGCGGCGGTCGATGCCGGGTCCCCGCTCCGACACGCTCACGAGGCACCTCCGTTCCGGCCCGCAGCGGCAGGCGGGCCGGACGACCCTCCGGACGCCGGACCGGATGCCACGGCCTCGACCGCGGCGACGATGCGCTGGTGCGCGCCGCAGCGGCACAGGTGCCCCTCGAGACCGGCGCGGATGGCGTCGCGGTCGGGATGCGGGTTCGACGCCAGCAGGGCGTGCGCGCCGAGCAGCATCCCGGGGGTGCAGTAGCCGCACTGGAACGCGCCGTGCTCGACGAACGCCTGCTGCAGCGGCGCCAGCTCGCCGTCGTGGGCGAGGCCCTCGACGGTGAGCACGTCGCGGTTCTCGACCGCTCCCACCGGCGTGACGCAGGCGTGGGTCGGCTGGCCGTCGACCAGCACCGTGCACGCGCCGCAGTGGCCTTCGCCGCAGCCGTACTTGGCGCCGGTCAGCCCGAGCTCGGAGCGCAGCACCCAGAGCAGCAGCCGGGACTCGTCCGCTTCGACCTGACTGGGCTTGCCGTTGAGACGGAAACGGAGCGTGCGTGGCATCGGCGCCTCCCGGGCGGGTCGAGATCCCGCCGCGATCCGGTTCGCGCCAACGTACCGCTCGGAGGCCGAGGAGGCAAGGCCCGGCGGCGGGGATCGCTCCGGCGCGCGTCAGGGGAGGGCGGACTCGAGCTGCTTCTCGACCTGCTCCCACTCGGTCATCAGCTTCTCGACCTTGCCGGCGAGGGTCTTCTGCTCGCTCTCGAGCTTGCGCACCTCCCCGGGGGCGGTCTTGTCGAAGAAGCCGGGGTTGCAGAACAGCTCGTTGATCTCGTGGACGCGCTGCTCGGCGCGCTCGATCTCGGCGGTGAGCCGGTCGCGGTCGCGCTCGAGCTGCTTGGCCCGGCGCTGGGCCCCGGCCTCGTCGCGCCCGCCCGACTTCTTCGCCGCCTGCTCGCGCCGCTTCTCCTGGCGGGCGCGGGCGAGCACGGCCTCGGCGTCGAGGTGGTCGTCGCCGCAGCGCTCGACGTAGTCGTCGTAGCCGCCCGAGAAGTCGCGGATCCCCTGCGGCGTGATCTCCAGGATGCGGTCCGCCAGCCGCGAGACGAACCAGCGGTCGTGGCTGACGAACAGGAGCGTGCCGTCGTAGCGCTCGAGCCCCGTGACCAGGGCCTCGATCGCCTCGAGGTCGAGGTGGTTGGTCGGCTCGTCGAGCACCAGCACGTTGGGCCGGGTCACCGACAGCTTGGCGAAGACCAGGCGCGCGGCTTCGCCGCCGGACAGGGCGCGCAGCGGCTTCTCGACGTCGTCCTTCTGGAACAGCACCTCGGCGAGCTTGCCGCGGACGAAGCCGATCGGCTCGCCGGGGACCAGCTCCCAGAACCACGATTCGACCGTCTGCTCCGAAGCCTCGATCGCCTCGCGGTGGTCCTGGGCGAAGTACCCGGGCCAGGTCTCGTAGCCCCAATCGACGCTCCCGGCGTCGGCGGCGACCTCGCCCATGGCGATCTTGAGCAGGGTGGACTTGCCGATCCCGTTGGGTCCCAGGATCGCCAGCCGGTCGCCGCGCTGGATCGTCAGGTCGACGCCGTCCAGCACCACGTTGGCGCCGTAGGCCTTGCGGATGCCGGCGAGCTCGAGCACCTGCTTGCCCGAGGGCCGGCGCTGGCCGAAGCGGAAGGTCGGGTAGCGGCGGGAGCTCGTCGGCAGACGGTCGATGACGATGCGCTCGATCAACTTCATCTTCGACTTGGCCTGGCGCGCCTTGGTCGCCTTGGCCTTGAAGCGGTCGACGAACTCCCGGTGGTGCGCGATCTCGGCTTCGCGCTTCTCGATCTCCGCTTCCTTGCGGTCGCGCTCCTCGACTTTCGCCTCGGTGAAGTGCGAGTAGCCGCCCTTGTACAGCGTGATCGTGCCGTAGTCGACGTCGAGGACGTGGGTGACGACGTTGTCCAGGAAGCGGTGATCGTGCGAGATGACGATGGCGCAGCCCGCGAAGCCCTGGAGGAACTTCTCGAGCCAGCGGATCGAGAGGATGTCGAGATGGTTGGTGGGCTCGTCGAGGAGCAGGATGTCGGGCTCGGCGGCGAGCGCCTGGGCGAGCAGGACGCGCAGCTTGAAGCCGCCCGAGAGCACCCGCAGCGGCTCCGGATGGAGGCGGGTCGGGATGCCCAGCCCCTCGAGGATCTCGCCGGCGCGGGCCTCGAGGGCGTAGCCGTCGTTGCGCAGGATGTAGTCCTCGACGTCGGCGTAGCGCTCGGTGTCGAACTCCTCGTCGTCGGAGTGCGAGAGCAGCCGCTCGCGCTCGGCGAGCGCCTGCCAGACGTCGGCGCGACCCATCATCGCGACCTCGAGGATCGGCGTCTCCTCGTACTCGAAGTGGTCCTGCTTGAGGACTCCGAGCCGGGCCCGGCGCGGGATGTTGACCTGGCCGTCCGACGCCGGCTCCTGGCCGGCGAGGATGCGCACGAAGGTCGACTTCCCCGAGCCGTTGGCACCGACCAAGCCGTAGCGGCAGCCGTCGTTGAGCTGCAGCGAGACGCCTTCGAACAGCGTCTCCCCGCCCCACGCCTTGCCCAGGTTCGAGACCGAAATCATGGCGACGAAAGACTTTATCAGGATTGAACCGATCCGTCGCGCGGCGGAACCCACGGCGAACCGTCGTCGCGGGGCGCCCGAGCGTAGAGTGGGCGTCCCGAATCGAACCGTCGATCGTCCCGATCCCCGAAGGAGGAGGAGATGCGCCACCCTCGTCGCGACCCTACGACCCGGCGACCGCCGGTCCAACTGCCCGCCGTCCGGGCCCTGGCTGTGGCCCTGACCCTGGCCGCTGCGCCGCTCGCCGCCGCCGACCACGCCGTGGACGTCAGCGGCACGTCGTTCACTCCGGCGCTGGTGGTCGTCGATCCCGGCGACACGGTGACCTGGACCAACACCGGCGGATTCCACAACGCCGCCGCCGACGACGCCAGCTTCCGCTGCGCCAACGGCTGCGACGCCACCGGGGGAAACGGAGATCCGGCCCAAGCGCCGTGGACCGCGACGGTGACCTTCTCGGACGCGGGCGACGTCCCCTACCACTGCGAGATTCACGGCGGGACGGGCGGAGCCGGGATGTCTGGCGTCGTCCGCGTGGCGCTGTTCCGCGACGGGTTCGAGGCCGGGGACACGGGCAGCTGGTCGAGCGGCATGCCCTGAGCCGCTGCGCGCGGGCCGCGCGCGGGAAGGTCAGGCCGCGGCGTGCGCCGGGACGAACCAGACCGGGCAGTGGGCGCCGTGGAGCACGGCGCGCGAAGTGTCGCGTGTGAACCACCGGCGCAGGGGCCGGCGGGTGTGCTCGCCCATGACGATGCACGTGGCGCCCAGCCGCTCGGCCGCGGCCGCGATCTCCAGCGCCGGGTCGCCGTAGGTCACCGAGACGCGGACGCGATTGCGCAGCTCGTCGGGCACGTAGTTCGAGAGCCAGCGCAACGGCAGCTCCGCCGGATCGGTCGCCGGCGGCTCGGTCTTGGAGGTCTGCGGCTCGACGTGGAGCAGGTGCAGCTCGATCGGCAACCGGCGCGCCAGCTCGAGGGCCAGCTCCACCGCGGGACGAGCCTCCTCCGACAGATCGCTCGGCACCAGGACGACCTGGGGCGCCGTCTCGGCGCCGGTGAAGTGGGGCAGGGCGTGGTCGAGTCCGCTGTCGTGCAGCGCCAGGACCGCGCACCGTCCCTGGTCGAGCAGCTGCTCGGTCATCGAGGCGTGGTCCTCCCGGCTCTGACCGTGGCAGGCCAGGACGACCAGGTCGGCGCTCACCGCCTCGGCCACGGCCAGGACGGAGGGGAACGGGAGCCCCTGGGTGATCCGCGCCTCGGACCGGACGCCCTCGGGCAGCGCGGCCAGCAGCTCGCCGAGCCGTAGCTCGCAGATCGCCTCCGGCGACTTGTCGTGGTGCTCTTTGGCCCACATCCACCCGACGGCGGCTCCCGGGGGCGCCGAATCCAGGTTGTGGTGGAGCACGAGGCGCGCGTCGAAGGCGCGGGCCAGGTCGCCGGCCAGCTCGAGCTGCGGCTCGGTGGCGGGAGTGAAGTCGACCGGACACAGAACGTTCTGGATCGCGGACATGGGGACCTCCGGGTCGGTTCCGACGTTGCCATCCGGTCGATCGCGGGGTCAACCTGTCGCGGGGCGGTGCCGCCCCTCCACGGGGGCGGGGAGCCGGCCGGGCCCCCGAGCGCCTTCAGTGGTAGAGATTGCGGCTGGTCGCCGGCTCCAGACCGGGAGCGTCGAGTCCACCGTGCCGCGCGGCCCAGGCCAGCCGCGACTCGAGCCCGCCGGGCCAGGTCGTCTCGAGGCGCGTGCCGGTCGCGCCGGCGGCGCGCTCGATCAGGAGCGGCGCGGAGGGGTCGCGGCGATCCACGAGCCAGTAGATGTCGGCGCCCGCGGCGGTGAAGTGGAGGGCCAGCCGGTCGGCGGACGGGCGTTCGGCGAGCAGCGCCGCCAGACGGCCCGCCGCGGCCGCGCGGGTGAGATCGCCGCCTTCGACCGTGTCGTAGCCCGGCGGCGCCGAGAAGATCACCGCGGGCGGCCGCGCGGCGGGTGCGCCGCCGCCCAGCTCGGAGAGGAAGAAGCGCCAGAAACCGAACAGCGCGGCGCCGAGCACCAGGACCGTGGCCACCGTCTTCGCCGCCCGCACCGCGCGATGGTATCCCGCGCGATCGTCGCCCGGGCACGGCCTCGTCGGGCGTCGTCCGACTGTGGTACGAACGCCGCCGTGCGGAGCGGGTCGGGAGCGGGAACGGAAGCCGGACCGGGGCGCCGCCTGCGAGCGTGGGCGGTCCCTGCGACGGCGCTGTTCGCGGTCGCGCTGGCGATCCGGCTGGTCTACCTCCACCAGCTCTCCGGCTCTCCGCTGGGCGCCCACCTGCTCGGCGACGGACGCGCCTACGAGGAGTGGGCGCGGCGCATCGCCGGCGGCCGCTGGTGGGGCGGCGAGGTCTTCTACCAGGCGCCGCTCTACCCGTACCTGCTCGCCCTCGTCCACCTCCTGTTCGGGCCCGGCGTCGGTGCGGCGCGGATCTTCCAGGCCGTGGCCGGCGCCGCCGGCTGCGTGCTCGTCGCCGCCGCCGGCGGGCGCTTCTTCGACCGGCGGACGGGGTGGTTCGGCGGTTGGTGGATGGCGCTCTACGCCCCCGCCGTGTTCTTCGACGGCGAGATCCAGAAGGCGTCGCTCTCGCTGCCCTTCTCGGCCGGGATCCTGCTGCTCGCCGCCGGGCTACGCGATCGGCCGCGCGTCGCTCCCGCGCTCGGCGCCGGCGCCCTGATCGGGGCTTTCGCGCTCAGCCGCGAGAACGCGCTCCTGCTGGCCCCGCTGGTCGCCGGCTGGCTGCTGCTGCGGCCGGCCGGGACGATGCGGCGCCGCGCGGCGGCGGCCGGCGCGCTCCTGCTCGGCTGCGTCGCGGTGCTGCTCCCGGTGGCGGCGCGCAACTTCGCCGTGGGCGGCGAGCCGCTGCCGACGACCTCGCAGGCCGGCACGAACTTCTACATCGGCAACCACGAGGGCGCGGACGGCCGCTACCACCCTCTGGTCGCCGGCCACGGCTCGGCGCGCTACGAGCGCGCGGACGCGACCGCGCTGGCCGAAGCGGCCTCCGGACACGGGTTGACGCCAGCCGAGGTCTCCTCGTACTGGGCCGGGCGCGCGCTCGAGTTCGTCCGCGACCATCCGGGGGAGTGGCTGCGGTTGATGGCGCGCAAGTGGTTCCTGGTCTGGAACCGGCGCGAGATCGTCGACACGACGAGCCTCGAGGCGGCCGCGGACGTCTCGCCGCTGCTCGCCGCCCTGGCCCGCGTCTGCCACTTCGGCGTGCTGGCGCCGCTGGCGGCGGTCGGGCTCTGGTGGACCCGGAGCCGCCGGCGCGAGCTCGACCTGCTCTATCTCTGGCTGGCGGCGTGGTCGCTCGCCGTCGCCGCGTTCTTCGTCTTCGCCCGCTACCGTTACCCGCTGGTGCCGGTGCTGGCGATGTTCGCGGGCGCGGCGCTGAGCGGAGCCTTCGACCGCTGCGCGGGCGCGGCCGACGCGCAGCGCTCCGGGTGGCTCCCGGCGGCGGCCCTGGCCGGCGCGGTGGCGCTGTTCGTCAACTGGCCGCCGGACGCCCGCGATCCGCGCGCGACGACCTACGCCAGCCTCGGGCGCGCGATGGAGGACGACGGCGACAGCGCGGGCGGAGCGCGGATGCTCGAGCACGCGCTCGAGCTCTCGCCGCGCTTCGTCGAGGCGGCCAAGGCGCTGGGCGACCTGCGCTTCCGCGCCGGCGACCTCGACGGCGCGGAAGCGTCCTACCGCCGGGTGGTCGAGCTCGACCCCGGCAACGCCGAGGCCTGGAACGACCTCGGCGTCCTCGCCGCCCGCCGGGGACGGCGCGACCAGGCGCTGACGCTGTTCCGGCACGCGGTGGCGGCGGACGGCCGCCACGTCTCGTCCCGCTTCAACCTGGCGCGCGCGCTGCTCGACACCCGCGACCTCGACGCGGCGCGGGAGCAGTTCCGCGCCCTGGTCTCCCTGGCGCCGGACGACGTCGAGGCGCGCGTCCAGCTCGCCAATCTGCTCGCCTTCGGCGGCGACACCACCGGCGCGCGCGAGCAGTACGAAGCGGCGCTGAAGCTGGATCCCGGCCGCGCCGACGCCCACTTCAAGCTCTGGGCGTTGGCGGAACAGACGGGCGGGGCGGGCGAGGAGGGGCTGACGCACCTGCGCCGCGCGGTCGAGCTCGAACCGGGTTACGCGCGCCGCCTGGCCGAGCTGGCGGCCGGGCGCGAGCAGGCGGGTGACCGGGCGGCCGCCATCGGTCTCTTCCGCGATCTGCTGGAGGTCGCGCCGGACGAGGGCCTGGGAGCCTCCGCGCGCGCCGCGCTGCGCCGGCTCGGCGCTGTAACACGCTAGCTCGGCGAGCGGGTGGCGGTGCGCAGCGAAGGCGTGTCCAGGGGACACCCAGCAAGCCAGGGTGTCCCCGGCGTTGGCCATGCCTCGGCGAGCGGGTGGCGGTGCGCAGCGAAGGCGTGTCCAGGGGACACCCAGCAAGCCAGGGTGTCCCCGGCGTTGGCCATGCCTCGGCGAGCGGGCGGCGGTGCGCAGCGAAGGCGTGTCCAGGGGACACCCAGCAAGCCAGGGTGTCCCCTCGGGGAATCCACTGCCTCGCCGGTCCGCGGACTCGAGGTCTGTCCTCGGGAGGGACGGCCGAGGTGGCGCGGGGGCGAACGGCAGGCGCAACGACCGTCCTGCCACTTCCCCCTTCTATGGAAGTCTTTGCTTTTCTTTCTTCTTTGTCTCTGTCTTGAACAGAAATGTCTTTCATTCTGTTGCGCGGGGCCGCTGCGCTGGGCCCCGCGCGGCGGCGGCGGGCGACCGGCTCAGGAGGGGCGCGGAGCGAGCTGGAGACCCAAGGCGGCGGCGAGGCGGCGGAGCTGGGCCTGGACCTTGCCGGCGTTGTCGGGCCCCATGCGCAACAGGTGCTTGCGTGCCGCGCTCCACTGCGCCAGGTCGTGGTCGGCCCACTCCCAGACCGCGCCCTGCGGCACCACCCGGAGCGGGCCCTCGGGCACCGGCTCGGCGACCAGCTCGTCGATCGCCGCGGCCAGCGTGGCGTCGAGGCCCTGCCGGGGATCGCCGATCTCGCGGAACGCCTGGTCGAGCAGGGGATGCAGGCGCCGGTAGAGCGCGCCGGCGGCGTCCGGATCGATCGAGTCGAAGACCTCGGCGACGCCGTCGTAGCGCTGGTAGCTCGCGGGGTCGACGTACCAGCGGCCGTTCGACTTGCGCACCCGGAAACCGTCGTCGGGGGTGAGGAACCGGAGCTGGCTCGCCGGGCTGTTGCCCTCGGCGACCGCGACCACGGCGGTCACGAAGCGGCGCACCAAGCGGTCCGCGGTCAGCCAGGCGGCCAGGCGGGGCTCTCCCGAGAGCGCGGCGGCCCGCTCGCGCACCCAGCCGTCGCTGGCGTCGAGCTGCGGCAGTGGCTCGACCGCGGGTGCCGGTGCCGCGGCCGGAGCGGGCGCCGCGGCGGTCGCGGCCTCGCCCGGCGGCGGCGGGGCGGAGCGGCGGAGCCAGAACCAGGTTCCGGCCACCGCGACGATCGCGACGACGACCACGACGGCGATCCAGGGTCCGGCCTCCCGGCGCGGCGGTTCGGCCTGGTACGGGCGCGTGGCGCCCGCCGGATCCAGCAGATCGTGGCGGGGAACGTCGCGACCGGGATCGTCGGGATCGTGCATCGCGGCCTCCTTTCCGGCGCGCACCGCCGGGCGGCGCGACCGTTTCGAGCGTACCCCACCACCGGGAGGGCCCGCGATGGAGCCTCGACGGCGACCGCTGCGGCGCCGGCTTGACGCCGCCGAGGGCCGGATCTAGGCTAGCCGCAAGCTTCGAGTTCACGTCCGGGACGGAGTCGCGCCATGACCCACCGTCTCCAGTCGCTGCCGTTTCCGCCCATCCGGGCGCGAGAGCGGCCAGCAGCGTCGTCGCACCCGCGGCGCTCCGGAGCCCCTCCACGCACCCACGCATCGCCCACCGCCAGGAGGTCCCCATGAGGAGACTCGTCGTCCTCGCCATCGCGACCCTCGCCGCCGCAACGCCCGCGCTCGCCCAGGGCGGAGGCACCATCGCGGACAACGACGCCACCTTCGTGCGCGTCGATCCGACGGCGTTCGACGGCACGCCGACCGCCAACTTCACCGGCGTCGCCGTCACGCTCACGACCGACAACATCTTCGAGTACGGCTGGTGGATCCGCAGCTCCGGCGACGCCTTCGAGGCGCCGTTGGGGACGCCGGCGACCTTCGACTACACGGGCAACCTGTCGACGCTCACTTGGAGCGGAGTCACCGCCGACGGGCTCGACGTCCAGGAGCAGACGCAGGTCGTCGACAGCGGTGTGGCGGGGGTCGCGGACGGCGGCTACGTCGTCTCGCAGCTCGCGGTCTCGAACCCCGGGTCTTCGAGCGTGACGATCGACCTCTTCCACTACCTCGACATGGACCTCGCCGGGACGTCCACGGGCGATTCCGCGACGCTGATCGAGTACCCGAACCTGATCGAGATCACCGACAGCGCGACCGGGGTCACCGCGAACTACGTGGGTGCCTTCGCCGACGCCCTGCAGGTGCTTCCATTCTCGCAGCTGCGCACGCTGCTCAACGACACGGCGCCGACGAATCTCGACAACAGCGGCCTGCCCTTCGGTGCGGCCGACTTCACCGGCGGCTTCCAGTGGGCGAGCCGGACGCTGGAGCCCGGGGAGACGGCACTCTTCCTCGTAGCGACGTCGGTCGGGGTCGAGCTGCGCTGCCTGACGCCCGGCGCGGGGGTCTTCTGCGACGCGTTCGAGAGCGGCGACACCTCGTTCTGGAGCCAGATCCAGCCCTGACGCCGACCCGGGGGAAAGGTGCCAGCCACTTGACAAGTCTTTTCTCGACTTGCATTTACCAGGTGGCTGGCACCTCTGCCAGCACCCGCGCGACTTGCGTCTGCCAAGAGGCTGGCACCTCGGTGGAGGATCTCCTTGACCCTTCGGAGCGAGGGTTCCTAGCCTCTTGTCCGTGAGCCTCCTGCGCGGCTTGTCGGGTGCGCTGGCGATCCTGGCGGTCCTCGGGCCGGCTGCCCCGGGCGCCGCGACCGAGTACCACGTCGGGCCGGGGCAGCCGCTACCGGCGATCGCCCAGGTCCCCTGGGCGACGCTCGCGCCCGGCGACCGGGTGCTGATCCACTGGCGAGCGAGCCCGTACCGCGAGAAGTGGGTGATCGACCGCCGCGGCACCGCCGCGGCGCCGATCGTGATCCTGGGCGTGCCGGGCCCGGGAGGCGAGTTGCCGGTGATCGCCGGCGACGGCGCGACCACGCCGACGAATCTCTCCTACTGGAACCAGGAGCGCGGCGTGATCAAGATCGGCGGCTCGAACACGCCGCCGGACGCGCTTCCCGCGTACCTCGTCGTCGAAGGCCTCGAGGTGCGCTCCGGCCGCCCGCCCTACACCTTCACCGACGCGTCCGGGAGCGTCCAGACCTACGCCGACAACGCGGCCTCGATCTACGTCGAGAAGGCCGAGCACCTGACGATCCGCGGCTGCGTCCTCGACGACTCGGGCAACGGGCTGTTCGTCGGCGCCTACGACGGCGCGACCCGCGACGTGACGATCGAGGGCAACTGGATCCACGACAACGGCATCGACGCCAGCGCCTACGAGCACAACACCTACACTTCGGCGATCGGCATCGTCTACCAGGACAACCGCTTCGGGCCGCTCAGGCCGGGCGCCGACGGCAACAACCTCAAGGACCGCTCCGCCGGGCTGGTGGTGCGCGACAACTGGATCGAGGGCGGCAACCGCCAGCTCGACCTGGTCGACGCCGACAGCCCGGTCCAGGTCGCCGACCCCTCCTACCGCGAGACCTTCGTCTACGGCAACGTCCTGATCGAGCCGGACGGCGCGGGCAACAGCCAGATCGTCCACTACGGCGGCGACGGCGGCGACCCGGCGAACTACCGCAAGGGGACGCTCTACTTCTACGCCAACACGCTGGTCTCGACCCGCTCGGGCAACACCACGCTGCTGCGCCTGTCGACCGCCGACGAGAGCGCCGACGCGCGCGACAACGTGCTCTACGTCACCGCGGCGGGGAGCGCGCTGGCGATGATCGCGGACGCCGGCACCCTCGCGCTCAGCCACAACTGGACCAAGCCGGGGTGGGTGGACTGCCATTGCACGCCGAGCGGCACGGTGATCGACGACGGCACGGGGATCGAGAGCGCCTCGCCCGGCTTCGTCGACGAAGCGGGACAGGACTTCACCCTCGCCCCGGGCTCGCCGGCGCTCGACTCCGGCGGCGCGCTGGCGCCCCCGGTCCTCCCGGAGCACGCCCCCCTGCGCCAGTACTTTCGCCACCTCCGGAGCACGCCGCGCGGCGACGACGGCGCCCCCGACCTCGGCGCCTTCGAGCGCTGCGTCACGGGTCAGGGCCCCTGCGCGCCGATCTTCCTCGACGGCTTCGAGTCCGGCGGCAGCGACCGCTGGTCGGCCGTCGGCCAGTAGATCCGCGAGCGCGGCGCGAGCACGCCGACTACCGGAAAGACCTTCATTTGAATGGAAGGGTGCACTCAGCGCCTCCGGACGAACGTCCGGCGCGGCGCCCGCCGAGGCCGCCCTTCCCCTTCTCCGGAAGCTTCTGACGTGCCCAGGCCAGTCGCCTTCGGCGCGCGCTCCAGCTGCGCGGGCTCGCTTCCCGGGTGGCATCGCGATCGCCTACGGCAGCGGCCTCCCGGGAGTCCAGGGCACGCCGGCCGCCTGCAGTTTGGCTTCGAAGGCCGGCAGAGTCGTGGTCAGCAGCTCCTTCAGGCGCTCTTCGATCCCGGCGAGCCCCTGCTCGGCGAGGTCGAGGCTGTGGCGGTGGGTCGGCGTCGGGCCGTAGGTCGAGAGCGAGGTGCCCATCCGCGCCACCTGCAACCGCCTCTCGACGGTCGGCGCCTCGGGCTCGGCCAGTGACTGCTTCGAGCGGTTGCCGTGGAGCTCGGTGTCGAGGTCCAGGAGCTGCTGGCGGATCGTCTCCAGCTCGCCGTCGAGATCGGTCCCGGCGGTGGAGGCGTCGAGCGCCGTCCGCATCAGCTCGACGCGGTCGAGGCTCCGCTTCACCTCGGCGGCGGTGGCCGAGAGCCGGCCGTTCGTCGTCGCCACTTCGCGCGCGAAGGCGGAGACCTGGTCGGGCGTCGCCCCGGGCAATGCGCCGTCGCGCAGCTTCTCGACCTCGAAGGGCACCGCGGCACCGAGCTCGGTGGACTTGCCGTCCACGAGCTCGGCCAGGGTCACGGTGTAGCTGCCGGGCGCGGCGAGCGCGCCGCGCGGCAGGAAGGAGTCCTCGTCCCCGGGCTTCGGCTTCTCGGTGATCGCGGCGGTGGGCGGGTAGCGCAGGTCCCAGGCGACGCGGTGGAAGCCCTTCGTCGCCGGGCCGGTCACCCGGCGGACGATCGCGCCGGCGGCGTCGCGGACCACGAGGACGATCGCCGGCGGTGCCTCGCGACGTTCGGCCTCGAGCTCCTCCCACGACGGCACCGGCGTGTCCCTGCCCGCCTCGACCAGCGGCTTCTCCTTCTCCTGGCGCGCCTTCTCGCGGCCCACGACGTCGTCCTTCAGGTAGTACGTGAAGACGGCGCCGAACGGCGGGTTGGGCGCGACGTAGTAGGCGGCACCCTGGTCGGCGGGACCGGAGTCGGCGAGCGGCCGCCGCTCGACGTACCACCAGGCGCGCCGTACCGGGAAGAGCGCCGCCGGACGGTCGAGCGCCGCGGCGTCGATCCCGCGCAGCGGCGTGTAGTCGTCGAGGATCCAGAAGCCGCGGCCGAAGCTCGCGCCCACCAGGTCGTGCTCGCGGCGCTGGATCGCCAGGTCGCGGAACGGGATCGTCGGCACGCCGCCGGTCAGCTCGATCCACTTCCTGCCGTGATCGACGGTGAAGTAGATGCCGTACTCGGTGCCGGCGAACAGGAGGTCGGGGTCGACGTCGTCCTGCACCAGGCGCCAGACGAGATGGCGCGGGGGCAGGTCGCCGGCGATCGAGCGCCAGGTCCGGCCGCGGTCGTCGCTCTCGAACAGGTAGGGCGCGAAGTCGCCCGTCTTGTGATGGTCGAGGGCGACGTAGACCTTGTCGGCGTCGAAAAGATCGGCCTTGACGTCGTTGACGAAGACGTCGGGCGCGACCCCGGGCAGCGTCCCGAGGTCGATCGAGCGCCAGTGGCCGCCGCCGTCCTCGGAGACCGCGAGCATGCCGTCGTCGCTGCCGGCGTAGAGCAGGCCCTCGGCGAGCGGCGACTCCGCGAGCGACGTGATCGTGCCGAAGGCCGACATGGCGAAGAGGTCCCACGGCGAGTCGACGCTCCACTGCCGTCCCATCATCGCCATGTGCAGGCGGTCCTGGCCGCGGGTCAGGTCGCCGGAGACCGGCCGCCAGCTGTCGCCGCGGTCGTCGGAGCGCCAGACCCGCTGCGAGGCGTAGTAGATGCGGGTCGGGGAGTGCGGGCTGACCAGGATCGGGGCGTCCCAGTTGAACCGGTCGGGCGGATCGCCCGGCTCCGGCTGCGGCTGGATGTAGACCTGACCGCCGGTGGTGCGGTCGATCCGCATCAGGTTGCCCTCCTGCCACTCGGCGTAGAAGACGTCCGGGTTGCCCGGCTCGGTCGCCGGCTGGTAGCCGTCGGCGAACAGCGGCACCCACCAGTCGGCGTTGCGGATGCCGTTGGCGCTGTCGGTGCGCGAGGGGCCGCCCTGGGTGCTGTTGTCCTGGGTGCCGCCGTAGACGTTGTAGAACGGCTTGGCGTCGTCCACCGCCAGCTTGTAGATCTGGGTCACCGGCAGGTTGGCGACGAAGCGCCAAGTGGCGGCGAGGTCGAAGCTCTCGTAGAGGCCGCCGTCGGTGCCCACCATCAGGTAGTTCGGGTCGTCGGGCCGAAACGCGATGACGTGGTTGTCGGAGTGCTTGTGCTCGTGCGTGATCTCGCGGAAGGTCTTGCCGCCGTCGTCGGAGACCTGGATCCAGACGTCGGTCAGGTAGAGCCGGTCGAAGGCGTGCGGGCTGGCGTAGAGCTCCTGGTAGTAGTGCGGCCCGGTGCCGCCGGAGACGGTGTCGGAGCGCTTCTCCCACGACGCGCCGCGGTCCTCGGATCGCCACACGCCGCCCTTGCGGCGGTCGAGCTCGATCGCGGCGTAGAGGACGTCGGGCTTCTGGGGCGAGATCGCCAGGCCGATCTTGCCGAGGTTCCCCTCGGGCAGGCCCTGCTTCAGCTTCGTCCAGGTCTCGCCGCCGTCCTCGGAACGCCAGATCGCGGACTCCGGCCCACCGTCGATCAGCGCCGCCACGGTGCGCTGGTGCTGCCAGGTCGCGGCGTAGAGACGGTCGGGGTCGCGCGGGTCGGCCACGAGGTCGGTCGCGCCGGTCCACTCGCCGCCGGAGAGCACCTGCTTCCAGCTCTTGCCGGCGTCGGTGGTCTTGTAGACGCCGCGCTCGCCGCCCGGCGACCACAGGGGCCCCTGCGCGGCGACCCAGACGGTCGCCGGATCCCGCGGGTCGACGACGATCTTGGAGACGTGCTCGGAGTGTTCGAGGCCGCGCTTCTCCCAGTGCGCGCCGCCGTCCTCGCTGCGGTAGACGCCGTCGCCGTAGCCGACGTGCCGGCCGCCCACGTTCTCGCCGGTGCCGACCCAGACGACGTCGGGGTCGGAGGGATCGAGGGTGACGCAGCCGATCGAGTAGGAGGTCTCGTGGTCGAAGACCGGGGTCCAGGTCGTCCCCGAATTGACCGTCTTCCACACCCCGCCCGAGCCCACCGCGACGTAGCGCACATCCGGGTTCCGGGGATCGATCGCGAGGTCCGCGATCCGCCCCGACATCAACGCCGGCCCGATGTTGCGCAGCTCCAAGCCCTTGAAGGTCTCGGCCTTCATCAGCGAGGACGAGGCGTCCCCCTTCGCCGGCGCCGCCTTGGCGGCCCCGAACCCCGGCGCCCCGGCGACGATCGCCAGGGCGAGGAGGAGAGGAAGCGAACGAACGAACCTGCCCCGGCCCG
The DNA here is from genome assembly GCA_963781755.1 of uncultured Acidobacteriota bacterium. Classification (GTDB taxonomy): domain Bacteria; phylum Acidobacteriota; class Thermoanaerobaculia; order Multivoradales; family JAGPDF01; genus JACTMI01. The sequence continues at coordinate 367,651 of CAWAGZ010000004.1, forward strand.
AAACTCGATGCGTCATGTCTGGATCTCCCCGGAAAGGCCCAACCGGACGAGTGTAGCAACCGCGCGGCGCCGCGGAGCGCCGCTGCGCCATGCTCCGACAGAGACTTCCAGAGCGGGGGGAATGCCCAGGCGGCTTCGGCCGACGGGACGGCCGGGCGCTGGCTGGCGACGATTCGAAGTCCTCGAAAGGCCCACGGAGAGGGTGAACGGGTCGCTTTCGCGAAGACCGGCAGGCTCGGCGGCGGTCCGGGTCTCCTTCCCGTCACTGGAGGCTTCTGTCGGGCCTTGGCCGGGTTGCGCCTTGCGGCGCGGGAGGGGGGCGGAGCGGGCGCAGAGGTTGGGTATCCTGGCGGAATGGAACCATGGTTGGCGGGATGAAGACCACGCGGTTGTTGATGGTGCGGCACGGGGCGACGCCGGCGACGATGGAGAGCCGGTTCTCGGGAGATCAGGGCGTCGAGCTCTCCGACGTCGGCCGCGAGCAGGTGCGTCGGCTCGCCGAGCGGCTGTCGGGCGAGCCGCTCGGGGCGATCTACGCCAGTCCGCTCGATCGCACCGTCGAGACCGCGGAGATCCTGGCGGTGCCGCACGGGCTCGAGCCGATCCACCGCGACGGGCTGCGCGAGATCTCCCACGGCCATTGGGAGGGGCTGACGCGCTCGGACGTCGAGGCTCGCTTCGGCGAGGAGTACGCGGCCTGGGAGGCCGATCCGTTCACCTTCGCTCCGGCCGGCGGCGAGTCCGGCCTCTCGGTGCTCGCCCGCGCGCTGCCCGTGGTGCGCGAGATCGTGGTCGGGCACGCCGGCGAGTGCGTGCTCGTGGTCTCGCACAAGGCGACTCTGCGTCTGCTGCTGAGCAGCCTGCTCGGGTTCGACGCCCGCGGCTACCGCGACCGCCTCGACCAGGCGCCCGCCTGCTTGAACGTCATGGAGTTTCGCGATGCCGTGCGCGGCCGCCTGATGCTGTTCAACGACACCTCCCACTACGAGGAGCGCCCGCGCGTCCCGGCGGAGAACCTCTCCAAGTGGTGGGATCCGGGGGCTTGACCGCTCCCGGTTCGGAGTTGTTGTTCTGCGGTCCCGGTCTCGGACCGCCGGGAGTCTCGAGGCCCGGCTCGAGACCCCCGAGGCGCAGCGGGCGGCGCCCTGGAGTTCTCGCCCTCTGGAAGCGGGTCCCTCGCCGCCGCTGGGGGATATTCCCCAGAATCCTGGGTGAAATCTCCCAACGGCGGTCCCGCGGGCTCGCCGGGGCCGACCGGGACTCCGAGGCGCGTCTGGGACGCTACCCGTAAGTCCCTTATCCGAAAGCTTTTCCGACGTTCAGCCCAGCTCTGGGGCGATCCCTGCCGCCCGGCCTCTCGTGGCACGTCGCTTGCCGAGAGTCTTATGAGCGGTGTCTCTGCCGAGGAGGAGGGAGCGATGAGAGTCCGGGTTCTTTGCGTGTCGGTAGGCCTCCTCGTGGTGTGTGCCTGGGCGCTGGCTCCGGCGCTTTCCGCCCAGGACTTCTCGCCCGCAGCCGGGGCGAACTTCATCCACCCGAGCCGCACGGCCGCCGCCCCGTCGGGCAAGTCGCCCTTCGGACCGGGGGCACCGCTCGATCCGACCAATCCTCCCGTCTACCACAACGGCTCGACGCTGTTCTGCTCCGACTGCCACAGCATGCACGCGAGCGAGCAGCACGCCTTCGCCGACCCGGCGCCGCCCGACCCGTTCGGTCCCTTCCCGCAGAACTTCACTCCGACGCCCTACCTGCTCAAGGCCACCGATCCGGTGCTCGTCTGCGTCGCCTGCCACGACGGCCAGGTGGGGATCCCCGACGTGGTCGGTGCGGACGTCAACGGGCTCACCGACCGCTCGGCCGGCTTCTTCGCCGACGTCGACGTCGACAACTGGCGCGGTCACAAGATCGCGACCGGCATCGTCGACGACCCGCGCTTCGGGATCTGCACCCGGTGCCACTTCGGGGGCAACTTCGCGACCGCGGCGGTGACCTGCATCGACTGCCACGACCCGCACGGCAACGGCCGCGTGCGCAATCTGAAGTGGGCCTCCGGCTCGACCGGCCAGCCCGCGCAGTGGGGCCTGTACATGCAGAACCCGGCGCTCGGCAATCTGGCGCGCTACGAGACCGCCGAGGTCGGCTACGGGACCTCGAACAACAACACGATGCGCGAGGTCACCAGCATCTGCATCGACTGCCACCACGTCTTCACCGGCGCGACCTACACCGACCCGAACGGGGACGGCATCCACATCCGGCACCCCTCCTACGACTCCGAGCGCAGCAGCCCGAACAACATCAACCAGGGGCAGGCGCGCGGCTCGACCGACCCGGCGCACTGGGTCGCCGGAACCGGCGCCGGCTTCCAGATCACGCCGCGGGTGCCGTTCATCACCAACGGAGCGACGACCTTCACGGCGTCGCGGGTGATCGACCCTGCGACCAACGGCGTCTTCTGCCTCTCCTGCCACAAGGCGCACGGCAGCGCGCACGCCTTCTCGGTGACTTGGGACTCGGACTCCCCGATTCGCGGCGAAGCGTGCGACCAGTGCCACAACTCGTCGCGCGAGTAGGCTCCCCGACCGTCGCCGTCCTCGCCTGCGGGGGCTGATATCCTCCGCGGTCGAGACGTCATGTCAGCCGAGTCGCGGCCGTGAAACCAGCTCCGTTCCCGGCCGACGAAGCCGGCCGGCTCGCGGCGCTGCGCCGGTACGGGATCCTCGACACCGCCCCCGAGGCCGCTTTCGACGACCTCGCCTTCCTCGCCGCCCAGAGCTGCGCCGCTCCGATCGCCATGGTCGCCTTCGTCGACGCCGAGCGGGAGTGGGTCAAGGCCGCGGTCGGCGTCGAGACGGGCGAGATCCCGCGCGACTACACGTTCTGCGCCCACGCCATCCTGGGCGTGGGCACGATGGTGGTTCCCGACGTCCTGCGCGACGACCGGTTCGCGGACAATCCCTTCGTCGTCGGCCTGCCCGGCGTCCGCTTCTACGCCGGCGCGCCGCTGCTGACACCGGAGGGCCGCGCCATCGGCACGCTCTGCGTCTTCGACTTCGTCGCACGCGAGCTCTCCGAGGATCAGCATCGGGCGCTCTCGGCGCTCGCCCGGCTGACCGTCCTGCAGCTCGAGCTCCGCCTTCACCTCGGCGAGGGGACGGGCGACGTCGCCGAGGCGATGGCCGAGCGCCGGCGCATCCGGCGGCGGCTGGAGGAGACGGTGTCGCTGCTCTCCTCGACCCTCGAATCGACCACCGACGGGATCCTGGTGGTCGACCGTGAAGGACGGATCGTGCGCTCCAACCGGCGTTTCGCCGAGCTCTGGCGGATTCCGGAGGAGGTCCTCGCCTCCGGCGACGACGAGCGGGCCATCGCATTCGTCCTCGACCAGCTCGCCGATCCCGACGCCTTCGTCGCCAAGGTCCAGGAGCTCTACGACGATCCCGAGTCCGAGAGCGAGGAGGTACTGCGGTTCCGGGACGGACGCGTCTTCGAGCGCCGCTCGCGTCCTCACCGGATCGGCGACGAGAGCGTCGGCCGGGTCTGGAGCTTCCGCGACGTCACCCGCGACCACCGGAGCGAGGCCGCGACGCTCGCGGCCTACCGGATCTCGCAGGCGGCGCACTCCGTCGAACGGCTGGAGGAGCTCTACCGTGCCATCCACGAAGCGATCCGGGAACTGATCCCGGCCGACAACTTCTACATCGCGCTGTACGACCGGCAAACGGAGACCCTCGGCTTTCCCTACTTCGTGGACCAGTTCGATCCGCCACCGGCGTCCAAGCCCCTGGGCCGCGGCCTGACCGAGCTGGTGCTGCGCACCGGCGAGCCGCGGCTGGTCGCGGCCGAGGATTTCGACCGGCTGGTGGTCGACGGAGAAGTGGTCTCGATCGGTTCGCCGTCGATCGACTGGCTCGGCGTGCCGCTCCAGAGCGACGGCGAGACGTTCGGCGCCGTCGTCGTCCAGAGCTACACGGAAGGCGTGCGCTACCGCCCCGAGGACCTCGACCTGCTGGCCTTCGTCTCGACCCAGATCGCGATGGCGATCCAGCGCAAGCAGGCGGAAGCGGCGCTGGTCGAGCGCGAGATGCGGCTGCGGATCATGCTCTCCCGGATGCCGGCCGTGCTCTGGAGCACCGACCGGGACCTGCGCTTCACCTCGTCCGAGGGGAGCGGCCTGGCCGAGCTCGGCCTCCATCCGGGCGAGACGGTGGGCCGGACGCTCTACGAGTTCCTTTCGACCGAGGACGAGGAGTTCCCCTGGATCGCCGCCCATCGCCGGGCGCTGGCGAGGCGCCTCGGAGACCTTCGAGCTGCCGTGGGCCGAGCGCCACTTCGCCGCCCACGTGGAGCCCCTGCGCGGCGGCGGCGGCGAGATCGTCGGCACGATCGGGGTCGCGGTGGACGTCACGCAGCGCTGGCAGCTCGAGGAGCAGCTCCGCCAGTCGCTCAAGATGGAGGCGATCGGCCGGCTGGCCGGCGGCATTGCCCACGACTTCAACAACCTGCTGACCTCGATTCTGGGCTACGGCGACCTGGTCCTCGGCCGCCTGCCGGAGTCCGATCCGAACCGCAACGACGTCGAGCAGATCCGCGTCGCGGGCGAGCGGGCGGCGGCGCTCACTCAGCAGTTGCTCGCGTTCAGCCGGCGCCAGGTGCTCGAGCCCAAGACGCTGGATCTCAACACGCTGGTCGGCGAGGCCGGGCAGATGCTGCGCCGGCTGATCGGAGAGGACATCGTGCTCGAGCTGGACCTCGATCCCGCTACGGGTTCCATTCGCGCCGATTCGAGCCAGGTTCTCCAGGTGGTGATGAACCTGGCGGTCAACGCGCGCGACGCGATGCCGCGGGGCGGACGCGTGCAGATCGCCACCACCCGCGCGAACCTCGCCGCGGCGCGCCATTTCCCGGGGTTCGCGATCGCCGCCGGCTCCTACGCCCGGCTCTCGGTGACCGACACCGGCAGCGGCATGGACCAGGAGACGCTGTCGCACATCTTCGAGCCCTTCTTCACCACCAAGGAGAAGGGTCGCGGCACGGGACTCGGGCTGTCCACGGTCTACGGCGTCGTCAAGCAGAGCGCGGGCTACATCCTGGTCGAGAGCCGTCCGGACGCGGGTACCCGGTTCGACCTCTACTTCCCGCGCGTGCCCGAGGCGCCGGAGGGCCCGGCGGAGGCGATCGAGGCGGAACCGCGACAGGAAGGCTCGCCGACCGTGCTGTTGGTCGAGGACGAGGAGGGTCTGCGCGCTCTCGCCGCCAAGGTCCTGACGGCCAACGGCTACAGCGTGCTCGAAGCGGCCGACGCGGCCGAGGCCTTCGAGGTCGACGAACGCCACGAGGGCAGGGTCGACCTGCTGCTGACCGACGTCGTGATGCCGGGCCTGTCCGGGCGCGAGCTCGCCGAGCGGCTGCTGGTACGCCGGCCCGGCATGCGTGTTCTCTACGTCTCCGGCTACCCGAAGGAGACGCTGGGCGAGCAGAACGTCATTCTCGAGGGAACCGCCTTCCTCCAGAAGCCGTTCACGCCGAGCTCGCTGATCCGCAAGATCGAGAGCGTGCTGGCGACGAGAGCGTGAGGCGGAGCGTCGCGCGCCTTGCCACCGATCGTCGGCTTCCGGTAGGGTGCCGCGAGAGGAATCGACCCTCCGATGTCCGAATTCAACGGCCAGGGCGGGCACGCCGGACCTTCGGGACCCTCGGGCGTGCTGCTCCAGTTCACCCGCTTCGGCGACCAGTGGCGGCAGCGCGCGCACCTGCCCTGGAAGCCGATCCTGCTCGCCCTGATCGCGCTGTTCGTGCTCCTCGGCTCGGTCTACACGGTCGAGCCCGAGCAGGTCGGGATCGTCCTGCGTTTCGGCCAGTACGTGCGTGAGGCCAAGCCGGGCTTGAACTTCAAGCTGCCGCTCGGCATCGAGAGCGTGATCAAGGTGCCGGTCGAGCGCCAGCTCAAGGAGGAGTTCGGTTTCCGCACGGTCCAGGCCGGGGTGCGCACCGAGTACTCGCAGAGCCAGTTCGACGACGAGTCGCTGATGCTGACCGGCGACCTGAACATCGCCGACGTCGAGTGGGTGGTCCAGTACCGCATCGTGGACGCCTACAAGTACCTGTTCAAGGTGCGCGGCGTCCGCGACACCTTCCGCGCCATGTCGGAAGCGGTGGTGCGAGAGGTGGTCGGCGACCGGACCGTGAACGAAGTGCTCACCGTTGGCCGCCAGGAGGTCGCGAGCCTCGTGGAGCAGCGGCTCCAGGCGCTGTGCGATCAGTACGAGACCGGACTCAAGGTGGAGCAGGTGGTGCTCCAGAACGTGACCCCGCCCGAGAAGGTCAAGCCCTCCTTCAACGCCGTCAACCAGGCGCAGCAGGAGAAGGAGGAGCGGATCAACACGGCGCAGCGCGAGTACAACCAGGTGATCCCGCGCGCCAAGGGGCAGGCGCAGCAGACGATCGAAGAGGCCACCGGCTACGCCCTGGACCGGGTCAACCGCGCGAAGGGCGACGCGACCCGCTTCGACGCGCTCTACGAGCAGTATCGCAAGGCGCCCGAGGTGACCCGCAAGCGGATCTACCTCGAGACGATGGGCAAGGTGCTGCCCAAGGCCGGCAAGAAGGTCGTCGTGGACGAGGACGTCAAGGGCCTGCTGCCGCTGTTGAATCTGCAGGGCGCGACCTCCGTCCCCGCGACCGGCCAACCGGGGGGCAACTGATGCACCGGTTCGCGATCGCGGTCGCGGTGGTGGTCGGCCTGGCGGCGGCCTGGAGCGCCGGCTACGTGGTCTCCGAGCCGGAGCAGGTGATCATCACCCAGTTCGGCCGTCCGGTCTCCCGTCCGGTGGCCGAGCCGGGCTTCCACTTCAAGCTGCCCTTCATCCAGGAGGTCCACTACTTCGACAAGCGCTTCCTGGAGTGGGACGGCGAGGCCAACCAGCTGCCCACCCGCGACAAGCGCTTCATCTGGGTGGACACCTACGCGCGGTGGCGGATCAGCGACCCGCTGAAGTTCTTCCAGCGCCTGAAAGACGAGCGCGGCGCCCAGACCCGGCTGGACGACATCCTCGACGGCGAGACCCGCAACGCGATCGCCAACCACGACCTGGTGGAGGTCGTCCGCACCAGCAACCGGACGCCGGAGCACGACGAGTCGGAGACCGAGGAGGAGCAGGTCACGCTCGATCCGATCGAGGTCGGGCGCGAGAAGATCCGCCAGGAGATCCTCTCCAAGGCCCAGGAGCGCACGGGCGACCTGGGCATCGAGATCCTCGACGTGCAGCTCAAGCGCATCAACTACGTCGCCGAGGTGCAACAGAAGGTCTTCGACCGCATGATCGCCGAACGCGAGCGCATCGCCGCCCGCTTCCGCTCCCAGGGGGAGGGCGAGGCGCTCAGGATCCAGGGCGAGAAGGAGCGCGAGCTGAAGCGGATCTCCTCGGAGGCCTACCGCACGGCCGAGGAGATCCACGGCAAGGCCGACGCCGAGGCGACCGGCATCTACGCCGCCGCCTTCAACCGCTCGGCCGACACCCGCAACTTCTACTCCTTCTTGAAGACGATGGCGACCTACGAGTCCACCATCGACTCCGACACCATCCTCCTGTTCTCCTCCAACGGCGAGTTCTACCGCTACCTCAAGAAGCCCGGCACGCAGTAGGCGCACAGCCCCGCCCCCCCGCGGCCGGGAACCGGCCGCAACCCGGCAGCCTCCCAGGACCCAGACAGAAGACCTTTCTGTTTCCCGCGACCGGTCACCCCCGCCGGCGGACGAAGCACGGGTCGCCGGGGCGCACCCGAGACAGAAGCTTCCATCGAAAAATGGGGACAGGCACCCATTTCTAGGTCCTCCGAGCGCCGAGAAGGGGGACAGGCGCCCATTTCTGCGCTCTCCAGGCGCGGTCCGAGCTCGGCGTGGAAATGGGTGCCTGTCCCCATTTTTCTTCCTGCGCCCGATCGCCCCGCTGGAAGCGGGGTGCGGTCGAGGCCGGGCGGGCCGGGGCGGGCTGGGGCGGGCCGGGGCGGGTCGTGGGCCGGCGGGGACGGGTCGCGGCGCGGGTGGAACATTCGGGCCCTTGAGACGTAGATCCTCAAGAGACGTGGGAGAGGCCCACCGTGGACCAGCCGGAAGTCGAGACCGCTCCGCAGGATCGCAACCGAAGAGGGAACTTTTTCATGCGCAAGAAGTGGTGGATCGTGGGCATTCTCGCGGTCCTGGTGGTGGGGGGCTTCGTCGTCGCCCGGGCCAAGACCCAAGACAAGTCGAAGGACCAGGAGCCGCCGTTCCGGCTGGGCAAGGCCCAGGCCGAGGACCTCCAGGTCAGCGTGCATGAGGTCGGGGTCGTGGACCCCGAGGACAAGGTGGACGTCAAGTCGGCCGTCTCCGGACGGGTGCTCGACCTGAAGGTGCGCGAGGGCGACGTCGTGCGCGCCGGCCAGGTGCTGGCCGAGGTCGAGCCCGACGTCAACCAGGCCCAGACCCTGTCCGACGTCCAGGCCGGGGTCAGCCAGGCCCGGATCGAGCTGGCCAAGGCCGAGCGCGACCTCGCCGCCCAGCAGGCGCTCTACGAGGAAGGGCTGATCGGCAGCGAGACCCTGCGCAACTACCAGAGCTCGCGCGACCTGGCCGCCGACAGTCTGCGCGCGGCAAAGACCCGGTACCAGATCGTCGAGGACCGGGGCATCCCGATCTCGGGCGACGCCTCGACCCAGATCGCGCGCGTGACCTCGCCGATGTCCGGGGTGGTGATCACCAAGGGCGTCGAGCCGGGCGAGACCGTCACCTCCGGCGTCTCGTCCTTCAACGCCGGCACCGTGATGTTCACCGTCGCCGACCTCTCGTCGTTGATCATCCGCGTCAACCTCAACGAGGTGGACATCGCCAAGGTCCACGTCGGGCAGGCGGTGCGCGTGACTCTCGACGCCTATCCGCAGAAGACCTTCACCGGCAAGGTGCGCTTCGTCGCCCCGGCGGCCAAGCTGGTGGACAAGATCAAGGTCTTCGAGATCGAGGTCGCCCTCGACCATCTCGACGACGCCTTCCGCACCGGCATGAGCGCCAACGTCGAGATCCTCGGCGAGCGGCGCGACGCCGCGCTGTCGATCCCGCTCGAGGCGCTGCAGCGCCGCGAGGGCGAGACCGTCGCCTACCGGCTCAAGTCCGACCTGACGCCGAAGCAGATCTCCAAGGCGCGGGACGGCCTGGACGGCCGCAGCAAGTTCGTCTGGCTGTCGGAGAACTGGAAGGACTACTTCGACGCGGTGCCGATCGCCGCCGGCATCGCGACCCTCGAACGCGTCGAGATCGTCGACGGGCTGAAGGACGGCGATCAGGTCGCGCTCGAGGACGTGAGCCGGAAGAAGGTCGAGAAGGACGACGAGAACAATTGATCGGCCGGGGGGACAACCAATGAACGCTCGGTCGATCATCCAGACCCGGGGCCTGACCAAGGTCTTCGGCAACAACGGCAACCAGGTCCACGCCCTGCGCGGCGTCGACCTCGACGTCCGAGACGGCGAGTTCGTCGCGCTGATCGGGCCCTCGGGGTCGGGCAAGAGCACGCTGATGGCGATCCTCGGCTGCCTCGACACGCCCACCGGCGGGACCTACGCGCTGGCGGGACGACAGGTCGAGAAGCTCGCCGGGGCGGAGCTCGCGGCGATCCGCAACTTGAAGGTGGGCTTCGTCTTCCAGATGTACAACCTGCTGCCCAAGGCTTCGATCCTGCGCAACGTCGAGCTGCCGATGCTCTACGCGGGGGTCGGGCGCCGCGAGCGCCGGCGCCGCGCGTTCGAGCTGCTCGAGCAGGTCGGCATCCCGGAGAAGGCGCACGTCCTGCCCGGCGCGCTCTCGGGCGGCCAGCGGCAGCGGGTCGCGATCGCCCGCGCCCTGGCCAACCGTCCGGCGCTGCTGCTCGCCGACGAGCCGACCGGCGCGCTCGACTCGCACACGGGCCAGGAGGTGCTGGCGCTGTTCAGCGAGCTCCACCGCCAGGGACACACCGTGCTGCTGGTCACCCACGACCCGACGATCGCCGCGATGGCCGAGCGGCGCGTCGAGCTGCGCGACGGGCTCGTCCACGACGGCGAGGCGGAGGCGGCGTGAGGATCTGGAGCGGCGCTTTCCGCGAGCGTCTGCGCGAAGCCTGGACCGAGCTCGCCGAGAACCCTGGGCGCTCGACCCTGCAGGCGCTGGGCGTGGTCCTGGGCGTGGCGTCGGTGCTCGGCGGCTTCTCGATCTCGGACAGCCAGCGCCGTCAGGTCGAGCGGATCTTCGCCCGCATCGGCGGCATCGACAAGCTCAACATCCTGCCCACCGACGTGGTCTACGACGGCACGCCCAGCGCGCTGGCCAACGCCAACCTGGGCCTGCGTCTGGAGGACGCGGTCGAGGGGGGCGCAATGCCCTCCGCCCAGGCGGTCAACGCCGTCGCCGTCCAGAAGCGGGCGCGGGCACGGGTGCGCTCCGAGTTCGCGGACCAGGAGCGCGACATCACCGGCGTCGGCGCGGACTACGTCGCGCTCAACGGCTACGAGATCGAGCAGGGACGGGGCTTCTCGGCCCACGACCTCGAGAGCGGCAGCCCGGTCGCGGTCCTGGGCTCGACGGTCGCCGCTGTCTTCTTCCCGACCGGCGACGCCGTGGGCAAGGTCGTGCGCATCGGCGACATTCCGGTCACCGTGGTCGGCGTCTTCCAGGAGAAGAACTTTCGCTTCCGGGAGGGGCAGCACAACATCTTCGCCTGGCGCAACCGGATCGTCGCCGTTCCGGCCGAGCTGGTCTCGGGGCGGATGAACGGGGACGAATACCACCGGCTGGACCGGGTCGTCTTCCGGGTGCCCGACCTGGCCGCCATGGCCGACTTCTCCAAGGAGCTGTCGTCGCTGGTGACGACCAACCACCGCCTCCAGAACGACTTCCGGCTCGACGACGTGCAGGCCCGGCTCAAACGCCAGCTCAGCCAGGGCGACGTCTACAACCTCGTCTTCATGCTCTCCGGCGTCCTCGCCCTGATCGGCGGCGGGATGGTCAACGTCAACATCCAGCTCGCGTCGCTCAAGGAGCGGGTGCGCGAGGTCGGAGTACGGATGGCGGTCGGCGCGCCGGGCGCGGAGATCTTCAAGGCGTTCATGACCGAGGCGCTGCTGCTGACCCTGATGGGCAGCGCCGCCGGCTACCTGATCGGCATCGCGTTCTCGTGGATCATCACGAGCTCGCTCGGCATCCCGCTCTCCCTGGCGCCGGCGAGCTTCCTCTGGGCGACCTTCATGGCGGTCGTCTTCGGCTTCCTCTTCGCCCTCTACCCGGCGCTCAAGGCGAGCCGCCAGTCGCCCATGGAGGCGCTGCGCTATGAGTGAAGGCGCGCAGTTGGCGGCGGACGCGCGGCTCGCGACGGCCGAGCGGCCCGGCGGGGCCTTCCGGCGGCGCCGGACGCTGGGAGTCCACGTCGCCCTGCTCTGGGAGGTCGTCACCGGCGGGCTGATCGAGCTCTGGGCGCACAAGCTGCGCTCGCTGCTGACCCTGACGCTGCTGATGCTCGGCGTCTTCGCCCTGGTGGTGATGACCTCGGTGCTCGACGGCATCCGGGACAAGATCGCGACCGGCTTCGCCGGCATGAGCTGGGACGGAACGCTGATGATCGTGCCGCGGGAGGCCAAGACCTCGGAGGAGCAGAAGCGCTTCGCGATGAGCACCGGGCTTCGCTACGAGGACCTGCCGCGTCTGACCGCGCCCTATCCGGGCATCGTCGGCTTCTCGCCGCGCGCGACCCAGCGCAGCGTGGTCCGCATCGCCGGCGGCACCGAGCGGATCTTCGTCACCGGAGTGACCTCCGACTACTCGTTCCTGATGGACCGGCCGATCGCGCTCGGCCGCGGCCTGACTCCGGACGACCAGCGGCGGCGCTCCCGGGTCGCGGTGGTCGGGGCGACGCTCGCCTCCAAGCTGTTCGGCGGCGCCGACCCGGTGGGGCGCGACATCACCGTCGAGGGGGTGCTGTTCCGGATCGTCGGCGTGATCGCGTCGAGCCAGATCTTCAACGACGAGCTCTACATGGACGCCAACGGCATCCTGATCCCGCTCGAGACGTACATGGACCGGATCGACTCCGACCACAAGATCACCGAGGTGGCGATCAAGCTGCGCGACAAGGACGACCTCGACGAGGCCTCGGCGGCGGTACTCGGCCGGATCCGGCGGGCCCACCACGGGGTCGAGGACGCCGAGATCAAGGACCTCGATTCCGAGCTCGTGCGGGCGCGCGAGAGGGTGGACGACCAGCTCCACGGCTGGAGCGTGGTCCTGTTCAGTCTCGCGGGCACCGTGCTGCTGGTCGGCGGCGTCGGCGTGCTCTCCGTCATGCTGATCTCGTTCTCGGACCGCAAGTACGAGATCGGACTGCGCAAGGCGATGGGCGCCGACGACCACCAGATCCTGATCCAGTTCCTGCTCGAGGCCGTGGTGCTGGCGGCCCTCGGCGCCTCGGTCGGAACCCTGGCCGGGGGCGCCTTGTGCCGAGCGCTGTCCGACAAGTTCCCCTGGGGCCTGGTGGTCAACCCCTTCGGCCTCGCCGCCGCCTGGGCGATCGCACTGCTGCTCGCCCTCGGCTTCGGCCTCTATCCCGCCATCCGCGCCGCCCGCCTCTCGCCGATGGCCGCGATGCGCTGACCGGCGCTTCAGCCAACCGAAGGCGTCTCCAGGGAACACGTCGAGGCTCAGGTGACTGTCATGCCACATCTCCGATGTGGCGTGACCGTCACCCCTCGAGCGCGGCGTGGGCCGCGCCTCGGCGAACGGGTGCCGGTGCGCACCGAAGGCGTCTCGAGGGGACACGTCGAGGCTGAGGTGACTGTCATGCCACATCTCCGATGTGGCGTGACTGTCACCCCTCGAGCGCGGCGTGGGCCGCGCCTCGGCGAACGGGTGCCGGTGCGCACCGAAGGCGTCTCCAGGGGACACCCAGCAAGCCAGGGTGTCCCCTAGGGGAATCTCCCGCCTCGCCGGTCCGCGGACTCGAGGTCTGTCAACGGGAGGGGCGGTCGAGGCTGCGCGGCGGCGAACGGCAGGCGCAGCGAGCGTCCTGCCACTACCCCCCTCCATGGAAGTCTTTGCTTTTCTTCTTTGTCTTTGTCTTGAACAGAAAGTCTTTGCTTGTGTCGCGCCGGGCCAGGGCGCCGGTGCCCGCGGAGACCTGCGCAGGGATTCCCCGGGCCGGGGGTTTCTGGGTGCAGAGCCGAGCCCGCGCCGATGCGGGCGAGGCCGACACGACAAGGAGATCAAGATGCGTTGGACGATGCGAACCCTTCTCGCTTTCGCCCTGGTCGCGCCGCTCGCCGCGCCGGTCCTGGCGCAGCCCGGCACCGGTCCGGGCCGGGGTCGAGGAATGGGGCCCGGAATGGGCCCGGGCATGGGCGGCCCCGGTGACGGACCGGGCGCCGGCTGGAGCGACGATCAGATCGAGCAGCGTCTCGAGATGCACGCCGACCGGATCGCCCGCGACCTCAAGCTGAGCGACGACCAGAAGGCGAACCTGGAGAAGCTCCTCGCCGACCACCTGGCCGCGGCCAAGCCCGCGATGGACCAGATGCGCCAGACCGGACAGGACCTGCGGCAGCTGCTGGCGAGCGAGTCGCCCGACCCCACCGAGGTGGGCAACAAGGTGATCGCGATGAAGCAGTTGCGCGAGCAGCTCAAAGCCGAGCGCAAGAGCTTCGAGGGCGAGTTCGCCAAGTCGCTGACGCCCGAGCAGGCGTTCGCCTGGCGGGCGCTGCTCGAAGAGCGCGAGCGTGGCATGGGCCGCGGCCCGGGGATGATGGGTCACGGGCGCGGCATGATGGGCCGGGGTCCCGGCTACGGTCCGCGCCGCGGCATGCCGCCGCCGGACCCGCAGGACGAGTGACCGCCGGCGCCATGCGCCAGCTCTCTCTCGCGCCGCCGCCCGCCCTCCGGGATCGATCCCGCGGCGCGGCGGCGGCCGCCTTCGCTGTCGCTCTCTGCCTGGCGCCCGTCGCGGCCCGGGCGGGAGACGCCCCGGACTCCGGGGCGCACGCGTCGGGGCGCCCGGACCTGAGCGGGGTCTGGGTGCTCGACCAGGACATGACCCGGAAATCGCTGGAGTCGAGCCGCAGATCGCGGGGGGGTCCCGGCGGCTGGGGCGGAGGGGGCATGGGCCGCGGCGGCGGCCACGGCGGCGGCTGGGGTGGCGGCGGTCGCGGCGGCGGCGGTGGGCGCGGCGGTGACTGGGGCGGTCGCGGCGGCGGAGGCGACGGAGACGAGCCTCGGGGCGACCCGGACGGCGACTTCGGCGGTACGCCCGGCGGAGGCGGCGGCGACCGCGGCGACCGCGGCGAGGCGATGCGGGCCCGGGAGCAGGCGCTCCAGCGCATCGAGATCCGGCAGAGCGACACGGCGCTGACGGTGAAGCTCGGCGACGGTTCCGAGCAGTCCTTCGTCACCGACGGCAAGGCCCACGACGTCGACACGCCCCGCGGCAAGGCCCAGGTCAAGGCGAGATGGAGCAAGGACGGCCGGCTCGAGGTCAAGACCCAGGCCGACCGCCGCAAGCACACCGAGAGCTACCTGGTGACCGACGACCACGAGCTGCTCACGGTCACGGTGGAGATGGACGGCCCGCGCGGGGCGACGACCTTCCGCCGCTTCTACCGCCCGGAGCCCGCTCCGACCGCCGCAGGCGAGGGCGACGGACAGCAGCCCGCCGCGCCACCGCCATCGCAACCGCAGACGCAACCTACGCCGCCGCCCCCCGCCCAACCGCCTCCGGCAGGAGCCGGAGCGCGAGGCCCCGATCTCCGAAAAGACGAAAGGCTTCCATAGAAGGGAAGAGCACCCAGCCAAGGACCGAAGCGGCGCGGCGGGCGTTCCGGCGCGGCGGGTGCCGCCCGAGCGCTTTCCCATCTGTGAAAGCTTGTGTTCCGCCCTGGGCGCGCCCGGTGTTCTGGCGCGGCGCTCGCGACAAGGAATCCTTCCCGTCGATGGAAGTCTGTGCTTCGCCGGGTCGCAGCGCCGCGCCCCCGTCTCAGAGGTGCCCCATCGCGGGAAACAGAAGAGCTTTCTGCTGGTCTCTCAGTCGCCCCGTTCCTCGGGCGCCAGGCCCGAGGCGATGATCTCGCGCACCCGCGCGGTGAGCTGCTCGCCCGGCGGGAAGTCGGCCGGCTCGATCGGTGGGTGGATGCGGATCCGGATCGTGCCCGGCCGCGGGGCCAGGCAGCCCTTGGGCAGGACCCGCCAGGAGCCCGAGATCGTCACCGGCAGGATCGGGAGGTCGAGCTGCCGGGCCATGATGAAGCCGCCCTTCTTGAACGGTCCCAGCCGTCCGTCCTCGCTGCGCGTCCCTTCCGGGAAGAAGAGCACCGAGACGCCGCCGACCAGGCGAGGCTTGGCGGCCTCGAGGCTGGCCAGGGCGCGGCGCGAGTTCGACCGGTCGACGAAGATGTGGCCGATCGCCGCGCACCCCCAGCCGAGGAAGGGGACCTTGCGCAGCTCCTGCTTGATCACCCAGCGGAACTGCAGGCGCAGGAAGCCGTAGAGGGCGAGGATGTCGTAGTCGCCCTGGTGGTTGATCAGCAGCACGTAGGAGCGGTCGCGGCGGGCGTTGCCGCGCCCCTCCACCCGGACGCGGACGAAGCTGGCCCAGGTCAGGCACCAGGCCCAGACGGCGCCGCAGTGGAAACCGACGCGCTGGCTGACGGTGGAGAACGCGACCGCGAGCGCCCCCCACAACACGGTGGTCACGAGCACCACCGGGTAGAAGACCAGCACCGTCCAGGGCAACACCAGCCAGCGCAGGGGATCGGACCACGTGCTCCCGGCGGCGGCGCCCCGCCGTGCCTCCCGGTCCGACTCCCGCCTCAGCTCCAGGCCCATCTCCGCTCCCGTCTCCCGCTGCGAGCCAGAGTCTACCGGCTCGGCGGAAGGGTGCCTCGGCAAACCGAAGGCGTCATGAGGGGACACGCAGCAAGCCAGGGTGTCCCCGGCGGAGGCCGCGCCTCGGCGAGCGGGTGATTCTGCGAACCGAAGGCGTCTCGAGGGGACACGCAGCAAGCCAGCATGTCCCCGGCGGAGGTCGCGCCACGGCGAGCGGGTGATTCTGCGAACCGAAGGCGTCTCGAGGGGACAAGCAACTTCGTTGCATGTCCCCTGGGGGAATCCACCGCCTCGCCGGTCCGCGGACTCGAGGTCTGTCTGCGGGAGGGACGGTCGAGGCGGCGCGGCGGCGAACGGCAGGCGGAACGACCGTCCTGCCACCTTCCCCTTCTATGGAAGCTTTTGCTTTTTGTCTTTGGTCTTTGTCTTGAACAGAAAGGTCTTTGCTTCTGTTGCGCGGGGTCGCGGCGCCGGCCAGGACCGGAATTCGGGCTACGATTCCCGGGAATGGGATGGAGGAGGAGTCGATCATGAAGGTCGTCGAATGCGTGCCGAACATCTCCGAAGGGCGTCGCGCCGAGGTCTACGAGGCGGTCGCGCGGGCCGCGGACGAGGTTCCCGGCGTGGCGGTCCTCAACGTCGATCCGGGCGCCGAGACCCACCGCACCGTGATCACGTTCGTCGGCGTGCCCGAGGCCGTGCTCGAGGGCGCCTTCCGGCTCGTCGCCGCCGCGCTCGAGCGCATCGACATGACCACCCATCGCGGGGCCCATCCGCGCCAGGGAGCCGTGGACGTGGTCCCGTTCGTGCCGGTCGCCGGGGTCTCCATGGAGGAGTGCGCCGAGCTGGCGCGGCGCCTCGGCGAGCGGATCGGCCGCGATCTCGGCGTTCCGGTCTATCTCTACGAGCACGCCGCGACCCGGCCGGAGCGCCGCAATCTCGCCGACGTCCGCGCCGGCGAGTACGAGGCGCTGGAGGCGAAGCTGGCCGATCCCGCCTGGAAGCCCGACTTCGGTCCGGCCGAGTTCGTGCCGCGCTCCGGCGCGATCGCGGTCGGCGCGCGCAAGTTCCTGGTCGCCTACAACGTGGACCTCAACACGCTCGACAAGCGCCTGGCCAACCGGGTCGCCTTCGACATCCGGGAGAAGGGGCGGCGCAAGCTCGACGGAGCGGGGAAGCCGGTCCTCGACGCCGCGGGCGAGGAGGTCTGGGAGCCGGGGCTGCTCGCCGGGGTCAAGGCCGTGGGCTGGACGATCCCCGAGTTCGGCTGCGCGCAGGTCTCGATCAACGTCACCGACCTCGATGCGACACCGCTCCACGAGGTCTTCGACACCTGCGTCGAGCGGGCCGAGGCGCGCGGGCTGCGGGTCACCGGGTCGGAGCTGGTCGGCCTGGTGCCGCGCTCCGTGCTGCTCGACGCAGGGCGGCACTACCTGGCCCGGATGGGGCGCTCGACCGGCGTGCCCGAATCGGCGCTGGTCCACACCGCGGTGCGCAGCCTCGGCCTGAACGAGGTCAAGCCCTTCGACCCGCGGGAGCGGGTGATCGAGTACCGGCTCTCGCCTCCCGGGAGGCTGGCCTCGATGACGTTGCGCGAGTTCGCCGACGAGCTGTCCTCGGAGTCGGCGGCGCCCGGAGGCGGATCGGTCTCGGCTCTGGCCGCTTCGCTCGCCGCCGGGCTGGCCGCGATGGTGGCCAACCTGTCGCACGCCAAGAAGGGCTTCGAGGAGCGGCGCGAGGCGTTCGAGCGGATCGCGCTGCGCGGACAGGAGCTCAAGGACCGGCTGCTCGCCGCGGTGGACGCCGACACGGCCGCGTTCGAGGCCTATCTCGAGGCGCTGCGGCGGCCGCGGACGACCGCCGAGGAGCGCGAGGCGCGCGAACGGGCGCTGGTCGAGGCCACGGTCGCCACGATCGAGGTGCCGATGACCACGCTCGAAGCCGCGGCGGAGCTGGTCGAGCTCTGCGTCGAGGTCGCCGGGATCGGACTCGAGGCCTCGCTGTCCGACGCCTCCACCGGCGCGGAAATGGCGCAGGCGGCCGCCGCGGGCGCCTATCAGAACGTCTGCGTCAACCTCCCGGGTCTGGCCGACGCGGCCGCGCGGGCGGCGATCCTGGCCCGCGCCGACGCCGCTTGGCAGGCGGTCCAGGGGGCGCATGCCCGCGCCCGGGCCGCGCTGCTCGACAAGCTGCGTGCGGCCGCGGGCTGACGCCCGGTCGGGGGTCGGCGGCGACGCGCGGGCGTGCTAGGGTGCCTCCGTTTCTCGACCGAGACCGCGTAGCTCGCCCCGCCCCGTGGACCCGTCTGCCGGGCGCGCGGTGATCGCGACGCCCGCGGCAGGAGGACCCGACCGTGCACGCGCGAACTCTCCGAGATCTCACCCTCTCGCTCGTCGCCCTGGCCGCTTTCGCGGCGGGTGGCTGGCGCGCGGGTCACGCCGGCGCGAATCTGTCGCGTCCGGTCGCCCCGCGGACCGCCACGGCTGCGGAGCGCGAGGCGCCCAGGAGCCCGGGCGACGCCGACTACTGGGCGGTCCGGCTGACCTATCCGACCGGACACTTCGACTCCCGCTGGCTGGTCGCGGCCGCGGCCCAGGATCGCGCTCTGGCCCGCGGCGTGCCCTCCGGACGCCCGTGGGGGAGGCCGGCGGGAAGCGTCTCGCCGCTGAACCTCGATCCCGACGCCTTCACCTCGCTCGGCCCCCAGCCCCTCGACGGCCAGTTCGGGCGCTCGGCGGGGCGGATCAACGTCCTCGCGAGCGATCCGGTGACGCCGGCGATCGCTTACGCCGGCTCGGTGGGCGGCGGGGTCTGGAAGACGACGAACTGCTGCAGCGCCTCGACCACCTGGACGCCGACGACCGACGACCCGCTCCTCGCCTCGATCGCGATCGACGACATCGAGATCGACCCCAACGATCCCAACACCGTCTACGCCGGGACCGGTGACCTGAACTACACCTCCTGGGCCTTCGGCTCGGCGGGCGTCCTCAAGTCCACCGACGCCGGGGCGAGCTGGACGATCCTCGGCGCCGACGTCTTCACGCCGGTCTACCCCGAGCCTCCGGGGACCTTCCCTCAGTACCAGGCGGTCGGCCAGGTCGAGGTCGACCCACGCGACAGCGACCGCGTGGTCGTCGGCACCAAGACCGGGCTGTTCTTCTCCTACGACGCCGGCGCGACCTGGTCGGGCCCGTGCCAGACGAACTCCTTCACGACCCAGCGCCAGGACGTCACCGGCCTGGTCGTCCGCGACACCGGCAGCGCGACCGAGGTCTACGCCGCGATCGGCACGCGCGGCTTCAACACCGCCGTCCAGCCGGATCTCGACCAGAACGGCGCCAACGGGATCTACCGCGCCACGATCCCGGGCAGCGGCTGCCCGGCCTCCTGGGAGCTGCTCACCCGCAGCGACAACGGCTGGCCGGCGGGCACCGGCGGCGGCACGCCCTATCCGACGAACACGCTGGGACGGATCGACCTCGGGATCTCGCCCAGCGACCCCGACGTGCTCTACGCGCAGGTGGCGTCGATCCCGAGCCACGGACAGCTCGGGGTCTGGCGCACGGTGGACGGCGGGACCACCTGGCAGCAGCGCTCGAACGCCTCGGGGCTGACCGGGTGCCAGGGCGACTACGGGCAGAACTGGTACGACCAGGGCGTGACCGTGGATCCGGTGGATCCCGACGTGGTGTTCATCAGCACGGTGGACCTGTTCCGCTCGACCGACGGCGGCACGACCTTCGTCGACCTGACCTGCGGCTACGCCGGAGGCAACGTCCACGTCGATCACCACGCCCGCGCGTTCGTCGGCGGCGATCCGGACCGGCTGCTGGTGGGCAGCGACGGCGGCGTCTTCTACACCGGCAACGCCACCGCGGGCAGCCCCGCCTTCGTCCAGCTCAACGACACGCTGTCGACGATCGAGTTCTACTCCGGCGACATCACCGCGGACTTCGCCAACTCCTCGTCGCCGGGGATCAACGCCGGGGCGCAGGACAACGGCTCGTCGGTCAAGGTCTGGAGCGGCAACCCGGGCCCCGCCCTGTGGACGACGACGCTCGGCGGCGACGGGATGTTCGCCCGCATCGAGCCCAAGCAGGGCCAGCGCTGGTACCAGGAGTACCAGAACGGAAACCTGCACGTCTCGACCAACGGGCCCGTTCGGAGGCCAGTCGCAAGCCTGGGGGAATTGGCTCAGCGACCGGGTCAGCTTCGTCCACCCCTACGAGATCGACCGCTACAACTGCCCGGGAACGATCTGCAACCACATGATCGCCGGGACCCAGCGGGTGTGGGAGACGATCCAGGGCGCCGTGCCGGCGTCGAGCTGGTACGCCGCCAGCGGCGACCTGACCAAGGGCGTGCTGGCGGACCGATCGTTCATCAACCAGCTCTCCTACGCGGTGAGCGACGGCACGGTCGCCATCGCCGGCACCAACGACGGCAACGTCTGGTACGGCTTCGACCTGGGGCAGGGGACGACGCTGAGCGCGACCTGGGTCGACGTCACGGACGGCAACTCCGTTCTCCCCAACCGGCCGATCCTCGACGTCACCACCGACCCGCTGACGCCGACCGTCGGCTACGCGGCGGTGGGCGGCTTCGACGAGAACACGCCCGGGACCCCCGGCCACGTCTTCCGGGTGGCCTGCAACGTCGGCTGCTCGAGCTTCGCCTGGGAGGACAAGTCCGGCGACCTCCCGGACATCCCGATCGACTCGATCCTGGTCAACCCGCTGCAGCCGAACCAGGTCTTCGCGGGGAGCGACTGGGGTCTCTACTACACCGACGACGTGAGCGTCGCGTCGCCGGTCTGGCAGCGCTTCGTCAACGGCCTGCCGACGGTGATGATCTGGGACATGGCGATCGACCGCGGCTTCACGACCCTGGCGGTGTTCACGCGCTCCCGCGGCGCCTACGCGTGGCCGCTGCCGTCGGGCCCGCTGGGGCTGCCCTTCTCGGACGGCTTCGAAACAGGCGACACCCGCCGCTGGAGCGCGGCGACACCTTGACCCCCGACCTCAGAGGAGACGTGCGATGACGGTTTCCCCCCCTCCCGGATCTCCGCCCCCGGCGCAGCCGGGACAGAAGAGCGGCAAGGGCTGGATCAAGTGGGTCGCGATCGGCTGCGGCGGGCTGGTCGTGCTGGCCGCCGCCTTCGCGATCTTCATGTTCACCGTGGTCAAGAAGGCCACGGCCGGGCCCGAGGCGGAGGTCCACGCCTTCCTCGACGCCGCCGGTGCGGGCGACTACAAGACGGCCTGGGACTGCTTCTCCGCGCCGCTCAAATCGGCGCAGCCGTTCGACCAGTTCGAGGCCGCGGCGAAAGGCAATCCGGACCTGTTCAAGGTGCGCGACACGACCTTCAACAACCGCTCGGTCGACCTGAACGGCGCCAAGCTCTCGGGGACCCTCACCCTGGAGAGCGGGACCAAGGTCCCGGCCAGCTTCAAGCTGGTCCAGGAGAACGACCACTGGAAGCTGATCGGCTACCACATCGGCAGCGAGTGACAGTTACGTCTGTGACGTAACTGTCACCGGCCCTGGACGAGGGTGCCGCGGCGGGGGTCGCGGAGCTGGATCCGGACCTCGTCGCGCGGTCCGGCCGGAGCCGGGCGGTGGAAGCCGATCAGGTAGTAGCCGGCGACCAGGTGGAGCAGACGGTCGGTGGCGCCGACCGGGAACTGGTGGGTCTTCGAGTAGGTCCCGCCGGTGTCCGCCGCGACCTGCTCGAGCCCGACCTCGAGCGAATGGTAATCGGCGTCCGTGACGTCGAGCACGAACACCGTGGCGTGCGCGGCGCTCAGGGCCCGCAAGGCGTCGAAGTAGGCGGGGATCATCTCGACCCCGAGCGGCGTCAGCACACCCAGGCCCCAGCCGACGTAGACGACGATCTTGTCCCCCGGAATCGGGATCAGCGCGCGGGCGGTGAGCTCGAGGCCACGCTCGGGCGTGGTCGCGTCGCGGGCGGCCGCGCGCTCGAGGTGGCGCGCGATCGACGGCTCGCGGCCGGGACGGAGCCAGGGCTCGCGGCCGAAGCGGATCGCCGCGTCGAGCGCTTCGCGCAGCCTCTCGTGGTCGTCGGTGAAGTCCTGCCGCAGCTTCAGGTGGGTGTCGAAGGAGACGACCGCGGCGCGGTCGTCGATGCGCAGGTCGTCGACCAGCCGTTTCGCCTGCGGCAGCATGCGGACCTGGCCGGACATGCGCGATGGCTCGAAGTCCGCCTGGACGAAGAAGACGAAGAGACGCGGCGGCGGTGGCTCGCCGAGCTCACCGGAGGCGTCCGATCCGGCCCCGAGCAGGGAATCGGCGGCCACGTCGGAGCCGATCCAGTCCGCGGACTCGGCCGCGACCTCGCGCCGGCCGACGCGGACCCGGAAGTCTCCCGGACCGAGATCCGGCACGGGATCGCCGTCGGCGTCGAGCACGCGGACGGCGACCGTGGAGAGCGTCACCTCGAGCTGCCCGGAGAAGGCGGCGACCGGCGGTTCCTCCGCCGCGGCGGCCGTCTCCCGCGCGACGGCGGCGGCCGGGGAGGCGATCTCCGCCTCCGGGGTGAGGTCGACGCGGATCGTGCGCGCGCCGCCGGACGAACCGGGTGCGGGCTCGAGCTCGAGATCGACGCGCCGGACGAGGTCGTCCTCGACACCGATCCAGAAACGGAACGCCTCCCGACCCCCGGCGCGCGACCCGGCCAGGATCCGGCACGTCGCCCCGCCGCACGCGCCCTCCCCCTCGAAGCCCGCGGCCTCGGGATCGGCGACCGCCGCGGAGCCCAGCGCGAGCAGAGTCTGGGCCACCAGTGCGTCGGCCGACGAGTCGCCGAGATACGGCCGGAGAGCGGCGTGGAGCCCGGCCGCGAAACGGGCGGCGCCCTTCCCGTCCGCGGCGTCGCGGCTCAGCCGGATCGGCTGCGCGGGCGGCGGCGGCGTCAGGGTGAGCTCGAACGCGCCGTCGCGCCGGTACCGTGTGCGCACTTCGAGGCGCACCGTGCCGGCTCCTTCCGCGCCGCCGGAGATCTCGATCGTGCCGCTGTCGCGGTACGAAGCGAGGCCCGAGTAGGCCTCGCGGACGCGCTCGAGCAGATCGAAGGCGCCGGGCTCGTCCTCGGCCGCCCCGGCCACGCCGGCGAGCAGCGCCGTCAGACACGCCAGGAGTGCCGGAAGACGGAGCCGGACGCGCACCGCCGCTATCTCGTCGCCGTGCGCACGAGCTTGGCCAGGGCGAGCAGCCACGGCGCGGCGTGGAGCAGGAGGTCGAAGATGTCGATCGGCCGGACGAGCTGGCCGCGGGAGAGCATCTGCAGCTTCTCCCAGATATGGGGTGGATGGAAGGGCGCCAGGCCGAGGGTGGCGCACGCCAACAGGACGACGAGCCAGGGGATGCGGTCGAGCCAGATCACGAACGGAGAGTAGCGCCATCGGGCGCCGGATTGACTCGGGCCGATCCGGACGGTACCTTGCGCCCGCCGTGATCGCCGGATATCGACAGCTCTCCAAGCTGCTCTTCGCGGGCTACTTCGCCGCCCGCCTGGCGGGCCTGATCCCGGTCTTCCTGGCCGCCGGCGAGGGCTACTCCCGCTCGCCGCTCTTCTACGCCGTCTACCTCGCCGGCACCGTCCTGCTGTTCTGGGGCTGCTGGGCGTTGGCGCGGGCCAAGGGCTACACCGGCTGGCTCGCGCTGCTCGGCCTGGCGGGGATCCTCGGACTGGTCGCCCTCGCGCTGTTTCCCGATCGCGTCGCGGAGGCCGCGGGCGCCGGGGAGGCCGCGGGCGCCGAGGGATCGGCCGCCGAGCCCGGCGCCGCGGATTGACCCCCGGACCGGCGGGCGCTAGCCTCGCCAGGTTTCGCCCGCAGTTCCAGACGAGCCCGGTCGGAGTCCGCCGGTTCGAGGTCCGGAGACGGAGACCCAGATGATCGACGACGACATGCGCGCGGTGATCGCCGCACAACGTCTCTGCTTCGCCGCCACGGTCGGTCCCGACGGCCGGCCGAACCTGTCGCCGAAGGGCACGATCCGCGTCTGGGACCACCGTCACCTGGTCTTCTGCGACATCGACTCGCCGTGCACGCGGGCCAACCTCGAGGCCACCCCCTGGGTGGAGATCAACGTGGTGGACGCCTATTCGCGTCGCGGCTACCGTTTCCTGGGCCGGGGCACGGTGCACAGCGACGACCGGATCTACCGCGAGGCGATCCGTCGCCACTTCCCGGAGGAGGCGAAGTCCTACGAGATCCAGGCCGTGGTGCTGGTCGAGGTCGAGCGAGCGTTGCCCGTGGTCTCGCCAGGATACGAGCTCGTCGCCGGCGAGCTCGCGATGCGCGACCTCTGGCGGCGCCGGCGCGCCGAGCTCGACGCCGCCTTCGAGGCGCACCTGCACGAGCGCGGCCCCCTGCCGGGCGGAGCCCGCTGAGCCGGCCGATGTTCTCTCCCAGCTCGATCCTCGTCTCCGTCCTCGCCGGATCGGTGGGCATGGGCTACTTCCTCTACGGCAAGAAGCAGGGACGAGCGCTGCCGATGATCTCCGGCGCCGCGTTGTGCATCTATCCCTGGTTCATCGACAGCGTCTGGCTCCTGGTCGTGGTCGGAATCGTCCTGGCGGCCCTCCCCTTCGTCCTCGACCGCGCCTGAACCGAAGACTTCCCTAGATGGGGGATGGGGGCGGGGCCGGCGGACCGGCGAGGCGGCAGATTCCCCCAGGGGACATGCAACGAAGTTGCTTGTCCCCTCGAGCCGCCTGCGGTCCGCCACGGCGGCCGACGGGCAGGACTAGAATTCCGATTCAACTTCTCGTCCCGGATCGCGAAAGGAGCTCCCCATGCGTCGAAATCTGCTTGCGACCTCGGTCCTCGCCCTGCTGGCGGCGTTGGCTCTCGGTGCCACCGCGGCGTCTCCCTCCGACACCCCGGCAGCGGCGCCGTCCGCAGGCGAGAGGATGGGGGTCAAGATGACGATTCAGAAGGCCAGCGGTGCCCCCGGCGCCTACGTCTGTCGGACGACGGTCGTGGATCTGGCGGCCAACAAGGTGCTGGCCGAGCCCTCGATCGAGTTCAAGATGGGTGAGAACGGCAAGTCCACGACGAGAGACGACGGCTACTCGGTGGAGGTCTCGGTCGTCGTCTCCAACGGTGGCGAGCAGGTCGACCACGTCGTCGAGCTGCGCCGCGGGGGCGTGCTCACCGCGCGCCAGGCGACCACCGTCCACTTCCCCTTGTGACCGCCCGACCGCGCCAGAGCTTCCTCGCCTACGAGAGCCGTGGCGAGCGGCTGCTGCCGCGGCGGCTGTTCGTCCGCCGCCTCGCGCGCCACGGCCTCCTCGCCACCGTCGTGCTCGGGATCTCGCTCGGGGCCGGCGCGGTGGGCTACCGCTGGACCGAGGGCATGGGCTGGCTCGACGCCTTCCTCAACGCCGCGATGATCCTGTCGGGGATGGGGCCCGTCGACACGCTGCGCACCGACGGCGGAAAGCTCTTCGCCACCATCTACTCGATCTTCTCCGGAGTCATCTTCCTCGGCGTCGTGGGAGTCGTCCTGGCGCCGCTGCTGCACCGGATGCTGCACCGCTTCCATCTCGACGAAGACGACGCGGGCGGGGACGGCTGAGCGCCGCCCCGCCCGCTCGCGGCGCGGAGCTCAGAACCTCCAGGTCAGCGTCGCCTTCACCGCGCGCGCCGGCAGCAGGTAGTACTGGGCGTCGCCCAGCTCGCTCTCGGCGATCGGCGGCCTCGCGTCCGAGAGGTTGGTGCCGTCGATGCGCGCCTCGCCGCGCTCGAACCGATAGCCGAACCCGGCCGCCCACGTGGTGTAGGAATCCGCCAGGGCCCGGTTGCGCTTGTCGAGATAACGCTGGCCGACGTAGTTGGCGGTCGCGTAGCCGAGCCAGCCGCGACGCGGGGCGTAGGTCAGGCCCAGCGCGGCGAGCTGATCGGGAGACATCTCGAGGTGGTTGCCGCGCAGCTGTGTCGGTATGCCGTCGAAGTCACGGACGTAGTCGCGGAACTTGGCCGAGTGGTTGGCGTAGGAGCCCTCGAGCGTCAGCTCCTCGGCGATGCGGTAGCGGCCCTCGAGCTCGAAGCCCTGGAAGCGCTCCTGGCCGGCGTTCTCGATCGACGGCAGGCCGTTGACGGTCACCGGAACCACGAGATTGTCGAAATCCATCTGGAACACGCTCGCCTGCCAGGTGAACCGGCCCGCCATGTGGGTGCCCTTGACGCCGGCCTCGACGGTCCGGGCGCTCTCGGGATCCAGGATCTCGCCTTCGGCCTCGGGTCCGAAGTCGACCGCGGCGGGCTTGAACGTGTCCTTGTAGTCGGCGTAGAGCCAGACGGCGTCGGAGCCGCTGCCCCAGGCGAGGAAGCTGGCGCCGGCGCCGCCCGAGAGGCGGGTGAAGCTCCGCTTGTCGGACGAGCCCTCGACGCCGTC
Organism: uncultured Acidobacteriota bacterium; assembly: GCA_963781755.1. Classification (GTDB taxonomy): domain Bacteria; phylum Acidobacteriota; class Thermoanaerobaculia; order Multivoradales; family JAGPDF01; genus JACTMI01. The sequence goes on from CAWAGZ010000004.1 coordinate 393,944, forward strand.
CTCGGTGACCACCTCGCCCTCCTGCTTCTCCTCGGTGTCGTTGAGGCGCACGCCGGCGTCGATCTTCCAGCGCGGCGCGGGCGTCCACAGCGTCTGGACGTAGAGCCCGGCGAAGTTGCGGGTGTCGACCAGGTGCGGCCTCTCGTCGATGTGGATCGGGCCGCTCGAGGGCGCGCCCGCGCCGTCGAGCGCGACGTGGTACTCGAAGTTGTTGCTCCGTGCGTCACCCTTGCCGTAGAGGTAGTCGAAACCGGCGACGACCGAGAGGTTCTCGATCGGCTCGAGCGCCAGGTGGGTGTCGAAGTAGACGTCGTCGCCCTTGAAGCTCTGGCGGAAGCCGTCGGCGTTGCTCACGTCCGGCGCGACGTCGAATTCCCCGCGCAGGAAGCCGCGCGTGGTGTCGCGGTCGGTGTGGGTGACGTTGAAGGTCGTGGTCCAGCTGCCGCCGGCGAGGTCGTGGTCGTAGGAGGCGCGGAAGTCGAGCCGGTTCTCGTCGATCTTGGCGTCGCTCGGGTTGTGGTTGGAATCGAGCGGGATCAGGTTCGTGAGCACCTGGCCCGTACGCGGGTGGGGGCTCGCCGGGTCCTGACGCACGCCGTTGAAGTCGGCGCCCAGCTGATAGCGGCCGCCCACCGCCGTGCCGTCGGCGCTCCACAGCACGTGTCCGCGGTCGAAATTGGTGCGGTCGTCCTCGAACCCCTGGCGGTCGAAGGCCGCCGAGATGGCGTGGTGGAAGGTCGAGCTGCCGGTCAGCTGCGACGTCACCGCCGCGCCGCCGCTGCCGTGGGTCCCGGCGGAGACGCGCGCCTCGCGCGGGGTCTTCTCCGGCGTGCGGTGGATGACGTGGATGACGCCGACGAAAGAGGTCGCGCCGTAGAGGACGGGGGCGGAACCGCGCAGGATCTCGATCCGGTCGACGTTGGTCAGGTCGAGGGTCGACAGCGCCGGGTTGAAGGCGCCGCCCCAAGGCACGCCGTCCACGACCAGCAGGAAGGCGTCGAATTCCTTGAGCCCCATCAGCTCGGGGACGGAGGACGCGGGTCCGCCGTCGCCGCCCGGGGCGATCGAGAGGCCGCCGGCCAGCGCCAGCGCCGACGCGAGGTCGGTCGCGCCGCGCTCGGCGAGCTCGTCGCCGGGGATGACGGTGATCGAGGCCGGCACGTCGAGGATCTCCTCGGGGATCCGCGTCGCGGTGACCTGAATCGTCTCGGAAACCTCCGGCGGTGCGGCCGGGGGGGTGGACGTCTGGCCGTGGGCCGCGGCGGCGAGGCCTGCGGCGACGGCGAAGGCAAGCAGGGAACGGTGCATGGGACTCACTTCCTCTGGGTGGAGCTGCCGATCGACGGACGGATCCGCGCACGGGCGCGGAACCGGACGAACACGAGCGCGAGGCGGCTCTGCCGTCGCCGCCGCGCCCTCACTCGTTGCGTCGGCCGAGGTGGGCGAGTCGTTCGGAAGCGGGCAGCGCGCGGCCCGTACGGGCCGTCGACGTCGCGCTCGGGGCGGGCCGCGGTCGCGCGGTGCGCGTCGTCGCGGCGAGCGGCGCGGAAGCGAAGGGACGGGGTGGCACCTCGGCGGCGGTGGGTGTCCGCTCGCCCGCGGCGAGCTGCTCGGCGGCGGATTCCCAGGCCGGATCGTGGGCCAGGTAGCGCACGGCGTGGCGGCCGTCGCGCGGGCCCTCGACCCAGCCGGTGACGCCCGCTTCCCCGGGACGGGCGGACTCGCCCGGCGCGGCGGCGACGCGCGGCGGATCGAGCTCGAGAGCGCGCCGGCCGGGGAGGATCTCGATCTCTCCGGGCACCAGCCACTCCGTCTCGCGGGACTCGTCGCCGAAGCGCAGCAGCAGCCGGGCGCGCTGCGTCGGCACGGGGGGCAGCTCGACCTCGACGCGGGAGCGCGAGCGGTCGAGGTGCGGGGTCAGCCGGTAGGGCCAGGTGGCGCCGCCGTCGAGCGAGAGGAAGGCCTCCCACTCCTCGAAGTCGGCGGGCGCCGGGGCCAGCTCGCGCCACTCGAGCAGCGCCCTCCCGCCGGCGGTCCACTCGGCGTCGGCGCGCGGCGCGACCAGTTCCACGCCGGGCCCGGCGACGGCCGCCGCCGGCCACGGGAACGCCGCCAGCAGCAGCGGCGCGAGAAGCCGGAGCCGGGTGCGTAGATGCGGCCGCTCGCGGCGCGGGCCGCGGCGGGGCCACCGCAGGAGGGAGGAGCGGTCGGTCATGGCCGAGGGGCGGCACGATAGCAGCTTCGGCGGCGCGCCACGAAGTAGGATCCGCCGGGGAGGGAGAAGCGGATGGGCCCCTGCGACGCCGAGACGGCGCGGCGTCTGATCGCCGAGCACGGGCGCTGGTTCCACGAGATGGAGCTGGCGCCCGGCGTCGTGACCCCGGGCGAAGACTCGAACCGCCTCAAGCTGCCGATCCTCGACCGGCTCGGGCTGCCGGCGGACGCCCGCGGCCTGCGCGCGCTCGACGTCGGGTGCTCCGACGGCTACTTCTCGTTCGAGCTCGAGCGGCGCGGGGCCGAGGTTCTGGCGGTGGACCTGGTCGAGGAGACGGCGTCGGGATTCGCCACCGCGCGCCGAATCCTGGGCAGCCGCGTCGCCTACCGTGCCGACAACGTCTACAACCTCGACCCCACCCGCCACGGCCGCTTCGACCTCGTGCTCTTCCTCGGCGTGCTCTATCACCTGCGCAAGCCGTTGGCGGCGCTGGACGCCCTGCGCGGCGTCCTCTCCGACGGCGGCGTCCTGTTCGTCGCGACGTTGCTGATCGACGACTACGTGCTGCTGCCCGACGGGACGACCGCGAAGCTGGCGGCGCTCGATCCACGGCTGGCCGGGATCCCGCTCTGGCAGGCCTATCCCCGCGACAGCCTCAACGGCGATTTCACCAACTGCTTCGCGCCGAACCGTCGCGCCCTCGAGGTGGCGCTCGAGGAGGCGAGGTTCCGGGTCGAGGCCTTCGAGCAGCACGAGATGGGAGGCTACGCGCGGGCGCGCGCGGTGGCCGACGCCGAGCTCGAGCGCTTCCAACATCTCGACTCCCGGATCGAGAAGAGCGCCTTCGACCCGGAGGTTCCCTACTTCCTCGACCGGGATCCGGCCCGGCGCACCCTCACCGGTCCCCGCGGCGGCGACGGGAGCGCCGGGGACGGGGGCTGAGCCCGGCCCGTGGGCTGGACGACGCGCTTCGCGCCGGCGCCCACCGGGCGCCTCCACCTCGGCCACGTCGCCGACGCGATCTGGGTCTGGGGCGCGGCGCGCGCGTCCGGGGGACGGGTGCTGCTGCGCATCGAGGACCACGACCGGGTCCGCTCGCGTCCCGAGCACGAGCGGGCGCTGCTCGAGGATCTCGCCTGGCTGGGCTTCGAGCCCGACGCGCCGCCGGTGCGCCAGAGCGATCGCACCGGGCTCTATCGGGGCGCCCTCGAGCAGCTGGCGCGCGAGCCGGGACGCGTCTACGTCTGCGACTGCTCGCGGCGGCGGATCCTCGAAGGCTCGGAGCGCACCGGCGGCGAGCTGCGCTATCCGGGTACCTGCCGATCGCGCGGGCTGGCCGCGGACGCCTCGCCGATGCGCCGAATCCGGTTCGAACGCGAGGAGATCCGGTTCACCGACGGCCTCGGGGGCGAGCAGGTCCAGGTCGCCACCGAGCAGTGCGGCGACCTGCTGGCGCGCGACCGCGATTCGAACTGGACCTACCAGTTCGCGGTCGTGGTCGACGACCTCGAGCAGGGGATCGACGTCGTGATCCGCGGCGACGACCTGCTCGCCTCGACGGGAAGGCAGATCCAGCTCGCGCGGCTCCTGGGCCGCGGCGAGGGTCCGCGATTCCTGCACCACCCGCTGGTCCTCAAGCCGGGCGGCGCCAAGCTGTCGAAGTCCGACCGCGACACGGGCGTCCACGAGATGCGAAACGCCGGCTGGGGCCCGGAGCGGACACTGGGCGCCGCGGCCGCGGCGGTCGGTCTGCTCCGGCGCGAGCGGGCCTTGGGCGTCGGCGACCTGGCGGAGCTGGTCGGCGGGGCGCTGAAGGACGCAAGATGGGAGAGGTGACAGGCACGCCACATCTCAGATGTGGCGTGCCTGTCACCTGAGCGTTGCGCCTGATCAGGACGCCAGGTCGTCGAGGAAGCGGCCGGCCCACTCCGAGGCGGATTCGGAGCGCACCGCGGCGAGCAGCGAGGCGTGGCGTCGCCGGCGCTCCTCGGCCGGCATCTCGAGCGCTTCGTGGATCGCTTCGCCGCACTCCGCCGGGACGTAGGGATTGACCAGCAGAGCCCCGTCGAGGTGCTCGGCGGCGCCCGCGAAGCGGCTGAGTACCAGGACGCCGGGCGCGTCCGGACGTTGCGCGGCGACGTACTCCTTGGCCACCAGGTTCATGCCGTCGCGCAGCGGCGTCACCAGCGCGACCTCGGCGGCGCGGTAGAAGCGGGCCAGGGTCTCGCGCGGGTAGGTGCGGTGAAGGTAGAGGATCGGCAGCCAGTCCATGCGGCCGAGCTCGCCGTTGATCCGGCCCACCAGCAGCTCGAGCTCGCGCCGCTCGTGGGCGTACCAGGGGAGGGTGCCGCGCGAGGGCGAAGCGATCTGCACCAGGCAGACGCGGTCGCGCCACTCGCGGTGCTCATCGAGGAAGATCTCGAACGACCGGAAGCGCTCGAGCAGGCCCTTCGTGTAGTCGAGGCGATCGACGCCCAGGACCACTCGCCGGCCGTGCGCGATCCGGGTCAGAGCGCTCGGCCGGCGGCGCAGCCGGAGCACGCGCGGGCTGGGCTCGAAGTCCGCGGGGTCGATGCCCACCGGGTGGACCGACACCTTCTGGCGCTTCCTGCCGCGGCGCAGCCGCTCGCCGTCCCACTCCGCGCCGAGCTCGCGCCGGCAGGCCTCGACGTAGTTCTCGAGGTAGCCCTGGGTGTGGAAGCCGACCAGGTCGTAGGCGAGCATCGCGGTCAGGAAGCGGCGTGAGCGGGGAAGGATCTCCCACAGGTCGTCGGGTGGGAACGGGGTGTGGAGGAAGAAGCCGATGGGCGAGGAGATTCCGCGGCGGCGCAGCGACTCGCCCAGGCACAAGAGGTGGTAGTCGTGCACCCACACGGCGTCGCCGGCGTGGAGACGCGCGACGACGGCGTCCGCGAACCGCTCCTGGACCTCGAAGTAGGCCTCCAGGTGACGCGGCTCGAAGACCACCCGGCTCGGGAAGCAGTGGAGCAGAGGCCACAACCCCTGGTTGCAGAAGCCCTCGTAGTAGCCCTCGACCAGGCGCCGCTCGAGCGGGATGCCGATCAGCTGGACGCCCCGGACGTCGGTCTCGGTGGCGCTCCCGCCGGAATTGGCGCGACTGTCCCAGCCCACCCACAGGCTCTCGGGCAGCGCTTCGAGCGATCCGAGCAGCGCCGAGACGAGGCCTCCCGCCGGCAGCTCGAGCTCACCGCCGATCCCGGTCGGACGGCCCACCGGAATCCGGTTCGACACCACGACGAGCCTGCGAAACCGCTTCCTCATCCGCCGCTCCTCGCGCCTCCCCGCCGCTTCGCACCCGCCGTGCGGCGCGGCGCGTCCTCGGCGTGCTCGGACCAGCTGGCCAGGAAGGCCGCCACGGCGGCGGGCGAGGCGAGACGCGCGCGGGCGACGGTCGGCCGCGGCCGGCCGACGCGGATGCCCCACCCGCCGAGGTCCGCGGCGGCGCGGAACGCGTCCTCGTCGGTCTCGTCGTCCCCGAGCACGACGACGAACGCCTCGGGCCCGGCTTCGGCCGCCAGCTCGCGCACGGCGTCCCCCTTGTCGCGCCCGGTGACGCGCAGCTCGAGACCGCCGTCCATCGGCCGCAGCTCCAGCCGGGGGTGGCTGAAGCGGCGCTCGAAGAGGCTGCGCGCGGCAGCGAGCGCCCGCTGTTCGTCACCGGCGGCGAGTCCGCGCGCGTGGACCGCGATCGAAGCCCGCTTGCGCTCGATCCGCGCCGGCGCGGCGACGGCGCTCACGGCGGCCTGCGCCCGGTCGAGCAGGGCCACGAGCTCGGGCGCGATCGGGTGGCGCAGCAGCGCGCCGTCGGGATAGCGCCGCGTCCAGCCGTGCTCGCCGACGATCGGGACCGGCAGGGGACCGAGCAGCGCGGCCACCTCGTCCGGCGGCCGGCCGGAGATCACCGCCACGGCGGTGTGGCCGGAGCGGACGATGCGTTCCAGCGCGCGCCGCGCCAACGGCAGCGGCCGGGCGTCCGCGGGGCGGACCGCGAACGGCGCCAGGGTACCGTCGTAGTCGAGGGCGAGCAGACGCGCGGGCGCCGTCCGCGCGCTCTCCCAGAACGCCGCGGGGATCCCGGCCCGCGCCGGTCCGGCGGGCCGCTTCCCGGTGCTGGGCGCGGGTGCGCCTCGGGCGCTCACGCGGCTCCGATTTCGATGCGGTCGCCGTCGCCGCGGGCGACGCTGACCATGAGCGTCAAGTACTCGCGCAGGTGGCGGGTGAGCAGGAAGTTGTCGAGCACGTGCCGACGGGCCTTCTGGCCCATCACGGCCGCAAGGCCCTGGTTGCGCAGGAGGTAGCGGATCCGCAGCGCGGCGCCCTCGGGCGTGTTGACGAGGAAGCCGGTGTGGTGGGGGATGACCTGGAGCGTGATCCCCCCGGTGTCGCCTCCGATGACCGCCTTGCGCTTCCACAGCGCCTCGGTGACGGTCAGGCCGAAGCCCTCGCGGATCGACTTCTGGAGCACCACGTCGGCGCGCCGCTGCAGGGCGTTGATCGTGCGGTGGGCGTCGGAAGGGAGCAGGAGCACGTGCAGGTCCGGGTCGTCGCCGGCCGCTTCGCGCACCTCGGCGAGGACCTGGGCGCCCTCGGGGTCGTCCGAGGCGTCGCTGCCCGCGAGCACGAGCTGGACCGGGAGGTGCGCGCGCACCATCCGGTAGGCCTGGATCACCCCGACCGGGTCCTTGAAGCGGTCGAAGCGCGACACCTGGAGCAGCACGGGCCGGGCCGGGTCGAGCCCGAAGGACTCGGCGGTGGTGGAGATCTCGGTGGGCGAGAGCTCGACGTTCTTCTCCGCCAGCGGGTCGATGCTGGGCGCGATCAGGTACTGCGGATGGGGCAGCGCCTGGGCGAAGGCGGCCAGCGAGAAGACGCTCGAGTCGTAGCTCCGGACCTCTTCGCGCAGGAACTTCCAGACCGGGCGGTGCGGCCGGCTGGCGTCGATGTGGCAGCGCCAGATCCAGTGCCCCCGGCGCCCGGGCGTGAAGCGCAGCAGCGCCGCCGGCTGCGGGTCGTGGATGAACACGAACTCCGCTTCGGCCAGCTCGGCGGACAGCCGTTGCGCGTTGCTGCGATTGACCTCGAGGTAGTGATCGAGCAGGCGCCGGTGCAGGTCCACGCGGTTGCCCTGGAGGGCGTTGTGGAAGCCCTTGGTGACCTGGAAGAAGTCGGGATCGCCCTGGATCACCTCCCAGCGCGCGTCGATGCCGAGCTCGCGCTGCAAGGGGATCAGGCGGTGGAGGATCTCGGCCACTCCGCCGCCCGCGCGGGTCGAGTTGACGTGCACGACGCGCATGCCGGCCAGCGGCCGGGCGAGCTGCTCGAGGTGGTGGATCGCCCCGCGTCCGACGATCTCGCCGTAGGCGTCGAGCGACCGGTTCACAGCTCGCCTCCGAAGCAGGCGTCGAGCGCTCCGGCGACGCGCTCGCGCAGGTCCACCAGCGAGCCGAACATGGGGTCGATCGCGGCGAGGTGGCGGCGGGCCGAGGCGCCGGCCTCGCCCCAGTCCGCGAGCCAGGCGCTGAAGTCGTCCTCGCCGCGCGGCTCGCGCAGACGGGCGTCGATGAAGTGAAAGAAGACGCTGCCGGTGGACAGACCGGGCGCGAGACGCGCCAGGTCCGAGGGCCGCTCCGCGACCAGGCCGGTGGCGAAGATCACGATCTGGGAGCGCAGGAACTGGAAGGCATGGCTCGACTGCGCCGTCACCGGGTGGTCGACCTCGGCGAGCCGGTCGTCCAGGACCTCGACGAGGGCGTCGCGCAGGGCGTCGTCGTCGGGCAGCGAGTTGGGGTCGATGACCGCCAGGCGCTCCGCGAGCGCATCGTCGCGCAGGGCGTCGCGGGCCCACAGCGCGAAGTCGTTGCGAAACTCCGGGTCGTCGAACGACGGGCGCAGGAGCGATTCGAGGAAGTGGTGCTTCAGGGATCCGATCGGAACGTCGGCCACCCGGTCGCGCAGCTCGCGGAGGCTGTGTGCGGTGCGGCCCAGGGCCAGAGTGATGAGTCCGCTGTCCTTGATCTCGAACGGAGCCGGTGGCTCCTGCGTCATGCCTCCTCCTTTCGGCCTCGGTCGGGCAGGTGGACGACCCGCTGCGGGAACGGAATCTCGATTCCCTCCTCGTCGAACCGGCGCTTGAGCCGCTTGACGAACTCGTGTTGCAGCGGCCAACGGTCGGTGTAGGCGATGGCGCGCAGGATCACGTTGAAGTCGATCGAGGAGCTGTTGAAGGTGTGGAAGCGAACGAAGGGATCGTGGGTCTTCATCGCTTCCGGCGCCTCGCGCTGGAGCGAGCGGGCGACGTCCAGCACCACCGCTTCCACGCGATCGAGGTCGGACCCGTAGCTGACGCCCACGGTGACCACGACCGACTGCTGGAGGTCGGGCAGCGAGAAGTTGAGGATGCGCATGTCGGCGAGCCGGCCGTTGGGCACGATCGCGAGGTTGTTGGCGAGCTGCCGGATCTTGGTCGCGCGCCAGCCGATGTCCTCGACGTGCCCCTGCGTGCCGTCCTCGAGCTCGACGTAGTCGCCGACCCGGATCGGGCGCGACATCGAGAGGTGGAGGCCGGCGAAGAAGTTCGACAGCGTGGGCTGGAGCGCGAGGCCGACCGCCAGCGAGCCGACGCCGAGCGCGGTGAGCAGCGTGTTGATCTGGATGCCGACGTTGTCGAGCACCAGCAGCGATCCCGCGACCAGGACCGTGACACGGGCGGCCTTCTGGATCAGCGACGGCCGGCCCACGGGTGTCGGCTCGCCGGCGCCGGCGAACCAGAGGCCGGCGAAGCGCGCCGCGGCGATCGTGACCGTGAGCAGGAGAGCGGCCAGCGCGAGTCGCTCGACCACCGTCCGGTGCTCGAGCTCGAGCGGGGCGAAGCGCAGCGCGATCACCGTCGCGAGCAGGACCGCGGCCGGGAACCAGGCGCCGCGGGTGGCGTCGAGGAGGACGTCGTCGGCGCGGGTCGCCGTGCGCTCCGAGAGCGCGCGCAGGCGGCGGAAGAGCAGCGTCCGGGCGAGCCAACCGGCCAGCGCGCCGACGAGCAGGATGGCGAGCGCCGTGCCCCAGCCGTCGAGAAGAGCGCGGAAGGTCTCGGTCATCGGCGGACCTCCGGCGCGGCGTCGGACGCGGAGCCGGGGCCGATCCAGGAGGTGCACGCGGCGGCCAGCGAAGGCCCGATGCGCTCGAGACGCCGGGTCCGCGCGGCGGTCGAGCCCAGCGACCCGAGGGCGCCGAGGGCGCCGAGGGCGGCGGCCCCGAAGACGCCTCCGAACAGGAGTGCGGCCAGCTCGAGCGCCGCTCGGCGGTCGAGCCCGGCCGGCGCGGGGGCGGCGACGATGCGCCCCGCCAGACGATCGAGATGGCCGCGCAGCGACTGCGCCAGCGGCCGCCACTCCGGATCCTCGAGCCGGAGCGCGGCGAGCGCTTGGTGGAGCAAGCGCAGTCGGTCGGGCTCGGCCTCGAGCAGCTCGGCCTGGGCGTGCGTCAGGGCCGCGAGTCGCTCGCTCCAGGTCGCCTCCGGGTCGTCGGCGACCCGGTCGCAGGCGTGCGCGAGCTCGCGGAACGCGTCGTCCACGAGGGCGCGGACGAGGTCCTCCTTCGATCCGAAGTAGAGGTAGAAGGTCCCCTTGGCGATGCCCGCCGCGCGGGTGATCTCCTCGATCCGGGCCTCTGCGAGCCCGTCGGCGCCGACCACGGTACGTCCGGCGGCGAGGATCCGCCGGCGCACCTCCCGCTCGCGCTCGGCGCGGCGCTCGGTAGGCGGAGTGCGACGGTGGGTGGGCTCGGTCGACATAGAACTGACCGGTCAGTCATATCGGCTCCGGTCTCCTGCTGTCAAGCGGGCGGACGCGGGCGGCGGCCGGCCCTCCGTTCGGGCGGTGCGCCGGGCGCGCCGGGACCGGTAATCTCCCCGGATGGCCGCCCCGGGGTTCGGTCGCAGGATCGAGCGGCTGCGCGCGATCGCGGTCCTGGCGACCTTCGCCGGGGTCCTGGTCATCGGCGGCGGGCTCTTCTACGCCCGGTCACGCGCCGAGCTGTTGGTCTCCACCCGCGTCGAGCTCGCCGCCGTCGCCGAACAGCACCTGCGGCTGATCGAGGCCTGGCACGAGGATGCTCTCGAGGACATCGAGGGCGACGCGGGCCCGGCGCGGGCCGCCGACTTCGCCCGCTGGTGCGCCACCCGCGGACCGCGAGATCGAGCGCAGCCTGATCCTGCGCGTCGGGCGCTCCGCGAAAGTGCACCAGGTCGAGGCCGTCTGGCTCGTCGATCCGGGTGCGAGCGCGGTGCTTTCGGTGCCGGGAGTCTTGCCGAAGGAGGGGACGTCGCCGTTGCCGGAGCAGCTCGCGGAGCTCGCCGCGAGCGATGCTCCCGAGTTGCGCGGTCCGCTGGGCACGCCCCAGAACGGCGAGCTCCACTTCCTGCTCAGCGCGCCGCTGGTCCAGGACGACGGCACACGGAGCGGCACGCTGATCTACAGGATCCCGGCGCTGCCGATCCTCGACCTGCTCCTGCGCGACAGCTCGAGCATCGGCTCCACCCTCGAGTCGCTGATCGTCCGGCGCGAGGGCAGCGAGCTCGTGCTCGTCTCGCCGCGCGCCGAGAAGGAGAGCGCGGTCGGTGGCCTGCGGCTGGCCGACACCGATCCGGAGCTGCCGGCGGCGTTCGCGGAGCGGGGTGGCGTGGGCGCCACGGTCGGGATCGACTACCGCGGCCACCGGGTGCTCGCCCACGTTCTGCCGATCCCGAGCACGGGGTGGAAGCTCGTCACCAAAGTCGACCGTGCCGAGGTCGAGGCCCGCCTGCGCGCCAGCGCCTGGCGCGTGTCGGGAGCATCGCTGCTGTTCTTCTGTCTCGGCGCGCTCGGGTTCGTCGCCTGGGTCGGACGCAGGGAAGAGCGCGCGTCTCGGCTCGCGCACGAGTACCGGGGGCTGTTCGAAAACGTCGTCGACGGCATCCTGCTCACGGATCGCGACGGTCGGCTCCTGGAGGCCAACGAGGGGCTGACGCGCATCCTGGGATACGAGCCGGGAGGCTTGGTGGGAAAGCGCCTGGCCGAGCTCGTGGATCCCGACGACCTGCGCCGCGAGCCGTTCCACCTGGTGGACGTGCGCGATGGCGGAAGCCGGCTCTTCGAGCGCCGCTACCGCAGGCGCGACGGCTCGACCGTCGAGACCGAGGTCTCCGCCAGTCCGGTCGGCGACGGCCGGGTCCTCGCCGTCGTCCGCGACCTGACCGGACGCCGCGCGACCGAGGAACGGCTGCGCGTCCTTTCGCTCGCGCTCGAGGAGAGCGCCGCGCCGACCGTGGTGACCGACGTCGAGGGCACCATCCAGTACGTCAACCCCGCTTTCGCCGAGGTCACGGGCTGGACGGCGGCATCGGCGATGGGACGTACGCCGGCGATCCTCAAGTCCGAACGCACGCCGGCTTCGGCCTACCGCGAGATGTGGTCGACGATCCGTTCGGGCCTGCGCTGGGAGGGGACACTGCTCAACCGCAAGCGGGACGGGACCTTGTTCTGGTGGCAGCTGCGGATCTCGCCGATCCTCGACGCGGACGGCACGATCCGCCACTTCGTCGGCGTCGGCGAGGACATCACCGAGCAGCGGGAACGCGAGGAAGGGCTGCGCCAGACCCAGCATCTCGCGCACACCGGGAGTTGGTCCCACGCACTGGGCACCGAGACGCTCTCCTGGTCCGACGAGGCGTTCCGCATCTTCGGCCGCTCTCCGAAGGCCGGCGACCCGCGGCTCGAGGAGGTCGTCCGCCGCTACATCCACCCGGAGGACCGGCGTCGCCTGGTCGAGGTCTGGGACGAGGAGTCGAAGCTGGGCTCGGGACGGCCCTTCGAGTGCCGGATCGTGCGCGAGGACGGCGAGATCCGACACGTCCGCTGGATCGGCCAGCTCGAGCGCGACGCCGCCGGACGCCCGCTGCGCTTCTCCGGCGCGGTCCAGGACGTGACCGACCAGGAGCTCGCCCGCCAGCAGCTCGAAGGGGTCCGCGCCCAGCTGGCGCAGAACCAGAAGATGGACGCCTTGGGGCGGCTCGCCGGCGGCGTGGCGCACGACTTCAACAACCTGCTCGGGGTGGTCTCCGGCTTCGCCGAGCTGCTCGACGGTGGGCTGGCGGTCGGCGCGGAGGAACGGGGCCACGTGCGCGAGATCCTGCGCGCGGTCGAGCGCGGCTCGGAGCTGACCCGGCAGCTGCTGGCGATGAGCCGCAAGTCGGTGGTCCGTCCGCGGCGCCTGGCGCTGGGCGGGCTGTTCGAGGAGTCGAGCCGGATGCTACGCCGGTTGATCCCGGAGACGATCGAGATCGCCTGGAGCGTCGCCCCGGACCTTTGGGAGGTGGTGGCCGACACCGGGCAGCTCGTCCAGGTCCTGATGAACCTCGCGATCAACGCGCGCGACGCCATGCCCGAAGGCGGCCGGCTGGAGATCGTGGCGGTCAACGAGGTCTTCGGCGATTTCGCCGCCGCCCGGCAGGGCAGCCTCTCTCCCGGCGACTACGTCCGCGTCGAGTTCATCGACGACGGCGTGGGCATGGAGGAAGCGACCGCCGCGCAGATCTTCGAGCCGTTCTTCACCACCAAGGGGCACGGCGAGGGGACCGGCCTCGGCCTGGCGACGGTTTACGGCATCCTGCGCCAGGCCGGAGGCGCGATCGAGGCCGCGAGCGTCCCCGGCGAAGGCACGACGATGAGCTTCTGGCTGCCGCGCGCCCTCGGGCGGGACGAGCCGAGCGTCGCGCCGGCGCCCGCGGAGGCCGGCGCGGACGTCGGCGCGGAGCCGCGGCCGGCGCGCCGCACGGGGGAGATCCTCCTGGTCGAGGACGAGGCGGGGGTGCGCGCGGTGGTGGGCCGGATGCTCGAGGCGATGGGGCACCGCGTGACGGCGGTGGCCTCGGCGTCCGAAGCGCTCGAGAAGGTCCGCGTCGTCGGACCGCGCTTCGACCTTCTCCTGACCGACCTGGTGCTGCCGGGTCTCGACGGCCGGCGGCTCGCCGAGGAGCTGCGACTGGTGATTCCCGGGCTCCCCGTCGTCTTCATGTCCGGCTACAGCGACCTGCCGTCGTCCGAGATGGACGCGCTGACGAGCGACGGCGCGCTGTTCCTGCAGAAGCCCTTCCGCAGCGCCGATCTGGAGCGCGTCCTGACCGATCGCCTGCGGTGACCGGAACGGCTCCGGCCGCGCAGGCGATAGGCTCGCCCGCCGCGCGGGAACCGTTCGTGCAACCCACCCTCCCGCGGGAGCGCGAGCTTGCCGAGACGTAGGTCACGACGGAAGGTGTCCAGGCTGGGTACGCTGACGGCGGTGCTGCGCCGGCGGGACTGGCTGTTGGCCAAGATCTTCGTCGCCACCGGCGTCGTGATCCTCGGCGCCATGGTCTGGAGCCTCTGGCCCTACTGGATGCTCTCGGGCGACTTCCGCACCCTGCCCGACGGCCAGCCCTCACGCCTCTATGGCCGGCCGTTCCGGCTGGCGCCCGGTCTCGAGCTCGGCGCGGCCGGGCTCGCCGCGCGGCTCGACGACCTCGCCTATCGCCGCGCCGGACCGAACGGGTTGGTCCCCGGCAGCTACCGCATCACGGGCCACGAGCTGGCCGTGGCCCGGCGCCGCTTCCGCTCGGCGGTGGGCGACGGCGGCGGCGGCCTGCTGGTCGCGGACTTCGCGGGCGGCCGGATCTCCGCCCTCGCGCTGGACGGCAAGTCGGCGCCGGAGGCGTGGCTGGATCCGCCGCTGCTCGCGACTTTCTACGGCCCGGACCTGCTCGAGCGGCGTCCCGTGCACCTGGACGAGGTCCCCGCCGAAGTCGTGCGCGCGGTGCTGGCGGCGGAGGACGCGTCGTTCTTCGAGCACCCCGGCCTGTCGCCGACCGGCATCCTGCGCGCCCTTTGGTCCAACCTGCGCGGCGGCGAGATTCTGCAGGGCGGCTCGACGATCACCCAGCAGCTGGCCAAGAACCTCTACCTGTCGTCGGAACGGACGATGGGGCGCAAGCTGCGCGAGGCGATGCTGGCGATCTTCCTCGAGTGGCGCTACAGCAAGGAACAGATCCTCGAGGCCTACCTGAACCAGATCTACTGGGGGCGCAGCGGCGCGGCCAACCTGATCGGCATCGGCGCTGCGGCTCAGGCGTACTTCGGCCGCCCGGTCGCCGAGCTCGACCTGGCCGATGGCGCGCTGTTGGCGGCGATGATCAAGGCCCCCGCGGAGTACTCGCCGACGCGTCATCCGGAGGCGGCTCACGGGCGGCGCGATTTCGTCCTCGGACGGCTGGCCGAGCTCGGCTGGGTGTCGAAGGAAGCGGCCGCCGCGGCGCGTGCGGAGCCGCTTCCCGACCTCGAGGTGCCGCTGTCGCGTCGGTTGGCGCCCTACTACGCCGACGCGGTCGCGGCCGAGGTCGCCCGACGTTGGGGGATCGCCGACCTGGCGGACCGCGGGCTGACGGTCGAGGGCACGCTCGACCTGCGCGACCAGGAAGCGGCGGAGAAGGCGGTCGCCGACGGGCTCGCCGGTCTCGCGAAGCGCAGCTCCCGGGTGCGCAGCAAGGAGCAGATCTTCCAGGGCGCCCTGGTGTCGATGGAGCCCGCCACCGGCGCGGTGCGCGCCTGGGTCGGAGGGCGCGACTACAAGGAGAGCCAGTTCGACCGCGTCTCGCGGGCGCGGCGCCAGGCGGGGAGCGCCTTCAAGCCGATCGTCTACGCCGCCGCCTTCGAAGCCGGGGTGGCGACGCCGGCGACGCTGCTCGAGGACGAGCCGCTCGAGATCGAGTCGGGCGGGAAGCTCTGGTCCCCGTCCAACGACGACGACGAGTTCCACGGCTGGGTGACGGCGCGCGCGGCGCTCGAGCAGAGCCGCAACGTCCCGACCGCCCGGTTGGCGCTGTCGACCGGTCTGCCGCGGGTGGTCGCCATGGCGCGCGCCTGCGGCATCACCACGCCGCTGCGGCCGGTGCCGGCGATCGCGCTGGGCGCCTTCGAGGTGTTGCCGGTGGACCTGGCGACCGCCTACGCGACGCTCGCCAACCGCGGCGTCCGGCCACCGACCCACCTGGTCGACGCCGTGCTCGACGCCGACGGCCGGACCCTGACCGGGAAGGCTCTACCGGCGCCGGCCACGGCGATGTCGCCGCAGACCGCCTACCTGGTGACCACTCTTCTCCAGGGCGTGCTCGACTACGGCACCGGCCGCCAGGCGCGCGCGCTCGGCCTCGCCGATCCGGTGGCGGGCAAGACCGGGACCACGAACCAGGCTCGCGACACCTGGTTCGCCGGCTATTCGCCGGAGCGCGTGACGCTGGTCTGGGTCGGCTTCGACGACGACTCGCCGACGCCGTTCTCGGGCGCGCGCGCCGCGCTGCCGATCTGGACGAGCTTCGAGCTCGCCGTGCGCCCGCCGGGCGGCTACCCGCGGATCTCGCAACCGCAGGGGATCCGCGTCGTGCTCATCGACCCGGCGACCGGCGAGCTGGCCACCGACCGCTGTCCCGAGGTCCTGGCCGAGGCCTTCCCGGAGAACGAGGTGCCCACCGCCGTCTGCCACCAGCACGGCGGCTGGTTCGCGCAGCCGATCGACCCCGGCGTGCGCGCCGAGCGCGCCGAGCAGAAGGGCGGGCTGCGCGCCTGGTTGCACCGGATCTTCGGCCGCGATCGCCCGCAGGAACCCGGCCCCGCCGGTCCGCCGGCTTCACCCACCGGTCCGCCGCCCTGAGGCCGGGTCCTGTCGTCTTCAGCGATAGACGATCCGGATCAGCTGTAGCGAGTAGAGATCCGCCGCCAACATCGCGGCGATGACGCCGGCGGCCGCCACCCGGGCCAGCCGCGCCGGCCGCTCGCCACCGAGCCACCGGCAGGCGCGCCGCGCACCGATCGCCGCCAGCAGGCCGAGCGCCGCGAGCGAGGGGAAGAGGAGCCGGCCCTGCGGTTGCCAGGCCACCCCGACCATGAAGCCCAGGACGACGGCCAGGTTCGCCCCCAGCGTGAGCGCCGCGACCCGCGCCGCCGTCCGCTCGCGCTCGGTCCCGCCGCCCGCGCTCCGCCAGGCGACGCTCAGGCCCAGCGCGACGGCGGCCGTCGTGGGCAGGAACGCGAGGTAGGCCCAAGCCGGCAGCGGCAGGTCGAACCACCCGAAGCGCGCCCAGAAGGAGCTCCAGAGGGTCGCGACCCAGTGGGGCTGACGCAGCAGGCGAAGGGCGGAGGCCGGGACATCGTGCCCGGGAACCGCCGGGAAGGGGGGGCGGAGGGCGCCGAATCGAACCCACTGCAGCGCGAGCAGCGCGCCGACTCCCACCAGCCAGGGCGCGAGCAAGGCCAGCACCGGCGACGACTTCCGGGTGCGCCGCCCGACGAGCATGGCGACGTAGAGGAGCGGCGCCGCCAGGCACAGTCCCGTGCCTTTCGCCGCCAGCGCCAACGCGGCCACGCCGCCGGCGGCGAGGCCGAGGCGCGGCGAGGGACGCTCCGCGCGCACGAGCCGGAGCAGCAGGAGCAGGTCCAAGGCCGCGAGC
The DNA here is from genome assembly GCA_963781755.1 of uncultured Acidobacteriota bacterium. Classification (GTDB taxonomy): domain Bacteria; phylum Acidobacteriota; class Thermoanaerobaculia; order Multivoradales; family JAGPDF01; genus JACTMI01. The sequence goes on from CAWAGZ010000004.1 coordinate 410,686, forward strand.
GCCGTGACGCCGCCGTCGTTGTTCACGGTCGCGCTGACGAAGAGGAACTGCGGCGCGAGGGCGACCGACGCCGCGGCGGCGAGCTCGACCGCCGGCGCGACCGGCCGCAGGTCCGAGGCCACTCCGATCAGGATCAGGAAGGTGAGCGGCGCGGCGATCGCCCGGATCAGTCGGACGACGCGAAAGCGCCGGGAAGTCGCCGCGCCGGGCGTGGCGGGGAGAAAGGCGCGGCTGCCAGGGCGACCGAAGTCCAGATTCGGGTCGGCGCGGAACGGATAGCGCACCGGGCCGACCCCGATCGCCGCCGCGACGCCTGCCAACGCCAGGTAGTCGAGCGGAGGCTGATGCGCCTCGTAGCTGAGCGTCCGGTCGTCCGGCCGGTACGAGGGCAGCGCGCACGACGAGAGGAGCGAGTCCAGGTAGTCGAGGTGCGCCGGTTCGTCGGGAGCTTCGCCGGGCGGCACGGCGAGCGAGAAGGCGGCCGCGAGCAGGTAGACCAGGGCCGCCCCCGCCGGGCGCAGCCACCGCTGCGTCCGGGCGCCCCGCTCAGGAGGTCTCGGACCGGGCATCGGCCAGGGCGGAGGCGCCGGCCAGGACGGCGGCGATCCAGAGCAGGTCGGCGATCAGGAGGTGGAGGAGCTGGAGCGGGATCGGCGCCAGCAGCGCGACGTTGGCGATCCCGGCGGCGACCTGGACCAGCGCGAGCAGCCCGACCACGCGCCCCCAGCGCCGCGTCTCGGCGTAGACCGAGATCGACCACCGCGCGGCCAACAGCAGCGCCACCGCGGCGGCGATCCCGGCGATCGCCGGATGGGCGACGCGCAGGCGCACCAGCAGGTGGGCGGTGGGCGAGAGGTCCTGAGCCAGGGCCTCGGCGAGCGTACGCGCGGGGAAGAGCGTGTCGCCGAGCGCCGCCACCGCGCCGCTCGAGCCGGCGAGCGCGATGAGCGCCAGCAGCCCGAGCCAGGCGGCGGCGGCCAGCGGGCGGCGGCCGGGTCGCGGAGGCGGGCGGTCGCCCGCCGCGCGCGTCGTGAGCGCCAGCGCCGCGAGCAGGAAGAAAGTGTTGACGAGATGGGCGGCCATCGCCAGGGCGCGCGCCCCGGTGGCGTTGTCCGCCACCAGCTCGAACAGGACCAGCCCGGCTCCCAGCGCCGCCTCGAGCAGGACGAAGACGAGCGACCACAGCGCGGTGCGGCGCACCGGGTGACCGGCGGGCCGGGAGCGGAAGGCAGCCACCACCAGTGCCACGATCGCGAGCAGGGCGATGCCGCTGGTGACGCGGTGGGTGTACTCGATGGCCTGGGCGACCGAGGGCGCGCGCGGGATGACCTGGCCGTCGCACAGCGGCCAGTGCGAACCGCACCCCGCTCCCGAACCGGAGGCGCGCACGTAGGCTCCCCAGAGCACCACGGCGACGTTCCAGCCCAGGACCGTCCACGCCAGCCTGCGCAGTGCGGTTCCAGTCACGGCGCGATCCTACGGGAGGCGGCCGGAACCGGGCCCGGGGGCTTGCCCCGGGGGCCCTTGCGCGGCGCCGGAGACGGGGTAGCATGTTCGCTTCCCGTGACCGAGCCCAAGCGAGCTCCCGAAGCCGTGCCGACGTCGGCGCCAGAGACCGGCCGGTTGCGGTCGTCGCGCGCCATCGAGGTGATCGAGGCGTGGACCCACAACCTCAAGGGGGTGAGCTGCCGCGTGCCGCACGGCCGGGTGACCGTCGTCACCGGCCCCTCCGGGGCGGGCAAGAGCTCGTTGGTCTTCGACACGATCTACGCCGAAGGGCAACGCCGCTTCGTCGAGTCGATGTCGACCTACGCGCGGCAGTTCCTGGACCAGATGGAGAGGCCGCCGGTCGAGGACCTGACCAACGTGCTGCCCGCCGTCGCGCTCGAAGCGCGCAACACCGTGCGCAACGCGCGCTCGACGGTCGGTACGATCACCGAGATCCACGACGTCCTGCGCCTGCTCTTCGCCCATCTCGGCGAGGTCCACTGCCCGAACGGCCACGGACCGGCGCGGCGCTGGTCGGCCTCGGAGGCGGCGGCCGACCTGGCCGGGGGCGCGGCGGGGGAGCGATTCACCCTGGTGGCGCGGCTGGCGCGGCCGAAGCGCGGCGCCGACGAGAAGCTCGCCGAGCTCGTGCGCCAAGGGTTCGCGCGCCGCTTCGAAACCGGCGGCGTCGAGGCGATCGCGGCCGGCGAGCGCTGGCTCAAGCGCCTCGACCCGTTGCCCCTGGCTCTGGGCCGCTTCCGCGCCGACCCCGGCTCCGCGACCCGGCTCGCGGCGACGATCGAGGACGGCTGGAAGCTGGGCGCGCGCACGGTCGAAGCCGTGGCCGAGGACCGGATCCGCTTCTACGGTCCCGACCTCGGCTGCGCCACCTGCGGCGAGGCGCTGCGGACTCCGACCCCCGCGCTGTTCTCGTTCAACTCGCCGCTCGGCGCCTGTCCGCGCTGCGAGGGGTTCGGCCGGGTCATCGGGATCGACGCCGAGCGCGTGATCCCGGACCCGACCCGGACGCTGACCGAGCACCCGATCGCGCCCTGGAACACGCCCGCCTACGAGGAGCTCTACGACGGCCTGCTCGAGGCCGCCCGGGGGCGCGGCGTGCCGCTCGACGTGCCGTGGTCGGAGCTGGCGCCGGCAGACCGCGACTGGGTCTGGCGCGGCGAAGGGGAGTTCGTCTCGCTCGAGGAGTTCTTCCACTGGCTCGAAGGGCGAACCTACAAGGTCCACGTGCGCGTCCTGCTCGCCCGCTACCGCGCCTACAACCCGTGTCCGGAGTGCGGCGGCACCCGTCTCAACCGGGAGTCGCTCGCGGTCCGTGTCGGCGGCCGCAGGCTGCCCGAGATCCTGGCGGAGAGCGTCGAGGTGCTGCGCCGGTGGCTCGACTCCCACGCCTGGACCGAGCACGAACAGGAGGTGGGGGCGCACCTGCTCGAGGAGCTCGGGGAGCGGCTCGCCGTGCTCCACCGCGTCGGCCTGGACTACCTGACCCTCGACCGCCAGGCACGCACGCTGTCCGGCGGCGAGACCCAGCGCATCCACCTGGCGGCCGCGCTCGGATCCGGGCTGACCAGCACCCTGTACGTCCTCGACGAGCCGACGATCGGGCTCCATCCGCAAGACGGCGAGAAGCTGCTCGCGCTGCTCGCGGACCTCGCCCGCCGCGGCAACACCGTGCTGGTGGTCGAGCACGACCGGACGATCATCGAGGGCGCGGATTGGCTGATCGACCTGGGCCCGGCGGCCGGCGAGCGCGGCGGCGAGGTGGTCGCCGAGGGACCGGCCGGCGAGGTGCTGGCGAGCGAGGACTCGCTGACTGCGGTGTACCTGCGTCGCCGCCCGCCGACTCCGGCCCGCGCTCACGTCGCGCGCTTCCGGCGCGAGCACGGCCGCAAGTCGGTGGAGCAGGAGCTCGCCGACCGTCCGCGGCTGACCATCCTGGGCGCGCGCGAGCACAACCTGCGCGGGATCGACGTCGAGTTCCCGCTCGACGCCCTGGTCGCCGTGACCGGCGTTTCGGGATCCGGCAAGTCGACCCTGATCGAGAACGTCCTGCACGGTACCTACCAGCGCTCGCGCGGCGTGGTCGACGTCGAGCCCGGTCGCTGCGACGCGCTGCTCGGGCTGGAGCGGCTGGCCGACGTGACGCTGGTCGACCAGAGCCCGATCGGCCGGTCGTCGCGCTCCAATCCGGTCACCTACGTCAAGGCCTACGACGACCTGCGCAAGATCTTCGCCGGCGCCGAAGAGGCGCGACGCCGGGGGATCACGCCCGCGCACTTCTCCTTCAACCTCGAGACCGGGCGTTGCCCCGAGTGCCAGGGGACCGGGGTGCGCGAGGTGGACATGCAGTTCATGGCGCCGGTCGTCGTCACGTGCGAGCGCTGCCAGGGGCGCCGCTTCCGGCCCGAGGTGCTGGCGGTGCGTCACCTCGGGCGCGACATCGCGCAGACCCTCGCGCTGACCGTCGAGGAGGGGCTCACCGCTTTCGCCAAGGAGACGACGTTCTGCCGCAAGCTGCGGCCGTTGGCGGAGGTCGGCCTCGGCTACCTGCGCCTCGGCCAACCGACCTCGACGCTGTCCGGCGGCGAGGCGCAACGGCTCAAGCTGGCGAGCTTCCTGGGCCGGCCGGCGCGCGACGGCCAGCGGCTGTTCCTGTTCGACGAGCCCACCACCGGGCTCCACCTGGCCGACATCGACCTGCTCTACCGGACCTTGCGGCGTCTCGTGCAGCGCGGCGACGGGGTCGTGGTGGTCGAGCACAACCTCGACTTCCTGGTCCACGCCGACTGGATCGTGGACCTCGGACCCGGGGGCGGCGAGCACGGGGGCCGGCTGCTCTTCTGCGGTCCCCTGGCGACCTTCCTCGACGAGGTTCAGAGCCCCACGGCGGAGGGTCTGCGCCGGCACCTGCGCTGGCGGCGCCGCGGCGGCTGATCGAGTACAATCGCCGCGCTTCGTTCATCAGCTCAACGGCAAGCGAGGAGGCGCTCGGATCATGGAGGGGTGGCAGGTCTTCTTCGAAATCCCTGGCAAGCCGCCGGTCGAGCTGCGCGAGGGCGAGTCGATCATCGGCCGCAGCCGCAACTCCACGGTGCACATCCCCGAGACGACGGTCAGCCGACAACACGCGAGCATCCAGGTCTCCGGACAGGGGCAGGTCGTGCTCTCGGACCTGGGGTCGTCGAACGGCACTTTCGTCAACGGCGAGAAGGTCGATCTGCAGCGCGAGCTGGCGGACGGCGACCGCGTCATGGTCGGCGACGCGGAGATGGTGATCCGGATCCTGGCGCCGATCGCGCCGTCGGAGGCGACGGTCCGGGTCTCGATCCCGCCACTCTCCGCGGTGCCCGGAGCCACGCAGCGAATGGACTTCCCGACCGCGCCGTCCCCGTTCGAGCCGGCCCCGGCCCCGGCGGCGGCTCCGACCGCGAAGCCTCCGTCCCCGCAGCCGACGGCTGCGCCTGCCGCTGGAGCGACTCCGTCCGCGCCGCCACCTCCGACGCCCGCGGCCGCTCCCGGGGCGACGGTGATCGCGCCCCCGCTCGACTTTCCGCTGCGCCCCGAAGCAGCGCCTCCGGCGCGCCCGGCCGCGCCTCCGCCGGCACCTCCAGCGCCGGCCGCTCCGCCACGGCCGGCGGCGCCGCCCAAGCCCGCCGCGCCGGCGGCGGTCGGAGGCGAGGTGCTCTCCTCCCTGGGCGATCTCGAGAAGATGCCCCTGCCACCGCCGGCGCCCGCAGCGGCACCGGCCCGGGACACGGCGCCGGGCCGTCCCGCGGTCGCCGCGGTTCCGGGAGCGCCGCGCTACGGCGGGTTCTGGATCCGCGTTCTCGCGTACGTGCTCGACGTCGTGCCGCCGATGTTGCTCATGCTGGTGGGCGTGGCCGCGACCTTCTTCGTCAGCCGCCGCCTGGGGGGCGTCCTCAACATGGTCATCTACCTGTTGATGGTGCCCTACGCCTTCTACGACGTCTGGATGCTGCCGGCGACCCAGGGCACGACGATCGGCAAGCGGCTGCTCGGGCTGGCGATCGTCACCGACCAGACCCGGCCAGGTCAGGGGCTGGGGTGGGGCAAGGCGTTCGTCCGGCTGATCGGCCTCTGGCTCTCCGGCGCCGTGCTCGGCGTCGGCTTCCTGATGGTCGCCTTCACCTCGAAGAAGCAGGGCCTGCACGACCTGATCGCGGGCACCTACGTCGTGCGCACGCGCTGAGGGAGCCCTTCGACAGGTCGTCCGCGCTGGTAGAGTGACCGGATGGCGGTGGCCGAAGCGACACGCTCTACGACGCTCGCCGGAGGTCCGCGCGTCCGCGGATTCGTCGGCGCCCTCGGCGGCGTTCTGCTCGGCCTCGTGCTGCTGGTCGCGGCCGGGGCCAAGGCCCTGGATCCGGTGGCCTTCGGCGCCGAGCTCGCGCGGCTCGGACTGACCGGCCCGCTGCCGCCGATGGCGGTGGCGCTCCCGGCCCTGGCCCTCGAAGCCGGCCTCGGCGCCCTGCTGCTCGCCAACCTGCGCCGGACCCCGGTCCTGATCGCCGCGACCCTGCTGGTCGCCGGCTTCCTCGGCATCTCGGGCTGGGACGCCTGGCGCGCGGCGCACGGCGACGCCGGCGCCGGCTCGTCCTGCGGCTGCTTCGGCAATCTGGTCGAGCGCACCCCCGCCCAGGCGCTGCGACAGGACCTCGCGATGTTGGTGCCGGCCTTGGCGCTGGCGTGGTTGGGACGCCCCGGCCGGAGCCGCCGGGTCGCTTTCGCGGCCGGGGCCGCGGTGGCGACCGCGGGGGTGGTGGTCGGGTTCGCCGCGGCCGCGCCCCGGCTGCCGCTCGACGACTGGGCGACCCGGCTGGCGCCGGGCACCGCGCTCTCGGAGCTGTGCGCCGGTCAGGGGGCCGAGAAGGTCTGCCTGCCCGACGTCGCGCCGGAGCTCGCCCGGGGCGTCCATCTCGTGGTGCTCGCCGACGCCGGCGCCGGATTCGAGCAGCTTGCCGGACCGCTCAACGACTACGCCCGCTCGGGGGCCGAGCCACCGCTCTCCGTGCTCGCCGAGGTCACCCCGGAGCGCCGGCAGGAGCTGTTCTGGACGGTGGCTCCGGCATTCGAGTTGCACGACGTCCCGCGGGCGATCCTGCGCCCGCTCTACCGCTCGCTGCCCCGCTCCTTCCGCGTCGAGGACGGCGTAGTGACGGCGACTTGGAGCGGACTGCCGCCCGGCCTCGCGGCCGGAGCCGCGGGGAACACGAACCGTCGATGAATCGAGGGACGAACCGTATGACCGCACGCCGCAGCCTGATCGTCGCCGCCGCTGTCGCCCTGCTCGCCTCGGCCGCCGCCCACCCGCTGCGCGCGCAGGCCATCGACGCCCTGTTCCAGGACTTCCAGCCCTGGGGCGAGTGGCTGCTCAAGATCGACGGCTCGGAGGTTCCCAAGGCACAGATCTACAGCTCGCAGCGCTCGCAGTCGCTGCTCGTCCGCACGGCGGAGCTGCCTTCGCCGGTGCTCCTCGACATCCCCGGACGCTCGGTGTCGACGGTCGACCTGATGAAGGTCGCCGTGCACGACGACGGCACCATCGACCTGCTCGCCGACGCCAAGCTCGCGCCCGCCGGCAAGTTCACGCTGGCGCCGGGCGGGGGCGCTGCTTTCGACGTCTCCGGCAAGCACGTCGAGCTGGTGCAGAATCCCTTCCTGCTCGGACCCCACGAAGGCTTCGAGCTGCTCGATCACGACGCGCACTACCACTTCCTCGCCGACAACTACGAGCCCGACTCCGCGGCGATCGAGCGGTTGCGCAAGGAGAAGCGCGGCGTGCGCGTGCTGACCTTCTTCGGCTCCTGGTGTCCGCACTGCCGCGAGCACGTGCCGCTCCTGCTCAAGACCGAGGAGGAGCTGAAGCGGGCGAAGATCGAGTTCGACTACTACGGCCTGCCGCCGGCCTTCTGGACCACCGGCCAGGCGGAGGCCAAGAAGTTCAACGTCAACGGCGTCCCGACCTCCATCGTCTTCGTCGACGGCAAGGAGATCGGGCGCATCCCCAACGCCGGCTGGGCCCATCCCGAGGTGGCGCTGGCCGATCTTCTCGGGGCGCCGCGGCAAGCCGCCGGCGAGCAGCCCGCCAAGCCGGCCGGCACCGGCCGCTGAGCCCATCCGTCAGCTTCCCGGCGGGCGGCGGCGTGCCCTTTTCGGGGCTGCCCGGGGAGGGACGCCCCCGAAAGGCCGAAAGGCTTCCATAGAAGGGAAGGCGCGGAGCCCTGCGTTCACCGCCAGGCGCGGCGACCGGCCCCCGGTGCCTTTCTCATCCTTGGGAGCTTCTGCTTCGCCGCGGCACGGCTCCGTGCGTCGGACTCCAAGCGCGCGAGGCGGATCGGCGCGGCGCGGTTAGACTCCGCGCTTCGAACCCGCACCTCAGGAGGTTTCGATGGCCCCGTCCCGTTGGCTGGCCGTTGTCGCATGGATTCTCGTCTGCACTGCCGCGACGGCGCAGGAGGCGCCGCCCACCGCCGGAGACGCCGGGAAGTCGGGCGACACGGCCCGCGGGCCACGGCTCCGGTTCGCGATCGAAGGCAAGATCGACTACCGCGACAGCCAGGAGCTGAAGAACCCCAGCCCGTTCCCGTTCCCGTCCGACTTCCTGCCGCCGGGCCAGACCCAGGCGTTCCAGGAGACCGTGGACGCGGGCCGGCACGTCGAGCTGTCGAACTTCACCCTCTATGCCGACGCCACCTGGGGCGAGAGCCTGGTCGCCCACGCCAAGGTCGACGTCGTGGACCTCCACGACCGCAACCCGACCTCGTCGGATCACCGCGTCGACGTCGACGAGCTCTGGGTCCGGTTCGGGCGCGACCCCGCGGCGGCCGACGGGCGCTCGGGGCTCTACGCCAAGGTCGGCAAGTTCGCCCACTTCGAGCGCCAGAACGATCGCCACCTGGAGAGCTACGGCTTGGTCTCCACCGCCTTCAACCGCTTCGAGGACACGGGCCTCGAGCTCGGCGCCGACCTCGGCGCCCACGTCTACCTGCGTGCGTCGCTGACCTCGGGCAATCCGGTCTTCTTCCGCGACCCCAACGCCCTGGCCGGCGACAACGGCTCGCCGTCGAGGGACCCCGCGCTCCACCCCCATCCGGACCCGAGCCTGAAGTCGGGCTTTCCGATCCTCTACGACGCCGAGGTCGAGGACGTCGGTTCGGCCGATCACCCGGAGACCGGTCTGGGCCTCGGAGTACGTTTCGGCGATCCGGACGGCGCGCGCTTCCTCGACCTGCTGGCCTGGGGCTACCGGCGCCAGCTGGCCGAGACCGTCGCCCTGGAGGGGACCTTCTACGGCGGTGACCTCGACCTGCTCCGGGGACCGTTCGACTCGACTTCGCTGCCGATCACCGACGACCGCAAGCGCGAGATGGGAGGCAACCTGCGCGCCCACGTCGGCGGGCTCTCGATCTTCGCCCAGTACGTGGCGCAGAAGCTCGCCGGCATGGACCGCAAGGGGATCGAGGGCGAGCTGGCGTGGCGCTTCGACCTGCCGCTGGTCCGGGCGGTCGGCGGCCGCCAGCTCTTCCCGGCGGTGCAGCCGGCGGTGCGCTACTCGAAGCTCGAGCCGGACTTCGCCGGCGGCTCGGCGCAGTACCCGGCACCCTCGGTGCGTTGGGAGTGGGTCAAGATCGACTACGGCGTCCGCTTGACGGTGGTCTCGGGGGTCGACCTGACCGTGGAGTACGCCGACAACACGCTGACCCGGGCGGACGGGCGCGAGCTCTCCGAGGACGAGGCGCTGGCCACGCTGCGCTTCAAGATGTAGCCGCGGCGTCCGCCGCCGTCTTCACTCGCAGGCGAAGACGGCGAACGGATCGACGCCGCCGTTGGCCCAGCCGGCGTCGGCCGCCTGCAGCCGCCCCGGGGGCGCCACCCGCGAGATCCCGAGGGCCTCGAGCGCCGACGTCAGCTCCTCGGCCGCGGCGCCGGCGACCGCCGCGCCCTGCAGCCGTCCGTGCCAGGGCACGAGCGAGGCGAGCGCGTCGCCGATCTCGGCCACCGCGTGGACCCGGACCGCGCGCGCTCCGGGGGAGGGCACGAGCTCGGCGTCGAGGCTCAGCACGACGGTGCCGTCGCGCGGCGAGAGGCGACCGACCAGGGCGTCGCCGAGCTCGGCGCAGCCGCGCCACTGCTGCACCGCCGCCAGCGACCGGGCGTCGATCGGCCCGGGTGGGATGCGCCGGCTCTCGATCGCCAGTCCGAAGGCGAGCGCCTCGGCCAGCTCGCGCGCATCGCCTTCGACGAAGACGGCCTGGACCGACAGGCATCCGCGCTGGTCGAGCAGGGCGACGTCGCGCGCCAGCGCGCGTCCGACGCCGAGCGCGTCGACGTCGCGTGCGACCAGCGCGACGCTCGCTTTCGGGCCCTGGGTCACCAACCGCGTCCCGCGGCGTCCGCCGAGCAGGCCGCGCAACGCCGCGGTCGCCTCGTCGCCGCCGTAGGCGAGGACGGTCCGGGCCGGCTCGAGCGCGGCCCGGGTGAGATCGTGGCGCTCCCCCGGCCAGGTGACGGCGGCGAACGCCTCGCCCAGCGCGGGCTCGCGCCGGGCGAGGGCGGCGACGAGAGCGGGCGCGAACAGCGGCTCGGCGCGCGCGGACTTGATCAGCAGCGGCCGGCCGGCGGCCAAGGCGGGCAGCAGGCTCTGCGCCGCCAGTCCGGGGACGTTGCCGGCGAGGACGACGGCCGCCGTGCCCGAGCCGCCGCCGGCTCCGGCGCCGGCACAGGCGCGCCGGGCGGGCGCGCCGAACCAACCGCCGAGAACGACCTCCAGCGCCTCCGAGAGTCCCTCGGGCGAGAGGCGCGAGCTCGCCACCAACGGCTCGAAGAGGTTCCGCCGCTCCTCGCTCTCGGGATCGAGCAGGGCCGCGACGGCCGAGTCCCAGGCCGCCAGCCGGCGCTCCAGCGGCAGCTCGGCGAGGGCCGCGGCGCCCCTGCCGGCCAGGTGCCCGGCGAGCGCCGCGAGCTCGCCCGCGCTCCACTCGGCGCTCGCCGCGTCGCCGCCCGGCCGGACGCGGATCCGTCGCGGCCGAGCGGCCTCGGGCACGAAGAACTCGGTGCTCCCCGGTCGGGACGTGACGCTCGGCATCTCCGTTCGGCGCGATGTTACGCTTCCGGGCCACCGGACCGTGCCCCGCGCCACGCTCTCCCTGTTCGAGCTGCCCGCCTCCGACCCGCGGCGGCTGGCGGAGTTCTTCCTCCGGGTCTTCGGCTGGCCGAGCCGGGCCGTGCCCTGGGACGGTCCGACCTACCTGCGGCTGGAGCCGCCCGAAGCGGATCGGGCGGCGGGCGGCGGCATCCTGAAGCGCGCCGAAGCCGACGAGGGCGCTCTGGTCGATCGGCTCACCGTCACGATCCGGATCGAGGGCGAGGAGCTGGCGGCGACCCTCGATCGCGTCGCCGCCGCGGGCGGCACCGTGATTCTCGCGCCGACACCGATCGGCGAGCTGGGCAGCTACGCCCGCTTCCTCGACCCCGAAGGCAACAGCTTCGGCCTCTGGCGCGACCGCGACGAGCCGACGGCGCCGGGCTAGAACGCCAGCGTAATCCCGGCGCGGGGCCCCGAGAAGTCGTACTCGATCCGCCCGATCGCTTCGCCCGCAGGGGTGTCCGCCTCGAGCGAGGTTCCCGACCAGCCCGCGCCCAGCGCGAGGTGGGGGAGCACGAACCAGTCGAAGCGGGCGGCGAGGTCGCGCAGGCTCCCGCTCCAGCCGTCGAGGTCGTGGATGCGGAAGTAGCGGCCGTCCAACGCCAGCCGGAAGCGGTCGCCGAATCGCCACGCGCCGTGCACGCCGACGGCGGGGACGGCACCGCGGACGTCGCCCTTGGCGTCGAAGCGCAGCGGCGGCGACGTGTTGCCGACCGCGGCGATCTCGGCCTCGAGGTCGAGATATGCGGCGCCGATCGAGACGGCGATCTCGGTGGTCTCGGTGCGGATCGCCGAGACGCGGTAGCCGAGGGTGGCCATCCTGCTGTTCAGACGCGACGCGAAATCGCCCGACAGCGTCACCGGGAACCCGGGTACCGAGAGGGCGAGCGTCTTGGTGGCGCTGCGATCGAGGCTGACGTAGTCGAGCGTGATCCTTTGCCGCCGGCTGGCGCGCAGGACCAGACCGGCGCGCAACTCGGTCGAGCGATCGGGCAGCCCGAGGTCGCTTTCGAGATCGAGCGCCGGGAGCAGGGCTCGGAGCGACGGGTCGTCGAGCCTCACGGTGGTGTCGACCGAGGTGTGGAAGGCGTCCACGGTGAGCTCGACCCCGGGGTCCCCGGGCTGCGCCGCGGCCGGGCCGGCCGCGGCCAGCCCAACCGCCAACGCGAGGGTGACACCGAGACCCAGACCCAGGCTCTTCTGTTCAAGAGGAAGACCAAAGACCTTCACAGAAGGGAAGGACCGGCGGTGTCGGGCCGGGCGCGCCTGTCGACAGCCGTGACGATCGCCCCACTCACTTCCCCCTTTCAGGGGAGCTTTCCGATTCTGCTCGCTTTCGGACGGCGCCATCTTGTGGGTCCTCCTCGGGCCGGGACTCTCGCCGGGATCGGCGGGTCCCGCCATGAAGCGGGTCACTCCCGGTCAGCGGCCGAGCTCCTCGGCGAGCAGGGAGCAGCCGCGCAGGTCGGCGTCGGGCGCTCTGCCCTCCAGGCGGAATCCGTCGGCACCAGTGCTTCCCAGGTCCTCGGTCAGGACGTGGAGCGCGGAGCCGACGTTGGCGAGATCGAAGATCGCCAGCAGGCCGGTCGTGCCCGCGGAAAGCTCCGCGAGCGTGGCCGGATCGAGGGCGCGCACGCGCATCCAGGGCGGCGCGACGAAGACGCCCTCCGCTCCGCCGGCGAGCGTGTCGGTGTAGGCCTGGCTGGTCAGCTCGGTCATGCCGTATTCCGAGACCACGCGCTCGGGAGGGAGCCCGAGCCAGTCGGTCGCGGCGGAGATCAGGTCGGCGCGCGCGATCTCGCGCCGGCGCCCCTTGAAGCCGCCGGTCTCGAAGACGGCGCTGCCCGGAGGGAGACGGAAGTGCAGGTTCATCCGCTCGAGGCGCTCGAGCAGGTCGGCGAGCGCCAGCGCGGTGGCGAGCACGAGGACCGGTCGGCCGGCACGCTGGTGCGCACCCAGCCAGGAGCGGCAGACGCCGATCTCGATCCCGCGCGCGCCGACTCCGTAGCGGCTGTCCGGACCGCCGAAGCGTTCGAGCACGTGCGCGATCATGAACGCGAGCGAGGAGTCGGACGCGACCTCGCGCGGCGGCACCAGGGCGAGCATCGGCGGCGGGTCGGTCGGGCCGGACCCGGGCGGCAGGCAGTACCTCGGGAAGGTGGCGTCCAGCACGGCGCGGTAGAGGTCGGGGTAGGGGTGGCGGTGGACGCTGCGCTCGGCTCCGAGCGTGCCGCTGGAGCGAAAGATCTCGAGCGGCTCCTCGGTGGCCAGCTCGACGCTGGCGAAGGCCGTCGCCGGAACCATCGGGACCTCGCTCCACGTCGCCACGGTGGTCGGGGTCCGGCCGGCGCGCTCGCACATCGCGCGGTACGGCGCGACGCGCTCGAACTGGAAGCGGAAGGCCTCGAGCGCGAGCACGTCGAAGACCGCCGCCGCTCGCTCCGGCGCCGGCTCGGGCGCCGATTCCGGAGCCGACCCCGGCAGTGACTCCCGAGAAGGATTCCGGGCCGCGCGCGGTCGCACGGTCGAGACGTAGCCGCGGATCCGCTGGACGACGTTCACGGCGCGATCTTCTCACGCCGGAAGGCCGCGAAGGCTCTGCTATGCTGCGCTCGTCGTCACCATGGAAAGACGCTCGTTCCTGCTCGCGGCGTGCACGATCGCCGGGATCGCGGTCGCCACGGCGGGCGGCGGCGCGACGGGCGACCGGACGGCGGTACCGCGAACCGTCTTCCGTCTCGAGGGACGGCTCGAGTTGGTGCACCGCGGGCGGCCGGCCCGGGGCCGCGATTTCGACCTTCGTCACGCCGTGGTCTGGTACGAGTCCGAGGCGCGCGAAGCTCCTCCCCGGCCGGTGAACGCTTCGATGACGACGGTCCACAAGCAGTTCGCGCCGCAATTCCTCGTCGTGCCGGTGGGCTCCAGCGTGATCTTTCCGAACGGGGATCCGATCCTGCACAACGTCTTCTCGGTCTCGGGGCGCAACGCCTTCGACCTCGGGCTGGTCGGAGCCGGCAAGGGCAAGATGGCGACCTTCCGCGAGCCCGGCCTGGTGCGCGTGTTCTGCAACGTCCACCATGGGATGTTCGCTCACATCGTGGTGGTCGGAAGCTCCCATTTCGCGATCCCGGACGGCACGGGTCGCTTCGTGCTCGAAGGACTGCCCGCGGGCCGCGGCAAGTTGCGCTTCTGGCACGAGCGCGGCGACGAGGGAGAGGCGGCGATCTCGATCCCGCCGCCCGAAGCGGTCGTCCTCCGCGTCGAGGTGACCAAGCCGCGGGTGCCGGAGCACAAGAACAAATTCGGCCGGTCCTACGGAGGGGGCGTGGACTATGAGTGAAGCGCGGCGCGGCCTGTCGCTCGCCACCCGAATCTTCCTGGGCACCGCCCTGATCCTGGTGCTCGCGCTGGGGGCCGCGGTGGCGGTCGTCTCGACGCTGGGGGAGAGCGTCGCGTCCAAGGCGGCGCGGGAACGGATCGCGGCCTCGAGCTCGGTGCAGGCCGCGGCCGAGCAGCAACGCTTCCAGCAGCTCAAGCTGCTGGCCGAGGTCCTCGCCGGCAACCCCGACTTCAAGGCCTACCTGGCGGAGGCGATCCCGGCCCACGACCGGATCTCGATCCTCGATCAGCTCGACGAGCGGCGCTCCGACCTCGGGTACGACCTGGCGATCGTCGTCGACCAGAACGGGGTCGTCGCCGCCCGCACCGACCAGCGCGAGGCCGAGGGCGCCGACCTCTCGGGCCGGCCGCTCATCCACGAGGTGCGCACCGCCTTCGAGGCCTCCGGGATCTGGTCGGAGAACGGACGCCTCTACGAAGCGGTCGCGACCCCGATGGCCACCGAGGGAGTGTTCGGCTATCTGGTCCTCGGCTATCAGATCTCGAACGTGCGCGCGCTCGAGGTCAAGACCGGCACCGGCTCGGAGATCGTCTTCCTCGCCGGCGCCGGCGCGACCCCGGTGGCCTCCTCGCTCACGCCCCAGGCGACCGACCGTGCTCTGGGAGCCCTGCGCCTGAAGGGGAACCTCCTCTCGCGCGCGAGCGAGCACGGCGAGAAGTCGGTGCAGGCGCAGATCGACCTCGACGGCGAGCGCTGGCTGGCGCTGCTCTCGCCGCTCTCCGACGCCGAGGGCAAGCCGGTCGGGGCGGTCGTCTCGCTGGCGTCGCTCGACCGCGAGCTGGCCGGCTACCGCAACATCCGGAACCTGCTGCTCGGGGTCGGCGTGGCGGCGCTCCTGGCCGCCCTCGGCATCGCCTTCCTGCTCTCGCGCCGGGTCTCGCGGCCGATCCAGTCCCTGGTCGTCGCGGTCCAGTCCGCGCGCGGCGGCGACTACGACGTCACCCTGCCGCGCGGCGGCTCCGGCGAGGTGCTGGCGCTGGCCGACGCGTTCAACTCGCTGCTCTCGGAGCTGCGCGAGCGGCGCGACATGGCGGAGTACGTCACCAAGCTCTCGCGCAACCTCCCCGACGCCGGCGCCGCGGTTCCGGGCGCCGGCGCGGGCGCCCGGGCCGAGGGGCGCCGCGCCACGATGGCGGTGGTCGAGTTGCGGCGGTACCTGCGTCCGCGCAACGTCGCCGACCCGTCGGAGGCGCTGGCGCGGATGACCCGCGACCTGCGCAAGATCGCCTCGATCGTGACCGCCCACGGAGGCCGGCTCGACGGCGTCGCCGGCCACCGCGCGCTGGCCACTTTCGCCGGCGACGGCAGGTCGGAGAGCGCGCTCGCCGCCGCCGCGGAGATCGCGGCGGCGGTCGGGGTGCGCGAGAACGCCTTCGACGAGGCCGAGCCGCCGGCGATCGCGGTGGTCAGCGGCGAGGCGCTGTCGGGATCCGTGGCGTGGGGCAGCGGCCACGACCAGGTTCTGGTCGGCCTGCCGATCCAGCAGGCCGAGGGGATGTTGCGCGAAGCCGAGGCGGGGGAGGTCCTGCTCTCGGCGGCGGTCCACGAGCAGGCCGCCGGCAGCCTCGGTCGAGCCGGTCTGGAGCTCGAGCCGCAGCGCGGTCTGCTCTCCTCCCAGGCGCTGTACCGTCTCGACTCCGGGCAGGCGGCGCGGCTGGCGGGCGCGCCGGCCCCGGGGGCCTCCGAGGCCGTGACGCCGCTGGCGACGATGACGGCGATCGGGCCGGGATCCCTGCTCGGCTCGCGCTTCGAGATCCTCTCGGTGCTCGGCTCGGGCGGGATGGGGGTGGTCTACAAGGCGCGCGACCGCGATCTCGACGATCTGGTGGCGCTCAAGATGCTCAAGCGCGAGGTCGCCGGCGACCGGGCGCTGGTCGAGAGGCTCAAGTCCGAGATCAAGCTGGCGCGCCGGATCACGCATCCGAACGTGCTGCGGACCTTCGACTTCGGCGACATCGACGGCGTGCCCTTCATCTCGATGGAGTACGTCCGCGGGTTGACCCTGCGCGCGATGCTCGAGCAGCCGGGCCGGCTGCCCTTCTCGGCCGGGCTGCGCACCGCCCGGCAGCTGCTCGCCGGGCTGGCGGCAGCGCACGCCCTCGACATCATCCACCGCGACATCAAGCCCGAGAACGTCCTGCTCGACCCGCTGGGCAGCGTCAAGCTGATGGACTTCGGGCTCGCCCGACCGGTCCAGCGCCTGGAGCCCGGCCAGACCCAGGCGGGCTGGGTGGTGGGCACCCCGCAGTACCTGGCACCGGAGCAGATCGAAGGGCGCGAGGCCGACCAGCGGGCCGACGTCTACGCCTGCGGCGTGCTGCTCTACGAGGTCTTCGTCGGCCGGCTGCCGTTCGCCGAAGGCGACAGCGCCATGGACATCCTGATGCAGCACCTCAAGGAACCGCCGGCCCTGCCCAGCCTCTACTGGTCCGACATCCCGCGGCCGCTCGAGCAGCTCCTGCTGCGCTGCCTGGAGAAGGACCCGGAGCGCCGCCCACCGGGCGCGGCGGCCGTGCTGGCCGAGGTCGAGCGGCTGGGAAGGTGAGCGGGTTCCGGCGCAGGAATGGCCGTCCCCGGGGGTTTCACGCCACGTGACGGAGGCCCGGGCTCCCGAGTCGCAGGACGCCGACTGGGAGGACCTGGAGCGGGTCGCAGCCGGCGACGGAGACGCTTTCGCCCGGCTCGTCGAGCGCCATCAGGGGCGCCTTCTGGCGGTCTGCGAGCGTCTGCTCGGCGACCGCGAAGCGGCCCGCGACGCCGCCCAGGACGTCTTCCTCAAGGTTTTCCGGCACGCCGCCGGCGTCGAGCGACGCGGGCGGGTGTTCACCTGGATCTACCGCATCGCGGTCAACCACTGCCTGAACCGTCTGCGGCGGCGCCGGATCGCCCGCTTCCTGCCCTTCGCCACGCCGGGCGAGGAGGAGGAGGGGGGCTCCCGCGTCCCGGAGCCGGCCGACCCCGGCGCCGATCCGGAAGCCGAGCTGGCTGCCCGAGAGCGCTGGCGGGCGACGCGCGCGGCGATCGACCGGCTGCCCCCCGGACAGCGCGCGGTGCTGATCCTGGCCAAGTTCGAGGGCCTGTCCTACCGCGAGATCGCGGCCGCGCTGGAGATCACCGAGAGCGCCGTCGAAAGCCGGCTGGTGCGCGCGATGCGGCGCCTGGCCGCGCAGGAGGAAGCCGCGGCGCGGGTTCCTAGAGAGGAGACAGGACCATGACGGATCGCCAGGAGGAGCTTCTCGAGCGGGCGCGCGGGGATGCCGCGCTCGCCGCCGAGCCGGATCGCGTGCGCGCGGTCTGGAGCGGCCTCGAGCTGCCTCCGCCCGCGCCCCCGCCCCCGGGATTCGCCGGCCGGATCGTGGCGCGGGCCCTCTCGGAGGGCCGCGCCGGGACGCTCGGCCTGCCTTGGCGCCCGGCCTGGGCCCGGGTCGCCGCCGCGGCGCTGGTGGTCGTCGGCGTGGTCCTGGGCGCCGAGCTCGGGTCGCTCTCGCCGGCCTCGGCGGCCGTCGAGTCCGACGGCTCGACCCCGGTCTGGAGCTCGGACTCGCTGGCCGATTCCTACCTGGCCGCGGACGCCGGCACGGCGGCCGCTTCGGAGACGCCGGGCGCCGCCGCGGCGCAGGACGGAGGCGCGCGGTGAGCCGGACCTGGCTGGTGGTGGCGCTGCTCCTGTCGCTGGGCGTCAACCTCGGGCTCGCCGGCACCATCCTGGTCCGCAGCCGGGCGCTGGCGGTCTGGCGCGGCGAGCGGCCGCCCGACGATCCCGGCGAGAGGATCGCCGGGAGGCTCGGTCTCCAAGGCGAGAACCGGCGCCGCTTCGTCGCCGTACAGCGCCACCTCGTCGACCAGGTGCAGAAGCAACGGCGCGACATCCAGCGCGTGCGCGGCGAGATCCGGCGCGAGCTGCTCGCCGACCGGCCGGACCGGGCGAAGGTCGACGGCCTGCTCGACGAGCTCGCCGGCCACGAGGCGGCGCTCAACCGCGCCTTCGTCGGCAGCGTCCTCGACTCCCGCGCGACGCTCTCGGGGGACGCGCTCGAGCGCTACCTCGAGTTCATCGACCGGGTGGCGCCAGGGCACGGTCCGGGTGACCGCGGGCCGGACGATCCGCGCCGCGGACCCGGACTGCGCCGGCGCTTCCTCGAGCGCGATCCGCCGCCGCCGCCCGAGCCGTGACGCGCGAAGGCGCGTGATAGCTTGCGCGCCGTGATCCGGGTCCTGCTGTGCGACGGCTTCGGGGGCGTCCGGACCGGCGGCGAGGAGCTGCTCGAGGCGCCGCCCGCCGCAGGGAACACTCTCTGGATCGACCTCGAAGGCCGGGATCCGCGCCACGAGCCGATGCTCGCGGCTTGGGGCTTCCACCCGCTGGCGATCGAGGACACCTTCACGCTCGAGCACCAGCCGCGGGTCGAGGAGTACGGCGACACGCTGTTCGCGATCATTCGCGGCATCGACTTCAACGTCGACCACGCGGCCGAGGAGGACGTGCGCACGCTCAAGCTCTCGGTCTTCTTGTCGCCGGGGCGGCTGGTGACCGTGCACCGGGCGCCGATGCGCAGCGTCGAGACGGTGCGCAAGCGGATCCACGACAGCCGCAAGGCGCTGCCGGGAGGGCTGGTCCAGATCCTCTGGTCGATCTGCGACGAGATGATGGACCACTACTTCCCGGTGCTCGACGACATCGGAGCGGAGATCGAGGACCTCGAGGCGAAGGTGGTGGACGACCCCACCCGCGAGCACCTCGAGACCGTGCTCTCGCTGCGGCGCAAGCTCTCGACCCTGCGCCGCATCATGCTGCCGCACCGCCAGGTCTTCACCCACCTCGCCAACTCGCGCGGCGGTCTGATCGACGACACGGCGGGCCTCAATTTTCGCGACACGCTCGACAACGTGCTGCGCCTGGGCGACGCGATCGACCAGCAGCGCGACCTGCTGACCAACGTCAAGGACACCTATCTGTCGGTCGTGGCGCAGAAGACCAACGACGTCATGCGCGTGCTGACGGTCTTCTCGGCGATCGTCCTGCCGCTGTCTCTGATCGCGGGCATCTACGGCATGAACTTCGAGAACATGCCGGAGCTCCACTCCCGCTGGGGCTACTTCCTCGTGCTCACCGGCATGGTCGCCATCGCCGCCGGCATGCTCACCTGGTTCCGCCGCAAGGGCTGGCTCTAGGCGCCGGCGCGGGGAACACCGCCGCGCCCGGGCGGGGCAGAGAAGTTCAGTGATGTGAAGACGGCTCGATGAAGTCGGCCTCGGGCCAGGAAGCGCAGTTGGATCCCGTGCCTTTCCCTTCTCTGGAGCTTCCTCGGACGTGGGCGGGGGTGCCGGTGTCGTCGGCAGGCGCGATCGTTCGCGTCAGGCTCCCCCCGCTTCTTCGCGCAGGTCCGCGAAGAAGCGGCGGGCGACTTCGGCGGGGTCGCCGGCGAGGCTCTCGGCGAGGCCGTCGTCGGGGAGCCAGTCGGCCGGAAGGCGGTCGCGGTAGGGGCGGTGGAGGAAGCGCTTGTCGAACAGGGCGATGACTCCCGAGTCTTCGGCCGAGCGGATCAGCCGGCCGGCCGCCTGCACCACGCGCGTCATCCCGGGCACCACGAAGGCGTACTCGAAGCCGCGCTCGAAGCGGTCCTCGTAGTAGGTCTGGAGCAGGCGCTGGTCGAGCGTCGGCACCGGCAGGCACGGACCCACGACGGCGACCGCCTTGAGCATGTCGCCGGGGTAGTCCACGCCCTCGGCGAAGACGCCGCCGGCGACCGCGAGCAGCAGGACGTCGCCCAGCATCGCGCCGCGCAGCGCCTCGAGCAGGGCCTCGCGGTCCCGCTCCGAGTCCGTGCGCTGCTGGACCAGGACGCGCTTGCGCCGCGGTTCGAGGTGGCCGGCCACCTCGGCGAGGTAGCGGAAGCTCGGGAACAGCGCCAGGCAGTTGCCGGGAACCGCGTCGGCGAAGCCCGCGAGCTGCCTCGCCAGACGCGGCGCCTGCGCCGATCGCTCGCGGAAGACCGTCGCCACCGAGTCGTCCACGACCACCCGGCGGCGTTCGGCCGGGAAGGGATTGGGCACCGAGACCGCCACCGTCCGGGAGGTCTCGAAGCCGAGCAGGTCGCGGTAGAACTCGGGCGGCGAGAGCGTCGCCGAGAGCCCGATCGTGGCGTGGGTGCGGGCGATGATCCGGGCCAGGTGGGCGCTCGGGTCCTTGCACAGAACGCGCAGGAGGCGGTCCGAGCCGCGGCGCTCGGCCAGCCGGCTGTAGGCGTCGCCCTGGAGCGTCAGGCCCTGGAGGAACCGCAGCAAGTCGAAGTAGAGCCCGACGAAGGGGTCCTCGGCGCGATAGCTCCTGGTCTCGCGCTGGTGCTCGAGGTAGTCCACGAACGCCTCGTCGAAGTCCGGGCGCAGGGCCAGCAACAGGTCCTCCGGGAGGACGGTCTCGACCGCGCCGTCGCCCTCGGGCAGCTCGACCATCGCCGCCTCGACCTCGCTGGTGATCAGCCCGGCGAGACGCGACGAGACCTCCTCGAGTCGCTGGTGGACGGGTCCGGAGCCGCGCGCCGCGGCTTCGGCGGCGGCGAGCGCCGACTCGGCGGAGAGCTCGGGGGAGAGGTAGCCGCGACCGCGCTCGACCAGGTTGTGGATCTCGTCGATCACCAGCACGGTGTCCGACAGGTCCGCCTCGGCGTCGAAGTCGGCGAGCGCGACCCAGGGGTCGAAGGCGTAGTTGTAGTCGCCGACCACGACCTGGGCGCGACCGGCCAGGTCGAGGCTGACCTCGAACGGACAGACCTCGGCCTGGG
Source organism: uncultured Acidobacteriota bacterium (assembly GCA_963781755.1). Classification (GTDB taxonomy): domain Bacteria; phylum Acidobacteriota; class Thermoanaerobaculia; order Multivoradales; family JAGPDF01; genus JACTMI01. The sequence continues at coordinate 431,540 of CAWAGZ010000004.1, forward strand.
CCGCGGCGGAGAAGACCAGGTCGGGCTCGAGCACCGGCTCCTCCGCGAGCAAGCGCGGGACGACTCCGCTCGAACCCAGCTTGGCGTAGTAGTCGCGGGCGAAAACGCAGAAGTCCTCGTGGCAGATGACCTCGCCGTTGGCGCACATGCGCGCCTTGGCGCGCAGACGCAGGGCGTGGAAGCCGGCGCCCGGAGCGAGCAGGCGCAGCACCCGCGTCGCCATCTCCTGTTGCAGGTTCTTGGCGGTGAGCACGAAGAGCCGCTGGTCGCGGCTCATCGCGTGGCGCAGGGCGGGCCACAGCGCGGCCACCGTCTTGCCCAGCCCGGTGGGCGCCTCGAGCAGGAGGTGAGAGCGGCTCGCGAGCGCCTCCTCGACGGCGGCGACGATGCGCTCCTGACCCGGGCGCAGCTCGCCGTGGGGGAAGGGCAGCTCGGCGGCGGCCCGGCGCCGGCCCTCGCCCGCCCGCCGCTCCTTCTCGTGCTCGCGCAGCAGGTGGTTGAGCCGCTTCCGGACGCCGCTCTCGAGCGCCTCGAAATCGGCCTCGACCGACGCGCGCTCGACCGCGTCCGAACCGATCGCGATCAGGATCAGCTCGGCGCGGACCGGTCCCTCCTCGAGCCGCGACAGCATCCAGGCGTAGAGGCGGGCCTGGCGCTCGTAGAGGTCGCGGGTCGCCGCGGAGAGCTGGCCCTCGCGGCGCACCGACTTGATCTCCTCGACCACGCGCGTTCCGTCGGCCTCGCGGCGCAGCCCGTCGAGGCGCCCGGAGAGGAAGACCTTCCAGCCGCGATGCTGGAGCTCGAGGCGCAGGGGCACTTCGCGACGGTAGGTCGGATCGGAGGCCAGCGCCTCCTCCTGGTAGCGGCCGTGGATCGCCTGCCCGAGCCACATCCGCTCGTAGCCGCCGCGGTGGCTGAACCCGAGCGAGCGCAGCAGCTGGGGCTCGAGCAGGTCGGCCACCGCGAGCTCGAGCACCAGGGCGTCGGAATCGAAGCGCGGCGGCATCGGTCGGGGAGTCTATCCGCCGCCGCCGCGCGGTTGCGGGTGTCGGAGGGCTCGGATACTCTCGCGCTCACGTCCACGTTCGGCGGCAACGGGGAGCGCACGCATGGATCGCTGGGTCTCGGTGCTCGGGCTGTTCACGATGATCGGCATCGCCTGGTCGCTCTCGGTCGACCGCAAGGCGATCCGGTGGCGCCCGGTCGTGGTCGGCACCCTCCTGCAGCTGACCTTCGCGGTCGTGATCCTGAGGACGGAAATCGGACGCCAGGTCTTCGACTTCGCGGGGCGGATCATCACCAAGTTCCTCGGCTTCACCGAGGTCGGCGCGTCGTTCATCTTCGGCAATCTCGTGCACCGCAACGTCCCGATCGGGATTCCCGATTCGAGCGGCAGCCTGACCGACCTGTCGAAGAGCGTGGCCCAGACCGGCGCCGGGTTCGCCTTCAGCGTCCTGCCGACGATCATCTTCTTCTCCAGCTTCATCACCATCCTCTACCACTTCGGCATCCTGCAGTGGCTGGTCGGACTGTTCGCGCGCATGATGATGAAGTTCATGGGCACGTCGGGTGCCGAGTCGCTCTCGGCGTCGGCCAACATCTTCGTCGGCCAGACCGAAGCGCCGCTGCTGATCCGCCCCTACGTGCAGACCATGACTCGCTCGGAGCTGATGGCGGTGATGACCGGCGGGTTCGCGACCATCGCCGGCGGGGTCATGGCCGCGTACGTCCAGATGGGGGTCTCGCCCAAGCACCTGCTCGCGGCCTCCGTGATGTCGGCGCCGGCGGCGCTGGTGATGGCGAAGCTCATGTTCCCGGAGAAGGAGAAGAGCCACACGGCGGGCAAGGTCGACATCCAGATCGAGCGCCCCTGGGTCAACGTCATCGATGCCGCGGCCTCGGGAGCGGCGGACGGCCTCAAGCTGGCGCTCAACGTCGGTGCGATGCTGATCGCGTTCGTGGCGCTGATCGCGCTGGTGGACTGGCCGCTGGGCAAGATCGGCGCGCTCACGGGACACCCGGGCCTGTCGCTCAACCTCCTCCTCGGCTTCGTCTGCCGGCCGCTCGCCTGGGTGATGGGCGTGCCTTGGGCCGAGGCGGACAAGGTCGGGACCCTGATCGGGATCAAGACCGCGGTCAACGAGTTCGTCGGCTACGCCGAGATGCGCGACATGATTCACGCCGGCCTGCTCTCCGAGCGCTCGCGCGTCATCGCCACGTACGCCCTGTGCGGCTTCTCGAACTTCTCCTCGATCGCGATCCAGATCGGCGGCATCGGCGGCATGGCCCCGGAGCGCAAGTCGGACCTGGCCCGGCTCGGTCTGCGCGCCATGGTCGCCGGCTCTCTCGCCTGCTTCCAGACCGCGACCATCGCCGGCCTGCTGCTGTGACGGCGGGCATCGACTATCCGGCGATCCTCCGCCGCGCGACGCTCCGGCTGGTCCACGACGTCCTCGAACAGGTCGCGCGCGACGGGCTGCCCGGGGAGCACCATCTCTTCGTCTCGTTCCGGACCACGGCGGCGGGCGCCCAGGTGCCGTCCACGCTGGCCCGCGAGTACCCGGAGACGATGACCGTCGTCCTCCAGCACCAGTACTGGGACCTGGTGGTGGGCGAGGAGGCGTTCGAGATCACGCTGCGCTTCGGCGGCAGCTACGAGCGCCTGCGGGTTCCCTTCGACGCCGTGACGGCGTTCGTCGACCCGTCCGTACCGTTCGGCCTCGACTTCACCCAGTTCGACGTCGCGGAAGGGGCCGGAGCCGGCACGACGGGTCCGCGGCCGGTCGCGGCGCCGGCGGCGGAGGACGCCCCGGCAGACGGGGCGCCGGCGGACGGACCGCCGGACGACGAGCCACCTGCCGCCGGGACCGTGCGCCCTGGGGACGTGCTGCCGTTCCGGCGCAAGGAGCCTTGAGCGTGCCGGGCCCCGGCCCACCCCCCGGAGTGGCGGTGGGCGCGAGGCCCCGGTCTAGTTTTCCGAGACGGAGATGACCGACACCACCCAGCCGACCCCGGGACCGGCGGCCGACCCGCTCCCGCCGCATCCGGAGCTCGCCGGCTACTACGCCGACGAGGCGGAGCGACGCCGCCGGCTGGACGCCTGGTTCGACGCCTCGGCGGACCGCTACGAGACGATCACCCAGCGGATGAGCTTCGGCTCCGGTCACTGGTACCGGCGGCGGGTGCTCGCCCGCCTCGGCCTGGCCCCCGGCTCCGAGGTCCTCGACGTCGCGTGCGGCACCGGGGTGGTGGCCGAAGCCGCCCGCCGCGTCGTCGGCCCCGGCGGCCGCGTCGTCGGCCTGGACGCCAGCTTCGGGATGCTGCGGGCCGCGGCGCCGCGGGTCTCGCAGCGGGTCCGCGGGATGGCCGAGCGGCTGCCCTTCGCCGACGCCCGCTTCGATCTGGTGACGATGGGCTACGCCCTGCGCCACGTCGCGGACCTGCGCTCGACCTTCGCCGAATTCCGCCGCGTGCTCAAGCCGGGCGGCGTGGCGGTGGTGCTGGAGTTGACCTCGCCGCGCCACCGCGCGGTGCGCGGCGCGCTGCGTCTCTACATGCGCGGCTTCGTGCCGGCGATGGCGCGGCTGGGCCGCCACGGCGCCGCGGCGAGCGAGCTGATGGCCTACTACTGGGACACCATCGAGAGCTGCGTGCCGCCGGAGACGATCCTCGGCGCCCTGCTCGACTCGGGATTCGACGCGGCCGAGCGCCGGTTCGAGCTCGGCATCTTCAGCGAGTATCGGGCGGAGGTCCGGTGAACGGCTCTCCGGGCAACGCTCCGCTGCGCGTCGTGGCCGGCGACGCCGACCGGCTGCGCACGGTGCTCGCCGGCGCCACGGACCGGGTGCTGCTCGCGATCGGATTCGGCCGCGAACGCTGCACGGCGTGTCCGGCGGACGTGCCGGGAGCGGCGTTGCCCAACCCTGCGCTGGGGGATTCACCGCCCTTCGAGGCCTGGCTCTCGGACCGCGAGGCCGAGCGCGTCCGCCTCGGACCGCTGGCGTGGGCCGAGGACGGCCGGGTGCTGTTCGGCTCGCTCGAGAGCCGCCTCGGCGGTGCCCTGGAGCGGGAGAGCGGCGATCACTTCGCCGCCCTGCTCGACCTGATCGAAGAGCGCGGCTACCCGCACCTGCTGCGGGTCTGGAACTTCCTGCCCTGGATCAACGCCGAGCAGGACGGAGTCGAGCGCTACCGGCGCTTCAACGTCGGCCGGGCGGCCGCCTTCGAGCGGCGCTACGGCGCGGCCGGGGCCGAGCTGCGGTTCTCGGCCTCCTCGGCGGTCGGGACCACCGGGGCGTGCCTCTACACGTTCTTCGCCGCGGCGCGGACGGCGCCGCGCCATCTGGGCAACCCGCGCCAGCTCCACGCCTTCCGGTATCCGCCGGAGTACGGCCCGCGGGCGCCCTCGTTCAGCCGCGCGACGGTCGCCCCCGCGGAGCTCGCCGGCGGCCTCTTCCTGTCCGGTACGGCGGCGATCGAAGGGCACGAGAGCCGCCACCGCGGGAGCCTCGACGGGCAGCTCGAGGAGACCCTGCGCAACGTCGAGTCGTTGCTCGGAGCGGCAGACGAGGGCGAGGCGGGCGCCGGCGAGGGTCCGCTGCGCTCGCTGGTCGACTTCGACCTGGTCCGCGTCTACCTGCGGGACCCGGACGCGTACGAGCAGGTGCGCCTCGCCTTGCGCAAGCGCCTGGGGCCGGGCGCGACGACGATCTTCGTCGGCGCCGACATCTGCCGGCGCGAGCTCCTGCTGGAGCTCGAAGGGGTCGCTCTCGGTCCCGCGGTCACAGCGGCCCGGCCGGGTTCGCGCTAGGATCGCCGGCGAGCTCCCCGTGGCCGCGAAGCGGCGAAACTCCCGGAGCCACACGAAACCGGCCGTGCCCTCGATGCCGCGGCGCCTCGCCGCTCTCCTGGTCTCTCTGCTCGTCGCCTGTCCGACGGCTGGAGCCGCCGCGTCCGGAGTTCGCCACGCGACGCGCCCGAACACGGCGACCACGGGCGAAGCGCTGTCCGCGGCGCTCGAGCGCGAGGTCGCCGCCGCGCACCGGACGGCGCGCGCCCTCGGGGTCCACGTGGTGGACCTCGCGGACCGCCGCTCGGTGTTCGGCTACGACGAGGACGAGCCGCGGATCCTGGCCTCCAACACCAAGCTGCTCACCGCCGCGGCGGCGCTCGCCGAGCTCGGTCCCGACTACGTCTTCACCACCCGGGTGATGCTCCGCGGCCGCCAAGACGGCGACACGCTCGACGGCGACCTGGCGGTGATCGGAAGCGGCGACCCCAACCTTTCCGGTCGCTTCCACGACGGCGATCCCTACGCGGTCTTCCGCTCCTGGGCCCAGGCGCTCGCGGCGCGCGGGATCCACCGGATCGCAGGCAACCTGGTGCTGGTCAACGGACTGTTCGAGGCGCCCAGGGTTCACCCGGACTGGCCGCGCGATCAGCTCACGACCTGGTACGAGGCGCCGGTCGACGCGCTCTCGTTCAGCGACAACTGCGTCCTGGTGCGGGTGCGGCCGGGGCGCTCACCCGGCGCGCCGGCGAGTGCCGAGACCGTGCCGCCGCTCGACTACTTCAAGATCCGCAACACGGCGCGCACCGGCGAGCGCGGCGGCTCGCTGTTCGTCACCCGCGACGACGATGACGACGTCCTGGTCGTCTCCGGGATGATCAGCCGCCGTTCGGGGCCGATCGACGTCTGGGTCGCGGTCCACGACCCCGAGGCCTACTTCGCGGCGGCGCTGCGCGACGCGTTGGCGCGCGAAGGGATCGAGATCGCGGGCGGGACGCGTCCGGTCCACGGTCTTCCCGAGGGTGTCTGGGAGGAGGTGGCGCGCCACGAGAGCGATCTCGCGAGCACGCTCGCCGTGACCCTGAAGCGGAGCCAGAACTTCTACGCCGAGTGCCTGGCCAAGCTGCTCGGCCGGCGCGTCGAGGGGCGAGGGAGCTGGCCCGCGGCGGTGCGCGCGGTGACCGAGCTGCTGGTCGGATTGGGCCTGACGCCGGATCAGTTCCAGCTCGCCGACGGTTCCGGCCTCTCGCGCTCCGACCAGGCGACGCCGCGGGCGATCACCGCCCTGCTCGCCAGCATGTACTTCCACTCCTTCGGGCGCGATTTCGTGCGTTCGCTGCCCTACAGCGGCGAGGACGGCCTGGCCTGGCGCCGCCGGCTGGCCGACCCCCCCTACCGCGGCAACGTCTTCGCGAAGACCGGAACCCTCAACGGTGTCTCGGCCCTCTCCGGCTACGCCAAGGGCGCCTCCGGGCGGGTCTACGCGTTCTCGATCCTGTGCAATCAGGTGCGGAGCAACGCCGCGGCGCACGCGGCCCAGGACCGCATCGTCCGGGCTCTGATCGACCGCGGCTGACCGCCGCTCGGGGAGACGACCTCGTGAACGCGACCGAGACGCGGCCGGCCGACTACCGGCAGCTGATGAAGAAGGTCGAGCAGGTGGTGGCCGAGATCGAGGCCGCGCCGGAGACCGGGGTCACGGTCCAGAACCTGGCCGGGGCGATCCTCGGCCGCCTGCGCGATGCCCTGGGCCTGACCGGCGGCCGGCTCTACCGGCGGATCGAGGGCGCCTACGAGCTGGTCGCGAGCTTTCCCGAGGACCGGCCGGACCTCCTCGGCCTGCGGGTGAGCCCCGACTACGGCCCGGTGGACGCGGTGCTCGAGAACGGCGTCGTCTACATGGGGCCGGACGATCCGGCGATCGACCCCGAGATCGAGGCGCGGCTGGGGGTCCAGGGGTTCGCAGCGATCGAGGTCGGCGAGGAGCGCTTCGTGTTGTCGTTCGACGTCGCTCCCGGTTCGCCGCGCGAAGAGGTCCTCTACTCGCTCGGAGTGCTGCGCCACTCGATCAACCAGAAGCTGCGCCAGGAGCGCATGGAGGAGGTCTTCGAGCAGGCGCGGCGCATCCAGGCCTCGATCCTGCCCAAACGCATCCCGGATTACGGCGGCTTCGACCTCTACGGCTCGTCCCGGCCGATGGAGAAGGTGGGCGGCGACTTCTACGACTTCATCCCGGTGACCGACAAGATCCTGGGGCTGGCGATCGCGGACGTCTCGGGGCACGGCCTGCCGGCGGCGCTGCAGGTGCGTGACGTCTACATGGGCCTGCGCATGGGGCTGGCGCGCGACTTCAAGATCGTGCGCACGGTCGAGCGGATGAACCAGATCATCCACAAGTCGACGCTGACCAGCCGCTTCGTGTCGATGTTCTACGGCGAGCTCGAGCTCTCGGGGATCTTCATCTACGTCAACGCCGGCCACCCGCCGCCGTTCCACCTGTCGGCGAAGGGCGAGGTCCGTTTCCTCGAAGAGGGGGGCGCGGTGCTCGGCCCGGTGGGCGACGCCACCTACGAGCGCGGCTTCGTGCGCCTCGGCCCGGGCGAGATGATCGTGCTCTACACCGACGGCCTGATCGAGGCGACGCCGGAGGGGCTCGAGGGCGCCGAAGGCGCCGAGTACGGCACCGACCGCCTGGTCGACCACGCCCGCAGCCTCGCCGGCCGCCCGGCCAAGGAGATCGTCGAGGGCCTGCTCGCCGACGTCGAGCGCTACTGCGACGGCGCCGACCCCCAGGACGACCGCACCGTCGTGGTCGTCACCTACCCGAAGCCCGCCGGGGACTGATCCGCCCTGGCAGGAGGTGGCAGGAGGTGACAGTTACGTCTGTGACGTAACTGTCACCTCGGCCTTCGGCCAGGGCGGACGGGTGCCGCGGCGGGACGAAGGCGTCTCGAGGGGACACGCAGCGAGCCAGCATGTCCCCTGGGGGTATCCCCCGCCTCGCCGGTCCGCCGAGCGGAGGTCCGTCACCGGCAGGCGAGGCGAGCGCCGAGCCGCTTCCTCCAATCTATGGAAGTCTCTTGCTTCTAGCTCTTAGCAGTTGCCAGAGGAGAGCTTCACGGGGTGTCTCGGGGCCGGCTGGTACGATCGGCGGCATGAAAGCCATCCAGGCAGTGCTGCTGGGAGTGGTCGTGGTGTCGGCGGTCGGGTGCAGCGGCAAGATGGGGGACCATCCGGCCGACTCGCCGTCCGGGCAGGACGCCCAGGCGGCGCCGAGCGACGACTACGCGCCGGCCGACGACGCCTCGTCCGACGGGACCGATGCCGCCTACTCCTCCGAGGCCGAGAAGACCCAGGCGATGGAGCAGAAGGCCGCGGACCTCGACGCCAAGCGGCGCGAGATCATGCAGAACGGCGGCTCGGACGCCGAGCTCATGCAGGCCGCGCAGGAGGACCAGGCCGGCCGCGACGACCTCAACCAGACCGGTGAGGACGGCTCGAACGGGGGCGGCGGCAACTAGCCGTCCGCGCCGTCGCGGCGGAGGCTCACCACCTCGAGCGACTGGCGCAGCTTGACGATCGAGTCGGCGGGCCAGACGCCGGCGCGCAGCTGGACCCCGGTGTAGACCTGCGTGCGGGCGCCGACGATCGTGCCCGGGTTCAAGACCGAATTGCAGCCGGTGGCGACCCCGTCGCCGAGCAGCGCGCCGAGCTTCCTCCGGCCGGTGGCGAGGTGGCGCCCGCCGAACGGGATCCGGATCTCGCCGCCGTCGTGGCGGAAGTTCGACAGCACCGTGCCCGCGCCCAGGTTCACCTCCCGCCCCAGGATCGAGTCGCCGACGTAGTTGAGGTGCGGCGCCCTGGCGCCGTCGAGGAAGACGCCGCGCTTGACCTCGACGTTGGCGCCGACCACGCAGCCGTCGCCCAACCAGCAGCCGCCGCGCAGGTAGGCGCCGGCGCGGATCTCGCAGTCGCGGCCGATCCGGATCGGACCCTCGAGGATCGCCCCGGGACCGATCCGCGTCCCCTTGCCGATCACGATCCCGACCCCGGCCAGGTGCACCCGTGGGTCGAGCGCGATCGCGATCTCCTGATCGGGGAGGGCTTCGAAGAGGCGGTCGAGCGGCGCGCCGAGCAGCTCCCACGGCCGCTCCGGGTCGAGTCCGGCGGCGAGCTCGTCGGGCAGCCCCCGCCACAGCTCGGGCCAGGTTGCAGCCGGCGCCGCCGGCGCGGCGCTCATTTCCCCAGCTTGGCGCGGTAGAAGGGGAGCGTCTCGGCCAGGCCGGTCTCGAAATCGATCCGCGGCCGGATGCCGAAGGTGCGCTCGAGCTTCGCCGCGTCGAGGCTGTTGCGCCGCAGCTCGGCGACGTTGGCGGGCAGGTGGACCGGTTCGGTGCGGTGCCCCAGCGCCGCGGCCACCTTGCGGTAGACGTCTCTCAGCGAGGTCTCGATCCCGGTGCCGACGTTGTAGATCCCCGGCGTCCAGTTCCCGATCACCGCCCGGTTGACCGCCGCGATGTCGCCGACGTAGACGTAGTCGCGGGTCTGCGAGCCGTCGCCGAAGATCTTGGGCGGCGCGCCGCCGAGGAAGCGCTCGGCCAGGATCGCGACGATGCCGGCCTCTCCGGCCGGGTCCTGGCGCGGCCCGTAGACGTTGGCGTAGCGCAGGATCACCGGCTCGAGGTCGCCGATCCGCGCGTAGGCGCCGAGGAACTGCTCGACCGCGACCTTGGAGCAGCCGTAGGGCGAGAGCGGGCGCAGCGGGTGGCCCTCGTCGCACGGGAAGCGTTCCTGCTCGCCGTAGACCGTGCCGCCGCTCGAGGCGAACAGGATCCGGCGCACGCCGGCGCGCCGGCAGGCCTGGATCAGCTTCACCCCGACCACGATGTTGGCCTCGGCATCGTGCACGGGATCGTCCACCGAGACCCGCACGTTGGCCTGTGCCGCGTGGTGCAATACGACGTCCACCTTCTGGTCGCGCAGCAACTCCTCGAGCCCCGGTTCCGCGAGATCGCGGTGGAGGAAGACGGCGCCCTCGGGGACGTTCTCGCGCCGGCCGGTGACCAGGCTGTCGAGGACGAGGACGCGATCGCCGGCGGCGAGAGCATCCGCGGCCAGATGGCTGCCGATGAAGCCCGCTCCGCCGGTGACGAGGATCGTGCGCATGCGTGGAGCATATCTCGCGCGCCGGCCGCTCCGGCCCCGTCCACGCCCTAGAATCGCGCTCCATGGGCCGCTTCCGGGCATTGCCGCGCGCCTTCTACCGGCGTCCTTCCGAACGGGTCGCGCGCGACCTGATCGGTCGCTTCCTGATCCGCGATCTGGACGGCGCGCGGCTCGTGCTCCGGCTGGTCGAAGTCGAGGCCTACCTGGGACCGGGCGACCGCGCCAGCCACACCTGGGGCGGCCGCCGGACCGAGCGCAACCGCTCGATGTGGCTGGACGGCGGCCACGCTTATGTCTACTTCGTCTACGGCATGCACTTCTGCCTCAACGTCGTGTGCGGAACCGAAGGGGAGGGGACGGCGGTGCTGCTGCGCGCGGGCGAGCCGGTCACGGGTGCCGGGCGGATGGCCGACCTGCGCGGCCTGGCGCGAGAGCCGCGGCCGGGGGAGCTGGCGGGGGGGCCGGGGCGTCTCTGCCGCGCGCTCGGGATCGACCGCGGGCTGGACGGCGCCTCGCTGCTGGCCGGACCGTTGCGGCTGGCCGAGGGCGAGCCGGTCGCGGCGCGGAGGATCGTCAGCGCTCCCCGCGTCGGCGTCGCCTACGCCGGCGCGGCAGCGGCCTGGCCGCTGCGCTTCGCGCTCGCCGGCTCGCCCGCGGTATCGCGGCCGCGGCCTTGGAAACCTAGCCCTTAGGGTGCAGCTTGATCAGGTCGGTCTTGAGCAGCTTCCAGAACAACAGCTGGGCGTCGAGGGCCGGCATCGGACCGAGCTTGATCAGGGAGGACAGCGTGCTCGAGCCGTCCACGCGGGTGATCGCGAAGCCCTCCTGGGGCGTGAGCTTGAGCTTGGCGAGCTCCTCCATCGGCATCGCCAGGACCGGCACGGCGTCGAGCTCCATCCCCGACTTCTCGACCTCCTCGCGCAGCTTGTCCTCGATCTTCTGAGCCGCGGCCGAGACCCGGGCGCTGTCGGGGTCGAGCGCGCGCGCGGCGCGGGCGTGCCGAAGGGCGGCCTCGAGCTCCTTCTTGTCCAGGAGCTGGCGGGCGGCCTCGACCAGCCCCTCCGCCGAGACCTGCGACCCGGTGCCGGCGTCGACCGGCGCCTGCGCCGCGGCCGCGGCGCGCGGCCGAACCATCTTGAGGGCGCCGGACGCCAGCTGGCGCGCCAGGACGCGGCAGACGTGGAACTCGTTGGCGTGGATCTGCCGGCTGATGTCGGCGACGCTTCGGTCGTCGTCGACCAGGGCCAGGATCTGGGTGGAGCCGTCGACCAGGTCGTTGCCGTCGAACTCCCCGACGACGACCGGAACGCAGTCGGCGCTCGGGATCGCGTCGCGGATGCCCTTCCATTCGTCGAGCCGCTGCATCCCCTCCATGACGATCGCCGCGACGTCGAGCGAGATCGGAACCATGTGCTTCTCCGGCGGCAGCTTGCCGTCGAGGAACCGGAAGTCACCCTCGGTCCAGGTGAAGACGTCGAAGATCCCCTCCTCGGCCTTGAGGCGCAGCATCCGGTAGAGGTCGTCCTCGGAGATCGCCCCGACCGTGGTCAGGATCTTGCCCAGGAGCATCTTGTTGCTCTCCTGCATCTTGATCGCCTGGGTGAGCTCGTTCTCGGTGATGAAGCCGTGGCTGACCAGGAAGGCGCCGAGGTGCTCGCGGGGGTCGGTCGAGGCCGACGAGACGATGCGGCCGTCCGCGAAGAAGATCTGCTTCTGGACCTTGCCGTTGTCGACCAGGAGCGTGCCGGCCTTCTTGCTCATCGAGAGCCATTGGAGCAGCTCCGCGAGCTCCATGGTCTTGAGGTTTCCGGCGATGCTCATGGCGGTCGGTGGATTCTACGCGGGATGCCGGGAGCCCGCCGTTCGGTCTTTCCTGGGAGACGGGAGGCGGCCGCCGACGCGCGGTGCCGTGCCGCGTCCCTCGGGGCTCTCCCTAGTCGCGGGCGATCGTGGTGCCGCGCTGACCCTGGTAGTGCGAAGAGGAGCCCGGTTCGCCGTAGGCCACCTCGGGCTCCGACTCCATGGCGACGAAGATGAGCTGGGCGATGCGTCTTCCGGCCTCGAGGACGAACGGGACCGGACCGAGGTTCTGGAGCTCGAGGGTGATGTTGCCCTCGAACCCGGGGTCGCACCAGCCGGCCATCGAGTGGTTGATCCAGAGCCGGCCGAGGGTGGATTTCAGCTTGAGGTCGCAGGCCACGACGCGCGGGATCCGGACGTACTCGATCGTCGAGGCGAGGACGACCTCCCCCGGGAACAGCTTGACGTGCCCGGCGGTGAATTCCTCGGGCTCGCGGGTCGGGCAGATCCAGTGGTCCGAGACCCGGACGTCGTAGCTGGCTGCGTTGACCTGCGCCGGCTCGTAAGGGGCGACGCCCCCGGACTCTCCCCACTCCCGGATCCAGCGGTCGGGCTTGATCATGTCTCGAAATAGACGGGGCGGCCGATGTCTTCGCGGTGGATCGTGTCGACGAACCGGATCACCTTCCGGGTCAGCGACATGAACAGGCTGTGGCTGCGGTAGCCGCCGCCGAAGAAACGCACGCCGCGCAACAGCTCGCCGTCGGTCACCCCCGTGCAGGAGAACAGGATCTGCTCGCCGGGCGCCAGGTCCTCGGTGTGGAAGACGCGGTTCAGGTCGGTGAAGCCGAGCTGGCGCAGCCGGTCGCTCTGATGCTCGTCGGTGGCCACCAGCCGGGCCTGGATCTCGCCGCCCAGGCAGCGCATCGCGGCGGCGGTGATCACGCCCTCCGGGGCGCCGCCGGTGCCCATCACGGCGTGAACGCCGGTGCCCCGGACGGCGCAGGCGATGCCGGCCGACAGGTCGCCGTCGCCGATCAGCCGGATCCGCGCTCCGGCGGCGCGGATGTCGGCGATCAGTTGGTCGTGGCGCGGCCGGTCCAGCACGACGATCGTGAGGTCGTCGACATCGCGGTCGAACGCGCGCGCGAGCCCGCGCAGGTTCTCGGCGACCGGCGCGTCGATGTGCAGACGGCCGCGCGCCGTGGGCCCGACGACGAGCTTCTCCATGTAGACGTCGGGGGCGTGCAGGAGGCCGCCCCGCTCCGCCGCCGCGAGCACCGCCGTGGCGTCCGGCGCACCGGTCGCGCACAAGTTGGTCCCCTCCAGCGGGTCGACGGCGATGTCCACTCCGACTCCGTCGTTGCTGCCCTTGAGCGCGCCGACCTCCTCGCCGACGTAGAGCATCGGCGCCTCGTCGCGCTCGCCCTCGCCGATCACGACCCGGCCGGCGATCTGCATCGTGTCGAGCTCGCTGCGCATCGCTTCGACCGCCACCTGGTCGGAGCGCTTGCGGTCGCCGAGGCCCATGGTGTGCGCCGCCGCCGCCGCGGCCAGCTCGGTGACCCGGACGAACTCGTGCTCGAGGCTCTGGTCGATCGTGGCCATCAGCGGCCGGCTCCGACCGGCGACTCCGCGTTCTGGTTCGCGGGCTTCGCGGCCGCGCCCTTCTTCGGCGACGCCATGGGTGGATTGTAGGAGGGGATGCCGGTCACCGCCTCGCCGATCACCAGGCCGTGGATGTCGTGGGTCCCCTCGTAGGTGAGGACCGACTCCATGTTCATCATGTGGCGGATCACCGGGTAGTCGTCGACGATGCCGTTGGCGCCGAGGATCTCGCGCGCCATCCGGGCGCACTCGCGGGCCACCCAGACGTTGTTGCGCTTGCCCAGCGAGATGTGATGCGGCTTGATCCGGTCGGCGTCCTTGAGCCTGCCGAGCTGGAGCACGAGCAGCTGGCCCTTGGTGATCTCGCTGATCATCCACGCCAGCTTCTCCTGCACGAGCTGGTGCGAGGCGATCGGCTGGCCCAAGAACTGGATCCGCTGCTTGGCGTACTCGAGCGCCGTCCAGTAGCACTCCATGGCGGCGCCCAGCCCGCCCCACGCGATGCCGTAGCGGGCCTGGGAGAGGCAGGACAGCGGTGCCTTCAGCCCGCGGGCTCCGGGCAGGATCGCGTCGTCCGCGACGCGGCAGTCCTGGAAGCCGAGCTCGGAGGTGACCGAGGCGCGCAGGGAGAACTTGCCGTGCTGCTCGGGCGCCGAGTAGCCGGGCGTCCCCTTCTCGACCAGGAAGCCGCGCACGCCCTCCTCGGTCTGGGCCCAGACCACGGCGACGTCGGCGATCGTGCCGTTGGTGATCCACTGCTTGGCGCCGTTGAGCACCCAGCCGTCGGCGGTCTTCTTCGCCGCCGTGCGCATGCCGCCCGGATTCGAGCCGAAGTCGGGCTCGGTCAGGCCGAAGCAGCCGACCGCCTCGCCGCTGCCCAGCTTCGGGATCCAGCGGTCCTTCTGCTCCTGCGAGCCGTAGGTGTAGATCGGGAACATGACCAGGGAGCTCTGCACCGAGGCGAAGCTGCGCACGCCCGAGTCGCCGCGCTCGAGCTCCTGCATCATCAAGCCGTAGGCGACGTTGTCGAGCCCGGGCAGGCCGTAGTCGTCGATCGTCGAGCCGAACAGGTTCAGTTCGCCCATCTCGGGCACGAGATGCATCGGGAACCGGCCTTCGCGGTTGCACTCCTCGATGATCGGCTTGACCTTGTCCTCGACCCAGTCGCGCACGGTGTCACGGACGAGGCGCTGCTCGTCGGACAGCAGGGAGTCGAATTCGATGAAATCGACGCCGGGGTATCGATTCACGGAGAGCCCTCCTTCGGTCGGATCGGAGCGGGGCGCCGGAGGGGCGTCCCGGGCGGGAAGCCGCGGAAATCCTAGCACGCGCAGGCGGTTCGCCGGCCGTTCGGAGCGGAAGGATAGGATGCCCGGCCATGGGCAACTTCCCCGGGGGCAGCGCCTGGGCGATGTGCAAGGACATCGGCGAGGGCGTGCTGCTGCCGACCGATCGGACGTACGCGCGGCTGGAGCCGGGCGAGCTCGATCAGCTGACGTTCGAGATCGAGCGCGCGCTGCGTGACACGCGCTCCGTGCAGCCGCCCCTCGATGACGTCGCGGCCCTGCAGCAGCGCAACCGCAAGATCACCCGCCTGAACCAGGGCCTGAGCATGCTCCGGGCTCACCGCTCCCGCCGCCGCCCCGGCCTGTCGCGCCCTCCGGGCCCGGGCTGAGCGCCGGCAGTCCGCCTCCCGAGTTGCCGCTTGTTCGAGCTGCTGCGAACGGTCCTCCCGCCCCTGGCGGCCGTCGGAGCGACGATCGGCTTCGACCTGGCGACCCGCCGCTCGGGCCTCGATCCGCCCGGCTTCCGCGAGCCGGCGCGCCGGCTGGCCGGGCTGGGCGGCGTCGCGCTGGTCCTCTGGCTGGCGGTCTTCCTGCCGCTGGCCCGGGTCGGCAGCGAGGTCGAGCCGGACCTGTCGCAGATCCCGACCTGGCAGCTCTTCCTGCTCCACGTCCTGCTGCTCGGTGCGCTGGCCTCGTGGTGGACGGCGGGGTTCGCCGGCCGCGGCGGCGCGGCGGGAAGCTTCGCCGGACAGATCGGCCTGGCGGTCGCCGACGCCCGGTCGCGCTGGCGGGAGATCGGCCTCGGGCTGGTCTTCGGAGTCGCCGCCTGGTGCGCAGTGATCGCCACCCTGGTCCTGGTGGCGCTCGTCATGGCGGCGCTCGGCGGCGAGGGGCTGCTGCCCAAGCAGCCGCCGGCGCTGATCCCTTGGCTGGCCGGCCGGCCGCTCGCCGTGCGCGTCGGCCTCGCGCTGTCGGCGGGGGCGGTCGAGGAGATGTTCTTCCGCGGCCTGCTGCAGCCCAGAATCGGCCTCGCGGCTTCGACCGCGTTGTTCGCGCTCGCGCACCTTTCCTACGGCCAGCCCTTCGTGCTCGTCGGCGTGACGCTGCTCTCGGTGCTCTACGGACTGCTGGTGCGCTGGCGGCAGAACCTCTGGGCGGCGATGACCGCCCACGCGCTGTTCGACGGCATCCAGCTGCTGCTCGTCATCCCGACCATCCTGCGCCAGTTCTACGGCGGCGCGCCGCTCTCGTAACTCACTGGCACGGCGGGAGCTTCTGCTAGACTCGCCGCGGATCCTGCACCCCATGAGCGTGACGGCGCAACATCGAATCCACCTCACCATCGGCAGCCGTTTCGAGAACATCGAGCTGGTCCAGATGACGGTGGACGAGGCGCTGGCGGAACGGACGGTCGCCGAGGACGTGCGTCACTGGATCGGGCTGGCGGTGCGCGAAGCGGTCGCCAACGCGATCAAGCACGGCAACCGGATGGACGCCGCCAAGCGGGTGGAGGTCGACGTCGCCCTGAACTCCAGGACGGTGGAGATCCGGGTGGCGGACGAGGGCAGAGGGTTCGACCCCGACGGAGTCAAGGACCCGCTCGCGCCGGAGAACCGGTTCCGAGCCGACGGCCGCGGCATCTTCTACATGCGCAAGTTCATGGACGAAGTGAGTTACAGTTTCGGCCCTGGCGGCGGGACGGTCGTGACGCTGCGCAAGCGTCTCGCCCCCGGACGGGTCGGGCGAACGGAACGATAGGGAGGCATCGGGATCATGAAGATCGAACAGCGCGAGCGCGACGGAGTGACCATCCTCGACGTCGAGGGCAAGATCACGATCGGCAAGGGGGACGTGGCCCTGCGCGAGGCGGTCCATCAGGCGTTGGCCGACGGCGCCCGCAAGCTCCTGATCGACCTGGGCGACGTCGCCACGATCGACTCGTCGGGGGTCGGCGAGCTGGTCTCGGCGTTCACCACGGTGACCAATCGTGGCGGCAAGCTGAAGCTGGTCAACCTGCCTCCCAAGGTCAACGA
The DNA here is from genome assembly GCA_963781755.1 of uncultured Acidobacteriota bacterium. Lineage (GTDB taxonomy): Bacteria > Acidobacteriota > Thermoanaerobaculia > Multivoradales > JAGPDF01 > JACTMI01. The sequence continues at coordinate 448,222 of CAWAGZ010000004.1, forward strand.
CATCCTCCAGATCACCCAGCTCATCACCGTCTTCGAGACCTTCGACAACCTCGACGAGGCCATCGCCTCGTTCTGATCGAGCCCCCCGCCATCGCCGCGCCGAGAGCGAGTCTCGACCCGCGGCTCGCCGCCCACGCCCTCCGGGTGGAGCGCCGCCTGCCCGCGCTGCTGCCGCCCGAACAGGAGCGTCCGGAGTCGGTTCACCGGGCGATGCGGTACGCGGCTCTGGGCGCGGGCAAGCGCGTTCGGCCGATCCTGACCCTGGCCGTCGCCGAGATGTTCGGCGCCGGAGACGAGGCGGTGGTCGATCTGGCGGCCGCCGTGGAGCTGGTACACGCCTGCTCTCTGGTTCTCGACGACCTGCCGGCCATGGACGACGCCGAGCTGCGCCGCGGCCGGCCCACCACCCACCGCGAGTTCGGCGAGGACGTCGCCCTGCTGGCCGCCTTCGCCCTGCTCACCCGGGCGTTCGAGCTGGTCGCGGAGGCGGGCCAGCGCCTGCGCCTCTCGCGCTACGCCCCGGAGGATCTCGTCCACCATCTGGCCGACGCCGTCGGCACCCGGGGCCTGGTCGGCGGGCAGACGCTCGACCTGGAGTCTCGACCCGAGGAGCTCGACCTCGACCGCCTCGAGTACGTCCACAGCCACAAAACCGGCGCGCTGTTCCTCGCCGCCGCCGAGCTGGGCGCGATGGCCGCGGACGTCCGGCGGCGCGATTTCGAGTCGGTCGGCCGCTACGCCAAGAATCTCGGCCTGGCGTTCCAGATCGAGGACGACCTGCTCGACGCGCTGGCGACGCCGGAGGAGACCGGCAAGGACGTGCGCAAGGACGCCGGCAAGGTGACCTTCGTCTCGCTGCTCGGCGTCGACGGCGCGCGGGCGCTGGCCGACGAGCTGCTCGCCTTCGCGACCGAGTCGCTGGCGCCGCTCGGGCGGCGGGCGGACGCGCTGCGCGCGCTGGCCGAGTTCGTCGGCGCGCCGGGACGGCGATGAACGAGCCGCGCGAGCTGGGCGACGTCCGGCGCGAGCTGCAGCGACTCGGCTACCTGTCCCATCGCGTCGAGCGCTTCCTGCTCCAGGACGCGCTGGTGCCGCGGGATCCCTGGCACGGCGTGCCGCTTCTCGCGGCCAAGGTCGGGCTGCTCGCCGGCAGCCTCCTGGCCGCCGCCAACGCCCTGGCCCTGGCGGCGGCCAACGGCGCGTTGACGTCGTCTCCCTTCGACCTGCTGCCGCTGTTTCTGCACCTGTTGCCGCCGCTGGCGCTGGGCTCGGCGCTCGGATTCGTCGGGCTGGTCGCGATCTTCGTCGGTGCCCGCACGGCGTTCCCCCGCCGCAGCCTGGATCTGCTGCGGGTCGGCGCCGCCCTGGCCGCGACGGCCCTGCTGGTGGGCGCCGGAGTCCTGCTCGGTTGGGATTTCCTCGTCGCCCTGCCGCGCGCCGGCCGCGCGGTGGCCGCGGCCGCGGTGCCGTTGGTCGCCGCGGCGGTCGCCCGGCTGCTGGCCGACGGCCTGCTCGCCTTCGGCATCCGCTGGACCCGGCACGCGCCCGGCGAGCGGCGGATCTCGCGCCGGGCCGTGACCTTGGGCGTGGCGGGCAGCGTCGCCGGCCTCGCCGCCCTGGCGCTCTTCCTGCCCCGGGCGCCGCTGCCCGCGCCGCCGCCCTCGCTGCCCACGGCGCCCGGCGTCCGGGTGGCCCTGGTCGGCGTGGACGGAGTGCTGGCCGACGAGCTCGAATATCTGCTGGCGCGCGGCGACCTGCCGGCTCTGGCCGGCATGGCCCGGCAGGGCGGGGTGGTCGCGGCCTACCGTCGGAATCCGGCGGCCAGCCCGGCGGAGTTCTGGACCACGGTGGCCACCGGGCTGCCGCCGCGGCGCCACGGCGTGGTCTCGCTGGATACCTTCCGGCCGCTGGGCGTCGCCACGCCGCTGGCGCGCACCGGGCTGTGGCGGTTCTGGTTGGGAGGCGTCGAGGGCCCGCTCGGCCTCGCCGAGCACCGGCCGCTGCTGGCCGGACGGCGTCGCGTCCCCTGCTTCTGGGAGCTCGCGGCCCGGGGCGGCGAGCCGGTGGCGGCGCTCAACTGGTGGGCGACCTACCCGGCCCAGCCGCTGCCCGGGCTGGTCCTGGCGCATGGCGCCTTCGGGCTGCTCGCAGAGGGCGTCGAGGGGGCGGTGGCGCCGGAGTCCCGCCGCGCCGAGCTGGCGCGCCGGGCGGCGACGACCGAGGCGGGCCCGTTCGCGCCCCTGGTCACCGCGGCGCTGCCGGCCGCGGCCCGCAGCGCCGCGCTCGACAAGGCGATCCTGCCCGACCGCTTCGCCCGCCGCGTGGCGCGCGACGAAGCCGCGGCCGGCGTGCGGGCGCTGGCCGTCTACCTGCCGGCGCTCGACCTGCTCGCCCAGGACCCGGAGGTGAGCCGGCAGGCCTTCGCCGAGCTGGTGCGCGAGCAGCTGGTCGAGACCGACGCCCTGGTCGGCGAGCTGACGCGCGGCGACGGCGCCGTCGTGGTGGTCTTCGATCCCGGCCGGCGCGGCGGCGAGCAGGGGCGGGCGCTGATCTGGACCGGTGGCTGCGCCGCCGAGGCGCGACCCGAGATCGCTCCCGAGGCGATCGCCGCGGCGCTGCTGCGGAGCCTCGGGCTGCCCCAGAGCGCCGAGCTGCCCGCGCCGCCGGCGTTCTGCTCCTGGCCGCAGGCCCCGGCGCGGGTCGCCACCTACGGCGAGCGCCCTGCGGCTCCGGCCGGACCGGAAGCACCCGGCGCCTACCTCGAGAGCCTGCGCTCGCTCGGCTATCTCTGAACCGGAGCGGGGCGACGTCGGCCGCCGCGGACCGTGGCCAGGACGCCGACCGCGACGGCGGCGCAGAGCGCCGCGGCGAAGAACGCGGCGGCTCCGGAGAAGCGCTCCCAGAGCAGTCCGAAGGCCAGGCTGGCGAGCGCGGCGCCGAAGCCCACCGCGCGGTGCCAGGAGCCGAGGCTCGCGCCCGCGGCACCGCCGGCGCCGCCGAGCTCCAGGGCGAGGGCGCGCTCGCCGCCCTCGACCAGGCCGGCCTGGGCGGCGTAGGGGGCCATCATGGCGAGCAGCGCCGGCAGCGTCGCGGCCCAGGCGAAAGCGGCGTAGCAGGCGGCGTAGAGGCTCCAGCCCGCGAGCAGGGAGGCGCGCGGTCCGATCCGGTCGGCGACCCGGCCGCCGGGGGCCGAGGCCGCCCAGCGGACGACGTGGAATCCCGACCAGATCAGTGCCAGGGCGGCTTTCGGCGCGCCCAGGTCCGCCGCGCGCAGGAGCAGGAAGGCGTCGGACGAGTTGCCCAGCGCGAACAGGAAAGCGGCGAGCAGGGCGCGCCGGAAGTCGGGGGCGGCGGGGCCGGGGGCGGCGGGACCCTCGCCGGGGCGCTCGGACCCGGCCATCGCCGCTCCCCGGTGCGCGCCCGATTCCCGCGGCAGACCGACCCACGCGGTGACGAAGCCGGCCAGGGCGGGCAGGGTGGCGGCGAGGAAGACGGCGCGCAGCGACGCGCCGCCGGCCAGCATCGCCGCCGCGGCCAGGGGTCCGACCGCGGCGCCGAGATGGTCCAGGCCGCTGTGGAAGGCGAAGGCGTAGGCGCGCCGTTCGGGCTCGATGCCTTGGGCCAGCAGCGCGTCGCGCGGCGCCGTGCGCACGCCCTTGGCGAAGCGGTCCCAGACGCGCAGGGCCAGCACCTGCCAGGCGGAGCCGGCGAGGGCGAGCAGCGGCCGGGCCAGGGCGGAGCCACCGTAGCCGAGGACGACGAACGGCTTGCGCCGGCCGGAGCGGTCGCTGGCGCGGCCGGCCCAGCGCTTGACGAGCGCGACCACCGCCTCGGCGGCCGACTCCATCGCGCCGAGCATGGCCGGTCCGCCGCCGAGCAGGGCGAGAAACGTCGGCAGCAGCGGGTAGACCATCTCGCTGGCGACGTCCTGGAAGAACGACACCGCCCCCAGACGGCGCACGACCGAGGGCAGGTCGCGGCCGGACCAGACGCTGCGCGGGATCGGTGCGCCGGGTTGCACGTGAGGATTCTGTCGCGAATGGCGCCCGGACATCGAGGGTACACTCGGGGCCGGACCGGGTCCGCGCCGGAGGGGGCGCGACGCGGCGGGAAGGGACGGGAATGAAAGCCGAGGAACGCGGACTGGAGTGGGCGCGCAGAATCCTCAAGGTGGGAGTCGGCGGCGGTTCCTTCCTGGCCGGGCTCGACAAGTACTTCGACTACCTCGCGACGTGGAGCATGTACCTCGCCGGCTGGGCGTCGAAGCTGTTGCCGTTCTCCGAAACGACCTTCTTCCACGTCGTCGGCGCGCTGGAGATGGCAGCCGGATTGCTTGTCCTGACCCGCTGGACGCGTTTCGGCGCCTACGTCGTGTCGCTCTGGCTGCTGGCGATCTCGATCCAGCTCGTCACGTCCGGCATGTTCTACGACCTGGCGTTGCGCGACCTCGAGATGGCGCTGGGCGCCTTCGCGCTGGCCAAGCTGACCGAGTGGCACGCGGCACGCGCCCTTTCGACCCGGTCGGGAGGCTCCTGAGCCGCGCCCAGCCGATCTCGTCGCCGCCGGCCGGGCCGTGGGGGAACCGGTCGCTGGCGATCGCGAACTCACGATCCATCACCCACACGAAAGGAGTCTCCATGACCGCGAAGTCCCGCATCGTCGCCGCCGTCGCGATCCTGTTGCTGGCGCTGCCGGCCGTGGCCCTGGCCGAGAGCTGGAGCAACGTGACGCTGATCGACCAGCACTGCGCCGCGAAGTTCAAGGGCAAGGCCGACGAACACACCCGCGACTGCGCCCTGATGTGCGCGACGTCGGGATACGGCGTTTACACGGCGGACGGCCAGTACCTCAAGTTCGACGACGGCGGCTCGAAGATGGCCCTGGCGCTGCTCAAGAGCTCGGACAAGGAGGATCACCTGCGCGTCGACGTCACCGGCGACAAGGACGGCGACACCATCAAGGTGAAGACGATCGAGATGACGAAGTAGCGACGGGAGCTCCGGTGGCGTCCGCGCCGCCGGAGCTCCACGCGACATCGGCGAGCGAGAGCAGCTCGCCGCTGGGGTAGTTGCGGTATCCGGTCAGGCCGGCCGACAGGACGGCCACGTTCTCGCGCGTGAACAGCGAGATGTAGGGCAGGTCGCGGGCGACGATCTCCTGCACCCGCAGGTAGACCGGCCGCCGCTCGGCCGGATCGACCCGGCGCGAGCCGAGGTCGAGCAGGCGGTCGAGCTCGGCATTGCGGTAGCGGCCGCGATTGGCGCCGGTCGGCGGCACGTTGCGCGAGTGGAAGAGCAGCGAGTAGATGTCCGGATCGTCGATCCCGGTGCGGGTGAGCGAGAAGACCTGGAACGCCCCGCGCTGGACGTCGGCGAAGAAGGTCGCGAACTCGAGCGAACGGATCTCGATCCCGATCCCGGCCTCGGCGGCCATGGCCTGGAGAACCTGCGCCTGGAGCAGGGAGGTCTCGTCGGTCGAGGTCTTGTAGGTGAGGGTGAAGCGCGGCCGCGGTCCGGGGCCGTCGGGATCGGGGTAGCCGGCCTCGTCGAGCAGCCGCCGGGCGGCGGCCGGGTCGTGCGGGATCGGCTCGAGACCGTCGTCGCGCGCCCAGTGTCCCGGGGGCAGCAGCGTCTCGGTCACCTGCCCCTGCCCGCGCCAGAGGGTCGCGACCAGGCGCGGCCGGTCGAGCGACAGGGCGAGCGCCCGGCGGACGCGGACGTCGGCCAGGATCGGGTCCTCCAGGTTGAGGCCGAGGTAGACGTAGTTCGACCCCACGTCGCGCACGACGCGGAAGCGCGGATCGCGCTCGAACAGCGGCACGACGTCCGGCGGCAGGCCGTTGACCACGAGCTGCACCGAGCCCTTGCGCAGCTCGAGCACCCGCACGGTGGCGTCCGGGACCTCCCGTAGCACGACGCGGTCGAGCTTCGGCCGGCCGCGGAAGCAACCGTCGAAGGCGGCGAGCTCGACGGTGTCGGGAGTCCGGTGCGCGATCCGGAACGGTCCGGTGCCCACCGGGTCGCGGTTCTGCTGCTCGGGGGTCTTGCCGGCCTCGACGACGCCGACGTAGGAGGTCAGGTCCCCGAGCAGCGCGCCGAACGGCTCGCGGGTCTCGAAGTCCACCGTCTCGGGATCCACCGCGACCACCCGTTCGACGGCGGCGAAGGCGCCCTTCTTGGCGGTTGCGACGGTGCCGTCGACGATCGAGCCGTAGGTCCAGACGACGTCGGCGGAGCCGAGCGGCCGCCCGTCCTGGAAGCGCACGCCGGGCCGCAGGTGGAAGCGCCAGCGGCGGCCGCCGTCCAGCACCTCCCACGAGCTCGCGAGGTCGGGGACGAAGCGGCCGTGCTCGTCCTTGGTGACCAGCCCGTTCATCGCCAGCTCGAAAACGCGGCTCGAAGCCTGGTCGGTCGCCACCCGCGGGTCGAACTGGATCGGGGCGCTCTCGAGCGCCACGGTCAGCGAATCGTCGGCCGGGCGCGTCATCGGCGCCGGACCGCAGCCGCAGAGCAGCCACGCCGCGGCGGCGGTGACGGCCGTTGCGGCCGCGGCCCGGCCGGCGCCCCGGCCCGCCGAGCGGGGCGTCGCCCCGCGCCGGTTTGCTAGGATCCCCAGCTTCGATGGTCCGATCGTCCGCAAGAACCGCATCATCGCAAACCCGAGGAGCTGGAGAGTTGGAGAGGAATCGTCGGCAGGGGTCCGGGCGCTGGCTGGGTTGGGCGCTCGTCGCGTTGCTCGTGTCCGCACCGGCCGCGCGAGCGACCGGCCCCAAGGTACTGATCCTCGGCTTCGACGGCGCCGACGCCAAGCTGACCGAGCAGTGGATGGACGAGGGCAAGCTGCCGAACCTCGCCCGGCTGCGCGACCAGGGGACGTTCTCGCCGCTGCGCTCGACGATCCCGTCCCAGACACCGGTCTCGTGGTCCACCTTCTCGACCGGCCTGAACCCGGGCCGCACCGGGATCTTCGACTTCCTCAAGCGCGACATCTCGAACTACCGGCCGAGCTTCGCCGCCTTCGACGAGAGCTCGAAACCGTTCCTCTACGGCACCAAGAACCCGCTCGTCTTCGGCGTGCTCGGCGCGGTGGTCGGCTTCCTGGTCGGTTTTCTCCTGCTCAAGATCTTCCGCGCCCGCGCCTCGCGCGCGGCGCTCGCGGGAGTGGTTCTCGCCGCCGCCGCCGGCGGGGCGCTGGCGTGGGTCGCCAAGACGATGCTCCCGGTGACCCAGCCGGAGGCGATCAACCGCCGTCAGGGCGAGACCTTCTGGCAGACCCTCGCCGAGGCGGGCAAGCGGGTCAAGGTCATGCGCATCCCGGTGACCTTCCCGCCGGTGCCGTTCGAGAACGGTGAGCTGCTCGCGGGATTGGGCACGCCCGACCTGTCCGGTCGCATCGGCAAGCCGTTCTACTTCACCTCGGAGCTGTTCTTCCAGCCCAAGGGCGACAACGAGGTCTCGGTCGAGATCGTCAACCTGGTCGACAACAAGGGCGAGATCCCGACCGAGATCAAGGGTCCGCCCAACAAGCTGTTCCCCGGCGGTCCGGACTACATCTCGATCCCGATGAAGCTGGTGGTCGCCCCCGACCGCAAGTCGATGACCATCGACGTCTCCGGCGCCCATCTCGACATGAAGCCCGGCGAGTGGAGCCCGTGGGTGCGCTTCGTCTTCCCGTTCAACGCCCTGGTCAAGCTCCACGGCATCGGCCGCTTCCGGCTGCTGTCGCTCGAGCCCGAGGTCCGGCTCTACCTGTCGCCGATCCAGTTCGACCCGTCGGCGTTGCCACCGGTCCTCGACATCACCACGCCGCGCTCCTTCGCCGGCGTGCTGGTCCACGACTACGGGCTGTTCAAGACCATCGGCTGGATGATCGACACCTGGTCGATCAAGGCCGGGACGATCGACGACGAGACCTTCTTCCAGGACGTCGACTTCACCGTCGACGAGGACGTCAAGATGCTCGACGGCCTGCTCGCGAAGGACGATTGGGACGTCTACGTCCACTACTTCGAGTTCACCGACCGGGTCCAGCACATCATGTGGCGCTACACCGACCCGCAGAGTCCCTCCTACACCGAGGAGGGGCACGCCAAGTACGGCGACTCGATCCTCAAGGCCTACGAGCAGATGGACTCGATCGTCGGCCGGGCGACGAAGGAGATGCCGAAGGGGACCCAGCTCTTCGTGGTCTCGGACCACGGCTTCGCGCCCTGGCGCCGGGTCATGAACTACAACACCTGGCTCGCCCACGAGGGCTACCTGGTGCTCAAGGGGGAGGCGACCGGCCGGGCCAATCTCGAGGAGCTGTTCGACCAGGGGACCTTCTTCCAGAACGTCGACTGGTCGAAGACCCGTGCCTACGCGATGGGCCTCGGAGACATCTACATCAACCTCAAGGGGCGCGAGGCGCAAGGGATCGTCGAGCCCGGGGCCGAGTACAAGGCGCTGGTCGCGGAGCTTCAGGAGAAGCTCCCGGCCTACACCGACCCGGAGACCGGCGAGCACCCGGTGGCGCACGTCTTCTCGCGCGACGAGGCCTACGGCACCTACGATCCGGAGCTGATCCCCGACATGCTCGTGTCCAACAGCTGGGGCTACCGGGTCGGCTGGCAGGACGCCCTGGGCATCGTCGCCAAGAACGTCACCGAGCCCAACCTCGACGTCTGGAGCGGCGACCATTGCTCGGTCTACCCGCCGCTGGTCGACGGCATCCTGTTCTCCAACGACAAGCTGTCCACCGAACCCAAGCCGTACATGGCGGACGTCATGCCGACGCTGCTCCAGATCTACGGCGTCCCGCCGCCGGTCCAGCTCGACGGACGCAGCCTGTTGCCCGCCGCCTCGACGCCGTCTCGCTGAGGCCGCGGTGCGCGCCGCCACCGCTGCGCCCGCCGTCCGGGTCGCCGCCGTCGCGCTGACCGTGCTGGTGGCGGCCGCGCTCGCCCAGGTCGGGGGCACGGACGAGACGCGCGCCCGGGAAGCGGAGCTCGAGCGGATCCGCGGCGAGATCGCCGAGCTGACCGCCCGGCTCCAGGACGTCCGCGCCCGGACCGAAGGTCTCGAGGGCGAGCTCGAGCGGGTCTCGATCGAGCTCGATCTGCAACAGAAGCGCGTCGCCGAGGCGGCCGCGGCGCACGAGCTGGCGCGGCGCCGGGTGGAAGAGGCCGAAGCGCGGATCGCGGACCTCCAGGCCCGCCTGGACGCGGAGCGGACGCGGTTGGAATCCCGGATGGCCGGGCTCTACCGCCTCGGCCGCCACGGCATCGTCCGGCTGGCCTTCTCGCTCGAGCCGGGCGACGACCCCGTGGCGGCGATCCGCCTGTTGCGCTACCTGGCCCGGCGCGACGCCGCGTCGGTGGAGCGCTTCGAGGACCTGCGCTCCCGCCTGGCGGTGGAGCGCGCGGGGCTCGAGCAGGAGCGCGCCGCCGCCGAAACCTGGCTGGGCCAGCAGGCGGCGCGCCGCGACGAGCTGGCCCGGATCGAGGATCGCCAGCGCACCCTGATCGCCGGGGCCCACGACGAGGGCGAGCGCCTGGCGCAACGCGCCGCCGAGCTGACCGAGCGCGCGGAGCGTCTCTCCTCGCTGCTCGACGCCCTCTACGGACGCGACACCGAGGCGCTGGCCGGCCGACCGATCCAGGACTTCAAGGGCCTGCTGATCTGGCCCGCCCGCGGTCGTGTGGTCGAGGAGTTCGGCCCGCGGCTGGATCCGCGCTACCGCACGCGGGTGCCGCACCACGGCGTCGACCTGGCGACGGTGCCCGGCGAAGGGGTGCGGGTCGTCTACCCCGGCAAGGTCGTCTTCGCCGACACGTTCGAAGGCTACGGACCGACGGTGGTGGTCCAGCACGCCGGCCGGTGCTTCACCCTCTACGCGGGCCTCGCGAATCTCTCGGTCGCACGCGGGGATCTGCTATCTTTGAACGCGGAGTTGGGTCGCGCCGGAGCGACGCTCTACTTCGAGATCCGAGTCGACAATCACCCCGACGATCCGCGCCACTGGGTGCGCTGAGCCCCCGACCCCGCTCTCCGAGACCGCACGATGACCCGAAACCGCGTCGCCTTCCTCGTCCTCTCGCTGGTGCTGACACTGCCGCTGCTGGGCGGTGCGCTGTGGAGCACCGTGGTCCGCAACGGCCCCGACGACGGCGGCGATTCGCTCTACAAGTACCTGGCGATGTTCTCCGAGGTGTTCGGCCTCGTGCGCAGCGACTACGTCGACCCGACCGACGCGGAGACGCTGCTCTCCGGGGCGATGGAGGGCGCCACCGACGCGCTGGACCCGTTCGCGGTCTTCGTGCCGCGCGAGGCGGCGGCCACGTTCGACAAGGCGCTCGCGGTCGGGCGCTCGCTCTCGGGTCTCACGGTGGTGCGCGACCACGGCGTCGCTTACGTGCTCGCGGTCGAAGCGGGAAGTCCGGGCGCGGCCGCGGGCTTCGAGTCCGGCGACATCCTCGCCGACGTCGACGGCCACGAGACGCACGAGATGCCGCGCTGGCAGCTCGAGCACCTGCTGGCCGACGCGCCGGGCGAAGAGCTGGTGTGCAAAGTGGTGCGTCAGGGCGACACCCGGGAGATCCGGATCGGCCTGGCCGCCTACGCGCCGCCGGCGCCGAGCCTGGAGCAGACCGGCGGGTTCCCGATGCTGAGGATCCCGAGCTTCGACGCCGGCGTGGCGGAGCGGGTGCGGCCGTTGGCCGAGCAGCTCGCCGCCCAGGGCGCGCCCAAGCTGCTGGTGGACCTGCGCTCGATCGCCGGCGGCCCGGGGCGGACCGGCTACCAGGTGGCGAAGCTCTTCGCCACGGGCGACCTGGGCACGCTGGCGGCGCGCTCGCGCACCGAGGAGAGCTTCCACGGTGACGCGGCTCCGGTCTGGAAGGGCGAGATCGTCGTCCTCGTGGACGGCGGCACGCAGGGGCCGGCGGAGGTCCTGGCCGCGGCTCTGCGCCAGCGCGCCGGGGCGCGCCTGGTCGGGGTGCGCACCTTCGGCTACGCCGGAGAGCGCCACTTCGTGGACCTCGACGACGGGGCGCGGCTCTTGCTGACCCGCGCGTTCTACACCGCGCCCGACGGAACCGCCCTGTCCAAGGGACTCGCGCCGGACCTGCTCGTCGACGACCTGCAGCGCAGCTTCGGCGAGCGCGACAAGCCGCTCTCCGACTTGATCCTCGAGCGCGGCATCGAGCTGCTCGAGGGCCGGGGCCCGGCCGTCAAGGCCGCGGCCTGAGCGCGCGCCCGGGCGCCCTCCCATGGCCCGCCGTCGTCGCAAGGGACGCCCTGTCTCCCGGCTCCTCGGCCTCGTCGCGGCCGCCGCCGCTCTCTTCGCGCTCGCCTTCTGGCTCGTCCACCACAGGCCGGCGCCGCCGCGTCTGCGGGGGCGCGCCGCCAAGTCCGCTCCGGCGCCGCGGACCCGGCCGGCGCCGGAGCCGGTCGAGTCGCCGACCCAGGTCGAGGAGCTGCCGGGACCGGCGCCGCAGGCGCGCGTGGCGATCGTCGTCGACGACCTCGGGCGTAGCGTGGCGCAGGTCGATCGCCTGCTGGCGATCGGGGCGCCGATGTCGTACGCGGTCCTGCCCTTCGAACCGCGCACGCGGGAGGTCGCGGCGCGGCTCGCTGCGGCCGGGGCGGAGATCCTGGTCCATCTCCCGATGGAGGCCGACGGCGGCGACAACCCCGGCCCCCATGCGATCCTGGAGCGGCTCGACACGCGCCGGATCGCGGCGCGCACCGAGCAGGCGATCGCCGCAGTGCCCGGCGCGGTGGGGCTCAACAACCACATGGGCTCGAAGATCACCGCCGACGAATCGGCGATGCGCGCGGTGCTCGGCGTCGTCGCCCGCCACGGCCTGTTCTTTCTCGACTCGCGCACGACCGTGGAGACCCGGGCCTTCGACTGGGCGCGCGACCTCGGCATCCCCGCCGCGCGTCGCGACGTCTTCCTCGACGACGATCTCGACGCGGGCGCGATCGCGGAGCAGTTCCATCGCCTGCTGGAGCTGGCACGCGCCAACGGCGCCGCGGTGGCCATCGGCCACCCGCACGAGTCCACGCTGACGGTGCTCGAGCGCGAGATTCCGCGGGCGCGCGCCGCGGGCGTCGAGTTCGTTCCCGTCTCCTACCTGCTGGAGCGCTCCGAGAACCTGCCGGAGTAGGTCGCCGCCGGCACCGGCGTCATTCGTGGCGCAGCGCCTCGATCGGGCGCTCGGCGAGCGGCTGGAGCGACGCGGCCAGCCCCGCCGCGGCCGCCAGCACGCCGGTGCCGAGGGCGGCGGCGAGCAGCAGCCCGGGCTCGAAGCTCCAGGGGATCTGGAAGCCCCGGGTCAACGCCACGGCGCCGATCGCGACGCCCGCCGTGGCGCCGATCAGGCCGCCGGCCACGCCGGCCAGCCCGTACTCGGCGACGAACAGCGCCGCGACCTGGCCGCGGGTCATCCCGATCGCCTTCCCGATCGCGACCTCGCGCGCCCGGCGCGCGGCTCCCGCGGCGACCGCGCCGGCCAGGATGGCGGCGCCGGCGATCAGGGTGAAGGCACCCAGGAAGCGGATGCCGAGACCGATCCGGCGCAGCACGGCCACCACCTTCTCGAGCACGTCCCGGATGGCGAACAGCGTGACGTTCGGGTAGGTGGCGGCGAGCGCGTCGCGCAGACGGTCCTCGCCGCCGCGGGGCAGCCGCACCGCGGCGATGCGCATGCGCGGCGCCCGGTCGAGGGCGCCGGGCTCGGCGACCAGGAAGAAGTTGATCCCGAAGCTCTCCCAACGCACCCGCCGCAGGCTGGTGACCTCGAGCTCGACCGGGACGCCCTGGACGTCCAGGACCAGCTTCGACCCGAGGTGGACGCCGAGCTCCTTGGCGAAGTCCTCCTCGACCGAAACCTCCCAGTGGTCGGGATCGCTCCACAGCGAGCCGGCCACGATCTGGTTGTCCTCGGGCAGCCGGTCGAGCCAGGTCAGGCGCTGCTCCCGGGTCAGCGCCCAGCGGCCCCGGCCGCGCGACCCGGAGGAGCGCGACCGCTCGGCCGCGAGCTCGCGCACCGGCTTGCCGTCGATCGAGGAGAACCGCGCCATGACCACCGGCACGGAGTCGATTCGCGTCGCGCCCTGGCGCTCGATCTGAGCCCGCACTCCCGGCCACTGGTCCGGCTGGATGTCGATGAGGAACGCCGTCGGCGCCTTCTCCGGCAGCTCGGCGTCGAGGCGGCGCACCAGGTTGCGCTCGATCGTTGCCATGCCCGCGAGCACCAGGGCTCCGAGTCCCAGCGCGACGACGTGGGCGAGGGTGCCCGAGCCGGGGCGGCCGAGCGCCGCCAGGCCCCAGCGCAAGGCGACCGGCAGCCGCAGGCGCGGCAACCGCCGGGCGAGGACGACCAGACCGCGCGCGGCCAGGGCGAGCAGGCCGGCGGTCGCGGCCAGGGCGGCGACGAAGGCGGCGCCGCCGAGCCAGGAGCGCGCCTGGAGCGCCGCGATGGCGGTGGCGCCCGCGGCCAGGGTCAGGGCGATCGCCACGGTCGTCCAGCGCGCGGGCGGCAGCGGCTCGGCGTCCCGACGCAGGACCCGGGCCGCCGGAACCCGCAGCGCCGACATCAGCGGCGGCAGGGCGAAGAGCAGCGCGACGGCCAGGCCCAGGACCACGCCGCGCAGCAGCGCCAACGGCTGGAACCCGGGCAGCGGCAGGTCGGGGATCAGCGTCGCCACCAGCGGCGGCACGACGCGCTGGACCGCGACCCCGGCGAGCGCCCCGAGGGCGCTGCCGCCGGCCGCCAGCAGGGCGACCTGGGCGAGGTAGAGCGCGGCGATCTCGCGCGGCCGCGCGCCGAGCGTCTTCCAGACCGCGATCGCCTCGATGCGCGACGCCAGCCAGGCGCGCACGGTCTGGGCGACGCCGACGCCGCCGACGAGCAGCGAGAGCAGCGCCGCCAGGCCCAGGAAGCGCTCGGTGCGGTCCACCCCGCGGCGCAGCTGGGGCTCGCCGTCGGCGGCCGTCTGGACGCGGAAGAACTCGGGCTCGGGCAGGGCGGCCTGGAGCCGCGCAGCGAGCGCCGCGGCGGCGTCGGGACCGGCGCCGGCGGGCAGCGCCACCAGGGTCCGGTAATCCACGTGGCTGCCGAACGCGAGCAGCGAGGTCTCGCGCAGGCCGGCGGCCGACAGGTAGAGACGCGGCCCGAGCGCGAAGGCGGTGCCCAGCCGATCGGGCTCGGCGAGCACGATGCCGCGCAGGTGGAAGAGGTGTCCGCCGACCGAGAGCGAGTCGCCGACGGCCAGGTGCAGCGCGGTGAGCAGCTCGGGAGCGGCCACGGCGCCGTCGCCGGCGAGCAGCTCGGCCAGCGGCCGCTCCGGCTCGAGCCGGATCTGGCCGTAGAACGGGAAGGCGCCCTCGACGGCGCGCAGCTCGACCAGCCGGCTGGGCGCGGCGCCGGAGGGCTCGGTGCCCGGCGGGGGGGCCGCGGCCACGACCGTCGGCATCTCCCAGAGCCGGGCGATCCGCGCTCCGTCGGCGTGCTCGAGCACCGCCACGGCGGCCGCCGGCAGCGGCCGGCGTCCCTCGACGCGGAGGTCTCCCGCCAGCAGCCGGCGCGCCTCGTGCGCCAGCGCCTCGCGCAGCGACGCCGAGAAGCCGGCGACGGCGACCACGCCGGCGACGCCGACCGCCAGGCAGAGGGCGAAGAAGGCGAGGCGGCCGCGCGCGCCGCGCGACTCGCGCGCCAGCTGGCGCAGGAACAGCCCCGGGGTCACGAGCTGCGCTCGATGCGCCCGTCGCGCAGGTGGATGCGGCGGTCGGCGCGCGCGGCGACCTCCGGGTCGTGGGTCACCAGCACGAGCGTCGAGCCGTGTTCGGCGCGCAGCCGTGCGAGCAGCTCGAGCACGACGCCGCCGGTGGCGCCGTCGAGGTTGCCGGTGGGCTCGTCGGCGAGCAGCAGCGCCGGCTCGCCGGCGAAGGCGCGGGCCAGCGCCACACGCTGCTGCTCGCCGCCGGAGAGCTGAGCGGGGTAGTGGTGGCCGCGCTCCTCGAGGCCCACCGCGACGAGCATCGCGCGCGCCGTCTCGAGCGGCCGCGCGGCGCTCGCGATCTCCAGCGGCAGGAGCACGTTCTCGAGCGCGGTCAGATTGCCCAGGAGCTGGAACGACTGGAAGACGAAGCCGATGCGGCCGCGGCGCAGCCGCGCCAGCTCGGTCTCGCCGAGCGCCTGGATCGGCTGCCCGTCGAGCAGCACCTCACCCTCGCTGGGCCGGTCGAGACCGGCGGCCAGCCCGAGCAGGGTGGACTTGCCGGAGCCGGAGGGACCGAGCACGGCGAGGAACTCGCCCGGCGCCACCGCCAGGTCGACCCGGTCGACGACGGTGATCTCGCGCTCGCCGGACCGCAGCCGCTTGGTCACCCGGCGCAGCTCGAGGCGGGGAACGTCCATGCTCGAGCCCGACTCTGACACAGCTGACGGAGATGTTGGTTTCGCCGCTGCGAGCGGAGGCGAAACGTCGTCGAGCGGGGAAGGGGACACGCAGCAGGCTTGCATGTCCCCTGGGGGTAACACGGCCTCGTCGTTGGCGGAGGCTCGGGTTCGGGTGCGGGCGACTGGGCGCTGGCCGCGTCGCCGCCGGCGGAAGACTCCCGGTGTTCGCCGCGCCGCTGCCGGCGGGTGGCTGGGCGGTCGCCTCGCCACCCGCTTACAGACCTCTGCGTTTCGAACCGGCGAGGCAGCCGATTCCCCCAGGGGACACCCTGGCTTGCTGGGTGTCCCCTCGAGACTCCTTCGTTGCGCTACGGCTTCCGTGGGCCGCGCCTCGACCCGCAAGGCCATCCCGTAGGATTCGACCGATGAGATTCGTTCGCACCGCGCTCGCTCTTCTTCTTCTCCTCGCTTTCGGCGTCGCGTCGTGCGGCGGCCGATCTGCGCCTCCCGCGTCGACGGCACCGGTAGCGACGGAGAAGTCTGCTCCGCCGGCGGCGGCGAAGCCGCGGCCGGCGACGGAGATCCCCGGCGAGGGTCCGTTGGTCGTCTTCCTGGGCGACAGCCTGACCGCCGGGCTGGGGCTCGACGAGGACCAGGCCTATCCCGCTCTCGTCGGCCGGGAGCTGGCGCGGCGGGGGTTGCCGGTCCGGGTGGTCAACGCCGGGGTGTCGGGCGACACCAGCGCGGGCGGGTTGGCGCGGCTCGACTGGCTGCTGGCGCAGCACCCCGACCTGTTGGTCGTCGAGCTGGGGGCCAACGACGGGCTGCGCGGCCAGCCGCTCACCGGGATCGAGGCCAATCTGCGCGCGATCGTCGAGCGGGCGCGCGCCGCGGGCGTCGGCCGGATCGTCCTCGCCGGGATGAAGATTCCGCCCAACTACGGACCGGAGTACGCCGCCGGGTTCGATGCGATCTTCCCGCGCGTCGCGTCCGGGGAGAAGGTGACGCTGATCCCCTTCCTGCTCGAGGGGGTCGCCGGACGCCCGGAGCTCAACCAGCCGGACGGCCTGCACCCGAACGCGGCCGGGGACGCCCTCGTCGCCCGCACCGTCGTCGAGGTTCTGGCGCCGCTCGTCGAGCGGCTGCGGCCGCGGGTCAGGGATTGACCTCTTCGCGCTCGCGCCGCTCGCGCTCCTTGGCCCGCTCCCACAGCTCGTCCATCTCCTCGAGCGTGGCCTCCTCGAGCGGACGGCCGCGCTCGGCGAGTCCGGCTTCGACGGCCGCGAAGCGGCGGCGGAACTTGAGGTTGGCGCCGGCCAGCGCCGCCTCCGGGTCGAGCTCGAGGTGGCGGGCGAGGTTGGCGGCGGCGAACAGCAGATCGCCGAGCTCCTCGCGCAGCCGCGCGCGTCCGGTCTCGGCTTCCGGCGCTCCGCCGTCGCGCGCGAGCTCGGCGCGCACCTCGGCGAGCTCCTCGTCGAGCTTGGCCAGAACGGCGCCGGCGTCGGGCCAGTCGAAGCCGACGCCGGCCGCTTTCTGGGTCAGCCGGTAGGCCGCGAGCAGCGCGGGCATCGAGGCCGCCGCGGCGCCGTCGAGCAGAGACTCTCGGCCGTGATCCTCGGCGCGCAGCTTGCGCCGTTCCCAGGCCTGGCGCACCGCCCGGGCGTCGGCCAGGCGCTCGCCGCCGAAGACGTGGGGGTGGCGGTCGATCATCTTGGACTCGATGCGGTCGAGCACCTCGCCCAGCGGCGGACCACCCGACTCCTCGCCCAGGCTCACCAGGAAGGCGACCTGGAAGAGCAGATCGCCGAGCTCGTCGGCCAGCGCCTGCGGATCGGCGCGGTCGATCGCGGCGGCGGCCTCGTGCGCCTCCTCGAGCAGGTAGGCGCGCAGGTCGGGGAGGGTCTGCTCGCGGTCCCAAGGGCAGCCGTCGGGCGCCCGGAGGCGCGCGACGAGGTCGGCGAGCCGCGCCAGGTCGGTCCTCGCCGGGTGCGGGTCGGGGCTCACCCTGCTAGCATACCGGGGCGTTCCGCTCGACAGCAGGCGGGCCAGAGGAGCCGGACCCTTCCGTGGGCGATATCAAGGTCACCGACAGGCGGATGTTCACGCCGGACGGACGGTTGAAGGAGGAGTTCGAGCGCGAGCTCGAGGCGCCTCCGGCGAACGCTCCGGCCGGGACCGCGGAGGACCGCGACGCCGGCGTCGAACCGGCCCCGGCCCCGGAACCCGAGCCGGAGCCCGAACCGGCGCCCGCCGCGGACCCGCCGGCCTTCGAGCTGCCCGCCGGAGCGGCCGCTCAGCCGCCCGCCGGCCTCATGGAGCTGGTCGAGTTCGTCGCCGGCTGGGCTCTGGCGTGCATGGGCGACGTGCCGCTGCCCGACGGCGGGCTGGTGCGCGACCTCGACGGCGCGCGCTTCTACATCGACCTGCTCACCGCCTTGCGCAACCGCTTCGCCTCCGGGCTCGCGCCGGAGGAGCGGCACCTCTTCGACAGCTTCCTCGACCAGCTCCGGCTGCGCTATGTCTCGCGTCGCGGCTAGCCGGTTCCCACGAGCGGCGATCCTGGCCGCGGCGCTGGCGCTGGCCGGAGTCGCCGGCGCGTCCGCGCAGTCGGCGGTCTCCTCGCCGGCCGGCTTCGAGATGACGCGCAGCGTCCAGCAGTCCCTCAAGCGGCTCCAGGAGCTGTGGCTGCAGTGGCTGGGGGCTTCGCTGCAGGACAACCCGGCGCGCGCTTCCGAGACCCTGAGCAACCTCCGCGGGACGGCCCGCCAGATCGGCTTCGAGCGGCTTCCGGACCTCGCCCTGGGCGCCGCGGCCCGGGCCCGCCAATCGGCGGACGAGGGCGATCCGGCACGCGCCCGGCGCGAGCTGGAGGCGGCCGAGGCGCTCGACCCCGGCCGGCCGGAGGTCGCGTTCACGGCGGCGAGCGTGGCGCGCCGCCAGGGCGCCTGGCTGAACACTGCGGCGTGGACGGCGCGCGGCTTCGGGCGCCTGCTCTCGCCGCCGTACCGTGGGCCGCTGGTCGAGCGGCTGGCACTTTGGGCGCTGCTCGTGCTGCTCGTCGCCGCGGCGATGCTGGTCGTGGTCGAAGCCGCGATGAAGGGCAGCGCCGTCTACGGCGACCTCGAGCGCTGGCTCTCGGCGCGAATGCCGACACCGGCGGCGCACGCGATCTCGCTGCTCCTGCTGCTCGGTCCCGGTGCCCTGCCGGGCGGACCGGTCTGGTTGCTGCTGGTGTGGACCGTGTTCCTGTGGGGCTACGGTTCACGCAGCGAGCGCGCCGTGCTCGGACTGGTGTGGCTGGTCTTCGGGCTGGCGCCCTCGGGTGCCGCCTACTTCGAGCAGCGCCTCGCGCTCGAGGAGTCGCCGCCGGTCCGCGCGCTGGACGACCTCGAGACCGGACGGCTGGCGGGGACCTTGTTCGCCGACCTCCAGGTGCTGCGTACCGCGCTTCCGGACGACGCCGACGTGCTCGAGCTGGTCGCGGACGTCCACCGCACGCTCGGCCAGTGGGAGATCGCCCGTGTCCTCTACCGGCAGGAGGTCGCGCAGAAGGGCGAGGTGACCACGGCGCTGCTCAACCTCGGCGCCGACGCCTTCCGCAAAGGGGACTTCGCGGCCGCCAGCGGCTTCTTCCAGCGCGCGGCGGCGACCCATCCACCCTCCGCCGCGGCCTGGTACAACCTCAGCCTGTCGTACTCCGAGTCCTACCAGTTCGAGGAGTCGCGGCGGGCGCTGGCCCGGGCGCGGGAGATCGACGGCAGCCGGGTCGATGCCTGGATCCAGACCCCGAATCCGGACCGCGTGCTGACCTTCAACGGCGGCCTGGCGCACCGCGACCAGATCGTCGACCGGCTGCGTGCGACCTGGACGCACGGAGGGGAGCGCGAGGCGGGACCGGCCCCCGGTTTCCTGCTCCGCTACCAGCCGCCGCTGGCCGTGGTCCTGGCCGCCCTGCTCGCGATCGTGCTCCATCTGGTCCGGCGCGGCAACGGATACGGCGAGCCGGCGTCGTGGCTGGCCTGGCGTACGAGCGAGCCGGCGCGATGGCTGTGCGCGGTGGTGCCCGCCCTGCCGTACGCGGAGCTGGGGGAGGGCTTCGCCGCCGGCATCAACGTGCTCGTCCTGGTCGTCCTGGGCACCCTGCCGGCGCTCGCGTACCTGGGCGGGGATTTCCCGAGCTGCGAAGCGGTACGCGCGGCTTGCCTGGTCCTCGCCGCGCTGGGAGCCCTGGTCTACGTCGTCGTGCGGGTGCGCGGCGAGCTGGTCACCACGGGGAGCTGAGGGGGACGCGATGCCACTGGAAGGCGATCTCTCCTTCTTCCGGCTGCCCGACATCCTGCAGGTCATCGCGCAGCAGCAGAAGACCGGCATCCTGACGGTCCAGGGCGAGAGCGACATCCTCGCGGTCTCCTTCCACGAAGGGAAGGTCGTCGCCGCCGACGCGCTGAACCAGAGCTTCGACGAGATGCTCGGAGACGTCCTCGCGAGCCAGGGCATCGTGGCGCCCGAACGCTTCCAGAAGCTGGTCGAGGAGCACCGCCCGACGACGGGTGAGCGGCTGGCCGACTTCCTGATCCGGAAGGGCGCTCTGACCCGCGAGCAGCTGCTCTCGGCCCTGCGCTTCCAGACCTATCGCCTGCTGCTCGAGGTCCTGCGCTGGCGCCAGGGCGAGTTCAAGTTCTACAGCGGGGAAGAGGTCGCCTTCGAGGAGGGGATGGAGCCGCTACCGGTCGAGGAGGTTCTCTACCGGTCGATGCGCGACATGCTGGGCGAGGGCACGATGGCGGGCGCCATGCCGCACGGCTTCCTCGCCTACGAGCGCGTGCCGACGGACCGGACGTTGCGCGTGGCGCTCGACGCCGTGCCGCAGGAGGAGCGCGATCCCGGGGTGATCTGGATCTCTCCGGACGAGCAGGCGGTGCTCGAGCTGCTCGACGGTCGGACGCCCGCCGAAAAGATGGCCAAGGAGAGCGGGCTCGGAGACGTCCGGATCCAGTACGCGCTCTTCCACCTGTTGCGGGCGGGACTGGTGCGGCCCGCGGGCGAGGAGGGCGCCCGAGGCGCCGTGGAGGAGTCGGCGCCGGCCGCTCCGGCCCGAGTCGAGCGCGCGGAGCGCACGGATCCCGGGCTGCCGGCCGACCTCCCGCTGCAGGTGGAGCGGTCCGAGCCGGCCGAGCGGCCGGAGCGCCGGCCGGTGCCGCGCGCGGCGCCGGTGGAGCGGCCCCGGCCGGAGGCTCGACGCGAGGAGGAGGAGCTGGTCGGAGCCTCCGAGCACCTCGGGCTCGCCCGCTCGGCGGCGGCCGTGGCGCTCCTGGTCGGCGTCGCCGTGGTGCTCGGCGTGGTCCTGCGTCCGGCGGCCGTGCTGCTGCCCTTCCCCAGCCAGCGCAGCGAGCGGCAGGGTCTGGAGCGCTCCGGCCGCCAGGCCCGATTCGCGGCCATCGACCGCGCCGCACGCAGCTACTACCTGCTCGAGGGTCGCTATCCGGCGAGCCTGGAGGACCTGGTCAGCCGCGGACTGCTGGCGGCCCGCCAGCGCTTCGACTCCGACGGCAACCGGTTGGTCCTGGAACCCTCGGAGGACACCTATCGGCTCGGCCCGGCAGGCGCCGCCGCGGCGGAGCGGGGAGCCGCGGTGACCGAGACGGTGGCGGGCGACGTTCTGCTCGACCGCACGATGTTCGCCGCCGTCCAGGAGGAGTCCGGCGTCCCCCTGGTCCTCCTCGATTGATCGGGTGACAGTTACGTCTTGGACGTAACTGTCACCTCGCTTCGCCCCGTCTCGGACGGGACCCGGAGTCGCTCAGACCGGCTTTCCAGCTCGGTGACAGGCACGTCCAAGACGTAACTGTCACCATCCCCCGTCGCCGATCGGGAAGAAATCTTAGTGTCGCATTGTTAGGAATGGTGCGGGTCGATCTTGACATGGATCGACTCAAGAAATAGAATCATTCCGTCAAGGAGGAGCCCCAGTGAGCAAGATCATCGGAATCGACCTCGGCACGACCAACAGCGTCGTCGCCGTGATGGAGGGCGGCGAGACCAAGGTCGTCGCCAACTCGGAAGGCAGCCGGACGACCCCCTCGGTCGTGGCCTTCACCAAGTCCGGCGAGCGCCTGGTCGGCCAGGTCGCCAAGCGCCAGTCGGTGACCAACCCGACGAACACGGTTTACTCGATCAAGCGCTTCATGGGACGTCGCTACGACGAGGTCTCGGACGAGATGAAGATGGTGCCGTACAAGGTCGAACGGGCCGACAACGGCGACGTCCGGATCCGCGTCGAGGACAAGCTGTTCTCGCCGCAGGAGATCTCGGCGATGATCCTGCAGAAGCTCAAGGCCGCCGCCGAGGACTACCTGGGCGAGAAGGTCACCGAGGCGGTGATCACCGTCCCGGCGTACTTCAACGACGCCCAGCGCCAGGCCACCAAGGACGCGGGCCGCATTGCCGGCCTCGACGTCAAGCGCCTGGTCAACGAGCCCACCGCGGCCGCCCTGGCCTACGGCCTGGACAAGAAGAAGGACCAGAAGATCGCCGTCTACGACTTCGGCGGCGGCACCTTCGACATCTCGATCCTCGAGGTCGGCGAAGGGATCGTGGAGGTCAAGTCGACCAACGGCGATACCCACCTGGGCGGCGACAACGTCGACCAGAAGGTCATCGACTGGCTGCTGGCCGAGTTCAAGAAGGACCAGGGCATCGACCTGTCGCGCGACGCCATGGCGATGCAGCGGCTCAAGGAGGCGGCGGAGAAGGCCAAGATCGAGCTCTCGACGGCACAGGAGAGCGAGATCAACCTGCCCTTCATCACCGCCGACGCCTCGGGTCCGAAGCACATGAGCCTCCGGCTGTCGCGGCCGAAGCTCGAGCAGCTGGTCGACGACCTGCTGCAGCGCTCGGTCGGGCCGTGCAAGCAGGCGCTGGCCGACGCGGGCTTGAAGACCGGCGAAGTCGACGAGGTGGTCCTGGTCGGGGGCCAGACCCGCATGCCCGCGGTCCAGAAGCTGGTCCACGACCTGTTCGGCAAGGAGCCGAGCAAGAGCGTCAACCCGGACGAGGTCGTGGCGGTCGGCGCGGCGGTCCAGGGCGGCGTGCTCAAGGGCGACGTCAAGGACATGCTGTTGCTCGACGTCACCCCGCTGTCGCTCGGCATCGAGACGCTGGGCGGCGTGTTCACGCGGTTGATCGCGCGCAACACGACGATCCCGACGCGCAAGAGCGAGACCTTCTCGACCGCTTCGGACAGCCAGACCCAGGTCGAGGTCCACGTACTCCAGGGCGAGCGCGAGATGGCCAACGGCAACCGGACGCTCGGCCGCTTCCACCTGGTCGGGATCCCGCCGGCGCCGCGCGGCGTGCCGCAGATCGAGGTCACGTTCGACATCGACGCCAACGGCATCGTCAACGTCTCCGCCAAGGACCTGGGCACCGGCAAGGAGCAGAAGATCACGATCACGTCGTCGTCGGGCCTGGGCGAGGACGAGATCCAGAAGATGGTCAAGGACGCGGAGACCAACGCGACCGAGGACCACACGCGGAAGCAGGCGATCGAGGCGCGCAACCGGCTCGACGGCCTGGTCTATTCGACCGACAAGCTGCTCGAGGAGAACAAGGAGAAGCTTTCGGCGGCCGAGCTGGGCGACGCCAAGTCGGCGCTCGAGGAGGCGCGCAAGGCGCTCGAGAGCGATTCGCTCGAGACGCTGGAAGCCGGCATCACGAACCTCGAGAAGGCGACGCACAAGATCGCCGAGGCGATGTACAAGGGCACGTCGGGCTCCGACCAGGGTCCCGGCGGCCAGTCCGGCGGCGGGTCTGCTCCCGGAGGCCAGGGTGCCCAGGACGAGGTGATCGACGCCGAAGTGGTCGACGCCGAGGGCAACAACTGAAGCCGATGAAGGAATACCGGCCGGGCCGTCCGCAGAGCGCGGGCGGTCCGGCCGCGGAGCTCGAGATGGCGAGAAGGAAGCGCGGCGGCGAGCCGCGATACGTGATGATCAGCGTCGTGGCGGAGACCTACAGGGTCCACCCGCAGACGCTGCGCCTGTACGAGCGTCACGGCCTGCTGCGTCCGGCGCGCTCTGCCGGCAACACCCGCCTCTACGACGAGTCCGCGATCCAGCGTCTGGAGGCGATCCTCACCCTGACCCGCGACCTGGGCGTCAACCTCGCCGGGGTCGAGGTCATCCTGAACCTGCGCGAGCAGCTCGAGCGGCTCGAATCCGACCTCGACCGCATCCAGTCCGAGCTCGAGGAGCACCAGCGCGACCGCCGCCTCGGCGTCGACCGCTCCCGAGCCCTCGTCCCCGTCTCCGACCGCTCGCTGGTCCGCAAGTGAGGAAGAGCGAGGGCAAGTGATCGCATCCGGGCGAGTCCCGGAGCGGATGGGGCTCGGCCAGATATCGGCCTACGGGACGGTGAGCGACCAGTGGTCGGTGGCGCCGGACTCGAAGCCGTCGACGAAGAGGTAGCCGAGCTCGACGGCGCCAAGCTCGCACGCGGGGGTCGAGGTCGCCGTCGTCGTCGGTCGGCCGGTAGTGGCCGCGTTGATCGCTCCAGAGGGTCGCTCCAGAGGCGAACACGCAGGCGGGCGCGGCGTCGAGGGCCGGGCTGCCGGGGAGCGGCAGCCGGGTCCAGGTCGGGCCGCCGTTCCAGACCAGCGGGCCCAGCTCGAGGCTCGGGACCGTGGTGATCGATCCTCCGGCCAGCGCCGCGCAGGATCCGTCGGTGTCGAGGTTGGCGCCCGAGGCGGTCAGCGCCCCGTCGGCGACCGCGCAATCGGGGCCGTTCGCGCTCTCACCCACCAGGCTGTCGTGAAGGACCAACCGCCCCTTGGCGGCGTGCGCCTGCGCGCCGTCGGGCGCCGCGTTTCCCGCGACGGTGGCGAACTGCATCGTGAGCCCGGCCGTCTCGGGCCCGACCTCCACGCCGCCGCCGTCCAGCGCCGCCGCGTTGTCCACGATCGTCGAGTTCACGACTGTCGCCGAGACCCCTCCCAGTAGGGCCAGCCCGCCTCCTTCCGACGCCGAGTTCCCCGAAACCGTCGTCCGCTCCAGGCGGACCCAGTCCGGCTCTCCGGAGAGCGCCACGCCGCCCCCGGTGCCTCCCGCCAGATTTCCCCGCACGGTCGAGTCGTAGACGAGGAGGTTGCCGCCGCTCACGGCCACGCCGCCGCCGTCCAGCCCCGACTCGTTCCCTTCGATGGAAGCCTTTCGGAGGATCAGTGTGCCTCCGCTCGAGAACAACCCGCCTCCGGCGGCAAGCGGCAGGCAACCGTTCGCGACGGAAACGTCCTCGAGCTCCAGGATCCCCCCGTCCGCGACCTCGAACGGCCGGAACTCGGGCCCGGCCGGACAGGAGAGCCCCGGATCCCTCTCGATCCGGGAGCCGTGACCGAGGATCGTCAGCGGCCGCAGGACGACGGGCAGTCCGTTCGAACTGTTGTCCGCCTGGGTCAGCGTGATCTCCGAGTGCTCCGGCAGCTCGACCACGGCTCCTTCGTTGCCGGCCGGACAGCCACCGCTCGCAGTGCCCGTGTTTGCCGCCGTGATCGCATCGCGCAGGGTGCAGTCGGGGCCACCGGTGCCACCGGAGGTCGAGGTCACTTCGACCGTGGGCCTGCCGAACCGCCGCAGTTGGACGCTGGCCGCGTTCGAGTCGTTGCCGAACGATCCGTAGCTCGGCCAGACCGCGATGAAGTCGCCGTCCGGAGCTCCCGCGAGCACCGGTCCGAACTGCCAGGAGGTGGTGTAGGAGTTGAGCTGGAATTCGAGCGGATCGACCGGCGTCCCGTCGGCGTGGAAGCGCCTCGCCTGGGCACTGCCGTCCTGGTCGCCGCCGGCTGAAGCCGCCGTTGACCAGGCGACCGCGAAATCGCCCTCCGCGTTGACGGTGACGCCCGAGACCAACTGGGCAGTGTTGGTGAAGGCGTTGGCCTGAAACTCCTCGGGATCAAGGGGAGTGCCGTTTGCTGCGAAGCGGCGCGCTTGCACGCCGATGTGAGTGTCGCCGCCGTTGGTGACATCGCTCGTCCAGGCGATGACGAATTTTCCATCGGGTGTCATGGCCGCGACCGGACTGTGTTGGCCGAAAGGGGTGTAGGTGTTGACTTGGAACTCGACGGGGCCAAGAGGAGTGCCGTTGGCCGCGAATCGCCGAGCCTGGATGCTGGTCCCCGATTGGTCGTTGCCAAGCGAGCCGTCGCTCTGCCAGACCACGACGAAGCCGCCGTTCGAATCTGTCGCAACGCGCGCATCGCGCTGAAAGTAGAGGGTGTGGACGTTGACTTGAAACTCCGCCGGGTCGAGCGGGACACCGTCGGCGCCGAATCTCCGCGCCTGGATGCTGCTGTAGCTCGTATCGCTTCCCCACGACCCGTAGCTCGACCAGACCACCACGAAGCCGCCTCCCGGAAGCACAGCTACATCTTGACCGCCCTGGTAGCTCGTGGTGTAGGAGTTCACCTGGAACTCGACCGGATCGAGAGGCGTGCCGTCGCTGCGAAAACGACGCGCTTGAACACTCGTCCGGTCGTCGTCGCCGCCGAGGGAACCATCGCTGTTCCACACGACGACGAAGTTGCCCTCCGAATCCGCCGCGACGCTCGGCCACTCCTGGTTGCCGGTCGTGTAGGTGTTGACCTGGAACTCGCTCGGCCCGAGGGGCGTTCCATGTGCGTCGATCAATCGAGCCTGCACGCTCTCGCCGCTCGAATCTGTTCCCGCGGAACCCTCGCTGAGCCAGACCGTCACGTAACGGCCATCGGGAAGCGCGGCGACCGAGGACGGCCACTGGTCCCCTGTCGTGTATGAGTTGAGTTGAATCTCGTGGGGATCCAAGGGGACGGGTTGAGCCAGGAGCGGCGCAGCGCAGGCGAGCGCCGCCGGGAAGAAGGGCAGGAGAATCCTCCTGGAGGAGAAGGTCATCGAGTAGGCCGGATCCTGTGTCCCTCATTCTCCTCCTACGGAGAAGGAGCGGGCGGAGGGACCTCTGGAGGGAAGCTCCAAGACCCGGAAGGCCTGGGAATCGGCCTCCCGGTCCGCCGGGAGGGCCGTCCCCCGATGCTACGATCGCGGCGTGGCGCGTGTTCTGGCGGATCCGGGGTGCCCGCGGTGCGGGGGGACGGGGTGGGTCACCGAGCCGGACTCCGGGTCGGGGGTCGCCCGGCCTTGCTCCTGCCGCGATCTCTACCTGGTCCCGCACCTGGTCGAGGCCTCCGCGGTGCCGGCGCGCTACGCCGAGTGCAGCATCCAGGGGTTCCAGACCGCCACCGGCGACGAGCGCACCCGCGCCCGGCTGCTCGAGGCGCGGGCCGTTTGCCAACGCTACGTCGACGAGTTCGTCGGGCTCGACGGCCGCTTCAAGGAGTCCGGGCTGCTCTTCGTCGGGCCGCCGGGGACCGGCAAGACCCACCTGGCCGCGGCCGTCCTGCTCGAGCTGATCCGCCGCTACCGCGTGCGCGGCCGCTTCACCGATTTCTCCTCGCTCGTCCACCGCATCCAGTCCACCTTCGATCCGTCCAGCCCCGAGTCCAAGCACGACGTCCTCGACCCGGTCATCGAGGCGCCGCTGCTCGTGCTCGACGAGCTCGGGGCCCAGAAGCCGACCCCGTTCGTCAACGACGTCCTCTACCTGATCCTCAACACCCGCTACACGCGCCGGCTGCCGACCCTGTTCACCACCAACTTCCGGCTCGATCGAGTCGCCCCCACCGGCGCCTCGGAGTTCGACCTGCTCGCTTCGCGCGTGCCGCCGATGCTGGTCTCGCGCCTCTACGAGATGGCGGTGCCGGTCGTGCTCGAGGCCGCGGACTTCCGGCGCGAGGTCCGCATGCACGGGCTGAGGGTCTGACGCTTGCACCGCCTCTCCGCCTTCGAGGCGCTGGGCCGCGGCTTGGCCAACGTGCGCGCCAACTGGGAGCTGCTGCCGCTGCAGCTGGCGGCGCTGCTGCTCGCGGTGATGTTGACGATCGCGTCGCTGGTGCCGCTGGGCGTGGCCCTGGGGCTCACGCTCGCCGGCGCCCAGCAGCCGAGCGAGCTGCTCGAGCGGGTGCTCGACCCGGCGACCTGGCTCACGGCCGGCGTCCTGGCGTCGCTCGCCGGCTGCCTGCTGTTGGGCGGACTCGTCCTCGGCGCCTACGCTTGGTTCCAGGCCGGCGTCTTCGGCGTCCTGGTCGCCGGCGACCGCCAGGCGGGACCCGGCCCCCGGCGCCCGCGCGCCCTCTTCCGCACCTTCAGCTGGAACGACTTCGCGGGCTGGGCGGCGCACCGGTTCTGGCGCCTGATCGGCTGGTACCACTACTACTTCCTGCTCATGCTCCTGCTGGTCGGTCTGTTCGGCATCCTGCTGATCGGCTCGCTGCGCGTCGGGCTGGCGAAGGGACCGGCGGCCGGGATCGGCATCGGATGCGGCGGACTGCTGCCGCTCGTGTTCGTTTTCCTGTTCTGTTCCCTGCTCACGGTCGCCGCCAAGGCGGACGTCGTGCGCGACGACTCCGGCGCGCGCGAATCCTGGACGCGCGCGGCGCAGGTGGTCGGGCGAAGGCTGTGGGGCGGGCTGCTCCTGCTCCTCCTCTTCTTCGTCACCTCGCTCGCGATCGCGACAGTCCTGATGCCGTTCCAGTTCTTCTCCCAGCTCGCCGTGCGCCAGAGCCCGTTCGCCAGCTTCGGAGTCTCGTCCGCGCTGTCGCTGGTCCAGACCTGCATCGGCGTCGTGCTCGGGCTGGTCTACGCCGCCGCCTTCGTCGCGCTCGTGCGCGCGGAGCTTCCCGATCGGGTCTGACGCGGTGGCAGGGGTGCGCCGGGCGGCGATCGGAGCCGCGGTCGCCGCGGCGCTGGGGATCGCCGGCTGCGCCAGCCCGGCGCGGACGCCGGCTCCGCCGGCTCCGGTCGTCGTAGCGTCTCCGGCCCCACCGGCGGAGTCACCGCCAAGCCCGCGTCCCCCGGCCCCGGCTGCGGAGCAGCGGCCGATGCGGAAGCCGGCGGCGCCCCTCGCCCTGCCGTCGCGGGTCCGCGTCGGGCTCGCCACCGACCTCGACGCGGTGACGCTGCCCTGCTGCGACGGCGCCGTCTCGGCCGTGGCTGGTGACCGCAGGCTCCGCATCGCCTCGACGGTGACCGTGCGCCCGGCGGCCGGCGGCTCGCGGCCGCCGGTCTGGCGCCTGCAGGTCGCGGCGGTGCGCGAGGAGAGCGAGGCCGCGGTGCTCGTGCGGCGTCTCGAGCGGATGGGCGGCGCTCGCGCCGACGCCCGCTTCGACGCCGCCAGCGGGCTCTATCGGGTGCGCCTGGGCGGCTGGCCGAGCCGCGATGCCGCGCAGGCGGCCGGTCGCCGGCTCCAGGGCCAGGGGCTGGACGCCTTCTGGGTCGTCTCGGAGGGCGGCGGCCTGGTCGCGCCGGCGCTCGACGTCGTCCAGGGCGCGGCGCGCCAGCGCGTCCCCGGCCGCCGTTTCGAGCTGCGTACGCTCGACGCGGGCGCCGGCCTCGCCTACGAAGGGCACCGCTACCGCGGCGCGCTGGTCGTTTTCCTCAACGACCGCGGGCGGCTCAACCTGATCAACGAGCTGCCGCTCGAGGACTACCTGCGCGGAGTGGTGCCGAGCGAGCTCGGACCCGACTCCTACCCGGAGATCGAGGCGCTCGAGGCGCAGGCCGTCGCCGCGCGCAGCTACACGCTGCGCAACCTCGGCGGCTTCGAGGAGGAGGGCTTCGACCTGTGCGGCACGCCGAAGTGCCAGGTCTACGGCGGCATGGGCGTCGAGCGGCCGCTCTCGGACCGCGCCGTGGCCGCGACCGCGGGCCAGGTGATGACCTAGGACGGCGCTCCGATCGACGCCCTCTACAGCTCCTCCTGCGGCGGCCACACGGAGGACGTCGAGGTCGTCTTCCCGCTCAAGCACGAGCCCTACCTGAAGGGCGTGCCCTGCATCGAGGCGGGCGTCTCGCGGCTGCCCGCCGCGGCCGGCGCCGACGCCCCCTGGCCGCGCGGCGTGCTCGCTGCGGCGCTGCCCGCGCTGCCGGCGCGGCTCGACGCTCCCGCGGCGCTCGGCGGCGCCCTGCTGAGCCTGGCCCGGGCGGCCGGGCTGAGCCCGCCGGCGGACCGGCTGGCGTCCCTGGCGCGGCCGGAGGTGCAGCGCTTCCTGGCCTCGATCTTCGACCTCGCGCTCGACGCGCGGCTCTTCGAGCACCCCGAGCAGATCGCCACGGCATCCCCGGAGGATGCCGCGGCGGGGGAGTGGACGGCCGCCGACCGGCGGCTGGCGGGCTGGCTCGTTCGCACCGGGCTGCTCGACGACGCTGCGGCCGCGGACGCGGGGCGCGACCTCGACGCCGCCGAGGCCGAGCGGCTGGTCCTGCGCCTCGCGCTGCGGCTGCGCGTGGTCGAGCGCCGGCCGGCGAGCTTCGACTCGCTGCGCTCCGGCGACCTGCTGGTGCGCGAGGGGACGGGGGAGACCGGCTACCGCATCGCCAAGAGCACCGCGACCTACCGGGACGGGGGCGACGGCCCCGAGCCGGCCGACCTGATGCTCGCGGCGGGCGACGACCTCGACCTCTACGTCGCCGGCGGACGGCTGCTGGCGGTGGTCCAGACCTTCCGCCCGGAGAGCGGCAGCGCCGAGCGCGCGCGGATGCGCGGCGGCTGGACCCGCTTCCGCACCGACGAGCAGCTCGACGCGCTGGTGCGCCAGCGCTTCCCCGGCTTCCGCTTCGCCGGGCTGGACGTGCTCGCGCGCGGGATCTCGGGCCGGGTCGGCAAGATCCGCCTGCACGGCCGCGACGGCTCGACGGTGGACGTCGCCGGCCTGGCGGTGCGCTGGACCCTGGACCTGCCCGACACGCTGTTCACGGTGCGGCGCGAGACGCCGGCCCGCGGAGCCTCCGGATGGCGGTTCACCGGCCGGGGGTGGGGGCACGGCGTCGGCCTGTGCCAGCTCGGCGCCTACGCCATGGCGCGCCGCGGCCACGACTACCGCTCGATCCTGGAGCACTACTACACGGGCGCGCGCCTCGAAACGCTCGCCCCGGCGCCGGCGGGGCCGACTCCAGCGGCTCCGGTGGCTCCGAGGACCGCGCCCGACTGAATCCGGCGACGCTCAGCGCTGGGCGTAGCGGGTGGCGTAGACGCCCAGGCAGCGATCCTGGACGACGTCGATGCCGGCGGCGGTGAGCCGGTCGGCGGCCGCGTCGTCGCGGATTCCGCTTTGCAGCCAGACGACCCCGGGCCGGCGCTCGACGGGCAGCGCGAGGACCGCTTCGGCGACCTCCGGGATCGCCTCGGAGCGGCGGAAGACGTCGATCACGTCGGCGCGGTCGGGCACCGAGGCCAGGTCCGGGTAGGGGGTCTGCCCGAGCACGGGTCCGTCGAGCTTCGGGTTGACCGGGATCACGCGGTAGCCGCGCAGGTGGAGCAGCGCCGGAATCGAGTGGGCGGACTCGTCGGGCCGGTCCTCCCCCTTCATGCCGACCACCGCGACGGTCTTCATCGACCGCACGATCGCCGCCAGCCCCTCCTCGTCCTCGACCTTCCGCCCGCTCCGGGCGGCCGGGAAAGCGCGGGTGCCGAATTCCTCGCTCATGCCGCCATTCTATTCACCGCGGTCTTCGCCGGTGCAGAGGCCAAAACGCGCCGCCAGGACCTTGTGCCGCATGCCTCGATGCACGGGGGAAAAGTACCTGTGCGCGGGAGGGCGCTTCGGCCGTCGCTCGTGTCATGAGGGGACACCCAGCAAGCCAGGGTGTCCCCGGCGTAGGCCACGCCAGGGCCAGCGGGTGCCACCGGTGAACCGAAGGCGTCTCCAGGGGACACCCAGCAAGCCAGGGTGTCCCCTCAGGGAATCTTCCGCCTCGCCGGTCCGCGGAGCCGCGCTCTATCAGCGGCAGGCGAGGCGGGCGCCTTGCCACTCTCCGCTTCTCTTGCTGTCCCAGTTTTCGTCTGGAAAGGGAGTTCCCGGTGAGCACCTGCCGGCGAAGCCCGGCGGCGCCCTTCGGCGGGCTGGTGGGGGTGGGTGGGTGGGCTGCAGGGCGGTCACCCGGCAGGTCTCGAGAAGGGGGCCGGCACGGGCGGACCGGCCGCCCCGGGCCTCCATTGACTCCGTTGCGGGGCGGGCGTAGCTTGATCCGGAGTTTCCCTCACACGGGCCGGGCCGGCCGGCCCACGCTTCCTCCCGGAGGTGTGTATGCGCAAGAGTCTCCTGCTTCTCGCTGGTGTCGTTCTCGTCGCCCTTCCCCTTTCGGCGCAGGGCCGGACCTGCGACCTGGGAACGGCGGGCTGGTCCACCGCAGCGGCCCTGCCGGTTCCCATCGTTCGCTCCTGGGGCCAGTTCTTCCCGGCCAACGGGAAGTTCTACGTCATGGGCGGCCGACAGTCGGACACCGCGGGCAGCGACCTGCGTAACCCGCGCGAGTACGATCCGGGCACCGACACCTGGACGACCAAGGTGGCGTTGCTCCCCGACAACCAGACCAACAACATGGTCGGCGGCGTCCTGAACATCGGCGGTACCGACGACATCGTGGTGGTCGGCGGCTCGGCGGCGGGCGCCACGACGGCGACCGACTCGGTCAAGATCTACGACCCGGTGGCCGACGCGGTGACGGTGGACACGACCGATCCCTGGCCCGGGGGCGCGAGCGGAATCGACCTGCCCGGCGGAGCAGCGGTCGTCGACAACAAGCTCTACGTCTTCGGCGGCTTCTCGATCAACGTCGGGATGGTGGACACGATGTGGGAGTACGACCCCGCGGGAGCGGACGGGAGCCGGTGGACGCTGAAGAGTGCCGTGCTCGCGCAGCAGCTCGGCTACGTCCCGGCGGCGAACGTCGGCGGCCAGATCTACATGGCCGGCGGCTCGATCTGGACGGGCTCGACGATCGACGACACCAACGTCTCCGAGGTCTACGATCCGGTGGCCGACTCGATGACCCCGATCGCGACGATCCCGCGCGTCACCGCCGAGACCCGCGCCGTGGCGCAGATCGACGACACGGTCTGGGTCCTGGGCGGCGGGCGCAACGTGACGCCGCCGAACCCGAGCGCGGAGGTCGACGTCTACGACACGGTCGGGAACGGCTGGCGGACCGGTCCGCCGATGCCGACCGCGAAGCGCAACTTCGCCGCCGACGTCGACGAGGACACCGGCCGGATCTTCACCGCCGGCGGCTACGACTCCTCGGGCACCGTCCCGATCACCAACAACGAGATCTACAACGGCTGCGTCGTCTTCACCGACGGCTTCGAGCGCGGCAACACCACCCGCTGGTCGCAGGCCCAGCCGTAGCGCACCGAAGGCGTCTCCAGGGGACACCCAGCAGGCCAGGGTGTCCCCTCGGGGAATCTACTGCCTCGCCGGTCCGCGGGCTCGAGGTCTGTCCTCGGGAGGGGCGGCGAAGGTGGCGCGGCGGCGAGCGGGTGCCGTAGGCGCACCGAAGGCGTCTCCAGGGGACACCCAGCAAGCCAGGGTGTCCCCTCGGGGAATCTACTGCCTCGCCGGTCCGCGGACTCGAGGTCTGTCCACGGGAGGGGGGGCGAAGGTGGCGCTGCGGCGAACGGCAGGCGAAACGACTGCCCTGCCACTTCCCCCTTCTATCGAAGTCTTTGCCTTTTGCCTTTGTCTTTGTCTTGAACAGGAGAGTCTTGGCTTCTGTTGCGCGGGGGCGTGGCGCCGGACCCCGCGCACCTCGTCGCAGGCAGGCTCGCCGTTCGTCGGGCGGGGGTGCGATAGCATCTCCGGTCCGGACGATCGAGAGGAGAGTGGCCGCTTGGACTTTGCGCTGACCCCCGAACAGAAGGCCATCCGCGAGGCGGCGCGCGAGTTCGCCGAGAAGGAGGTCTCGCCGCACGTCGAGGAGCTCGACGAGGCCCAGAAGTACCCGATGGAGATCATGAAGAAGGCCGCCGAGCTCGGCTTCCTGGGGATCATCTTCCCCGAGGAGCTGGGCGGCGTGGGGCTGGGCTACGTCGAGTACGTCCTGGTGGTCACCGAGCTGTCCAAGGTGGACCCCTCGGTCGGGATCTCGGTCGCGGCGCACAACTCCCTGTGCACCAACCACATCTACAAGTTCGGCAACGACGAGCAGAGGCGGCGCTGGGTGCCGCGGCTGACGAGCGGCCAGGCGATCGGCGCCTGGGCGCTGACCGAGTCCGGCTCCGGCTCCGACGCTGCAGCGGCGCGCACCAGGGCGAAGCGGGTCGAGGGCGGTTGGGTGCTCGACGGCAGCAAGGTCTTCTGCACCCACGGCGCGGTGGGCGAGATCGCGGTCGTCATGGCGATCACCGACCCGGCGGGCCAGCGCGGCCGCAACATGTCCGCCTTCGTGATCGAGAAGGGGGCGAAGGGCTTCCGCGCCGGCAAGAAGGAGAACAAGCTCGGCATCCGGGCTTCCGACACCTCCGAGCTCGTCCTCGAGAGCTGCTTCGTCCCCGACGACCAGCTCCTGGGCGAGCCGGGAGAAGGCTTCAAGCAGGCGATGTCCGTGCTCGACGGCGGCCGCATCTCGATCGCCGCGCTCGGACTGGGCACCGCGATGGGGGCCTACGAGACGGCGCTCGCGTACTCGCGCCAGCGCGAGCAGTTCGGGCGGCCGATCTCGCAGTTCCAGGCGATCGGCTTCGCGCTGGCCGAGATGTCGACGCGGATCGCCGCCGCCGAGGCGCTGACGCTGGCCGCGGCGCTCGAGATGGACAAGACCGGCAAGGTCACCCTCAAGGCCTCGGAGGCCAAGCTGATCACCGGGGAGGCGGCGGTGTTCTGCTCCGAGCGCGGCGTCCAGATCCACGGCGGCTACGGCTTCGTCAAGGACTACCGGGCCGAGAAGTTCTACCGCGACGCCAAGATCTGCACCATCGGCGAGGGCACCAGCGAGGTGCAGCGGCTGGTCATCGCGCGCGAGTTGCTCAGCGCATGAGCACGGTTGGTGGCCCTCCGGCGGCCGTCCGTGGACGGCGCGACCGTGTCGACCTCGACGACCTGGTCGCCCGGCTCCGCGAGCGCCAGCCGCGTGCGATCGGCCGCGCGATCAGCCGGGTCGAAGGCGGCGGCGCCGCGGCGGCGGAGGTGGTGCGCCGGGTCTTCGCCGCCACCGGGAGAGCGCGGACGGTGGGCATCACCGGCCCCCCGGGCGCGGGCAAGTCCACCCTGGTCGACCGGCTGGCCACGGCGGCGCGCGAGCGCGGCGAGACCGTCGGCATCCTGTGCGTCGACCCGACCTCGCCGTTCTCCGGCGGCGCGCTGCTCGGCGACCGCATCCGGATGCAGGGGCTGGCAACCGACCCCGGAGTCTTCATCCGCTCGATGGCGACCCGCGGCGCCATGGGCGGCCTGGCGCGGGCGACCCGCGACGCCGTCGACCTGCTCGACGCCGCGGGGTTCGACTGGGTGCTGGTCGAGACCGTGGGCGTCGGCCAGGACGAGGTCGACGTCGTCGAGAGCGTCGACACCGTGGTCGTCGTCGCGGTGCCGGGCCTGGGCGACGACATCCAGGCGATCAAGGCCGGGATCATGGAGATCGCCGACGTCTTCGTGCTCAACAAGGCCGACCGCGAGGGCTCCGAGCGCACCTTCCGCGACCTGGCGATGGTGCTCTCGCTCGCCGACCACGACGAGGCCACCTGGCTGCCGCCGATCGTCAAGACGGTCGCCTCGCGCAGCGAGGGGATCGCGGAGGCGCAGGCGGCGATCGAGCGCCACCGCACCTGGATGGAGCAGGGCGGGCGCCTGAGCGAGCGCCGCCGGGCGCAGCTGCGGCTGCGGGTCGAGTCGATCCTCAAGGACCGGATGCTGGTGGCGGCGCGCGAGGAGGCGGGGCTCGAGACCGAGGTGCTGCGCGGCTTCGACGCCGGGACCGATCCCTACTCGCTGGCCGACGAGCTGTTCCGCGGCGTCCTCGAGGCCGAGCGCGCGCGCGAGGGGGAACCGCCTGGAGGGAGACCATGAGCGGACGCATCGACCACGTCGGGATCGCGGTCGCCTCGATCGCCGAGGCGCGGCGCTTCTGGGAGGCCCTGGGTCTGACGGTGGGTCACGTCGAGGAGGTTGCGGCGGAGGGGGTCCGGGTGGCGATGCTGGCGATCGGCGAGAGCCGGATCGAGCTGCTCGAGCCGACCCGGCCCGACTCGGCCGTAGCGAAGTTCCTCGAGAAGCGCGGCCCGGGCATCCACCACCTTTGCCTGGCGAGCGACGACGTCGCGGCCGACGACGCCCGGCTGCGTGCCGCGGGGGTCGAGCTGCTGCGTCCCGAGCCGACCCCCGGCGCCGGCGGCGCCAAGGTGCAGTTCGTCCACCCGAGGAGCGCCGGCGGCGTGCTGGTCGAGCTCTCCGAGGACCCGGCGGGCAAGGTGCGATGAAGCTTCACGCCGGTTCGCTGGTGATGGTGCACCTGGTCAACCCGACCGAGAAGTTCTGGGGCGTGCTCGAGGCGCTCGAACCGGTGGGGGTGACCTTCCGCGGCATCAGCGTGGACATGTTCGAGGAGTGGATGATCGAGGTGACGCGCCGGACGAATCCCACCCTGGGCCTGGCGACGATGTTCGTGCCGCTGTTCCGGGTCGAGCGGGTGTTCCTGGACGAGCCGGTGGGCGAGGTCGAGTCCTACCGTCAGCGCTTCGAGCGCCGCACCGGCCGCGCGATCTCCACCGTCGTCTTCCTCGAAGACGAGCCCGACCTCGGCCGCCCGAGCTGAGGCCCGCGGGACGTCAGAACAGGACGTGGTCGACGAAGTAGCTGGTGATCTCGACGCGGCCGGAGATCAGGTCGGCGGCGTCCTGCGGGTCGAGGTCGAAGTGCGCCGCCAGCGAGCCTTCCGAGGTCTGGCACAGGACCTCCACGCCTTCGACCGAGCTGCCCAGGTTCTTGCGTGCCTCGAGCAGGGCGCCGGCGCTCGCCACCAGGGCGCGGAAGACCGGACCCTCGCCGTCCGTCTCGTAGACCAGCAGCGGACGCCGGGTACGCGAACCCTCGGCGATCTCGACCGGGAGCCCGGCCTTCGAGATGTAGCTGTCGAGGGCTCCCGCCAGGGTCCGGTCGCGCAGCGGCGCGCGGGTGGGCTGGGCGGGTCCGCGCTCGTCGAAGCCGTTCGGCCGCGGCCGCTGCCCGGCCGTGTCTTCGGGCCTGGCCGCGACGCCGTCGCGGACCCCGGCGGCGCCGCTGCGGATCAGCGCGCCGAGCTGCGCGTGCGAATTCGGGGTCGGTTCGCTGCCCGGGAGCGGCTTGCGGGTCGCGCTGTCGTCGAGCAGGGTCGCGGTGCCGAGATTCTCGACGTTCTCCTTGTCGGTGCGCGCGACGTCGATCTCGGACAGCGGCAAGGCGGTCTCGGTGCCCGAGGGCAGGACGATGATCGCCTTGTTCCCGCGCACCTCGTACTTCTGCTTGGCGACCATGTGCGAGCCGTCCTTGAGGAAGATCGTGTAGGCGAGGACGGGCGCCGCCCACGTCCAGACCGCGAGCGCGGCGGCCAGCCCCAGGACGAATCTTCCGGTCGGTTTCATGGCATCTCCTCGGACTGCCGCCCGTCGTCGGGCGGCGACGCGCCGGATTCCGACTCGCCGGGCCTCGGCCCGCCGGATCGACCCGGGATCGGCGTCTCGGGTCGGATAGTATAGCCATCCGCCGATGACCCCCCTCCGATCCGAAGACGCCCTGCTCCTGCTCGAGGACGGCGCTCTCTTCGCCGGCCGCGCGGTGGCCCCGGGCACGCGCTTCGGCGAGGTGGTGTTCAACACCGCCATGACCGGCTACCAGGAAGTCCTCACCGATCCCTCCTACCGCGGCCAGATCGTGGTCATGACGCAGCCCCACATCGGCAACTACGGCGTCGCCGACGAGGTCGCGGAATCCGGCCGCCCCTGGGTCGAGGGATTCGTCGCCCGCCGGTTCACCCGCGAGCCGTCCAATCACACCAGCGAGGGCGACCTCGGCGGCTACCTCAGGCGCTTCGGGATCCCGGCCCTCGACGGCATCGACACCCGCGCGGTCGTGCGCCGGTTGCGCGAGCGCGGCGCGCTCAAAGGCGTGATCACCACCGAGCGTAGCGACGTCGCCGGGTTGCTCGCCGAGCTCGCCGACTTCCCTTCCATGGCCGGGCGCGCCCTGGTCCACGAGGTGACGCCGGCCGAGTCGCGCACGGTGCCGGCCGCCGAACCCGGCGGAGCGCGCTTCCGGCTCGCGGTCTACGACTTCGGGTGCAAGGCGAACATCCTGCGCTCGCTGTCGCGCGAAGGCGCGGAGCTCGAGGTGCTGCCGGCCGGGACGCCCGCGGCGAGGGTGCGCGAGCTCGACGTCGACGGCGTCGTGCTCTCGAACGGTCCGGGGGACCCGGAGCCGCTGACCGGCGTCGTCGCCGCGGTGCGCGAGCTGGTCGAGGGCGGCGTGCCGACGTTCGGCATCTGCCTCGGCCACCAGCTGCTCGGCCTGGCTCTGGGCGGGCGCACTTTCAAGCTCAAATTCGGCCACCATGGCGGCAACCAGCCGGTCGTCGACCTGGCGACCCGCCGGGTGACGATCACCAGCCAGAACCACGGCTTCGCGGTCGATCCGGACTCGCTGCCGCCGGGCTGCCGTGGCACCGAGGTCAACCTCAACGACGGAACTCTCGAAGCCTTCGCGGTGGATGGGCGGCCGGTGCTCTCGGTCCAGTACCATCCCGAGGCGGCGCCAGGACCGCACGACGCCGGCTCTCTGTTCCGCCGCTTCCTCGACTCGCTGCCGGACCGCCGCGCGCGCAGTCGCGCCGGCTGAAGCGGGCATGCGCCGTCCACCCCTGGCCGGCCCTCTCTCCTGGACGCTGGCGCGGCGTCTGCTCCGCGATCCCGCCAGCCCCTTGCTCCACTCCAGCGCCCGCGCGGCGCTCGTGGCCTCGACGCTGGGCGTGGCCGCCCTGGGTATCGCGATGGCGTTGATGACCGGCTACCAGGAGGACCTGGTGCGCAAGCTGGTCGGCGCCAACGCGGCGATCCTGATCGACGCCGGCGGACTCGGCGTCACGGGCCCCGGCGCCGGGGACGGCGCGGAAGGCGGCGCGGCGGAGCTCGACGAAGCGGCGGTCGAAGCTACGGTGCGCTCGGTGCCGGGCGTCGTCCGGGTGGACCGCGCGCGCTACGTCGAGGGGGTGATCTCGGCGGCCGCCGGCGAAGCCGAGGTGACCCTGCGCGCGGTGCCGCCGGGAGCCGGCGCCGTGTCTCCGGACTCGAGGGACGAGCTGCCCCGGCCGGACGGCGCGTGGGGCGTGCGGCTCGGATCGCGCCTGGCCACGCAGCTCGGGGTCGGCCCCGGCGACTCCGTGCGGCTGGCGGCGCTCACGGTGGCGGACGACCGGCCGCGGTTCGCCTTCCGCCGGCTCGTGGTCACCGGGACCTTCACCAGCGGTTTCTCCGAGTTCGACAGCGGCTGGGCGGCAGTGGCGCCCGGGGCGATCGCGGACTTGCCGGGCGCCGCGAAGAGCCTGCTCGAGGTCACGGTGACGAATCCCGCCGCGGCGCGCTCGGTCGCCGCGGGGCTCCGCTCGCGGCTCGGCCCCGAGGTCCTGGTCGTGCCCTGGCAGGAGTCCTACCGGACGCTGTTCGCGGCGCTCGAGCTGCAGCGCCGCGCCCTCTTCCTCCTGCTCTGCCTGATCGTGGTGGTGGCGACGTTCAACGTCGCCTCGACGCTGGTCGTCCTCGTGCGCGAGCGGATGCGCGATCTCGGCGTGCTGGCGGCGCTGGGCGTGACGCCAGCGGGCCTGCGCCGTGTCTTCCTGATCTACGGCGGCGTCCTCGGAGCGGCGGGAACCGCCCTCGGCCTCGGCCTGGCGTTCGCGGTGTCGTGGCTCTTCACGCGCTTCGAGATCTTGTCCTTCGGTCCCGACATCTCCGCGGTCTACTTCCTGAGCTCGGTGCCGCTGCGCCTGGCCGGCGGCGACGCGGTCGCGATCGCCGTCTTCGCCCTGGTGGTGACGCTCGCCGCCTGCTGGCTGCCCGCCTGGCGCGCCTCGCGGCTCGACCCCTCGACCGCCCTGCGCTACGAGTAGCCG
Organism: uncultured Acidobacteriota bacterium; assembly: GCA_963781755.1. Taxonomy (GTDB): domain Bacteria; phylum Acidobacteriota; class Thermoanaerobaculia; order Multivoradales; family JAGPDF01; genus JACTMI01. The sequence goes on from CAWAGZ010000004.1 coordinate 487,600, forward strand.
CTTGCGGGACCCGCTTCCGATGCCACCCGCTCCGTCATGACCGAGAGCTTCGCGCGGGCCCTGCGGATCGTCCGGCTGGCCTTGCACCAGTTCGACTTCCTGCTCGCCCGGCGGTTCGCGCTGACCACCCGCGAGGACCGGTCCTTCTTCCTGCTGATTCCGGTGGTCGGTCTGCTCTCGGGCGCGGTCGGCATCCTGGTCCAGCGCAGCTCCGAGTGGGTCCGGGTCTTCCTCTGGGGCTACTGGCCGACCTTCGAGGAGGCGGCGCAGCACCTTCCGGGCTGGCGGATCGTGCTCGCGCTCGTCGTCGGCGGCGCGGTGGTCGCAGGGCTCCAGAAGCTGTTCCGGGAGCCGCTCGGCGGTCACGGAGTCTCGGCGCTGATCGAGGCGGTGGTGCTGCACGGGGGCAAGCTCTCGGTGCGGCCGGTCCTGGGCTCGGCGCTGGCCTCGGTGGCCGCGGTCGGCGCGGGCGGCTCGCTCGGCCGCGAGGGTCCGATGCTGCGTCTCGGCGAGGCGATCTCCTCCTGGCTCGGCGAGCGCGCCGGCCTGGGCAGCTACCGGCTGAAGATCCTCCTGGGCTGCGGCACGGCGGCCGGATTCGCCGCCGCCTACAACGTTCCGATCGGCGGCAGCCTGTTCGCGATGGAGGTCGTCCTGGGCAGCTTCGCGCTCGAGATCTTCGGTCCGATCGTGCTCTCCGCACTGATCGCGACGCTGCTCGCGCGCGCCGCCGAGAGCGCGGCGCCGATCTACGCCGCGCCGGGCTACGGGCTGACCACGCCGTGGGAGATCTTGGCGTTCCTCGTCCTCGGCGTCTTCGGCGCGCTGGCCGCCGTCGTCTTCACCCGGGTCATCGGCGTCACCGGCCGCCTCTTCCGCGGAATGAAGGTGGTGCCGCGCGGGGTCCAGCCGATCCTCGGCATGGCGATGGTCGGACTGATCGCGATCGCGGCGCCCGAGGTCGCGGGCAACGGTTTCTCGGTGATCACGCGCGCGCTGCACGGCGGGTACGCCTTGCGCGTGCTGCTGATCCTGGCGACGCTCAAGCTCGTGGCCACGGCGCTGACCGATGCCGGCGGCTGTCCGGGCGGCCACTTCACTCCTTCGCTCTGCTTCGGGGCGTTGCTCGGCGGCGCCTATGGCGTCGGCGTCCACGCCCTGTTCCCGTCGCTGGCGACCTCGTACGGCGCCTACGCCGCGGTGGGCATGGCGGCGGTGGCGGCCGGCGCCAGCCACGCGCCGCTCTCGGCGATGCTGATCCTGTTCGAGGTCACCGGGAACTACGACCTGGTCCCGGCGCTGATGGCCGGGACGCTGGTCTCCGCCTTCGTCGCCAAGCGCATCTATCCGTATTCGGTCTACACGGCGCGCCTGGCCAAGCGCGGCGCGGAGCTGCGCTGGCGGCTGGAAGAGGCGGCGCTGGCGGGTCTCGCGGTGGACGACCTGCTGCTCGAGGACCGCGAGATCCTGGCGCCCGGCGATGGCTACGCGACCGTGGTCGAGCGCTTCTTCTCGGCGCGCCGGCAGCGTCTCTACGTCGTGGGTGGGGACGGCCGGCTCCTGGGCTCGGTCTCGCTGCACGACATCAAGCACACGCTGCGCGACTCGGGCGAGCTGGCGGCGGTCGTGGCCCACGACCTGATGCGGCCGGTGCCCACGGTCCTGCACCGGGGAGAGCGGCTCCACCGCGCCGCCGAGGCGTTCGCGCGCAGCGATTTCGAACGGTTGCCGGTGCTCGCCGAGGACGGCGTCACCTACGTCGGGGTGGTGACCAAGCGCGACCTGCTCTCCGTCTACGCCCAGGAGGTGCTCGGGCGTCCGACCGTTCTCTCGACCTACGTCCGCGGCGAGCAGCCGGAGACCGGACGCCTCGAGCTGCCGCCGGACTTCGCCGTCCGCTCGGTGCCCCTGCCCGTCGAGCTGAACGGACGGACCCTGGCCGAAGCGCGGCTGCCGCAGCGGCTGGGGGTGCGCGTGCTCCAGATCAAGCGGCGCGGCCACGGCGGCGAGGACGAGTGGCTGCTGCCGGAAGCGCGGACGGTCTTCGCCGCCGGCGACCTGCTGGTCCTGCTCGGTCCGACCACCGCGGTCGAGGCCCTGGCGGCGGGGCACTTTCCGGACGCCGGCGCGGGCGACGCGGGCGACGAGGCCACGCGGCCGGGGACCGACCCGCCGTGAGCGCCGGCGGCCGGGCGACCCCCGGCGGGCTGTGCGACCGTTGTCTCGAAGTGCGCCGGGTCGATTCACCGCGCGCCAGCTACCTGCGCTGTGGCCTGTCGGACCGCGACCCCGCGTACCCTCGCTATCCGCACCTTCCGGTCGTCGCCTGCGTCGGCTTCCGGGCGCAGCCCGCGGTGGGGCAGCGGGGCGAACTCGACCCCGACGAGCGGCAACGGTAGTCTCGGGCGCGACCGGCCGGCGGACGGCCGGCGTCCGACGAGCGAGCCGTGGCCGAAGCGCGAGTGGAACCCGAATCCGACGAGAGGCCGGCTCCGACCGGCAAGCGGCTGGCGTTGCTCTCCCTGGGCGCGCTCGGCGTCGTCTACGGCGACATCGGCACCAGCCCCCTCTACGCCGTGCGCGAGTGCTTCTTCGGCGAGCACGCGATCGCGGTGAGCCCGGAGAACGTTCTCGGCATCCTGTCGCTGATCTTCTGGTCACTGATCCTGGTCATCTCGGTCAAGTACCTCGGCTTCATCCTGCGCGCCGACAACCGGGGGGAGGGGGGCATCCTGGCGCTGATGGCGCTGGTCCACCCCGAGCACAGCCCGGCCTCGGTCAAGCCGCGCGGACCCTGGCTGCTGATCGCGCTCGGACTGTTCGGGGCCGCGCTGCTCTACGGCGACGGCATGATCACCCCGGCGATCTCGGTGCTCTCGGCGGTCGAGGGCCTGGAGGTCGCCACGCCGGTCTTCTCCCCCTACGTGATCCCGCTGACGGTCGGCGTCCTGATCGGCCTGTTCCTGTTCCAGCGCCGGGGCACGGGCCGGGTCGGGGCGGTCTTCGGACCGGTCACACTGGTCTGGTTCGGGACCATCGCCCTGCTCGGTGTGGTCGCCATCGTGCGCGCGCCCGGCGTCCTGGCGGCCGCGCTCCCGACGCACGCCTTGCGATTCTTCGTGGACAACGGCAGCCGCGGCTTCCTGGTCCTCGGAGCGGTCTTCCTGGTGGTCACTGGGGGCGAGGCGCTCTACGCCGACATGGGGCACTTCGGGACGCGTCCGATCCGGCTGACCTGGTTCGCGGTGGTGCTTCCGGCGCTGCTGCTGAACTACTTCGGGCAGGGCGCGCTGCTGCTCGTGGACCCCGCGGCGGCCCACCATCCCTTCTACCGGCTGGCGCCGTCCTGGGCCCTCTACCCGCTCGTGGTCCTGGCGACGGCGGCGACGGTCATCGCGTCGCAGGCGGTCATCTCGGGGGCGTTCTCGCTGACCATGCAGGCGGTGCAGCTGGGCTACGTGCCGCGTCTCCTCATCCGCCACACCTCGGCGCGCGAGATGGGGCAGATCTACCTGCCGCAGCTGAACACGGTGCTGATGCTCTCGACCATCGGCCTGGTGCTCGGCTTCGAGTCCTCGACCCGGCTGGCCGCCGCCTACGGCGTCGCCGTGACCACGACGATGGTGATCACGACGGTCCTCTTCTACGCCGTCGCGCGCGAGCTCTGGGGCTGGCCGCGCTGGGCCATCGGCCTGCTCTGCGCGGCGTTCCTGACCGTCGACCTGTCGTTCTTCGGCGCCAGCGTGATCAAGATCGAGCACGGCGGCTGGTTCCCGCTCCTGGTCGCCGCCGCCGTCTTCACGCTGCTCACGACCTGGCGCCGGGGGCGCCAGATCCTCGCCTCGAGGCTGCGCGAGTCGTCGATGGAGGTCGCCCTGCTGCTCTCGGACGGAGAGCTCGGGAAGCTGCCGCGCGTCCCCGGCACGGCGATCTTCCTGACCGCCAATCCGGAAGGGGTGCCGGTGGCGCTGTTGCACAACATCAAGCACAACAAGGTGGTCCACGAGAAGGTCGTCTTCCTGACCGTCCTCAACGAGGAAGAGCCGCGGATCCCGCGCTCGAAGCGGGTCACGGTCGAGGATCTCGGCCACGGCTTCTTCCGCGTCGTCGCGCGCTACGGCTTCATGGAGCGGCCGACGGTGCGCGAGATCCTGAAGCTGGCGGGGCCACTGGGCGTCGAGGTGGACTACCTCGAGGCCAGCTACTTCCTCGGGCGCGAGAACCTGATCCCCACCGAGCGTCCGGGCATGGCGCTGTGGCGCGAGCGGCTGTTCTCCGTGATGTCGCGCAACGCGCTCGGCCCGACCGCCTACTTCGACCTGCCTCCCAACCGGGTGGTCGAGCTGGGGGCCCAGATCGAGATCTGAACCGGTCCCGGGACCCCCTGGGATAGAGTTTCCGGGATGTCTCGCGTCGCCGACCTCTCGTTGAGCGCCGTCCTGGAGCGGGTCCCCCGGGTCGACGCGGTGGGGGTCGAGGAGCGCGCGGCGGCGCTGGCCAAGCGCTCGATCAAGAAGTCGGCCAAGCTCGCCGGCATCCGGCTGGCGATCTCGATGATCGACCTGACCACCCTCGAAGGCAAGGACTCCGGCGGCAAGGTGCGGCAGCTCTGCCAGAAGGCGCTCCACCCGCTCCCCGGCGATCCGACGGTCGGCCCCGTGGCCGCGGTCTGCGTCTATCCCAACCTGGTGGCGACCGCGGCGCGCGAGCTGGCCGGCACGCCGGTCCGGGTCGCCTCGGTGGCCACGGGGTTCCCGAGCGGGCTGGTGCCGCTCGAGCTGAAGCTCGAGGAGGCCCGCCGGGCGGTCGGCGACGGCGCGGACGAGGTCGACATGGTGATCGACCGCGGCGCCTTCCTGGCGGGGGAGCTGGACCGCGTCTTCGACGAGATCGCGAGGGTCAAGGAGGCGTGCGGAACGGCGCACCTCAAGGTGATCCTGGAGACCGGCGAGCTGGCCACCTACGACAACGTCCGGCGCGCTTCGGCGCTGGCGATGTCGGCGGGCGCCGACTTCATCAAGACGTCCACGGGCAAGATCCAGCCGGCGGCGACTCCAGGTGTCGTCCTGGTCATGCTCGAGGCCATCCGGGAGCACTACCTGGAGACCGGGCGTGCCGTGGGGATGAAGCCGGCCGGCGGCATCCGCGCCTCCAAGCAGGCCCTGCACCTCCTGGTCCTGGTCAAGGAGACCCTCGGCGACGCCTGGCTGACGCCGGAGCGCTTCCGGATCGGCGCCTCGACCCTGACCAACGACCTGCTCATGCAGCTGGTCAAGGAGTCGACCGGCAGGTACCAGAGCGAGGACTACTTCTCCAAGGACTGATGCGTGTACCGCCAACCGCGCAGCGGATTCACCCGCATCCCCTACGTGCAGACCTGCAGCGTCCATGCGGGCGGGTCGGAGACCACCGGGCTGATCTGCAACCTCTCCCTGCTCGGCGTCTACGTCCACGTCGATCCGATCCCCGACTCGGGATCGCAGATCTCGCTGCACTTCATGCTGCCCGACGGGGAGGCGCCGATCGAGGCGGGGGCGACGGTGACCTGGGTCAACGACTCGCCGCCGGAGAACGGCACGGCGCTGCCCACCGGTTGCGGGCTCCGCTTCACCGGACTCGCGCCCGAAGATCTGCGACGCCTCTCGGCGATGATCTCGGCGTTCGAGGCCAACCCGCAGAGCCAGTACGGACGCAGCCAGGCGCCGAGCGACAAGGTCCGGATCCCCTTCGTCGCTCCCTGCGTGCTCTCGTCGCCGGCCGGGCTGTCGAAGGGCAACGTCTGCAACCTGAGCACGGCCGGCGTCTACGTCTCGGTGGACCCGATTCCCGAAGCCGGCGCCATGACGATCGTGGGATTCCGTCTGCCCGGGATGATCGATCTCTTCGAGCGCGCGGCGGTCGTGGCCTGGCGCAACCCGGACGGCTCGAGCCGGGTCCGGGTGCTGCCGCCCGGCTGCGGCCTGCGCTTCGCCAACCTGTCGCCCTCCGACCGCGAGCGGCTCGCCGAGCTGGTCGACGAGTACAACGGCCTGCTGCCGGCCACCGGGAGCGAGAGGTGACAGCTACGCCACATCTCCGATCTAGCGCAACTGTCACCGGCTGCGTCCTGCTGCTGGTCGCGACGGCCGTCGCGGCGCAACCGCGGACGCTGCGGGTGGACTACTACCACACCGGCGACGCGCACTCCGAGCGCTTCTCGGTGGCCCGGGTGGTCGTCGAGCCGCTGCCCTGGCCCGGCGACCCCGGGCGGGCGATCGACGACACGAACCTGGGCAAGTACCGCTTCGAGGTGATCGACCGGAGCAGCCGCCGGGTCCTCTACTCGCGCGGGTTCTCCTCGATCTACGGCGAGTGGGAGACCACCGAGGAGGCCGGGCGGACGACGCGCACGTTCGAGGAGTCCGTCCGCTTTCCGCGTCCCGACCGGCCGGTCCAGGTGGTGCTCCAGAAGCGCGACGCGGACAACGACTTCCGCGAGATCTGGTCGACGGTGATCGACCCGGAAGACCTGCTGGTGGACGACTCGCCGCCGCCGCCGGCCGGGCCCGTGATCGCGATCCAGAGCTCTGGACCGTCGCCCGGGAAGCTCGACCTGCTCATCCTGGGCGATGGCTACACGGCCGCCGAGCGCGGCAAGTGCGAGGCCGACGCCCGGCGATTGACGGCGATCCTCTTCGACACCGAGCCGTTCCGCACCCGCCGCTCCGACTTCAACGTCTGGGGGCTGTGCCCTCCCGCCGCCGAGTCCGGCATCTCGCGTCCCTCGCTCGGGATCCACCGGCGCTCCCCGGTGGGCGCGACGTACGACGCCTTCCGCTCCGAGCGCTACGTGCTGACCTTCGACGACCGCGCCTTCCGCGACGTGGCGTCGCAGGCGCCCTACGAGTTCGTGGAGATCATGGCCAACTCGAAGACCTACGGCGGCGGCGGCATCTTCGGCCTTTTCGCCACCGTGGCCGCGGACAGCGAGTGGGCGCCGTACATCTTCGTCCACGAGTTCGGCCACCACATCGCCGGGTTGGCCGACGAGTACTTCACCTCCGACGTCGCCTACCAGGCGCCCGCGGTGCGGACCGAGCCCTGGGAGCCCAACGTCACCGCGCTGCTCGATCCCGAGCATCTCAAGTGGCGGGACCTGGTGACCCCGGGCACTCCGGTGCCGACGCCGTGGGACGAGGACGGCTTCGTCGCGCGGGAGCGCGAGATCCAGGCCCGGCGACGGCAGATCCGCGCGGAGAAGCGTCCCGAGTCGGAGATGGATGCGCTGTTCCGCTCCGAGCGCGACGAGATGGAGAAGCGGCTCGGTGGCGAGCCTCACGCCGGCGCCGTCGGCGCCTTCGAGGGAGCGAACTACGAGGCGAAGGGCTACTACCGGCCGCAGGCCGACTGCATCATGTTCACCCGCGACCGCGTGCCGTTCTGCGCCGTGTGCCGGCGTGCGATCGAGCGCGTCATCGACCTCTACGCCCGCCACTGACCGCCTGCCCCTGCCCGCCCGAAGGCCGGGTCCTCTTCCTCGGCCGCGCCATGAGCGGCAAGGACGGAAAGACGGAAAGGCTTCCATAGAAGGGAAAGGCACTCGGCCGCCCGGCGCCGTGTGACCCGGGGAGTGCTCGACGCTCTGCTTTTCCCATCACTGAACGCTTCGGCCGTGCCCGACCCGGGCCTTCGAGCTTCGATCGCCGGCCTCGCGAGAGCTCGAAGACGGAAAGACTTCCAGAGACGGGACCAGCAACCGGGCCCGCGGGCGCCTCGCGGCCCGAGGCGGGAATCAGGCGCCCGTCTTTTCCATCGCTGAAAGTCTCTGTCGTGCCTGGGCGGGGCTGCTGTGTCTCGCTTGCCGCGGCGTGTGGGCTCCAGGGTCGGGACCGAGAGTCCGAACGCTTCGAGCGACCCGCCTCTCGCCGTGGAGCAGGTGGAGCCGTGCTAGTTTTCCGGGGTTTCGAGGCTTTCGGGTCGGATGAATCGTCGGGAAGGGAGGATCTCGGGCGTGGCGGCTCGTGGCGGTTGGTTCCTCGCGGGTCTGCTCCTCCTGGTCGCGTGCTCGGGAGCGGGCGGGCAGGCGCCGCGGGCCCGGCGCGGCGTGCTCGACCTGCGGCAGTGGCAGCCCGACCGCGACGGCAACGTGCGCCTCGACGGCGAGTGGCGCTACGACCCGCACCGGCTCCTGGCGCCCGACGATCCGGCTCTCGCCGCCGCGTCTCCGGCCTTCGCGAGCGTACCCGCGACCTGGGACGCCCGCGCCGGCGGCGGCTTGCTCGCCCGCGGGCAGGGGTACGCGACGTACTCGCTGACCGTTCTGTTGCCACCCGAGCCCGGGCCCCTGGCGCTGCGCATCGTCACCGTCTCGACCGCCTACCGCCTCTATGCCGACGGCCGCTTCGTGGCCGCGGCGGGCACCGTCGCGACCTCGATCGGCCAGGCGCGACCCGAATACCGGCCGCAGATCGTCGAGCTCGACCGCACGAACCGCGGCGAGCTCCGGCTCGTGCTCCAGGCGTCCAACTTCCGCTACGCCCGGGGCGGCGCCTGGGAGCCGCTCTGGCTCGGCACCCCGGAGGCGATCCGCGGGGCCCGCGAAGGCCGCGTCGCGCTCGCGCTCTTCCTGACCGGGGCCTTCGCGGTCATCGGCCTCTACCACCTGGTGTTCTGGGCGGCGCGCCGGGGCGATCCGTCGCCGCTCTACTTCGCCGCGGTCTGCCTCGGCATGGCGCTGCGCGTCCTGACCGTCGACGACGTCTTCCTGGTGGATCTCGCGCCGGGGCTGTCGTGGACCAACCTGTGCCGGCTCGAGTACGGATCGCTTCTGATCATCGTCGCCGCGGCGAGCGCCTTCCTGCACGGGATCTTCCCCGAGGAGATCCCTCGTACGCCCGCTCGCGCGTACGCCTTCGCGTCGCTCGCCGGCCTGCTGCTCGTGGCGGTCCTGCCGCCGCGGATCTTCAGCCTCGGGCTGCCCGCGCTGCAGGTCCTCTGCCTGAGCGCCGCTGTGCTCGGCAGCCTCTTCGTCGCACGGGCGGTGACCCGGCGGCGCGAGGGCTCGGTGCTCTTCCTGATCGGCGTGCTGGCGATCGCCGCGACGGGAACGTACGACACCCTGATGTCGATCTACCGCGACCTGCCGACCAGCCGCTGGCTCGGCGACTCGATCTACCTCCAGCCGTTCGGTCTGTTCGTCTTCGTCCTGTCGCAGGCGACCCTGCTCGCGAGGCGGTTCTCGCGCGCCTTCGGCGAGCTCGAGAACACCTCGCGCGAGCTCCGGGCGGCCCACGTGGAGCTCGACGCCCACACGCGGGAGCTCGAGGAGCGCGTCAGCGAGCGCACTTCGGAGCTCGCCGACGCCAACCGAAAACTGGCCCGACTGGCGGAGATCGACGGCCTGACGCGCGTCGGCAACCGGCGCAACTTCGACGAGGAGCTGCGCCGGGCTTGGCTCGATCACCTCCGTCGCCGGGCGCCCCTGTCGCTGGCACTGGTCGACGTCGATCAGTTCAAAGCCTACAACGACCGCTACGGGCACCTGGCGGGGGACGACACGCTGCGACAGATCGCGGCCGCGCTGGTCGGCGCGACGAATCGTCCCGGGGACGCGGTCTCGCGCTACGGCGGCGAGGAGCTCGCGATTCTGCTTCCGAACACCGACGCCCAGGGCGCGCTGCACGTCGCCGAGATGGTGCAGGAGCGCGTGGGCGCCGCCGCGATCCCCCACGACGAGTCCACCGTGGCGCCGCGGATCACGGTCAGCGTCGGAGTCGCCACGGTGGTCCCGGAGGAGGCGCTCGAGAGCTCGAAGCTGGTCGAGCTCGCGGACCGCGCGCTCTACCGCGCCAAGCAGGAAGGACGGAACCGGATCGTCGTGGCCTGAGCCGCCGGTCGTGACGTCTCAGACCGTCGAGTCGGCGTCCGACAGCTCGCGCAGGAGGGCCTCTGCGCACTCCGGGCAGATGCCGTGGGTGAACTCGGCGCCGGAGCGCGTCGCGATGTAGGTCTCGACCTGCTTCCAGTAGCCGTCGTCGTCGCGGACCTTCTTGCAGCTCGAGCAGATCGGGATCAGGCCTTTCAGCGTCTTGACCTGCGCCAGGCTCTCGCGCAGGTCGGCGTTGACGCGCTGGAGCTCGGAGCGACCCTCCACGAGCCGGCGCCGGAGATCGAAGACGAAGCCGCCGAAGAACGCGAACCAGCACAGGACGAGCCCGAAGATGGCGAAGAGGAAGAGCTCGTAGCCGGGGCGGAAGCCGGGGCGTCCGACGGCGGACTCGAACGCGAGCAGCCCGGCGTAGACGGCCAGGATCCCGGCCACGACCTCGAAGAAGCGGCGGCGATCGAAGCGCAGCAGGCCGAACGAGAACGCCGGCAGGTAGAACATCAGGATGATCGGCCGGGCCTGCGGCAGCGCCCAGAGGGCGATCGCTCCCCACAGCGCGGAGGCGAGGATCTGCACTGCGGTCAGGGACGGGTCCGCGAAACGGAGATTGACTCCGGAGCGGATGGCGAGGAAGAACAGAGAGTTGATGGCGATCGCCGAGCCGACGAACCAAGCCCACTCCGAGCGGTTCATCCGGCCCAGTCCGAGTCGGGAAAGCAGCAGCGCGGCGAGGATGACGACGCCGTAGGTCGCGAGCGCCATGCGGAACCGAACCAGCCGGATCCGCTGGTCGTGGGCCACGTCCGACGCTGTGGGCGAGTTGTTCAGTGGGACGGCTCCGGGCCGCGATCGAGACGGACCGAGCGTAGCGTGCCCCCCTCCATCCGGCAAGGCGCAGCGGAGTTCGCTAGGCGGGCAGCTCGACACCCGCCGCGGCGAGCGCGGCTTCGGCCGGGCCGGCCCAGCCCCGGTTGGCGGCGGGGGAGGCCGGGCTCGGATGCGGGATGCGCGCGACGGCGACGGCGGCGCCGACGGAGCGCCGGAGCGCGCGCTCGGCGACGGCGCCGACGCCGACGGCGAGACGGGGCCGCAGGACGCCGACGACCTCGGCGAGCGCCGCGTCGCAGAGCGGCTCGAGCGCGCGCCGCTCCCGCGCGGCCAGCTTGTCCGGGGTCAGGTTGGCCCCCGAGGCCGCGAGGAAGCCGAGCGGGCACCAATTCCAGACGAAGAAGCGCGCGAAGAAGCGCTCCGGGGTCCCGAACCGGTCGCGCGCCCAGCCCCAGAGGCGCCGGCCCGAGACTTCGCTGCGCCGGCAGGCGAACCCTTCGACGGGCCGCTTCGGGTGCTCGCTGGGCGGCCGTCGGACCCGTCCCGAGACCCGCAGCCAGTCGCGGACGAGCCCGACCTCGCCGAACGGCACGCCGGTCTGCATCATGCCGAACGGGCCCGGGTTCATACCCACCAGCACGACCTCCTTGGGCGCCCTGCCCCAGAGCTCCAGGTAGCGCTCGTGGGGCTCGCGGGCGTAGCGCAGGGGGTCGTAGACGCAGGCGACCGGTGGCGCGAACTCGAGCCCGGCGACCGCCCGGGAAAGACGGCGGGAGGCCGCCACGAGGGGGTTCACCGGCAAAGCGTAGCAGCCGGGACCCCAGGGCTGCGGCAACTGTCACAGCCGCCGTGGCCACTCTGGCGCGGATTTGTCGTTTATCGACGTAGCGGGTCCTCGGGGCTCCTCCCCCCGGGCGTGAGGACCGCACCCCCTCGCGCCCGGGGGCCCGCTTTCAACCGCCGGTGGAGTCTCCGGGGAGCACCGCGAGCGTCTCGACCGCCGGCGCGCGGCGCACGGCCAGGGCGAAAGGAAGAATCGCCAGGGAGACGACGGCGAGGCTCGAGAGCAGGCCCGCGGTCAGCCCGCGCGCGTCGCCGATCATCCCGGTGATCAGGGGACCCGGGCCGACGCCGAGCAGATTCAGGACCAACAGGGCGAAGGCCACGGTCGAGGCGCGGGTGTGGGCGGGGGAGAGCTCCTGGATGGCGGCGAAGAGCGGGCCGAACCAGGCGCTGGTTCCGGCCGCCGTCACGAACCAGCAGACGTAGAAGAGCGGCGTTCCGGGCGCGATCGAGTAGAAGACGAGGCCGAACGGGGTGAAGAACACCGTCATCGGGATCAGGCTGAACAGGTGACCGTTGGGGCGCCGGCGCGCGCACCAGTCGCCGAACGCGCCGCCGGCGAGGTTGCCGAGGAAGCCGGCGAAGACGGCGATCAGGCCGGCGGTGAACGCGGCGTGGGAGTAGCTGAACCCGCGCTCCTGGACCAGCCAGGTGACCGCGTGCAGCGCGGCGCCGGCGCCGTAGCAGAGCAGCGAGCCCCCGAGCAGGGTCAACGCCAGGTCGCGGCGCACGGCCAGGGCGCGGAAGACGTCGAGCGCGAGCCGCCCGAGCGGCGGGTGCTCGCCGGAGGCGACACCCCGCCGCGCCGGCTCGCGGAAGGCGAGCAGCACGACCGCGGCCACCACGCCGACGCCGCCCAGGACGAAGAAGCAGGCCCGCCAACCGTAGCGCGGCGCGATCCAGCTCGAGGCGATGAGGCCGACCGACATGCCCAACGGGATGCCGGCGTAGTAGACGCCGCTCGCCATCGCCAGGCGGCGGCGGGGGAAGGCGTCGCCCAGCATCGAGAGCGCCGCCGGGGTGAGCGTCGCCTCGCCGACGCCGACGAAGATCCGCGGCAGCGCGAGCTGGACGAAGCTGCGCGCCAGCCCCGAGAGCGCGGTCATGCCGCTCCACAGCGTCAGGCCGGCCGCGACCAGCGGAATCCGGCGCCAGCGGTCGGCCGCCAGCCCCAGGAACAGGCCGACGAAGGTGTAGAAGAAGACGAAGCCGAAACCCGCGAGCAGCCCGATCTCGGCGCGCGACAGTCCGAGGTCGGCGATCAGCAAGGGCGCCAGCGCCGCGATCAGCATGCGGTCGATGAAGTTCAGGACGTTGAGCAGGGTGAAGAAGGCCAGCAGCCCCCAGGCGTAGCGGGTGACGGGCTCGGCGTCGATGTCGGCGGATCGGTCGGCGCGGCTCGGCGGCATGCTCGGCTCCTCAGGCTCGGGGGTCGCGCGCGGCCAGGAAGCGCACGAGTCGGGGGAAGAACAGGTCGCGCCGCTCGAGGTAGACGACGTGGCCCGATTCGGGCACCAGCTCGAAGCGGCTCGACGGGAAGACGTCCGCCAGCTTGCGCTGGGCCCAGAGCGGGATCGCCCGGTCCTGCTCGCCGGCGAGGATCAGGGTCGGAACGGTGACCGCCCGGTACTCGTCGAGGCGGTCGTCGAGGCCCTCGAAGAAGGGGTTCTGGGCCTCGGTCAGGCGGACCAGGCTGTGGATGCGGTCGACGTAGCGGTCGTGGAAGCGCTGGCGCATGGCTTCGAAGTCGGCGGCGTCGACCGAGCGCAGGAAGCGCTCGCCGAAGATCTTCTCGTAGAGGTAGCGGGTGTAGAGCGGGAACATCTCCCGGCCCCCGGCGTAGAAGCGCAGCGACATCTCCTGATAGAGCTCGAACGTGCGTTCGCGCGAGAGCAGGATACCCGAGAGCGTCAGGGTGTGCAGTCGCTCGGAGTGGAGCCGCGCGAAGTCGAGCGCCACGAAGCCGCCGTAGGAGACGCCCAGGACGTGCGCCCGCGCGACGCCGATCTCGTCGAGCACGGCGGCGAGCTCGCCGGCGAGCTGGGGGATCGACACCGGCTCGTCGGGGCTCGAGGAGACCCCCTGTCCGAGGTAGTCGTAGAGCAGCACGTCGTAGCCGTCGAGGTCGGCGAGGAACGGATACCAGGCCTTGGTGTGCATCGCCAGGCCGTTGAGCAGGCAGATGACCTCGCGCCCCCCGGTGCCGTGGAGCTCCCACCAGAACCGCCGCTCGGGCCGCTCCGGGTCGGGCAGGTACCCGCTCGCCAGCGGCACGATCTCAGAAGCCACGTGTCACCTCCCGTCCGGTTCCCGTAGGGGGAGGCGTGGCGCGGCCGCCGCGGCGCTGCGCGTTCGGCGTTACGTAGTTCCCGGCGCCGCCTTTCAGTGAAGGGAAAGACAGTTGGGCAGTCGCCGAGGCGCTTCGCCTCGTGCTGGCTGTCGGCTCCACCGCCGTGTTCCCGTAGGGGGAAGGGGTGGGGCCGGCGCGGCGGCGCTGCGCGGTTCGCGAAGCGGCGTGGCCTTCGCAGATCGACCCCTTCAACAGCACGCCTTTGGGACGTGAGCGGTGTCGGTGAGACCTTCCGCGTAGCGGCCCGGACGCCGAGAAGCGCAGGTCTTGAACAGAAGAGTCCGTGGCTTCTGTGTTCACTCGCGCGCGAGTACGGTGCAGACGGAGGCGCAGATCGGGCCGCCGATGTTGAACGTCGCCGCGACGCGGGCGTCGCGGCGCTGGAGCGGTTGCGGCGCCCGGCCGGTGAGCTGGCGGAAGCTCCAGCCCAGCATGGCGACGCCGGTGGCGCCGATCGGGTGCCCCTTGGCGATCAGGCCGCCCGAGGTGTTGACGGCGCAGGCTCCGTCGATCGCAGCGCACCCTTCGGTCCAGTAGCGGGCCCCGAGGCCGGGCTCGGCGAGCCCCAGCACCTCGACGCCGATCGCGCCCATGACCGAGAAGCAGTCGTGGATCTCGGCGACGTCGACGTCGTCCGGCGTCATCTCCGCCATGGCGTAGGCGCGGCGCATCGCGGCGTAGGCTCCGGCGGGGCGGAGCACGTCGCGGCCCTGCTTCTTCAGCGGGTCGGTCGCCTGCGCCCAGCCGGCCAGGCGCACGGCGTCGGAGCGGGCGACGCCGAGCCGGGCCAGGCCCTCCTCGGTGGCCAGGATCAGCCCCGCGTAGCCGTCGGTGATCTGCGACGAGTCGTAGGTCTTGAGCGGCAGGCCGGGAACGATGTAGCGGTTCGGGCCCTCGATCGCCATCGCCCTCGCCAGGGTCAGCTCGACGTCCTTCATCTGGGCGTCGGGGTTGTGGCGGGCGTTGCCGTACTCGGCGACCGCGATCCAGGCCAGGTCCTCCTCGCCGACTTCCCAGGTGCGCAGGTACTCGTCCATCACCTCGGCGAACAGGTGGGGGAAGACGTAGGTCTTGCCCTCGCGCTCGTCGGGGTGGGAGAAATAGCCGAGCACCTCGCCCACGCGGGCGCCGTCCACCTTGCCGTCGTCGCCGCGCATCTTCTCGTAGCCGACGGCGATGCCCACTTCGCCCAGTCCCAGGGCGAGCTTCTGGGCCACGGAGAGCACCGCCTGGCCGCCCGAGGCGCAGGCGTTCTCGACCGCCTCGATCGGCTTGGCCTCCAGGCCGGGGACGGCGGCGACCAGGCCGGCGAGCAGCCCCTGCCGATTGAGCGTGAAGCCGCAGGCGGCGGCGACCGAGGCGACGTCGAGCGCCGCGGGCTCGACGCCGATCTCGGCGCAGGTCCCGAGGACCGCGGCCTCGATCATCTCGGGCACGGTGACCGCGCCCAGCTTGCCGAACGGCGACTGGTGGTACGCCGCCAGATAGATCTCCTTCATGTCGGTTCCTCCTCCGTCCATCTCCATCCGGTTCCCGCGGGGGAAGCGTGAAGCGGACGCCGGGGCGCTGCGCGTTGGGTGCCGTGCCGGCCCCGACGTTTCTTTTCAATGAAGGGAAGGAATCCCGTGCCGGCGCCGCGGCGCTTCGCGTCACGCGGGCCGCCGGCTCGGCCGCAGCATCCCCGTAGGGCGAAGGGGTGAGGCGGTCGGTGCGACGCCGCGCGATTCGCGAAGCGGCGTGGCCGTCGCCGGCCGATCCCTGCAGAGAAAGTCTCTCCGGCGTTGTCCCCGGTAGTGCGATCGGCCGCGAAGCGGCCCGGACGCCGGGAACCGCTGGTCTCGAACAGGACCGTCTTGAAACGTTCGGCGGGGCTGGGCGCGGTCGGCGGTCACGGGTGGGTCCTTGCGCGCTCCTGGCGGTCGAGGAAGTCGAGGCAGACATCGGCGAGCCACGCGGGGTCCTCGGCCACCAGGGCGTGGCCGGAGGTCGGGTGGATCGCGATCTCGCCTCCGATCCCGCGGGCGAGCGCGTGCGAGCGTTCGGCGCTCATCACTCCGTCCTCGGCGGCGAGGACGACCAGCGACGGGGCGCCCACCGCCGCCAGCCGGGGCGTCAGGTCGAAGCCCTCGAGAGTCGCCAGCAGCCGCTCGACGCCGGTGAACCAAGCCGCCGGAAGGATCCCGAGCTGGGCGCGGCGGGCAGCGAGCGCCGCCGCCTCGCGCCGGCGGTAGTCGTCGGAGTAGACGGCGGCGATCATCACGTCCCAGAAGCGCCCGCGGTCGGCGTCGCCGGCGATCCCGGCGAGAATCCGGCGCATCTCGGCGTTGCCGCGCCGGAAGGTCTCGGTCTCGCGGTCCATGGCGGTGACCGCGATCAAGGAGCGCACCCGCTCGGGAGCGGTGGCGGCGAGCTCGATCGCGACCTCGGCGCCGAAGGAGGCGCCGAGCAGATGCGCCGAGTCCCAGTCCAGCCGGTCGAGCAGGTCGATCACGTCGCCGGCGTGTCCTGCGAGGTCGGCCGGCACGGCGCCGGGCGACAGCATCTGGCCGCGGAAGTCGAAGCCCAGCGTGCGGTAGCGGACGTGCAACCGGGTCGCGACCGGTTGCCAGCTCGCGAACGTCATCATGCCGCCGTTGAGCAGCACGACCGGCGGCCCGTCGCCCTCGACGCGGTGGGCGAGCGGCGCCACGGTGGCCGTCGGCGTCACGCGTCGCTCTCCGCGCGGTAGCTCGCGCGCAGCTCGCCCTTGACCACCTTGCCGTACGCGGAGCGCGGCAGCTCGGCGCGGTGGACGATCTGCTTGGGCAGCTTGAAGCGCGCCAGTCGCTCGCCGAGGAACGCGAGCAGCGGCTCGGGCTCGGCGCTGCCCGGGGCGACCGGGACCACGAAGGCGATGCCGACCTCGCCCCAGACGGGGTGCTCGATGCCCACCACCGCGGCGTCGCGCACCCCGGGATGTTGGAGCAGGACTGCCTCGATCTCGGCCGGGTAGACGTTGACCCCGCCGCTGATGATCATGTCCTTGGCGCGGCCGGCGATGTAGAAGAACCCGTCGGCGTCGCGCCGGGCGAGGTCGCCGGAGCGGAACCAGCCGTCGGGAAGGTAGGACTCCGCCGTGGCGTCCGCCCGCTGCCAGTAGCCGAGCGAGACGTGCGGACCGCGGAACCACATCTCGCCGACCTCGCCGACCGGCACGTCGCGCCCTTCGGCGTCCACCAGCCGCACTTCGGTGTGCATCATCGGCTTGCCGATCGAGCCCAGCTTGGCGACCGAGTCCTCGACGCTCATGGCGAAGCAGTTGACCCCGACCTCGGTCATGCCGAAGCCCTGCTTGAAGGTGAGACCCCGCCGCTGGTAGATCTCGGCGATCCAGGTCGGCAGCGGCGCGCCGCCGGAGTAGAGGCAGCGCAGCGACGAGAGGTTCGCGGCGGCGAACTCCGGCGCCTCGGCGAGCAGCTTCCAGATCGTCGGCACGCCGAGCACCACGGTGGCGCGCTCGCGCTCGACCGTGCGCCAGATCTCGCCGGCGTCGAAGTCGCGGTGGAGGACGATCGTGCCGCCGATGGTGAAGATCGGTCCGAGGAAGGCCATCAACCCGCCGGCGTGGTAGAGGGGGGTGAAGATCGGCGAGACGTCGTCGGCTGTGAGCTGCCAGCCGCAGGCGGTGTTGTAGCCGTTCCAGGCGATCTGGCGGTGGGGGATCATCACCCCCTTCGGGCGGCCGGTGGTGCCCGAGGTGTAGAGCAGGCAGTAGACGTCCTCCGGAGCGCAACGCGTGGGCACGAAGCCTGCCGGATCCGTCGCCGCGACCCGCTCGGCGTAGCGCGGGTCGGCGTCGTCTGCGGGCTCGTCGAACGCCACCCAGCTCTCGATCGAGGTCACGGCTTCCCGCAGCACCGCGACGCGGTCGGCGAAGGCGCCGTCGTAGA
This sequence comes from uncultured Acidobacteriota bacterium, assembly GCA_963781755.1. Classification (GTDB taxonomy): domain Bacteria; phylum Acidobacteriota; class Thermoanaerobaculia; order Multivoradales; family JAGPDF01; genus JACTMI01. Next base: position 505,415 of record CAWAGZ010000004.1, read on the forward strand.
GCACGACGCGCGCGCCCGAGTCGTCGAGGATCGGCGCCAGCTCGGCGGCGGTCAACCGCGTCCCGAGCGTGACCAGGATCGAGCCCGTCTTGCCCGCGGCGAAGAAGGCGTCGAGGTACTCGACCCGGTTGTGGGCGAGGATCGCGACGCGGTCGCCGGGGCCGATGCCGAGCCGCCGCCAGGCCAGGGCGCAGCGTACCGCCCGGGTGTCGAGCTCGCGGTAGGTCAGCCGCGCCGGCGGGTCGAGCGTGACCAGCGCGAGTGCTTCGGGGGTCAGACGCGCCCGCTCGCCGAGGACGTCGGCCGAGATCACGGCGTGGCCTCCGGCGCGGCGGCCGGGGAGTCCGCGGTCCGGTCCGCCGGAGGCGGCGATTCGAGCACCGTCGCGAGCGCCTGCCGGAAGCGCTGCGGGCATTCGACCTGGGGGATGTGGCCGCAGCGCTCGACCCAGGTCAACCGGGACGCCGGCAGGGCCGCGGCCAGCCGTTCGGCGTAGGCGGCCGGGACGAGCCGGTCGGACGCGCCCCAGAGCAGGTCGGTCGGGGTCCGGATCTCGGCCACCGCGGCCGCGCCGAGCAGGTGCGCCTCGAGCCCGGGTACGTCGGCGGCGAGACGCGCGATCGGGCCACTCGCCGAGCGCCGGACGACGTCGTCGAGAACGAAGCCGGGCAGCTGCGGGGCCGAGGCGTCGCGCAGCATCCCCATCAGGCGGGCGGCCTCGCGGCGGTCGTGCGGCTGGAGCGAGGGGCCTCCCGGCTCGCCGCGCAGCGGGCCGCCGTCGACCAGGACCAGGCGCGCGACCTCGCCGGGGTGGCGCGCGGCGAGCAACGTGGCCAGCCAGCCGCCGAGCGAGTTGCCGATCACGATCGCGGGCCCGTCGCCCGCCGCGCGCTCGAGCGCCCGCTCGGCGCCGGCGAGCTCCATGGCCATCGTCAACGGGCCGGCGGCCGGAGCGCTGTCGCCGTGGCCCGGGAGGTCGACGAGCACGACGCGATGATCCGCGAGGAACGCGGGGGCGATCTTCGACCAGGTCCCGGCCTGGTCGCCGAGGCCGTGCAGGAAGAGGATCGCCGGACCGCTTCCGGCCTCGAACAGGGTCAACCGCGCGTCCCCTTCGCCGAGCCCGACGCGCTCGAAACCTGAGCTCGCCAGCGCGCGGCGCTGGAGCCGGACGACGGTGGCGATGGGATGGAGGACGAACAGGACGGCGCCGGCCGCGAGCGCGACCAGGAGCAGGAGGACGCCCCCCGCGATCCAGCGGCCCCGGCGCCTCACCGCGGCAGCTCTCCGACCCGGAAGGCGGCGCCGGCCTGGTTGTAGCCGACGCCGGAGCCGACGAAGACCACCAGGTCGCCGGCGTGGACCTTGCCCTTCTCGACCGCGTCGTCGAACGCCATCCCGAGGCAGGCCGAGCCGGTGTAGCCCCACTCCTCCATGATCGTGTGGGCGCGCTCGGCCGGCAGTCCCAGCTCGGCCATCACCAGCTCGATCGAGGGCTTGCGGACCTGGGTGAAGACGATCTGATCGATGTCGCCGATCTCGAAGCCGCCGTCGGCCGCGAGCTTGCGCACCAGGCGCGGCCACCCCTCGTGGTTGACCTCGGGGGGGTAGCGCTCGATCAGGCGCACGCGGGTCCGCCCCGCGCGCACCGCCTCCTCGCTGGCCGGCTCGGCGGTGGCGCCGGCGAAGATCCCCCAGTAGCGGTGATAGGAGCCGTCGGCCTGCGCCGCGGCGACGACGAACCCGGGCTCGGCCACGGGCTCGAGCAGCGCCGCGCCGGCGCCGTCGCCGTAGAAGAAGACCATCGGGTCGTCCGGGTCGGCCAGCTTGTGCATGAGGTAGACCCCGACGACGAGGACGCTGCGGATCGAGGGGTTGGCCGCGATCCAGCCCGCGGCGGTGGCCAGGCCGGTGGGGAAGGAGGCGCAGGCGCAGCCGATGTCGAAGGTGCCGGCGTTGCGCGCGCCCAGCTTGTGCTGGACCACGACCGAGGTGGCCGGGGTCAGGAAGTCGGGCGAGTCGGTGCCGACCAGGACGAGGTCGACCTCCTCGGGGCGGCGGCCCGCGCGCTCGAGGGCGCGGCGCGCGGCGCGCACCGCGAGGTCGGAGGCCGCCCAATCCTCGGGCGCGTACCAGCGTCGGCGGATGCCGGTCGAGGCCTCCATCTTGTCGACGAAGTCGTCGAGGTGGGCGAAGCGTTCGCGTAGCTGGTCGTTGGAGACTTCGATCTCGGGCAGGTAGCGGCCGGTCGCGACGATCTGAGCGTAACGATCCATTAGACCTCCGGGCCGCCGGGCGCCACGGGCGGCACCCGGCGGCCCGATGCTACGGCGTCAGGTGCCCGGCACCAGGCCCCCGTCGATCGAGAGCACGGTGCCGTGGACGAAGGATGCGGCGTCCGAGGCCAGCCAGAGATAGGCCTCGGCGATCTCCTCGGGCCGCCCGATGCGGCCGATCGGCGTGTGGCCGACCATGCCGTCGAGGACCTTCTGGGGCATGGCCGAGAGGATCTCGGTGGCGACGAAGCCCGGCGCCACCGCGTTGACCCGGATCTTGAACTTGCCCAGCTCTCGGGCCCAGGTCCGGGTCATGGTGACGACGGCGCTCTTGGTCGCCGCGTAATTGGTCTGGCCGAAGTTGCCGTAGAGGCCGACCACCGAGGAGGCGTTGAGGATCACCCCGCCGCCGCCGCGGATCATGTGTGGGACCGCCGCGCGGGCGCACAGGAAGACGCCCTTGAAGTTGACCGCGACGACGGCGTCGAAGGCGGCGTCGTCCATGACCGAGGCGACGTCGCCGTCCTTCCACTTGACGAGCTGGGCGTCGCGCACGATGCCGGCGTTGTTGACCAGTACGTCGTAACGCCCCCAGCGATCGACGACCCCGGCCGTCGCCGCCTCGACGGCGGCGTGGTCGGTGACGTCGACCTGCTCGCAGAGCGCGTCGCAGCCGAGCTCGTCGAGCTCGGCTGCGACGCCTGAAACGTCAGCGACGTCCCACGCCGCGACGCGCGCCCCTTCGCGGGCGAAGCGCCGGGCGACGGCGCCGCCGATGCCGGCGGCGGCACCCGTCACCACGACGACGCGCCCGGAGAGTCCGGTCTCGATCATCGGCTCAGAAGAACCGGTACTCGACGGTGCCGAGCACGGTGCGCGGCGTGCCGTAGGAGCCGACCAGGATGCCGAGAACCGGGATGTTGTAGCCGTTGGTCAGATACTCCTCGTTGGCCAGGTTCTTGCCGGTGATCCCCAGCCGCCACTTGGCGTCGGGCGAGAGCCAGCCGATCCAGGCGTCCCAGAGGTGGAAGGCCGGTTGCACGATCGGCTGGAGCTGGCGGGTGGGGTTCGTCGGGTCGGGGCCGCCCTCGTTGGTCAGCACCGAGTCGTCGCGGTAGGCGTAGCCGGCGCTGGCGGTGATCAGGCCGCCGAAGGCCGGGAAGTTGAAGTTGGCCCGGATGGAGCCCGTGTACTTCGGAGCGTTGGTGATCACCTGGGTGTCGACGAAGCCGTCGTGGTTGGCGTCGAGGAACGAGTCGGGCGTGGCGTCGAGGTAGCTGACGTTGCCCGACAGACCGAACCAGCGCGCCGCGCGAGAGTTCCAGTCGTATTCGACCTCGACGCCCTTCATGGTGGCGTTGCCGGCGTTGACGAAGTTGCCGAAGAAGGCGTCGTCCACGCCGTCGCCGTTCGAGTCGTAGGCGGTGAAGGTCGAGACCTGGATGTCCTTGTACTTGCCGTAGAAGACGGCGGTGTTGAGCACCAGGCTGTTGTCGGCGAGCACGGTCTTCAGGCCCGCTTCGGCGACGTCGAGGATCTCGTCCTTGAACGGCTCGGCCGACTGCGGGAAGACCGTGGCCTGGGCGCGGACGTTGAAGCCGCCGCTCTTGAAGCCGCGGCTGACCGTGACGTAGCCCATGACGTCGGGGTCGAACTGGTAGTCGAGACCGAGCTTGGGCGCCACCGAGTTGAAGGTCTTGCTCTTGTTGAAATCAGCGGTGACCGCGTTGACGACGCTGAACGTGGCGTCGGTGTAGCCGGCGTTGTAGGCGCGGGTGGTCTTCTTCTCCTGCGTGGCGCGGGCTCCGACGGTCAGGGTCAGCTTGGGCGCGATCCTGACGTTGCCCTCGCCGAACAGCGCGTAGGACTGCGTCTTGGTGTCGCCGTCGGTGGTGCCGAACAGGAGGTTCAGGAAGTTGTTCTTGACCAGTCCGCCGGCCTTGCCGTCGAAGTAGTAGAAGCCGAAGACGCCGTTGAAGCGCCCGCCGTTGTCGTAGAGGAGCTGCAGCTCCTGCGAGGTCTGACGGTCGTAGTAGGTGGCGGCGACGTCGGTGATCGGCGCCGGCGTGGTGTCGAAGTCGATGTTGTTCTTGGAGTCGGACTCCCGGTAGGCGGTGATCGACTTGAGGATCCAGGCCGGGTTGACGTTCCACTCGATGGTCATCGCGCCGCCGTCCGACGTGGTCCCGTTGAGCGGTGCCAGGCCGCTGTTGGTGTCGAAGATGTGCGAGTTCGGCGGGCAGGTGGTGCCGAGGAACAGCGGGCAGAACCGGTTCGGTGCCAACCGCGTCAGGCCCTTGGGCTGCGCGTCGTCCTGGGTCTTGTCGAAGCTGAAGTTGACCGATACGTTCTCGGCCGGCAGCCACTCGAGCGACAGCCGCGCCGCCTTGGTGTCCTTGTCCGAGACGTCCTTGCCGGTGAACAGGTTGGTGCCGTAGCCGTCGTGGCGGAGGTAGGCCGCGGCGATCCGGGCGCGGAGCCTGCCCGGGATCAGGGCGCCGCCCAGGCTCACGGTCGCGTCGCGGTTGTTGTAGCTGCCCGGCGTGAGAGAGATCTTGCCCTCGGCGCGGTCGGTGAGCGGCTTGCTGACGTACTTGATCGCGCCGCCGATCGTGTTCTTGCCGTAGAGCGTTCCCTGCGGACCGCGCAGGACCTCGATGCGCTGAACGTCGAAGACGTCGAGCAGGGCGCCCTGCGGACGGGCGATGTAGACGTCGTCGAAGTAGAGGCCGACGCCGGGGTCGACGCCCCAGAGCGGATCGGCCTGGCCGATGCCGCGCATGAAGGCGGTCAGCGTCGTCGACTGGTTGCGGCCGGGGTAGATCGAGAGGTTGGGCACGTCGCTCTGGATCTCGGAGATGTCCTGGGTTCCCGCCTCTTCGAGCTGCTCGCCGGTGGCGACGGTGACGGCGACGGGGACCTCCTGGAGCTTCTCCTCGCGCTTCCGGGCGGTGACGGTGATCGTCTCGCCCACTTCGGGGACCTTCTCCTCGGCCTTCTTGGCCTCCTCGGACTTCTCGACCGGGTTCTGCTGGCCGGTCGTCGCCTGTGCCGCGGTGCCCGGGTCGTTCGAGTCCTGGGCGGCGGCCGGCAGGGCGCCGAGGGCGAGGACGCCGGCGGCGAGGAGCAGCAGGGCGCGGCCGGCGAGCGGGATGCCCGGCTGCTGCTGGGACGGGTGACGGCGGATCATCTCTTGCCTCCTGTCTTCGGCCGCGCACGTGGCGCGGCCCGTTTCTGCGCTCGAGCTCTCCCCGGGCGATCCTCGGACGCCTGCAGCGGCGGGGGGGCGGCCTCGCGCGGGAGCAGCCCGTAGCGCAGCAGGCGAATGAACTCGTCGACGGCCTGCCTCGGCGTCATCCCGAGGTGGAGCGGGACGCCGAAGCACTTCTCGACGGTGAAGAAGTAGAAGAGCCAGCGGGTGGCGACCATGACGGCGACCATCGGGTCGGCGCCGCCGAAGTCGCCGCTGGCGCTGCGTTGGGCGAAGCGCGGTCCGTAGGTGACCTGGTACCGCTTCGCCATGCCTTCGTAGAAAGCCCGGATGTGCTCGCCCTGGAACTCGATGACGTCGACGTAGACGAGCAGGATGTGCGGCGCGTTGCTCTCGACGACCTCCTCGATGGCGACCGCGAGGCGCTCGAGGTCCTCGGGGAAGCTGGCGGCGGCGAACAGCTGGTTGAGCTCGAGCTCGGGATCGAGCAGGCGCTCCCAGTAGCGGTCGATGAGCCGCTGGTAGATGGCGTGCTTGCTCGGGAAGTGGTGGTAGATGTTGCCCACCGACAGTCCGGCGCGCTCGGCGATCTGGCGCAGCGGCGTGGCGCGGTAGCCCTGGGTGGAGAACAGCTCGAGGGCGGCGTCGAGGACGGCCGAGACGGAGGCTTCGGACTTCGCTTCCTGGCGCTGTCGGGCGGCCAAGGGATCTCCTCCAAATAAAAAACCGAACGCTTGGTTTGTAATTATTCTCACCCACCGCACCCGGCGCAAGCCGCACTGCGGCATGACTCCCCGCGCCGGCCGGGGGCGCAGGGGTGGCGCGGGCGCAGAGGTGACAGTCACGCCACATCTCGGATGTGGCATGACTGTCACCGGCACGAGCATCCACCATCTCCCCGGCGGAGGCCGCGCCAGGGCGAGCGGGTGCCGGTGCGCACCGAAGGCGTCTCCAGGGGACACCCAGCAGGCCAGGGTGTCCCCTCGGGGAATCCACTGCCTCGCCGGTCCGCGGACTCGAGGTCTGTCCTCGGGAGGGGCGGCCGAGGTGGCGCGGCGGCGAACGGCAGGCGAAACGACCCTCCTGCCAGCTTCCCCCTTCTATGGAAGCCTTTGCTTCTTTTCTTTGTCTTTGTCTTTGGTCATCGGTCTGGAGGGGAGGGGGTAGAATCGCGTTGATGGCGCAATCTCCGATGCAGTTCACGACCGGCGTCGAGCGGGTCAAGGCCGAGCGGCCGGGGCTCGAGTTCGGCGCGGTCTGGGAGTACGCGCCGGCGCCGGAGTCGACCGACCACGTCCGGCTGCGGGAGCGCTACGGGTTGTTCATCGGTGGGAAGTTCGTCGAGCCGAAGTCGGGGAAGTGGTTCCCGACGGTCAACCCGGCGACCGAGGAGACGCTCGCCGAGGTCGCCGAGGCCGGCGCCGAGGACGTCGAGGCGGCGGTCGCCGCGGCCGAGACCGCGCAGCGCAAGGTGTGGTCGAAGCTGCCGGCGGCGGCGCGCGGGCAGTACGTCTACCGGATCGCGCGGCTGATCCAGGAGAAGGCGCGCGAGCTCGCGATCGTCGAGACGATGGACGGCGGCAAGCCGATCAAGGAGTCGCGCGACGTGGACGTGCCGCTGGCGGCGGCCCACTTCTTCTACCACGCCGGTTGGGCGGACAAGCTCGGCGACGCGTTCCCCGGCCGCACGCCGCGGCCGCTCGGCGTCTGCGGCCAGATCATCCCGTGGAACTTCCCGCTCCTGATGGCGGCGTGGAAGCTGGCGCCGGCGCTGGCCTGCGGCAACACGGTGGTGCTCAAGCCCGCCGAGACGACGCCGCTGACGGCGATGAAGCTGGCCGAGATCCTCCAGGAGGCCGACCTGCCGCCGGGCGTGGTCAACATCCTGCCCGGCGCCGGCGAGACCGGCGCCCACCTGGTCAACCACCCGCGGGTGGCGAAGATCGCGTTCACCGGCTCGACCGAGGTGGGCAAGCTGATCCAGCGCACGACCGCGGGTACCGGCAAGCGGCTGACGCTCGAGCTGGGCGGCAAGGCGGCCAACATCGTCTTCGCCGACGCGGCGATCGACCAGGCGGTCGAGGGGATCGTCAACGGCATCTACTTCAACCAGGGGCACGTCTGCTGCGCGGGCTCGCGCCTGCTGGTCGAGGAGTCGGCCGCCGACGAGCTGCTGGCCAAGCTCGACTGGCGGATCCGCCAGCTCCGGGTCGGCGACCCGCTGGACAAGAACACCGACGTCGGCGCGATCAACTCGCGCGCCCAGCTCGAGAAGATCCGCGAGATGACGGCGTACGGCGTCGAAGAGGGCGCCGAGCTGCACCAGCCGGAGTGCGAGCTGCCGGCGCGCGGCTTCTTCTTCCCGCCGACCTACTTCACCGACGTCGCCCAGTCTCACCGCATCGCGCGCGAGGAGATCTTCGGCCCGGTGCTGGCGGTGATGACCTTCCGCACCCCGGACGAGGCGATCGAGAAGGCCAACAACCTCGCCTACGGCCTCTCGGCCGGGGTCTGGACCGACAAGGGCGCCAAGATCTTCGCGATGACGAAGCGGCTGCGCGCCGGCGTGGTGTGGGCGAACACCTTCAACAAGTTCGACCCCACGTCACCGTTCGGCGGCTACAAGGAGTCCGGCTTCGGCCGCGAAGGCGGCCGCCACGGCCTCGAGGCGTACCTCCAGCTCTAGCAGGACGGAGAGGTGACGGGCAGAGGGGGACAGGCACGCATTTCTCGAGGAGAAATGGTGCCTGTCCCGCCGGCTTCTACGGCAGGTAACCGAGAGCTTTCAGTTTCGCGATGGACTCGGGGTCGAGTTGGTTGGTCGGGGGCCCGAGCGCGTCGAGCCGATGCTGAACCTCGGCGAGGTAGCCCTTCAGCTCCCGGTCGGCGGCGATCTCGACGGGTCCGGGGGACTCTTGCCCTGTTCGCGCCTGAACACTCGCCCGGTCGGCGAGGTCGAAGCGCAGGAGCCGGCCGTCGGCGATGCGCCAGATGCCTTGACGCCGTGCTCGACTTCGCCGACCTCGAGCAGGCCGCGCCGCCGCGCCTTGCGGTCGGAGCGTTTGGCGATCGCCGCGCCCTCGTGGGCCTGGAGCCAGATGGTGCGCTGCGGCGCCGGGGCGCCGGCGAAGACCGGGGTCCAGTCGAAGCCCGCCATCTGCTCGTCGTGGCCGACGCCGAGCAGGCCGAGGATCGTGGGAGTGACGTCGAGGATCGAGGCCGGCGCGCGGACGACCCGTCGCGGGAGATGGCCGGGCCAGACGAAGCCGAGCGGGATGCGCACGGCCGGCTCGTAGAGGTTCCTGCCGTGCCCCCAGTAGTCGTGCTCGCCGAGGCTCTCGCCGTGGACGGCGGCGAAGACGATCAGGGTGTGCGGGCCGAGGGCGGAGGGGCGGGTGAGCTGGTCCACGAGCTGGCCCAGGGCGTCGTCGGCCGCGGCGATCTCGGTGTCGTAGCGGTCCGCCGCCGCCGCCCACTGCCGCGGCAGGCCGATCTTCGCGGCGTACCGGTAGCGCATGCGGTAGGGCGCGTGGGGATCGACGTAGTGGACCCAGAGCAGCAGCGGCTTCGACGCCGGCGTCCGCGGTCCAAGCCGTGCGAGCCACTTGGTCACCGCGGCGTCGAGGTCGGCGGCGTCGGCCTCCTCGCCGATCATGTGGAACCACCGCTTGCGGGTGAGCACTTCGCGGTAGACCTCGAAGTGCCGGTCGAGCCCGGTGAGCTGGTGGCGCAGGGTCCAGTTGGCGACGAACGCTGCGGTGTCGTAGCTGTGCCGCTTCAGGATCGTCCCCAGCGATTCCAGCCCGTGCCGCATCTGGACGGCGTTGCGCGACGCGCCGTGGACGTCGGGAGGCAGCGAGGTGAGCATGGAGACGAGGGACGGCGCGGTCAGCGGCTCGATGGTGCGGGCGTCGGTGAAGCGCACGCCGCGCGCCAGCAGCCGGTCGATGGCCGGCGAGGTCGGCCGCCCGTAGACCGTCGCGGAGAGGCGATCCGCCCGAGGGCGTCGAGGGTGACGATCTGGACCTTGGGTCGCGGGGTGGGGCCGGGCTCGGCCGCCGTGCCGGTCCGGGACTCGGGCGACTCCGCCCGCGCGGCGCCCGCGGCGAGCGCGAGGCTCACGGCGATGGCGACCCACGACCGGCGTGGCCGCGACGAGAGGGAACGCAGGACGTTCATCGCGGACAGCGGCCATGGTAACAGGACGGCCGGGCAGCGTTAGAATCCCGGGCATGTCGCTGCCGGTCGCGAAGACTTACAAGCTGTATCTCGGCGGGGCGTTCGTGCGTTCGGAGTCGGGGCGCTACGACCCGGCCGCCGATCCGAAGGGCCACCACCTGGCCAACATCTGCCGTGCCTCGCGCAAGGACGTCCGGGATGCGGTCGTCAAGGCCCGCGCCGCGTTCGACAAGTGGTCGGAGGCGACGGCCTACCTGCGCGGGCAGATCCTCTACCGGATGGCGGAGATGCTGGAGGGCCGCTACGAGGAGTTCGTGGCCCTGGCGCGCAAGAGCTCGGGCGCGACGGCCGGGGCGGCGAAGAAGGAGGTTCGGGCCGCGATCGACCGGATGATCCACTACGCCGGCTGGTCGGACAAGTTCGGCGCGCTGCTCTCGAGCGTGAACCCGGTCGCCTCGCACTACTTCGACTTCTCGGTCCCCGAGCCGATGGGCGTCGTCGGCGTGGTCGCCCCGGAGTCCCCCGGCCTGCTCGGCCTGGTCCACCACGTCCTCCCGGTGATCGTCTCCGGCAACGCCTGCGTCGTCCTGCTCTCCGAGAAGGACCCCCTGCCCGGCCTCGAGTGGGCCGAGGTCCTCGCCACCAGCGACCTACCCCCGGGCGTCGTGAACCTCCTGTCCGGAAGGAAGGAAGAGCTCCTCCCGCATCTGGCGAGGCACATGGACGTCAACGCCCTCTCCCTCGCCGGCCTCCCGAAAGACCTCGAAACCGCCGCCCTCCAAGACGCCGCCGTCAACGTCAAGCGCACCTCCACCCACCACGTCGAGAGCTACCTGAACGACCCCGTCCGCAGCCTCGACCTCATCCGCTCCTGCGTCGAAACCAAGACCACCTGGCACCCGATGGGGTGGTGACGACGAGCTGTCACTGACAGCAGGTGACAGTCGGAGCTCGAAATCGCGGTGAGACGCCCGGGTGCCAACCCGGCGGGGCGGTTTCGCGGGTCGCGTCACGCCGCTACAATCCTCCGCAGATGTCTCCTAGACTCGGGGAGTACCTCTTCGGAGCGGCGATCGCCTTTCTCTCGGCAAGCGCCGCGGTGGCTTGGTCGCCGGCGACCGGAACGCCGTTCGAGCTGGAACGGACCTGGACCTGGACCGACGGCTCCCTGCTCGCGAACACGTCGGCGCTCCAGCTCGCGGACCTCGACCGCGACGGCCACGACGACGTGCTGATGCTCGGCAAGCCCTACTATTACCTGCCGAACGACAACGACGGCTATTGGTTCGTTCTCGGAGACGAGAACGGCGCGTTTCAGCAGAAGTGGAGCTCGCTCGGCTCCGAAGTTCAGTTGCTGGGACTGACGTACGTTGCGGGTGCACCCGATACCGTGGTCGTCTGGTCGACGAGCTCCGCGGAGGTTTTCGATGCCGCGACGAAGGTCCATCTGAGGAGCATTCCGCTGCCTTCCGACGACATCCGATCGATCGTCGTCGCGGACGTGGACGGCCAAGCGGGGCGGGAGCTGGTGGCGTGCGACCCGACCGATCTCTTCGTTCTCGACTACGAGACGGGAGCTCCTCGGGTCACCCGCTACGGTTTCGGCGGCTACGAGCTCCAGGCCGGCCAGACCGACTCCGATCCTGCGCTCGAGATCGCGGTCCGGGGCAATCCTCTGGGGGGGTTCCTGCTCGACGGCGCGACGTGGAACGTCGACTGGGGTCTCCTCACGGGATTCGGCACGGATGTCTGGCTCGCCGATCCGGACGGCGACGGCCTGGACGACGTCTTGATCAGCGACTACCAGACCCCCTTCGTCGAGGCTCGCGATCCGCGGAGCGACACGGTGCTCTGGCGGCGCGACGGGATCGCCCTGTTCGGCCCCGCGGTCGGCGACCTCGGCGCCGACGGGCTCGCCGTGGTGGGGTACTCGGAGTCGAGCTCCTCCCTGGTCGCGATCTCGGCGCTCGACGGGTCCGACCTCTGGTCGACGCCTGTTGAGCAGCCGACCAATCCCGAAGTCGCCATCGGAAACCTCGACGCGGACCCGGCGCCGGAGATCGTCATCGCCTCGATCGATGATCCGACCCTCCAGACGGTCGACTCTGCGTCCCACCAGATCGAGATGGTGCAACGGGCGATCACAGGGCCGTTCCCCGGACTCTCGCTGACCGATCTCGACGCGGACGGGGCCCCGGAGATCGCCACGACGTGCCAGCGGAAGATCGACTTCCAAGCGCGCTGGTCGCCGCTGCTCCTGGATCGAGGCTCGCGTGCCGTGGAGTTCAGTGGCGATCCGGGGACGGCGCCCGAGGGCTTCGTGGTGACTTCCGAGGCGCTCCAGATCGACGACGATCCCCAGCTGGAGCTCTGCGTCGCGTCCCGACAGACCTTCAGTGGGGTCCTGACCTGTGTCGATGGCGTGACCCATCAGACGGATTTCGGGCCTGTCTTCTCGGCAGACGACCCTTTGGCCCTGGCGATGGCCGACGTCGAGGGTGACGGCCGGGACGAGCTCTTCGTCGCGACTGCGGCGGACGTCGTTACCGCCTACGGCGGCGACCCGTTCGGACCGCTGTGGACGTCCCCGTCCTACCCGATCTCGAACAACCGCGCGGTCCTGAGGGTCGGACAGGTCGATGGCGATCCGGCCCTGGACCTCGTCGTCGTTGGCATCGGTCAAACCGGAGGCCAAGTCGTGGTGCTCTCCGCGGAGACCGGCGCCCTGGAGTGGGGCCCGTTCGACGTCGGAGCGAGCGCCGCCGACCTGACACCGGCCGCCCAGGGCCTCCCGCAGACAGTCTGGGTCGGGACGTTCGGCGGCATCGTCGCCCCGCTCGATCTGGCGACCGGCCAGTTGGCGCCGCCGGTCGCGACCTACCCGGGCGAGGTGCAGTCGCTGCGCGTCACGGACCTGACCGGGGACGGGGTGAGCGACCTCGTCGTCGGAACGGACGGCCGGATCGTCGTCCACGGGGGAGCGGAGGGCGCGGACCTCTGGACCAGTCCTTTCCTCGACCACCACGCCGCCGAGAACGACTCGATCTTCGTCGTCGACGAGGATGGAGGGGCGGATCCGGAGCTGCTCGTGAACTTGGGCATCGGCTTCGCGATCTTCAGAGTTCCCGGCGCGGGGATCTTCGAAGACGGTTTCGAGAACGGGGACGCGACCCGCTGGAGCGGACTGTGGCCGTGACGCCGCGGGGCCTCGTCCTGCTCGTCGCGCTTGCATCGCTGGGTGCGTCGTCGCCGTCGCGCTGCTCCGCGCAGGCCGGTCGCACGGGGACGGTCGCGGAGCCGCAGCTGTCCTGGGTCTGGTCGCTGGTCGCGGACCCGGCAGGAACGAAGGGTCTCAGCGTCGTGGACCTCGACGCCGACGGGACGCCGGAGATCGTCGTCGCCAACGACGCTCCGACCTATCTCGGAGGGGCCCTCGACTACTGGTCGGTCTTCCACTACGACGGGGAGGTCCGTCAGGAGTGGTCCTCGCTCCCGACGCAGGACCCGCTGATCCGGATCCGCCCCTTGATGCTCTCGGGCCAGGTCGACGTCGCGGTGGGGACCGCCACGGGGCTGGCGATCGTCGACGGATCGTCCCGACAGGTCGTTCGCGATCTGCCGGGGATCGCGACGAACCTGCGCGACTTCTTCGTCGCCGACCTGGACGCCAACGGCTCCCTGGAGCTCCTGCTCTGCGACGACGGAGACTTGCGAATCCTGGACTTCGAGACTCTCGCCCCCGTCGCCATACTGCCCGGGATCGATTGTCGGGCTCTCGACGTCGCGCAGGCGGACGCGGATCCGGAGTCGGAGGTCCTGGTCCGCACGGGCGGTGGAGTCGTGCTCGACGGCGTCTCGCTGGGGGCGGAGTGGGGCAGCACGGAGCCGATCGGCGATTTCGCGAGGTTCGTGGACCTCGACGGAGACGGTGTGGCCGAGCTCCTCGTCGCGGATCCTTCGAGCGGTGGACTGCGGGCAGTGAACGTGTCGAACGGCGCGCCGCTCTGGTCCGCTCCCACCTGGGGCGTCGACGCGGTCGTCCCGAGGGTGTTCCTGGATTCCGGTGTTCGCAGGCTCCTGGTGGGTGACGGAGCGGTCCCCGAGGGACTCCGTGCCCTCGACGTCCAGACCGGTGCCGTGGCGTGGAGCATCCCGTACGACTCGTTGAAGTTCTACGGTCTCGATTGGGGAGACCTCGACGGAGACGGCGCGCCCGAAGCGGTCTTCGGAACCGACGAGCGGAACGGCACGGGGTATCACCTGGTGATCGCCGATCTGCAGCAGCGGGTGGTCGAGGCGGAGACGTTCGACTTCGGTGGCCAACTGTCAGGCGTCGTGGCCGCAGACGTCGATGCGGACCAGCGGCTCGATCTCGTGACCTCGAGCTGGACGAGTGGACCGGTTCTGGGAAATGGCCGGCTGATCGTGCTGGATCCGGTGACTCGGGCACTGGAGTCCGGTCAGACGGACGCGAACTGGGAGGGACCGCCGACGGTTGCGCTTCTCGCGGCTCAGCTCGACGGCGATCCCCAGCTCGAGCTGTGCACGGCTGGCGGCGACCTGGCGGTTTGCCAGGACGGCCTGACCCACGAGGAGCACTGGCGGGTCCAGTTCCCGGAGAACTCGGATCTCGGGTCCCTGGCGGTCACGGACGTGAACGGGGACGGACAGGGCGACGTCCTGGTCGGTGCGCAGTACGGTCTGGTCTACGCGCTCGACGGCACCACCGGACTCCTGCGCTGGCGCTCGCCGTCTGGGATTCCGTTCGGGGACGTGACCGCGCTCGACGTGGCGGACGTCGACGGAGACCCGGGCGTGGAGATCGTCGTCTTGGCTCAGCGGACATACGACTCCGATCTGTTGCTGCTCGATCCGGCGGACGGCTCGATCCGGTGGGGCCCGGTGACGCTATCGGGAGTCGTGACGATGACTCTGGCGCAGCTCGACTCCGATCCGGAGCTGGAGATCGTCCTGGGAGGAGCCTTCGGAAACGTCTCGGTCCTCGATCTGGGCTCCGGCACGCTCGAACCGCCGATGGTGACCTACCCGGACGGAATCTCCGCGATCGCGCCCGCTTGGGTGCGTGGCGGCCCCATTCAGGATCTCCTGATCTGGTCGGGAGGCAGGGTCCACCTCTTCGACGTCTCGGCGACGACGGAGCGGTGGGCGAGCCCGTTCCTCGGCGGTCCCGGCAGTTACGCGCCGCTCCTGTTCGGCAACCTCGACGCAGATCCGACCTGGGAGATCGTGGCGCAGACTTGGTCGTCGCTGGTCGCCTTCGAGCTGCCGTTCGAGGTCGGGTTCGCCGACGGCTTCGAATCCGGCGACACCTCCGCCTGGAGCGTCGCCGTTCCGTAGCCCGAGCCGGCTTCAGACGCCCGGCAGGAGAGGGGTGCGCGGGGCGAGACGAGACGGGCGAGCCCAGCGCACTGCGGTTCAGAGGACTCGGGACAGCTTGTCGATGGCGGCGTCGTAGGCCTCGTGGAAGAGTTCCCGGAGGCCTCTCACCACTGGACTCGCGAGCCATGGCGCCGAGTGGCGCTCCAGCGCGGGGGTGCAGTTGGCGCAGCCTGAGGGGTGGCCGCCGGGTGGGAGGAGCATGACGTAGCCGTGGCCGAGTTGGCGGACCTATATCGTGTGCGGCGAATCCTGGTACGTGACGTCGAAGTGGAGCTCTCCCTCTGCCACCCAGGAGCGGACGAGATGGAAGTCGGCAGGAGCGGCGAAGCGCAGGACCGGATGGGATCCGGCGCGGACTCCCAGCCGAAAGGTGCCTTGGAACTCGTCGTACCACTCGCCCGCCTGCCCTTCGACGACGCCGTCGTCGCCGGAGATGGCGGTCTCTTCGATCGTCGGAGCCGTCCCTCCGCAAGCGAGAAGCAGTAGCGCGATCGCCAGGAGACCCGTCATGGGCGGAGAGGTGGCCCAGCGCTCTCGTCCTTTCCCTGGGGTTCCTTCATCGCCGCACCTCCGGTCCGCTTCGCGGTGGAGCTCCGATACCGGATTGTCGCTCTTCTGAGGGCCGTGCACGAGGAATGCCAGGCAGCGGGCTGCCGGGGTTAGAGTCGACCGGAAGGTATCTCCAGAAAGCGGGCGAATGGTGAAGCGAAGTCGGAAGATCCTCCTCTGGGCTCTGATTCCCGCGGGATTCGCGGCGGCGTACCTGGGCTGGCGCCTGGGTCACGCTGCCGAGAGCGCTGTCGCCCCGAGCTTCTCGTCATTCACGAGGTCTTCGTCAGGCCGGATTCTGTCGAGAAGGTACGAGAGCGCGACGCGAGAGTGGGTCCGGGCGCTACGCGAGCATGCCACGGAGCTCCCATATTCGAGGTTCCGGATCCTCTCGGGCGAAGCCGGAGAATACATCCTCGAGAGCACCGTGCGGTCCTTCGCGGACCTCGACCGGGCAGCCAACGAGCGGGGCCGGTTCGCGGCAGAGACCTTCGAGCTGCTGGAGCACACCAACCGGGAGATCGACGAGAGCGTGGATCACTTCGCCGGCGATTGGGTGCTCGCCGAGTGGCCGGATATCTCCTATCGGCCGGCAGGCTGGAGCTGTGAGGGGAAGCCTTTCGTCCTCAGGCAACGCATCTTCTACGCCCCATCGCGGGAGCGAGAGATGGAGGATCTGCTCGAGTCCTACGCAAGACTCGCCAGGGTCAAGCGGTCGCGACTCGGGTTCCGAGGCTACCGCTACCTGGAAGGGCCGGAGCTTCCCTGCTTCCAGATCGAGAAGTGCGCGCTGGATGCCGGGATGCTGGAACGACAAGAGGAAGAAGCTGGAACGGTTCTCGGCGAGGAGGGCGCTGAGATTCGGAACCGGTTGCACTTCATCGCCCAGCGAATCGAACGGCGCGGCTACCTGCGTCGGCCCGATCTCTCGTTCGCGAGCGACAGGAAGTAGAAGAGGGGCCGGCTCCGCTGGTTCGCCGCGCCCTCAGCGGGCGAGCGAGCTCGGCCGGCGCCTGGAACTTCGTCTGCACCGAATCGTCCAGGAGCACAATCAGAGTGAAGACGCCCAGCGCCGTACCGATGGGGATGCTGGTCAGGGCGATGCAGCCGAGGACGAGAGCGAAGGTGCGGCCGCGGTGCTGGCAGAGGAGGCGGGCGGCCCAGGCGTAGAGGGCGGCTTGGGCGGCGGCTACGGCTCGCGCCAGGCCGAGGTGGTCTGGGACTCGAAGCCGCTCAGGGCGTGACCGAGGACCAGGCGGAGGTGTCGCCGGGACTCGAGGCCGTCGACGAGCAGGGCCGGGACGAGCCAGAAGTCGTCGATTAGGCATGGGTCTTCCGGGACTCGCGCGGACGGGATGCGGCGGCCAGGCGGCGGGCGTGGCGGGCGAGCGCGGCGCGCAGCGCCGGCGGGTGCCGGATCTCGAAGCCGAAGGGGACCCGGGCGAGCTCGCGGGCGAGCCAGTCGAGGTCGTCGGTCTGAACCGAGAGCAGGACGTTCGCGTCGCCGCTGCGGCGCTCCGGCGCGAGCGGCTCGAGTCGGCCGAGCGTCGGGGCGAGCTCCCGCTTGGCCGAGGCGAGATCGGTCTCCAGCCGGATCTCGGCGGACCAGGCGCGCGGCAGCCTCGCGATCGCCGAGGTCAGCTCCGCCAGGGCGTCGAACTCCGCCGGTCGTTCGAAGCGGGCGTCCAGTCGGCGTAGCGACCGGATCCGGTCGAGCCGGAAGTGACGCACGCCGCCGCGCAGATGGCAGTGTCCGGCGAGGTACCAGCAGCCGCCGCGGAAGGCGAGGCCGTAGGGGTCGACGCGGCGCTCCGAAGTCGCGCCGTCCGCCGCGCGGTACTCGATCCAGGCCGCCCGCTGCGACTGGATCGCGTCGGAGAGATGCGCCAGGTGGCGTGGTTCGACCCCCGGTCCGCCCGGTTCCGCGGCCGGACCTCCGACCGGCAGCTCCAGCGCGATCGTCTCGTCGGCCACGCGCAGGCGGCGCTGAAGACCGGCCGGCATCACCCGCTCCAGCTTGGCCCGGGCGCTGCCGAGGCCGGGCGCGGTGGCGGAGAGGCCGAGGCCGCGGGCGGCGGCCAGACCGAGCGACAGCGCCAGCGCCTCCTCGTCGGTGAACATCATTGGCGGCAGCTTGAAGCCGGCGACGAGGCCGTAGCCGCCGTCGCGGCCGCGCTCGGAGGTGACCGGGACGCCGAGCTCCTCGAGGACCTCGAGGTAGCGCCGCACGGTCCGCGGGTGGACGCCCAGACGGCGGGCGATCTCGGCTCCGGAGAGCCGGCCGTGGGCCTGCAGCAGCTCGAGCGTGCCGAGGACGCGGGTGGCAGGATGGCTCACGCCGAGACCCTAGCAGGAAATGGGGCGGAATTCGCCCGCATTCGACCGTATCCTCCGCGGCATGGTCCCGCCATCGCAGCTCCTCCTCTTCTTCCTCCTGGTCTTCGGCGTCGTGCTCCTGCCCGGGCTCGACATGTCGTTCCTGCTCGCGACCACGCTGGCCGGCGGCCGCCGCCTCGGTTTCGCGGGAATCTTCGGCATCAACGCCGCGGCCTGCGTCCACGTGACCGTCGGCGCCGCGGGACTGGTGGCGCTGGTCGCGATGGCTCCAGGCGTGTTCGACGGCCTGCTCGCGGCCGGCGCGCTCTACCTCGCCTGGATCGGGCTCGGCCTGATCCGCGCCGGCGCCGCGCTTCCGGCGGACGCGGCGGGCGCGGCGGGAGCCACGGCGCGCGGCGTCGCGTTCCGGCGCGGGATGATCACCAACCTGCTCAACCCCAAGGCCTACGCCTTCATGCTCGCCGTCTTCCCGCAGTTCGTCCGCGCCGACCGCGGCGCGGTGTGGCTGCAGGCGGTCCCGCTCTGGCTGATCATCGTCGCGACCCAGATCGCGGTCTACGGCGGCGTCGTGCTCGGCGCGGGCAGCGCGCGCCGCTGGCTCCTCGGTCACCCGCGTGCGCTGGTCGCCGTCGGCCGCGCCGTCGGCGGCTTCCTCGTCCTCGCCGCCCTGGCCTCGGCCTGGGAAGCGTGGAGGCGGCTGCCGTGAGCCGGGCACCTCTGCTGGCGGTCGCGCTCAATGGCTCGCGCGTCCATCCCGCCGCCCCGCGCACGCCGGGAGATCTCGCAGCGGCGGCATGCGCCTGCGTCGCCGCGGGGGCGCGCGTCGTCCACCTGCACCCCTTTGACGCCGAGGGTCGCGAGACGCTGGCGCCGGAGCCCTGCGCCGCGGCGCTACGCGCGGTCCGTGCATCCTGTCCGGGCGTGCCGCTCTCGCTCAGCACCTCGGCCGAGATCGAGCCCGACCCCGGGCGGCGTCTGGATCTGATCTCGCATTGGACGGTCCTGCCCGATCTGGTCACCGCGAACCAGGGTGAGCCGGGGATCCGGGAGCTCGTCGCCCGGTTGCTGGAGCGCGGCGTGGGAATCGAAGCGGGTCTGCTCCACCTGGCCGACGCCGAGACCTTCGTGCGCTCGGCGCTCGCGCCCCGCTGCGTCCGGGTCCTGGTCGAGCCGCTGGACGCCGATCCGGCGACGGCGGTGGCCCACGGCGCGGCGATCGAAGCGCTGCTCGAGCGGCACGGCATCGACCGGCCGCAGGTCCATCACGGAGAAGGGCTGGCGAGCTGGGCGGTGAGCGACCGCGCGCTCGGCCGGGGCCACGGCATGCGCACGGGGCTCGAGGACGTTGCGCTGCTCCCCGACGGCCGTCCCGCGGCGAACAACGCCGAGCTCGTCCGCGCAGGCGCAGCGAGGATCCGGGCCCTGACCCCGACCCCGACGGACCGGGACATCACGAGGACCTGAAAGACGCGAAAGACATCCTGTTGAAGAGAACGACCGGTCTCCGGCCGGCGCCGCGCGGCCCGAGACAGTCTTCGACGACTCGTCTTTGCCATCTCTGGAGGTCTCTGTCCGGTCCGGGCGGGGCGCCGTTCCTCGCCTCCCCCGCCGACTGGCGGAAAGGAGGCGCGGCGACTTCGGGAGGAAGGCTCGCCGGGTTCGCCCTGCGGTAGGGTCGGCGCGGGAGGCGGACGGGACGATGACGGACTTGCTCGAGGCGCTCCGGGACAACCGGTTCGTGGTCGGGACGGCGATCCTGGCGGCGACGCTGGCCGCCGTCGCGCTGGTGGACTGGCTGCTCAGCCGGGTGCTGGCGCGTCTGGTCAAGCGCAGCAAGAGCGAGCTCGACGACCGGCTGCTCGACACCCTGCGCCGGCCGGTGCGCCTGTCGGTCCTGATCGCCGGCCTGGCGCTGGTCACCCTCCACCTCGACCCGACGTCGCTGCTCGAGAAGGGCGCGCTGCGGCTCACCGACCTGACGCTCAACGTCCTCGCCACGCTCGCCATCCTGCTCTGGATGGTCGCCGGGGTGCGGGTCGCGGGCCTGCTGCTCGAGGCCGCCAGCCGTCGCGGACGGCTCGTCGAGGTGCGCACGCTGCCGCTGTTCCTGAACCTGGCCAACTTCGGCATCGTCGCGGCGGCGATCTACTTCGTCTTCGTCACCTGGGGGATCAACGTCACCGGGTGGCTGGCGTCGGCGGGGATCGTGGGCATCGCGGTCGGCTTCGCCGCCAAGGACACCCTGGCAAACTTCTTCGCCGGCGTGTTCATCCTGACCGACGCGCCGTACAAGGTCGGCGACTGGGTCGTCCTGGGCAGCGGCGAGCGCGGCCAGGTCACCCACGTCGGCATCCGCTCGACCCGACTGCTGACCCGCGACGACGTCGAGATCACGATCCCGAACGCGGTGATCGGCAACGCCAAGGTCGTCAACGAGAGCAGCGGGCGCTGGACCAAGAAGCGGCTGCGGGTGGCGGTCGGCGTCGCCTACGGCAGCGACATCGACCGGGTGCGCCAGGTCCTCGAGGAGGTCGGCCGGCAGGACCCCGACGTGTGCGACGATCCGGAGCCGCGGATGCGTTTCCGCGCGTTCGGCGAATCCGGCCTCGACCTCGAGCTGCTGGCCTGGATCGAGGACCCGATGGACAGCGGCCGCGTCTCCGACGCGCTGCACACCGCGATCTACAAGCGCTTCGCCGCCGAGGGGATCGAGATCCCGTACCCCAAGCGCGACGTCTACGTGAAGGAGCTGCCGCCCTCACTGCGCCCGGGGCGCGAAGACGGGTAGGCCGAGCACCCGCGCTCCGCGGTGAGCGAGCAGCCGGGCGATCTCGAGCCCCAGCCCGTTCGTCGCCCGGTCACCGGCGCCATGCGCCCCGTGAGAACCGCCGAGCCGTCCGTCGCGCCGGAATCCATCGCGGCGGCGGGGTCGTCGCGCCTACCGATTCACCGCCCGCATGCCGCCTTCGGGGTAGCGGGTGCCGGCGGCGGCGTCCGGGGGGAAGGCCGCTTCGAGGCGTCGCCGCTCCTCGGCCGTCAGCTCGATGCGGGTCGCGGCGAGGTTCTCCTGCAGGCGCACGACGCTGCGCGTGCCCGGGATCGGCACCACGCCGTCGTGCGCGAGCAGCCAGGCCAGCGCCAGTTGCGCCGGAGTGCACCCCTTGTCGCGCGCCATCTTCTCCAGAGTGTCGGCGAGGGAGAGGTTGGCGGCGAGGTGGTCCGGGGCGAAGCGCGGGTTCTGGCGGCGCCAGTCGGTCGGATCGAGATCCTCGGGGCGGCGGATCGCGCCGGCCAGGAAGCCGCGGCCGAGGGGGCTGTAGGCGACGAAGGTGATCCCCAGCTCGGCGCACAGGTCGAGCAGCTCGGACTCGGGCTCGCGCGACCAGAGCGAGTACTCGGTCTGGAGCGCGGCGATCGGGTGCACGGCGTGGGCGCGCCGGATCGTCTCCGGCGCGGCTTCCGAGAGGCCGAGGTGGCGCACCTTGCCCGCGCGGACGAGCTCGGCCATCGCGCCCACCGTCTCCTCGATCGGGGTCTTCGGGTCCACCCGGTGCTGGTAGTAGAGGTCGATGGTGTCGATCCCGAGATGGCGGAGGCTGGCGTCGCAGGCCGCGCGGACGTACTCGGGCCGACCGTCGATGCCCAGGAAGGCGCCGTCGGGAGCGCGCACGTTGCCGAACTTGGTGGCGACCACCGCCCCCTCCCGCCGTCCGGCGAGCGCCCGTCCGAGCAGTTCCTCGTTGCGTCCGACGCCGTACGCGTCGGCGGTGTCGAAGAAGGTCAAACCGAGGTCCAGCGCGCGGTGGATGACGCCGATCGAACGGGCGTCGTCCGCGGGTCCGTAGAAGTCCGACATGCCCATGCAGCCGAGGCCCAGGGCCGAGACCGCCGGACCGCCGGCGCCGAGGGAGCGGGTGGGAAGGGTGGTGGAAGCAGTGGTCGTGGTGTTCGTCATGACAACAGGGTAACTCCGATCCGGCCGGCCCGGTCCGTGGCTCCGCTGACAGCGGCTGTCAGGAGGTCGTGATACCAAGAGGGACGAGACCCCGGGGTGTTCGGAGGGGGGACGGATCCGAGCCTGGAGGTGAGCCTTGGAAGCTCGTCGACGCATACCTGCCCTGTTGCCCCTTCTCGCGCTCGCAGGGTCGCTGGCCGTCGTCGCTGCGTCTCCCGCCCGCGCCACCGTCTACAACGTGGACACCACCGCCGACGTGGTCGCGAGCGACGGCTTCTGCAGCCTGCGCGAAGCGATCCGCGCCGCCGACCAGGACATTGCGTGGGACACCTGCCCCGCCGGTGACGCCGACGACGTCATCCACCTGCCCGCAGGGACCTACGACTTCTCACACGGTGAAGAGGTTCTTCAATGGCCAGGTTCGATCCGCATTGAAGGTGCGGGCCCGGAGTCGACGCAGATCGATATGGGCGGCCAGAACTCATTTGTCGGGATCGAGCAGCCCCCGTCCGTTGCGATCACCGGCCTGACGCTGAGCAACGGGTGGTCTTCCGACTTCCGGGGAGGCGCTGTGTACGCTGACGACGCCTTCCTGGATCTCGAGGATGTGCGCTTCGAGAGCAACCAGGCAGACAACGTCGGTGGGGGTCTGGGCTATCAGGCGGCGAACGCCTCGCTCGAGATGCACCGCGTCACCTTCGTTGCGAACCACGCCGTGGCCGGCGGCGGAGGTGCATGGGTCTCCATCGATGGCCCGGCCGCAAGCGCCGAGCTCCACGACGTCGCTTTCCAGGGAAACACAGCCACCATCGGCGGCGGATTGGACTTGTACGCCTCCGATTGGGCGGAAACGGTCTGCTCGAGGTGTGTCTTCGAATCCAATGCGACCTCCGAGGCCGAGGGGGGCGCGCACTTCTACGCGTTCAATCAGAGCAGGATTCGCGTTGTCGACTCCAGATTCGTCTCCAATCGAGGCAACTCGGCGCTGTTCCGGAGCATCAGCTTCAACGCGACTGCCTACTACGGCTCGAGAATCGACTTCGATCGGATCTCGTGCCTTCGCGCCGAGTCAGGGAGCGCTGGCTCCTATGACGTCATTCTGAACTCGTGGGATGCTTCCATCTCGTTGACGAATTCGCTGCTCGCCGACTCCCTCATGAACGGGCTGGAGGCGATCTCGGACTCTGGTTCCCACATCGAGATCTCGCAGGCCACGATCGTGGGTCACGGAGTCTTGACAGGGGCGACCCTGCTCGGGCGCTCGGGGGGCACGGTCACTCTGGAGAACTCGCTGGTCACACAGAACGGCACCGATCTCCTGGTGACGCCCCAAAGCGTGGTTCTCTCGGACAACTTCATCGGCGGGGATCCTCTCTTCGTTCCCGCCGATCCGGCGTACCACCTCGCTCCGGGCTCGCCGGCGATCGATGCCTGCGACTCGCCGACGGCGCCGTACCGGGTGGCGGACTTGGAGCACCGGCCGCGGGTGGTTGGGGCGGCGCCGGACTGCGGGGCGCAGGAGGCCGGGGACGGGATCTTCGCCGACGGCTTCGAGACCGGCGACGCCGGCTCCTGGTCGCTGACCTACTGACCCGGGACCAGCGCAAGTCCTTCCAGTCGTGGCAGTTGGCCAAGTGGCTGGCACCCGCTGCTAGAGTTCGCTCGCTAGATCGTGGACAGTGAGATTGCGGCCGCGGCTGCCGGGGAACGGCGGCGCGGACGCCCGTCGGCGCGAGGAGGGTGCCGGCGGGAGGGCGCAGGGCTCCATCCGTGTCCCGATCCGAGGAGGGTGCGATGAAGAGGAATCTCTGGATTCTGGGGACGGCAGTGGCGCTGGTCGCGGCGGCGTGCGCGCCGCCGGCGGCGCAGAAGAGCGACGCGATCGCGGCGCGGGACGCGGCTTGGCAAGCCGCCTTCGAATCCGGCGAAGCGAGCCAGGTGGCGGCCATCTACACCGACGACGGGCGGCTGATGCCGCCGAACGCCGCCGCGGTGTCCGGCCACGACGGGATCGTCGCGGCGTTCGGTCCGATGATGAAGGCCGGCTGGAAGGTGGAGCTCGCGACGACCGAGGCGATGGCCGCCGGGGACCTCGGCTACAGCGTCGGGACGTATCAGGTGAAGAACGGCGCCGGCACGGTCGTCGACAGCGGCAAGTATCTCGAGACCTTCCGCAACGTCGGCGGGCAGTGGAAGATCGCCAACGACATCTGGAACAGCGACCAGCCGATCGCGCCGCCCGGCACCCAGGTCGTCTTCGTCCACCGGGTCAAGGACAACGAGCACTGGCTGGCGGCCTGGCAGGGCGAGAACAGCCGCGCCAAGTTGTTCGCCGAGCACGGCGCGCCGTCGGTCAAGATCTTCGACAACGCTGCCGACCCGAACCAGCACGCGTTGTTGGTGAACGTGACCGACATGGACGCCCTCAACGCCTTGCTGAACTCCGACGAGGGGAAGGCGGCCAAGGCCGAGGACGGCGTTCTCGACGAAGGCTTCGAATTCTTCACGCCGCACGGCTGAACGCCGAGCGGGCGGACGGCGGGCGGCCCGTGGCCGCCCGCCTGGCGTTGGCCCGGCGGCGGCGTGCGGGGGAGGAGCGGGTCAGGCGCCGTGCGGCCCGGGGGCGCAGCTGCTGCGCCCTGCCAGGCGCAGCGAGAGCAGGTTGAGCCCGATCCCGAGGCCGAGCAGCAAGCCGCGCAAGCCGTCGATCCAGCCGGCGTCCAGGTGCGCGGCGGTCCAGCCGGGCAGGAGGAACCTCGGCCAGGCGAGACCGAGGGCGAGGAACAGCATCCCGAACCGCATCGCGGTCGACGGTGGGCCTGCGAACCTTCTCATCTTCGAATCTCCATTCGAATTTCTCTGGGTGATTTCGCCGGCGCCGCGTGGCTCAGCGGGTCCACAGCGACCAGCCGAGGACGGCCAGCTTGATGGTGACGAAAGTGACTCCGACCGCGAGCAGGTCCCAGCTCCAGACGTGGTCGACGAAGTAGTGGTATTCGAACAGGACGAGCGCCAGGCACGCGGACGCGATCCCCGCGACACTGGTCGAGCGGCGGCGGTGGTTGAGGAAGCGCTCGTCGACGCGGATGCCGAGGACCGGGATTCTCATTTCTCGGGCTCCAGGGAGAAGACGTCGTCGGTGGATCGGTTGAAGAGGCGCGCCAGCGTCAGCGCCAGCTCGAGGCTCGGCACGTAGCGTTCGCGTTCGATCGAGTTGATGCTCTGCCGCGAGACCCCGGCGGCGTCGGCGAGCTCCTGCTGGGTCCGGCCGGAGGCCAGTCGAAGCTCCTTGACGCGATTCCGGATCTTGGGCGACATGTAAAGTTCACTTTCCAGCAACGAAGATACGCCGGCTCGTCCACCGTGTCAAGCCGACTTGTCACGAAAGGTGCCAGCCACTTGTCAAGCCCATTGTTTCTGGTGGTTTGTGAAGTGGCTGGCACCTTTGTCGTTAACCGGCGTGGGGCGGGGAGCGTAGACCTGGATGAGCCGGCGATTCCGCCGGCCCGGTCGCAGAGGGAGTGAGCGATGGATTTCCTGGCCCCCATGGCCGTCATGATCACCGGTCTGCTGGTCCTCGGCGCGGTCCTCCGGGCGCACATCGTGAACCGGCGGATCCGCGAGAACACCAAGGTCTGGGCCGAGCTCCAGGCCAAGCTGATCGAGAAGTTCGGCAGCGCCGACGACGTCGTCCGCTACCTCGAGAGCGAGGGCGGCCGCCAGATCTTCGAGGGGCAGGCCGCGGGCCCGGCGGCGCCGCACTCGCGCATCCTGGATTCGCTGCACCTGGGCCTGATCGTGCTCTTCGGCGGCATCGGCCTGATCGCCGCGAGCGGGGTCAGCGACGTCAACATCCACGAGGTGATGCAAGCGCTGGGCGTCATCGCGGTCGTCCTCGGGGCCGGCTTCCTGGCTTCCGCCGGCATCTCGTGGGCCCTGCTGCGCAGCTGGGGCCTCGTCGGCGTGCGCGAAGGCAGCCACGAGAGCGCCTGAGCCGGGATGAGCGGAAGCGTGCCGCTCGCCGCCTCGGGCTCGCCTTCGGCCGAGCGCGATCTGCCCCTGGCGGATCGTCTCGCGCCGGAGGAGTTCGAGGCGTTTTACGCCGAGGTCGGTCCGCGGCTCCGGGGTTTCCTCTATTCGCAGACCGGGGACGGCTCCGCGGCGGACGACCTGGCGCAGGAGGCGTTCACGCGGGTTCTGGCTTCGAGTCTGCGGCCGGAGAGCACGGAGCATCTGGTGCGCTACCTCTACAAGACCGCCGTCCACCTGCTGCGCGACCGGGGACGGGCGTCCGGGCGCAGACCCCTGCCGCTGCTGGAGGAGCACGACTCGCCGCAGCCCGCGGCGCCGCTCGAACTGCGTCGCGACCTGAGCCGCGCGCTGGCGGCGCTCCGGCCCCGCGAGCGCCAGCTGCTCTGGATGGCCCATGTCGAAGAGATGAAGCACGAGGCGATCGCCGAGGTGTTGGGGACGAGCCACGGCAGCATCCGGGTGATGCTGTTCCGCGCCCGGCGACGGCTGGCGAAGCTGCTCGGCCGCGAGGACGCGAGAGGTCGGAGGAAGGGATGAGAGCGACGACGTGCGATCGGGAGGAGAGGATCCGGCACGCGGTTCGCGGCGGCGAGGTCGCCGCCGCCGACCGGGGGCATCTCGAGGCCTGTCCGAGATGCGCCGCAGCGGTCGCCGCGGACGCGGCGCTGCGCTCCGCCGCCGCCGAGTGGTCGACGGCGGCGGGAATGGCCGGAGCGTCGCAGCTCCTGCTCCGGGCCCGGCTGGAGGCGCGGCGCACCGCCGCCGAGCGGTCGCTGAGGCCCATCCTGGTCTGGCAGGGAGTGGCCGGAGCCACCGCCCTGATCGCCGTGGCGGTCGGGCTGGCGCTCTGGAGCCCGACCGACCTGGTCTTCGCGGCGCGCCCGGCGGCCGGTCCGGTTCACCCCGCGCATTGGGTCTTCGCCGCCGGCGTCGCGGCGCTGGCCGCGCTCCTGTTCGCGCGCCGCAGCCAGCCCTCCTGAGCGCTGGTCAGGGAGTCACGGCCGACCAGGCGCCGGTATCGCCGCTCTCGAAGCCGTCGAGGAAGAGACAGCCGAGCAGCGTCGCCGATGTGCCGGAGTTGTTGGCGAAGGTCGCCGGCGAGGCCGACAACGCGTAGTCGGCGGCGTTGTTGGAGCTCTGCGCCGTCGCGTTGCCCTGGAACTGCAGCGCCTGGTCGCCGTCCGCGGAGAGAGGATCGGGGAAGGGCGGACCGAAGTTGCCGTCGGGATCGTTGGCGGTGTCGCCGAAGTTCGAGCCGGTGTACGAGCCGCCGCCCCAGGCCAGGGACCAGTAGATCGTCGTGCCGCCAGGGCTCTCCCAGGTCAGGCGGCCCGCGGCGAGGTAGGAGGCCGGGATCGACTGGTCGAGGATGAAGTCGGCGGGCGGCGCGCCGGCGCGCGACGCGAAGTCCGCGGTGGCCAGCAGGATGCGCGAGCCGATCGCGCCGTTGGCGACGTTGGACGGCAGCACCAGGAGCACCACCGGATGGACGCCCGCGTCGTCGTAGGCGACGAGCTGGGCCCCGGCGGTGAGGTTCTGGCCCGGGGCGCGCATCCGCAGCTGGATCGCCTGCGCCTCTGCGTTGCCGCAGAAGCCGCCCGCGACCTGCTCGATCTGCATCAGGTGGAAGCTCGCGACGGCGGGCTGCGCCAGGAGCGTCGCGGCGGCCGCTGCGGCGACTCCGAGGACCAGGGTGCGAGTCGATCTCATCGTAGCTCTCCCTTTCGATCGGTTGCACCGTGATCAACGCACATGCATCGTCCCCCGTCAAGGCCGCCGGTCACGGGCGCGGGCGACCGCAGACGAAGAGGGCCGGGCGAATCGCCCGGCCCTCGGAGAACGGCTGACGAAACGGTGACTTCAGGGCGTGACCGCGGACCAGGCCGCGGTGTCGCCCGACTCGAAGCCGTCCGAGAACAGATTCTCGCAGATCGCGAACGAGCCGACCCGTGTGCGCCACGTCGCGGACGACGTCGTCGAGTAGTACTCGTTGGTGTACCAGAACGTGCAGTCGTCGGTGGGATCCGTCGTCATCGAGCTGTAGTCGCCCCAACGGCCGGAGGAGTGCGTCTGGCTGCCGTTCCGGCCTGAATCGTCTTCTCGCCGAGGGTCATCTGCCCGAGGGTGTCGCCGTCTTGGCGCCCGGTGTAGCCGATGGACGGGAAGACCGAGACTCGACGACATGCTGTAGCCGAGAGCGATGTCGCCGAACCGATCCATGCCGAGGCTGGCCATCCAGCGGTGGGTCGAAATCCGGAGAGTACGTTCCCTGCTGGAAGATCGCCGGGGAGCCGTCGCCGACGCCGCGGACCTCGATCCAGCGCGGACCGGCGATGCCCCCGCCGGCGTTGACGGTGTTGTTGACCAGCATCGACTCGTGGTCGGCGAAGAATCGGTCGACCACCCGGTACATCAGCCGACCGTCGGAGATCGCGTCGACCTTGACCGCGGTGCCGGGCTGCGGCGATGCAGTTGCGGGTGCCGAAGCAGGGCTGGCCGTTGTCGCCGAGCACGGTCGCGTCGGCGGGGTGGAGCAGGAAGTTGGCGTCGAACTGGGCGTTGGCGCCGAACGTCGAGTTCCCCGGCGTGGTCCAGTCGACGTGCACGTTCCAGATCCGCAGCGTGTCGGTGGCGTCGCCGATCCAACCGGCGTTGTCCCACTCGAGGACGTGGTTGGCCGCGCCGACGGCCGGGAGATTCGGACCATCGAGATCGGCCGGCAGTTGACCGCCGAAGTCGAGCGTCTGCGTGCCGGTGTCGAACTGGATCTGCTGCGCGGTCAGGCCGTCGAGCATCGCCTCGCGCTCGTAGACCGTGATCCCCGCGCCTTCCCACCCTTGGGTCGTGGCGTTGAACTGGTTCGACGTGACGTAGTAGCCGTCCGGCCACATGCCGAAGTGCGGGTAGTCGTTGAGCCGGTCGGTCGCCCAGACGAAGTCGTAGACCCACCAGCTGCCGGTCGGATCGCCGGTCTGGGAGATCGCGATGCACTGGTTGTAGTCGTGCGACCCCGGGAACGGCGAGACGGCGAACTGCGAGACCAGGAACCGGTCGGCGAGCTGGTCGTAGAGGACGATCGGGATCGCCGTCGTTGTTGGTCCGGCAGCGGTCGCCGCCGGGCAGCGCGCTGAACAGGCTGTTGATCGGCGTGGACGCGATCTGGACGGTGCCGGTCTTGCTCCACACGCCGACGCGGGTGTTGACCGCCTGGACGTAGTTGTTGGGACCGACCGCGCCCACGGTGTCGGGGGGCAGCGAGCCGTTCATGCCGATGCCCTCGAAGGTCACGAGCGGATCGGAGAGCGCGTAGGGCGGCACGTGGAGCGGGAAGGAGCTCTGGCGGACCGGGTCGACGACGGGTCCACCGTAGGGAGCGGTACCGTCGCCCTTGGCGGGCAGAGCCTGGTTGTTGATCTCCCGGATCTCGCCGGAATCCTGGTCGGATTCCGCCAGCGCCGCCTCGGCGGCGAGCTGGGACAACGGCGCGGAGAGCGCGACCGCGACGGACTTCGAGACGATGACTCCGGGCCTCGCGCTCGCGGCCGAAGCCGCCAGCGGAACGAGGGTGAGTCCTGCCACGACGAGCGATGCGACGGCTGACTTCCTCATACTGCTGTCCTCCTCCTTCAGCACTGCGGGTAGCTCCCGAACGGCGGGCTCCGATCGGGAGAGGAGCCTTCGATCCGGCACAAGAATCGCGTCGCTACGCATCCTCGGTTTGCCGGATTCTCTTGGCTCGGATCCGGGCGGAACGGTAGCATCCGGGGGTGAAACCGACAAGAGCTTTCCCAGCCCCCCGTCGCCCCCTCCGGGGGGCCCTCCCGCCGGCCGCGGCGGCGCTCCTGCTCCTGCTCGCCGGCGCGCAGCTCGACCCGGCCCGGGCCCAGACGCCCGCCGCTCCGGCCTCTTCCGCCCCGCCCGCCTCGCCCGCGCCGGACGCCGACGCCGAGGTCCGGGCCGCCGTCCGCGCCGACGACGTGGCCGCCCTTCGGGCAGCGCTCGCCCGCGGCGGCCATGCCGACCAGGGGCGCAAGTTCGGCGTGACGCTGCTGATGGACGCGGCCGAGAAGGGCTCCCTGGGCGCGACCGAGGCCCTGCTCGGGGCCGGCGCCGACCCCGCGGCGATCAGCTCCTTCGACGAGACCGCGCTGTTCTACGCGGTGCGGGGAGGCAACGCGGAAGTCGTGGCCCGGCTGCTCGCCGCCGGCTCCGACGTGAACCACTCCTCCGAGCACGGGTTCTCGCCGTTGATCGTCGCGGTGGGAACGGGGCGGCTCGACCTGGTGCGACAGTTGCTCGCCGCCGGCGCGAAGCCCGACCAGCCGGCCGAAGGGGGAGCGACGCCGCTGATGTTCGCCGCTTTCCACGGCCACGTCGCGATCGCCGAGGCGCTGCTCGCGGCCGGGGCCCGGCTCGACGCCCGGGACGAGTTCGACCGGGACGCACTCCAGCTCGCCGCCGACGGCCGCGACCCGGAGACGATCCGGTTCTTCGAGCGCCAGACCGGGCGCAAGGCTCCCGTGAAGATCGTGGCCGCGGTCGGCAGCGCGGCGAACGACTTGCGCGAGATCGACTTTCGCAACTTCCGGTACGTCCTGGACGGGCGCACGGTCGAGGTGCACGACGGGAAATCGGTCGCCGCGCCCTCCCCGGGAGGCGCGACGGGTGGCAGCGGCGCCGCGCCGACCGTCGCAGCGGTCTCCGTCACGATGAACGACCTGACCGGAGACGGGCGGGCCGAGGCCGCGGTGCTGCTCGGGGTCCGCTCCGCGGACGGCAGCCGGCGGACGCCGGTGATCGTCTACGGGCTGCGCGACGGCCGGCTGGCCGAGCTCGCGCGCCTGCCCGACGCGTCCACGGCGAGCGCCGGACCGGTGACCGCGATCGGGATCGACCGCGGCGAGCTGACGATCGTCCGGTCGCCGACGACCGGGGAGCGCACCACCTCGCGGTGGCGCCTGACGGACGCCGGGCTCGAGCCGGCGCCGGCGCCGCAGCGCTGACCCGCGGCGCGGCCCCGTGCCGGAGCGCTCAGCTCCGGCCGGCCGGCTCGAGCTTCCCGGCTTCGACGCCGGTCTTCGCCGCGGTCGGCCCCGTCTCCTGGGCGTCGACCACGGCGACGGCCGTCAGGTAGACCACGTCGCGCACCTCGCTGCCCTTCTGCAGCACGTGCACCGGGCGGTCCATGCCCATCAGGATCGGCCCGATCGCCTCGGCACCGGCCAGGCGCTGAACCAGCTTGTAGGCGGCGTTGGCCGACTGCAGCTCGGGGAAGACCAGGACGTTGGCGCCGCCCTCGAGCGCGCTGAACGGATAGACCTCGCGCAGCAGCTCCGGCGTGACCGCGGTGTCCGCCTGCATCTCGCCGTCGATCATCAGCTGCGGGAGCCCGCTCGCGAACCAGGCTTCGTCGCGCGCGCCATCTTCTCGGCGCGCGGATCGCGGGTGCTGCCGAAGTTCGAGAACGAGATCATCGCCACCCGCGGCTCGACGTGGAACCGGCGCGCCACCTCGGCGGCGCCGATCGCGATGTCGGCGAGCTCGTCGGCGTCGGGATCGACGTTGACGGTCGTGTCGGCGAAGAAGAGCACCTTGTCCTTGAGCACCATGATGTGCACGCCCGCGACCTTGCGCGCGCCCGGCTTCGAGCGCAGGATCTGCAGCGCGGGACGCAGGGTCTCCGGGTAGCTGCGCGAGATGCCCGCGACCATCGCGTCGGCGTCGCCGCGGCGGACCATCAGCGAGGCGAACACCGTCGGGTCGAGCACCAGCCGCCCGGCCTCCGCCAGAGTCACGCCCTTCCTCTGGCGCAGATCGTAGAGCTCCCGGGCGTAGTCATCGCGGCGCGGCGAGGTCGCTGGATCGACGATCTCGACCCCGTTCAAGTGCAGCTCGAGGTCGGCGATCCGTTCCAGGATGCGGCGCTCCTCGCCGAGCAGCACCGGGACGGCGAATCCCTCGTCGACCACGATCTGGGTGGCGCGCAGGACCTTCTCGTGCTCGCCGTCCGGGAAGACGACCCGGCGCGGCGCGCGCCGCCCCTGGTTGATCATCACGCGCATGACCTCCCCGGAACGGCCGAGACGCCGCTCGAGGCGCTCGCGGTAGTCGTCGAGGTCGACCTCGAGCCGGGCCACGCCGCTCTCCATCGCGGCGCGGGCGACCGCCGTGGCCTCCCAGAGCAGCACCCGCGGGTCGAACGGCTTGGGGATCAGGTAGTCGCGGCCGAAGTGGAGGCGGGAGAGGCCGTAGGCCTTCATCACCGAGTCCGGAACGTCTTCGCGCGCCAACGCCGCCAGCGCACGCGTCGCCGCCAGCTTCATCTCCTCGTTGATCGCCGTGGCGCGGACGTCGAGGGCGCCGCGGAAGATGAACGGGAAGCCGAGCACGTTGTTGACCTGATTCGGGTAGTCCGACCGGCCGGTGGCGAGGATCGCGTCGGGGCGCGCGGCGAGGGCCGCCTCGTAGGAGATCTCGGGATCGGGATTCGCCATGGCGAAGAGGATCGGCCGCTCGGCCATCGAGCGGACCATCTCGGGCGTGACGCAGTCGGCCACGGACAGGCCGGCGAAGACGTCCGCGCCGGCGAACGCGTCGGCGAGGGTGCGCGCCTCGGTGTCGGCGGCCAGGCTCTCCTTGTACGGATTCATGCCGCGCTCGCGGCCGTGGTAGACGACGCCGACGCTGTCGCACAGGATCAGGTTCTCGGGGCGGACGCCGAGCGAGAGGTAGAAGCGGGCGCAAGCGATCCCCGCGGCGCCGGCGCCGTTGATCACCAGCCGGACGGCGTCGATCTTCTTGTCCACGAACTCCAGGGCGTTGAGCAGCGCGGCGCCGGAGATGATCGCGGTGCCGTGCTGGTCGTCGTGGAAGACCGGGATCGACATCGAGTGCTTCAGACGCGACTCGATCTCGAAGCACTCGGGCGCCTTGATGTCCTCGAGGTTGATGCCGCCGAACGTCGGTTCGAGCAGCTCGACGGTGCGCACGATCTCGTCGGGGTCGTGGCTCGCGATCTCGAGGTCGAAGACGTCGATGTCGGCGAAGCGCTTGAACAGCACGCCCTTGCCTTCCATCACCGGCTTGCCCGCGAGCGCGCCGATGTCGCCGAGCCCGAGCACCGCGGTGCCGTTCGAGACCACCGCGACCAGGTTGCCGCGGCCGGTGTACTCGTAGGCCTGGTCGGCGTCTTCCTGGATCTTCCGGCAGGGCACGGCGACGCCGGGGGTGTAGGCGAGGGAGAGATCGCGCTGCGTCAGGCAGGGCTTGGACGGAATCACCTCGAGCTTCCCAGGCCGTCCTCCCCGGTGATAGTCGAGAGCATCTTGGTCGCGGATCATGGCCGGAGCCTCCAATACAACTCATTGCCCAGTAGGCTCCCGGCCCCCACACCGCGAAAGCCGCCCGCGGGTTGGGGCCCGCCGCCCGCCCGGGCGGGCGGCCACCGGTGCGAACCGAAGGCGTCTCCAGGGGGCGCGCGGCCAGACAGGGTGTCCCCGGCGTAGGCTGTGCCTCGGCGAGCGCGTGCCGGTGCGAACCGAAGGCGTCTCCAGGGGACACCCAGCAAGCCAGGGTGTCCCCTCGGGGAATCTGCCGCCTCGCCGGTCCGCGGACTCGAGGCGTCTGTCATCGGGAGGGTGTCGGTCGAGGTGCCTCGGCGGCAAACGGGTGCTTCTGCGCACCGAAGGCGTCTCCAGGGGACACCCAGCAAGCCAGGGTGTCCCCTCGGGGAATCTGCCGCCTCGCCGGTCCGCGGACTCGAGGTCTGTCTACGGGAGGGGCGGTCGAGGTGGCGCGGCGGCGAACGGCAGGCGCAACGGCCGTTCTGCCACCTTCCCCTCTTATGGAGGCTTTTGCTTTTGATCTTTGGCTTGAACAGAAAGGTCTTTGCTTCTGTGGCGCGGCGGCGCTCCCGGCGCTCACCCCTGCTGGCAGGCGTAGAAGCGGTGACTTGACAGAGCGACCGATCGTGCTATTATGCGGCGCATGTCGAAGGGGGCCGAGACCCGGCAGCAGATCGTGACGACGGCGCTGGACCGCGCGGCGGTCGTCGGGCTCGAGGGCGTGACGCTCGGCTCCCTGGCCGGCGAGCTCGGGCTGTCGAAGAGCGGGCTGTTCGCGCACTTCCGCTCCAAGGAGGCCTTGCAGCTGGCGGTGCTGGGGGAGGCGATCCGCCGCTTCAGCGAGCTCGTCCTCCAACCGGCCCTCGCGGTGCCGCGCGGCGAGCCGCGCGTGCGCGAGCTGATCGACCGTTGGTTGGACTGGTTCGCGGACGGAGTCGCCGGTCGCGGCTGCATCTTCCTCTCCCTGGCGTCCGAGTTCGACGACCGGCCGGGGCCGGTGCGCGACGCCGTGGTCGCGTCGCAGAAGGCCTGGATGGACTTCATCGTCGGTGCCGTCGAGCGGGCGATCGCCGAAGGGCACTTCCGTGCCGATCTCGATCCCCGCCAGTTCGCTTTCGAGTTCGCGGCCGTCGGCATGTCGCTGCAGTACGCGGCCAAGCTGGTCGGCGATCCGTCGGCCCCCGGACGGGCCCGGGTGGCCATGGACGCCCTGGTGGAGCGCTCCCGGCGCCCGCCGATCTCTCACTGACCGAGCTTCCTGAAGGAGAATCGGAGATGACGACGGCGCCGATTTCGATTGAGAATAGCACGATCGGTCGTCTTAGGCCCATTCCGGTGCCGTCGCCGATCCGGCTCGGTCTCCGGCTGGGCGGAGCATTCGCTCCCGGCTGGGCGGCGGGCGCCGCGCGTCGCCTCTTCTTCACTCCGCCGCCCCTCGGGGTCCGTCCGGAGCAGGCTGCGGTCCTGGCCCGGGGCCGGCGGCTGGATCTCGTCGAGGCGCGCCGGCCGCTTGGCCGGATGGACCTGGGGAACGGGCGAGCCGGTGCTGCTGCTCCACGGCTGGGGCGGCCACGCCGGCCAGCTCACGCCGCTTCGTCGCGCCCCTGGTCGAGCGGCAGTTCCGCGTCCTGGCGCTGGATCTCCCGGCGCACGGCGAGTCGGCCGGAAACCGGGCGTCGGTCCGCCACTTCGCGGAGGCGATCCTGGATGCGGCCGCGACCTTCGGCCCCTTCGCTGGTGTCGTCGCGCACAGCCTGGGCGGCGCGGCGGCGACCCTGGCCCTGGACGGCGGCCTGGTCACCCGCGCGGCCGTCTTCCTGGCGCCGCCGAGCCGGTTCGACACCTTCGTCGAGCGCTTCTCGGCCGCCCTCGGCCTCGGCGAACGCGTCCGCCGGGGGCTGCTCCGGCGCGCGGAGGACTGGGTCGGCCGGCGCTTCGACGAAATCGAGCCCCGGCGTCTGGCGCACCACCAGGACGCGCCCCTGCTCGTCGTGCACGACCGCAGCGACGACGAAGTCCTGTTCGACGAGGGCTCCGAGCTCGCCCGCCGCTGGCCCGGCGCCGAGCTGCGCCCGACCGACGGCCTCGGCCACTACCGCATCCTGCGCGACCCCGAAACGATCCGCGCCAGCATCGACTTCCTCGCCAGCCACGCCCGAAGCCGCGCCTGAGCCCCGCGACCCAAAGGCCGATTCTGTTCCAGACCAAAGACCAAAGACTTCCAGTGATGGGGGATGGGGACGGGGTCGGCGTTTCGCCTGCCGTTCGCCCCTGCTGCGACCCCGGCCTCCCCTCCCGTGGACAGACCTCGAGTCCGCGGACTGGCGAGGCAGTGGATTCCCCGAGGGGACACCCTGGCCTGCTGGGTGTCCCCTGGAGACGCCTTCGGTGCGCACAGGCGCGTGCCGGCCGTGGCGCGGCCTTCGCCGAGGACACCCTGGCCTGCTGGGTGTCCCCTGGAGACGCCTTCGCTGCGCGGAGTCGCCCGCAGCTTGAACCCGCCCCGGGGGGCGTGGTACCAAGGAGAGGATCGAGGGCGCGCGAGCCGTGGCGCGGTCGCGCCCTCGCCGTGACGATGAGGATCTCCCGGAAGGTGACCGAGCTCCAACGCGCGATCGCGGTCGGATCGGCGACCGTCGCGGTCTCGGTCTGGGCGCTCGCCGCGGCCCCCGCCTCGGCCTGCTCGGTGTGCCGGTGCGGCGACCCGACGTTCAACGCCCTCGGCACCCAGATCTTCGACCGGGGGAAGCTGCGGATCGCCCTCGACTGGGAGCGCCTCGAGCAGAGCCAGGGGAGCTCCGAAGGGGCCGGCGAGTCCGAGTCGCTGACCGAGTCCCGCTCGGTCGTCACCGTCTCCTACGCTCCGCTCGAGCGCCTCCAGCTCGTCGGGCGCATTCCGTGGAGCCACCGCGACCTGGTCGGGGACGGGGAACGCACGCTCACCGACGGACTCGGCGACCCGGAGCTCTACGGCCTGGTCCGCCTCTGGTCCGGGCCCTGGGTGACGGGCATGGGCCGGCGCAGCTGGGTGTCGCTCGTCGCCGGGATCAAGACGTCCTG
This sequence comes from uncultured Acidobacteriota bacterium, assembly GCA_963781755.1. Classification (GTDB taxonomy): domain Bacteria; phylum Acidobacteriota; class Thermoanaerobaculia; order Multivoradales; family JAGPDF01; genus JACTMI01. The sequence goes on from CAWAGZ010000004.1 coordinate 541,757, forward strand.
GGGGAGGAACGACCTCGAGCGGGGAGGCGAGCGGCTCGACGAGCACGCCCAGCCGGGAACCGGAGCCGCGGCTCCGTTCGCCGGGCTCTCGGCGGTTCACCTGCTCGACCCCAAGACGACGATCTACGCCTCGGCGTCGGCGCGGCAGCCGGCGCGCAACTCGTTCGGCTACCGTTACGGCTCCGCGTTCCTGGCCAACTTCGGCTTCGAGCGCAAGCTGTCGAAGCGCTTCGACGCCGCGGTCGAGCTCAACTATCGCGACGCGGCCAAGGACGAGACGGACCGCTCGGGCGCCCGCGATCCGGACACCGGCGGCCGGCTTTTCGAGGTCACGCCGCGCCTGCTCGTCAGCCTCGGTCACGGTCTGGTCGGACGAGTGGCGGTGCGGATCCCGACCGTCGAGGATCTCAACGGCATCCAGGACGAGAAGAAGACGGTCAACCTCGGCCTGACCTACTCCTTCTGATCGGCACCGACACAAGGCGAAGACAAAAAGACAAGAAGCACAGGCTTCCATAGAAGGGGAAGCTGGCGGGACGGTCGTTTCGCCAGCCGCTTGCCGCAGCGCTGCCTCGACTGTCCCTCCCAGTGACAGACCTCGAGTCCGCGGATCGGCGAGGCGGGAGATTCCCCGAGGGGACACCCTGGCTTGCTGGGTGTCCCCTGGAGACGCCTTCGGTGGGCTGATGCACCCTTCGGCCCAGGCACGGCCTGCGTCGCGCTCGAGGGGTGACCGTCACGCCACATCGGAGATGTGGCATGACAGTCACCTGAGCCTCGACGTGTCCCCTGGAGACGCCTTCGGTGGGCTGATGCACCCTTCGGCCCAGGCACGGCCTGCGTCGCGCTCGAGGGGTGACAGTCACGCCACATCGGAGATGTGGCATGACAGTCACCTGAGCCTCGACGTGTCCCCTGGAGACGCCTTCGGTTCGCCCGAGTGCGCCGTCCTTCAGGGGTATACGGCCCAGCGCGAGGTGTTCCCCGACTCGAAGCCGTCGGCGAAGATCGGCCAGCCGGGGCCGGCGACGCCGTTGCGCAGGTAGGAGCCGCGGCCGGTGCCCCAGAGGATCCGCGCGTGCGCCGTTCCGGGCAGGTCGTAGGCGACGACTCCCGAGTAGGCGGTCTGGGTGACCAGCTCGAGGTCGGGGTCGCCGTCGATGTCGGCCAGCGTCGGCGCGGCGAGCGCGCCGTTCCAGTCGGTCGATCCGAGCGCCGCCGGCAGCGGCACCTGGTGCAACAGCGCGCCGTCCCATCCCAGGACGACGAGCGCGCCGTTGGCGTTCGAGCCCTTCTGGGTCCAGGTGGTGAAGAGGACCTCCGCCCGGCCGTCGCCGTCGAGGTCGGCGACCACCGGCTCGGAGGCGTAGCGGTAGGAGCCCGACGTCCAGACGCGGTACGGCCAGCTGCCGTGCTCCGTCTTGTCCAGCCAGAAGGCGTGGACGCGGCCGGAGAAGTCCGAGAACAGGATCTCCTTCTCGCCGTCGCCGTCGAGATCCGCCACGACCGGGTTGTAGCTGGCGCTCTCGATGACGTTGTAGTCCTGGGAGAGCGGGGCGCCGAGGTCCACCGGCGTCGAGCGCCAGTCGTAGCTCGGCGTGACGAAGCGACCGCGGTCGGCCTGGAAGACGTAGACGCCGGTGTAGCGGGTGGTCTCGCCGCCGGTGCAGTCGTAGGTGCGGCCGGTGGCCACGACCTCGGGCGTGCCGTCGTCGTCGAGGTCCGCCACGGTCGCCGGCCCGTCGGCGAAGTTGGTGCGGTAGCTCTCCGACCGGGTGCCGTTGCACATCCCCCAGCCGCGCAGCTCGGTGGCGTAGCTCTCCCAGACGCCGACTTCGCCCCAGTTCGCGGTGCCGTAGACCGGGTCGGCCGCGACGTGGGTGCCGTTCTGGTGGTAGGCGCAGATGTAGTGGACGTCCGACGGGACGATCACTTCCGAGCCCAGGCCGCCGTCGAGGTTCGCGATCGCGACGTTGTCGTTGTAGACGCCCCAGGCGTAGCCGCCGCCACCGACCACCTGCGGCCAGCCGCGCGCGGACCGTTCCCTGCGGCTCGTAGACCCAGGTGTTGGTGGCGTTGCCGCGCGCCGAGGAAGCGACGATCTCCAGCAGCCGGTCGCCGTCGAGGTCACCCACCGCCAGGCCACGCAGCTCCTGGGTCACCGGTTGCCGCGGCCAGCCGGTCTCGAAGTAGCCGTCGGCGCGGTAGACGGAGAGCCAGCCGCCGCCGTGCGCGGTGACGATCTCGGGCGCGCCGTCGTGGTCGACGTCCGCGATCACGATCCCCGGCCACGTGCGGCCGACGCTCGAAGCGTTGGGCTCGGTTCGGTCGTGGCCCGAGGCGACCCGCCATTCGAGGGCGCCGGTCGCCCCGTTCAGGGCGACGATCGAGTACGCCGAGGAGACCACGTCGGGCACGCCGTCGCCGTCGAGGTCGGCCACCGCCGGCGACGAGTACCAGCCGGTCTCGCACCACGAGGCATAGCAACCGCCGTGCTGCCACTTGAGCACCGGCGCGGCGACGGTGGCGAGCGCCGCCGCCGGCGCGAGGGCGGCGGCCAGGCCGAGTGCCGCCGCGAACCTGCATCGCGTTCCCATACCGGACCTCCGGCGGCAGGGTACACCCGGCGGAACCCGCTGGCGGTGGACCCTGCCACGCCGCGGCGAGCGGCGGGCTAGACTTCGCGGATCGTGGTCCGGAACCGTGTCCGTCCGCCCGCCGAGCGCGGCGCCCCGCCGGTCGACCGCAACGACCTCGGCTTCGGCTCGGTCGTCGCGCGCCAGAGCCGCGAGCGGCTGCTCAACCGCGACGGCACCTTCAACGTCCGGCGCGAAGGGTCTCGGCTTCTTCCAGTCGCTGTCGGCATACCACTGGCTGCTCGAGCTCTCGTGGCCGCGCTTTCTGCTGCTGGGCTTCGCCGGCTTCCTGGTCGTCAATTTCGCTTTCGCGGGTGCCTTCTACCTGTGCGGCCCCGCGGCGCTCTCGGGCGTGCCCGCCGAGGCGCCCGGCGCGAGGTACCTCGACGACTTCTTCTTCTCGGTGCAGACCTTCGCCACCATCGGCTACGGCGGGATCACGCCGGCGAAGCTGGCGGCGCAGCTGCTCGTCGTCGCGGAAGCCGCGTGCGGGCTCCTGCTGGTCGCCCTCGGCGCCGGGATCTGCTTTGCGCGGTTCGCGCGTCCGCGCGCCAAGGTCCTGTTCTCCGAGCGGGCGGTGATCGCGCCCTACCGCGACGGCACGGCGTTCCAGTTCCGCATCGCCAACGCGCGGCGCAACGAGCTCACCGGAGTGCAGGCGCGCGTCCTGCTCGCCCGGCTCAAGCCCGACGGCAACCGGGAGTTCCTGCCGTTGGCGCTCGAGCGCGACAGCGTCGTCTTCTTCCCCCTGTCGTGGACCGTGGTGCACCCGATCGACGAGTCGAGCCCGCTCTGGCGCCAGTCGCCCGAGGACCTCGAGGCCGCGCGCACCGAGTTCCTGATCCTGCTCTCGGGCACCGACGAGACCTTTGCCCAGGTCGTCCACGCGCGCTCCTCGTACCTGGCCTCCGAGGTCGTGTGCAACGCGCGCTTCGTCAGCCTCTACAACCCCCCGGACGAGGACGGCGGCATCTCGATCGACGTCGCCAAGCTGGGGGAGGTCGAACGCGTCTGACCCGCGCCGGGGCGAGCGGGCGGGCGCCACCGGCCAACCGAAGGCGTCTCCAGGGGACAGCAGCAGGCCAGGGTGTCCCCTCGGGGAATCCACTGCCTCGCCGGTAAGCGGACTCGAGGTCTGTCCAGGGGAGGGGCGGTCGAGGCAGCGCGGCGGCGAACGGGTGCCGTAGCGCAGCGAAGGCGTCTCCAGGGGACACCCAGCAAGCCAGGGTGTCCCCTCGGGGAATCCACTGCCTCGCCGGCAGGCGGACTCGAGGTCTGTCCACGGGAGGGGCGGCGGAGGTGGCGCGGGCGCAGAGGTGACAGTCACGCCACATCTCGGATGTGGCATGACTGTCACCGGCACGAGCTTCGGCCATCTCCCCGGCGGAGGCCGCGCCGGGGCGAACGGGTGCCGGGGCGAACGGGTGCCGGTGCGCAGCGAAGGCGTCTCCAGGGGACACGCAGCAAGCCAGCATGTCCCCTCGGGGAATCTGCCGCCTCGCCGGTCCGCGGACTCGAGGTCTGTCCACGGGAGCCACGGTCGAGGCAGCGCGGCGGCGAACGGCAGGCGCAACGACCGTCCTGCCACCTTCCCCTTCTATGGAAGCTCTTGCTTTTTTGTCTTTGTCTTTGTCTTGAACAGAGAGGTCTTTGCTTCTGTCGCGCGGGAGCGGTCAGGCCACGGATTCGGGTGCGGCGCGGCGGACCGCCAGGAGCGTCAGGTCGTCGGTGCGCGGGTCGGCTTCGAGAAAGCCGTCCATCTCGTCGCGGCACGCGGCGAGCAGCTCGGGCAGCGGTCGCGTCGCGGCGCGACGGAGCGCGGCCGCGGCGCGGCCGATCCCGAACTCCTCGCCGGCGTGGGCGGCCTCGGTCCAGCCGTCGGTGTAGAGCAGCAGGGTCTGTCCGGGCGCCAGCCGCAGCTCGTGCCCGACGAAGGCGGCGTCGGCGAACATGCCGAGCGGCAGGCCGGCGCCCTCGACGGGGCGCACGCCCCGCTCGTCGGCGAGCAGCGGGCGCGGGTGCCCGGCGTTGGCGATCTCGGCGCGGCCGTCGCGGTGGAGCCGCAGCGCCGCCAGCGTCGCGTAGGCGGAGGCCGAGGTCGCTTCGGCGAAGATCCGGTTGGCGCGGCCCAACAGCTCGGCGAGGGGGGCCGAAGCCGGAGCCAGGGCGCGGAACAGGGCGTGGAGATGCGTCTGCAGCAGCGACGCCGCCACCCCCTTGCCCGCCACGTCTCCGAGCAGCAGGTGGTGCGGCTCCTCCTCGCAGGCCGGCCGGACGAGGTCGACGTGATCCCCCGAGACCGCGCCGAGAGGCTCCCAGAGGAAGGCGATCTCCCAGCCGTCGGCGGTGCCGTGGCGCGGCGGCAGGAGCTGCCGCTGCACCCGCGCGGCGGCCTCGAGGTCGCGCTCGAGAGCGCGGCGGGCCTCGGTCGTCAGGCACTCGAGGCAGACGCGCACGAGCGGATCCGCCTCCAGCGTCCGCTCCGAGATCGACTCGTGGCAGACGGTGCAGGTCCCCCAGTGGCCGCCCTCGATGTCGTGCAGGGCGGCGTCGACCCGCTCGACGAGCTCGACCAGGTCGAGCTCGTGGTGGGTGCGGGCGAGCTCGGCGAGCTCGCCGCGCCGGGCCACCAGGCGCTCGCGGACACGCGCCTCGAGCTCGGTCACGCCCCGGGCTCCGTGGCCCGCGCCAGCAGCGCGATCTGGCCGGCGTGGTAGGCGTTGTGCTGGAGCAGGCCGAGGAGCATGCCGCGCACGTTGGGGTCGGATCCGGGGACCGGGTCGTCGAGCCGGGCGTCGGGCAGCGCCAGCACCGCGGCGTGGAGCTTGCGGTGCGCGCTCTCGAGCGCCGCCAACGCGGTGCGCCAGGCCGCTTCCGAGCCGTCGTCGGCGATCTGCCAGTCGGCGTGCGCGTCGGCGTCGACGTTCTTCTCGAGACGGTCGAGGCAGCCGCCGAGCCAGAACGCGACGTGTCCGACCAGCTCGAAGACCGTGTGCGCTCCGGGGATCGGCCGCAGACGCGCGCGACGGCCGTCGATCCCCTCCAGCGCCTCGGTCAGCGACGGTCCGTGCCAGGCCCCGCCGCGGAAGGAGCGCTCGAGCTGATCTGCGATCCGGGAGGCTTGGGGATCGGTGGCTGTGGTCATCTGCAACCTCCTTCTTCACGATAGAAGGTTAGTATGGAGCGCGCCGATTAACCTGTCAAGACCACCGGAGAGGTTATACTGCGGTTGCCATGGTCGTCTCCGATCCCGCCGTGCCCGTGTCGTTCGAGCTCTCCGGGGGCGCCCTCTGCCTGGACTTCGCCAACACCTGGTCCGACCGCGACCGGCCCGAGAAGGACCGTCTGACCGGCTACGCGAGCCTGCTCGACTTCGCCCTGCAGGCCGGGATCCTGGAGGCCGGGGAGGCGCGGGAGCTGGCGGAGGAGGCCGGGACCGACCCGCCCGCCGCCCGGGCGGTGTGGCGCGCGGCGCGGAGCTTGCGCGAGTCCCTCTACCGCCTCTTCTCCTCGCAAGCCGCGGGCCGGGAAGCGGCGGAGTCCGACCTCGCGGCGCTCAACCTGGCGCTGGGCGACGCCCTGCGCCACTCCCGGATCGAGCGCCGCGCGACGCCTTCCGGCAAAAGCGAAGGCGACGGGCTGCGCTACGCCTGGGGCTGGGCCCCGGCGCCGGGACGGTCCCTGGCCGCGCCGCTGCGCGCGATCGCCCGCTCCGCCGCCGAGCTGCTGACGTCGGAGGAGCTACAGCGCGTGCGCGAGTGCGCCGGCGAACACTGCACCTGGCTCTTCCTCGACCGCAGCCGCAGCCGCTCTCGCCGCTGGTGCTCGATGGACAGCTGTGGCAACCGCGCCAAGGCCCGCCGCCACTACCGCCGCGCCCGCGCCAAGCGCCCCTGAAGCCACCGAAGACCCTTGCTGTTCCAGACCAAAGACTTCCATAGATGGGGGATGGAGGCAGGGTCGGCGTTTCGTCTGCCGTCGGCCCCTGCGGTGACCCCGCCTGCCCTCCCGCGGACAGACCTCGAGTCCGCAAAACGGCGAGGCGGCAGATTCCCCCAGGGGACATGCAACGAAGTTGCTTGTCCCCTCGAGACGCCTTCGCTGCTCCAGAGCGGCTCGCCTTCAGTTGCCGGTGACGGTGATGCCGACCCAGGCCAGCGCGGTGATCGGGAGGATCGCGATCAGGTTGAGCCAGAAGCCGGCGCGCGCCATTTGCCTTTGGGTGACCCGGCCGGAGCCGAAGACGATGGCGTTGGGCGGCGTCGCCACCGGCAGCATGAAGGCGCAGCTCGCCGCCAGCGTCGCCGGGACCACCAGGTGGAGCTCCGGCACGCCGAGGCCGGGGGCGACCGCGGCGAGGATCGGGACCAGCGCGGCCGCGGTCGCCGTGTTCGAGGTCAGCTCGGTGAGGAAGATCGTGGTCGTGGTCACCAGCATCACGATCGCCAGCTCGGGCCAGTTGGCGAGCGCGTGGGCCTGGGCGCCCAGGAACTCGGCGACGCCGTGGCTCTGGATCGCGGCCGCCAGGCTCAAGCCGCCGCCGAACAGGATCAGCACCCCCCAGGGGAGCTTCTCGGCCGTCGCCCAGTCCATGGCGTGCTCGCGCCCCTCCGGATCCGCCCGGAGCAGGAAGAGAGCCAGCGCGGCGATCACCGCGACGCCGGTGTCCGAGAGGCCGGCCAGCGGACGGGCGCCGAAGAGCGTCCAGGCCGAGAGCAGCGGCCGCACGATCCAGGCGGTCGCAGCCGCGGCGAAGACGACCAGCGTCGCGCGCTCGCCGCGCGACATCGGGCCGAGCGCGGCGAGCGCCTCGCGCAGCGCTTCGGCGGCCCCCGGGACCGGGCGCCTCTCGACCGGGTAGAGGCGGTGGGTCAGCAGCCACCAGGTCACCGGGAGCAGCACGGCCGCGAGCGGCACGCCGATCTCGAGCCAGCTCGCGAAGCTGACCTCGAGGCCGCGGCTCTTGCGCAGGAAACCGACCAGGAACAGGTTGGGGGGCGTGCCGACGATCGTCGCCAGCCCGCCGATCGAGGCCGAGTAGGCGATCGCCAGCATCAGGGCGGGGGGGAAGTTCTTCTGCCGCGGCGTCTCCTCGGCGCCGGTCCGCCGATGCGCGACGGTGACCACGCTGGCCGCGATCGGCAGCATCATCGCCGCGGTCGCGGTGTTCGAGACGAAGGCGCTGAGCGCCGCCGTCGCGATCATGAAGCCGCCGATCATGTGCGCCGGACGGGTACCGACGAGCCGCAGGATGTGCAGCGCGATCCGCCGGTCCAGCCCCCAGCGCTGCATCGACAGCGCCACGACGAAGCTGCCCAGGAACAGGAAGATGACCGACGAGGCGTAGGGGGCCGTCGCCTTCTCGATCGACGCGATCCCCGCGAGCGGGAAGAGCACCATCGGCAGCAGCGCGGTGGCGGCGATGTCGATCGCCTCGGTCAGCCACCAGGCCGCCATCCAGACCATCGCCGCGACCGTCGCGCGCGCCGCGGGCGTCAACGGCACCGTCGCCGCCCGTCCCGGGTCGAAGTAGCTCTCGGGCAGGAGCCAGAAGGCCGCCAGGGCGAGCAGGGGACCCGCCACCAGACCGACCCGGCGCAGCGCGCCCCGCTCCGTCTCAGGCCTCCTTGCGGATCAGCCGGCCGAGCGCCTCCCGGTCGGGAGCCAGAAGGGTCGCGACGTGGGCGTGGTCGACGTCGGCGACGATGATCTGGCCCACCTCGGTGGTGACCTCGCTATACAGGCCGTGGGCCTTCATCTTCGCCGCCTGGTACTGGTTGTCCTCGGTCGGCGTGACGTAGTGCACCGAGTCGATCCGGTAGCGGTGGATCAGCCAGAGGTGGACGAGCGTCATCAGGCGCTTCTTGCGCAGCGCCTCGTCGAACGTGTTCTGGTCGCGCACCGAGAGGATGTGTCGGCCGCGGCGGTCCTGGATCGGCGCGAAGACGACGTTGGCGTGCTTCTCGTCGTTGTCGGCGTCGTAGATCCCGAGCTCGAGCAGCTCGGAGCCGGCGCGCTGCGGCCGCAGCTCCACCCGCAGCTTCTCGGTCAGGCCGTAGTGCCCGCGCCAGATCGCCAGCCACTCCTCGAGCAGCTTCTTCGGCACCTCGGTCTGCAGCAGGTGCTGGTGCTGCGTCGACCCCTTGCCCATGGCCCGGGTGGTCGCGGTACGGCCGGAGGAGGCGGCCAGCGCGCCGTCGAGGCGCGGACCGCCGACCAGCGTCTGCGGCGTGCGGTAGGGCGACTCCACGAGGCGGAACTTCCGCTGCAGCCGGGCCAGCGCCAGCATGCCGTCCTGGCGCATCGCGGTGGCGAACTCCTCGGCGGCGAGGCCGTCGATCTGATGCCCGCCGTAGGTGATGAAGTTGAAGACGAAGCCGAGCTTGGCGAGCTCCTCGGGGAAGCGGCGCATCTCGTCGTCGGTCATGCCGGTCGAGTCCCAGTTGAACGAGGGCGAGAGGTTGTAGGCGAGCATCTGGTCCGGATGGACGGCGTGGACGGCCTCGGCGAAGCGGCGGGCGTCGGCCAGGTCGGCGGTCTTGGTCTCCATCCAGAGCAGATCGGAGAAGGGCGCCGCCGCCAGCGAGCGGGAGATCGCGAAGTCGATGCCGCCGCGGATCTGGTAGTAGCCCTCGGGCGTCTTGGCGTGCTCGCAGTCCCAGACGATCCGGATCCCCAGCGATTTCGCCTTCTCGCGCGCCGACCAGAACGACGCGGTGCGGGAGAACTCGCGCCACTCGTCCAGGCTCGTCTCGAGCTCCTCGCCCTCGCCGGCGCGGAACTCGAGCACCTCGGCGACGGCCTCGCCGTAGGTCTCGAGGCCCGCTTCGTCCTCCCAGGCCTCGAGCAAGCGGGAGGCCACGCGGTCGAGCGCGGCGTCGACCGTCAGGTCGCCGCCGGCGCGGAAGGCGGCGGCGCTCTCCGCGGCCAGCGCCGCGAGGCCCTTGCGCTCGAGCCACGCGTCGGCGGCGTCGAGCTCGGCCGCCGGGGTCGCGTAGAGCCGGAAGCCGTTGAGCTCCTCGACCCCGAGCGAGTGGAGGCGGCGCAGCAGCGCCAGGTAGCCGGCCTTGTACGAAGGCAGCTGGACGTTGGTGGCACCGAGGATGAACGGATGATCGCGCTCGTCGCCCCGGCCGTCGAGCAGCGTCGCCGCCTCGGCGTCGGTCCGCGCGACGACGATTCCGGGGACGCCCATCACGTCGAGCTGGAAGCGCGCCGCGTTGAGGCGCTTGACCTGCTCGTCGGCGGGCACCAGCACCTTGCCGCCCTGGTGGCCGCACTTCTTGGTCCCCGGCCGCTGGTCCTCGATGTGGTAGCCGGGGACGCCGGCCTCGACGAAGCGCCGGATCAGATTGCGCACGTGCGGATCGCCGCCGTGCCCGGTGTCGGCGTCGGCGATGATCCAGGGACGGAAGTCGAAGGCGGGCGTCGCCGCGCGCTGCTCGTCGCTCATGCGCGCGCGCAGGTAGCTCTGGTTGCGGTCGGCGGTGAGCAGCGCGCGGACCAGGACCGCGGCCTCGTCCGGGACCTGGCTCAGGGGGTAGCTGGCGAGGTCGGGTCCGGGATCCTCGGTGGTCGAGCCCTTGGCGGAGGTCGCCCAGCCGCCCAGGTAGATACCCTCGATGCCCATGCGCTTGAGCGTCACGGCCTGACCCGGCGAGTACGGCCCGAACGTGGTGATGCCCCGGCCCTCGGCGAAGAGCTCGCGCAGACGCCGGTGGAAACCGGCCGCGGCTTCCCGGGCGACGGTGTAGTCGTGAGCGATGGTGCCGCGCTGCTCGACCACCTGGCGCGCCGAGTAGAGACGGACGATGCCGGCGAAGCGCGGGCTCTCGAGCCATTCGCGGGTCGCCGCGACTTCCTGGTCGAACGCGGTCATGTCGGCCCTCCCGGGGCCTCGGCCTCGAAATCCTGGTTGGCGGTGATGCGCGAGCCGTCGCGCCGCATCCCGCCGAGGTATCCGGCGATGCGCCGGCGCGCGGTGCCCAGGTCGCGGTTGCCGAGATTGAGATTCAGCAGGTCGACGTACCAGGGCGGCTTGGCGTCGCTCGAGACGTACGCCTCGACGATCGCGCGCGCGACCGGGAGCGTCGTCCGCTTCGAGTCGTCGTGGACGTTGCGGTCGCTCGCCGCCAGCAGCTTGGCGTGCTCCTCGTCGATCAGCCGGGTGAAGAGCGCGCGGTCGAACGGCGCCCCGGCGCGGATACCGGTCTCCGGATCGTCCTCGGTGAGCGGCGCGCCCTTGTGCAGCCACTCCCAGAGGATGCTGGCGCGGATCTCGCCGGTGGCCATGTCCTCCATCAGGTAGAGGACGTCGTCGTCGCCGAAGAAGTCGGCGGGCTTGAGCGCCGCCGCCTGGAAGCCGCGCAGGAAGGCGTTGCCGTACTGGAGAGCGACGCTCAGCAGGTCGCGCGCGCCGCGCACCGTGCGCGGCGCGGGCTCGAGCAGGGCGAGGTCGCGCGCGTCCGTGTCGGTGTAGGTGAGGCGCGGGAAGCTCCGGCCGAGCTGGTTCGCCTCGCCGGTGCGCTCCCACACCGGACGCACGATGTGGACCATCTTCCAGTGCGCCACCCACTTGCCGCTCGCGCCCTCGCGCTGCTCGCGCTCGCCGCCGGCCACCGCCTTCTTCATCCCGGCGGCGACGCCGGACTGCGAGCCAACCGGGATGTTGGCCTCCATGCCGCCCTGCCACAAGGCGCATCGGCCCTCGCGGTCGGGCGTGTTGACCGCGCGTCGTACGCGGTCCTCGTAGATGCGCATGTAGCCGTAGGTCATCCCGATCGCGTCGATGTTGGGGTTGACGAACCCGGGATCCCAGGCGCGCGCGTCGGCAACGCTGTTGATGTAGTCCCAGCGGCCGGTGTTGAAGCCGACGAAGTGGCGCCCGAGGGCGGCGCGGATCTCCATCAGCTGGAAGCAGGCTTCGATGCGCTCGACCAGGACGTAGACCTTGATCGTCCCCGTGGGCAGTCCCAGGTGCGCTTCCAGGGCCGCGAGCAGGTCGTTCCACAGCGCCGCCTCCTCGGCGGTCTCGATCTTGGGCAGGTAGAGGGCGACCGAGCGTCCCTCGGCGCCGAGCCGGCCGTGGTTGTGGACGACGTAGAGGACGAGATCGACGATCGACGCCGAGAAGCCGACCGCCCCCGCAGGACCCGTGAACCGGACGTGGCGGTCGTCGAGGTGCAGGCCGCGGGGCCGGAAGATCCGGGTCGTGAAGTCGAGCTGGGCGCGCCAGTCGGAGACGATCGGCCGGCCGAAGAAGCCCTCGGCCCAGGCGTTCATCTCCCCGGCGACCGTCTCCGCGACGGCGAGGAACGCCGGGTCGCGGGCGATCGCGAGCTTCAGGTTGCGCTGGTTGTCGAGCGCCATGGTGTCGACCTGGCCGAGGGCGTCCTCGCCGTCGAACATCCAGCCGTCGGCGCCCGAGAGCAGGGCGTAGGCGACGTTGCGCAGCCCCTCGGCGATCGTCGCGCGCGGCCGGGTGGCGGGACCGGTGCCCTGGATCCACTGCCGGGCGAGGTCGGGCGGGATCTCGCTGCCGACGAAGTCCCCGGCGCGGGCGTCGCCGACCGTCAAGCCGGTGCGCGGGATCGTCGGCGTCGGAATCGAGGAAGGCCAGGGGCCGTCGCTCCTCGAAGCGCGCCCGCCGGCGCGCCATGCGCTCGGAGAGGATCCGGACACGGTCCGGCTCGAACGCCGCCAGCGCCTCCAGCGCCGAGAGCGCGCCTGGCGTGAACAGCTCGGGGTGGCTCGAACGGACGCCGTTGCGGAACTCGAGCATGGCGATTCCCGGGACTCCTCGCTGGCGCCGACTCTACGCCGCCGCCGGCACTCATCCAACCCGCTCGGGTGAAATTTCGCTACCGGCGAAGCCGGTGGGTGCCGCTCAGCCCTCGGCGGGCTCGGCCAGGAGGCCGTCGAGGTCGAGCGGCTCGGTGACCATGGCGATCGCGCCGTCCGGGCCCCGCGGCCAGGCGCCGGGTGGCCGGTCCCACGCCAGCTCGACGCCGTTGCCGTCCGGGTCGCGCAGGTAGAGCGCCTCGGACACCCCGTGGTCGGCGGCGCCGTCGAGGGCCACCCCCGCGTCGATCAACCGGCGCAGGGCGTCGGCCAGCGCGGCCCGGGTCGGATAGAGGATGGCGAAGTGGTAGAGACCGGTCGTGCCCCGCGCCGGCGGCGCGCCGCCGCGGCTCTCCCAGACGTTGAGCCCGAGGTGGTGGTGGTAGCCGCCGGCCGAGAGGAAGGCGGCGCCCGGACCGAAGCGCTGCTGCAGCTCGAATCCGAGCACGTCGCGGTAGAAGGCCAGGGCGCGCTCGAGGTCGGCGACCTTCAAGTGCACGTGACCGATGCGCACGCGCGGGTCGAGGACGGGCGGATCCGGTCGTCGGGACATGGCGACACGCTAGCAGGGCGGCGGATGCACCGGCACGCGCCCATCCGGCTAGACTGGACGCGGCGCGACCGCCGCGCCGAATCCCCGACCTCGAGGAGAGCCCGATGTCACCCGACGCCCGGCCCACGCAGACCTACGCCAACCACGTCCGCAAGCTGCCCGTCCTCTACGTCGGCGCGTGCGTCGTCGTCGGGCTCGACCTGATCTGGAACCTCTACCGGCTGATCCGGCGGCCGGGGATCGACGCGGCGATGACCGTGCTCTTCGCGCTCGCCGTCGGAGCGCTCGCCTACTTCGTCCGGGTCAACTCGTTGACGGTGCAGAACCGCGTCGTGCGGTTGGAGGAGAGGCTCCGCCTCGAGCGGCTGTTGCCCGAGGAGCTGCGCTCCCGGATCCCGGAGCTCGGCGTCGACCAGCTCGTGGCGCTGCGCTTCGCCGGGGACGACGAGGTGACCGGCCTCGTCCGCGAGATCCTCGAAGAACGCCTCGCCTCCCGCGACGACATCAAGCGCCGCATTCGCGACTGGCGCGCCGACTGGCTGCGGGTCTGACCCCCCGCGGCGACCTCCCGCGTTTCAGCGCGGCCAGAGCCAGCCGAAGGCGCCCGCCGTCACCAGGGAGTAGAGGAGGCCGTCGAAGACGTCCTTGGCGGTCATCCCCCACGGCTGGCCGCGCCAGATCGAGTTGACCAGCTGGCCGACGCCGTAGGCCATGAAGGCGACCGCGCCGGCGACGCGGAAGACGTGCAGGTAGTCGGTCCCGGCGTTCAGCGTGCGTCCGGCGAGGTAGGCGACGAAGACCGACACGACGAGGCAGTAGACGAGCCACTGGCCGAGGAACTTGCCCATGACCGGCGCGCCGCTGGGGAAGACCGTCAGGTGTCCGACCGGCCCCCGCTTGTACTTCTCGAGCATCTCGGGCGAGCTCATCTCCTTCGGCGTCTTGCAGTACGGGAAGGTGTAGAAGCCGGGCGTCAGGCCGGCGCTGCCGAGGGTGGCGAGCGTCTCGCCCTCCTTGGGCAACGGCCGGTAGTCGGAGTTGTGGTACTGGAGCGCCATGTGCAGGATCGAGCTGAGCACGAAGACGAGCACGGCGGCGACGACGATCGGCAGCCACAGGGCCAGAATCGGGACCATTGCGGGCCTCCTCCCAAGTCCATGGCCCCCGCGCCGCTAGCCGCGACGGTCGGGCCGGTTTCGATCTTCGAGAACGAGCGGCGGAATCGTAGCACCGGAACCATCGCCACGCCGCCCGAGGCAAGCCCGTCGGCAGCGGGTGCCGCGCGAGCCGAACTCGCCAACGGCCAGAGGCCAAAGGCTTCCATAGATGGAAAGTGACCGGCCCGGCCGGTGCGTCGGGAAGCGCGTTTCCGCGGGGCGAGAGCCCCGCGGGTCCTTCCCCTAGCTGAGAGTTTTTCAGTTTCTGTCTGCTTCCGGACGGCGTCTCGCCGAGCGGAGCCTCGCGCGGCGGGTCACGGCGATCGGAAGGGGTCAGTGCTTGTGCAGGTCCTTGTGCATCAGGCGGCGGCTCTCGACCAGGCGGTCGGCGGCCGGGAGCCGGCGCAGGCGCTCGGAGAGGTCCTCGTCGGCTTCGGCGCGCAGCTGCGCGGCGACGCGGTCGATCAGCACCGGCGGGAAGCCGCCGCGCTCGAAGAACTCGCGCCGGCGCTCGAGCACCCGCGCCGCCTCGACCGCCGAGCGCGGCAGGGGATCGAGCGATGGCGCGCGGCCGGCCGCCTCCGTCTCCGTCTCCGTCTTCGTCGTCGTCGCCGTCGCCCGCGCGAGCTCGAGCGCGGCGGGGTCGCCGAGACCGTCCGCGACCGCGAGGGTCACGGCCGCCAGCAGGAGCTGGGGGAAGGCGCTGCCGTCCGGGCTGCGCAGCTCGATCGTCGGCCGTGCGAGATCCGTCGGCGCCTCGCCGTCCTCTCCCGGGTTCATCGCCCGCTCCAGCGCGCCGTCGGCGGCGAAGTCGAGCGGCACGCGCAGGAGCGCCGAGCGATCGCCGCGTCCCCAGCCCGGCCGCGTCGGGGCCTCCTGGTCGGGGACGAGGCGGAGGTAGCTGCCGGCGACGGTGTTGCCGAACGCCGCGAGAGCGGGCGCGTGGCGCAGCAGGCCCCCGATCATCCGCAGCGCCGGCTCGGAGAGCTCGCCGCTCGCGTCCTTGAGCACGTTGGCCCCGTCGCGCGCGAGGGCGAGGTGGAGGTGCATGCCGCTGCCGGCCATCCCCTCGTCGAGCTTGGGGACGAAGGTCGCCGAGGCGCCGTGCCGGTCCGCCACCGTGCGCGCGAGCCAGCGCACCACCGGCAGCCAGCAGCCCAGGTCCTCGACCGGAGCCAGGTCGAGCTCGATCTCGTACTGCTCGACGCGCCGCCCGTCGAGCTCGGGGTCGCCGGAGGCGAGGCGGTCGATGTAGCCGACCTCGGCATGGCCGTACTTGACGTGGCCGGTGACCGCCGCCGCGGAGCGCAGGATCTCGTCGGCGATGGCGCGGCCGTGGAGGTACGGCGAGCTCTGCTGGTAGTGGCGCTGGGAGCGTCCGGTGAAGCGCTCGTCGGCGCGCTCGAGGATGAGGTAGAGCTCCAGCTCGGCGAGCGCCGACAGCGTCAGCCCGGTGCGCGCCGTGAGGCCGGCCGCCGCGCCGGCCAGCAGGGTGTCCGGCGTGCGCGGCGAGGGCGCGCCGGTGCCGTCGGCGAAGCGGCAGACCACGTGCAGCTCGTCCGGGCGCCAGGGATCCAGGAACGCCCAGCGATGGACCGGGACGACGTAGAGGTCGCTCGCTCCGGGCTCGAACAGCCCGGGAAAGAGGCTCGAGCCGTCCACCCGCTCGCCCGCCGCCAGGATCCGGTCGAGGTACGCCGGATTCGTGACCGGCAGGCGCAGCTCGCGCAGCTTGCCGTCGAAGGAGGAGAAGCGGAAGTTGACGACCCGGATCCCGTCCTCGAGACAGGCCGCCAGAAGATCGCGGCGCCGCCACTCCTCTGGAGGCTTGCCGATCCGGCGGACCAGCGGCCGGATGTCGTGGGCGGGATCGAACGTCGGTGCAGTCATGGGCAGACTCCGCCGAGAATTGTAGGAGTCGTCCCCATGCGCGCACCTGCCCGCCGAGGCGGGCTGGCCGACACCTTCCGGCGGGCGTTCACCTCCAGATGGACGACGCCTGTGCGCTGGAGAGCTCTCTCCACCGCCGCTCGTCGACGCCGAAAACGAGGAGCCACAGGATCATTGCGGCCGATGCGATCATGCCGAGAGGCAGGATGCCGGGCATCATGGCGAGCGCGAGGGGCGGATCGAGGAAGCTCACCCAACCCAGGCCGGCGAGGATTCCCAGGAGGCCCAGTACGCGGGGCAAGAAGGTGGAGCGGAGCACGAGGTAGCCCTTGAGGACGGCGTGAAGTCCGAAGAAGAACAGGGCGATTCCAGCCCCCTGGCTGTTCACTTCCAGGAAGAGGAGCGCCTGCGCTTGCAACTGGGCCGCGTCGAAAGCATTCAGATAGGGCGCGCCCCCGAGGACGAGCAGAGGCGCGATGAAGAAGAGCCGGCTGACGGTCTTGACGACGCAGCCGGTCAGGCCGACGAACGCCGCGAGCAGGGACAGGGTCCTGCTCACCGGTTTGAGCAGGTCGTAGAAGAGCGCCGTCATCGTGATCTGGCACGCCATCTCGACGAGGTAGACGGCGAAGGCGACCCGGAACAGCTGCTCGTGCGCCAGGATGTTGGCCGCGGTCGTCGCGGCGTCGCCGGCGATGACGAGCCGGTCGCTGACGAAGCCCTGGGAGAACGCCGCCGTGGCCATGGTGAGCAGGTAGAAGACGCCGGTCCACCGGGCCTTGGCCCGCGGCGACATGTCCGGGATCCCCTGGGTCTTCACAAGTTCGCTCATTGCCGTTCCTCCGACCGACGAGAAGTCCCGCCGGGTGGTCGCGTCGGGCGATGGCGCTCGACCAGGCGGCGGATCTCGTCCATGCACGCGCAGGTCTCGCGGTAGCCGAGCTCGGCGATCTCGGCGTGGCGCTTGCTGTCGAAGGTCCCGAACTCGGCGAGCCCGGGCGGGCTGATCACCAGGTCCGCGTGGTGGAAGCGGCGGCGGGAGGCGTAGAACATGCCGAGCTCGAGCGCGCGCTGGGTCACGGCCAGAGAGCTCTGGAGCTCTTTGGCGACCACCTCCGAGAGCGGGCTGGCGTAGACGCCGAGGACGACGTCGCACAGCCCGAGCACCGGCTCGATCGGAAAGTTGTTGAGGATGCCGCCGTCGGCGAACCAGCGGTCGTCGATCGTCATCGGCGTGAAGACCATCGGGATCGACGACGACGCGATCACCGGCCGCACCAGCGGGCCGGAGGAGAAGATCTCGAGCCGGGCGTTCACCAGGTCGGTCGCGGCGACGAAGAGCTTGCGCTCGAGCGCCGCGAAGGAATCCTCGGGGAAGTACTCGAGGAAGTCGGCGACGATCTTCTCGGTGTCGATCCAGCCGGGCTTGCCGAGCGCCAGCTTGGAGAGGTGGAACGGGCTCTTGCGGGCGAAGAACTCGACCATCTCGTCGGCGTCGAAGCCGGCGGAGTAGAGCGCGCCGACGATGGCGCCGGCGCTGGTCCCCGAGACGCAGTCGGGCGCGAGCCCCGCCTCGACGAGAGCGCGCAGCACTCCGACGTGGACGAGACCCCGGCTCCCGCCACCCGACAGCACGATCCCGATCCGGTACTCCATCGCCGTTGGCCCCCGCGAAGGGAGGCTAGCACCGCGGCACACCGGCGAACGGGTGCCGGTGCGCAGCGAAGGCGTGTCCAGGGGACGCGTCGAGGCTGAGGTGACTGTCATGCCACATCTCCGATGTGGCGTGACTGTCACCCCTCGAGCGCGACGTGGGCCGCGCCTCGGCGAGCGGGTGCCGGTGCGCACCGAAGGCGTGTCCAGGGGACACGCAGCAAGCCAGGGTGTCCCCGGCGGAGGTCGCGCCACGGCCAGCGGGTGGTACTGCGAACCGAAGGCGTGTCGAGGGGACAAGCAACTTCTTGCATGTCCCCTCGGGGAATCTACCGCCTCGCCAGTCCGCGGACTCGAGGTCTGTCCACGGGAGCAACGGTCGGCGCGGCGCGGCGGCGAACGGCAGGCGGAACGGCCGTCCTGCCACCTTCCCCTTCTATGGAAGCCTTGGTTTTTGTCTCTAGTCTTTAGTCTTCGGTCTTTGGCTTGAACAGAGGAGTCTTGGGATTTCGGCTCCTGAGATCTGGTCTTCGCGCGGGATCGTGGGGGCGGACGCGGCAACTCGGGGCTTCGCGCCTCGTATACGGTTTCGTGATCGGAGAGGGGGAGAGCATGGAGTCCGGAGGGATCGGCGAACGGGTGGCCGGGCGGCGGCCGCTGGTGTTCGTCTGGATCGTGGCCGCCGCGTTCGTGGCGCTGGAGCTGGGGGTGGGGTGGCGCTACGGGCTGTTCCGCGACGAGCTCTACTACCTGGCCTGCGCCAGTCACCTCTCCTGGGGCTACGTCGACCAGCCGCCCTTCTCGATCGCCGTGCTGGCGCTGGTGCGGGCTCTGATCGGCGACTCCCTTCTCGCCTTGCGCCTGTTGCCGGCGCTGCTGGGCGGGACGCTCGTGCTGCTCGGCGCGCGGCTCGCACGCGGGCTCGGCGGAGGACGGTTCGCCGAGTGCCTCGCGGCGGTGGCGGTGGCGATCACGCCGCAGTACCTGGGCATCTCGGGCTACTACTCGATGAACGTCTTCGATCTCGTCTTCTGGTCGCTCGCCGCGCTCCTGGTCGTCCGCATGGTGGGCGACGACGACCCGCGGCTCTGGCTCCCGCTGGGCGCTGTCCTGGGCCTCGGGCTGCTCAACAAGATCGATCCGTTGGTCTTCGCGCTCGGCCTGGCCGTGGCGACTCTGGCGACGCCGCTGCGGCGCCACCTGAAGCGCAGGGAGCCCTGGCTGGGAGCGGCGATCGCGCTGCTGATCTTCTCGCCCTACCTGTTCTGGCAGGTGAGACACGGCTGGGCGACGCTCGAGTTCATGCACAACGCGACGGCGTACAAGAACGTCGCCCTCTCGCCGCTCTCCTTCCTGCTCGCCCAGATCGGCGAGATCCACCCGTTCAACCTCGCGCTCTGGATCGCGGGCCTGATCTGGCTCCTGGCGACCCGCGAGGGCCGCCGCTTCCGCGCGCTGGGAATCGTCTTTCTGGTCGCGTTCGCCGTGATGGCGTTCGGTCACGGCAAGCCCTACTACCTGGGTCCGGCGTTTCCCATGCTGCTCGCCGCCGGCTCGGTGGCGACGGAGCGCGGCCTCGATCGTCTGGCGTGGCGCTGGCCGCGGCCGGCGCTGCTGACCGCGCTCGCGGCGGGGGGGCTCGCCCTCGCGCCGCTGGCCATCCCGGTGCTGCCCGTGGACGACTTCGTCGCCTACCAGCGGGCCCTCGGCAGGGAGCCGCGGCCGGACGAGAGGCAGTCCCTGGGCCCGCTGCCGCAGTTCTTCGCCGACCGCTTCGGCTGGCGCGAGATGACCGCGGCGGTCGTGGGCGCCGTCCGGTCTCTTTCCCCCGCGGAGCGGGAGCGCGCGATCGTCGTCACGTCGAACTATGGCGAGGCCGGCGCACTCCTCTACTACGGACGGGGCGAAGGGCTGCCGCCGGTGGCCAGCCAGCACAACAACTTCTTCCTCTGGGGACCGCAGCGCGCGAACCCGTCGGTGGTGATCCTCGTCGGGATGGACCCCGAAAGCGTTCGCAAGGTCTTCGAGGATGTCCGCGAGGCGGGGCGGATCGTCGCGCCGTACGCGATGCCCTACGAGACCCGGGAGCCGATCCTGGTCTGCCGCGGCTTCAAGGTGCAGGTCGCCGACGCCTGGCGCCGCGGCCGGCACTACGACTGAACGCCGGCGCCGTCAGGTCAACTGGCGCAGCCGGACCAGGCCGAGACGGGCGCGCAGGGCGAGAAAGAGCTCCGCCGTGGCCAGGGCGTCGTAGAGCGCGTCGTGCTCGCGGTGACGTGGCAGGCCGAGCGCCCTGCGCGCCGCGGCGAGCTGCGTCGGGGTGGGCTCCGGCGCCGGCTCGAGCAGGCGGCGCCGGCGGTCGAGCCGGCCGAGCAGGACCGCCGTGTCCACGACCGGGGGCCGCGGCCACTTCCGGCCGTGGTCACGGAAGGCCCGCTTCAGGACGGCGACGTCGAGGCCGCGCCAGTGGACCACGAGCACCGCGCCGGCGAGGCGTTGCTCGAGCTGCGGGATCAGCTCCGCCAGCGCGGGAGCGTCGTGGAGCTCGTCGGGGAGCAGCTCGTGGATGCGGACGGCGTCGGTCTCGGCGTCGCTCGCGGCGGGCGGGCGCACCAGGGTGTACCAGCGTTCGCCCCAGCGCACCGCTCCGGAGCGGATCGGCACCACGCCGATCGAGAGGATCCGCGCCCGGCGCGGGTCCAGCCCGGAGGTCTCGAGGTCGAGGACCTGGAAGACGACCTCGGTCCACTCGGGGGACCGCAGCCACCTCAGCGACCGCAGCCAGCCCATCACGTCATCCGAGGCGATCGACGCCGAGACGCTGCGCGGTCGCGGACTGCATGCGGTGGACGGCCACGAAGGCTTCCTTGAGGTGCTTGCTCTCGGCGGGCGAGAGGTCTTCGAGCCGGACGCGGTTGTCGATCGGCGTCCCCTGGCGCCGCTCGGCGAGCTGGCTGCGCAGGCGCAGGGCGAAGACGAAGCGGAACGCCTCGGTGAGCAGCTCGGACCCCTCCTCGCTGAGGACGTGGGCGCGTTGCGCCGCCCGCAGCCTGCGCACGGTCGAGCCGGCGCGCTCGCCGGCCTCGAGCGCGAAGACGCGCGCCATGCCGACGACCGGCATCAGCGCCCCCGCCTTGAGGTCGACCCCGCCCGGCTCTTCGCGGATCCGGTGCAGCAGACCGAGCGGGGGCCTCATCTCGAGCGCCGCGCGGGCCAGGTGGGCGATGAACAGCCGCCGCTCCCCGGCCCCCGCGAGAGCCGATTCCAATGGCTCGAGGTCGAGGCCGCCCGCGACGACGCGGAAGTCGAAGAAATTCGCCGCCTTCATCAGCGCTTCCGGCTCGGGACGCTCGATCCACTCCTCGAACATCCGCTCCCACGCCGCCAGCGGCCGGCACCAGTTCGTCGCCATGAAGCCGCCCGCGCAGAGCGGGAAGCCCACCGCGACCAGCGCGTCGACTCCGCGCCGCGCCAGCGCCTCGAAGTAGGTCCGCGCCGCGGCGCTGTCCTCGGCGTAGATCAGGGCGTTGTCCTGGTCGGTGAGGAACGACTGCTCCTGCCGCCCCTCGGAGCCGAAGACGATCCAGGCGAACTCGCAGGGCGGCGCTCCCAGCTCGGCTCCGGCCATCTCGAGCAGGCGGCCGACCAGGGCGTCGTTGAGCGCCGCGACGAGGCGGCCGATCTCGGACGCCTCGAGGCCGCCGCGCTGGAGCGACTCGACCATCGCCGCGACGTCCTCGGCATAGCCGGTGAGCGCACCGACCTCGCGCGCCTTCTCGATCTTCTTGAGCAGGGCGCCGGGTCCGTGGCGGTGGTGGCGCAGGAGGTCCGAGTGCGCGACCACGCCGACGACGGCGCCGTCACGCTCGATCGCGAGGTGGTGGATGCCGCGGCGCAGCAGGTGGACCAGCGCCTCGGAGGTGGGCAGCGTGCTGTCCAGAGTGTCGACCGGGGTGGACATCACCTCGCGCACCGGGGTCTCCGGGCCGCGGCCGGCCGCCAGGACGCGGCCCCGCAGATCGCGGTCGGTGAGGATGCCCACGGGGTGCACGGCCGCGGCGCCCGGGACTTCGCGCTCGACGAGCAGGACGGAGCTGACGCGCTCGCGAGCCATGCGCCGCGCGGCGTCGCCGACGGTGGCGTGGACGCTCAGCGCCACCGGCGGACGCGCCACCAGCTCGCCGACCGGCACGCCGAGGTCGCCGGCGAGCGGCACCGGCGAGCCGTCGGTCAGCGCCCGCAGGCGTTCGCCGAGGCCGGTCAGGAAGAACGCGGCGAAGGGCAGCTCGCTCGGGAAGAGGCGCCGTACGTCGTCGCGGTGGAAGCGGTAGAGCAGGCAGTCCTGGGAGGCGACCGCGTCGAGGCTGGGCGTGTCGCCTCCGGCGAGCGCGGTCAGCCCGAAGACCTCGCCGGGGCCGATCTCGTCGACCAGCTGTCCGTCGAGCTCGAGCCGGACCGACCCCTTGCGCACGACCCAGAGGTGCAGGTTTCGTCCCTCGCGGTCGAGCAGCCGCTCGCCGACGCGGGCGTAGACGATCTCGAGGTGGCGCCCGAGCGTCGAGCGCCCGGCCTCCGTGAGGTCGGAGAAGGGCGCGTGCTCGACGAGGAACTCGAGCGGATCCAAGCGCGCCTCAGACCGGGACCGCGGCGCCGGCCGCGAGCGGCAGCAGGATCCGCACGTGCGCGGCCGATCCGTCGCGGTCGAGGTTGAACCAGGCTTCTCCGTCGTGCTCGCGGGCGACCTCGCGCAGGCCGCCGCCGGCGCCGGGCTCGGCGCCGGCGGCGAGGGCCCCCCCCTGCCATTCGAAGACCCGGGGCAGGTCGCCGGGATCCGGGCGCCAGCCGAGGTCGACCAGCAGGTGGCGGTCGACCACGCGCGCACGCACGGTGCAGCGGGTCACCGCCAGCACGCGCCGCAGGTCGCCGAAGAATCCCCGGGCGGCGTGCAGCAGCGCGTCGAGGTCGGCCTCGAGGCGGACGTCGTCGGACGGCTCGCCGGCGGAGGCCTCCACCTCGCACTCCAGGCCCGCGCCGGTCGCCTCGCGCAGCAGGCCGTCGAGCAGCGTCGCCACGGCCGTGCGGCGGCGCTCGGCAGGCTCGTGGGAACCGGCCGCGAGGCTCTCCACTCGGCGCACCTGCTGATCGAGGCGGACGGCTTCCTCCGCGACGACGACGAGCAGCCGCGCCCGGCGCTCGGGGTCGAGCTCGGGGTAGCCACCGAGCGTCTCGGTGGCCGCGCGCAGGCTTCCGAGCGCCCCCCGCATCGAGCGCGCCACCTCCTCCAGCGCTCGCCGCGTCGCGGCGGAACGGTCAGCGGCCATCGTCGCCCTCCAGGCAACGGCGCACGTCGGCCATCAGGTCGCGGGTCGAGAACGGCTTGGTGACGTAGAGGTCGGCGCCCAGGTCGAGACCCTTGACCCGCTCGGCCTCGCGGCCGCGGGCGGTCAGCAGGATGACCTTGGGCGGCTCGGCGCGCGCGCGCAGGCGGCGGCAGACTTCGAAGCCGTCGGGCCCGGGCAGCATGACGTCGAGCAGGACGAGGTCGGGACGGAACGACTCGGCGCGCTCGAGCGCCTGGTCGCCGGTCTCGGCGACGGCCACGTCGTAGCCCTCCTTGTCCAGGAGGAATTCGAGCGAGACCACGATGTTGGGCTCGTCTTCGACGATCAGCACGCGTTTCGGCATCGGTCCCTCCAGGTTCAGGTTCCGCGTCGCGTCGGCGTCGCTTCGTCGGTCCCGGTCCGCGCCGGCGGCTGCGACGGCAGTGTGAAGGCGAACAGCGCGCCGCCGCGCTCGCTCGTGTCGACCCAGATCCTACCGCCGTGACGCTCGACGATCTCGCGGCAGATCGACAGCCCCAGGCCCGCGCCGTGCCGGCGTCCGGCGATCAGCTGACCGACTTGATGGAAGCGCTCGAAGATCGACTCGCGGTCGGATTCGGCGACTCCGGGTCCGTCGTCGGCGACGGAGAAGCGGACGCCGCCGTCGGCGGCGACCGCTTCGACCGCGATCCAGCCGCCGCGGGGGCTGAACTTCAGCGCGTTCGACAGCAGGTTGAGCAGGACCTGGAGGATGCGGTCGCGATCCAGCGGGATCGCGGGCAGAGCTCGGCCGAGACGGCTCTCGAGCCGGATCCCGCGCTCCTCGCCCAGCTTGCCCATCGAAGCGACGGCGTCGGCGAGCAGCTCGGCGGGTGCGACCGGCTCGTGCCGCAGGGTCTCCTCGGACTCGATCTTGGCCAGGTCCAGGACCTGGCTGATCAGGCGGGTCAGCCGCTCGTTCTCCTTGAGCACGATGTCGAGGAACTCGGTCCGCTTGGCGGCGTCGAGCTCCGGGTGGTCGTGGAGGATCTCGGTGAACGCGCGGATCGACGTCAGCGGCGTCCGCAGCTCGTGGGTCATGGTGGCGAGAAAGTCGTCCTTCAAGCGGTCGAGCTCGCGCAAGCGCTCGTTGGCCGCGCGCAGATCCTGCGAGGCGCGCTCCAGCTCGTGCGACTTCTCCTCGAGCTGCCGGCTGGTGGCGATCACGCGCGAGGTCTCGTCGAGCAGGTGCATGACCTCGCCGACGGCCAGCTCCGTCTCCCGGGCGACCGAGGCCAGCGCCACCCGGGCCGACGCCGCCCCGGTGGTGCCGGCGAGCAGGCGCTCGGCGAACCCCACCAGCTCGGCGTCGGCGAACACCATCTGGTCGAGGTTCAGTCCGCGCGCCTCGGAGTAGCGGGCGAGCGCGGCGCGGGTTCGGACCGGTCCCAGGAATCGCTCGAGCAGGGAGCGCACCGCCGCCACCGGCGTGTCCGCCCGCCAGAGCGCGAGCTCGGCGGTGTCGAACCGCCTGCGGAAGACGTCCGCGAATCGCCGTGCCTGCCCGTACTCGACCGCCGACTGGCCGCCGAGCGAGGAGACCGCGACGTAGGCGCCGACGTTCACGAGCAGGCTCCAGAACAGCGAGTGGGAGATCGGGTCGAGGCCGGTGACGCCGAACAGCGCATGCGGCCGCAGCCAGAGGAGGCCGAACGGTCCGTCCCGGAGGAGCGACTCGGGGAGGCGGCCGCTCGCGGCGTAGGCGGGCAAGGGCAGCGTGTAGCCCCAGACGAAGATGCCCCCGAGCAGACCGGCGAGGGCTCCGCGGTGCGTGGCGCCGCGCCAGAACAGGCCGCCGATGATCGCGGGCGCGAGTTGCGCCACGGCGGCGAAGGAGATCAGCCCGAGCGAGACCAGGGAGCCCTCGGCGCCGGTCGACATCAGGTAGAGCTGTCCCAGGCCGAGGATCGCGACGATCGCCAGTCTGCGGGTGAACAGCAACCGGGCGCCGATGTTGGGATCCGGACCTCCCAGCGCCGAGCGCAGCAGCAGCGGGATGACGAGGTCGTTCGAGACCATGGTCGAGAGGGCGACGGTCTCGACGATGACCATGCCGCTCGAAGCGGACAGCCCGCCGATGAAGACGAGCAGCGCCAGCGCCTTCTGGCTCTCCGCCAGCGGCAGGCTGAGCACGAACGTGTCGGCGTCCACCGATCCCGTGCCGAAGTAGAGGCGGCCGGCGAATGCGATCGGCAGCACGAACAGGTTGATCGCCAGCAGGTAGAGCGGGAACATCCACGCGGACTTGCGCAGGTGCCTCTCGTCGACGTTCTCGACCACCGAGACCTGGAACTGCCGGGGCAGGAAGAGGATCGCCGCGAAAGCCAGGAAGAGGATCCAGGCCCAGCTTCCCCAGGGACCTTGGAAGGTGGTCAGGCGCGCCAGGTCGGGGCGCTCGGCGACGCGGTCGAACAGCTCGCCGAAGCCGCCGTGGAGCCCGAAGGTCACCCACAGACCGACCGCCGTGAAGGCCACCAGCTTGACCACGGATTCGAAAGAGATGGCGAGCACGAGCCCCTCGTGGTGCTCGGTGAGGTCGAGGTGACGGGTGCCGAACAGGATCGCGAAGGCCGCCAGCACCACCGCGGCGCCGAACGACGTGCGGTCGAACACCGCGTCGTGGCCGACGTCGCCGCCGACGCCGTGGACGAGGAGCAGGAAGCTCGTCGAGACCGCTTTGAGCTGCAGCGAGATGTAGGGGACGATTCCGACCACCGCGATGCCGGTGACCAGGGCTCCGAGCGAGCGCTTCTTGCCGTAGCGCGACGCGACGAAGTCGGCGATCGAGGTGATCCGCTCCTGCTTGCTGATGCGCACGATCCGGCGCAGCAGGACCCAGGACAGCGCCGCCGCGAGCGTGGGTCCGAGGTAGACGGGCAGGAATCCCAGTCCCGTGGTGGCGGCGCGCCCGACGCTGCCGTAGAACGTCCAGGCCGTGCAGTAGACCGCCAGCGACAGCGCGTAGACGTAGGGGTTGGCGATCATGCTGCGCCCCGTCTCGGCGCGGTGGTCGCCGTAGTAGGCGATCGCGAAGAGCAGCCCCAGGTAGGCGATCGCGACGACCAGGATCGTCCAGCCGGCGATCATGTCCGTGGCCTCGGCGCCGGGCGTCGCCGCCTAGCGTCGGTTCTCCCCGCGGTCGACCAGCCAGGCGAGGGTGGCGATGAACGCCGCCCACGCGACGAAGACGTAGACGAACAGAAGCGGGATGCCGGCGACGCGCACGGGCCGCGAGAAGAGCCCGAGGATCGGGTAGCCGAACAGGACGCAGCCGGCGAGGAAGAGGGCGACGAGCCGCGGCCCGAGGAGACGGGAGCGGTCCTCGGTCCGCCGCGCCGCCGAGCGGCGCTCGATCCCGCGGGAATCGACGCCGGAATCCCGCTCGCGGGCCGGCGGCCGCTGGCGCGCGCTCACGGCAGCAGTCCGTGCCGGCGCAGCCGGCGGTAGAGAGTGGAGCGGGCGATGCCGAGCTCGGCGGCGGCGCGGCTGAGGTTGCCGCGCGCGTGCTCGACGGCGTCGCGGAGGCGGTCGGACTCGAGCTCGGCCAGCGTCGGCCGGGAGCGCTCCGGCCGCCGACCCGTCGCCGACGCCGGCGGGGATCGCGTCGGCCGGCAGGGCGCCGGCGGCGCCGGCCTCCGGGAGCGGCGCCGGACCGGCGACGTCGCGCGGCAGGTGCTCGAGCCGGATCTCGCCGCCGTCGGCCAGGATGCTGGCGTACTGCAGCGCGGTCTTGAGCTGGCGCACGTTGCCGGGCCAGGGGAGCCGGACCATCCAGTCGAAGGCGTCGGGAGCCACCGGCGGGGCGGCGGGCCGGCCCTGCTCGTTGGCCAGGGCGGCCAGGAGGTGCCGGATCAGCGCCGGCACGTCGCGCCGCTGGCGCACCGGCGGCAGGCCCAGGCAGGCGCCGTTGATGCGGTAGAACAGATCCTGGCGGAAGCCCCCCTCGGCGACCAGATGCGGCAGGTCGCGGCAGGTGGCGCAGATCAGGCGGACGTCGGCATGGCGGGGCCGGTTCTCGCCGACCCGGTAGTAGGTGCCGTCCTCGAGAACGCGCAGCAGCAGGGCCTGGAGCGGCCCGGGCATCTCGGCCACCTCGTCGAGGAACAGGGTGCCGCCGCGAGCGGCGCCGATCTTGCCGTCGTTGCCGTCGCGGCTCGCCCCGGTGAACGCGCCCGGGGCGTAGCCGAACAGCTCGCTCTCGAGCAGGTGCGGCGAGAGCGCGCCGCAGTTGATCGCCACGAAGGGCTGGCCGTGGCGCGGACTGGCGGCGTGGATCGCGCGCGCCAGCAGCTCCTTGCCGGTTCCGGTCTCGGCCAGCAGCAGGATCGGCAAGGGCGTGCGCGCGAAGCGCCCGGCGGCCTCGCAGGTCGCGATCAGTTCCGGATCCTGGCCGTAGAGGGCGTCGAAGCCGACCTCGCCGCGGCGGCGGTGGCGCAGCGCCGGCATGGCCTGCGCGGCCTCGACGAAGGCGACCACGGCGTGGAGCTCGCCGCGTTCTCCGCGCACCGGCTCCAGGCGCACTCTCGCCCCGCGGCGGTTCGGGGCGCCCGCCTCGGCGGGCAGATCGGTGACCAGGTCGGTCTGCCCGTCGCGGGCGATCGTCTCGACCTCGCGCCAGCCGACGCCGAGCAGGTCGTGGAGCACCGCGGTCGAGTCCGCGGCGAGACCGAACAGCGCCCGCGCCGGGCCGTTGACCACCCGCAGATGCCCCCCCGCCTCGACCACGAGCGCAGGCGAGGGACAGCCGTCGACGAAGCGGTCGGCCAGACCGACCAGGTCGTTCGCGGAGGGCACGGAGGGATTGTAGCGCTCGTTTCGATCTGTAGCCAGAGTGTTTCGGAACCGTCAACTTGAGAGCCCGACCTCCAACGAGTCGGATCAAAACGCTACGTTTCGATCCAAAACAGTGCGCTTATCCTGGCCTGCATCGTGCTGGCCCGTCCCCCGACGAACCTTGTAGGCATTCCGGCCGGCCCGCGCGCCGGCCTGTTCGGCGGGCGGCGCCCGGCGCGCCGCCAAGAGGCGCCCCAGCCTCGCAGGCGAGGCCAGGGAGACCAGGCCATGGCGATGGGCCATGGAGACCAAAGGGGGAAGGGCATGAGACGTCGATTCGAAGTCCGGGGGACCCTCGTGATCGCCGCGCTGCTCGTTCTGGCGACGGCTTCCACCGCGTTCGCGCAGTGGGAGGTCAAGTCGGAGGACGGCAAGCAGTCGATCAAGTTCGGATTCCTCGCCCAGATGCGTGCCGACCAGGAGGAGCTCGCGAACGGAGACAACGCGCAGAACCTCTACTTCCGCCGGCTGCGCCTGTTGATGGGCGGCAAGCTGGCCGACAAGTGGACGTTCTTCCTGGAGACCGACTCGCCGAACCTCGGCAAGTCCGACGCCACCGGCGCCAAGACCGCCGGCGACATCTACTTCCAGGACTTCTTCGTCACCTACACGCAGAGCGACGCCTTCAAGGTCGACATGGGGATGATCCTGATCCCGCTGTCCAGGAACCACACCCAGTCGGCGGCATCGCTGCTCGCCTCGGACTACGGACCGTACTCGTTCCTCGAGTCGGGCGTCACCCAGTCGCGGGTCGGCCGCGACTACGGCGTCCAGCTGCGCGGCGGCCTGGCCGGCAACCACTTCGACTACCGGCTGGGCGTCTACGACGGCGCCCGCGGCGAGAACGGGACCAACGACCTGCGCTACGCCGGCCGCATCATGGTCCACGTCTTCGACCCCGAGACCGGGATGTTCTACACCGGCAACAGCCTGGGCGGGAAGCACACGCTGTCGTTCGGCGCCTCGTTCGACGTCCAGGAGAAGTACAAGGCCTACGGCTTCGACGCCTTCTACGACCAGCCGGTGGGCTCGAACGGAGCGGCGTTCACCTTCCAGGGCGACGCCGTCCAGTACGACGGCGGCACCACGTTCGCGACCCTGCCCAAGCAGGACACCTTCATGGGCGAGCTCGGCTACCTGTTCCCCGGCGGCAAGTGGCAGCCGTGGATCCAGTACTCGACGCGCAACTTCAAGGACGCCACGCTCGCCGACGACGACCAGCTCTGGATCGGGGTCAACTACCACATGGCGAAGTTCAACCGGATCTTCCGGGTCGCCTACGGCAAGATCGCCAAGGACGGGGCGTCGGACCGCGACGTCGTCCAGCTGACGGTCCAGATCTTCCAATTCTGAGGCTGCGGGAGAGAACGATGGCCAACGACAAGAGTCGTGAGTACTGGAGGCGCAACAAGCGTCTGATCGCCATTCTCCTGACGATCTGGGCGCTCGTCTCCTACGTCTGCGGAATCCTGCTCGCGGTGCCGCTGTCGCAGTTCCACGTCGGCGCGCTGCCCATGGGCTTCTGGTTCGCTCAGCAGGGATCGATCTACGTCTTCGTCGCGCTGATCTTCATCTACGCCTGGCGGATGGACCGGCTCGACCGCGAATTCGACGTCCACGAGGAGGACAAGTGATGTTCGGCATGTCCGTGACCCAGACCTGGACGTTCGCATTCGTTCTCATCACGTTCAGTGCCTACCTCTACATCGGGTACCTGAACCGCGTCCGAGACACCCGCGGCTTCTACGTCGCCGGGCAGGGCGTGCCGTCGATCTACAACGGCATGGCCACCGCCGCCGACTGGATGTCCGCCGCCTCGTTCATCTCGATGGCCGGCCTGATCTCCTTCATGGGGTACGACGGCGGCGTCTACCTGATGGGTTGGACGGGGGGCTACGTGTTGCTCGCCCTGCTGCTCGCGCCCTACCTGCGCAAGTTCGGCAAGTACACCGTGCCCGACTTCGTCGGCGACCGCTACTACTCGCGCACGGCGCGCGTCGTCGCGGCGATCTGCGCCATCTTCGTGTCGTTGACCTACGTCGCCGGCCAGATGCGCGGCGTCGGAGTCGTGTTCTCGCGCTTCATCGGTGTTTCGATCAACACCGGAGTCATCATCGGCATGGCGGTGGTCGCTTTCTTCGCCGTCCTGGGCGGGATGAAGGGCATCACCTGGACGCAGGTCGCCCAGTACTCGGTGCTCATCCTCGCGTTCCTGATCCCGGCGATCGCCATCGCCAAGGTGCTGACGGGCAATCCGATTCCGCAGCTGGCGTTCACCACCAGCGACATCACGCAGAAGCTCAACCAGATCCAGGTCGACCTCGGGTTCAGCGAGTACACCAAGCCGTTCCAGGGCCGGTCGATGATCGACGTCTTCTGCATCACGCTGGCGCTGATGGCCGGCACGGCGGGCCTGCCCCACATCATCGTCCGCTTCTACACCGTTCCCACGGTCCGGGCGGCGCGCTGGTCGGCGGGCTGGGCGTTGGTCTTCATCGCCCTCCTCTACACGACGGCCCCCGCGCTCGCGGTCTTCGCCCGCTACAACCTGATCAACACCCTCAACGGGACCTCGATCGAGAAGGCGCGTGAGCTCGACTGGGTCAAGAGCTGGGAGGCGACCGGGCTGCTCGGCCTGGAAGACAAGAACGGGGACGGGAAGCTGGAGCTGACACCGAACAAGGAGACCAGCGAGATCAGGATCGACCGCGACATCATCGTGCTCTCGACTCCCGAGGTCGCCGGTCTGGCGCCCTGGGTGATCGCGCTCGTCGCGGCCGGCGGCCTGGCGGCCGCGCTCTCGACCGCTGCCGGGCTCCTGCTCGTGATCTCGAGCTCGCTGGCGCACGACATCTACGGCAAGTTCATCAATCCGGAAGCTTCTGAGGAGAGGCGTCTCCTGATCGGCCGGATCATGATCTTCGTCGCGGTGGTCTTCGCGGGCTACTTCGGGATCAATCCACCGGGCTTCGTCGCGGAGGTCGTCGCGTTCGCGTTCGGCCTCGCCGCTGCGAGCTTCTTCCCGATCATCCTGCTGGGCATCTTCGACAAGCGGACCAACCGGACCGGCGCCGTTCTGGGCATGATCGTCGGCATCGGCTTCACCGGTTTCTACATCATCGGCAACCGCTTCTTCGGGATGCATCCCTTCTTCTTCGGGATCGGTGCCCAGGGCATCGGCACCGTCGGCATGGTGTTCAACCTGGTGGTCACCTTCGTGGTCTCGCGGCTCACTGCGCCGCCGCCCCAGGAGATCCAGGACATGGTCGAGTCGGTCCGCGTCCCGCGCGGCGCCGGCACGGCGACGGCTCACTGAGTCGGGTCACGGCACGGGTTCCGTCCCGCTGCGCTCGTCGATGGTGGACGCAGCGGGGCGGCACCCGGCGCCGTCGTCCCCGGAGAGCGAGGCTCCGGGGCTACAATCGGGGCCGAGCCGAGATCGGAACCCGCAACCAAGGACCTGCCATTGGGGGGTATCGGATGACCATCGTTCCCGTCAAGCCCGAGATCGCTTCGCGCGCGCACATCCGCTCGATGGAGGAGTACAAGAGGCTCTACCGGCTCTCGCTCGACGACCCGGAGGGTTTCTGGCGCAAGCAGGCGGAGATCCTGACCTGGTACCACCCGCCGAGCTCGATCCTGGACACCGACATGAAGGAGGTCGACTTCTCGTGGTACGGCGGCGGGCGGCTCAACGCCTGCTTCAACTGCGTCGACCGCCACCTGGCGACGCAGCCCGAGAAGACCGCGATCATCTGGGCCGGCGACGAGGCCGGCGAGTACCGGACGATCAGCTACGCGGAGCTCAAGCACAACGTCGCGCGCATGGCGAACGTCCTCCACGCCCACGGTGTCCGCCGTGGCGACCGGGTCATCGTCTACCTGCCGATGATCCCGGAGCTGGCTTACGCGATGCTCGCCTGCGCCCGGATCGGCGCCGTGCACTCCGTGGTCTTCGCCGGCTTTTCGGCCGAGTCCCTGCGCGGCCGGATCCTCGACGCCGGGGCGAAGTTGATCATCACCGCCAACGAAGGCCTGCGCGGCGGCAAGCGGATCGCGCTCAAGTCGACGGTGGACCGCGCGATCGAGGGCATGAGCGACATCGAGAAGGTCCTGGTCGCGCGGCGCACGGACGGAGACGTGCCGATGAAGCAGGGGCGCGACCTCTGGCTGGAGGAAGAGATGCCGCGGCAGCGCTCGACCTGCCCGGTCGAGTGGATGCACGCCGAGTCGCCGCTGTTCACGCTCTACACCTCGGGCTCGACGGGCAAGCCGAAAGGCGTCCTGCACACCACGGCCGGCTACATGGTCTACGCCGCCCTGACCCACAAGCTGATCTTCGACTACCACCCCGGCGACATCTTCTTCTGCGCCGCCGACATCGGCTGGGTGACCGGGCACAGCTACATCATCTACGGTCCGCTGGCCAACGGCGCGACGACCGTGATGTTCGAGTCGGTCCCGGTCTATCCCGACCCGGGTCGCTACTGGCGCATCGTCGACGACCTGGGCGTGAACATCTTCTACACCGCGCCGACGGCGCTGCGCGCCATCGCGCGCGAAGGCGACGACTGGGTCAAGCGCTACTCGCGGCGCAGCCTGCGGGTGCTCGGCTCGGTCGGCGAGCCGATCAACCCCGAGATCTGGACCTGGTACCACGACGTGGTGGGCGAGAAGCGCTGCGCCGTCGTCGACACCTGGTGGCAGACCGAGACCGGCGGGATCCTGATCACGCCGTTGCCCGGCGCGACCCCGTGCAAGCCCGGCTCGGCCACCTTCCCGTTCTTCGGCATCGAGCCGGTCCTGGTGGACGAGCAGGGCAACGAGATCGAGGGCAACGGGGTGTCCGGCAATCTCTGCATCCGGCACTCGTGGCCCGGCCAGGCGCGGACGATCTACGGCGACCACAACCGCTTCCAGGAGACCTACTTCACCCGCTACCCCGGGCTCTACTTCACCGGCGACGGCTGCCGGCGCGACGAGGACGGCTACTACTGGATCACCGGCCGGGTGGACGACGTCCTCAACGTCTCCGGGCACCGGCTGGGCACCGCCGAGGTGGAGAGCGCGCTGGTGGCCCACGCGGCCGTGGCGGAGGCCGCGGTGGTGGGCTACCCCCACGAGATCAAGGGCACGGGCATCTTCGCCTACGTGATCGTCACCCCGGAGTACGAGGGCTACGACCCGGACGAGCTGGCGGGGATGCTCAAGGAGCAGGTACGGCAGGTCATCGGTCCGATCGCGACCCCGGACCGGATCGTCGTCGCGCCGGGACTGCCCAAGACGCGGTCCGGGAAGATCATGCGCCGGATCCTGCGCAAGATCGCGGAGGGCAACACCGGCGATCTCGGCGACATCACGACGCTGGCCGACCCGACGGTGGTGGAGAAGCTGGTGGCGGCGAGCCGCGCCTGACCGGCGAGCAGCGAACCGCCGGCCCGGCGGCGAGCCCGGCGGGCCGGCCGCGACGGAGGTGGCCATGGGCCGATTCGACGACGTTCACGCCCGGTCGTTGGCGAACCCCGAGGAGTTCTGGGGCGAGGCGGCGGAAGGGATCGCCTGGCACCGACGGTGGGACCGCGTTCTCGACGCCTCGAAGGCGCCCTTCTACCGCTGGTTCCCCGGCGGCGAGCTGAACACCTGCTACAACGCGGTCGACCGCCAGATCGAGCTCGGCCGGGGCGACCAGCGCGCGCTGATCTACGACAGTCCGATCACGGGCGTCCTGCGCACGCTGACCTACCGCGCGCTGCGCAACGAGGTCGCGATGCTCGCCGGCGCCCTGGCGCGGCTGGGGGTGACCAAGGGCGACCGCGTCGTCCTCTACATGCCGATGGTCCCGGAAGCGGTGGTCGCGATGCTCGCCTGCGCGCGGCTCGGTGCCGTCCACTCGGTGGTCTTCGGCGGCTTCGCGGCCAACGAGCTGGCGGTACGCATCGACGACGCCACGCCCAAGGTGGTGGTATCGGCCTCGTGCGGGATCGAGCCCGGCCGGGTCATCGAGTACAAGCCGCTGCTCGATCGCGCCATCGACGCCGCCCGGCACAAGCCCGACCACTGCGTCATCCTGCAGCGGCCGGAGCACCCCTGCGTCCTGCTGCGCCAGCGCGACGTCGACTGGCACGACGCGATCGCCGCGGCGCGCCCACACGACTGCGTCCCGGTGGAGTCGAGCGACCCGCTCTACATCCTCTACACCTCGGGCACCACGGCGCAGCCCAAGGGCGTGGTGCGCGACAACGGCGGCCACGCCGTCGCGATGCGTTGGAGCATGCAGAACGTCTACGGGGTCCAGCCCGGAGAAGTGTTCTGGGCGGCTTCGGACGTGGGCTGGGTGGTCGGTCACTCCTACATCTGCTACGCGCCCCTGCTCAACGGCAACACGACGATCCTCTACGAAGGCAAGCCGGTCGGCACGCCGGACGCGGGTGCGTTCTGGCGCGTCATCGCGCAGCACGGCGTGCGGGTCATGTTCACCGCGCCGACCGCGTTCCGGGCGATCAAGAAGGAGGACCCCGAAGGGCGGCTGATCGGCGAGCACGACCTGTCACGCTTCCGGGCGCTGTTCCTGGCCGGCGAGCGCACCGATCCGGACACCCTGCGCTGGGCGCAGGAGAAGCTCCACGTGCCGGTGATCGACCACTGGTGGCAGACGGAGACCGGCTGGGCGCTGTGCGCCAACTGCCTGGGCATCGAGCAGCTCCCGGTCAAGGAGGGCTCGCCGACGCGGGCCGTGCCCGGAGTGGACGTGCGCGTCCTGGACGAGGCCGGCCACGAGGTTCCGGCGGGCAAGACCGGCGCCCTGGTGGTCAAGCTGCCGCTGCCCCCCGGCGCCCTGATGACCCTCTGGCACGCCGACGACCGCTACGTCGAGACCTACCTCACCGAGTTCCCGGGCTACTACAAGACGGCGGACGCCGGCCACATCGACGCACGACGGCTACGTCTACGTCATGTCGCGCACCGACGACATCATCAACGTCGCCGGCCACCGGCTCTCGACCGGCGCGATCGAGGAGGTCCTGGCTTCGCACCCCGACGTCGCCGAGTGCGCCGTGATGGGCGCCGCCGACGCCATGAAGGGCCAGCTGCCGCTGGGCTTCCTCGTGCTCAAGGCCGGCGTCGAGCGCAGCCACGGCCAGATCGCCCACGAGTGCGTGCAGCTCGTGCGCGACCGGATCGGTCCGGTGGCGGCGCTGAAGACGGTGCTGGTCGTCCAGCGGTTGCCGAAGACCCGGTCGGGCAAGATCCTGCGCGGCACGATGCGGGCGATCGCCGACGGCAAGCCGTGGCGGATGCCGGCCACGATCGACGACCCGGTGATCCTGGACGAGATCACCGAGGCGTTGGCGGGGGTCGGCTACCCGCGCGAGGCGCCGCCCGCGGACGCGACCGAGGAAGCGGTCGCCGAGTCGTAGCCGCCGCAGAGATCGCGCTTCGACCGCCCCCTCAACCTCGAGGGACGGGCCGGGGCCACGATCGGGTTCCGACGGGAAACGGCGGGGGGTCCCCTTCAGGGGTTCCCCGAGAGCGGCGGGACTCGATCGTGGCCCCGGACCGGCCCGGCACAACCGGGTTTCGACGGGAAACGGCGGGGGGTCCCCTTCAGGGGTTCCCCGAGAGCGGCGGGACTCGATCGTGGCCCCGGACCGGCCCGGCACAACCGATTTCGACGGGAAACGGCGGGGGTCTCCTCGGGGTTCCCCGAGACGGCGGGACTCGATCGTGGCCCCGGACCGGCCCGGCAGTCGGATCTGGGCAACAGGACCGTCAGCCGGTCGCCCTTCTTCTCGTCGGTGGAGAGCAGGAGCACGTCGGGCCCGCCGCGGCCGTCGACGTCGGCGCTGCCGAGCGCCTTGGGCGCGGGAGCGTCCGGCGCCGAGTCGAGCGTCATCGTCCAGAGCGCGTCGCGCTCCAGGGCATGGCGGCCGCTGTTCGCCAGCAGGCGCATCTCGACGCGGTCGCGCCGGATCAGGAGCAAGCCCGGCCGGCCGCCGGGCCCCGCGCCGGGGACGAAGAGAGCGCTGTCGGGCGGATCGTCCACGTCCGTGCGGCGGCCGCGGCGCTCGAAGCGGGCGCCGCCCTGGCCGCGCCAGACCTCGACCACGAGATCGCCGCCGGTCAGCCCCTCGGGGAAGAAGGCGGCCAGGTCGTCGTGGCCGTCGGCGTCCACGTCGGCGACCTGGATCGTCGTGTCGAACCAACGCCGGGAGTCGAGCTCCGTGGCCAGCGCCGGCGCGACACCGGCGCGGGTGCGGTCGGCGGTCAGGGGGAAGACCCGCAGGCGCTGGTGCTCGAACAGGTCGAGCCGGGCCGCCCCCTGGGTGCGGACGACGAGCGCCGGCGCGCCGTCGAAGGCGGCGATCCAGGACTGCTCGACCGACTCGGCGCCGGGCAGAGCCGCCCAGCCTTCGGTCGCTTCGGTGGCTTCGCTCGCTTCGGTCGCAGGATCCGCCGCGGCCGGCGCCGGGAACAGGAGGGTGCGCAGCCGGGTCTTGCCGACGGGTTCGGGGCCCGCCGCCCAGAGCGCTGGGGTGGCACCGCCGTCGGGGACCGCCGCGACCGGCGGGCTCGAGAGCTGGAGGCCGGTCTGCGACCGACGGATCTCGACCGGGAGCGCGATCGCGCGCGGCGCCGCGAGGCCGCCGGCGCCGTCGGGATCCCAGATCCGGAGCGTGCCCGCTTCCGCGGCCGCGAGCCGCCGCTCGACGCCGTTGCGCAAGCGTCCGGGAGCCAGCGAGCGGGCGTCGAAGCCGGGGTGATCGATCAGCGTCCGCGGCGCCGCGGTCGGCGCGGCGATCGGTCCCAGCGATTCCAGCCGGCCGAGCCCGCCGGCCGCCAGCTCGACTCCGGCGCCGAGATCGACGGCGACGAGCGTCTTGATCCATCCGGGGAGCCCCTCGGCGACGACCTCCAGGCGCGGCTCGGGTGCCGGCACGAGACGGAGCAGACGCCGCGCGCCGTCGGGTTCCGCGGGCGGCCGGACCAGGAGCCAGAGCCCGGAGGTCCCGGAGCCGCCACCGGGGGCGAGGGCGCCGACCAGGGTGCCGCCGAGGTCGAGCGCGACGCGCGTGTGGCCGGAGTCGCGCCGCACCTCGACGGAAGGAGTCGAATCCGCGTGGAGCGGGAGCGATGACGCCAGCGCGAGCAGCGCCGGGAGTGCCGCGCGGGTGAGGAAGGACGCACCGGTGCGCCGGATCACGGCGTCGCCCCGCGCGAGAGGTAGAGGTCCAGCGCGGCGCGGCGGCCGACGTCGCCGGCGTCGCCGCTCGGCTCGGTGATCGCCAGGTCGCTGCGGCCGTCGCCGTCGAGGTCGGCGACCCGGACCAGCGTCGCGTCGGCCGGCTCGCGCGCGAGCTCGAGGGTCAGGTCGGGGGCCGCGGCGTAGCGGGCGCCGGGCCGGCCGAGGTGGACCGAGACCTCGCGCCCGCGGCCCAGCTGCAGGAAGTCGGCGCGTCCGTCGCCGTCGAAGTCGCCGGTGAAGGAGGAGAGCTGGCCGAGCGCCAGCCGGTCGAGGTGGAGCCGTAGCTGGCCCGAGAGATCCAGCCCGGGGACGCGGCGGAAGACGAAGCCGGGCTCCTGCCGCCAGACGGCGAAGTCGAGATCCAGCTTCACCGACTTGGCGGCCATCACGCGCGCCGCCTCGAAGAGCGAGAAGTCGAGCGTCACCGCGACGAGGTCGAGCCGGCCGTCGCCGTCGAGGTCGCGGACCGCCGTCGGGACCGGGAAGTCTCCCGCGTCGGCGAAGACGTAGCCTTCGAGCTCCAGGGTGGCGCGCGGCTGCGGGTCCCAGACGCCGTCGGGACCGAGCTCGTGGACCTCGAGGTGGAAGCGGGGCTTCTTCGCCTCGGCCAGACCGGCGCGCAACGAGTCCTTGCCGCTCTCGATCTGCTTCGCGGTGACCAGCTCGGCGTGCCCGTCGCCGTCGAGGTCGCCGACCCAGACCACCCCGGGCTCGGCGTCCGGGTCGCGGCCGGCGAGCGGATCGACCGGCGGGCCGAAGCGCCCGCCGCCGCGGTTGAAGCAGATCCGGAACCGGTTCCAGGCGTGATCGTGGTTGCGGAAGGCGAGGTCGGGCAGGCCGTCGCCGTCGAAGTCGGCGACCACCGGCAGCGGGACGTGACGTGCCGCTCCGTCGCGGTAGAGCCGCGCGTCGCCGGGCAGGCGCTCTTCGAGCGGGATCGGCAACGTCGAGGTGGGCCGGTCGGGCAGGCCCCCGGCGCCGGTCAGCGCGACGCCCAGGCCGGAGGCGAGCGGCACGAGCAGGTCGGCGGCGCCGTCGCCGTCGAGGTCGTGGACCAGGTCGAGGCGGGGGAGGAAGGAGTGGCTGCCGGCGAAGACCGTGCGGGCGTGGATCCGGTCGGAGAGCTCGAGGCCGCCGGCGGGATTCGCGACGACCTCGGCGACGCCGTCGTCGGTCCAGGCCACGAGCGGAGCGCTCGCCGGCCCCGCGGCGACGGCGTGGACGGTCGCGGGCAACTCGAGGTCGAGCGGCGGCGTGTCGAAGCCGCCTCCGGGTCGACCGCGGAAGAGGAGGAGGTCGCGCCGGTCGAGCAGGGTCGGCACGACGGTCAGAGCGTCGACCAGCACGCCGTCGGCATCGAGCTGCGCGCCCTCGTCGTAGCCGGTCTGCCCCCAGCGGGTCGAGGCCACCACGACGGCGAGGTCCGTCCACCCGTCGCGGTCGAAGTCGAGGGGGATCGTCTCGACCGGCACGCCGGGCAGCTCGAGCCGTTGCCGGGTCGGGAACAGCCGGCCGGGGGCCGAGGCAGCCGCAGCGTCACCGGCCAGGGCGACGGCGCAGGCGGCCACGAAGACGAGGACCGGCAACCGCGGAATCATGCTTCTGTTCAGGATACGTGGTTCCGGCCCGGAGCTTTCGCCGCGCGTCGAACTTGCTAGCATCGGCTTTCCGCCGTACCGGGCCCGGCCCTCGGGTCCGTCTCGAAGAGGAGCTCCCCATCATGAAGAACCTACTGATCGTCGCGGGCCTCTCGGCCGCGGCCGTCTGGCTGGCGGCGACGCCGGCGCTGGCGGTGGCCGAGACCCCGCTGATTCCGCGCGAAGTCCTGTTCGGCAACCCCGAGCGCGCCCAGCTCCGGGTCAGCCCCGACGGAGCGCACCTGGCCTGGCTGGCCCCCGTCGACGGCGTGCTCAACGTCTGGGTCGCCCCGGTCGGCGACCCCGGCGCGGCCAAGGCCGTCACCCACGACGCGAGCCGCGGCATCCGCAATTTCTTCTGGGCCTACACCAGCCACCACGTCGTCTATCTCCAGGACAAGGGCGGCGACGAGAACTGGCGCGTCTACGTCGTCGACCTCGACAGCGGCAAGGAGAAGGACCTGACGCCGCTCGACAAGGTCCAGGCGCGCATCGAGCAGGTCTCGCCACGCCGTCCGGGCGAGATCCTGATCTCGCTCAACGACCGCAACCCGCAGTTCCACGACGTCTACTCGGTCGACCTGGCGAGCGGCCAGCGCAAGCTGGTGCAGCAGAACGACGGCTACGTCGGCTTCTCGATCGACGACGATTACAACATCCGCCTGGCGACGCGGTTCACGGCGGACGGCGGCGCCGAGATCCTGCGCAAGGCGGGCGACGCCTTCGTCCCGTTCGCGACCGTGCCGGCGGCCGATTCGCTGACCACGCAGGCGATCGGGTTCGACAAGGCGGGCAAGACGCTCTACATGATCGACAGCCGCGACCGCGACACCGCGGCCCTGACCACCGTGGAGCTGGCGACCGGCAAGAGCCAGCTCGTCTTCCAGGATCCGAAGGCGGACGTCGACGACGTGATGGTCCAGCCCACCGAGGACACGCTTCAGGCGGTCGCTTCGAACTACCTGAAGAAGAAGTGGAAGGTCCTCGACCCGACGATCGCGGACGACTTCGCGGCGCTCTCGAAAGTGGCGCCCGGAGAGTTCGAGATCACCAGTCGCACCCTCGACGACAAGACCTGGACCGTCGCCTACCTCCAGGACGCGGGACCCGTCGCCTACTACCTCTACGACCGGGGGACGAAGAAGGCCAAGTACCTGTTCTCCAACCGGCCCGCGCTCGAGGGCCTGTCCCTGGCGCCGATGCACCCCGAGGTGATCCCATCGCGCGACGGCCTGGAGCTGGTCAGCTACCTCACGCTGCCGCCCGGCTCGGACCCGGACGGCGACGGGATCCCGTCCTCGCCGGTCCCGATGGTTCTCTTCGTCCACGGCGGCCCGTGGGCACGCGACGTCTGGGGCTACCACTCCTACCACCAGTGGCTGGCCAACCGCGGCTACGCCGTGCTCTCGGTCAACTACCGGGGATCGACCGGCTTCGGCAAGCTGTTCCTGAACTCCGGCAACAAGGAGTGGGCGGCGAAGATGCACGACGACCTGATCGACGCCGTCGACTGGGCCGTGGCGAAGAAGATCGCCGTGCCCTCGAAGGTCGCGATCATGGGCGGCAGCTACGGCGGCTACGCGACGCTGGTCGGCCTGACCTTCACGCCGGAGAAGTTCGCCGCCGGCGTGGACATCTGCGGGCCGTCGAACCTGGTCACCCTGCTCGAGTCGATCCCGCCCTACTGGGCGCCGATCCTCTCGGTGTTCGAGCAGAGGATGGGGGACCTGAAGACCGACGCGGGGAAGGAGTTCCTCCTGTCGCGCTCGCCGTTGTCGAAGGTCGATCAGATCCAGCGCCCGTTGCTGATCGGACAGGGGGCCAACGATCCACGCGTCAAGCAGGCCGAGGCGGAGCAGATGGTGGCCGCCATGAAGGCGCGAAAGATCCCGGTCACCTACGTCCTGTTCCCCGACGAGGGACACGGCTTCGCGCGGCCGGTCAACTCGAAGGCCTTCAACGCCGTCGCCGAGGCGTTCCTGGCCGAGTATCTCGGCGGCCGCTACGAGCCGGTGGGCAAGGACTTCGACGGCTCGACGATCACCGTGCCCGACGGCGCTTCCGGCGTCCCCGGCGTCGCCGCCGCGCTCGCCGCGCACGCCGCCGGGGCGGAGCCGCCGGCCTCGAAGTAGTCCTCGCCGTTCCCTCCGTCACAGGCCCGTTCGCTGCCCGCGAACGAGCCTGTGACGGCCTCCATTGCGGCTTGTTCGCGAAAGGAACAAGCTCCCCGCCGAGATTCGAGTCCATCCGCCCGGGGGGGACCGGTGGACGCGTCCGAACCCACGGAGGTGCGCATGCGCACTCGTCGACGCGTTGTCCGGTTCCGTCCCTTCCACTTCGCTCTGGCCGCTCTCGGCTTCCTCCTCGCCTCGCTGACCGGGGCGCAGGGCGGCTCCCACTGGACGCTGATCGGGTGGAACGACCTCGGCATGCACTGCATGGACAGCGACTACTCGATCTTCTCCATCCTGCCGCCGTACAACAACATCCACGCCCAGCTCCTGGCGCCGGGCGGGGCGCTCTCCGATCCGCCGCCGGCCGGGACCACCGTGACCTATGAGGCGGTGGCCGACCCCGACGGCTCGATCGACCGCAGCTCGATCGGCAAGACGAGCTTCTGGAGCTGGGTGCTGGCGCTCTATGGTGCGTCGCCCGCTCCCGACCACGGCCTCGCGGGCTTCGCCATGCCGGGCGCGTCCAACACGCCCCAGGCGATGGCCTACACGGGGTCGGCGAGCTGGTACACCGCCGAGGGGATCCCGCTCACCCCGATCGACGATTCGGGCCACGTGAACCGCTACCCGCTGATGAAGCTGGTCGCGCGCAACGGCTCGAACCAGGTCCTCGCCTCGACCTCGATCGTGCTGCCCGTCTCCTCGGAGATGGACTGCAGCGCCTGTCACGCCTCGAACTCGTCGCCGGACGCCGAGCCGCCCGCCGGCTGGGTGAACGACCCCGACCCGGAGCGCGACTACCGGCTCAACGTCCTGCTGCTGCACGACGGTCTCGAGGCGGCGAATCCCGACTACGCCGCGGCGTTGGTCGCCGCGGGCTATTCGGCGGCGGGTCTCTACGCCAACGTGGTCACCGGTCACGAGCCGATCCTGTGCGCGCGCTGCCACGGCTCGAACGCGCTGCCCGGCACCGGGTTGCCCGGCCTCGCGGCGCTGACT
Organism: uncultured Acidobacteriota bacterium; assembly: GCA_963781755.1. Lineage (GTDB taxonomy): Bacteria > Acidobacteriota > Thermoanaerobaculia > Multivoradales > JAGPDF01 > JACTMI01. The sequence goes on from CAWAGZ010000004.1 coordinate 583,733, forward strand.
TCGGCGATCCACTCGCGCCACGCCACGGTGATCGATCCGGTCACCGGCCTGCCGCTCGACGCGACGGCCAATCGCACCGCCTGCTACCGCTGCCACCCGGGCTCGGCCACCAAGTGCCTGCGCGGAGCGATGGGCAAGGCCGTGGCCACGGACGGCACGCTGGCGATGCAGTGCCAGAGCTGCCACGGGAACATGTCGCGCGTCGGCGCGCCGAGCCGGGTGGGTTGGCTCTCCCAGCCGGCGTGCCAGAGCTGCCACACCGGTACGGCGACCCACAACAACGGGCAGATCCGCTACGCCAGCGTCTTCGGCACCGACGGCCAGCCGCGCGTCGCGGTGGACGCGACATTCGCCACCCAGCCGGACGTCCCGGCGGCGGGCTTCGATCTCTACCGCTTCTCCTACGGCCACGGCGGGCTCGCGTGCGAGGCGTGCCACGGCCCGACCCACGCCGAGTCGCCTTCGTTCGACCGCAACGACAACCTGCAGGCGATCGCGCTCCAGGGCCACGAAGGCGTGCTCTCGCAGTGCTCGGCCTGTCACTACCCGGTGCCCCGGACGGTGACCGGCGGTCCGCACGGCATGCACCCGATCGGCGCGTCGTGGATCCAGGACCATCCCGATGCCGCCGAAGGGCACACGGCGCAGTGCCGCGTCTGCCACGGCACCGACTACCGCGCCACGGTGCTCTCGGCCTCGCAGTCCGACTGGACGGCCTCGACGCCCTGGGGAGCGAAGCACTTCTGGCGCGGCTTCCGGATCTCCTGCTACGCCTGCCACAACGGCCCGTCGAGCGAGAACGGCAACCCCAACCACCCGGCGCACGTCGCCGACCTCGCCGCCGTGACCGGGCTCGCCACGCCGGTCGCCGTCACCCTCACCGGCACGGACGCCGACGGCGACCCGCTCCAGTTCCGGGTCGTGTCGCAGCCCGGGCACGGCACGGTGGGCTGGAGCGGCACCGCGGCGACCTACTTCCCGGAGGCGGACTACGTCGGCGGCGACCTGTTCACCTACGCGGCGTGGGACGGCTCGACCGACTCCAACCTCGCCACGGTCTCGGTGCAGGTCAAGGACGTCGGCTGCGCCGCGCAGGGCTGCATCTTCGTCGACAGCTTCGAGAGCGGCGACACCGGCGCCTGGTCCCTGACCGTGCCCTGATCGGGCGGCGGCGGAAGCGAAAGGCTTCCATGGCCCTCCGGTCGACCGCGATCGGAGGCTCCCGGTCGGACCTCCCGGGTGTGGAACCTTGGCTGGCCTCCAGCCAGGGTATAAAGTCGGTGTGAATTCTTACACCTAGAAGGTTACGGAGACAGTAAGGTTACGGAGAGATGAGCTCGCGCAAGATCATCGTGGTTCTGGCCGTGCTCGCGGTCGTCGCGGTGGTGGTCAAGTGGCGCTCGGAGCCGGAGCGCACCGAGGTCGGCGTGACGCGCGAGCTGGCCGGCCGCTGGGTCACGACCGACCCGCGCTGGGCCGACCGGTACCTCGAGATCACGCCGGGCGAGGTCGTCTTCGGGCAGGGCGAGGAGGGCGAGGCGCGGTATCGCATCGAGGCGGTTTACCGGGTCGAGCCGAGCGAAAAGACGGCGCCGGGCTCCGGCTACCTGATCCGCTACCGCGAAGCGGCTCCGGGGGGAGAGGAGTCCGAGATCGAGCTTTCGGTCGCGCCCGGTGAGCTGCAACTGGCCAACCAACCGGGGGTGAAATGGATCCCGGCGCCGTGAGCTGCTCTCGCTCCTCGCAGCCCGCTTGCGGCCTGGCCACCGCGCGGCGTCGCCCCTCCGAGAGCGGCTTCACGCTGATCGAGCTGATGATCATCATGGCGCTGATGGCGATCATCGCTTCGATCGCCATCCCGAGCTTCGTGCGCGTCTTCGAAGAGGCGCGCCTGAAGCGCGCGGCGCTCGACATCCAGATGATCGAGCTCGACCTGTCCGACTACCGGCGGACCTACGACGAGCTGCCGACGACGCTCGACGAGCTCAAGACTCGCATTCCGCTCGATCCGTGGGGCCGGCCCTACCGCTACTTCCTTTTCCAGGGACCCGGCTGGCGCGGCAAGGCGCGCAAGGACCGCTTCCTGGTTCCGATCAACTCGGAGTACGACCTCTATAGCGTGGGCAAGGACGGCGACACCAAGCCGCCGCTCCAGAACAAGGCCAGCCAGGACGACTTCATCCGCGCCAACGACGGCGCCTACCTCGGGCTCGGGCGCGACTACTAGGGCGAAGATGTCGCCGGCGCGCAGTCTCCACACCACCCTCACCCGGCGCCTGCACCTGCTCGTCCTGCTCCTGGCGCCGATCCCGCTCGGCATCCTGGTCTGGACCGCGCTCGGGGATTACCGGGAGCAGCTCACCGCCGAGACCGAGCACCGGCTCTCGGTCCGGGCCAAGGACGCGGGGCTCGACGTCTTCCGCCGCCTCGAGGGCCTCGAGGCGGATCTCCACCTGATCGGAGGCGGGCTCGACGTGGGCGAAGGCATCCGCGAGCTTTCGGTTCCGGCGCCGCTCGTCGGGCGCTTCCGTCGTCTGGTGGTGGGTGGACCCGGAGCGGGCGGGCCCGGCTCGAACCGCCAACTGCCGGCGCTCGACGGCGAACAGGTGCGCCGGTTACTCGAAGGCCGGCCGCTGTTCGCCCTCACCGCCGGCGACGGCGGGCCGGCGCCCTGGCTGCTCGTGCCGCTCGGCCGCCCCGGCGGCTCGGTCCTGTGGGCCGAGATCGACGGCTCCTGGCTGTGGCCGGCCGCCCGGGCCGCCGCCGAGCTCGGGCACGACTGGGTGCTGCTCGACGCCCAGAGCAGCCAGCCGCTGGCGGCGTCGGGGGACCTTCCCCGGCAGCTTCTCGCGGCCCTCGGAGCCAGCCGGCTCGGCGCCAGCGGCGGGTTCGAGTGGCGCGCGGCCGACGGCGAGCTGCGCCGGGCGAGCTTCTGGAGCGTGCCGCTCGGTTTCGAGTTCGGCTTTCCCGGTCTCGCGGCGCTGGTCAGCGAGCCCGACACGCTCGCCGAGTCGGTCGCCGACCTGCGGCGTAACCTGCTGCTGGTCGCCGGCGCCACCCTGCTCGGGGCGTGGCTGATCGGCCTGGTGCGGCTGCGCGGCGACCTGAAGCCGCTCTCGGTCCTGGCCGAGGGCACGGAGCGCCTGGCGGAAGGCGACTACGCGACCCGGGTGGACATCCGCGGTCCGCTCGACCTCGAGCGCCTGGGCGAGGCATTCAACAGCATGGCGCAACGCATTCAGCGCCAGTTCTTCCTGCTCGACACGGCGCGCGCGGTGGCGCTGTCGGCGCTGGCTCCGGTGCCGCACGACGAGGAGGTGGCCGCCACCTTCGTCGAGCGCATCGGCGGCCTGGTTCCCGACTCCGACGTGGTCGTCGTGCTGCACCGGCCCGGCGCCGCGGCCCTCTCGCTGTTGCGCCGCGCCGGCCGGGAGGAGGTCGAGCGGACCGAGGTCCCGAGCGCCGCGGCCGGGGAGCTCGAGCGCTCCCTGAGCACCGGGCGGTGGACCGACCTCGACGCGACGGTGGACTTCCTGCGGCCGGTGCTCTCGGGGCGCCGGGCGCTGTGGCGCCAGCTGCGCTTCGGCGACCGCCTGCTGGCCTCGGTCGGCGTCCTGCCCGGCGGCTCGGAGGCGACCGCCGAGATCGGCGTGACACTGGTCCGCGACCTGTCCGAGCAGCTCGCCCTGGCTCTGTTCCGGGTGCATCTGATGGAGGATCTCGAGCGCGCGAACTGGGGCGCGCTCACGGCCCTGGCCCGCGCGGTCGACGCCAAGTCGCCGTGGACGCAGGGACACTCGAGCCGGGTGGCGGAGATCGCGGTGGTGCTCGCCGTCGAGCTCGGCTGGTCGGACGAAGCCGTGCGCGTGGTGCGCCGCGGCTGCCTGCTCCACGACGTGGGCAAGATCGGCGTACCGAGCGCGGTGCTCGACAAGGAGTCGCGCCTGACCCCCGACGAGATGGCGATGCTGCGCACCCACGTCGAGAAGGGGGTGCGGATCATCGAGCCGGTCGAGGGCCTCTCCGAGGTCCTGCCGATCGTCGGCCAGCACCACGAGCGGCTCGACGGCTCGGGCTATCCGCGCGGCCTGCACGGCGCCGAGATCGACGTCCAGGCGCTGCTGGTCGCGGTGGCCGACGTCTTCGAGGCGCTGACCGCGCCCCGCCCGTACCGCCAGGCGCTCTCGGCGCAGGCCGCCGAGTCCTACCTCGTGCGCCACGTCGGCGAGCTGTTCGACCAGCGCGCGGTGGACGCCCTGGTCTCCGCGCGCCGGCGCGGCGCGATCGACGCCCTGCTCGACCCCTCCGCGATTCCGGCCTGAGCGCCGCGGCGCTCCCGCCGACCCGGAGCGAAAAGCTTCCATAGAAGGGAAAGACATGGCGCCTCCGGCGCGGGGGGCGGCGAGGCGATCGCCCTGCCGGCTCCGCAGCCGTCATCAGGCAACCGCGCCGGGAAACTCAGCGCATCGGGCTTCGTGGAGCGCCGCGACGAGCGCGTCGAGCGGCTCTCCCTTCTATGGAAGACTTGGGTCTTTGAACAGAAGGGCTTTGCGAGTCCGGCCTACTCTCCAAGGGCCGCGTAGCGGACGAGGCGGAAGCGCGGGCCTTCGGCCTCGCGCAGGCGCTTCGCCAGTTGCTCGTGGAGCTCGGGGGTCCAGGTGGTCCAGCGCTCGAAGAACGCCGCGGCGGCCTTCGGGTCGCCGGCCTGCTGCAGCGCGAAGACCTGCTCGAGCAGCGCGGTCACGGTCGGGGCGTACTTCTCGTAGTGAACGGACAGCTTGCCGTCGGCGCCGACCGTCAGCAGGCCGCGGTCGAGGAACCAGTTGAACTGGGCGAGCTGCATCGTCTGGTAGGGCTGGTCGCGGCGCGGGCGGTCGTTCTGGAGCGTGCGCAGGATGCCGGAGGCCTCGACCGCGCGCAGGCGCTCCGGTGTCGCCAGCCCGGCGTCGGCGAAGTGCTGCATGGCGAACAGCGAGACCAGGTCGGCCTTCATCTCCTCGAGCGTGTTCGACCAGTCCTGGAGCGCCTGCGAGAGGTCGCGGCCGTCGCTCGTGCGGTCGGGCCCGAGGTAGTGGCCGACCTCGTGCCAGAGGGTGCGCTGGAAGCCGCCTTCGACGCCGAAGTCGCCGGCGAACGCGGGCGCCATCGCCGCGGTCCAGCGCCGGCGCGCCAGCTCGGCCAGCTGCGGGTTCTCCATGATGTTCTCGCGCAGCAGGATCGTGCGTCCGTAGCGGCGGGCGTAGAGCGCGTCGTTGGGCAGGATCGAGGCGGTGTTGGTGCCGCGCGACTGGCCGAAGTCGGCGATCACCTCGTAGACCCCGACCGGGATGTCGGTCTTGACCCGCTTGTGCGTCCCGTAGGGCAGCGCGTCCTCGACCTGCTGCAGGTCGCCCAGCCCGCGCTTCAGCTCCTCGGTCGCCTTCTCGTCGCGCAGCAGCAGGCTGAACGAGTGGAACGCCTTGACCGAGAAGAGCGCGTCGTCGTAGGTCTCGTAGGCGCCGATCTGGGCGTTCAAGCGACCGAAGTGACCGGTGACCCACGACGCGTCGCCGCTCTCGTAGTCGTTGGACAACAGGTCGCGTCCGCGGTCGCGCAGGTACCCCGCGAATTCCGGATCGGTCGCCTGCAGGTCGTTCGCGGCGCGGAACAGGGCGAGCTGCGCGCGCCCCAGATCGTCGGCCCAGGCGACGGCGTACGGCACGGCGTAGAGGACCTCCGGGTCGGGATGCTGCGCCAGCGAGCGTAGCCGTCCCGGAAGGTCGGGCAGCAGCGTCGCCAAGGCCGGGTGACGCTCGAGCGCCCCGAGATCGCGCGCGAGGTTCTCCGCCGTCGCCCGCCGCACCACGGTGCGCTCGCCCAGGATCGCGGACTCGCGGTCGCGGTGGCTGCCGACGAAGCTCTTCACCTCCTCGGCCGTGATCCCCCAGGGGTAGACGTTCTTGCCCGGCGTCTCGGGATCGACGGCGAGGAACGGCACCCGCCGGTTGTCGAGCGTGGTCGCGATCGGACCGCGGAAGAGCCGGTAGAGCGTCGCCAGGTCCTGCCGCGCGCCCGGGGCCTCGAGCCCCTTGCGCGCCGCCAGCGCCTGCGGGTGCAGCGAGTCCTCGTAGACGTCCTCCATGATCTGGCCGGCCGTGAGCAGCTCGGCCACCGCCGCCTTCTCGTCGGTGGAGAGTCCGGAGAGATCGGGTGCGAGCCGGATCGTGAGCGTCTTGTCCAGGATCGCCCGGCACTGCTCGGGCGACCAGGGGAGCGCGTTGCCGGACTCGGAGGCAAGGGCCGAAGAAGGGGCGGTCACGGCGGCGAAGGCGAGCAGCGCGAGAGGCACGAAAGCGGAGGTGGAGGCGGACATGGTGCGCCGAGGCTATCGGCTCGCACCCTCCGCCCCCAAGCCCAGAGCCGGACCCTGGCCGAGGCAGCCCGGCGACCGGCAGGCTTGACACGTGCCCCGAACCCTTCTATGGTCCTTTGGACCGATCGGTCCGACTGATCGGTCCAACCATCTGGCCGCCACCGTGTCCCCCCACCCCCGCTTCGCTCGCCTGCCTGCCGAGCGCCGCCACGAGGTGCTCCAGGCGGCGGCCCAGGAGTTCGCCGCGCGCGGCTACGAGGGCGCCTCGCTGAACCGGATCCTGGAGGGCGCGGGGGTGAGCAAGGGCTCCTTCTACTACTACTTCGAGGACAAGGCGGACCTGTTCGCGGCGGTCGTGGACGAGGCCACCGCCGTCCTGCTGCCGCCGGAGCCGCTCGACGTGGCCGCGCTGACCCCGGAGTCTTTCTGGCCGCGCCTGGAGCAGCTCTTCTTCGAGACCGAGGAGCGGGCGTTGGCGGCACCCTGGCTGGCGACCGCCGGGCGGCTCTTCTACCATCCGCCGGCGGCCGAGCTCGAGCCGGTGGTCCGGGCCCGCCTCGAACAGGCGCGCGGCTACCTCGCCACCCTGGTCGAGCGGGGCCGCGAGGTGGGCGCGGTGCGCGACGACCTGCCGGTCTCGCTGCTGGTGGCCGAGGTCACGGCCGCCGCCGAGGCCGGCGACCGCTGGATGGTGGAGTCGTGGGAGAGCTTGGCGCCGGACGAGCTCGAGGCCGCCGGACGCGGCATCTTCGCCGCCCTGCGCCGGCTGGCCGCTCCCGATCCGGTCGCCGGAGCCGGCGAGAGGGAGGAGGGGCGGTGAGCGACGAAGCCGTGGGCGACGAGACGACGGTCACATCCGGGTCGGCTCCCGACGCCGGATCCGTTCCGGTCTACGAGGTCTCGGAGCTGACCAAGATCTACCGCATGGGGGAGGTCGAGGTCGCCGCGCTGCGCGGCGTCTCGTTCACCGTCGCCGACGGCGAGCTGTTGGTCCTGCTCGGCCACTCGGGCAGCGGCAAGTCCACGTTGCTCAACATCCTCGGCGGCCTCGACGTGCCGACCTCCGGCAGCGTCTCCTACCGGGGCAAGGATCTCTCCGGCGCGGACGAGCGCGAGCGCACGGCCTTCCGCCGCCACCACGTCGGCTTCGTCTTCCAGTTCTACAACCTGATCCCGAGCCTGACCGCGCGCGAGAACGTCGAGCTGGTGACCGAGATCGCGGACGACCCGATGGACTCCGCCGAGGCGCTGGGCCTGGTCGGCCTGGGCGAGCGACTCGACCACTTCCCGTCGCAGCTCTCGGGCGGCGAGCAGCAGCGGGTCGCGATCGCGCGCGCCATCGCCAAGCGCCCCGCGGTCCTGCTCTGCGACGAGCCCACCGGCGCGCTCGACATCTCGACCGGGGTGCTGGTGCTCGAGGCGCTCGAGCGCGTCCACGCCGACCTCGGGACCACCGTGGCGCTGATCACCCACAACGCGGCGATCGCGGGGATGGCCGAGCGGGTGCTCACCCTGGCCGACGGCCGGATTCTGGAGGACCGGCGCAACGCCACCCAGCGCAGCCCGCGCGAGATCGAGTGGTGAGCGGGTGAACCGGCCGCTGCTGGTCAAGCTGGGGCGCGAGCTCTGGGGGATCCGGGGGCAGGCGGCGGCGATCGCGGCGGTGATCGGCGCCGGCATCGCGCTGTTCGTCCTGATGATCTCGACCTACCAGTCGCTCGACCTGACCGAGCGCACCTATTACCGCCGCTACCGCTTCGCCGACGTCTTCGCGTCGCTGAACCGCGCCCCGCTCGCGCTCGAGCGCCGGATCGCCGAGATCCCCGGCGTCGAGCGGGTCGAGACCCGCGTGGTGCGCGACGTCCTGCTCGACGTGCCCGGGGTGGTCGAGCCGGCCGAGGGGCGGCTGATCTCGATCCCGGCCGACCGCCGCCCGGTCTTGAACGACCTCTTCCTGCGCGCCGGGCGTTGGATCGAGCCGGGGCGACGCGACGAGGTCCTGATCTCGGACGCCTTCGCCAAGGCCCACCACATGGCGCCGGGCGACCGCCTGGCGGCGATCGTCAACGGCCGGCGCCGCGAGCTGCGCATCGTCGGCATCGCGCTCTCGCCCGAGTACGTCTACAGCATCCGCGCCGGCGAGATCCTGCCCGACGACCGCCGCTTCGCGGTGATCTGGATGGAGCGGCGCGGGCTGGCCGCGGCCTTCGACATGGAGGGCGCGTTCGACGACGTGACGCTGACGCTGGCCCCCGGGGCCTCGGAGCCGGACGTGATCTCGCGGCTCGACCGCCTGCTGAAGCCGTACGGCGGACTGGGCGCGATCCCGCGCCGGCTGCAGATCTCGCATTGGTACCTGGAGAGCGAGCTGGCGTCGCTGCGCTCGATCGGCGCCATCATGCCGATCGTCTTCCTCGCGGTCGCGGCGTTCCTGCTCAACGTCGTGCTGGGCCGGATCGTCGCCGTGCAGCGCGGCCAGATCGCGATCCTGAAGGCGATGGGTTACGACGACCGCAGCGTCGCGCTGCACTACCTGCAGTGGGCGCTGGCGGTCGCCCTGGTGGGCGCCGTGGTGGGTCTCGGCGCGGGAGCCTGGCTGGGCGCCGGGATGACCCGGATGTACACGAGCTTCTTCTCCTTCCCGATCCTGCGCTACCGGCTGGCGCCCGCGGTGGCGCTCGAGGCGCTCGCCGTGGCGCTGGTGGCGGCGGTCGGCGGCGCGCTCGGAGCGGTGCGCCGGGTGGTCGCGCTGCCGCCGGCCGAAGCGCTGCGACCGGAGCCGCCGGGGAGGTTCCGGCGCGGCGTGCTGGACCGTCCGCGCTGGCGCCACCTGCTGACCCAGCCGACCCGCATCCTGCTGCGCAACTTGCGCCGGCACCCGGGCCGCGCCGGTCTTTCGGTGCTCGGGATCGCCTTCGGCGAGGCGCTGCTGATCGTCGGCGCCTTCACCCTGGACTCGATGGACGTGGTGATGCGCGACACCTTCCAGGTCGCGCAGCGCTTCGACGAGATGGTCACCTTCGCCCAACCGCGCTCGGCCTCGGCGCTCGACGAGGTGACGCGCTGGCCCGGCGTGCTCGCCGCGGAGCCGTTCCGCGCCGTGCCGGTGCGCCTCAGCGCCGGGCATCGCTCGCGCCAGACGGCGCTCACGGGGATGCCGCCCGACGGCGGGCTGAACCGGATCGTCGGCGGCGACCACCGGGTGGTCGAGGTCCCGCCGCGCGGGCTGGTGCTGTCGAAGGCGCTGGCGGATCTGCTCGGCGTCGGGGTCGGCGACCGGGTGACGGCGGAGGTCCTGGAGGGGCGGCGCCCGGTGCTCACGCTGCCGGTGGCCAAGCTGGTGGACGACGCGATGGGGACGAACGCGTACCTCTCGAACGCCGCGCTGCATCGCGCGCTGGGGGAGGGCGACACGCTCTCGGGCGCCTACCTGCGCGTGGACCCGGCGCGGCTCGACGACCTGCACCGGAAGCTCAAGCAGACCCCCACGGTCGCCGGCGAGATGATCAAGCGCGCCGCGATCGAGAGCTTCGACCGCACGCTGGCCCAGTTCATCGGCGAGATGCGCACGGTGATGGTGGCCTTCGCCGCGATCATCGCCTTCGGGGTGGTCTACAACGCGACGCGGATCTCGCTCGCCGAGCGCGAGCGGGAGCTGGCGACGCTGCGGGTGATCGGCTTCCGCCGCGCCGAGATCGCCTACATCCTGCTCGGCGAGATCGCGATCGTGGTGCTGTTCGCGTTGCCGCTCGGGCTGCTGCTCGGCTACGCGATGGCCGGGCTCACGGTCCACGCCTACCAGACGGAGGTCTACCGGCTGCCGCTGGTGGTCAGCCCGCGCACGCACGCTTTCGCCGCGATCGTGACGGTGGCCGCGACCGCGATCTCGAGCTGGATCGTCCGCCGCCGGCTGCAACGACTCGACCTGATCGGGGTCTTGAAGACCCGGGAGTAGATCCATGACCGACGCGACCCGCAGGAGACTTCTGATCTGGGGCGGTATCGCCCTCGTTGCGCTGGTGCTGCTGTTCTTCGCGCTGCGGCCGCCGGCGGTGGCGGTGGAGGTGGCCGCCGCGGCGCGCGCGCCGATGAGCGTGACGTTGGACCACGAGGGCAGGACCCGCGTCCACGACCGCTACACGGTCTCGGCCCCGGTGGCCGGCACGGTGCGCCGGATCGAGCTCGAGCCCGGCGACCCGGTGACCGGCGGCGAGACGGTGGTCGCGACCTTCGCCCCGAGCGAGCCGATCCCGCTCGACTCCCGCAGCCGCGCCGAGGCCGAGGCCGCGGCGGCGTCGGGCCAGACGGAGCTGACGCGCGCGGAGGCGGCGGCCGCCGCGGCCGAGGCCCAAGCCGGGATGGCGCGCAACGAGCTCGACCGCCGCAAGGGCCTGGCCGCGCAGGGTCTGCTCTCGGCCGAGCGACCTCGAGGCGGCGGAGACCGCCGCGCGCAGCGCCGAGGAGGCGTTCGCCGCCGCCCGCGCCGCGGTCGGCTCGGCGCGCCACAATCTCGCCGCGGCCCGCGCGCACCTGCTGGAACCGGCGGCCTCCGACGGCGGACGGACGGTGGTGTCGCTCCAGGCCCCGATCGACGGCGTGGTGCTGCAACGCCTGCACGAGAGCCAGTCCCCGGTGGCCGCGGGAACGCCGCTGCTGGAGATCGCGAACCTGGACGACCTCGAGACGGCCTCGGACTACCTGTCCTCCGACGCGGTGGAGATCCGCCCCGGGATGCCGGTGGAGATCGCCCAGTGGGGGGGCGGCGAGCCCTTGAAGGGGGTCGTCCGCCGCGTCGAGCCGCACGGCTTCACCAAGATTTCGGCGCTCGGCGTCGAGGAGCAGCGCGTCTGGGTGATCACGCGATTCACCGATCCCCGCTCGGCGTGGAAGTCGCTGGGCGACGGCTACCGCGTCGAGACCCGCGTCGAGACCTGGCACGGCGACCAGGTCCTCCAGGTCCCCGAAGGCGCCCTGTTCCGAAAGGCCGACGGCTGGGCCCTGTTCACCGACGACGGCGGCCGGGCGAGATTGAAGGAAGTGAAGGTCGGCCACCGCGACGGCCTGAAGGCCGAGATCCTCTCGGGCCTCGAAGAAGGCACCCCCGTCATCGTCAACCCCAGCGACGACGTCGCCGACGGCACGCGGGTGACGAAGTCGGGGGCGTAGGGCTCCGGAGGCGGATCAGATCTCGGCGAAGAAGGCCGCGAGGTCGCGCGCGAGGAGCTCGGGCTCCTCGACGGCGGCGAAGTGCCCGCCGCGCGGCATCGAGGTCCACCGGCGGACGTCGTAGAGCCGCTCCGCCCACTCCCGCGGCGGGTTGCCCTCGGAGACGAAGCAGTGGTCGAAGTTGGCGATGCCCGCGGGGACCGGCACGCGGGCTCCAGGGGGCAGCCCCGCCCCGTGCCAGCGGTTGTCGAAGTAGTCGCGCATCGAGGTGGCGATCGTCCCGGTGACCCAGTAGAGGGTGAGCATCGAGAGCAGGAACTCGCGCGAGAAGCGCGCCTCGAGGTCGCCCCCGGAGTCGCTCCACGCGCGCCACTTCTCGAGGATCCAGGCCGCGAGCCCGGCGGGGGAGTCGTTCAACGCGTAGCCGAGCGTCTGCGGCCGGGTCGACTGGACGGCGGAGTAGCCGCGCTCGACTTCGTCCCACCGGCGCACGTGGGCGACGTATGCGCTCTCGGCCTCGGTCAACGGCCGCGTCCCTTCGCCGGTGGGCGGCCAGAGCTCCGAGGTCGTGAGATGGATGCCGACCATCGACGCCGGATCCTCGAGCGCCATGTAGCTGGCGACCCCGGCGCCGAAGTCCCCGCCGCCGGCCCCGTACCTCTCGTAGCCGAGCCCGCGCATCAGCCGATGCCAGAGCCGCGCGACGGTGCGGTAGTTGGCCCGCTCCGGGCGCTCGGAGAAGCCGTATCCGGGTAGCGACGCGAGGACCAGGTCGAAGGCCGGGCCGTCGATGCCGTGGGCCCGCGGGTCGGTCAGCAGCGGCACGAGCTCGAGGTACTCGAGGAAGGAGCTGGGCCAGCCGTGGGTCAGGATCAACGGGATGCCGTTGCCCTCCCGCGCCCTTTCGTGCACGAAGTGAATCTGGAGGCCGTCGATCTCGGCCCGGAAGTGCCCGAAGCCGTTGAGCCGCCGCTCCTCGCCCCGCCAGTCGAATCCGTCGGCCCAGTAATCGAGCAGGCTGCTGCAGGTACCCGAGATCGGTCCCCTGCGACCAGGGAGCACCCGGCGCCCCGGGCGGCCAGCGCGTGTCACGGATGCGCCGCCGAAGATCCGCCAGGACCTCGTCGGATACGTGGACGGTGAAGGGCTCGACGTGCATCGGCTCGCTCCGTCCAGCTCATGGGCTCGATCCTGCGGCGGCCGCCCTGTGGAGCAGCGCGAGGCCGATCGCCGCGAGGACGAGGCAGATCGGCACGACGTAGCTCGCGATCACCAGCAGGTCCCGCTGGGCCTCGGCGAAGCTGGCGTGCCACTGGCCGGCCGCCTCTCGATCGAGGGCCCGCCGCGCGGGAGGGATGCACCAGATCAGCACGTTGGCCAGGATCAGCCCGAGCGGCAGAGCGCCCATGAGCGTGCCGACGAAGAAGAGGACCTGCCCGAGCCCTCCCCGGTCGGACAGGAAGACCCCGACGAGACCGAGGGCCGGATCCGGAGCCAGCCGGTTCCCGGCGCTGGCGAGAAGCCACACGAGCACCACGAACCAGCCCACCCAGCCCCCCAGCACGAAGAGTCCGAGCAGCAGGTTCCAGGGGCTCTTCCGCCTCCGGGCCCGCCCCCGCGCACGATCGACGTACCCGGGCGTCGTGATCTCCTCGAGCAAGTC
>CAWAGZ010000005.1:0-179175 GCA_963781755.1 uncultured Acidobacteriota bacterium
GATCTTCAAAGGCGTCGCCGCGCCCGCTCCGAAGCCGGCGGCCTGAGCGAGGTCATCAGGCTGCGGTGGGCAGGCGCGCCTCGAGTCAACTCGTCCGGATCGTGCACTGACAGCCGCTGACAGTCCCGTCTGGTAGAAGAGCCTTCCATGTACCCGAGCCCGCCGCTCGCCGTTGCTGCGGAAGCGCCAGCTCCCGCCGCGCCGCATCCGTGGCGGCGGTACTTCGCCCGCTCGCTGGACACCCTCTGGTACCTCCCGCTGTCCGGCATGGCGCTCGCGGTGGGCTTCACGGTCCTGCTCTCCGAGGAGGAAGCGGAACTGTTCTTCGACATCCCCGGTGTGGTGCTGGGCCTCATTCTCTTCGCCCTGTGGCTGCCCATCGAAGCGCTCTTCATCTCCCGGATGGGCGCGACTCCAGGGAAGTGGCTCTTCGGCATCCGCGTCGAAGCGGCAGACGGCCGGCTTCTTCGCTTCGGTCAGGCGGCGGAGAGAGCGCTCCGCGTCTGGTTTCAGGGACTCGGACTAGGGATCCCGCTCGTCTCGCTGATCACGGTCATCTACGCCTACAACCGCTGGCCGCGGCGGCGGGCAGACGGCGGGCCGTATCCGTGGCGGCGGTACTTCGCGCGGACGCTGGACTCGCTCTGGTTCCTCCCGCTCTCCGGCATCGTGCTCGGGGCGGGCTTCACCCTGCTGCTCTCCAAGGAGGAAGCGGAGCTCTTCTTCGAGATCCCCGACCTGGTCCTGGGCCTGATCCTCTTCGCCCTGTGGCTGCCCATCGAGGCGCTCTTCATCTCCGGGACGGGAACGACGCCCGCCAAGTGGCTCTTCGGCATCCACGTCGAAGGCGGAGACGGCCGGCGACTTCGCTTCGGAGCGGCAGCGGAGAGAACGGTCCGGGTCTGGTTCCAGGGGCTGGGAGCCGGGATCCCGATCGTCTCGCTGATCACCCTCCTCTTCGCCTACAAGCGGTTGAATTCGACCGGAACCACCTTGTGGGACACCGCCGTGGGCTCGCGGGTCCGCCACAGCGAGTGGACCGTGCTGAGAGCACTGCTCTGCATCGTTCTGATCCTGCTCTTCGGCGGCTTCGTGGTCGCGCTCGGCGTGCTCGCGGCAAGAGCCGGGTCGTGAAGATGCGTCGAGAGAGCGAGTCGAGCGGAGGCGCCCCCGGGAACACGAGCTCTCCGGCCGAGCCGCCGACCGCCGACACCGCTGTCTTCCGCGTACGGTGGTCGAGAGCAGAGATCTGGAATCACATCGTGCTTCCGGCGCTCATCGTCCCGATGGCCTTGCTCATCTTCTCCCCGAAGCTCTGAGGACCGGAATCGCTGTCGCTTCTGGAGCGATACGCCCTGCTCGTCGCCGTGCCTCTGGTTGTCGCAGTCAACGCATGGAACTTGCTGACGACACCCCGCACCGTCGAGATGGCGGCGAACGGGAAGATCACATTTCGCGGGATCTTGCGCCAGACCTCGATGGAGGCGTTGGAGGTCTGCACCATCGAAGCGCGGGGCAACATGGAGGAGATGATGGCGCTGACCTGGGACACCGGCGGCCTCCTGGTGATCGGCCGGATCGAGAACGTCCAGGTCTTCCTCTCCCGGCTCCGGGAGCTCAACCCCTACGCGATCGTTCAGGGCTTCTGAGTCCCGCTCCGGCGGCGGTCACTCCCCTTGCCGCGCCTGGGCGGCCAGGCCGCGGTTGCGCCAGGCGAGCCAGGCGGGGACGACGAGGATGGCGACCAGGGCGGTGGCGAAGGTTCCCAGGAGGGAGACCAAACCCATCGAGACCAGGCCGGGGTAGTGGGAGGAGGCGAGCGAGCCGAAGCCGACCATCGTCGTCAGGGCGGCCAGGAAGACGCCCCGGGTGGTCTCCTCCACCGCGTCCTTCGGGTTGCCGTCCGGGCGGTCGCGCTCCTCCAGGAAGCGGTGGATCACGTGGATGCCGTAGTCCACGCCGATGCCCAGGATCATCGTGATCACGAAGATGTTCATGAAGTTCAGGTGCAGGTCCAGCGCCACCATCGCCCCGATCATCCAGAGGATCCCCAGCACCAGCGGCACCAGCGACAGGAACGCCAGCCGCGCCGAGCGGAAATCGAGCGCCAGCAGCAGGATCACCAGCAGCAGGCCGATCAGCGCCGAGACCACCGCGTCGTGGCGGACCTCGCCGCGCAGGCTCTTCGACATCACGTTGATCCCGGTCAGCGTCGCCCCCGGGCCGAGCGAGTCCGCGAGATCCAGCGCCGCCTGCGGCACCTCGCGCTTCGGCCGGCCGGGGAGGTTGTAGATCTTCACCACGCTCTTCCAGCCGTCCGGCCGCTGGCGCAGATAGCGGTTCAGCAGCGCCTCGCCCTGGGGCAGCGCGAGCACCGTCTCGCGCGTCACCGGGCCCTCCGGCTCCAGAGCGCGCGCCAGCAGGTCCAGCCCCGGCTCGAACGGGGTGATCCGCAGTCCCTCGGCCTCCGCCGCGCGGGTGAACGACGCCCGGATACGCGCCGGGTCCAGGCTGCCGTCGGCGCGGCCGCGGGCCAGCCACGCCATCGCCTCGTGCTGGCCGGCGAGCGGCGGCAGCACCGACGTCACCGCGTCGAAGCCGCCCAGCCGGCCCGCGGCGACCAGGTCGCGCGCGCCGCTCGCGGCACGCTCGGCCAGCGCCAGCGTCTGGTCCAGCGTCGGCGCCTGGACCACCAGCGACATGTGGTCGAAGCCGGCGCCGAAGTGCTCGTTGATCTCCTGCTGCGCCAGGATGCCGCGGTTGCCGCCGGGCCGCAGCGCCTCCACGCTGTCGTCGAACTTCAGCTCCGGCGCGGCGGCCAGCGCCACCAGGCTCACCGCCGTCGCGACCGCGAGAGTGGTCAGCGGCCGCCGCATCGCCAGCCGGGTCAGCCGCTCGATGCCGAAGGCGAAGACGTGGAGCCGCGGCTCGCTCTCCCGCTTGCGATGGTGCTCCTCGCTCCAGCCGATCATCGACGGCACCAGCAGCAGCACCGCCACCAGGCAGAACAGGATCCCGGTGCCGACGATCAGTCCCATCTGGTAGAGGCCGGTGAAGTCCGTGATCAGGAAGGCGTAGAAGGTCGCCGCCGTGGTCACCGCGCCGAGGATCACCCCGCGCGCCGTGCCGCCGCCCATCGCGCGCAGCGACGCCTCGACGTCGGCGCCGCGCCAGCGCTCGGCGACGTAGCGGCCGTAGAGAACGATCACGAAGTCGTTGCCCAGCCCGATCAGCAGCGCCGCGACGCCGGCGGTCGTCGAGGCCAGCTTGCCCACCGCCAGCGCGGCGAAGCCGAAGGTCACCGTCAGGCCGCAGGCGAGCGGCGCGAAGACCAGCGCCAGCAACGAGGTGCGGCGGTACGCGATCCAGAACAGCGCCAGGACGCCGACCACCGTGCCGACCACGTTCAGCGTCACGTCGTGCCAGATCAGCGACTCGTCCGAGAGCGCGATGACGTAGCGGCCGCCCCAGAAGACCTCGGGCGGCGCCAGGTCGGCGCCCTCCGAGAAGTCCGGCCAGCGACCGTCGAGAGACTTCGCCAGAGCGTTCATCGAGTCGACCAGCCGGTGGTTGAACGCCAAGTCCTGCGGCGAGCGGATCGGGCGGCCGAGGACCAGCAGCAGGCGATGGTCGCGCGAGAGGTAGTGGCCGCTCGTCCAGTCCACCGCCAGCGGCCCGCGTCCGGAGGAGAGCCGGTCGAGGAAGACCGACGACAAGCCCAGCGGGTCGAGCTTGAGCAGGCCCTTGAGCGCCACCGCCTGCGGCGTCTCGAGCGCGCGCCGGAGCTCCTGGACCCGGCGCTCGATCGCGGCGTCGGTCAGCCGCGCGGCGAGCCGCGCGCGCTCGGGGGCGTCGAGGAACAGCACCGAGCGGGGCAGGAACTCGCGCAGCAGGTCCTCGGGCTCCCCCAGCCGGTGCTCCACCGAGGCGAACAGGCCGCTGGTCTGCATCTCCGCGGCGAGCTGGTCGGCGAAGGCGGCGTAGGGGTCCACCGGGGCGCCCTCCGGGATGCGCACGGCGGCGACGAAGTAGTCCACCGTGCCGAACTGCTCGAGCGTCTCCCGGTAGACGCGGACCGCCTGGTCGTTGCTCGGCAGCAGGCGCAGCACGTCGGGGTCGAACTCGAGGTGGGCGGCGAGGATCGCCGCCAGCGCGACCACCGCCACGGTGCCGGCGAAGACGCGCCGCGGCCTCCTGCCGGCGGCCACCAGCAGGCGCTCGACCCACGATCTGCGGATCACCGGCCGGTTCCCCCTCCGGCCGCCTCCCGGGCCTCGTCCCGCGCCCCACCGTCTCCGACCGCCCCCGTCGTTCCGTTGGCCACCACCAGAGTCTCCCGGTGGCGCAGGAAGTACTCGAAGCCGGAATAAACCGTGACGATCATCGCGATCCAGAGCGACAGCGGCGCCAGGTGGCGGAACTCCCCGAGCTGGTTGTGGATGATGAGCAGCGAGACCGCCACGATCTGCATCGTGGTCTTCACCTTGCCCGACCAGCCGGCGGCGATCACCCGGCCGTCCGCCGCGGCGATGTTGCGCAGCGCGCCGACCGCGAACTCGCGGGCCAGGATCACCGCCACCATCCACGCCGGGGTGACGTGGGGGTTGAGCTCGACCAGGGAGACGAACGCCGAGGCCATGAGGATCTTGTCGGCCGCGGGATCCAGGAGCTGGCCCAGGCGGGTGACGACGTGGAACCGCCGGGCGATGTAGCCGTCGAGGAAGTCGGTCAGCGCCGCCGCGAGGAAGAGGGCGAGCCCGTACCACTCCTTGCCCTCGACCTTCGTGAACAGCACGGTCACGAGGATCGGGACGAGGAGGATCCGGCCGACCGAGAGAATGTTGGGGAGGTTCTTCACCCGTCGGCGCCGGAGGTCGTCAACCGGATCCGGTTGTTGGGATCGCGCACGATCCGGACCGGGCGGCCCTCGGGCGTATCGTCCTCCTCGCAACCGCCGCGCAGGAGACAGAAGACCGCGTGGACGTAGTTGCGGGTCTCCTCGAAGGGCGGCACCCCGGAGTACTGGGTGACGGCTTCCGGGCCGGCGTTGTACGCCGCCAGCGCCAGCTCGAGGTCGTCGAAACGGTCGAGCAGCCGCTTCAGGTAGGCCGTGCCGGCGCGGATGTTCTGCTCCGGGTCCCACGGGTCCGCGACCTCGAAGTCGCGCGCGGTGTCGGGCATCAGCTGCATCAGGCCCATCGCGCCCTTCGCGGAGAGCGCGCGCGGGTTGTAGCCGGATTCGACCTGGACCACGGCGCGGACGAGCTCGGGGTCGAGCTCGCGCTCCAGCGCCCAGCGCTCGATCAGGTCGCCCGTGCGCCGGCTCGGGATCGCGACGAAGTGGTGGGCCAGGCGCCGGGATCGGGCCGCGCCGGGCTCGTTCTTCATCAGCCGGGTGCCGTCCTCGCGCACCGAGATCTCCACCTTCCCCGCGCTCGCGGGGACCGCCGCCAGAGCGGCGACGAGCAGGACGGTCAACCTGCGATCCATCGACATGTCCTTAGGATGTTACTCCCGTCGGCCTGCCGTTTCAGCCGCCCGCCCGGGCGAGCTCCCCCACCCGCTCCGCAACGCGGCCCAGCGCGCGTTCGAGGTGCTCGGGGTGCTTGCCTCCGGCCTGCGCGAAATCGTCGCGTCCGCCCCCCGAGCCACCGACCTCGGCGGCGAGGAGCTTGAGCAGCTTTCCGGCGGGAACCCGCGCCCGGACGTCGTCCGAGACGGCGGCGACCAGGCTCACCTTGCCCTCGCCCCGGGTCCCCAGCACGACGACCCCGGAGCCGAGCTTCGAGCGCAGGGCGTCTGCCATCCGGCGCAGCTCCGCCGGCGGCGCCGGCGGCACCTCGCGGGCGACGACCCGGATCCCCTCGACCTCCTGCTCGGCGCCCGCGCCTCCAGCCTCTCCCGCGCCCCCGCCGCCGGAGACCAGCTCGACCCGCAGCCGGGCGAGCTCGCTCTCGCGCTCGCGCAGCTTCTGGCGCAGGGCTTCGATCTCCTCGCGGCCGTGGCCCGGCCGGGCGCCGGTCTCGTGCTCGATCGCGGCCAGCTCGGCGTCCCGCTCGCGGAGGTAGCCGAGCGCGACCTCCCCGGTGACGGCCTCGATCCGGCGCACGCCGGAGGCGACGCCGCGCTCCGCGCGCAGGACGAACGGGCCGATCTCGCCGGTGTTGCGCACGTGGCAGCCGCCGCACAGCTCGAGCGAGAAGCCGGGGACCTCGACCGTGCGCACGCGGTCGCCGTACTTCTCGCCGAACAGCGCCATCGCGCCGGCGGCGAGCGCCTCGTCGATCGGCCGGTCGGGCGTGATCTTCGTCTCCACCGCCCGGAGCACCCACTCGTCGACCAGCTTCTCGACCGCCGAACGCTCCTCGTCGGTCAGCGGCCCGGAGTGGGTGAAGTCGAAGCGCAGGTGGTCCGGCGCGACCAGCGAGCCCGCCTGCCGCACGCCCTCGCCCAGTACCTTTCGCAGCGCCGCCTGCAACAGGTGGGTCGCGGTGTGGTTCCGCTGCGTCGGGAGGCGATGGTCTGGAAAGACGAAAAGATCCATAGCAGGGAAAGGCTGGCCCAGGTCCCCCTCGAGGAGGGTGACCAGGTGGAGGATCCGACCGGCGTTGTCCTTCTTGGTGTCCTCGACCCGCGCGCGGCCGCCCACCCAGCGAAGCTCACCACGGTCGCCGACCTGGCCACCCGACTCGGCGTAGAAGATGGTCCGCTCCAGCACGATCACGCCCTGATCGCCCTGCTGGAGACGGTCCGCGCCCCCAGGGGCCAGAGGCGCTACCGGTCGCCCAGAGGCCACCCGGAAGACCCAAAGTGGCTTCACCCCTTCCATGGAAAGTTTCTGGTAGCCGTCGAACGGCGTCGCTTCCATCTCGCTCCAGCCGTCGAGTCCTGCGGCCTGATCCTGGATTCCTTTGACCCAGTCGGTTGCGCCGCCTCCGGCGGCGCGGGAGCGCTGGCGCTGCTCCTCGAGGGCCGATTCGAAGCCCGGCTCGTCGAGGGCGAACTTCTCCTCCTCGGCGATCTCGCGCAGGAGCTGGATCGGCAGGCCGTAGGTGTCGTAGAGGCGGAAGGCGACCTCGCCCGGCAGCCGCTTCTCGCCCCTCGCGCGCGTCTCCTCGATCGCCTCCTGGACCATCCGGGAGCCGATCGCGATCGTGGCCAGGAACTTCTCCTCCTCGGTGCGCACCGTCGCCTGCGAGGCGGCGCGGGTCGCGCCGAGCTCCGGGTAGGCGCCGGCCATCGCCTCGTCCACCACCGGCAGCAGGCGGCAGAGGAAGGGCTCGTCGAAGCCCAGGCGCATGCCGTGGCGGACCGCCCGGCGCAGCAGGCGGCGCAGCACGTAGCCGCGTCCTTCGTTCGACGGGATGACGCCGTCGGCGAGCAGGAAGGCGACCGCGCGCAGATGGTCGGCGACCACGCGCAGCGAGACGTCGGCTTCGGCGTCGCGGCCGTAGGCCGTCTCGGCCAGCGTCGCGGCGGCGTCCAGGATCGGCCGGAACAGGTCGGTGTCGTAGTTCGAATCCACCCCGGCGAGCACCGCGGCAACCCGCTCGAGCCCGGCGCCGGTGTCGATCGACGGCCGCGGCAGCGGCGTCGTCTTCCCCGCTGCGTCGCGCTCGAACTGCATGAACACCAGGTTCCAGATCTCCAGGTAGCGGCCCGAGTCGGTGCCCGCCTCCCAGCCGACCGCCGGGCGCTCCGGGTGGAGGTCGACGAAGATCTCGCTGCACGGGCCGCAAGGCCCGGTCTCCCCCATCGCCCAGAAGTTGTCCTTCTCGCCGCAGCGCTGCACGCGCGCCTCCGGCAGCCCGGAGATCTTGCGCCAGAGGTCGAAGGCCTCGTCGTCGCGCTCGAAGACCGAGGCGAAGAGGTGCTCCGGCGGAAGACCCCAGACCCGGGTCACCAGGTCCCACCCCCACTCGATCGCCTCGGACTTGAAGTAGTCGCCGAAGCTGAAGTTGCCGAGCATCTCGAAGAAGGTGTGGTGGCGCGCGCTGGGGCCGACGTTCTCGAGGTCGTTGTGCTTGCCCGAGACGCGCAGGCACTTCTGGACCGTCACCGCGCGGCGGAACTCCGGCGTCGCGGCGCCGGTGAAGTAGTCCTTGAACTGGACCATCCCGGCGTTGGTGAACAGCAGCGTGGCGTCGCCGCGGGGGACCAGAGGGCTCGAAGCGACCCGGCGGTGTCCGCGCTCGGCGAAGTATTCGGCGAAGCTGCTGCGGATCTCGGCGCTCTTCATGGGGAGATTCCAGGGACCTCCGGTGGGACCGGCGAACGGCGGCTTCCGGCCCTTCAGTCGGGTTCCGGCGCGGACCCGTCCTCCGGCATCAACTCTTTCAGAACGCGGAAGATAACACGGGCCGGGTGGCCCTTGCGGGAGAGGTGGCGCCCGAGCGCGTCGCGGTCGGGGGCGTGGCTCGCGAGCCAGCTTCGCGCCGCTTCGCGGGCGGTCTCGAGGTCGGCCTCGCCGGAGTCCTCCCCGGCGAGCGCCGCCGCCACGACCTCCGCGTCCACCCCCTTGCGGCCCAGCTCGGCCGCGATGGCGGCCGTCGAGAGCGCCCGGCGGTCGCGCAGCCGCGCGACCTCGGCGCGCGCCAGCCCCCGGTCGTCGAGGTAGCCGAGCTCGCCGGCGCGGTCGAGCGCAACGCGGATCTCCTCCTCCGGGAAGCCGCGCGCCCCCAGCTTGCGCTCCAGCTCGGCTCGGAAGTGGGGGCGGCGCGCGAGGAGGCGGAACGCGAGGTCGAGCGCCGAGTCAGCCACGCAGCTTGCGGAAGAATCCCTTGAGGGCGCCCGCGGCGGGCAGCTTGCGCTCGATCTCGTCGAGGCCGCCGGGCAGCAGGACGACGTTGCGCCGGCGCAGGTGGAGCAGCAGCAGGTCGATCTGGTCGGCCTGGGTCTCCTCCTCGGTGGCGAGCAGGCGGCGCAGCGTCGCGCGGCCGTCGAAGCCGCCCAGGAACGCGCGCAGCGCGGGCGCCAGCTCGGCGACGTCGGCGTCCTCCGGCGGCTGGATCCAAACCGGCACCAGTCCCTCGAAGACGTCCATCGGCACGATCGCCCGCTCGCCCCGGACCTTGACCCCGCCCTCCTGCGCCTCGAGCTCGATGAGCAGGTCGGCGATGCGCATCTCGCGGCTGGAGTGCAGCTCCACCGGGTGGTGGCGGTCGATGACCAGGATTCCGGATTTGACCAGCCGCGCCACCGCCTCGAGGAACGGGAACTCGACCCCGCCCACGGCTCCGCGCAGCGCCGAGAGCGAGGCCTCGGGCTTGCCCGCGCGCGAGATCCGGCCCTCGAACGGCGCCAGCATCTCGCCCGGCCAGAAGGTCCCGGGCCGCACCACCACGCCGTCGTCGGGCAGGAGCTTCCGGATCCGCGCGTGCTCGTCCACCCAGTGCATGCCTTCGAGCGCCAGCTCGCGCGCGTCGAGCTCGATGACGAGCGGCGTCTTGCGCGGCGCCTGCTCGTCGAAGAAGAAGACGCCCCGCGGCCACAGGAAGAGGTCCTGGACCGACTCGGACATCCAGCGCCGCAACAGGCCGGTGATCGCCTCCTCGGGGATCACTCCGGCCTCGACCAGCGCGCGGCCGAGCGGCAGGCCCTGCTCGCGCCCGAGGGCGAGCGCCTTGCTCACCTGGTCGACCGTCACCCGCTCGTGGTCGAGCAGGTAGCGACCGAACAGCTCGCGCGGCTGGTTGGAGCGGCACTCGACGACCCGGCCGTCGCGCAGCCCGATTCGCTTCTCGGCGCTCGACCGGCGCACCACCAGGGTGCCGGAGGCACGCTCCTGCCACGCCCACTGGAGGAGGCTGGCGGCGGGAAAGGCCGCGAGGCGGCCGGTGAACTCCATGGTCTCCGCGGATGCCGCGAGCGCGCTCTCGTCCGGCGCGCTCAGCGCTTCGGGCCCTCGATGCGCTCGATCTCGAACGGCGACTCCTCGCCGCCTTCGCCGCCGAAGCCGCTCGGCGCCTCGATCGACTCCTCCATCTGCTCGCGCGCGACGTCGGCGGTGAACTGGACGCCCTGGAGCCGGAGCTTGAACTCGTCCGGATTCGTCGCCCGGCGCATCGCCTCCTCGAGCGTGATCAGGCCGGTCTTGTAGAGCTGGAAGAGCGACTGGTCGAAGGTCTGCATGCCGTACTGGCTGGTGCCGAGCGCGATCTGCTCGCGGATGTACTTCGTCTTCTCCTTGTTCTCGATGCACTCGCGGATGTACGCCGTCGCGATCATCACCTCGGCGGCCGGCACCCGGCCGATGCCGTCCGCACGGGGCATCAGGCGCAACGAGATCACCGCCTTGATCACCTGGGCGAGCTGGATCCGGATCTGCTTCTGATGGTGCGGCGGGAAGACGGCGATGATCCGGTTGATGGTCTCCGTGGCATCGAGGGTGTGCAGGGTCGAGAACACGAGGTGGCCGGTCTCGGCCGCGAGCAGGGCGGTCTCGATCGTCTCGTAGTCGCGCATCTCGCCGACCAGGATGACGTCGGGGTCCTGACGCAGGGCCGAGCGCAACGCGACGGCGAACGCGCGGGTGTCGACGTCGATCTCGCGCTGGTTGACGATCGACTTCTTGTCGCGGTGGAGGAACTCGATCGGGTCCTCGACCGTGACGATGTGCTCGTTGCGGCTCGAGTTGATCAAGTCGATCATCGCGGCCAGGGTCGTCGACTTGCCGGAACCGGTGGTCCCCGTGCACAGGACGAGGCCGCGCTGCTCCTGGCAGATGCGCTCGAGCACCGGCGGCAGCAGCAGCTCGCGGATGGTCAGGATGCGCCCGGGAATGACGCGCAGCACCAATCCGACCGTTCCGCGCTGCTGGAAGACGTTGCAGCGGAAGCGGCCGAGCCCGGGGACCGAGTACGCGATGTCGATCTCGAAGTCGTCCTTGAAACGCTGCTTCTGACGGGCGTTCATCATCGAGAACGCCATCGCGATCGTGTCCTCCTGCATCAGGCGCTTGATCTCGGGCAACGCGGTCAGCTCGCCGTCGATGCGCAGCACCGGGTGGCTCCCCACCTTGAGGTGGAGATCCGAGGCCTTGCGCTCGACGGCGATCTTGAGCAGGTCGTTGACGTTCATCGCGCCTCCCCCGTGTCCGGCGTCATCGAGTCGTTGCCGCCGCTCGCCGGTCAGCCCGCCGGCAGCTCGACCGCCGCCGGCACCGGCGACAGCCAACCGTGGCGATCGGGCAGCTCGCCACGGGTGATGCCCAGGAACTCCGCGATCAGCTTGCGGGTGATCGGCCCGGGACGCCCTTCGCCGACCGCCACCCGGTCGATCGACCGAATGGGGGTGATCTCGACCGCCGTGCCGGTGAAGAAGGCTTCGTCGCAGGTGTAGAGCATGCCGCGCGGAATCGCCACCCGCCGGACCTCGATGCCCATCTCCTCGGCCAGCGTCATGATGCTGTTCCGGGTGATTCCGGGCAGGATCGACGACGACACCGGCGGCGTGTAGAGCGCGTCCTCCTGGACGATGAAGATGTTCTCTCCCGAACCCTCGGAGACGTAGCCCTGGCTGTCGAGCGCGATCCCCTCGGCGTAGCCGTTGGTCACCGCCTCCATCTTGATCAGCTGCGAGTTGAGGTAGTTGCCGGTCGCCTTGGCCAGCGCGGGCGAACCGCCCAGGCCGGCGCGCCGCCAGGTCGACACACACGCCTCGACCCCCTCCTCGATGGCGTCGTCGCCCAGGTAGCGCCCCCACGGCCAGACCGCGATGACGGTCTCGACCGGGCTCTTCAGCGGGTTGATCCCGGCGGTGCCGAAGCCGCGGAAGACGATCGGCCGGATGTAGCACTCCTCGAGCTCGTTGGAGCGGATGGCGTCGAAGACGGCGCGGGTGAGCTCGTCGGGGGTGAACGGGATCTCCATCCGGTACACCTTGCACGAGTTCTCGAGCCGCTTGAGGTGCTCCGGCAGACGGAAGACCGCGGGACCCTTGGGGGTCCGGTAGCACCGGATCCCCTCGAACAGGCCGGAGCCGTAGTGCAGGGCGTGGGCCAGGACGTGGACGGTGGCCTTCTCGAACTCGACCAGCCGCCCGTTGACCCAGACCCACT
Organism: uncultured Acidobacteriota bacterium; assembly: GCA_963781755.1. Classification (GTDB taxonomy): domain Bacteria; phylum Acidobacteriota; class Thermoanaerobaculia; order Multivoradales; family JAGPDF01; genus JACTMI01. The sequence goes on from CAWAGZ010000005.1 coordinate 12,059, forward strand.
TCAGCCCTTCGAATGGACTCTTCTCCGCCAAGCCGACCTCCTCCGTCCGAGAGATACCGGGACGCGGGCCATGCTAATCCCACCCCCTGGGGCTGTCAACGCGAGAGGACACAGGCACTTGGGGCCGCCTCCGGCACTGCTAGAATTCCCCGCACACACCGATCAACCCGGAGGAGCCTCTGCCGCGCGCGGACGCGACTCCCCACGGGTGAGCGCGCGTGATCTTCGTCGGAGGTCGCCATGTGCCTTGCCCGTTGGAAAGCCCGTCGTTTCGAAACGGCCTTCCTCTGCCTGCTCGCCTCGGCTCTCGCAGCCGCGCCCGCCCGAGTCGCGGCCGTCGAGGAAGGGAGCGGGCTGCCGATCTTCGCCGACTCCTTCGAGAGCGGAGACGTCTGCGGGTGGTCCTCCTCGGTTCCCCCCGCGGGAACGCCCTGGTACCAGGACGCCGACCAGGACGGCTTCGGCGACCCCGACTCGACGCTGACCGCCTGCATGCAGCCGGCGGGCTACGTCGCCAACTCCGACGACTGCGACGACACCTCGTCCAGCACCTTCCCCGGGGCGGCACCGCTCGACTCGCCGACCGCGTGCATGGCCGACGCCGACGGTGACGATTTCGGCAGTTCCTCGCCCCCGGGAGGCGTCACCGCCGGGACCGACTGCGACGACGCTTCGGCTGCCACCTTCCCCGGCGCGGCCCCCGCCGATTCGCCGACCGCCTGCATGGCCGACGCCGACGAGGACGACTACGGCAGCTCCACGCCGCCCGGCGGAGTGACCGCCGGAACCGACTGCGACGACGCCAACCTGTCGATCCACCCCGGCGTGACCGACGATCCCGACGCCACCTTCACCGACCAGAACTGCGACGGCATCGACGGCGACGTGACGCGAGCGGCCTTCGTCGCTCCGACCGGCGTCGATCAGCAGACCTGCACGATCGGCGCGCCGTGCGCCACCGTCGCTCACGCCGCGGCCGTGGCCGCCGCCGATCCCCAGCTCGATCAGGTCTACATCGCGGCTGGCACCTATCCGGAGATCCTCGATCTGCCCGACGGCCTTGCTTTCTTCGGCGGCTACGACTCCCAGTGGCAGCGCGCGGAGCGCACCGTCCCGGGACACACGGCGGCGATCGTGGGCGCCTACGACGCGAGTGCGGACAGTTTCCTCGCCGTGCGCGCCGACACCGTGACCGCCTCGTTCGCCGACCTGGTGATCCAGGGCCCCGACGCCACCGGCGGGGGTCCCTCCTCACTCGCCTACAGCAGCCAGGCGGTCCACGCCTCCCAGTCCACCCTGACCTTCTCGCGAGTCACCTTCGCCGCAGGCGCGGGAGAGGACGGAGCCGCCGGCTCGAACGGCACCGCCGCGAGCGCGACGGCGGCGCAGCAGGGCGGCACCGGGCAGGACGGCGACGAGGATCCGGTGACGTGCAGCACCGCACGGCACGTCGGAGGAATCGCGGGCACGAACCCGTCCTGCTCCGCCACTGGAGGCGCCGGCGGCGCGGGAGGAAGCAAGGACACAGACTGCGCCTGCCCGCTGGGAACCTGCTGCGACTGCTCAGCCACCCCGGGACTCGCCGGGGCGATCGCGGGGGGGCACCTCGGCGGCTCGGGCGGCGCGACCTGCATCACTGTTCCTCCGGGCACAGGCATCCCCGGCGGGAGCACGGACGGCAATGGTGGCTCGGGAGGAGGCTTGGGAGGCACCCTCGTGGCGGGCGAGTGGCACGGCATGGCGGGCGGAGCCGGAGGTGTCGGCCTGGCCGGCGGCGGAGGCAGCGGCGGCGGAGGCGCAGGCGGTTGCGACAACGGGACGGACGATGCCGGCCCCGGCGGAGGCGGCGGAGGCGCCGGGGGCTGCCCCGCTCCGGCGGCGGGATCGGGGGGCCGGGGCGGCGGCGGGAGCTTCGGCATCGTCGCGCTCGCCGGAAGCCTGTCGGTCCACGACTCGCTGTTCCAGAGCAGCAGCGCCGGCAACGGCGGCTCGGGCGGGACCGGCGCCGCGGGTCAACCCGGGGGCGCCGGCGGTCCGGGAGGGGCGCACACGTCGGACACGGTCGACGGCGCCACCGGCGGCGCCGGTGGACGCGGCGGCCACTCGGGTGGGGGCGGCGGCGGCACGGGCGGTCGCGCCTGCGGCATCCTGGACCTGGGCACGGCGGTCGATCAGTCCGGCAACGGCTTCTCCGGCGGCGCACCCGGAGCTCCCGGATCGGGTGGGAGCTCGCCGGGGCAGGGCGGGCTGCCCGGCGGGTCGGGCAGCGTCGGCAACGTCTGCACCTGCGTCAGCACCAGCGACTGCTGACGCGCATTGGGCGCCGCCCGTGTCTCGAGCGAAGGATCCGGGCGCGACGAGACTCCAACGACCGATGCGCCCGATCCTCGCGGCGAGACCGCTGGAACACGCCCGCGCTCTGCTCGCCCCGCTCGCGATCGCGCTCTTGCTCCTGCTCTCGGGCTGCCACTCGAAGAGCCCGACCTCGCCCGGCGGAGGAGCGACCTGCGGCGGCTACCCCGACTGGAGCACCTCGCCGTTCGTCCTCCCCTACCCGGTGGGCACCTCCTACGAGGTGATCCAGGGCAACTGCTCGGGCTTCGGCCACAGCGGCGACTATGCCTACTCCTACGACTTCGGCATGGCGATCGGGACACCGGTCGCCGCGGCGCGCGACGGCGTGGTCTCGGAGACCCGCACCGGCTACCGCGACGGCGACCTCACGCCCGGGCACGAGAACTTCGTCAAGATCCAGCACCCGGACGGCCTGATCTCGGCCTACTCGCACCTCTCGACGGTCCGCGTCGTCCCCGGCCAGAGCGTCCACGCCGGCGACCTGGTCGGCACCAGCGGCAACACGGGCAACACCGGCGGCACGCCCCACCTCCACTTCCACGTCAACACCTGCTCGGAACCCGCCGACTGCGGCACCGACCCGGTCACCTTCCGCAACACCGACCCCAACCCCAACGGCCTCCTCGTCGGCCACGTCTACCCGGCGTACCCGTACTGACGGAGCCAGCGCCTGGGAATCCGGCCGGCGGATCGTCGAAGAACCGGCTCGGCGGCCGCCTATCGCTTCAGGTAGTAATGGTTGACGATCTCTCCAGCGGCCATCCTCTCCGTGCTCGATCAGTTTGACGTCGACCCTCAACCAGCCCGGTAGCCGGTACCAGGTGGGTGGCGACGCCAGCATCACGACCCCGTTGACCGCCGCCTGGAGGCAGATCAGGGCGCACCAGACCTGAGCGACGCGCCACATCACGAGATCGCCATGGCTCAGGAGAGCGGGTGATTCCGCAATCTAGCCCCGCCAGTTGACCGCGATGGCCATCAGCGCGACGAGGAGCAGCGAGAACGCGCCACAGGCGAAGAGGAAGATCGCCCACCGGTGGAGATTCCCCTTCGGATAGAGGCGCCGGTACTCGCCGTAGATGCGGAACGTCCTGCCCGGATGGAACCCGAAGTACGGAATGAGCTGGTCCTCCGGCAGCTTCCGGTTGATCTCGCCGATCATCGCGAAGATCACCAGGTTGGTCACGATGATGGCGGTGACCGCCACGAGGAACACGCTGACGACGGCGGCGACCGCGAGCGCCTCCAGACTCACTTGCGGATCCTCCCGAGAATCTCCGAAGCCGAGGCGCGGACGTCGCCGCTCTCCAACCGCGCGATCCCGTGGAAGATGCCGGCCATCACGTCGCCGTCGCCGGATACCGGAGTGGCCAAGCGCGAGACGAAGAGGGCAAGACCGGGAAGCAACAGGTCCGGCCGGCAGATCTTCAGAAACCCAGCAGCGAGCGCCACGCCTCGTCTCCTCGGAAGCTCCGACCATGCTACCGCCCGGCGCGAACGGGGGGGCGCAAGTCGCGCGGGCAGAAGACGTCCGACGCTCGTCACTGTCATCCTCTGTCAGTGGACACTCTCGCGACGACGAGACGCGTACAATCGTAGGCATGAAATACCAGGCCTTCGCGGCGGGACTGGCTGGTCTCGCACTGTCTTGGTTCGTTCTTCCTGCGCCGTCGGTCGCGGCGGTCCGCGTGGTCTCGCGGAGCGATCCCTCGTTGCCTCACGACACCGGTGCGCGGCGCTCGGTCCTCAGCGGCTACCGGAGCTCCATCAGCGCGGACGGGCGGTATGTCGCCTTCTCCGGCTGGGCCCCGGATCTCGTCCCGAACGCCTACCTTCCGGGATACGAGGTCTTCCTCCTCGATCGCCAGACCCACGACATCGCGCTTATCTCCCGTTCGGTGACCGATCCGTCGCGGGGGGCTCTGGGACCGCTGGCGGGTTGGGCGCTCGTTTCCGGAGACGGCTCCAAGGTGGCCTTCTCGAGCAACGCTCCGGACCTGATCCCCGGCTACTCGGGAAGCGAGAACCAGGTCTATCTCTACGACCGATCCACCGGGTCCATGCGCCTCGTCAGCCACGACTTCGCCAGCGCGACGACCGGCTCGGAACGGGGGGGAACCCCGGTCGCGCTGTCGACGGACGGGAGGTTCCTCGTCTTCCTCAGCACCTCCGGCGACCTGTTCCCTGGAGCGGTCGCGACAGGTACTCAGGTCTACGTCTACGATGCAGAGACGAACTTCCTGACTCTCGCGAGCCCCGCGGCGGGCTCGACCGTCCAGGGATGCAATTCGAGCGTCTTCTATTCCGCGGTCAGCCCCGACGCGGCGTGGGTCGCGTTCGTCACGGATGCCACCGACCTCGTCCCCGGATATTCCGGAGACGGAGAGCAGGTCTATCTCTTCGGGCGAACCACGGGAGAGGTCCGCCTCGTCTCCCGCGCCGCCGGACACCCCGCGCAGGGTGGCGACGCCTACAGTCGGGACCCGGCGATCTCCGCCGACGGCACTCGCCTCGCGTTCACATCTTGGGCAACGGATTTGGTGAGCGAGGACTCCCGAGGAGCGACGCAGATCTACGGCTACGACACCGGGAACGACTCCCTCGCGCTCGTGACCTCGTCGCGGACGGTGCCTGCCTCGGGCGGCGATGGTGACTCGGGCACGCCGCAGCTGAGCGCAGACGGACGGTTCCTCGTGTTCAGCACCGCCGCCAAGGACCTCCTCGACCAGCCGCTCCCGCAGGACTCTACGTACCAGGTCGTGCTCTTCGATCGCGACACGGGGGACCGCCAGCTCGTCAGCCACGGTTATGCGGACCCGGGCCTGCCCAGCCTGGGCAGCATGTACGCCCCCCAGATCTCGGAGGACGGTTCGACGGCTGTGTTCACGAGCACGGCAACCGATCTGGTCCCCGGATACGCTGGCGGCTACTGGTCCCAGCTCTACTCGTGGTCCCGGGCGGACGGACAGATCCGATTGCTGACGCCCGCTGTGGGAACGACAGCCACGGGCTCGGACGACAATTCGGGGGAAGGCCTGACCCTCGTCGCGGACGGCTCGCTCGTCGTCTTCACGAGCAAGGCGGACGACCTCGTCGCCGGGGATTGGAACCGCGACCTGGACGTGTTCGCGGCGGCGACCGACGGCTCGGGTCTCGAGGTCGCCTCGCGACACAACCCACTGGCTCCGATCTCCAGCACCGCCGGTGGCGCTAGCCGGCTGATGGCCTCCCGCGACCCGCTGAGCGACGACGGAAAGGTCGTGCTGTTCGCCTCCTTCGCTCCGAACCTCGTGCCGGGCGACACCTTCGACTACGCGTCCCACCCGTTCGTCTACGACGCAGAGACTAATCGGGTCAAGGAGATCCTGCCGCCCGGCGCGACGGAGAGAGAGCCCGGGGCCGGTACGAACCCCGCGGGGAGCATCTCGGGCGACGGCGCAACGATCCTGTTCGAGGGGAGGACACCTGCAGTCGGAAACGAGAACGTGCAGACCTTCCTGTTGGATCGTCCTCAGGACCTCACCCAGCTCGTTTCGCACCGCTTCGACTCTCCGGACGTCGGCGCCGACGCGGACTCGTCGCTGGCGGAGCTGAGCCGCGGCGGCCTCGTCTCGCTGTACCACAGCGCGGCGGACGACCTCGTCGCCGGCTACTCCGGAACCGGGACCCAGATCTTCCTGTTCGATCGGACCACCGGCGACAACCGACTCGTCTCGCACGCGGCCGGCGCTCCGACCACGGCGGCGAACGACGTGAGCGTCGAGATGGGTGTCAGCGCCGACGGCCGTTGGACCCTTTTCTACAGCTACGCGACAGATCTCGTCGCCGGCTACACGGGCTCGAACGTGCAGATCTACCTGTACGACGGGGCGGGCGGCACGGTACGTCTGGTCTCCCATGCCGCGGGACTCCCTACGCAGTCCGGGAGCGGCGGCGTGGGCGGCGCCGCGATCAGCCGGGACGGCCGGTACGTGGCGTTCGTGAGCGGGGCGCGGGACCTCGTCGAGCCGCCGCTTCCGGCTCCCAACGGAGCGCAGCTCTTCCTCTGGGATCGGACCACCGACTCGACCCGGCTGGTCAGCCACGCGGCCCTCGATCCCTCCGCGATCTCGGACGGCTTGAACTCGGGACCCGCGATCAGCGCAGACGGCGGAGCTGTGGCCTGGGCCAGTGACTCGACGAACCTCGTCGACGGGTTCCACGGTGGCGCTCAGTACACCTACCAGGCCTACGTCTGGAACCGCCAGCTCGATGCGACCGTGCTGGCATCCCACGCCGACGGCGACCCGACCCAGGCGGCGGGCTACGGCGTCGCCTCCTATCCGTCGATCTGCTCGGACGGGTCGCGCCTCGCCTTCGTCTCGGATTCCTACGACCTTCTCCCCAACGGGGAATACGGTCGCCTAGACACCTACGTCTTCGACCGCAGCACCGGCGGGCTCCAGCGCGTGTCGCAGGCCTCGGCCGACGGCGGCAACGTGTACCCGCAATACGAGATCCGAGCGACGATCAGCGCCGACTGCCGGTTGACTGCTTTCGAATCCGACTCCTGGTACGTCGCACCGAACGACTGGAACGACACCCTGGACGTCTTCCTGCGCGGCGACTCGCTGGACGAGTCGATCTTCGCCGACGGCTTCGAGTCCGGCGACACCTCCGCCTGGTCGGCGACCGGCGGCGGCTGACGCCTCGTCCCGCTCAGCGGCACGGCGTCGGCGGCGAGGACGATGCCGGCGGCGAGGATGGCGGCGGTTTCGACGCGCAGGGCGCGGGGGCCGAGGGACCAGCGCGGAAGGTCGCGGCGGTCGAAGCGGGCGAGCTCCTCGTCGGTCCAGCCGCCCTCGGGGCCGACGATCAGGGTCAGCGTGGGGGGCGGCGTCGTCTCCGGTCGTACGGGCAGGGCGTGGATTCCGGGTGCGCCCTCGGCGTCGAGGACGACGCCGGGGCGGTGCTCGCGGCCGAGCAGGGCGAGCTTCTCGGGCAGCGAGAGGATGCCGGTGACGTCCGGCACGACCGCTCTACCGCACTGCTCCACCGCGCCGACCGCGATGCGGTGCAGGCGCGAGAGCTGGGCGTGACCGAAAGCGCCGTCGCGGACCGAGCGGTCGGTCGCGACCAGGTGGATCGCGGCGACGCCCACCTCGGTCGCCTTCTCGACCAGCCAGGCGGCGCGCTCCGGGCGCGGCGGCGCGACCAGCAGCTCGACGCGCAGCCGCGGCTCGAGCGACGGCTCGCCGCCGGCCAGCGCCACCACGCCCGCGCGCCCGGTCCACCCGCGCGATCACGCCGCGCCGCGCCCGCCCCTCGCCATCCACCACCCGTACCGACTCGCCGGCGCGCAGCCGCTTGGCGCGGAACAGGTGCTGGTAGGCGTCGCCGTGGACCTCCACCTCGGTGCCGTCGAACTCGATCGGCGTGACGACGATCGTGGTCATCCCGTCACCTCCGCAGCGAACGCCACCCACTCCCCCGCCGCTCGCCGCCCCACCACCCGGAAGCCGTGCTCCGCAACCCCTGCCGCGGCGCCTTCCGCCGCCGAGTCCAGGATCCCGGAGAACAGCGCGCGTCCGCCGGGGCGCAACAGCCGCGCGAGGTGGGCCAGATCGCCCGCGATCTCCTCCGGCACGACATTGACCAGCGCGAGATCGAAGCCGGCACCCGCCGGGGCCTCTCCCCTTCCCGCGCCGATCCCCCCGGGATCGGTGCAACCGGCCGCCTCGCCGCCGTCCGCCAGAGGCTTCCGATGATGGGAAGGACCTGTTGCGCCCCGTTCCGCGGCGCGGAGGGCGCGGACGCTGCCGGCGAAAGCCGGGAACCGTCGGCCGTTGAGCGACATCGTCTGGGGCAGAAGCAGGGCGGCGGCCGGATCGACGTCGAAGGCGACGACGCGGCTCGCGCCCAGGCGGAGCGCGGCGAAGGCGAGGATGCCCGTGCCGGTGCCGACGTCGAGCACCGAGCGTCCGGACAGGTCTTCGGCCTCGAGTAGCTCCAGAGCCAGGCGGGTGGATTCGTGGCTGCCGGTGCCGAAGGCCGTGCGCGCCGGCAGCCGGATCAGCCAACGGCCTTCCGCCTCGAACGGCGTGACCGCTTCCTCCGGCTCGCGCGGATCGACCAGGAAGCGCTCGCCGACCGCGATCGGGCCGGCCTGGACCCGCCAGGTCGCCATCCAGTCGTCCCCGCCGATCGCTTCCGGACTCGAGACGGTGATCGCGGGATCGAAAGCGAGGGCGCGAACGCGCCCGGCGAGGTCGGCTGCGGGTCCCGGGAAGAAGCCGGAGACGCTCAGCCGGCCGCCCGACGTGGACTCCGTCCAGCTCCCCTCCGCGCCGGCGGCGAAGAGCCTCCCGAGCAACTCGTCCTCGAGCTCCTCCGGCGCCTCGATCCGCACCCGCCAGAAGCGTTCCATCCCGGCTCCCCGATCAAAGACTTCCACAGATGGAGGAAAAAGGGGGACAGGCACCAATTTCCACCGAGCGCGCGTGTCCACCCGCGACCGCGGCTTGGAAAATGGTGCCTGTCCCCCTTTTTCGGCGCTGCTTCTTCTAGTGGAAGAGGTCTTTGACGCGGCCGACGATGCCGCGCTCGTTGGGCTTCGCCGGGCGGCCTTCGAGCTCGCCGAGGCGGGTCAAGAGCTCGCGCTGCTCGTCGGTCAGCTCCGAGGGGCGCGGTACGCGCAGCGCGACCTCCACCACGTGGTCGCCCTTGCCGCTGCCGCCGAGGCGCGGGATCCCCTTGCCCTTGAGCTTGAACTGCTGGCCGATCCGGGTGCCGGCGGGGATCGTCAGCTTCTCCGTTCCGTGCACCGTCTCGACCTCGATCTCGGTGCCCAGCGCCGCCTGCGAGTAACCGATCTCCTCCACCGTCAGGACGTGCGGACCCTCGCGGTGGTAGCGCTCGTGCGGCTCGACGCCGAGCACCACGTAGAGGTCGCCGGTGCGGCCGCCGCGCCGCCCGTGCTCGCCTTCGCCGGTCAAGCGCAGGCGGGCGCCGGAATCCACCCCGGCGGGAATCCGGACCTCGAGCTTGCGCCGGCGCTCGACCCGTCCCTCGCCGCGGCAGTCCGGGCAGGGGTCCGCGATCGTCCGCCCCTCGCCGCTGCAGCTCGGGCAGGTGCGGGCGACGGTGAAGAAGCCCTGGGAGAAGCGGATCTGGCCACGCCCGCCGCAGGTGCGGCAGGTCGTGGGCTGCGTGCCCTCGGCGGCGCCGCTGCCGCCGCACGTCTCGCAGGTCTCGAGGCGCGGGATCTCGAGCTCGCGCGTGACGCCGAAGACCGCCTCCTCGAACGTGATCGTCAGGTCGTAACGCAGGTCGGCGCCGGGCTCGGGGCCGGAGCGGCGGCCGCGGCCGCCGAAGCCCCCGCCGAAGCCGAACAGGTCGCCCAGGATGTCCGAGAAATCGCCGAAGACGCTGGGGTCGAAGCCCTCGGCGCCGAAGCCGCCCGCCGCCGCGTCGCGGCCGAAGCGGTCGTAGCGGAGCCGCCGGTCGGCGTCCGAGAGCACGGCGTAGGCCTCGGCGGCCTCCTTGAAGCGCTCCTCGGCCTCCCGGTCGCCCGGGTTCTTGTCCGGGTGGTAGCGCAGGGCGAGCCTGCGGTAGGCCGACTTGATCTGGTCGGCGGTCGCTTCCCGGGCAATGCCCAGCACTTCGTAGTAGTCGCGGGTCGAAGCCGGCATCGAGCGGTCAGGAGGCGCTGTCGCCGTCTTCCTCGGCGGTCCGGTCGCCCCGGTCCCCGACCTCGGAGAGCATCATCTCGGAGAGCATTCGGGAGATGGAGTTGAGGTCGAAGAGCGCCGCCTCGAGATCCGCGCGCGAGTCGGAGGAAAGAGACATCCGCGAGCGCAGGAGGGCCTCGGAGAGCTTGCGGCGGTCCTTCTCGGTCAGGGCGTCGCGGAACTGCGCGAAGACCTTCTCGTTCGAGTAGACGAGGCCCTCGATCCGGTTCTTCAGGCGCCGCAGCTCGCGCTTCGCCGCGTCCTGCTGCGCGAACTGGTCCGCCTCCTGCACCAGGCGCTCGATCTCCTCCTTGGAGAGACCGCCCGCCGGGTTGATCTGGATCGATTGCGACTGGTTGGTGGCGATGTCGCGCGCCGAGACGCTGACGATCCCGTTCGAGTCGATCGCGAACGTGACCTCGATCTGGGGCACGCCGCGCGGCGCCGGAGGGATCCCGACCAGCTCGAAGCGGCCGAGCGACCGGTTCTCCGCCGCGATCTCGCGCTCGCCCTGGAGCACGTGGACCTCGACCGTGTCCTGGTTGTCGACGACCGTGGTGAAGATCTGCGTGTTCTTGGTCGGGATCGTGGCGTTGCGCTCGATCAGCTTGACGAACAGGCCGCCGTGGGTCTCGATGCCCAGCGACAGGGGCGTGACGTCGAGCAGGACGAGGTCCTTGATGTCGCCGCGGATGATGCCGCCCTGGATCGCGGCGCCGATCGCCACCACCTCGTCCGGGTTGATGTCCCGGTTGGGCGGGCCCTCGAAGATCCGCTCCACCGTCTGCTGCACCAGTGGCGTGCGGGTCTGGCCGCCCACCAGCAGCACCTCGTCGACCTCCTCGGGCTTCATGCCGGCCTGCTCGAGAGCGTCCGTGCACGGGCCCTCGGTGCGGGCGACGAGATCGCCGACGAGCGACTCGAACTGGCTGCGCTCGAGCACCCTCGACAGGTGTCGCGGCCCGCTCTCGTCGGCCGAGATGAAGGGCAGGTTGACCGTCGCCTCGGTCGCCGACGACAGCTCGCACTTGGCCCGCTCCGCGGCCTCCTTGAGCCGCTGCAGGGCCATGCGGTCGCTGCGCAGGTCGATCGTGGTCTCGTTACGGAACTCCGAGATCAGCCAGTCGATGATCCTCTGGTCGAAGTCCTCGCCGCCCAGGTACGTGTCGCCGGAGGTGGACTTGACCTCGAAGATGCCCTCGGAGAGCTCCAGGATCGAAATGTCGAAGGTGCCGCCGCCGAGGTCGTAGACGGCGATCCGCTTGCGTCCGGAGACGCGGTCCAGCCCGTACGCCAGGGCCGCCGCGGTGGGCTCGTTGAGGATGCGGAGCACCTCCAGACCGGCGATGCGTCCGGCGTCCTTCGTGGCCTGCCGCTGCGAGTCGTCGAAGTAGGCGGGGACCGTGATGATCGCCTCGCGCACCGGCTCGCCGAGCACCTCTTCGGAGAAGCTCTTGAGCTCGCGCAGGATGTAGGCCGAGATCTCCTCGGGTGAGTGCTGGCGGTCGCGGATCTGGACCTTGACGTCGCCGTTGGGCGCCTCGACGATGGCGTAGGGCAGCAGATCCTGCGCCCGCTGGACGTTCGGGTCGTCGAACTTGCGCCCGATCAGCCGCTTGACGGCGAAAACCGTCTGCTGCGGGTTGGTGATCGCCTGCCGCTTGGCGATCTGGCCCACCAGCCGGTCGCCGTCCGGGGTGAAGGCGACGATCGAGGGCGTCGTACGCGAGCCGTCGCGATTGGCGAGGACGCGCGGCGAGAAGGCCTCCACCACCGCGACGCAGCTGTTGGTGGTGCCGAGGTCGATACCGATGATCTTGCTCATGCCTCCTCCGCCCCGCCCTGCGGCACTTCGTCCTCCACGCGAACCTGCCCACCGCCGGCGCCCTCGTCGGGCGGCACGGCGACCTTCACCATCGCCGGACGCAGCAGGCGGTCGTGGAGGACGTAGCCGCGCTGGAACTCCTCGACGACCGTCGGCGCCTCGACATCGTCGTCATCGACCCGCATCACCGCCTCGTGGAAGCGTGGGTCGAAGCGGTGGCCGACCGCGGGCACCGGCTCGACCCCGATCTTGCGCAGCACCTCGAGGAACTGGCGCACGATCATCTCGACGCCGTGCCGCAGGTCATCGGCCGAGCCGGGCGCGGCCAGGGCGCGCTCCAGGTTGTCCACCACCGGGAGCAGCTCGCGCAGCGGCTCGACCATCGAGAACCGCGCCTGCGACTTCTGCTCGCGCTCCGCCCGCTTGCGGTAGTTGTCGAAGTCGGCGAGCAGGCGGATGTGGCGGTCCTTGAGCTGCGTCATCTCCGGATCGGACGCCTCGCCGGCCTCCACGCCCGGCGCCCCGGCCGGCGTTCGCGGCGACTCGCCGGTCTCGGGGACCCGCTCCTCCCGCTCGGACTCCGACTCCTCGTCGACGGCCTCGATCCCCAGGATCTCGATCTCGCCCTCGTTGTCGAGCGCGGTTCCGGTCTCGGTGTCCGGCTCGTCGTGCCGAACGTCGCGATCGTCTCGCATCCCCCCCCCGTGGCTCACCGGTTCGCGCTCTCCTCGAGCGCTCGGCCGAGCGACTCGCCCAAGTAGTCGACCAGCGGAATGATCCTCTCGTAGGGCATCCGCGCCGGTCCGAGAATCCCCAGCGTACCGCGCGTCTTGCCTTCCGAGCCGTAGGCGCGTGCCACCAGCGTCAGCCCGAGGTCCGACGTGACGTCGCTGTCCTCTCCGATCAGCACGCGCACGCCGTTGCCGTCCAGGCACTGGCTGAGCAGCGCCACCAGGCTCTGACGGTCGGCGAAGGCGTCGAGGAGCCGGCGCACGCGCTCGACGTCCCCGATGCCCGGCTGTCCGATCAACGACGTGGTGCCCTCGATCTTGAGGCCCGGCTCCTCGCCTCCGGCCAGACCCTGCCCGGCCAGTTGGATGGCTCGCGCCAGCAGCAGATCGACCTCGGCGCGCTCCTCGCGCATGAGCGCGAGCAAGCGCTCGCGGATCGTGCGCAGGGTCTGTCCGCGGAAGCTCTCGGTCAGGTAGTTCGAGATCCGAACCAGCTCTTCGCGGCCCAGCTCCTCCTCGGTCTCGACCAGCTTGTTCTCGACGAAGCCCGCCTTGGAGACCACGACGCAGAGCACGCGCCGGCCCGAGAGCGGCACGAAGTCGACCGCCTGGAGCACCGTGTCTCCGAAGGCGGGCGTGACCACGATACCGATCTGGCCCGACAGGCTCGAGAGCAGCTGCGTGGTCGTCCCGATCAGTCGCTCGGTGTCCGAGCTCGAGCCGGCGAGCTCGCCCTCGATCTGTCGCCGCTCCTCGTCGGGAAGGTCCCGGGTCTCCATCAGCGATTCGATGTAGAGGTGGAAGCCGCTGCCGGTCGGAACCCGGCCGGCCGAGGTGTGGGGCTGGTCGAGCAATCCCATCTCGGCGAGGTCGGCCATGACGTTGCGGATCGTGGCCGCCGAAAGACCGTGATGGGAAGCCCGGGCCACGGCCCGCGAGCTGACCGGCTCACCCGAGAGGATGAATTGGTGCACGACGTCCTTGAGGATCTCGCGATCCCTGGGCGACAACTCCACCTTCGGCCGCACCGGACTCATCGGCGTACCCATCCCTCCTCCGCCCACGCTCCGGGCCGGCGCTTCGCCGGGCCGCGAAGAAGGGCGTTGCGCCGCGCTCGAGAGCGGCCTTATCTTACCCTAGTGACTCGCTCCGACCGGCCCCTCGCCAGCCTGCGATTCGCGCTCGTCGGTCCCGGGCGCGTGGGCGAGAGCCTGGCCGGCTGGTTCGTCGCGCTCGGCGCCGACTGCGTCGCGGTCGCCGGCCGCCTGGGATCGGCTCCCGCGCGCGACGCCGCCCGCCGGCTGGGCGCCGCGGCGACGACCTCCTCCGACTTCGAGTCCGCGCCGGCTCACCTGACGCTGCTGGCCGTCCCCGACGGCGCGCTGCCGGAGGTCGCCCGCCACCTCGCCGGACGCGTTCACGGCGTGGCGCTGCACGTCTCCGGAGCGCTCGGGGCCTCGGTCCTGGCGCCGATCGCCGCCGCCGGCTCGGCGGTCGGGACGTTCCACCCGCTGCGCGCCTTCCCGACCGTCGAGACCGACCCGGAGCGCGCCCGGGGGACCTTCTTCGCGCTCGACGGCGACCCCGAAGCGCGCGCGCTCGGCCGACGCCTGGCCGAAGCGTTGGGGGGCCGGGCCGCGGTCGTGCCCGAGCCGGTGCGGGTCCTCTACCACCTCGCGGCCTCGCTGGCCGCGGGCGGGGTCGCGACGGTGCTGGCCTCGGCGAGCTCCCTGGCGCGGTCGGCCGGCGTCCCGGAGGCGGCCCTGGCCGGCTACGGCGAGCTCGCGCGCGGGGCGCTCGAGGCCGCGCTGGCGAGCCCCGACCCGGCCGCCGCGATCACCGGGCCGGCCGCGCGGGGAGACCTCGAGACGGTCGAGCGGCAGCTCGCAGCCCTCGAAGCGACCGCTCCCGAGTTCCGGCCCGTGGTCGTCGCGCTCGCCCGGGAAGCGCTCGCCCGCTGCGCCGAGCGCACGCCCCCCACGGCGGCCCAGAAGGCCCTCGCCCAGCGCCTCTCCAAGCCGGAAGTCCTTGACCGTCCGAGAGATCGAGTGCTAGCTTCCAGGTCTCCCATCTAGGCCGGCGGCCATGGTGTTCTTCAACTACAGCACGATGCAGATGACCGCGAAGGTCGTTTACTACGGCCCCGGTCTGTGCGGAAAGACCACCAACCTCCAGTTCATCTACGGCCACACCGCCAACGACAGCCGCGGCGAAATGGTGTCTCTGGAGACCGAGACCGACCGGACGCTGTTCTTCGACCTGCTGCCGATCGACGTCGGCACGATCGGCGGCTTCTCGACCCGCATCCAGCTCTACACCGTCCCCGGACAGGTGTTCTACAACACGACCCGCAAGCTCGTGCTCAAGGGCGTCGACGGCGTGGTCTTCGTCGCCGACTCGCAGAAGCCGATGCTCCAGGCCAACGCCGACTCGTGGAAGAACCTCGAGGAGAACCTCGCCGAGATGGGGCTCGCGATCGACTCGATTCCGGTCGTGCTCCAGTACAACAAGCGCGACCTGCCCGACGTCAGCCCGATCGACGAGCTCAACCAGGCGATCAATCCGCGCGGCCTGCAGCACTTCGAAGCGTCCGCCGTCACCGGCCAGGGCGTCTTCGAAACCCTCAAGGGGATCTCGAAGCTCACCCTGCTGTCGCTCAAGAAGCGGCTGACCAAGATCGGCGAGGGCGGAAGCGCCCGGCCCACCGCCACGGTGCGGGCGGCGCCGGTGCCGGCGGCGCCCGCCGCCAGCCTCAAGGCCAGGCCGACCCCGCCGCCGCCCGCGGCGCGCCCGGCGCCCGCGCCGCCCGTCAAGGCGGCCAAGGGCGGACGGTCGAGCAAGCTCGACGTGCTGGCCGAGCTCGAGAAGATCCGCAAGCAGGCGCTCTCGGCGCCCGGCACGGGCGACACGGGCGCACGCACGCCGCGCTCCGGCCCGCACGCCCGCGCCGGCGCCGCGGGCTCGGGCGCCCATCCGCGCGCGGCGCAGCCGACGGCCAACGGCAACGGCGAGATTCACCGCTCGGTCGAGTTCACCCTGAATCGCGCCGAGTTCCACCGCGCCCGCCGCTTCCTGCTCGATCTGAGGGTCGAGGACGCCGACGCCAAGATCGTCGACGCCATCCGCGACATCCCGATCGACATCTCCGATCCGAGCGGCCTCGAGCGTCTCCTGCTCCACCTCAACGTCGCCCTCAACGTCGCCCTCAACTCGAAGGACTGAAGCTCGCCACCCGACCTTCCTTCCGCCTGGCGGCGGGGGAGGGGGCGCCGGGCGCGCGCTCGCACTCGAAAAGAGCTTCGGGCGGGGCGCTGCACCGTCGAGGTCTTCCACCCGTCCACCGATGTCTCTGATTCGAAGGCCGTTGCACGAAGTGGGTGCGACGCCCGCGCTGCGCTAGAGTCGCGGCGTGCGCTGTCCGTTCTGCGGAGCCGTCGAGGACCGGGTCGTCGATTCGCGCGAGAGCCGTGACTCGGGCACCGTCCGACGGCGGCGCGAGTGCCTCTCGTGCGGGCGCCGGTTCACGACCTACGAGAAGGTCGAGGACGTCGCCTACAAGGTCGTCAAGGTGGACGGCACGCGCCAGGACTTCGACCGCGCCAAGCTGCTCCGGGGCCTCGAGAAGGCGTGCGAGAAGCGGCCCGTTTCGCCGCTGCAGCTCGAGGAGATCGCCGACGCCGCCGAGAGCCTGCTCGCCGAGCAGGAGGACCGCGAGATCTCGACCCGGGATCTCGGCGCCTTCCTGATGGAACGGCTGCGCGAGATCGACCAAGTCGCCTACGTCCGCTTCGCCTCGGTGTACCGGCGCTTCGAGGACGTCGAGGAGTTCATGTCGGAGCTCAAGGGTCTGCTCGACAAGGACCGCGAGAAGAAGACCCACAAGGAACGATGAACGACGAGACCCCGCGCGTCCCCGACCTTCTCCCCGTGCTCCCGCTCAAGGACGCGGTGCTCTATCCCTACATCATCGTGCCGCTCTCGGTCGGACGGGAGTCTTCGATCCAGGCCGTCGACGCGGCGATCTCGGACCACCGGCTGCTCGCCCTCGTCGCCCAGCGCGACTCGGCCGTCGAGGAGGCCGGCGCGGGCGATCTCCACGACGTCGGGACCGCGGCGGCGATCATGCGCATGCTGAAGCTGCCCGACGGCCGGATCCGGATCCTGGCCCAGGGCATCGCGCGCATCCGGATCGGCCACATCGCGGAGAGCGAGCCCTTTCTCCAGGCGCGCGTCGAGACCATCCCCGAGGCCGAGACGCCCGAGCCCACGCTCGAGCTGCAGGCCCTGATCCGATCGGCCAAGGAGGCCATGGACCGGATCGTCGGACTGGGCAAGACGGTCTCGCCGGAGGTCCTGGTCCTGGTCGCCAACCTGGAGGACCCCGGGCGCCTGGCCGACCTCATCGCCTCGAACCTCGAGCTCTCGGTGGGCGACGCGCAGGCGATCCTCGAGATCCTCGACCCCGTGGAGCGGCTGCGCCGGGTCGGCGACCACATGCACCGCGAGGTCCAGCTGCTCACCATGCAGCAGGAGATCTCCTCGCAGGCACGCGGCGAGATCGACCGCAGCCAGCGCGAGTACTTCCTGCGCCAGCAGCTGCGGGCGATCCAGCAGGAGCTCGGCGAGGGCGACGACCTGGCCGAGGAGATCGACCGGTATCGCCGGCTGGCCGAGGAGAAGGGACTCTCCGAGGAGGCGAAGGAGGAGCTCGACCGGCAGATCCAGCGTCTCGAGCGCAGCCATCCGGACTCGGCCGAGAGCTCGGTCCAGCGCACCTATCTCGAGTGGTTGACGGGTCTGCCCTGGAAGGTCAGCAGCGACGACCACATCGACCTGGACGAGGCCCGGCGGGTGCTCGACGAGGACCACTACAACCTCGAGAAGGTCAAGCTGCGCATCCTGGAGTACCTCGCGGTGCGCAAGCTCAAGGGCGACGCGCGCGGGCCGATCCTCTGCTTCGTCGGCCCCCCCGGAGTGGGCAAGACCTCGCTCGGCCGCTCGATCGCGCGCGCGCTGGGGCGCAAGTTCGTCGGGCTGTCGCTGGGCGGCGTGCACGACGAGGCCGAGATCCGCGGCCACCGCCGCACCTACGTCGGCGCGCTGCCCGGCCGGATCCTTCAGGGGATCCACCAGGCGGGAACCTCGAACCCGGTCTTCGTCCTCGACGAGATCGACAAGGTCGGCTCCGACTTCCGCGGCGATCCCTCCTCGGCGCTGCTCGAGGTCCTCGACCCGGAGCAGAACTCCAACTTCCGCGACCACTACCTGGGCGTCGCCTACGACCTGTCGAAGGTGCTCTGGGTCACGACGGCGAACATCCTCGACCCGATCCAGCCCGCCTTCCTCGACCGCATGGAGGTGATCCGGCTCTCCGGCTACACGCTGGAGGAGAAGCTGGCCATCGCCCGGCGGCACCTGATCCCGAAGCAGCTCGAGGAGCACGGCCTGTCCGACGACCGGCTCGTCTTCGCCGATCGCGCCCTGAGCCGGGTGATCGACGAGTGGACGCGCGAGTCCGGGCTGCGCGCGCTCGAGCGCGAGATCGCCGCCGTCTGCCGCAAGGTGGCGGTGCGGGTCGCCACCGGGACCAAGCGCAAGGTGACCGTCGGACCGCGCGGGATCGAAGGCTTCCTGGGCCAGCCGCGCTTCCTCTCCGAGGACCTGCTCGAGCGCGACCGCGTCGGGGTCGTGACCGGGCTGGCCTGGACCGCGACCGGCGGCGAGCTGATGTTCGTCGAGGCGGTGGCGACTCCGGGCAAGGGTCAGCTCCAGCTCACCGGCCAGCTGGGCGAGGTCATGAAGGAGTCCGCGCAGGCGGCGCGCACGTACTGCCGCGCCTGGTGCGCGCGCAACGGCTACCCGGTGGAGTTCTTCTCCGATCACGACATCCACGTCCACCTGCCGGCCGGGGCGATCCCCAAGGACGGCCCGTCGGCGGGGATCACGGTCGCCGCGGCGATCCTCTCGGTACTGACCGGTCGCCGCATCGACCGCAAGCTGGCGATGACCGGCGAGATCACGCTGCGCGGCGACGTACTGCCGATCGGCGGCCTGAAGGAGAAGATCCTCGCCGCCCGCGCCGCCGGGGTGAAGACGGTGGTCCTGCCGCGGCTGAACCGCCGCGACCTGACGGAGATCCCGGAAGCGGTCAAGCGGGATCTCGACCTGGTCCTGGTCGAGACCATGGACGAGGCGCTCGAGCGCGCGCTGCTGCCGGCGGCGCACGCCGCCGCCGCGCGCCCCGCCCGCCCGGCGGGCGCGCGGTCGAAGCGGCCGGCGTCCACCCGGCCGGCGGCGCGCAAGCGCCCGGTCCCGCGCTCCCGCAACCGCACCCCGCCGCGCGCCGAGCGCCCCCGGTGAGCGGCGAAGAGGCCTTCGTCGCCTGGCTCCGGCGCCGCCTGCCCGCCCCGGTGCGGGTCGGCGACGACACGGCGGAGCTCGCCGCCCGCGGGCGCCTGATCGTCACGGTGGACCAGCAGATCGAGGGTACGCACTTCGCCCCCGGCCTCGACCTGCCGACCCTCGGCCGCCGCCTGCTGGCGGTCAACCTCTCCGACCTCGCCGCCTCGGGCGCCCGCCCGCGCTGGGCGCTGCTCGCGCTCGGCGTCCCGCCCGAGACCGACCCGCGGCCGCTGGTCGAGGGGCTGCTCGCCGAGGCGAAGCGCCACGGCGTCGCCCTGGTGGGCGGCGACGTCGCCCACTCGGAGATCCTGCTGGCCAGCCTGACCCTGATCGGCGACAAGCCCGCCGGCCGCGCCAGCCTCGGCCGCGACCGCGCGCGCCCCGGGCACGCCCTCTGGCTGGGCGGCCCGGTGGGCGAGTCCGCCCTAGGGTGCGAGCTCGTCCTGCGCGGAGCGAAGCTCCGCAACCAGAAGGTCGTTCTTCCAAGACAGAAAGACTTTCAGCTAGGGGAAAGACTCCGGCCGGCCGGCCGCCGCGCCGTTGCGCGGCACCTGGTGCCCGAGCCTCAGCTGGTTCTCGGCTCCTGGCTCGCTTCGCTCGGGAAGAGGTCCGGGGCGGTGATCGACGTCTCGGACGGGCTGGCCAAGGATCTGGGGCGGGTGTGCACCGCGAGCGGCGTCGGCGCGGAGCTCGACCTGCGGCTCTTGAAGACCGCGGTCGCGCCGCGCCACGAGGAGCTCGCCGCGGCGTTCGGCCTCGACCCGATCGCTCTGGCCCTGGCCGGCGGCGAGGACTACGTCCTGCTCTTCACCCTGCCGGAGAAGGTCACCCCGCCGCCCCGCTTCGCCGCCACCCGCGTCGGCACGATCACCCGCTCGCGCAAGCTCCTCTTCCTCGACGCCGCCGGCGAGCGCCACCCCCTCCCCCACCTCGGCTGGGACCACCTGGAGTAGCCCTCCCCACCCGCCCAAGGACGTTCCCCTGAAGGGGGAAGGGCGTGGGGCGAGCGTCGGCGCCTGGCGGCCGGCGGCGCGCCGTACAGGGCGCCCCGGAAAGACGAAAGACTTTCAGTGAGGGGGATGGAGGGCTTCGGGCCGCCGGCGCCTGACGGCAGACGCTCCCGCCGGCCGGTCCCCTGTCTTTCCCATCAATGCAAGTCTTTGTCTTTGTCTTCGCCTTGAACAGAAGAGTCCCGGATCAGTCTCCGGCCGCGGGCGGGGTCGCGCAGCGGCGCTCGGGGCGGAGGAGGACGACGCGGACACTCTTGCGCTTGCCGGTGTAGCGGACCGCTTCCGGCCAGCCGCCGGGCGAGTCGTAGGAGACCAGGAGCTGCTCGGCCAGACGCCGGCGGATGGTCTCGAAGGACTCGGCCCAGGATCTCTCGTCCGGCCGACCCGTGCGCAGCGTCCCTCCTCCGGTGCCCTCTCCCAGGTCGGTGAGTACCCTGTCGATCCGCTCGCCATAGCCACGGCGCCGGAACTGGCCTCCGGCGTTGCGCGAGTCCGTGCGGGTGGCGATCACGAACACCGGCGTGCCCAGCCGACGCAGGCTGTTCACCGCGAAGGGCAGATCCGCCGTGGCTCGCGGTGTCGTCGCCGTCGGTCAGCGCGACGAGCGCCCGCCGCCCCGGCGCGGCCCGGAGCTGGAGCGCCGCGAAGACCAGGGCGTCGTAGAGACCGGTCCGCCGCCGGGGCGAACGACGCGCGAGCGCCGGCGCCACGTCGGCGAAGCGCCGCGTCGGCCCCAGGAGCAGCGCTGCTCGGTCCTTGAACACGACGACGCGGAGCTCGACGTCCTCCCCCGCGAGCTCGCCCTGGAGGCGCTGCAGCGCGTCGTCGAGCTCACCCGCGAACTCGAAGGACCGGCTCTCCGAGGCGTCGATCACCAGCGCCAGAGAGAGCGGCAGGTCGGAGGCCGCGGTGACCCGGGTCACCGCCAGCGGGATCCCGCGCTCGACGGTCTCGAGGTCGCCCGCCCCGAGGTCGGTCATCGCGCCGCCCCCGGCGGTGGCCGCGACGACGACGCTCCGCTCGGCGACCGAGAGGCTCTCCGCGAAGCCGGGGGCGTTCACCAGGCGCGCGTCCTCGACCGACGTGCCGTCGTCGAGCTCGGCGGTGGCGCGGACGACGCCCTTCGCGCCCTGGCCGAAGTCGATCGTCGTCTCGTAGGGCGGCCCGGTGCGCTCTCCGGCGGCGACGTCGCGCCAGAAGAAGCGCACCCGGGTGACCTTCCGCCCGGGCTCCGGGAAGACTGCGAGCCGCACCGTCGATCGCGCCCGCGAGGATCTTGCGCGGCGGCAGGACGAGGGTCACCGACGAGCTGCCGACCGGCTGGCACGGTCGCCAGACGTCCCGGTCGAGCGGCTTGCCGTCACGCAGCGCGATGGCGTAGAGCGCCGGCAACCGCTCGCACGCGCCGTCGAGCTCGTGCTTCAAGGGAGAAGCCGTCCACCGACTCGATCGTCCGGCCGCCGGCGAGAAGCTGAAGCTGCTCGACGCTGGATGGATCCCCGATCACCTCATCGCGCACCGCGGCGGCGGCCCCGGCACCTCCCGCGTCAGGATCGCCACCCGCTTCGGCGCCGGCGCGGGCGCCGCCCACGACGGTGCCGCCGCCATTCCGAGTAGCCGAGAAGAACCGCGCACCGCATGCGCCGAGGGCTCATCGACCTCAGTACCCAGGCAGGAGGGTCCTCCCCCAGGTCGCTCCGCCCGTGCCGGGCACTCAGATCCGGAGTGGGACGACCGATCGCGGATTTCCCTCACGAGCTCGGGAGGCGCGCTGCGAGAAGGAGACGATCGCGCCCGTCGATTCCGGCGATCAGGATCGATGGCCGCCGCCAGGTACCCGGATCCCGCGTCGAACAGGAGGTAGCCCAGCAGGCGGCTGACGAACCTTGATCGCGTTCCTGGACCCAGGAACTTGACCAGCCGGTCCCCCGAAGACGAGCCAGGCGACCCCACGGTCATGGCGCCGCAGGACCAGTAGGCGAAGCCGCGAGCGATCGTCAGGACGAATCCGGACAGCAGTCGCGCCGGCGGTCAGGCTCATCGCCGTGGCGATCTCGTGAGCACGGGGCCGGCCAGGATCGGCATCGAGACCAGCGCGCTGAGGGCGACGAGCTGCCGGGCCTGCTCCGCGTTGACCGGCGCGAACTGGACGCTCGACGCCCGACGAGCAGGAAGCCGACGAGCCTGGTGGACGAGCTCGCTCCCGATGCCGAGCCGGAGCAGTGATTCCGAAGGCCGCGAGGATCTCGCGCCTCGAGGACCGCGACTGCGGCGACGATATCCGTCCGCGAAGGCGAGGAGAAGCCGCGCGCAGGGCGAAATCCCCCGCCGGAGATCGCCCGGTCGAGGTCCTCGGTCAGCCCCAGGAACAGGGGCGCTGTTCGCGATCGGGTTCATGATCGCGAAGAAGGCCAGGAAGGCCGATGCCGAAGTGGAGCCGCCGCCGAGCTCGACAATCGCCGTCCTCCTACGGCTGGGCCAGCGCCTTGACCTTCTCGCTGTCGACGTACTGGTCGAGACCGGAGAGCGCCGCCGTGACTTCCGGACTCGAGAACAGCTCGCGGCCGGCGACCTGGCCCAGGACCTGGAAGCTGGTCTGGAGCGTCGTATTGCCCTCGAACTTCAGGGCGTCGCGGGTCTGCTGGACGCAGGAATCGGTGAGCAGCCGCATCATCATCTCGCCCATCTTCCGGTTCGCGGCGTCGAGCTGCTCCGGCGTCACCGTGGACATCGGCCGTACCGCCGGGTGCGAGGAAGCGGCGGCGAACATCCACTTGACGAGATCCACGCGGTCCGCGGCCGTGGTCGAGGCCACCAGGCACTTCGACAGCTCGTCCGTGTACGGCCCCGCCGGCGACGGCGCCGCACCCAGGAACAGCATCACGGCCAGGATCGTCAGCAGTCGCTTCACTGAAGCCATCGAGTCCTCCATTCGGCAGTTCGTCAGTGCTCTTCGACCCGCGCGAGCTCGCTCTCTCGCCGGACGACGGCCCGGTGGTAGAGGACGCAGGCCGCGACGAGGATCGCGAAGGCCGCCCCCTCGACCCATCGCCACCAGCCCGGGCGGTGGTACTCCTCGAGGAGCCGGACACCGGTCAGCAAGGTCACGGGCACATAGATCGCCCAGAGGTTGAGACGGGGGCCCAGCGGCTTCGCGTCCGGGTCCTTGGACCGACGCCACAGCCAGGATCCCGGCACGACCAGGGCAGCGGCGAATCCGGCGCCGAGGAGTCCGAAGAGGAGGCCCGCGACGACCCGTCCGCCGATCGCGCCGACGATCGCCGCGATCACCGCGAGCATCGCCAGCATCCCGGCGAAGGTCAGCAACAGGGCGCCCAGCGTGCGCTCCTGCGCCAGCCAATATCCGCGCTCGGCTTCGCTTCTCGAGATCATCTTGCTGTCCCGAGCCTAGCCGATTCGCGCCCGGGATCGTCTAGCCGGAGGCATCCGGCAACCCGAGCGCCCGGTCCACGGCCGCGCGGAGCTCGGCGACGACGGGGTGCGACGTGAAGGGGAGCAGGAGCTTCATCGTCGGCATGAAGACGATCGACCGGCCGAACTCCGTGTCGTGATGGAAGGTGATCGTGACCGGACGGATGTTGACCCAACGGTTCTCCCTCACCTCGCTGACGTCGCGCAGCGGCACGGAGATCTCGCCGAGGAAGTTCGAGATGTACAGCGATTCGGAGTCGATCTCGACCCGCTTCAGCCGCAGGCAGAACCAGTAGATGGAGACCCCTCCCGCGACCGCGGCGAGGAGCAGGATCCACTTGGGGTCGCCGGCGAAGTCCTTCCCCGGATCGACCCGGAGCACGCCGGCGAACATCGCGATCGTCACCAGCGCGAAGCCCCCGATCCAGAGCACGGGGAAGATCACCTTGTACAGGAAGGTCAGGCTGGAAGAGATCGTCCTGCGCATGTCCGACTCCGCCTCAGCTACCGGATGCGAGATTCCGCCCGCGTCTACCGGTCGCCCGTCTCCGGCGCTCGGGCAGCCAGGAGCCCGGGGCGCCGCTCCGGTCAGTCATCCGTGCTTCTCCACGGGCGCGGGCGGGACTCGAACTGCCTCAGCTTCTCCAGCGTCTCCCGGATCTCCCGCTCGAGCCGCTCGGGACCGTAGAGCGAGGAGTCGGCCGTGCGCGCGTCCTGCTTCGGCTCGAAGAAGTCGAGATCGTAGGCCAGCTCGCGAAGCACCTCCTGCGCGGCCTTCGGCAGCGAGGGATCCAAGCCCTCCCAGACGATCGCGCGGAACCTCGCGGCGATCTCGGCGCGATGGAACGGGTCGCCGAGCGCCGATTCCAGCAGGTCGATCAGCTCCTGGAGCGTCGCCATCCCGCCGCTCACATCCCCGCGCCCGCGCGGGGGTCGAGGCGGTCGACCAGGGAGTCGCCGAGGAAGTTCAGGGAGAGGACGGCGGCGACGATCGCCAAGCCGGGGAAGAGGGTGACGTGGGGGGCGTCGAGCAGGTGGCTGCGGCCGGCGTTGATCATCGCGCCCCAGCTCGGGGTCGGGGGCTGGATCCCCAGGCCGAGGAACGAGAGGCTCGCCTCGGCCAGCATCGCGCCGGCGAGCCCGAGGCTCGCCTGGACCAGGATCAGCGGCAGCACGTTGGGCATCAGGTGGCGCAGGACCACGCGCCGGGTCGAAGCGCCCGAGGCGCGCGCGGCGAGCACGTACTCCTGCTCGCGCAGCGACAGCACCTGGCCGCGCGCCAGCCGCGCGTAGCCGACCCAGCCGATCACCACCAGGGCGAAGACCACGTGCACGAGGGAGGGACCGAGCACCGCCACCAGCGCGATCGCCAGCAGGATCCCGGGGAAGGCGAGGAAGACGTCGATCGCGCGCATCAGGCCGGCGTCCCAGCGCCCCCCCAGCGCCCCGGCCGTCACCCCCGCGAACGTCCCGATCGAACCCGCGAAGCCGACCACCGCCAGCCCCACCGCGACCGACACCCGCGCCCCCTCGAGCAACCGCGAGAGCACGTCGCGCCCGAGCTCGTCGAGCCCCATCGGGTGCGCGACCGAAGGCCCCTCCAGCCGCCGCTCGAGCAACTGCTCGTCCGGCGGATACGGCGCCACCCACGGCCCCAAGACCGCCGCCGCGAGCAAGATCCCCACCCCGACCAGCGCCCACCGCGCCCGTTTGCGCACCGTCCCTCGAGAAGACACCGCGCCATGCTAATAGAAGCCAAAGACTTCCAAACAAGGGAAAGACCTCGGCCCGATCGCCGCGCCACAGCGACCGCCTCGCCTCCCGCGGACGGACCTCGACTCCGCGGACCGGCGAGGCGGAAGATTCCCCGAGGGGACACGCTCGCTTGCTGCGTGTCCCCTGGAGACGCCTTCGGTGGGCTGATGCACCCGTCGTCCGTGGCGTGGCCTGCCCCGCGCTCGAGGGGTGACAGTCACGCCACATCGGAGATGTGGCATGACAGTCACCTGAGCCATCGGCGTGTCCCCGGAGACGCCTTCGGTGCCGCGGTTGATAGGCTCCGCCGAAGCCGCTGGCGAGCGATGCGCGCGGCCGATCGATGCGACCGCCCGTCTTCCGCCGCTTCTCCACCCATCTCGCCTCCCTGCTCGACCGGGTCAAGCTGCCCGAGCCGGTGCTGCTGGCGGCGGCAGGCATCGCCACCGGGCTCCTCGCCGGCGGCACCGTGCGGCTCTTCCAGGCCGCGCACCAGATCCTCTGGAAGCATTCCCAACAGCTCGTGGGCGACGTGCCCGCGCCGCTGCGCGCGCTCGCCTGGGTGCTGCTGCCGGCCCTGGGCGCGCTCGCCGCGGGGCTGCTGCTCGCCCGCTTCGTCGGCCACGAGCGCCACCACGGCGTCGCCGGGATCATCGAGTCGGTCGCCCTGGCGGGCGGGCGGCTGCGCTGGTGGCGCACGCCGGTCAAGGCGCTGGGCGCGATCGTCGCCATCGGCACCGGCTCGTCGGTCGGCCCCGAGGACCCCTCCGTCCAGCTCGGCGCCAGCGCCGGCTCGATGCTCGGCCAGTTCCTCCGCCTGTCGCGCGAGCGCGTCCGCGCCCTGGTCGCCGCCGGCGGCGCCGCCGGCGTCGCCGCAGCGTTCAATGCTCCGATCGCCGGGCTCTTCTTCGGCATCGAGGTCGTCCTCGGCGAGGTCGGCACCAGCGCGCTGACCGTCGCCATGCTCGCCTCGGTGGCTTCGGCCGCGCTGACGCAAGCCGTCGTCGGCACCCACCCGGCCTTCGCCGTGCCCTCCTACGCCGGCGTCTCGCTGGCCGAGCTGCCGCTGTTCGTAGTCCTCGGCGCCGCCGCGGGGCTGGTCGCGGTCGCCTACGTGCGCGGTCTCGAGCTGGTGCGCGAGCGCGCCGCGCGCACCGGCCTGCCGATGCCGGTGCGCGCCGGCCTGGCCGGCCTCGCCGTGGGTCTGCTCGGGCTCGCGCTGCCGCAGGTGCTGGGCGTGGGCTACGGCTCGGTCGAGAAGCTGGTCGCCGGGACCGCCGGCGTGCTGCCCTGGGTCCTGCTCGCCATCGTCGCGGCCAAGCTCGTGGCCACCTGCCTGTCGATCGGCGCCGGCGTGCCGGGCGGCACCTTCGCCCCCAGCCTGGTCATCGGCGCCGCGCTCGGGGCCGCCATGGCGGGAGGCCTCGACGCCCTCTCGCCCGCCTTCGGCGCCTCGCCTTCGGCGTGGGCCCTGGTGGGAATGGCCGCGGTGCTGGGCGCCGCCGTCCACGCCCCGCTGACCGCCATCCTGCTCGTCTTCGAGCTGACCAACGACTACCGCGCCATCCTGCCCACGATGCTCGGCACGCTGACCGCGCTGGTCGTCGAACAGCGGCTGGTCGGCGAGTCGATCTACACCATGGCGCTGGCGAGCAAGGGCGTGCGCATCCGCGCCGGCCGCGACGTCGACGTGCTGGAGTCGATCCACGTCGGCGAAGTGGCCCTCTCTCCGGTCGACCAGCTCCCCGAGCCGCTGCCGCTCGCCGACGCCCGACGCCGGCTGGTGCGCCAACAGTCGCAGGGGCTGCCGGTGGTCGACGGCGGCGGCCTGCTGATCGGCATGCTCACGCTCTCCGATCTCGACCGCGCCGAGGAGGAGGGGCAAGCGAAGACGGTCGGCGAGATCGCCACCCGCGACCCCCTGGTCTGCCACGCCGACGAGACCCTGGCCCGCGCCCTCGAGCGCATGGGGGCGCGCGGCGTCGGCCGCCTGCCGGTCGTGGACCGCGACGACCTGCGCCGGGTGCGCGGCCTGCTGCGCCGCTCCGACGTGGTGCGCGCCTATGAGCTGGCGCGCTCGCGGCGCGCCGCGCAGCGGGCGCGCGGCCAGGCCGCGGCGATCGCCTCCGGCGCCGAGGTCGAGGTGGACCACCTGGTGGTCCGGCGCGGCTCGCCCTGCGACGGCCAGAGCGTGGCCGGCGTCGTCTGGCCCGAGGGCTCGCTTCTCGCCTCGGTCGGCCGCGGCACCGAGCTGGTCGTCCCGCGCGGCTCGACCGTCCTGCGCGCCGGCGACGAGCTCACCGTCATCGTCGGCCCCGGCGGCGTCGAAGCGCTGCGCGCGCTGTGCGCCTCGCCGGAGAGGTGAGCGTTCAGTTCAACCGGATGCGGGGGTCGATCCAGGCGTAGAGGAGGTCGGTGGCGAGGTTGACCGCGACGTAGGTCACCGCGATCAGGAGCACCGCGCCCTGGACCAGCGGGTAGTCGCGCAGGCGGATCGCTTGGATCAGCAGGCGGCCGATCCCCGGCCAGCCGAAGATCGTCTCGGTCAGGATGGCGCCGGTCAGCAGCGAGCCGAACTGCAGTCCGACGATCGTCACTACCGGCACCAGGGCGTTGCGCAGGGCGTGGCGGATCGCCACCCGCGCCGGGCTCAACCCCTTGGCGCGCGCGGTGACCAGATAGGGCTTGGTCAGCTCCTCGCCGAGCGCCGAGCGGATCATCCGGGTCAAGAGAGCCGCCAGCGCCAGGCCCAGCGTCGCCGCCGGCAGGACGAGGTGCGACCACCCACCGCGCCCCGAGACCGGCAGCCAGCCGAGCTGGATCGAGAACAGCAGGATGGCGATCGGGCCGAGCCAGAAGTTGGGCATCGAGACGCCGAGCAGGGAGAAGAGGCGGGCGCCGCGGTCGATCCAGCTCCCCCGCCGGTAGGCCGCCAGCATGCCCAGCGGCAGCGAGACGACCAGCGCCACCGCGAGCGCCGCCAGCGCCAGCTCGACCGTGGCCGGATAGTGGCGCGCGATCAGCCGCGACACCGGCTCGTCGAAGTGCAGCGACGTCCCCAGGTCGCCGTGCAGCATGCCGCCCAGGAACGAGACGTACTGCTCGCCCAGCGGCCGGTCCAGCCCGAGCTTGCCGCGCAACTCGGCGACGTCGGTCGGCTGCGCCCCGTCGCCGAGCATGATCAGCACCGGATCGCCCGGGATCAGGTGGATGAGCGAGAAGACGAGCGTCGCCACCGCGAGCGTCGTGGGCAGGGCGACGAGCAGCCGCCGGGCGACGAGCCGGGTCATCGCCCGGACTCTATCCGCGCGCCTCGGGCCGGCGCCGGGATGAGATGATGCCGGCTCTGCGCCAGAGTCCGATCCCTCCGCCCGCGGCGAGCGAGCCGCACTCCGACCGTCCCCCGCAGGGGACCCCCGCGCGGCCGAGCGTCCGCTGGCTGCGCCGGGCGGCGCTCCTGGCGATCTTCCTGGTCGCCTTCGGCCTGCGCCTGGCGTACGGCTGGCCCGATCCGAGCCCGTCGCGCAGCTGGGACGACCGCTTCGGCCTGCCCAACGTCGAGTCGCTCCTGCGCACGCACTCCTTCCGGCCGGTCAACGCCTACCATCCGAGCCTCTCCTACCTGCCGCAGACGCTCTTCCTCGGCGCCGTGGACTCCTGCCGCTGCCTCGAGCTGGATACGCACACCCGGCGAGTCCTCGGGCCGCGCCGCCGCGCCGACCTGCGCGCCAACGTCGCGGGCGTGCCGGCGATCTCGGCGGTCACGCCGCTGGGCTACCGCGCCTGCCGCCTCTGGCAGTCCCTGCTCGGCGCGGTCGCCGGGCTGCTGCTCGCGCTGCTGATCGGCCGCCTGGTCTCGCCCGCCTGGGGCGTCGCCGGCGCCGCGGTGCTCGTCTTCGTCCCCTGGCATGTCTGGATCTCCGCGCTGTGCAACGAGGACACCGCCCTGTTCCTGGGCGTCGAGCTGGCCGCCCTGGCCACCCTCCTCGCGATCCGCCGGCGCGACGCCTTCGGCTTCGGTTGCGCCGGGCTGGCGATCGGGGTCGCGCTCGCGGGCAAGCTCAACGCGGGACCCGCCGCGCTGCCACTGACGGTCTGGGCGCTCGCCACGGCGCCCCGGGACCGGCGACAGCTCGCGCGCCTGGCGCTCGCAGGAGCGCTCGCCCTGGCCACGTTCCTGGTCCTGAACCCGCACTACGTGACCCATTTCGACAGGGTCCGCCACGATTTCGGGGTCACGGTGGACATCTACCGGCAGAAGGCCGCGGGCGAGAAGACCGGGTTCTTCGGCGTGCTGGCGAGCGGCCTCGCGTCGCCTGCCGATCCCGGCTACCTGGGGATCCCGCTGGCGTTGCTGGCACTCGTCGGCCTGGCCCGCGCCGCGCGCCCGTCGATCGTCGGCGGCGATCCTGCGCGCACGCTGGGACTGCGCGTCATGGCGCTCTTCCCGCTGACCTACGTGCCGGTCTACGCGCTGGTGACGCGCCACGTCGCGGACCGCAACTGGCTGCCCATCCTGCCGTTCGCGATCGTGCTGGCCGCGGCGGGGGCCGCGACCCTCCATGGCGCGGCCCGTCGCAGCGGCCGGCCGTGGTTGCCGGCGGTCGTCCTCGCGGCGATCCTGGCCGCCGCCCTGCCGGTCGCCGTCCGCGGGACGCGATTCGTCTACCGCGCCGTGGTGCCGCCGACCACCGAGCTCGCGGCCCGCGTCCTGCACCGGCATCTGCGCGGTCACCCGGTCGTGCTGCGCGACGTGGTCCCCGACCGCCACTGGGTGGACCAGACGGTCTCGCGCAAACGCTGGCTCGAGGTCTACGTGGGGGCGGACGATCCCGGGCTCGATCTGGCGCGGCTCGAGCGCGCGCGGGGGTGGCTCCTGAGCGCGCCGACCGCCGCCGCGGTCCTCGCCCGCTCGCCGGCCGGCACGGACCCGGCCGCGCTCGGACGGAGGATCGCTCCCCGCCTCTTCGCCGCCCGCGGTCCCGAGCTGGTGGTCGGCTGGCGCGGCTGGCGCACGGTCGCGCACCACGCGATCGAGCTGGCCGGCGACTCCTGGGGCAAGACGGCCGAGGCGCGGCTCGAGCTCCCGGCCCCGCGCCGAACCGGGAACGGGTACTTCGTCGTCCGCTTCGGTCTCGTCTTCTCCGGCCTGTCGGGCGAGGCGCGCCGCTGCTCGGCGACCACCGACGCCGGCGAGGAGCTGCCGGTCCACGTCGAGCGCCGCCGCCGCCTGCGCTACCGCCAGCCCCTGGCCGCCGGCGCCCCCTGGGACCGCGCCACGACGATCCGCTTCACCGAGCGCTTCCCGGCGAGCCCGACGAAGACCCTCGTCCTCCGCTGCGAAGCCGACCGAGACATCCGCCTCGCCTCCCCGGTCGAAGTCCTGGTCTCGGTTCCGAGCGGCGCGACAGCGCCCACGACCGAGGAGTCCTCCCCTCCCTGAACCGAAGGCGTCTCCAGGGGACACCCAGCAGGCCAGGGTGTCCCCTCGGGGAATCCACTGCCTCGCCGGTCCGCGGACTCGAGGTCTGTCCACGGGAGGCCGGGGTCAGCGCAACGAGATCCCGGCCTTGCGGACGTACTGCGAGAGGAACTGCCGGGAGACTCCGAGAAGCCGCGCCGCGGCCGCCAGATTGCCCGCGCACTCCTCGAGCGCGGTCACGATCAGCCGCCGCCGGAACGCTTCCAGCTCGACGTGGTAGTCCCCCGGCCGGCTGCCGCGCGGCTGCGACGGCACCGCGCCGAGGTCGAGGTGCTCGAGCGCGATCCGTCCGTCCGGCGACAGCGCCGCCGCCGCCTCGAGCACGTTCTTCAACTCGCGCACGTTGCCCGGCCAGGGGTGCGCGATCAGCGCCCTGCGCGCGTCCGGCTCGAGACGCAGGCGCGGATAGCGCCGACGCAGCCGCGCCAGGAAAGTCTCGGCCAGAAGCAGCACGTCGCGCCCCCGCTCGCGCAGAGGCGGCAGGACGACCGTGGCCGCCTTGAGCCGGAAGAAGAGATCCCTGCGGAAGTCCCCCTCCTCGACCATCGCCTCGAGATCGCGGTTGGTCGCCGCGACGACACGCACGTCGACCCTCCTGGGCAACGCCTCGCCCAGCCGGCGGATCTCCTTCTCCTGCAGCACACGCAGCAGACTACCCTGGGCGCTGGACGGGAAGTCGCCGATCTCGTCGAGGAAGATCGAGCCCGAGCGCGCGGTCTCGAACAGCCCCGCGCGTTCCCGATCGGCTCCCGTGTAGGCGCCGCGGGCGTGTCCGAAGAGCTCCGAGAGGAGCAGAGGCTCCGCCAGCCCGGCGCAGTTGACGACCACGTTGGGACCGTTCGAGCGCGCGCTCGAACGGTGCACTTCCCGCGCGGCGAGCTCCTTGCCCGTGCCGTTCTCTCCCAGGATCAGAACCGGGAGATCGCTCGCGGCGAAGCGCCGGATCCGGGCGACGGCCGCGAGCAGCGCCGGCGACTCGCCGAGCAGGGTCACGGCTCCCTCGTTCCCGGCCTCCGGCGCGGGAGCCGGCATCTCGCGCAGGAAGAGCGCGAACAGGGCGCGCAGCGGCTCGTCGAACTCCTCCGCCCTCAGAACGAGCTCGCCGGCACCGAACGGGGAGGATCTCTCGGCCGCCGGGCGACGGCCGCCCCGGCCTGCCAGGAGCCGCTCTTCGCCGCCGCTCCGAGCGAACAGCTCGGCCTCGGGATGTCCCACGGCGGCGAGAAGCTCCTCGATCGCCTCGCGGTCGTCCGCCGGCTTGGCGCAATAGTCGGCGAGCGCCCGCCAGGCCACCGCGCGGGAGCGCCGCAACCGCGCGACCAGGGCGGTCGCGCCGAGCCGCCCCAGGAAGCCGGCAGCGATCTCGCGCAGCTCGGGCGGCGTCGACGAGGGGGAGAGCGTCTCGGCGTCGAAGATCAGCCTCGCCCTGCGAAAGCCCCCCAGACGGGAGAGTCGCGACCAAGCCGTCCGCGGCGGCTCCTCTCCGCGGACCAGAGGGGCGATCAGCTCCGCCAGATCCGAGTCCCGGGCCAGGGCCGCCGCGCGATCGGTCTCTCCGGCGAGGGCGAACAGGAAGGGTCGCTCCTCGGGCTCGAGCTCCCGGAGCGCGCTGTCGTCGCAGCGCGCCAGCGCCGCCCGCGCCTCACCGGGCCGGTCGAGCCATCCCAGGGCCCTCGCCTCCAAGACGGCGGCGCGTTCCGCGGCCCAGTCCAGGTCGGCCCTCTCCTGCTCCTCCCGCAGGCGCCGGCAGCGTTCGACGGCGCGCTCGATCTCGCCGCGGACCAGCTCCCATCGGATCCACAGGAGCTCGTCCTCGAACGAGCCCCGCAGGTTGCCGGAGCGCCGGTTCCACGACTTCGCCGCATCCAGGATCGGCTCGACCCCGGCGAGCTTGCCGGTCCGGAGCCGGACGTCGGCCAGGTTGGTCGCGGCCAGGGTCACCGCCAGCGGGCCGTCACAGGCGCGCAGAAGGCGCGCCGCGTGGGAGAAGGCGCGCTCCGCGGCCTCGAACCGGCCCTCGATGGAGTGTCCGAGCCCGAGATCGTTCCAGGCCCTGCCGGCGTCCGCCTTGCGCATCCGTCGCCGCTCCAGCGACAGCCGCGCCCGCGCGTGACGGGATGCCGCGGCGCCCTCGCTGCGCATCAGCGCGAGCTGCGCCTGCGCCTCGTGCCAGCGCGGCGCCAGCTCGGCGTCGTCGGCCGCGGCGGCGGCGCGCTCGAGGCGTCGTTCCATACCCTCGACGTCACCCCGGTCGCCCGCCGCGGCGGCCGCGAGGAGCAGGGCCCGGAGCCGGGCCCGACCCCGAGCGCGGGCGACGAGGCTTTCGATCCACTCCCGGGCCGCGTCCGGCTCGCCCACGTTGGCGAGCACGCGCAGGGCCACGTCGCTGGCCTCGAGCCGTTGGCGCAGCCCGAGAGCGAGGCCCTCGAGACGGCGCACCGTCTCCCGCGCGCCGCCCAGCTCGCCGAGCATCAGCTGACATTCGGCGCGCAGGGTCTCCGAGGCCGCATCGGAGCGTCCCGCCAGCACCGCCATCGCGGCCTCCGCCCGACCGGCGCCGAACAGCGCCCGCGCGAAGTCGATCCTCCCCGCGACACCGGACGGCGGGTCGAGCGCGAAGGCCCGCGCCGCGAACGTCCACCGGCCGCGCTTCAGGCAATCCCTGGCGTCGAGCTCGGACGGAAAGGCGCGGCCGCTCCGGCCGGCCGTCCAGGCCACCTCCTTGCCATCGCGCACGAGCGCGCCGGAGAGCGCGTCGAGTGTCGGCGCGTGACTCTCCAGGAACGGCGCGGCGCGGAGCAGGTCGGCGACAGCGCGGTCCGCGCTGACGCGGTCGAGGACCGCGGCCCAGCGGGCGGCTACCTCGCGCGCGGCGCGCCGCGCCTCGCCGCGGCCCAGGATCTCGTCGCGGCCGCCGAACAACGAGCGCAGGAGCGCGAGCAGGGCCGGTGCCGTCGGCGAGGAGGGACCTCCGGGCGAAGCGGTGAGCCCGGAGACCTTGCCGTCGGCGTCCACCTTCGCCGGGCGCCAGCCCTCGACGAGCTTCCAGCCGGCGATCTCGAGCAGGGAGAGCAGACCCGCCGCCTGCAGGACGACGCCGAGCTTGGCGCGGTCCGACAGCTCCGCCGCGTCCAGTGGCTCGCCCTGACCCGGCTCGAGCGTCGGGTGACGCAGGGCCTGCGCGGATCGCTTCATCGCATCATCCTCCTCTCTTCCCGAAAGCCGCATCCCCGACGGCCGTCCAGCCGGCCAGCGCCGCCCAGAAGCCCGGCCAGGACTTGGCGACGACTTTCGGGTCGCGGATCGTCAGGTTCGGGCGGCGCAGGGCGACCAGGGCCATGGACATGGCGATGCGGTGGTCGCCGTGGGGGTCGATCTCGACCGGGTCGGCCGGTGGTCTCCTCTCGGACCACGTGCCCTGGACGACCAGGCCGTCGGGGAGCTCCTCGACCTCGGCGCCGGCCCGGGTCAGCTCTTCGGCCATCGCGGCGAGGCGGTCGCTCTCCTTCAGGCGCAGGTGGGCGACGTTGGTGATCCGGGTCGTGCCGCGGGCGAAGGGCGCGAGCGCGGCCAGGGTGGGCACCTGGTCGGGGGCGTCCGAGAGGTCCACGTCCAGGGCGCGCAGGTCGCGGCCGCGCACACGGACGCCCTCGACGTCGTCCTCCACCTCGGCGCCCATCGCGCCCAGCAGCTCGATCAGGCGGCGGTCGCCCTGGTGCGAGTCGAGGTGGACGCGCTCGAGCACGACCTCGCCGCCGGTCAGCGCCGCGGCCGCCGCCGGGTAGCAGGCCGAGGAGAGATCCGGTTCGATCTCGATCGCGCCGCCGCGCAATTCACTCGGCAGCGCGATCCAGAGATCCTCGCGCGGCCGCTCGACGCGGCCCCCGAACCGGGAGAGCACGTCCACCGTCATCTCCACATAGGGGGAAGACGTCAGGCGCGGGACTTCGATCTCGAGCCGGGACGCCGCACGTTGACCCGCGAGCAGGAGCGCGGACAGATACTGGCTCGACTCGCCCGCGTCGAGCCGGGCCCGCCCGCCCCGCAAGCTTCCCCCGTGGACCACCAGCGGTGCGAAGCCCGGACGCCCGGACGGGAACTCGATGCGGGCGCCGAGCTCCCCGAGCGCCTCGCACAGGGGCCCGACCGGCCGCTCGCGCAAACGCGGCGTGCCGTCCAGCGTCCAGCGCCCCGGCACGGTCGCGAGCAGCGCGACGAGGAACCGGAACACCGTCCCGGCATTGCCGCAGTCGATCTCACCCTCGAGCGGCGTCGCGCCGCCCCACGACAGGCGCCACCCGCCCGAACCCATCTCGATCCCATAGCCGAGCTTCTCCAGCGCGCGCCGGAACAGGAGAGTGTCTTCCGACTCGAGCGGACCTTCGACGGTAACCGGATCGCGCACCAACAGCGCCACCGCCAGCGCCCGGTTCGTCAGGCTCTTCGAGCCCGGAAGGCGGACGCGGCCGCCGGCGACGCAGCCGGCGGGAACCGTCACGCGGTCAGTCGAAGTCCACCACGAGTCCGTCATGGCCGATCTCGACGCCCGGCGGCAGAGGCAGCCGGACGTCCGTGTGGTCGATCTCGTGCGCGATGTGGGTGAACAGCGTGCGCCGGGCGCCGATTCGCGCGGCCACCTCGAGCGCCTGGGCCAGCGAGAGGTGCGTCGGGTGCGGCCGGTAGCGCAGCGCCGAGAGGATCAGCAGATCGAGCCCCTCGAGCAGCGCGTAGCTCGTCTCCGGGATCTCGTGGAGGTCGGTGACCAGGGCGAAGCCGCCCACCCGGTAGCCGAAGACCTCCATCGGGCCGTGGCGCACCGGTACCGGCACCACCTCCTCGCCGAGCAGCTCGAAGGGCGCGCGCACCGGCTCGAGGTCGAGCTTCGGCTTGCCGCCCCCCTCCTCGCCCGCCTCGAAGACGTAGGCGAAGATCTGCTCCAGGCGGAGCAGCGTCTCGGCCGAGCCGTAGCACGGGATCGGCGCACGCTGCCGGAAGTTGTAGATCCGCAGATCGTCGAGGCCGAAGACGTGGTCGGCGTGGGGATGCGTGTACAGCACCGCGTCCACCCGCTCGATGCCGAAGGTGAGCGCCTGCTCGCGGAAGTCGGGCGAGGTGTCCACGATCGCCGTCCCGCCGGCCAGGTCCAGGCGCAACCCCGGTCGCATCCGGCGGTTGCGCGGGTCCTCGCGAGGTGCACACCGCGCAACGGCACCCGATCACCGGCACCCCGGTCGAGGTGCCGCTGCCCAGCATCGTGACTCTCCGGGGCAAGGTCGGAGCTCCTATCCGAGCCACTCTACGCGCCGGTGGGAGAACCAGGCTTCGAGCAGGCGCACCTCGCCGCCGGCGACCTTCCAGGTGCGCGCCTCGTGGAAATGGCCGAGCAGCAGGACGTCGTGCCCCTGGGCGAGCCGCCGTTCGGCGTAGGCCCGAATCGCCTCCTCCGGAATCCGCGCCCGGTGCTTGAAGTTCGTGCCCGAGAGCTTCCTCTCGGTGCGCGCCACCATCGGCGCGACCAGCGACTTCGGGAGATACCGCACCACCAGCCGCACCGGCAGGCTCTTCGACAGCCGGCGCCAGGCGCGGTACTGGCGGTCGCGGTCGTTGAGGCCGTCGCCGTGGACCGCGAGGTAGCGCACCCCGCCGGCGGTGAAGGCGACCTCGGTGCCGACCGAATCGAAGACGCCCCGGTACGGACCTGCGGCGAGGAAGAAGTCGCGGTTGCCCTCGACGTAGTCGACGCGCAGCCCCTGGCCGCGCAGCTCGCCGACCGCCGTCACCAGGGCGCGCACGTCCGGCGTCTCGTACTGCCGGTAGCCGACCCAGACCTGGCACAGGTCGCCCAGCATCAGCAGACGCTCGGCCCCGAGCCCGGGCAGGGCGCGCAGCTGATCCACGAGCGGCGCGGCGTCCCCTCCGGGTCCGCCGAGATGTGCGTCCGCCACGATCGCCACCGCCATGACGGGCCCGAGGATACCTTCCTTCCTCCTGAAAAGACTTCCACTTGGGGCCTGTGGGAGGAACCGCGGCGCCGAGTTCGGACGGCGTGGCAGGATGGCGGGACGATGACGGGTGCGGCCATGACCGTGTCCTCGAGCAGAGTGATGGCGTCTCGAGGGGACAAGCAACATCGTTGCATGTCCCCTAGGGGAATCCTCCGCCTCGCCGGTCCGCGGAGTCGAGGTCTGTGAGCGGGAGGCGAGACGAGGGCCGCGCCGCGGCCGACGGGTGCCCTCGCAGAGCGAAGGCGTCTCCAGGGGACACGCAGCAAGCCAGCGTGTCCCCTCGGGGAATCCTCCGCCTCGCCGGTCCGCGGAGCCGCGGTCCGTCTACGGGAGGTAACGCTGAAGGCGGCGCCACGGCAGACGACAGGCGAAACGTCTGCCCCGCCCCCGTCCCCCATCTATGGAGGTCTTTTCTTTTCGTCTTGTCTTTGGCCTTGACGGGAAGTGCTTCGGTCTTTGGGCAGGGGCTGGTGTTTCAGGGGGTGGTGGTGGACGGCGCGGCTTCCGGGGACGACAAGACGGTGGCGGACATCGACCTCGACGGCTATCCCGACGGCGTCATGGGCGGCGCGTCGCTCGACTGGTGGCGGTCGAACGGCGCGGCGCGCACGTTCACGAAGCACCACCTGCGCAACGCCGCGGTGGAGTTCACCACCGACATGGAGGCCGCGGACGTCGACGGCGACGGCGACCCGGACCTGGTCTTCGCCGACGGACCGGGGACGAACAACGTCCAGTGGCTCGAGAACCCGAAGCTCTCGCCGCCGCCCGGCGTGCCGCCGGATCCGACCGTCGGCGCCAACTGGACCGCCCACCCCATCGGCAGCCACGGCGGCTACGCCCACGACCTCGAGGTCGGGCGCATCGACGGCGACGCGCTGCCCGACGTCGTCTCGCTGGGCAACGGGTTCTTCAGGATCCACTTCCAGAACGCCGGCGGCACCTGGTCCACCGCCGACTTCGTGCAGCACGCCAACGACGGCAGCCCGGCGATCGCCGACGTCGACCGCGACGGCGACAACGACCTGTTCGTCGCCGGCGGCTGGATCGAGAACCCGCCCAGCGGCCGGCGCAACCCCGCCAACTGGACCTTCCACGCGATCTCGAATTCGAACCCGGGCGACGGTCCGGCGGCGACCGCCTTCGACGTCGACCGCGACGGCCGCGTGGATCTGGTCACCGCGCCGCAGCACGTCACCGGCGCCCTCGCCTGGTTCAGGAACCCCGCCGACCCGACCTCGCCCAACTGGCCGCGCACGGTGATCTCCGGCGCCACGGGCAGCCATCATCTGCGCGCGGCGGACTTCGACGGCGACTCCCGCCTCGACCTGCTGACCGGCTTGGAGCTCTCGAACATCACCGTCTGGCGGATCCACGGCGCGGGCGCGAGCCCCGCCTTCACGCCCTACCCGGTCGCCACCACCGGCGGCCACAACGCGGCGGCGGCCGACTTCGACGGCAACGGCTGGCCGGACGTCTGGTCCTGCGACTACATCGGCAACCCGCCCCTGCGCGTCCTCTGGAACTCCCCCGCCGGCATCTTCCGCGACGGCTTCGAGTCCCAGGACCTCTCCCGCTGGCCGATCGCCGTACCCTGAGGCTGAAAAGAAGCAAAGACTTCCATAGAAGGGGGAAGTGGCCGGACGGTCGATGCGCCTGCCGTTCGCCGCCGCGCCACGTCGGCTGTCCCTCCCGTGGACAGACCTCGAGTCCGCGGACCGGCGAGGCGGCAGATTCCCCCAGGGGACACCCTGGCTTGCTGGGTGTCCCCTGGAGACGCCTTCGGTGGGCTGATGCACCCTTCGGCCCAGGCACGGCCTGCGTCGCGCTCGAGGGGGTGACAGTCACGCCACATCGGAGATGTGGCGTGACAGTCACCTGAGCCTCGACGTGTCCCCTGGAGACGCCTTCGGTCTGCCCAGGCCCCGCCTACGACGGCTCGGGCGGGGTCGTCGGGAGGCGGTCGAGGGCTTGGCCCACGGTCTCGGCCAGGCGAGCGAAGGCGGCGGCGTGGGGGCCGTCGGGCTGGGCGACGACGATCGGGTTGCCGGCGTCGCCGCCCTCGGCGATCGCCGGGTCGAGCGGGATCGAGCCCAGGAACGGGACTCCGAGCTCGCGCGCCGTGCGCTCGCCGCCGCCGGCGCGGAAGATCGCCGTCTCCTGGCCGCAGTGCGGGCAGACGAAGCTCGCCATGTTCTCGATGATCCCGAGCACCGGGACGTCCACCTTGCGGAACATCGCCAACCCCTTGCGGGCGTCGATCAGGGCGACGTCCTGCGGCGTGGTCACGATCAGCGCCCCGGTCAGCGGCACCTTCTGCGTCACCGTCAGTTGGGCGTCGCCGGTGCCGGGCGGCAGGTCGAGCACCATCACGTCGAGCTCGCCCCAGTCCACGTCGCCCAGCATCTGCTCGA
The DNA here is from genome assembly GCA_963781755.1 of uncultured Acidobacteriota bacterium. Taxonomy (GTDB): domain Bacteria; phylum Acidobacteriota; class Thermoanaerobaculia; order Multivoradales; family JAGPDF01; genus JACTMI01. The sequence continues at coordinate 51,179 of CAWAGZ010000005.1, forward strand.
TCGCGCGCATGACCATCGGGCCGCGCCAGATGACCGGCGTGTCCATCTCGACCACGAAGCCGAGCGACATCACCTTGACGCCCCAACGCTGGAAGGGCTGGATCCGGTTCTCGATCACCACCGGCCGGTCGCCGATGCCGAACATCGTCGGAATCGACGGGCCGTAGATGTCGACGTCGAGCAGACCGGTGCGACGGCCGGCGCGCGCCAGCGAGAGCGCCAGGTTGACGGCCACGGTGGACTTGCCGACGCCGCCCTTGCCGCTGGCCACCGCGACCACCGCCCGCACCTCCGGGATCAGGCTCGGGTCGCGGGCGATCGCCTTCGCCGCCGCCTCCTCGCGCGTGGGCGGGGTCGAGACGCGGACCTCGACCTCGACCGACTCGATCCCCTCGACCGCGGCGACGGCGGACTCGGCGTCGGCCCGGACGCGCTCCCCGGCCTCGGGCTCGCGGGTGGCGATCTCGATCGTCACCTCCGCGGCGCCCTGCTCCACCGCGACCGCGCGGACGAAGCCGAAGGAGACGATGTCCCGGCTCATGCCCGGGAAGCGCACGGACTTCAGGGCGTTCCAAACCCGATCCTCGAGCTCTCGCGTCATGCGGAGATCTTATCGGCTGGCTTCGGCTGGCTCCGGGCGGCATCGCCGTCGTAGACTCGCGAGCGCTCACGGACGCGACTCCTCGATGACCGCCCTCCGCTCCAACCGTCCCTCCCGCCGCGGCGCAGGTCCCCGGCGCCCGGGCCCCGGCCCGGCGCTGCTCGGGCTGCTCGGGCTGGCGGCCGCCGCCGCGGCGTTCGCCGGGGTCTTCACGCCCCACGGCACCCAGCCGCCCGTCGTCTACCCGATCCAGGCCCCCGGCTTCGGCAACTGCAAGGACTGTCACTCGATCGACGCCAACATCCCGGGCTTCGACAACCTGCCCTATCTGCTCTGGGCCGGCTCGATGATGGCCAACGCCTCGCGCGACCCGATCTTCTGGGCCGCGCTCGACGTCGCCAACCACGACGCCGGTGGAGTCGGCGACTTCTGCCTGCGCTGCCACACGCCCACCGGCTGGTATGCCGGCCGCAGCGACCCGCCGGGCGGGACTCCGGACGGCTGCGGGCTGATCGGACCGATCGACATCCCGGACACGCCCGGCCAGCGCACCGACTTCGCCGGCGTGAGCTGCCACATGTGCCACCGGATGATGGTCAACGAGAACCCGCCGCCCGGCGAGCAGCAGGTCTACTACGAGAACGGCGAGGCGTGGCTCGACGACAGCGACTGCGGCGGCCAGGGCGAGCCCTGCCGCCGCGGCCCCTACGACTACCCGGTGGGCGGACCGCCCACGCCACCGCATCCCTGGGCCTACTCCGTCTACCACCGCCAGGCCGACATCTGCGGCAACTGTCACAACGTGACCAGCCCGGACCACGACCTGCTCGACGAGACCGGCACCGACACCGGCGTGCGCTACCCGATCGAGCGGACGTTCCGGGAGTGGCAGGCGAGCGCTTACGCCGCCTCGCCGGGGTTCGTCGGGGCGTCGTGCCAGAGCTGCCACATGACCACGGCGCGCGGCCCGGGCGAGCAGTACGCCTGCATCTTCGGCCAGACCGACCGGGCCGACCAACTACCCCGCCACACCTTCGTCGGCGGCAACGCCTGGGTGCCGCGGGTGCTCCAGGGCGAGTACCCGGCGCTGGGGCGCTCGGACCGGTTCGACGACACCATCCAGTGGACGCGAGAGAACCTCGCCCGCGCGGCCGTCGTCGCCGTCACCGCGCCGGACTCCGTCCCCGCCGGCGGCACCGTGGACGTCGCGGTGCGGGTCACCAACCGGACCGGCCACAAGCTGCCCACCGGGTACCCGGAGGGGCGGCGGATGTGGATCGACCTCCAGGCGGTCGACGCCCTCGGCGCGGTGGTCTGGGAGAGCGGTGCCTGGGACCCGGCGACCGGCCAGCTCGCCGACGATCCCCAGCTCAAGGTCTACCGGATCGATCCCGGGATCTGGAACCTGAACGGTGGCGGAGAGTGCGACGCCGCCGACGGCGCCGGCAATCCCCTGTTCCACTTCGTCCTCAACAACTGCATCCGGCTCGACAACCGAATCCCGCCGCTCGGCTTCCTCGGCGGCTCCGACGTCGAGATCCGCCCGGTCGGCTACACCTATCCCGAGACCTTCCCCGGCTCGGGCGTGCTGGTCAACTACGACGACACCGACTATCAGGTCGCGCTGCCGACGCCGACGCACTCGCCGGTGACGTTCCGGGCGCGGCTGCTCTACCAGACGACCTCGGACCAGTACGTCGCCTTCCTGCGCGACCAGGCCACGCTCAACGGATTCCCGCCCGACTGCATCGCGCGCTCGGGCGGCCTGCTCACCGTGTCGCGCGGTCAGTATCTCTACGACCTCTGGAACAACTACGACCGCGCGCCGCCGGAGCCGATGGCGGAGAGCTCGGCCGCGGTCGAGGTCGGGCCGCTCTTCCGCGACGGTTTCGAATCCGGCGACACGAGCGCCTGGAGCGCGTCGGTCCCCTGAGCCCTCGGACCGGACCGCCACCCGCGCGGGCCGGTCCGCCCTGGAACCAGGCTCGAGGTTCCGAAGTCCAGAAGTCCCAGGACTTCCGGCTCCCCTTCGGGGGGAAACGTGGCGCGAGCGCTCGCGCCCGCCGGGCGGCTCCGAGGAGGACTCCACGTCGCGGAAACGTGCTGTTGAAGGGAAAGCCGCGGATCCGGATGTCGCCACGGGACCCGGGGCTTCGTTTTCCGCCCGGTATTTCCCTGCACTGAAAGCCTCTGTCGTGCCCAGGCAAGCCGGGCGGCGGGAACCGACAGAGACCTGCTGGTGAAGGGAACGTCGCGGATCCGGGCCCCGCCGCGGGACCGAGGGCTTCGTTGCCCGCCCGGTCTTTCCCTTCACTGAAAGCCTCTGTCGTGCCCTGGGCAGACTGTGGGGCCCGAAGTGACAGAGGCTGGCTCCTGCCTCTGTCGGGCCTGCTCGCGGTTGCTAAGATCCTCCCGATGCCCCCGGCCGAGACGACGGTGCCCGCGGGCTTCCGGCCCCTCCGGCTGACGCTGATCGCCGGCGCGCTCTACGACTTCGCCTTCGCGATCCTCTTCGTGGCCGCGCCCGGAAGCGTCGCGCGGCTCCTCGCCCTGCCCCTGCCGGGCGAGCGCTTCTACCTCTGGATCCTCGCCGTGCTGCTCGCGATCGTGGGCGCGACCTACTGGATCGCGGCGCGCGATCCGCGCCGCTTCCGGCCACTGGTCGGCGTGGCGATCCTCGGCCGCGCGGCGGGATTCCTCGCCTTCGCCGCCGCCGCGCTCGCCGCTCCGGGCCTCGCGGGCCTCTGGGTGGTGGGCGCCGGCGACCTCGCCTTCTCGCTGGCCCATCTGGCGACGGCCCGGGGGCTCTTCGCATGACCCGACCGCTGCCCACCGACCGTCTGCTCGAGGAGAGCGGCGGCCTCGCCGTGCTCGGCTGGCGCGCGTTCGTCGGACTCGTGACGCCGCCGTTCGAGGGCCGGGCGTGGCTGCGCCAGATGGACAGCATCGGGGTGCGGTCGCTCGGAGTGGCCGGGATCACCACCGTGTTCACCGGCATGGTTCTGGCCCTCCAGACCGCCTACAGCCTGCCTTCGCTGGGGGTCAAGTACTACATCGGCACGGTGGTGTCGAAATCGCTCGTGCGCGAGCTCTCGCCGGTTCTGGTCGCGCTCATCGTGGGCGGCCGGATCGGCTCCGGGATGACCGCCGAGATCGGCAGCATGAAGGTGACCGAGCAGATCGACGCGCTGCGCTCCATGGCGGCCGACCCGGTGCGCAAGCTCGTGGTGCCCAAGCTCGCCGCCACGCTCCTGATGCTCCCGGTGCTGACCGTTCTCGGCGATCTGCTGGGCATCCTCGGCGGGCTGCTGGTCGCGGTGCTCCAGCTCGGGTTGACGCCCGCCTTCTACGTCAACGACGTGCTCTCGGAGCTGACGCTCCAGGACCTCGGCAGCGGCCTCGGCAAGTCCTTCTTCTTCGCCTTCTTCATCACCGTGGTCGCCTGCCGCCAGGGTCTGACCGCCGAGGGTGGCGCCGACGGCGTCGGCCGCGCGACCACCAACACGGTGGTGATCGCCTCGATCCTGGTGCTGGTCTCCGACTTCTTCCTGACCAAGATCTTCTATCTCCTCGGATGAGCGACCGGCCCCTCTACCGCGTCCGCGGCCTGGTCAAGCGCTACGACGCCAAGACCGTCCTCGACGGACTCGACTTCGACGTCGAGACCGGCGAGTGCTTCGCGATCCTCGGTCGCTCGGGCTCGGGCAAGAGCGTCACGCTGCGCCAGCTGATCGGCCTCGAGCCCGCCGACGGCGGGTCGGTCGAGTTCGAGGGTCGCGAGCTGACCGGGCTCGACGAGCGGGCGCTGGCGCCGATCCGCCGGCGGGTCGCGATGCTCTTCCAGGGCAGCGCCCTGTTCGACTCCATGTCGGTCTTCGACAACCTGGCGTTCCCGTTCCGCGAGCACCGCGCCGCCGCCGAGACCGAGCTCCCGGACCGGGTCCGCGGGCTGCTCGCCAAGGTCGGCCTCGCCGGCATCGAGGACCGCTTCCCGGCCGACCTGTCGGGCGGGATGAAGAAGCGGGTCGCCCTGGCGCGCGCGTTGGCGCTCGAGCCGGAGGCGCTCCTGTTCGACGAGCCGACGACGGGGCTCGACCCGATGACCTCGGCGTCGATCGCCCGCCTGATCGCCGACACGCGGCGGGACACCGGGTCGACCGTGGTCGTGGTCACCCACGACGTCGTCCTCGCCCGCCGGGTCGCCGACCGGATCGCGTTCCTGGACCGGGGACGCTTCCGCTTCGTCGGGACGTTCGACGAGGCCGACCGCTCCGCCGACCCGCTGCTCGCCGCCTTCCTGAACGGACGAGAGGAGGACGCCGATGTCGCCTGAATCCACCCCCGCGCGCCGCGTCGGTCTGCTCGTGATCACCGCCGCCGTCGTCTTCGCCGTCGCCGTGCTGCTGATCGGCGACCGGCAGAACCTGTTCACGGCCAAGAACCGCTACTTCATCCGTCTGGTGACCGTGAGCGGGCTGCAGGTCGGGAGCCAGGTCAAGCTCAACGGGGTCGGCGTCGGTTCGGTCACCAAGATCGTGCTGCCCGTGGACATGCGCGAGAACCTCCTGCAGGTCTGGATCTCGGTCGAGTCGCGCTTCGCGGAACGGATCCGGGAGGACTCCGTGGCGCGGATCAAGACGCTCGGGCTGCTCGGCGACAAGTACATCGAGCTGACCTCCGGGTCGCCCGCCGCCGAGACGATTCCGGAGGACGGCGAGATCCCGGCGGCGCCGCAGACCAACGTCGAGCAGCTCACCGCGGCGGGCGAGGACGTGATGAACAACGTCCTGACGATCTCCAGCCAGCTGTCGAAGATCCTCGGCCGCATGGAGAAGGGCGAGGGCCTGCTCGGCGAGATGACGATGAACGTCGAGCCGCAACACAAGGTGACGACCGAGCTGTTCGAGACCCTGGCGTCGCTCAAGAAGGTGGCCGACGACATCGAGCACGGGGAAGGCGCGGTTCCGCGCCTGATCCACGACCCCGAGCTGGCCGAGCACCTCGCCGGCTCGGTCGACCGCCTCGACTCCTTCCTGACCAAGACCGACGAGGGGAAGGGCCTGCTCCCGGCCCTGATCCAGGACGGCGAGCAGAAGGAGCGCTTCGCGCACGCGGTCGAGAACCTCGAGCACGCCACCCAGAAGCTCGCCGACGTGGCCGACCGCCTGGAGTCGAGCGACGCCTTCCTGGGCCGTTTGATCAACGACGAGGCCTATGGCCGGCAGACGACCGAGGAGCTGCGCCGGCTGCTGACCAATCTCGGCGACGTCGCCGAGAAGCTCAACAAGGGCGACGGCAGCGCGGCCCGCCTGATCAACGACCCCTCCTTCGCCCGGGCGCTCGAGGACATCGTCGTCGGGGTCAACGATTCCAAGCTCCTGCGCTGGCTGATCCGAAACCGGCAGAAAGCGGGGATCCACAAGCGCTACGACGACACGCGCGATGAGCTCGAGCAACAGGGAATCGAGCCGGAGAAGCCGCACTGACCGGGCGCTTCTCCGTACCGGCGCGAGGCGTCGGCCGGCGCGCCCCGGCCTGGGTTATCCTGCGCGCTTCGGGAGCGTGAACGAACGGACATGGGTGGACACATCTTCCTGACCGGCGGCGCCGGGTTCATCGGATCGCACGTCGCGCGTCGGCTGCTCGGCCGCGGCGACCGGGTGACGATCCTCGACGACTTCAACGACTTCTACGACCCGGCGCTCAAGCGCGCCAACGTCGCCGACCTCGAGCGCCGGGCCCCGGCCGGAGCGCTCGCGATCGTCGAGGGCGACATCCGCGACGCCGATCTCGTCGACCGCCTCTTCGCCCGCGGCCGCTTCGACGCGGTGATCCACCTCGCCGCCCGCGCCGGAGTGCGGCCCAGCCTCAAGGAGCCGGTGCTCTACGAGGAGGTCAACTGCATCGGCACGCTGCGGCTGCTCGAGGCGGCGCGGCACCACGGCCCGAAGACGTTCGTCTTCGCCTCCTCCTCCTCGGTCTACGGCATCAACGAGAAGGTGCCCTTCGCCGAGGACGACCCGGTCGAGCAGCCGATCTCCCCCTACGCCACGACCAAGCGCACCGGCGAGCTGCTCTGCTTCAACTATTCGCACCTGTACGGCCTGCGCACGTCGTGCCTGCGCTTCTTCACCGTCTACGGACCGGGGCAGCGGCCGGAGATGGCGATCGCCAAGTTCACCGACCTGCTCGCCCGCGGCCACGCCGTCCCGCTCTACGGCGACGGCGGGAGCCGGCGCGACTACACCTACGTCGACGACATCGTGGACGGTGTCGTCGCCGTCCTCGATCTCGCGCCCACGTTCGAAATCGTCAACCTCGGCGGCTCGGAGACGACCCGGCTGATCGACCTCGTCCACGGCATCGCACGCGAGCTCGGCGTCGAGCCGACGATCGAGTGGCTGCCCGAGCAGCCCGGCGACGTGCCGATCACCTACGCCGACGTCGGCAAGGCCCGAAAGCTGCTCGGCTACGCCCCCAAGGTCGCGATCCCGGAAGGCCTCGAGCGCTACGTCGCCTGGTACCGCGACCGCCACGGCTGAGCCGCACACGCGCCACACCCTCTTCCGCCTGCCGGCGGGGAGGCGAGGAACCCGGCCGAGATCACGCCCGACAGAAGCGTCCATGGATGGAGAGCCGGGGCGGCCTGCTCGACGCTCGGGGTCCAGAGCCACCGCCGACAGTTCTGTCCTTCCTTTCTATCGAGGCTTCTTGCGCCGGTCTCCGGGGCACCGCGCGGCCCGGCAGGCACGAGCGATCGCACCACGCCCACCCCCACGGGAACACGCTCGGCGCAGAGGGTGGCTCGGCCGGGCCGGGTTCCGCCGTGGCGCCGGGCGCGATAGGCTTGGGCGCCGCTCGTCTCGCCTCCGCGCAGGCGGCCGGCCCGTTCCGAGCACTTCGCACCAGGAGCCCTTCGAGGTGACCGAATGAAGATCTGTGTCGTCGGCAGCGGATACGTCGGTCTGGTGACCGGCGCCTGCCTGGCCGACTTCGGCATGACCGTCACCGGCGTCGACAAGGACGCCGCCAAGATCGCCGCCCTGGAGCGCGGCGAGATCCCCATCTACGAGCCCGGTCTCGAGGAGCTCGTGGCCAAGAACGTCAAGGCCGGCCGCCTCAGCTTCACCACCGACCTGGCACCCTCGATCCGTGCCGCGCGCGCCGTTTTCATCGCCGTGGGAACGCCGCCGCTGCCGGACGGACGGGCCGACCTCTCCTTCGTCCGCCAGGTGGCCGAGTCGATCGGCGACAACCTCAACGACTACAAGGTCGTCATCACCAAGAGCACGGTGCCCGTGGGCACCGGCCAGATGGTCGAGCGGACCGTCCGCGAGCGCTCCGGCGGCGGTCAGGAGTTCGCCGTCGCCTCGAACCCCGAGTTCCTGCGCGAAGGCTCCGCGATCGAGGACTTCCTGAACCCCGACCGCGTGGTCGTCGGAGCCCGCACCCAGCGCGCGGTGGACGTCCTGCTCGAGATCTACGCCCCGCTCAAGGCGGCCGGCGTGCCCTTCGTCATCGCCAACGTCGAGTCGGCGGAGATGATCAAGTACGCCTCGAACGGATTCCTCGCCACCAAGATCTCCTTCATCAACGAGGTCGCCGAGATCTGCGAGGCGGTGGGCGCCGACGTCGAGGTCGTCGCGCGCGGTATGGGCCTGGACAACCGCATCGGGCCGAAGTTCCTCCATCCCGGACCGGGCTTCGGCGGCTCCTGCTTCCCCAAGGACACCCGGGCCGTGGCCCAGATCGCCGAGGAGCACGGCAAGCGCTTCGAGATCATCGAGGCGGTCCTGTCCTCCAACGAGCGTGTCCAGAGGCGGATGGTGGACAAGGTCGACGCCGCTTTCGGTGGCGTCTCCGGCAAGACGATCGCCGTTCTCGGCCTGGCGTTCAAGGGCGAGACCGACGACATGCGCGAGTCTCCGGCGGTGGTGCTGGTCGAGGGGCTCCTCGCCCGCGGCGCGCGGGTGCGCGCCTTCGACCCCGCGGCGATGGAGGTGGCCCGCGGCCTGCTGCCGCCGATCGAGTATGCCGAGGATGCCTACGACGCCGCGCGCGACGCCGACGGTTGCGTCATCGCGACGGAGTGGAACCAGTTCCGGGCGCTCGACCTGCCGGAGCTCAAGCGCGCGCTGCGCACCCCGCTGCTCGTCGACCTGCGCAACCTCTACCACCCGCCCCGGGTCGCGGCCGAGGGATTCCGCTACGTTTCCGTCGGACGCGACACCGTGGAGCCGGCGGCCGCTCCCGCCGACGCGGTCCGCGGCCGGGTGAGCCCTTGACGCGCGCGGTCGTCACCGGCGGGGCCGGCTTTCTCGGCTCGCACTTGTGCGAGCGGCTCCTCGCCGACGACATCGCCGTCGTCTGCGTCGACAACCTGATCACGGGCAAGCGCGAGAACATCGCCCACCTGCTCGAGCGCGACGGCTTCGAATTCGTCTTCCACGACGTTTCGAAGCCGATCGAGGTCGCCGGGACGGTGGACTACGTCCTGCACTTCGCCTCGCCGGCCTCGCCGATCGACTACCTGGAGCTGCCGATCCAGACGCTGAAGGTCGGATCGCTGGGTACGCACAACAGCCTGGGCCTGGCCAAGGCCAAGTACGCGCGCTACCTGCTGGCTTCGACCTCGGAGGTCTACGGCGATCCGCTGGTCCACCCGCAGCCCGAGTCGTACTGGGGCAACGTCAACCCGGTCGGACCCCGCGGCGTCTACGACGAAGCCAAGCGCTTCGCCGAGGCGATGACCATGGCCTACCACCGGGTGCACGGCCTCGAGACCCGGATCGTGCGGATTTTCAACACCTACGGTCCGCGGATGCGGCCGCGCGACGGGCGCGTGGTGCCCGCGTTCATCCAGCAGGCGCTGCGCGGCGAGCCCCTGACCGTCTTCGGCGACGGCAGCCAGACCCGCTCCTTCTGCTTCGTGGACGACCTGGTCGAGGGCCTGCTCCGTCTCCTGCGCTCGGACGAGTCGCAGCCGGTCAACCTCGGCAACCCCCACGAGATGTCGATCCTAGAGTTCGCCGAACGCATCCTCGCCCTGACCGGGAGCCGGGCTCCGATCGAGCACCGCGACCTGCCCGTCGACGACCCGCGGACACGCCAGCCCGACATCTCGCGCGCGCGGGAGATCCTCGGCTGGGAGCCGAGGGTCGAGCTCGACGCCGGGCTCACCCGGACCATCCAGTACTTCCGCGGCCTGCTCGACGCCTCGGCGACCGGCGCCGGGAGCGGATCGTGACCGCCGCCTCGATCGCCTGCGTCCGCTGCGGCCACGACGGCGCGGCCTTGGCCGGGCCGCCGCTTCCCGGGCCGTTCGGCGAGGAGATCCGGCGCCGGGTCTGCGCCGAGTGCTGGGCCGAGTGGCAGCGCGTCGAGGTGATGGTGATCAACGAGCTGCGGCTCAACTTCATGGACCCGGCGTCCCAGGACCTGCTGGTCGCCGAGATGAGGCAGTTCCTGGGCCTCGACGGCGCTCCCGGCGGCGACTCGCCGACGTCCGAGTGAGCGATTCCCCCCACCTCTCCCCGCACGGCCACGAGCACGTGCACCCGCCGCCGGGCTCGCTGCGGCGGGCGGGGCTGCGCTTCGCCGTCCTGCTGCTGCTGCTGGCGGCGAGCTTCGCCCTGGTCGAGTGGACACCGCTCGGCGACTACCTCAACGCCGAGCACCTGAACGCGATGCTCGGCGGCCTGCGCGGAGCGTGGTGGTCGCCGATCGTGCTGATCGTGGCGACCACGGTGCTCGGAGCGCTGGGCGTCCCCGCGACGCCGTTCTTGATCGCCGGCGCCGCGATCTTCGGCGCTCTGTGGGGGACGTTCTGGAACTGGGTGGCGATCACCTGCGCCTCGGCGGCCGGCTACTTGCTGGCCCGGGCGCTGGGCCGCGAGTTCGTCGAGCGGATCGGCGGCGCCAAGCTGCGGCGCGCCGAGAAGATCCTCCACCGCCGCGGCTTCATGCCCCTGATCGCGATCCGCTTCGTCCCGATCCCCTTCTCGCTGGTCAACGCGGCGGCCGCGGTGGTCGGCGTGCGCTTCGGCAAGTTCCTGATCGCCTCGGCGTTCGGCTACTTCCCGCCGATCGCGATCATCACCTACTTCACCTCCGCGATCCTCCAAGCAGCGAGCGGCGACCGCGCGGCGATCGCGCGCAATCTCCTCCTGACCTCGACCGGCGCCGCGATCCTGGTCTTCCTGCCGATCGGCATCCGCCGCTACCTGCGCCGCAAGCGCCTCAAGCAGCTCCGCGCCCACCGCTCCACCCGCAACGGCCCCGCCCCCCGCCTGCCGCGCTGAGCCGCCGGCGACCGGCCGCCTCGCTGACAGTCCCTGTCAGTGAGGGATAATCAGTCACCTGCTCCGTGAAGCTCCTCTTGCCGTCAGAGTCTTCCAGCCGGGATCGAACCGACCACGACCACCCGACACCAGATGACCCGGCGTCTGCCACTCCTCGCCGCCCCCGTCGCCCTGTTGGCCGCGCTCGCGTCCGCCCCGAGCGGCCGGGCGCAGCCCTTGCCAACGGGCCGCAGTTCCAGGTCAACACCCTAACGACCTCCGAACAGCGCCTCCCGAGCGTGGCGATCGACGCCGCGGGCGGCTTTGTCGTCGTCTGGCAGAGCTACGTATCCGGCGGCACCGATCAGGTCCCCGACAGCATCCAGGGGCAGCGCTTCGACGCGGAAGGCCTACCCCTCGGAGCCTCAGTTTCAGGTCAACACCTACACCACTTCGGTGGAGTTCCTACCATCGGTGGCCGCGAACGCCTCCGGCGGCTTCGTCGTTGCCTGGCAGAGCAACGGACGAGCAGCACCGGCGACATCGACTACAGCATCCAGGCGCGCGCCTACGCACCCGACGGGTCCCCCGTCGGCGACCAGTTCCGGGTCAACACCTACACCTCGCACACTCAGACGGCGCCCTCGGTGAGCTCGAACGGGCAGGGAGCATTCGTGATCGCCTGGCAGAGCGACGTCTCCGCGGGGGGCGACACCGATGGTTTCAGCGTGCAGGCCCGGAGATACGGCGCGGCCGGTCAGCCTCTCGGGGACCAGTTCCAGGTCAACACCTACACGACCTCCGACCAGAACCTCCCTTCGGTCGCGATGGACCCGCAAGGGCGGATTCGTCATCGTCTGGACCAGCATGGGCTCGCCCGGCACAGACTCCGACTCCACAGCCCTCCTGGCCCGGCGCTTCGACGCCAACGGCGACCCCGTCGGCCCGGAGTTCCAGGTCAACACGTTCACGAGCGGTGACCAGGGCCGTCCGTCGGTCGCCGAGGACTCACAGGGGCGGTTCGTTGTCTCGTGGACAGCGTCGGATCCAACGGCGGTGACAGCGACCAGGTCAGCGTTCAGGCACGTCGATTCGACTCCGGAGGCGTGCCCCAGGGTGAGGAATTCCAGGTCAACCAGTTCACCACGAGGGACCAGGCCTATCCGAGCGTCGCGTCGGACTCTGAAGGCGGATTCGTCGTCGCGTGGCTGAGCAACGGTTCCCAGGGATCGGACTCCGACTCCGACAGCGTCCAGATGCGTACGTTCGGCCCAGCGGTGCCCCGACCTCCGATGACATTCAGGTGAACTCCTATACGTTTGACCCGCAAAGCTTCCCCGCCGCGGCCATGGACCCCCACGGCGACTTCGTCGTCGTCTGGGAGAGCAACGAATCCCCGGGCACGGACACCAGCACCGTCAGCATTCAAGGGCAGCGCTACGACGCCCTCTTCCGCGACGGCTTCGAGACCGGCGACGCGTCGCGGTGGTCGTCGGTCACGCCGTAGGTCTCCGGTCGCTATCCGAGCGCGGTAGTAGTCTCCGGGAGATGGCTTCCCGCCTCCGGTGCCTGCTCGCCACAGCGGTTCTACTGGCCCCGATGTCCCTGCTGCTCGCCGGCTGCGCAAGGCGCGGCCGCGGGTGTTGGTGATCGGGTTCGATGGGTTGGATCCGGAGACGGTGGATCTGATGATGTCCGGAGGGCCAGCTGCCCGCACTTCGCCAAGATGCGGCTCGAAGGGGCCTACGGGCGGCTGCTCTCCTCCGAGCCGATGCTCTCGCCGATCCTGTGGACGACGATCGCCACCGGGCGCACCCCCGACGCCCACGGCATCGGGCACTTCGTCGCCATCGACCCGAAGACCGGCGAGTCGCTGCCGGTGACCAGCGACCTGCGCAAGGTGCGCGCGGTGTGGGACATCACCTCCGACGCCGGGCGGCCGACCGCGGTCATCGGGTGGTGGGCGACCTGGCCGCCCGAGAAGATCCACGGCTGGGTCGTCTCCGACCACCTCATGTACCACTTCCTGTTCGGCGACGGTCTCTCGCTCACCGACCCCACCGTCAAGACCTGGCCGCCCGAGCTCGAGCGCGAGGTCGCGCCGCTCGTCGTCCGTCCCGACTCGATCGGCAGGACCGAGATCGCCCCCTTCGCCGACGTCACCGAAGCCGACCTCGCGCGCCCGCTCGACCTCTCCGACGACCTCTCCGAGCTGCGCTGGGCGATCGCCACGGCCCAGACCTACCGCAAGGTCGGCCTCGACCTGTGGAGCGGGAAGCGTCCCGCCGTCGAGCTCGTCTACTTCGAGGCGACCGACTCCGTCGCGCACCTGTTCGGGCACCTCTTCCGCGCCCACGACCTCGCCGGCGACCTCGCCGCGCAGCAGGCGGAGTACGGCCACGCGGTCGAGGCGATGTACCGGCGCGCGGACGAGATCCTGGGCGACTTCCTCGCCGCCGCCGGCCCCGACACCACCGTCCTCGTGCTCAGCGACCACGGCTTCCAGCTCGGCGTCCTGCCCGACGACCCCAGCCGCCTGAAGGACATGCGCCGGGTCACCGAGCGCTTCCACCGCATCGAGGGCGTGCTCTACGCCTGGGGCCGCGGCGTCAAGCCGGGCGCCCGCTTCGACCGCCCGACCCACCTCGACATCACCCCGACCCTGCTCGCCCTCGAAGGCCTGCCCGCCTCGCGCGAGATGCCCGGCCGCGTGCTGACCGAGGGCTTCGTCCGGCTGGCCGAGCCGGAGCGGGTCGCCAGCTACGAGACCACGCCGCGCGCAGACCACCGCCGCGCCGCGCGACGCAACGGCGGACCGCGCCCAGCTCGAGCGCCTGAAGAGCCTCGGCTACCTCGCCGGTCCCCGGCGCGACGCGGCCCTCGCCCCAGCGGGCGAGAGCTCGCCGCAGGGCGACCGCAACCTCGCCGCGATCGCCTTCCAGGAGAAGAAGTACGCCGAAGCCGAGAAGCGCTACCGCGCCCTGCTCGAGGCCGACCCCGGCGACGCCGGCCTCCACTCCAGCCTGGCCGGCGTGCTGGGCGCCGAAGGGCACGACGAGGAGGCGATGAAGGAGCTCGACGCGGCGCTCGCGCTCGACCCGATCAACCCCGAGGGCTACCACAACAAGGGCGTCCTGCTGGAGCGGCGGGGCAAGGTCGCGGAAGCCGTGGAGCAGTACCGCACCGCCGTGCGCTACCGCCCCGACTTCGAGCCCTCGCGCCGCGCGCTCGAGCGGCTGACCGGCAGCGTCCGACGTCCGCGCCCCGGCGGACGCCGCGCAGACCCGCGCGGCCGAGCTCTGCCAGCAGGCCGCCGAAGCCGCCCGGCACGGCGACTACCCGAAGGCGTTCGAGCTCCTCGACCGGGCCCAGAAGGGCGCGCCGCGCTACGTGGTCGTCTACCAGTACGAAGCCAACGTCGCCTACCTCGCCGGCGACCGCGCGCGCGCCGCCGCGGCGCTCGAGCACGCCCTCCAGATCGAGCCCGGCAACGCCCTGTTCCGCCACAACCTCGACGAGCTGCGCAAGAAGGGCTCCGCTTCCCCGCCCTAGGACCGAAGCCCGGAGAACCGGAAGCCAGCCGAGCCTGCGTCACTCGGAAACTTCCAGTGATGGGTGGGTCGGGGCGTGGTCCGAGGCCGCGGGCCACGAGGCGGCTGCACCCCGAGTGCCTTTCCAATCTCCGAAAGTCTTTCCATGTTGCGCGGCTGCGCCGCGCGGAGAGCCAGGCGTGAGCGTTCGAGCCACGGTCACCCCCACGGGAACCGCTCGCGAAGGGCGACCTCCCGCCCTCGGGGGTGGCGCACCCACCGCCGCGCGCATCCAGACTGCAGGATCGGCGGATCGGTTGGCAGGAACGGAGGGCGCCGATGACTTTCCTCGCTTCGTCTCGTCGATTTTCGCCCGGCCTCGCGGCGGCGTTGCTGGTGCTGCTCGCTCCGGTGGCGGCCTCGCGCGCCCAGGTGACCCCGAACGGCGACGACTTCCAGGCCAACACCTACACGACGTCGATCCAGGTCTTCCCGCGCGTGGCCGCGGACGCCGCCGGGGGCTTCGTCGCCACCTGGTCGAGCTCTGGCTCGGACGGTTCCGACTCGAGATACATCAGCGTCCAGGCGCGGCGCTTCTCCGCCATCGGCGTGCCGCTGGAGGACGACTTCCAGGTCAACTCCTACACGATCTTCAATCAGTACTTCTCCGACGTCGGCGTGGGTGAAGACGGCGGCTTCGTCGTGACCTGGACGAGCCACGGCTCCACGGGCAGCGACAGCGACTACCAGAGCGTCCAGGCCCGGCGCTTCGCCGCGGACGGAACGCCGCTCGGCGACGACTTCCAGGTCAACGGGTACACCACCGGCATCCAGTGGAACTCCCGCGTCGCGGTCGATTCGAAGGGGAAGTTCCTCGTCGTCTGGGTTAGCGATGGCTCGGACGGCACCGACACCAGCAGCGGCAGCATCCAGGCCCGGCTCTACGGCAGCGACGGCCAACCGGCGACGGGCGAGCTCCAGGTCAACAGCTACACGACCGGCGATCAGGGTTTCCCCGCGGTCGCCGCCGATCCGCAGGGCGGTTTCGTCGTCGCCTGGGCGAGCGCCGGGTCGGACGGAACCGACACGAGCAGCGACAGCATCCAGGCGCAGCGATTCGAGGACGACGGCGCGCCGCTCGGTCCGCAGTTCCAGGTCAACAGCTACACGCCCTACGGCCAGTCCCGCCCCGAGGTCGCCTTCGACGGCGCGGGACACTTCGTGGTCGTCTGGCAGGGCTCGGGCTCGGACGCGTCCGACGGCAACGGAAGAAGCGTCCACGCCCAGTTCTACGAGACCGCCGGGCCGGCGATCGGCGGCGAGATCCAGGTCAACGAGTACACCACGGGCGACCAGGAGCGGCCGGCGGTCGCGGCCGACGCGCGCGGCGATTTCGTCGTGACCTGGACGAGCCAGGGTTCGAGCGGCTCGGACAGCGACTTGAGCAGCGTCCAGGCACGCCTCTATGGCGCCGACGCGACTCCCCTGGGAGCGGAATTCCAGGTCAACACCTACACCACCGGCGTCCAGAACTCGGTCGTGGTGGCCTCCGACCCGCACGGCGACCTGGCCGTCGTCTGGCAGAGCGACGGCTCCGGCGGGCAGCGACACCGGCACTCCCAGCATCCAGGCCCGGCGCTTCGACGGCCTCTTCCGCGACGGCTTCGAGTCCGCCGACACCAGCCGCTGGTCCGCGACCCAGCCCTGAGGGACTCTGCCTCCGCGAGACAGAAGCCAAGACTTTTCTGTCCAAGGCAAGAGCAAAGACAAGAGCAAAGGCTTCCATAGAAGAGGAAGGTGGCAGGTGGGTCGTTTCGCCTGCCGTTGGCCGCCGCGCAACCTCGAACGTGGCTCCCGTGGACAGACCTCGAGTCCGCGGAGGGGCGAGGCAGTGGATTCCCCGAGGGGACACCCTGGCCTGCTGGGTGTCCCCTGGAGACGCCTTCGGTGCGCTACGGCACCCGTTCGCCGCAGCGCCACCTTCGCCGTCCCTCCCGTAGACAGACCTCGAGTCCGCGGACCGGCGAGGCAGTAGATTCCCCGAGGGGACACCCTGGCTTGCTGGGTGTCCCCTGGAGACGCCTTCGGTTCGCCTGCGGCACCCGTTCGCCCAAGCGCGGCTTCCGCCGGGAAGATGGCGGATGCTCGTGCGGGTGACAGTCATGCCACATCCGAGATGTGGCGTGACTGTCACCTCTGCGCCCACGCCACCTTCGCGTCCCTCCCGTAGACAGACCTCGAGTCCGCGGCCCGGCGAGGCGGCAGATTCCCCGAGGGGACATCCTGGCTTGCTGGGTGTCCCCTGGAGACGCCTTCGGTTCGCACCGGCGCCCGCTCGGCTTCGAGGCTAGACTGACCCGCGGTGAAACCGGTGATTTCTCGTGGTTTCCGCGGCGTGGCGGGGGACCGCGCGATCGCGGCGGGGCTCGCACTCGCCTTCCTCGCGGTCTACGCAGCCGGGGCGTGCCCGACGATCTACGTCGGGGATTCCGGCGAGCTGGTGGCGGCGGTGGCGACGCTGGGCATCCCGCATCCGCCCGGGTATCCGCTCTACGTCCTGCTCGGGAAGCTCTGGACGCTACTGCTCCCCGTCGGATCGGTCGCCTTCCGGATGAGTCTCTTCTCGGCCTTCTGCGCCGCCATCACCGTGGGCCTGCTCTACCTCGCCTGCCGGGCGGTGCCGGTCGGTCGAGCCGCGTCGGCGGCCGCGGCGGTGCTCTTCGCCGCCTCGCCCAGCTTCTGGTCCCAGGCCGGCATCCAGCGCGTCTACACGCTCGAGGCGTGCTTCGTCGCCGGGGCGATGCTGCTCGCCTTCCGCTGGCACGCGACGATCCGCGCTGGCGACGAACCTCGCGCCGGCGACCGGCGGTTCGTCGCCATCGCCCTGGTGTGCGGCCTGGGCGCGGCCGACCACCTCTTCCTGGCCGCCTGGGGGCTCGCCTTTCTGGTGTTCGCCGCTGTCTCGGACCGGAGCCTGCTCCGGCGCTGGCGCACGCTCGTGGCCGCTGCCGGCGCAGCGCTCGCCGGCCTGTCGGTCTACGCCTTCCTGCCGCTGCGCTCGCGGCAGGAGCCGCGGCTCGACTGGGGCAACCCCGAGACTCTGCACAACTTCCTCGCCGTCGTCACGCGCCGCGACTTCTGGCCGCGACGCTGGCTCTCCGGGCCAGCGGACCTGCTGCCGATCCTGCGCGACTTCCTCGCGAGCTTCGCGACCGAGCTCACGGTGGTCGGGGTCGTCTTCGTCCTGGCCGGGCTCGTCGTCGGCCTCCGCCGCCGTCTTCCGGTCCTGCTGCCGGTGCTCGTGATCGGCGCCGACCTCGCGGTCATGGCGGCCCACGGCTCGCGCACCGACCTGTTCGTCTGGCACCGCTACGACATCCCCGCGTATCTGTCCGCCGCCGTGCTCGCCGGCGTCGGCCTGGAGGCGCTGCTCGGGCTGCGCCTCGGACGCCGGATCCGGGCGGGGATCGCCGCGGCCGCGCTGGCCAGCGCCTCGCTGCTCGTGCCCGTGCGCTGGCCGCGCTTCGACCGCAGCGCCTACCGGATCGCGGAGGACTACAGCCGCACGCTGCTCGCCGCCCTGCCGCCCGGCGCCCACCTCGCGGCGAGCGACGACAACATCCTGTTCGTCCTGATCTACCTGCACCTGGTCGAGCGCGTCCGCCCCGACGTCGACCTGATCCTCCAGGGCGTCGGCGGCGAGCTGCCGCCGCTGCGCTTCGATCCCGACCGCGAGCCTCTGTTCTTCACCCACCACCCCAACTGGCACAACCCGGCGCTCGACGTCGTTCCGGTGGGGCTCGTCTACCGGGTCGTGCGCGCCGGCTCGCCGCCGCCCCCCGTCGAGCTGCCGCCCCGCGATCGGCTCGACGGCGAGGACGACCCGCGGGTCCCCAAGGACTATCTGACGCAGAACCTGATCGGCGAGTTCCACTTCATGCGCGGCGTGACCCTCGAGGCGAGAGCGCCGGAGCGAGCCCTGTCCGAGCTGGACGAAGCGGCGCGGGCCGCGCCCGACAACGACGTCCTGTTCTACAACCTCGGCCTGGTCTACGAGCGCATGAACCTCCCCGAGCGCGCGCTCGCCGCCTTCGAGCGCTCCGCCGCGATCAACCCGCGCGAGATCCCCGGCCCCGACCACGCCCGCGCCTCCGACCGCGTCACCGAGCTCCGCGCCCGCCTCGGCCGCTGATCGTTCCGGCTTCCCCCTGCGACGAACTAGCGGAAGGGAAACGCCACCGGGCAGGGGGGACCGCCCGCCACCGCGTCCCACTGGCAGTAGTCGCCGCTCTCGAAGCCGTCGACGAAGATCGTGTTGCCGGCAGGAGGATCGTAGTCGACGGTGAGCATGGGCCGGTTGGCGCCTCCCGAGCCCGAGTCCTCGCGGCTGCTGAACCGGAGCGCCATGGACGGGCTCATCTCGTCGGCCTCGGCGACCAACCAGCCGAAGTTGCTTGCCGGATCGTCGAGCCAGCTCTGAACGTCGGCGACCATCGCCGGGCTCGACCAGAAGAAAGGTCCGAGCAGGTCGCTGACGCTCGCCGACGCGCTCACCGCGGGATCGAAGTCGCCGCCGTTCGCGGTCCAGAAGTCCGTGTCGAAGAAGGTGTGGATCCAGGTCGCGTCGCCCGTCGTCGAGGGAGCCCCCCCTCCTCCTCCGCCGCCGGCGACCGAGGTTCCCTCTCCCCAGTCGGCGAGCACGCGGTGGAGGTCGGTCTCCTGAGGTCCCGGGTCGGCCGCGCGCGTCAGGACGAGCCTGAGCGTCACGTTCGTGACCGTCGAGCCGGCTGGTATCGACCCGGCCGCATCGAAGTGGAGGAGGCCGCGGCGGATCAGGCTGCCCGACGTCACGCCGACGTAGAAGGAGCTGCCGGCGCCGTTGCTGAGGGCCCCGTTGGCGTCTTCGTAGAGGGTGTTGTCGCGGTCGGACACCAGGTTCACGCTGTCCGCCCGGGCGGTGGAGGGCGCGACGACCACGCAGACGAGCGCGATCGAAGCGCGACGGAGCGCGCTGCGCGCGAGGCTCCGCAGCGACGGGGACCGGCTCTGGCGGGTCATGGTCGGCAGAGAGTACCGCGCCGCCCGCTGCCCGGCCAGTTCACGCTCCACTCCGGCTGGCGAACCCACGGACGAGCCCAGGCGGGGTCACCCTGGCCGAAGAGCTTCGAGTTGCGCGTCCGGCCTCCGCTCGCGTCGCGGCGGAGATCGAGAGTGGGATCTCGCGCTGGATTCTCTCGGCAACCCCGTTTTCGTCTTCTCCGCCTGGACCGACGACTCCAGCGAGGACGACGTCTACGCCCAGCGCTTCCGCTCCGCGAGCCTGCTGATCGACGGCTTCGAGAGCGGCGACACCTCGGCCTGGTCGGCGACGCAGCCTAGGGGAGCTGCCGCAGCCGGTCGCCCAGCCACTTCGCGCGGCGGCAGCCGGGCTGCCCGGCGAGCTTGCGCTCGACCTCGGCGAGAGCCGCGGCGCGGAACGCCACGTCCGCCGACGCGCGGCGCAGGGTCCAGCCCACGTCCTCGGGTTGCACGAAACGATACGGCTCGGCCGGCCAGGAGCGGTCGCCCGGCCGCAGGAAGAGCATGACCTCGTCGTCCCAGTCGGCCAGCTCCCAGCGCCCGGAGGGGAAGAGCAGCGCGTTCGGCGTCCGCGCGTCGACTTGGCGGAACCCGCCGCGGCCGTCCGGCTCGAGCACCGGCTGCAGCCGCTCGTCGTAGCGCACCAGCGCTCCGCTCGCGCCCTCGCCGGCCAGGAAGGCGTCCCAAGCGGCGGCGCTCGAGCGCGCCCTCCCGGTCTCGGCGAGCAGGTCCGGGTCGAGCTCCATGCGGCCGTCCACGAACACCTGTCGCGGCGGGAAGAGGCGCCAGAGGAGGTATCCGCCGTGGACCAGCTCGTTGTAGAGCGGTCCGATCTCCGGGTGGTCGCGCGAGCTGGTCGACCGCGTGCGCGGGGAACCTCCCCGGCGCGACCCCGAAGCCCCAGGAGAGCCCGCCGTGGCGGGGTCGCAGCGGGCCCGAGGACGGCGCCACGGCGCACCAGAGCGCGAGCAGGAGCGCGACCGCGACCGTCGCCGCCGGTGCCCTGCGAGCCCATGCCGTGGACGTCTCCCGGGCCTCCGGCAGCGCCGCCAGGCAGCGCGCCACGAACGGCGCCGCAGCGGCGTAGAAGAGCGCCTGGTGGCGCACGGCGGTCAGCGCCAGCAGGCCCAGCAGGAGCGCCGGGAGCCCCCACTCCGGCGCCGGCCAGCGGCCGATCCTGCGCCGCGCCAGCCACGCCGACGCCGCCGCGATCGCCAGGCCGCCGAACAGGTACGGCTGCGGCGCGACCCAGGCGCTGGCCCATTCCGGATTGACCGCCGGCAGGTCGCCGAGCGCTCCGGCGATGCCGAGCGGCACTTCGATCAGCCGCCAGCCGTAGGGGTTGACCAGCAGTGCGAGCCCCAGCAGCGCCGGGATCCCCACGACCTCCCGCCACGACACCCGACGCACATTCTGCGCCGTAGCCCCGCGGACCGCGACGCGAGCGCCGCGCCGAGCAGGAAGAGGAACGCCAACGGCGGCGCCAACATCGCCTCGCCGTGGAACTGCACCCAGACCACCACGAGCGCCACGAGCGGACCGACGCGCCGCAACCACCAGGAGATGTGCAGCGTGGATCGCCCGCGCTCGCCGAACCCTTCGGGCACCCCGCCCCGCCCGGCGCCCTCCCCGATCCGAAAGCCTTTCCGTCTTTCACCGAAACCCGAACGATAAGCATCGAGAAGGCCGAGCAGCAGCACGATGCCGTAGAGCGTCACGATCTCCGGCCGCATCAGGAAGCGCGGCCGGACGCCGAGCGTGGCCCCGAGGGCGATCAGGCCGGCCAGCCACGGGGCCAGCCCGGCGCGCCGCGCCGAGCGGTGGAGCAGGAGCGCGAAGCCCGCCAGCGCGGCCGCGCGCGCCACGATCAGGCCGTCGATCCCCGCCCACCGGTGAATCGCGACCGCCACGACCTGGAACAGCCATTCGTGGTCGATCCACGAGCCGCCGCCCGAAGTGAAGCGGAAGGGATCGAAGCGCGGCAGCGATCCGTGGCCGAGAATCCAGCGCCCCGACGCCAGGTGCCAGAACAGGTCGCTCTCGAAGACCGGGAAGACTCCGGCGACGAAGCCGCAGGCGGCGACCGCGACCGCCACCGCCGCGGCGCCGCGTCCCCCGCTCCGGACCTCAGTCGCCGCCGACGACACGCTCGACGTGCGGGAGGTCGAGGAGGAAGACGCCCTGGGCCGAGTGCTTCTCCGGCTCGAACTCGATCTCCCGCATCACGCGCCGGAGGACCTCCTTGAGCGCCCGGGCTCCCAGCCGGGGCTGCCGAGCGGCGGCGCGCGCGATGCCGCGGACCGCGTTCGGGGAGATGGCGAGCTTGATGCCGCGGCTCTCGAAGTAGGCACGGGTCTGCTGGAAGCCCGCGTCCGGAATCTCGAGAAAGATCTTCACCAGCTCGTCGATGCCCAGGTCGGCGAGCAGGACGACGGCGTCGAAGCGGGCCAGGAACTGGGGCGTCATGCCGTAGCCGAACAGGTCGTCGTTGCGCAGCCACTCGCCGAGGCGGAAGACCAGGCGCTCGACCACCTTGCCCTCCTCGACCACGGTCACCGGCTGCAGCGACCCCTTGTCCTCGCCGATCGTCACCCGGTCGTAGACCGAGTCGTAGAGCCCCTCGAAAGCGCCGCCGCAGACGAACAGCAGTCCGCTCGAGTCGATCCCCGCCGTGCCCCCGCCCATCCAGTCCGGGAGCTCGACCTGCACGACCTCGTTCTCCATCAGCGTCAGCAGCGCCTCCTGTGCGCGGATGCCGCGCACGTTGGGCTGGGATCCGACGTGGGCGCGGATCTTGTCCACCTCGTCGACGAAGACCAGCCCCTTGCCCGCCCGCTCGAGGACCTGATCGCGACCGGCGTCGGTGCCGAGCTGGTCGCGCGCCCGTTCGAGCAACCGGCGGAACACGGCGGCCCCCGGCCGCCCCGCCTCGGCCTCCTCGCCCAGGACGTTGGCGTGCAGGCGGATCACCGCCGAGCGCACGGCGAGCTCGGGCCGGCTGCCGAGATAGTCCTCGACCGCCCGCATCAGGGTCGTCTTGCCGGTCCCCGAGGAGCCGATCATCAGGATGTGGCCGACGCGCAGGCCCGCCAGCTTCTTGGACAGCGCGATCGCCATCTCGCGCACGGCCTCCTCCTGGCCGATCACCCGCGCGGCGAGCGAGCCGGCGATCTCCTGCGGCGAAGGGGTGCCGGACATGGACGGCATCCTACTGCGGACCGGCCGCGGCCGCCTGCCGGACGGACGGGCCGGTTCGGATTCCCTGGTGCCGGAACGGGTCTCGGCGATAGATTCGCCGCCATGATCCGTACCGCGCCGCTGATCGCCGTCCTCGTTCTCCTGCCGGCGGGCCTCGCCGCCCAGAGCCCGCCGTCGGGCGACCCCGTCGAGCGCGCGCAGGAGGCGGTGGACGCGGGCCGCACCGACGAGGCGCTGGCGCTCCTCGCGCCGATCCTGAAGCGGGATCCGCGCAACGCGCGCGCGCTGCTGGTGCGCTCGACCGCGCGCTGCCTCGAGGGCGACCTCGCGCACTGCCGGGCCGACCTCGACGCCGTTCTCAAGCTGGACCCGAACCTGCGCCAGGCGTGGCTGAACCGCTCGGCGCTGGCGATCTCGGAGAAGCGCTACGACGACGCGCTCGCGGCGCTCGCCACCGCCGAGAGGCTGGACCCGACGAACCCCGACAACGGCCTGAACCAGGGCGCCGTGCTGTTGCTCGCCGGGCGGCTCGAGCCGGCGACGGCGCAGTTCCAGCGCTACCTCGACGCCGGCCCGGGCTCGGCGGAGGCCTGGTACCTGGTGGCGACCAACTACGCCTTCTCGGGCTACGCGGCGCTCGCGGTGCGCCACCTGGAGCACGCCGTCCAGCTCGACGAGCGCGAGAGGGCGCGGGCGCGGACCGACCCGAACTTCGCCGACCTGGCGTCCAACCCGGCGTTCCAGAAGCTGATGACGACGGACTCGTTCGTGCCGCCGCCCGGTTCCTCCACCGCGCAGAAGACCTTCCAGACCCGCTACGACGGCGCCGACTCGACGATCCTCACCGCGACCCTGGACACCGTCCAGCTCGGCGGCGCGCCCCTCGACCGGCTGATCGAGGTCAACTCGGACTGGGCGCTGCTGCGCTCGGACCTGCGCGTCAAGCTGGTCGGCAACGCCGACGGCACGACGACCGTCCAGCTCTCCGCCCCGCCCGGCAAGTTCACCGACGCCCAGTGGCAGCAGCGCACCGACACCTTCTTCGCCAGCCTCCAGCACGAGCTGCTCAAGCTCGAGCTCGCCCGCGGCCGCGCCCCGAAGCAGCCTTCGCCCGACTAGGAGCCTAGACCCGCAGCAGCACCGCGCCCCAGTGGAGGCCGGCGCCGAGGGCGGCGAAGGCGACCAGGGAGCCGGGCGGGGCCTTGCCCTCCTGGCGCGCCTCGTGGAAGGCGAGCGGCAGGGTCGCCGAGGTCGTGTTGCCGTACTTCTGGATGTTGTTGTGGACCTTCTCGTCGGGGAGACCCAGGGCTTTCTGCGCCGCTTCGTTGATGCGCAGGTTGGCCTGGTGCATCACCAGCAGGTCGAGGTCGTCCACCCCGAGGCCGCAGCGGCCGAGCAGCGTGACCGTGGCTTCCGGCATGCGGGTCACCGCCAGCTTGAAGACCTGGCGCCCCTCCATCACCGGAACCGTCTCCGCCGCCGCGATCTGCTCCGGCGTCACCCAGGGCCGGCGGGCCGAGCCGCCGCCCGGAACCATCAGGATGTCCTTGTGGCCGCCGTCGCCGCGCAGCAGGCTGCCCAGGATCCCGCGCTCCCCCGGCTCCTCCTCGGCGCGGAAGACCATCGCCCCGGCGCCGTCGCCGAACAGCACCACGAGGTGGCGGAAGCGCGAATTCCACTCGAAGTCCTCCGGCGCCAGCGGCCCCTCCGCGCGGTCTTCCAGGACCGCCCAGGTCGCGTCCGAGAACGGCATCAGGGCGGTGTGGACGTCGCAGCCGACCAGCAGGACCCGCTTCGCCAGGCCGGAGCGCACGAGCGCGTCCACCACCTGGAGACCGTAGGCGAATCCGGCGCACTGCTGGCGGATGTCGAGCGCCGGGATCGGATCGATGCCGAGCTGGTCCTGGATCAGCGTGCCGACGCCGGGAAAATAGTGGTCCGGAGTCATCGTCGCGCACACGAGGTAGTCGATCTCCGAGGGCGCCATGCCGGCGTCGGCGATCGCCGCGCGCGCGGCCTGGGCACCCAGGTCCGACGCGCCCACGCCCTTCTCGACGAAGCGCCGCTCGCGGATCCCGCTGCGCGCCACGATCCACTCGTCCGACGTCTCGAGGACCTTCGCCAGGCGCTCGTTCGGGACCACCCGCGGCGGCACGGCGATGCCGCATCCCGCGAGCACCGCGCGCGGTCCGTTCACGGGTGTCCGTCCGGCAGCGGTCCGCCGGGGCCGCCCTGGGTGTAGCGGCCGGGGCGGCCGGGGAGGTAGTAGACGGTGAGGTCACCGCGCTTGATGAAGCGATAGGTCCGCCGCGGGGATTTGCCGTCGAGCCCCTTCGGGGCGTCGGCCGGGTAGCGCCACACCTCGAGCGGCGGCTCGCCGTAGAGCTGGCTGGGCTCGAAGTCGGTCTGGTCGGGCTCGCCGTAGAGGACGAAGGTCGTGCCGCGGTCGGTCCGGCGCCCCGGGATCGCGCCTTCGCCGAAGCGGCGGTCGGCCTCCGCGATCCTCTGCTCGGCGAGATCACGCACCGCGTTGTCGGGGCTTCCCGGATGGGGATTGCGCCGGTCCCAGAAGCGCGCGATGAAGGTCGCGGCCTCCTCGTCGCGGGTCAGACCCAGGTACTGGCGGATCTCCTGGTCGCTGGCCAGGTGGGCGTAGGGACCGATCAGCCAACTCGCGTAGCGAGGCGACAGGGCGACGTTGAGCAGGTCGACCGGGTCCCTCGAGACGCCGGCCCGGGCCGCCGGAGCAGCGGCCAGGAGCGCGAAGAAGAGCCCCGCGGCGAGTGCCGCGCGCGGCAGCCTCCGGATCACTCCTCGTGCCTCCGCGCCAGGTCCAGGAACTCCTCGCGCACCGGGCGCTGGTGGAAGATCCCGCGGATCGACGACGTCACCGTCACCACTCCCGGCTTGCGGACACCGCGCATCTCCACGCACAGGTGACGCGCCTCGATCACCACCATCACTCCCTGCGGGGTGAGCTTGGTCGCCAGGTAGTCCGCCACCTGCTCGGTGAGCCGCTCCTGGAGCTGCGGCCGCTTGGCGTAGAACTCGAGGATGCGCGCGAATTTCGACAGTCCGAGGATGCTCTCGTTGGGGATGTAGGCGATGTGGGCATGACCGTAGAAGGGCACCAGGTGGTGGGCGCACATCGAGTAGAAGGGGATCCGCTTCTCCATGACCATGCCGCTGTAGTGCTCGTCGTTCGGGAACACCGTGATCGCCGGCTCGGCCCCCTCCTGGAGGCCGTGGAACATCTCCGCGTAGAGCTTGGCGACGCGGCGGTCCGTCTCGACCAGGTTCGGATCCGCGAGATCGAGTCCCAGCTCGGTCAGGATCCCCCGGACGTGGCCGGCGATCCGGTCGAGCCGCTCCGGGTCGAGCAGGTCGACTCCGTTGGTGAGAGTGCGCAGGGTGGTCATCGGGTCCATCCTAGCCCACGGTCCGCGCCCCCCCAACGGGGACGCGGCGAGGGCGGCCGGTCACGTGCCGACCCCGTAGAATGACGACGATGCAGCTTCCCTTCGAGCCGGGTCGGCGGCCCACCGAGATCGACGCCGAGCTCGGCGAGATCCCGGTCTCGCTGTTCGACGACGAGACCTTCGCCTGCTGCGAGCTCACCGAGCGCTACGCGACCGACCTCGCGATCGACCTGGCGGAACGGCTCGATCTCCTGCCGCGCCTGGCCGAAGGCGCGACGGTCGAGGAGCTCCTGGCGGCCCACGGCTTCGACGCCGGGTTCCGACCGGCGCTGACCGCGCTGCTCGAGCGGCTCGCGGCCGCGGGCGAGATCGAGGGCGAGGCCGGAGCTCCCGGCCTCGGCGCCACCGAGGTTTCGCGCCCCGCGCCCCCTGCGCGAGCCCGAGCTCGGCGAGCTGCGGCGACTGGGCCTGGGATTCGATCCGGCGATGGCTCCGACGCTCGATCTGCTCGACGCCGCGGCGGCGGCCTACCCCGCCGTGGCGCGGGGCGAGACGACCGGCGAGAAGGAGCTCTTCGGCGCCGGTCGCATCGGGATCTGGCTCGCCTACTTCTCGAACCGGAACCCCGTCTACGCCTTGAACAACCGTCTCGCGGCGAAGGTCGCCGCCAACCGGCTGGCCGACGTCGAGCGGCCTGCGCGTGCTCGAGATCGGCGCCGGCGCGGGCAGTGCCACCACGGCCCTGCTCGAGGAGCTCGAGCGCCGCGACCGGCTGGGCGGGCTGTCGCTCTACGACGTCACCGAGCCGGCGCCCTTCTTCCGCCGCCGGGGGGAGCGGGAGCTGCGCGCCCGCTTCCCCACGATTCCGTTCCGCTTCCGCGAGCTCGACGTCGACCGGACCTTCGACGCCGACCCCGGAGCCGCCGGCTACGACCTCGTCTTCGGCGTCAACGTGCTGCACGTCGCTCGCGATCTCGGCGCGGCCCTGGGCCGGATCCGAACCGCGCTGGCCCCTGGAGGGTTCCTGGTCGCCGGGGAGTGCCTGCGCCTGTTCCCGGGCCAGCCGGTGCCGGCCGACCTGGTCTTCCAGCTCCTGCGCAGCTTCACCGACGTCGCCACGGATCCCTCGCTGCGACCGCGTCACGGCTTCCTGGAGCCGGCGACCTGGACGCGGGCGCTGACCGCTGCCGGCTTTCATTCGGCCGGCGTCGTGCCCGACCTCGACCGGATCCGTGACCACTATCCGCGCTTCTTCACCGGCGTCGTCCACGGGCGGCGCGCGGCTGCAGGAGAATCCCGATAGGAGGAACCATGACCGTACCGAGCCACCGCCTCACCATCGAATATTGCGTCGTCTGAAACTACCGGCCCAGGGCCGCCGGTCTGGCGGCCGAGCTGCAGCGCAGAGCGGACCTCGACGTGAAGCTGATCAAGGGCCGCAACGGCGTCTTCGACGTCGAGCTCGACGGCGAGCTCGTCTTCTCCAAGCACGAGGTCGGACGCTTCCCCGAGCCCGGGGAGGTCGCGCGCGCGATCGCGGCGCGGCTCCCGGACCGGCAGCCGGGCTGACCGGCCCGACGTGACGCTCGTCGCCGCGCTGGTCGCGATCGCCGGCGTCGCCCTGGCCGGTCGCCTCGCCTGGCGGCGGCTCGTCGCGCCCCGGCTGCCGCCGCCCCTCGGGTCGCCGCCCGCGGTCGCCGTCTTGCTGCCGGTGCGCGACGAGCAGGACCATGTCGCCGCCTGTCTGGATTCCCTGCTCCACCAGACGGCGCCGGTGCGCATCCTCGTGCTCGACGACGACTCCTCCGATCGCACCCGCGAGCGGGCGGAGCGGGTCGCCGCGAGCGACGCGAGGGTCGAGGTCCACGCCGTTGCGCCGCCACCGCCCGGCGCCAGCGGCAAGGTGCACGCCCTCGCCTTCGGACTCGAGTGCCTCGAGCGGGGCCCGCAAGCCGCGCCGCCCTGGGTCCTTTCGATCGACGCCGACGTGCGGCTGCACCGCGACGCTCTCTCACGCGCCCTGGCGGCGGCACGGGAGCACCGGCTCGGCGCGGTCTCGCTCGCCGCGCGCCAGCTCGCCCCGGCTCCGGGCGAGGCCCTGCTCACGCCGCCGATCTTCGCGCTCCTCGACGCGCTGCTGGGGGACTGGCGGCCAGCCGCGACGGGACGCGGCCGGCCGGTCGCCAACGGACAGTTCCTGCTGGTCGAGCGCGAGCGGCTCCTCCGCGCCGGAGGATTCGAGGCGATCGCCGGAGAGGTGCTCGACGACGTGGCGCTGGCCCGGCGGCTCGCGGCCACAGGGACGCCGGTGGGCTTCTGGCGCGCCCGCGAGCTGGTCGCGGTGCGGATGTACCGGGGATTCGCGCGGACCTTCCGCGGCTGGCGGCGCAATCTCGCGCTCCTGCTCGGCGCCGGGATGGCCCCGGGCGGCGCCACGGTCCTGGCCTGTCTGGCGCCTGCGCTGGCGGCGGTGGCGGCGCTCGCCGCGGGGAACGTACCGGCCGCGCTGATCGCGTGGGCCGGCGGCGTCGTGGGCAGCGGCCTGGCCCGCTTGGGCTCGGGAAGCGCCGCGCTCTGGGGTCTTCTCTACCCGCTCGACGCCGCAGCGCTCGTCGCCTGCTGGAGCGCCGCGTCGCGCGATCGCCGGGCGGGCCGGCTGGCGCCCTGGCGCGGGCGGCAGATCGAGCCGCCGCGGGCCCGCGGCCGGTGACTCAACCGCGGACCAGCGGTGCCGCGTAGCGGCACGACTGTCCGGAGGTCTCCTCGATCTCGAGCGCCAGACGCAGCAGTCGCGGCGAGGCGACGTCGGCGGCCACCGCGCGCCACGCCCAGCGCGCCAGCAGCTCCATCGACGTGTTGACCAGCGGCAGCAGCACGACCTCGGCGGCCGGGAAGCGGTAGACGCGTGCGCCGTAGCGGCACTCCACCGCTCCCTCATCGACCCGGATCTCCAGCCACGGGCTGCGTTCGGGCAGCAGCACGCGGTCGTCCAGCTCGGAGCACAGCTCGCGCAAGCGCCGCTTGAGGACGTCGGCTTCGGCCAGCAGGCCGGCCTCGTCGAGCTCCTCGCCCTCCACCTCGAGCGACATCCGATAGTTGTGCCCGTGGAGCGTCTCGGCGTGGGCCGGGTCGAACAGGGTGAAATGCGCCACCGAGAACTTGAAGTCCTCCTTGGCGAGACGCAGGCACCACGTCGGCCGGGTCACGGCGGCGATTCTAAACCGGCGGCGAGGCGCGCCGCACGTCGCCCCGAGAGCTTCGGCGGCTGGTCAGGCGTCGGGGACGGCCAGGAGGTCGCCGAGAGCGACCTCGTCGAGGACGGTCGCGGCGTCGGCCTCGGCCGCTCCCAAGTCGAACGGCTCGATCCGCGGCAGCTCGAGCAGCACCGAGACGTTGCCGAAGCGCTCGATCGCCTCCCGGTTGTCGTCGTTGGGCGGGCCGACCAGCGCCACCCCCGCGACACCGATGCGCCGCGAGCGCAGCGCCTCGAGCGAGAGCAGGGTGTGGTTGATCGTGCCCAGCGTGGAGCGCGCGACCAGCAGCGCGGGCAGGCCCAGGGCGCGGATCAGGTCGGCCATGGTGCGGCCCCGCTTGTCCAGCGGCACGAGCAGGCCGCCCGCGCCCTCGACGATCCACGACCGGTCGGCCATGGCGAGCCGTAGCTCGCGGAAGCGGGCGACGACGCGGTCGAGATCGATCGGCAGCCCTTCCCGGCGGGCCGCCAGGTGCGGCGACACCGGATCGGCGAACAGATAGGCCTCGGCGGCGGTCGCCGTGCCCGGGACCAGGCCCTCGATCCTGCTCCGGTCGCGCTCGAAGTCGGCGCCGGTGGCGACCGGCTTCCAGTACGCCAGCGGGTGCCGCGGGCCGAAGTGTGACAGCAGCAGCGCCGAGACCACGGTCTTGCCCACCCCGGTGTCCGTTCCGGTGACGAACAGGCTCATCGCAACTTCTCCTCGAGCGTGGACCCCGGCGCATCCAACCGGTCGTCGCCGAGATCGGCGTCGACCGCGACGCAGAGCCGATCCGTCCCTGCGGGGGCTGCGGTCGGCAGATCATGGGTCCCGCGGATCCCCTCGTCGGTCCAGTCGTGGCGGGTCGGCTGCAGTACCGTCGTCGTCGTCATCTAGATCTCGGTCGGAGCGCCGCCCATTCTAGGCGATCGCTCCGGTCGCGACCCGAGCGCGGCGGTCCCGAGGTGGCGGGAGGCGACCCCGTCAGGGCGCCTCGGCCCAGGCCACCGCGGGATCCAGCCACTCGGGCCGGGGGGCAAAGAGGAAGCCGTGCCTCAGGCCGGTGTCGAGGACGATCTCGCGGTGGTCGGCGGCGCCGGGCGAAGCCGCGAGCAGCGGCTCGCAGGTCCCGCCGATGGGATCGCTGGCCTCGCGGATGGAGAGGATCCTCCCCACCGGCCGCAGCCCGAGCCCGGCGAGCGCCGGCGAGCAGGCTCCGAGCACCACGAAGCGCAGCTCGGGTCGGGCCAGCCGCGAGGCGGCGAGCAGGGCGATCGCGCCCCCTCTCGACGCCCCCACCACCGTCACCCGGGACGGCGGCACGCCGGCGTCGAGCAAGGTCCGGACGTCGCCGGCGGTGCGCTCGGCCCACGCTTCCGGCGAGGCGTTCGCCGGCCTGTGGTGGGCGACGACCGCGAACCCGCGGGCCTCGAAAGCGCGCAGGATCGCCTCGAATTCGTAGGCGCCGAAGTCGGGCGAGACCGGGCGCGGATCGTCGCCCTCGACGATGGCGCCGTGGAGGTAGACGACATAGCGCGAGCGCGGATCGATCGCCTCCGGTAGCGCCCGCCCCGCGACCGGCGACGTGGCCGCGGCCGGTGCGGCGGCCGCCGGGGGGCGCGGCGTCTTCTGGCACGCCGCCACGGCGAGCACGGACGCGGCGAGCGCCAGCGCCGGTATCGGGAGCCGCATCGAACCCCCCTCTCCCGGCCCTCAGTCGTCGTCCTGCCCGCTCGGCGCCTCCGGGCCGGGCACCCCGAACGTCTTCTCCAGGCCCGCGGCGAGCTCGCGGCGCTCGCCGTCGCTCAGCCGGGCCTGCGGGTGCGCGACGGCGTAGAGCCAGAGCGGCATGTCCCCCTCGCGGACCTCCTTGGCAGCGTGACGGGCATGCTTCTGCGGCCGGTTCCACTCCGACGCGTTGAGGTGCTCACGGCCTTCCGCGACGTCGTTGAGGACCAGCCAGGAGGACGGCGCGACGTGGCTGTACCAGGGCCACTTGGAGGTGTTGGTGTGGCAATCCGCGCAGGCGCGGAAGAACAGCTCCCGGGTCCGCGCCGAGTCCCAGGCCGGCTCCTTCACCACCGGCGGGTTGGTGCGCTCGGCTCCGATCGGCAGCAGCTGGATGATCCCGAACAGCGCGACCAGGATCCAGGCGATCACCTTCCATTCGCGCCCCGTCAGACGTCGTATCGCGGTCATTCCGTTCCTCCTTCTCGCAGCCTACGACGAGCGCTCCAACTGCACCACCGCCTCCATGTGACCGGTCTGCGGAAACAGGTGCGCCAAGACGATGGATTCCACCCGGTAGCGCTCGGCGAGCTCGCGCAGGTCGCGGGCGAGAGCGGCCGGGTGGCACGAGACGTAGGTCAGGCGGCGCGGGGACCGCGAGACCAGGAGCCGGCGCACGATCGGGGTCAGGCCCGGACGCGGCGGATCGACCACGACCCGATCGGCGTCGTCCGGAAGACCGCGCCCGATCCAGCTCTCGACCGCCTGACCCACGACTTCGACCGCGGCGGCGCGCGCGAGTCGGACGTTTTTGCGCGCGTAGCGCACCGCCACTCGCTCGCCCTCGACCAGGACGACCCGCCGGTAGCGGCGCGAGAGGGGCAGGGCGAAAAGACCCACACCGCCGTAGAGGTCGAAAGCGACCTCGCCGGTCCAGCTCCCGGTGACCCGATCGACGAGGGGCTCGAGCAGGCCGGCGTGCCCCTGGAAGAAGCAGCGCGCGTCGTAGGCGTACTCGAACTCGCCGACGCGTCGGCGCAGGTCGCCACCGCCCAGGCCCGGGAGCGGCGGCGACGAGGTGACCTCCCCGCCGTCGCCCGCCGCCAGGTCGATGCGCGGCGGCGCCGGCGCCGCGAGCCGCCGCGGGAGGCCCACGACCTCGCGTTCGAGCTCCGGCACCAGCACGGGGCAGCGCTCGACCGGCACCAGGCGGCGCGATCCGCGCGCGTGGTAGCCGACCCGGATGCCGGCGTCGTCGGCGCGCGTGTGGACCTGGGTGCGCAGGCGGTAAGCCCACGACGTACCCGCCAGGACCTCCCGCGGCGCCGGCAGATCCAGTCCGGACAGGCGGCGCAGGGTCTCGACGACCGCGGTCGCCACCCCCCGCAGCTGCGTCTCCTCGTCGAGGTGCTGCAGGTCGCATCCCCCGCACTCGCCGAAGTGCGGACAGGGCGGCTCGCGGCGCCCCGGCCCGGGCTCCAGGATCTCCACGATCTCCGCCCGGCCGTAGTCGGGCCGGCGCTCGACGAGCCGGACCCGGACACGGTCGCCCGGGGCGCTGCGCGGCACGAACAGCGGCACGCCTTCGAAGCGCGCCAGCCCGTCGCCCCCGGCCACGAGCTTCTCGATCGTCACCTCCAGCTCCTCGACCTCGATCAGGCGCAGGCCGGCGGGCGTCCGCCCGCTCCGGCTCACGCGGCCTCCGGGACGAGCAGGTGGACGCGGCCGGCCCATTGTGGCAACCGGAGGGCGAGCTCCGCCTCGAGCTGGCGGCGGGTGTGCCTCCGGGAGAGGTGACAGAGCACGATCGCCTCGCAGCCGGCGAGGAGGTCGGCGTGGTCGACCAGATCCTCGAGGTGGAGGTGGCCGTAGAGGGCTCCGCGCCGGCGCAGCTTCTCGCCCAGGAACGTGCACTCGGTCAGCAGGACTCGGCTCTCCGCCAGGCGGGGCGCGCGGTCGAAGACCCCGGGTCCGGTGTCACCGGTGTAGGAGAGCCAGATCTCCTCGGTCTCCTCGTCGAGGTCCGTGTGGCGCGAGCGCAGGCGTCCCAGCTCGGCCGCGTCGAGGCCGCGGTACTCGGGGCGCAGGTGATGCCGCCGGCGCAGGAGGTGGTAGCCGAGCCCGGGGACGACGTGATCGACGGCGAACGCCTCGACGGCCAGCCCGCGGCCGACCTCGACCCGGTCCCCGGCCTCGAGCCCGTGGAGCTCGACCCGATACTCCGCACGCTCGAGCCGCTCCGCGGCGGCGACGAAGCGCCCGAGGTCCTCGTGCAGCGCCGCCGGGCAGAACACGCGCGTCGCGCCGGCGCCCTGGAGCCTCCTCTGGGAGAGCACCCAGGGCACCCCGAGGGCATGGTCGAGGTGCCCGTGGGTGAGGAAGAGGTCCCGGCAACCGGTCTGGGCGGACGCGCCCCGGCCGGCGTCGAATCCGAGCCCCGGCGGGTGAACGCGGAACCAGGTCTCCTCGCCGGCGCGCGACCACCCTTCGATCGCGAGCTCGCCGAGGCGCAACGCGCCCACCGCCGCGGCCCCCGCCTTCAGATCTCGGTGTAGATCCAGCGACGGATCGGCTCGAGACGCTTGGACACGCTCTCCTCCGCGGGATCGATGAACCAGAGGGCTGCGGCGATCGAGGACAGCAGCGAGTTGCCGTCCTGGGGCGTGAAGCAGAACCCGAAGAGCTCGCGCTTGGACTTCACCGCCAGCGTCGGCCGGACGACCACCGTCTGCGAGAGGATCCGTCCGTAGTAGCCGTGGTCCCGGCCGAAGCTGAAGACCTCGTTGCAGTTGCGGTTGTCGGTGACCGCCACTCTCAGGTTCGACTTGAGGCGCGCCACCATCTCCTCCTTGGTGACGTCGCGATCGAAGACGAGATTGAACCAGATCGAGTGCATGTACTGCGTGTTCAGCTTCGCCGCGCTCGAGAACAGGTCGAGCTTCAGACCCATGGTCTCGAACACATGGTACGCGTCACGGGCGTGATGGGTGCCGAACTCCGCGTCGTCGTGCTTTCCGACCTGCGGCGCCGGGACGAAGTCCTTGGTCTGGGAGACGTCGTTGGCCCGGCGCAAGCAGACGAAGGTCCCGCGTTTGAGGCTGAATTTGCCGCCGCCCTCGTCGCACAGCGTCTTGACCAGCGCGGTGATGTTGTGCGTGTTGCACGACACGACCTGGATGAACCGGTCCTCGCCCGCCACCAGGATCTCGTCGTTGATGCCCCTCGCGTAGGGCTTGCCGAAGCCGAACTCGCTGCCCTGGGCGATGAAGCCGCGGGGACCGACGACGTGGTCGTAGTGCTTCGCCTTGTTCTCGTTGCCGGCCGGCGTGCAGTCGATGACCACGCTCGCGCGCGTCATCGCCTCCTCGGCTTCGAAGCTGACCGCGTGACCGAGCTTCTCGAAGGCGTCCCTCTGGTCCGAGTCGGTCGCCAGTTTGGCTCCCCGGGTGAGCAGGTGGTTGATCTTCGAGCGGTCGGAAGCGAGCGGGGTGCGCTTGTGGAACGTCACCTCGTCGATTCCGAGCCGATCGCGAAAATCGGTGAACAGGCTGATCAGCGGCCCGCCGATCGTGCCCGTGCCCACGATGTGGACAACGTTCTTCTTCATGTTCTCCTCCAGGGACTGGCCGGCGCCGAGGCAGGGGCGCCGGAGGTCGTCAAAACGGCAGTGAAAAGGCTAACATAGGGGCGTCAGGTCGACCGGGCACGCCACTTGCTCAAGAGGCTCCGGACCCGCGCCACGCAGGGTCCCGGCGCGCGAATTCGTCGAGCTCCCGGGGGACCTCTACCAGGGTGCGCGTCACCTTGGAGTCGCAGACGTCGTTCTCGCACTCGTAGGTGTAGACGTTCCGGTCACCGCGAGGCTCGAAGCCGCACAAGGTCTGATAGGTGTTGCAATTGCCGCACTTGATGGAGATGTCGCGGATGTTGATCATGCCGGAGGAGGTTAGCAGAGGCCACCGGCCGCGGAGCCCGCGCCGGCCGCCCTTCCGGGCCCTCCGGCGGGCGATGCTGGGGGGCCTCGGCCTGGCGCTGGTGGCGGCCGCTTCGGCGCCCGGCGCAGTCGCCGGCGACACTCCCGCCGCGCCGACGGCGCCCACCCCGCCGCCCTCCGCCGGCGCTGTGCCGGACGCCGCGCAGGAGGCGGCTGCGGCGCCCCAGTTCACCGACGAGGTGTCGGTGTCCTGGATCCTGGTGCCGGTCGTCGTCCGCTCGAAGAAGGGCTACATCGAGGGCTTGGACCGCAAGGAGTTTCAGCTCCGGGTCGGCGGCCGGGTCGTGCAGTTCCAGGACTTCGAGAAGCGGGGCGAGGCGCCTTGGAGCCTGGTCTTCCTTCAGGACGTCTCGGGCAGCATGGGCCCGGGAGGCCGCCTCGAAGCCAGCAAGGAGGCGATCCGGTTCTTTCTCGACCGCGCCCGTCCGGGCGACGAGTATGCCCTGGCCAGCTTCGCCGGGGAAACGACCGCGGTCGACGTCCCGTTCACCGAGTCGCAGCGGCCGCTGCGCGAAGCGATCGACGGCTGGGAGGCCTACGGGCGCACGGCCCTGAACGACGCCGTGGCCTGGCTCCCCGACATCTCGGGCGACAGCCGCAACGTCAAGCGGGCCGCGGTCCTGATCACCGACGGCGTGGACAACGCCAGCCGGATGACCGCCGACGAGGCGCGGGACCTCGTCCGGCGGGCCGAGTTGCCCGTTTACGTCCTCGGGTTAGAATCCGGCGACCCGTTCGCGCTCAGCTCCGAGGGGGAGAAACTCCATCGCTACGCCGACGTGCTGAACCTGTTGGCGTCGATGACGGGCGGCCACTACTTCGCGATCCGGGGACCGGACGACATCAAGGAGGCCTGCGCCACGATCGCGGACGAGATGAGGTACCAGTACGTTCTGGGATTCGACACCGCAGCGACCGGGAAGTCCGAGTGGCGCCCGATCTCGGTGGTCGTGAAGAAGAAGGGCGTCCGGGTGGCCGCGCGCCGGGGGTACCGGGGCACCGCCCCGGCCCATTGAGGCACGCAGACTGCATGCCGGACGGCAGGTCGAGTGGAGATGGCAGAATCGAGGAGTTGACGTGAACCCGGAGATCATGGAGGCGTTGAGATGAGGAAACAGACCTACGCAGTCGCGGCGGTCGCCTTGCTGGCGGTCGTCACCACGGGCTGCGCCACCAAGAAGTACGTGAACGGCGAGGTGGCGGGCGTCAATCAGCGGGTCGACGGAGTCCAGACCCAGGTCGAGGACACGCAGACCCAGCTCAAGGAGCACGACTCGCGCATTACCTCCAACAAGGAGGCGGCAGCCGCGGCGTCCAAGACCGCGCAGGACGCTCTCCAACGCGCCATGGCGGCCGGAAAGCTCGCCGAGGGCAAGCTCCTCTACGAGACCGTGCTGTCGGACGACAAGGTGAAGTTCGGATTCGACAAGGCGAACCTCAGCGACGACGCCAAGGCCGCCCTCGACGCCTTCGCGACGCAGCTGAAGACCGAGAACAAGAACGTCTACATCGAGATCCAGGGGCACACCGACAACATCGGCGGCGAGGCCTACAACATGAAGCTCGGCGAGCAGCGCGCCGAGGCGGTGAAGGACTACCTCGTCCGCCAGGGGATCCCGATCTTCCGCACGGCGACCATCTCGTACGGCGAAACCGCGCCGGTCGCGGACAATCACACGCGCGAGGGTCGCGCGGCGAACCGCCGGGTGGTCTTGGTCGTTCTGCAGTAGCTCGAGCGCTTTGCGCGCCGCCGCTGGGCGGCTTTCGGGGGCGGTCCGGGCAAACCGGGCCGCCCTTCTTGCGTCCGGCCCTCAGCCGGCGGAACGCTCGGCCGACGGTCCGGCGGCCGGACCCGCCAGGCGCAACCTCGCGCCGCAACGGCCGCAGGCGAAGCGGTGCGCCTTGCGATGGCCGCGCTCGTACGTCTCGCCGCAGCCCGGGCAAAGCCAACGCCAGGTCCGCCGCCGGGCCGTGAGCCCGCCGACGTCGAGGCGGTGGCACGCCGAGGGCTCGAATCCGAGCTCCAGCATCGCCCGCTTCCAACGCGGACCGTGGCCGGCACGGACGCCGGCGATCAGGTGGCAGAGCTCGTGGGCGAGGGTCGGCACCAGCTCCCCGGGGTTGCGGTCGAGCAGGCGCGGGTTGAGCTCGATGCACCGCGCCCGGAAGTCGGCCCGTCCGGCCGAGCTGCGCAGACGGGGGTTGAACACGACCTCCAGCTTGCCGAGTCGCCGGCGTTCTCCCAGCCTGCGGGCCATCGCGCGGGCGAACCGGCCGAGAGCCTCGGTGCGGCGCGCCGACGGAAGTCGCCGCCGCCGCCGGACCGCGGCCACCAACGGGAGCTCGAGCTGATCCACGCCCGGTCGGATCCGCCGGCCGGCGCTCAGGCGTTGGCCTTGCCGAGAGCCTGGCGAATCGTCTCGGCGTCGGCCACGCCCGTGGTCCGGAAGACGATCCGGCCCTCCCGGTCGACGACGACCAGGGTCGGGAGCCCCATGATCCGGAGCTGGTCGCTCACCACGTCGTCGGGGTCGACCAGCACCGGATAGGGGAACGGATTCTCCCGGACGAAGTCGCGGACCACCTGCTCCTGCTCACCCACCGACACGGCGACGAACTCGACCCCCTGGGCCGAGACGTCGGGGTAGAGCGTGTGGAGGATCTCGGCCTGGATGTGGCAGGGAGTGCACCAGGTCGCCCAGAAGTCGTAGACGACCACCTTGCCCTTGAGGTCCGACGGCCCCAGCTTGCCGCCCGAGAGCGACGTCAGGTGGAAGTCGGGAAGCGATCCCGTCGCCGGGGCCGGTCGACAACCGCCGGCGGAGACGACCACGAGGACCAGCAGAGCGGCCAGCGCGACGGGCCGCCACGGGCGTCGGAGCGAGAAGGAGGGGAACGTCATCGTGGCGCCAGCCTAGCGAACCGTCGCCGCGGACGAAAGGGCCCGGAAAAGAAATGGAGCCGAGGCCTCACGGCCGGGCTCCGGATCCTTCAAGAGAACTGACGCCGGACCGTGGCGAGACGGTCCGGAGAATCGAACTTCGCGCTTGCCTTGGCCCTACTTCTTCTTCTTGGCGGCCTTCTTGGCCGGCTTCTTCGCGGCCGTCTTCGCCTTCTTCGCCGCCTTCTTGGTGGCCATTTGCGAGTCTCCTCTATGGCGTCGGGCAGGATTGCCCGCAGCGCACGACGTTCAGCTGCAGCCGCTGGTCGAGCCGCAGTTGTTGCACTTGTAGCAGGAGCCGTTCCGGACCATGATCGCGCCGCACTCGTGGCAGGACGGCGCGTCCGTCGCCCACGTCCACCGTGAACTTCACTCCGGTGCCGTCCGCCGACCGCGCCGGCGCGGAGGTGTCGTCGGCCTGCGCGTCGCGCAGCACGACACCGGCGGCCTGCTTCTCGTCGTTGGACAGGAAGCGGGACGCCAGCCAGCGGAAGATGTAGTCGGTGATCGACTTGGCGATCGGGATCTCCGGGTTCTTGGTGAAGCCCGACGGCTCGAAGCGCATGTGGCTGAACTTGTCGACCAGCGCCTTGAGCGGGACGCCGTACTGGAGCGCGAGCGAGATCGCCGTGGCAAAGGCATCCATCAGCCCGGAGATCGTCGAGCCCTCCTTCGCCATGGTCAGGAAGATCTCGCCGGGCAGGCCGTCGTCGTAGAGACCGACGGTGATGTAGCCCTCGTGGCCGTTGATCGAGAACTTGTGGGTCACGGCACGTCGCTCGTCGGGCAGCTTGTGGCGGACCGGGCGGGTGGCGCCCTCCACTCCACCTTCGGCCCCGGCGTCCTCGCGCCGCGTCGAGAGGGGCTGGCTGCGCTTGCAGCCGTCGCGGTAGATGGCGACCGCCTTCAGGCCGAGCTTCCAACCCTCCAGATAGGCCTGCTGGATCTCCTCGGCGGTCGACTCCTCGGGCATGTTGATCGTCTTCGAGATCGCCCCCGAGATGAACGGCTGCACCGCCGCCAGCATCTTGAGATGGCCGAGGTACTGGATCGAGCGCGAGCCCTTGGCGGGCTTGAAGGCGCAGTCGAAGACGGGAAGGTGCTCCGAGTCGAGGTGGCCGGCGCCCTCGATGGTGTCGTTCTCGTCGATGTGCTCGACGATCGACCGGATCTCCTCCTTGTCGTAGCCGAGCCTCTTGAGCGCCAACGGCACGGTGTTGTTCACGATCTTGATCAGACCGCCGCCCACCAGCTTCTTGTACTTGACCAGGGCGATGTCCGGCTCGACCCCCGTCGTGTCGCAATCCATCATGAAGGCGATCGTGCCGGTCGGCGCCAGCACCGAGATCTGGCTGTTGCGGATCCCGGCCCGGTCGCCGCTCTCGACGACTTCGTCCCACGCCTGCTTGGCCGCCTGGAGGAGGTCGAGCGGCACGTGGGCGGCGTCGATGCGGCGCAGCGCGTCCCGGTGCTTCCTCATCACCCGCATCATCGGCTCGCGGTTCTTCTCGAAGCCGGCGAACGG
The DNA here is from genome assembly GCA_963781755.1 of uncultured Acidobacteriota bacterium. Lineage (GTDB taxonomy): Bacteria > Acidobacteriota > Thermoanaerobaculia > Multivoradales > JAGPDF01 > JACTMI01. Next base: position 90,707 of record CAWAGZ010000005.1, read on the forward strand.
ACCCAGCTTCTCCGCGATCCGGCCGGACTGCGCGTAGGAGGCGCCGGACATCAGCGCCGCGATCGCGGCGGCGTAGTCGCGGCCGGCGTCCGAATCGTAGGGCAGACCGCGGGCCATGAGCAGGGCGCCGAGGTTGGCGAAGCCGATGCCGAGGGGGCGGTACTCGTGCGAGTTGCGCGCGATCGCGGGCGTCGGGTAGCTGGCGAAGTCGACGATGATCTCCTGCGCCGAGATCACGATCTCGCAGGTGTGCCGGAACGTCTCGACGTCGAACCCACGCTCGGCGTCGTAGTACTTCATCAGGTTGAGCGACGCCAGGTTGCACGCCGTGTCGTCGAGAAACATGTACTCCGAGCAGGGGTTCGAGGCGTTGATGCGCGCCGAGTTCGCGCACGTGTGCCAGTCGTTGATCGTCGTGTCGTACTGCATCCCGGGGTCGCCGCACACCCAGGTCGAGTCGGCGATCATCCGCATCAGGTCCCGCGCCCGATAGCTGTCCATCGGGTGGCCGTCGGTCACGGCCCTCGTCGACCACTCGCCGTCCTCGACCACGGCCGCCATGAACTCGTCCGTGACGCGGACCGAGTGGTTGGCGTTCTGGTAGGCGATCGAGTCGTACGCTCCGCCGGTGACGTTGAAGCCCGACTCGTATCCGGCCTCGATCAGCGCCCAGGCCTTGCGCTCCTCGATCTCCTTGCAGCGAATGAACTCGACGACGTCCGGGTGATCGACGTCCAGGATCACCATCTTGGCCGCGCGCCGGGTCTTGCCGCCGCTCTTGATCACCCCGGCGAAGGCGTCGAACCCCTTCATGAAGGAGACCGGGCCCGACGCCGTGCCGCCGCCGGCGAGCCGCTCCCGCGAGGAACGCAGCGTCGACAGGTTCGATCCCGTTCCCGAGCCGTACTTGAACAACATCCCCTCGGTGCGGGCGAGCCCGAGGATCGACTGCATCGTGTCCTCGACCGAGTTGATGAAACAGGCCGAGCACTGCGGCTGCTCCTCGATGCCGACGTTGAACCAGACCGGCGAGTTGAAGCAGGCGTACTGGTGCAGCAGGATGTGCTTGAGCTCCGAACGGAAGGTGCGGGCGTCGTCCTCGCCGGCGAAGTAGCCGCCCCGCCGGCCCCAGTCGGTCATGGTGTCCACGACCCGTCCGATCAGCTGGCGCACCGACCGCTCCCGACCCGGGGTCCCGAGATGACCGCGGAAGTACTTCGACACCACCACGTTGGTGGCCGTCTGGGACCAGGCCTTGGGGACCTCGACCCCCTTCTGCTCGAACACCTTCTCGCCCCGCTCGTTGCCGATCACGGCGTCCCGGAGCTCCCACTCCACCGCGTCGAACGGATCGACGCCCGGCTTCGTGAAGTACCGCCGGAAGCTCAGGCCGCGCCCGGCGGCCGCCTCGGGCACCGCGGCGTCGCCCGTGCCACCGGTGGTTCGCGCGAGACCCGCCGCGCCGCTGCCGTGATTCGCCGTGCCCTCGATCGTCATTCTGCCTCCCGTCCTCGTCCTCGGTCCCCGGCTCTCCGTCACCCCGTCGTCGGGCGCAAACGGGACCCCGCGCCGGCCGCCGGACTGCCCAGAAACGTGTGCAGTTTTCTGGGAAAGGAAAGGTAAGCCACTCCCCGCCGGCTGTCAAGGACCTGGCCCCAAGATGTTGTGGTTGTCACACCGAATCGACCCCACGGATAGCGCTCGAACCCCGATCTCGCCGCGCCGCGGCAGCGCCCGGGAAGGCCTCCGGCGTGGACCGTGGACGACCCGGGGAGGGTCCCTCGCCGCAGCGCGGCGCAGCCCGCCCCGGGCGCACTCCGTAGAATGACCCGGAAATGACCGAACCTCGAGACCGGGCACCGGCGGATCTTCCGACCACCACGTCGGAGATCCCCCTGAAGTCTTCCTACGGACCCGACGATACCCCCGTCCCGGGCGAGCCGCCGGGAGCCTTCCCGTACACCCGCGGCATCCATCCCGAGATGTACCGGCGGCGACTCTGGACGATGCGCCAGTACGCCGGCTACTCGGACGCCGCGGAGTCGAACCGCCGCTACCGCTACCTGCTCGAGCAGGGCACGACGGGGCTCTCGGTCGCGTTCGATCTCCCGACCCAGATCGGCTACGACTCCGACCACCCCCTGGCCCGCGGCGAGGTCGGGCGCGTCGGCGTCGCCATCGACTCGATCGCCGACATGCGGCGGCTGTTCGACGGCATCCCGCTCGACCGCGTCACGACGTCGATGACCATCAACGCCACGGCGCCCGTCCTGCTCGCGCTCTACCTCGTCGTCGCCGAGGAACAGGGCGTGGAATGGAGCCGGGTGGGCGGCACCGTCCAGAACGACCTGCTCAAGGAGTACGCCGCGCGTGGCACCTGGATCTTCCCGCCCCGGGCTTCGATGAAGCTGGTGACCGACGTCATCGAGTTCTGCGCCCGGGAGGTTCCGCGCTGGAACCCGATCTCGATCTCCGGCTACCACGTCCGCGAGGCCGGATCGACCGCCGTCCAGGAGGTCGCCTTCACCCTCGCCAACGCGCTCGCCTACGTCGACGCCGTCCTGGCCCGCGGGCTGACGATCGACGAATTCGCGCCCCGGCTCTCGTTCTTCTTCAACGCCCACAACGACTTCCTCGAGGAGGTCGCGAAGTTCCGCGCCGCCCGTCGCCTCTGGGCGGAGCTGCTCACCGAGCGCTACGCCCCGGAGGATCCCAAGTCGCTGCTGCTGCGCTTCCACACCCAGACGGCCGGCTCGATGCTCACCGCCCAACAAACCGACGTCAACGTCGTGCGGGTGGCGATCCAGGCGCTGGCTGCGGTCTGCGGCGGCACCCAGTCGCTCCACACCAACGCGCGGGACGAAGCGCTCGGCCTGCCGACCGAAGCCTCGGCGCGCTTGGCTCTGCGCACTCAGCAGGTGATCGCGCTGGAGAGCGGAGTCCCGAGGATCGCCGACCCGCTGGGCGGTGCCTGGGCCGTCGAGGCCCTGACCGACGAGATCGTGACCCGGGCGCGGGACTACATCCGGCGCATCGACGAGATGGGAGGGGCGCTGCCGGCGATCGAGCGCGGCTTCCAACAGAGCGAGATCGCCGAAGCGGCCTACGCCTGGCAGCTCGCGGTCGAACGGGGCGACCACAAGGTGGTCGGGGTGAACTGCTACGAGATCGAGAAGGAGGCCGCTCCGGAGGTGCTGGCCATCGATCCCGCCGCCGAGCGCGCGCAGACCGAGCGCCTGGCCGCCTTCCGGTCGTCGCGCGACGCCGGACGCGTCGCGACCACGCGCTCCGCGCTGGAGCGCGCAGCCCGCGACGAGCGCAACCTGATGCCGCCGATCCTCGATTGCGTCCGCGCCGCCGCGACCCTGGGCGAGATCGCCGACACTCTGCGGGCCGTCTACGGCGAGCACCACGAGTCCGCGGCCGGCTGATCCGCCGGGCGCGGCGCCGTCTCAGTGCGGGGCCTTCTCGCCGGTCCCGGGGGCCGGGCTCTTCCCTTCCTTCGCCGGTTCCGCCGGGCCCGGCGCCGGCTCCTCGACCGGCTTCGCGGCGCGTACGGAGGCGAGCTTCGACGTCACGTCGTCGGCCGTCTTCGGGGACAGCAGCAACACGACGTCGCGGCCGGAAGTTCGGGCCGGGACCTCCTGCTCGCCCGCTTGCGGCGGGTAGAGCGTCAGCGTCTCCTCGGCGCCGTTGGCGTCGGAGAGCACGACGGTCAGGGTCGGTCCGGCGTGCGGGTACTTCGCGGCCTCGGGCGGCGGAACCACCCGGTCGGCGCGGGCGGAGGAGATCGCGTAGAGCAGGTCCCCGACGTCGGTGTAGGGCACCTTCTTCCCGTCGCGGGTCCAATCACCGCCCGAGCGGACGAGCTCGAGCTTGCCCTGCGCGTCGTCGATCCGCACCCGCTCCGCGCGCCAGCTCTCGAAGCCGGTCCACGACCGCGATCGCCACTCTGCCGGCGCGCGAGAGAGCGCGTCGGCGAGCTTCGTGCGCGCTTCGATGGCCTGGCCGTCGGCGCGCAGGTAGCGCTCCGAGTCGCTCCCGGTCTCGCCGCCGACGTCGACCACCAGCGGCGCGGTCCGGCCCTGGACCGAGAGCTCGATGCGCCCCGGTCCGGCGGCCAGCCCGGCTTCGGCGGCAGTGGGCAGCGGAGCGTCGAGGAACTTCTCGGCCCGCAGGCCGGTCAGGTCGCTGAGCAGCGGGTCGACCAGCTCGCGGTCCGCGGCGTCGGCGAACGGTCGCTCGATCGAGAAATCTTCCCCCTTGCGTGCCAGGACGACCTCCGGGCCGCCGCCCCGCGGCACCAGCCGGACCCGCTCGACGGACTCCCGGGCGAGCGCCAGGACGTCCTTCGCCCGCCAGTCTCCCGGCGCGCGGTCGAGGTCGCCGACGATCGACTTCGACACCACCAGCGGCCCGTCGTGGCCACTGGCGCGCACGACCAGGCTGGAGGTCGCCGGGACGTCGCCGCCCAGCTCGAGCGTGCCCTGATCGTCGGCGGTCTTCCAGGTCAGCTTGCCGCGCGGCGGAGCCAGACCGAGGTCCTTGGGATCGGCACCTTCGAGTCGACGCGAGATCTCGAGGCCCGCCAGGTCGCCGCCCAGCCGCTCGACCAGCGAGCGGTCGGCGCGGCCCGAGATCGGCTCGACGAGCCGCCACTCCGGCGCCGAGGCGACGGCGCCCTCCCCGGCCGGCTTCCCGGCCGCCGCTTCGCGCTGGAGCTTCACGGTCTCGCCCTTCCAGTCGAGGGTGAGGCCGGTCAGATCCTCGGCCTCGAAGCGGAAGACCTTGCCCTCGAGCTCCCGCCGCTCGTCGGTCGACGGCAGCTTGCGCTCGTAGAAGTAGACGAAGGCCGACAGCGCACCGACGAGCAGCGCGAGAACCAGGAGCGTACGGGGCTTCACCGCGTCACCTCCGGCGGCGGAACCAGACCGCGAAGCCGGCGATCACCGCCAGCGCCGGCAGGACCAGGAGCGAGATCCAGGTCACCGCCGAGAGCTGCCCCGGGGTCAGGTTGAGCCGCACCTGCTCGGGCTTCTTGGGACCGATCCCGAGCAGCTTGTGGCGCTCCAGAAGCCAGTTGAAGGCGTTGGCGACGAAGGTCGGGTTACCGGCGTTGGCGAGCTCGCCGTTGGTCGCGAAGTCGGAGTCGCCGACCACCACCAGGCGCCATTTCGGGCCCTTCGGCGCAGGCTTCGTGGCCTCGTCGACCTTCTCGGGGTGATCGATCAGCTCGTCCTCGTCGGGCATCGGCGGCTGGCCCTCGCGGGCGCCGACCGCGACCGCCACCGGCACCGGGCCGGCGACGTCGTCGTCGCCCTTCTGGACCGCCTTCAGGTGCGCCAAGTCGGTCTCCCCCCAGCCGTCCGAGGTCGTTTGGAGCAGCGGTTGGACGTCGAGACCTTCGGGCACCGAGGTCGCCGGCCGGATCGAGCGCGCCAGCGCGACGATGACCGGATACTGCGCCTGCTCCAGGCTCTCGACGATGGGGTGCGCGCCCGCGGCGCGCACGAAGATGGTCTCGGCGCCGAAGAAGGGGAGCGTCGAGGAGGGATCCACGACCAGGTCGTCGTCGACCCGGACGCCGCGCTTCGCGAGCCAGTCTTCGAACCCCGTCCGCTCCAGCCCGCCGTGGTCGGACAGCTCGGGGTCGAGCATCACCAGCATGCGCCCGCCGCCGTCCAGGTAGCGCGCCAGGGCGTCCAGCTCGGGTTGCAGGAAGGCGACCTTGGGTCCCGCGACGACGACGAGATCGGTCCCGGAGGGAACGTCGGCCTGGCCCAGCGACGCCCAGGTCTCGAGATCGGTGTTCTCGGCCCCGAGCAGATCGTGGATCTTCGACAGGCCGTCGTTTCCCGGGTCGTCGAGGCCGCGCTCGCCGTGTCCGGAGGTGAACAACACCTTGGGCTTCTTCTTCTCGACCAGCTCGAGGATCGCGCCGGTGAACTCCTCCTCGCCCTTGTACGCCGTCATGGTGGGTTGGCTGCCGTACTGCAGCCCGGAGTAGTCGAAGTCCGCGAGCTTCGAGGCGTCGATCACCCGCTTGTCCCCACCCGACTCGAGGACCACGACGTTGAGGTCGGAGAGCTTGTACCGGGTGACCAGCTGTTGGGCCTCGACGAGGTTGCGTTCCGGATCGACGTAGCGGACCTTGAACTCCGGCGAGCGGGAGGCGTACCGTTCGAGCAGCTCGTGGGTCGGGTCGTAGAGGTTGGAGTTCGGCTGCAGGAAGACGGTGACGTCGATCTCGTGATCGAGTCCGGAGAGCACCGAGAGCGTCTTCTCCGACAGCGAGTAGAGCTTGGAGCCGGTCCAGTCGAAACGGTGGTAGTACTTGAGACCGAAGTAGTTGACCAGCAGGATCAGCGCCGCCACCAGCAGCACGCCGGCGCCCCACATCGAGCCTGCGACGAGCCGGCGCGAGTTCGATTCGCGTCCCGTCGCGGCCCCGTCGTCGTTCGACTTCATGGCAGTTCCTTCGTTTCTCGTCTCGTCCGGGGCCATGGCTATCTCCACTTCTTGGCCGCCAGGGCCCGGGTGGTCAGGAACAGGAAGAAGGCGGCGCCGGAGGCGTAGTAGACGAGGCGTCGCGTGTCGACGATCCCCTTGGCGAAGTCGTCCATGTGCTGCCAGAGGTTGACGTACCCGAACACCTTCTTCGCGGTCTCGCCGTTGACCAGGTTCTCGAGCAGCCCGATCGAGAACAGGACCAGGACGAAGAAGAAGCTCGCGATCGCCGCGACGATCTGGTTCTTCGACGTCGCGGAGGCGAAGATCCCGACCGACAGGAACAGCGCGCCGATCCCCACGATGCCGAGGTAGCTCGACGCGATCGGGCCCCAGTCCACCGGCGTGAAGTAGCGCACGATGGCCACGTAGGCCACCGTCGGGGCCCAGAGGAAGAGGTAGAAGGCGAGCGACGCGGCGTACTTGCCGAGCACGACCTGCGTCTCCGACACCGGCGCGGTCATCAGGGTCTCGATCGTGCCGCTGCGCAGCTCCTCCGAGATCAGCCGCATGGTCAGGAAGGTGCCGGCGAAGATCAGCACCAGCCAGGTGAAGATGGTCTGGCCGAAGAACAGCTCGAGCGGCTTGCCCGCCGGGAAGCGCGGGTCGGTCAGATAGGCGACGATGACCGAGAAGTAGTAGCCCTGGACGAGCAGGAAGAAGGTCAGGACGACGTAGGCCAGGGGCGAGTAGAAGTACGCCTTGAGCTCGCGCCGCAGCACCGCCGTGAAGCCTCTCATCGCGCCACCTCCCGCACCGCCCCGGACGGCGCGTCCGTGGCGTCCGGCGCCGGTCCGCCGGGGCCCTCGTCGCGGGTGGTCAGGCGCACGAAGACGTCCTCGAGCGAGGCCTGCGTCGCGGCCAGCTCGAGCAGCGTCCAGCCGCGCGCGGCGGCCAGCCGGAAGACCTCGCCGCGCGGGTCGGCGCCCTTCGCCGCAGTGAGCGCGAAGCGGCGCCCCGATTCGCCGTCCCCGCGCACGCTCTCGACCCCGGGCAGGGCGCCCAGCGCCTCGGCCGCGCCCTCCTGCGTCGCTTCGAGCTCGACGGCGACGCCGGCAGCGCCCTGGGAGCGCTCGCGCAACTCCGCCGGGCTGCCCTCGGCGACGATGCGGCCGCGGTCGATGATCAGGACCCGCTGGCAGAGCAGCTCGACCTCGGGCAGGATGTGGGTCGACAAGAGCAGCGTGTGCTCGCGCCCCAGCTCGCGAATCAGCTCGCGGATGGCGATGATCTGCTTCGGGTCGAGACCCACCGTCGGCTCGTCGAGCACCAGCACCTTGGGATCGTGGAGGATCGCGCCGGCCAGGCCGACCCGCTGCCGGTAGCCCTTCGACAGCGTTCCGATCACCTGCCGCCGGACCTCGTCGAGCAGGCAGCGCTCGAGCACCACCGGCAGGCGTTTGCGGATCGCGGCGCCGTCCAGCCCTTCGAGCCGGCCGCGCCAGGTCAGGTACTCCTCGACCCGCAGCTCGGGGTAGAGGGCGACGTTCTCCGGCAGGTAGCCGATGTCGCGACGCAGGGCGATCGAATCGGCGAACAGATCGCGTCCGCCGAGGGTGACCCGACCCGACGTGGGGGGCAGAAAGCCCGTGATCATCCGGATGGTGGTCGTCTTGCCGGCGCCGTTGGGCCCCAGCATGCCGACGATCTCGCCCTCCGGGATCGAGAACGACACCCCGGAGACGGCGGTGAAGTCGCCGAATCTCCGGGTCAGCTGTTGCGCTTCGATCATTCCTGGTTTCCTCTCCGCGAAGTTCCGCCCGGTGGCGCTCCCGCGAGCGATCGGGGACTGGCGAGCCGGAGCGGCGCCACCAGCCGGCCTCGGAGCCGCCGGTCCGGGTCGGACGCGGCCCCGCCGCGGTGCGTCAGAAAGGCACGTCCATTCGGCCGAGCAAACACGGGGCCAACTCGTCCAGGCGCCGGACGCCGGCGAACGCCGCCGCCTCCGGTCCCAGCGCCAGGAGCGGCACCGGATTGCGCGTGTGGCGGCGATGATCGGACTCCTCCAGGTTGCCGTGATCCGAGGTCAGCAGAACGGTGAGGTCGTCCGGGCGCGCCGCGAGCAGCCCCCCCAGGAGACCGTCGATCCGGGCCAGCGCCTCCGCCGCCGTCCACCCCAACCGTCCGTGCCCGGCCAGGTCGGTGGCGAAGGTCTCCCAGAGGACGAGGTCGTGCTCCGCGGCGAGCCGCGCCAGGTCCTCTCCCGCGCGCGCCGCGGTGACCGTCCCGACGCCGGGCGCGTAGCGCGCGAAGTGATCCCGCAGGACGTCCCAAGTGCAGGCCCGCCCGGCGGCGAGCTCGGCGGTCCCGCGCAGGGCGCCGCCCGCGGCCAGTGCCGCGAGCGTCGTCGCCGAGTGCCGGCGCCGGCCGGAATCGACTTCCTCGAAGTAGCGCGGCGTGAACGGATTGGCGAAGGTCACGGCCCGGCCCGCCGCGGCGGCGCGGCGCAACAGGCTGTGCTCGGCGAGGATCGCGGCGAGGCGCGGACCGGGGAAGGCCGCGACGTGACGGCCGAGCCGGGCCGGCGCGTTGACCCCGGTGAACAGCGCGGTCTGGCCGGTGGCGCTCTGGGGCAGGCCCGCGACGCCGAGCGTGGCGTCGACGGCGACCAGCGCGCGGCCGGCCTCCACCGTCCCCGCGCGCTCGACGGTCAGCGCTCCGCCCAGCGCCGCCGCGAGCGCCGGCATCGGGACGCCGGCGAGCGGATTCGCGGGGCCCGCGGGCGCGAGGCCGACGCCGTCGACGAAGAGGAGGAGGAAGCGCGCCAAGCGCTACAATCTTCGCTGCGATGACCGCCGACGACAAGTCCAAGGGGTTGAAGTCGGCCTACGAGCGGGCGCTCGAGCGGCTCGAGGCCGACGGCATCGAGCCGCCGCGCGAGGGCGCGCTCTCGGCCGAGGTCAAGGAGTCGATCGCCGAAGCCCGCCGGATCACCGAGGCCAAGCTCGCGGAGCTCGAGATCCTCCACCGCGACCGGATGGCGAAGCTGGACGATCCGACGAAGCGCGCCGAGCAGGAGGAGTTCTTCCGCCTCGAGAGGGCGCGCATCCTGGCCGAGGGCGACGCGAAAGTCGCCCGCCTGCGCGCCGACGACTGACCGCCGCCACCTCCGGCAGATGCCCTGGCAGACCGAGGGCGTCTCCCGTGGACACCCAGCAGGCCAGGGTGTCCCCGGCGGGGGCCTCAGCACGGCCGGGCGGGTAGCGGTGCGAGCCGAAGGCGTCTCCAGGGGACACGCAGCAAGCCAGCATGTCCCCTCGGGGAATCTTCCGCCTCGCCTGTCCGCGGAGTCGAGGGCCGTCGACGGGAGGTGAGGCCGGGGTCGGCGCCGGGGCGAACGGCAGGCACGACCGTCGCCCCGCCACCTTCCCCCATCGATGAGCTTTTCGTCTTTGGTCTTTGGTCTGGAACAGAAGGGGCTTGATCCTGGTCGGCGGGCCGGGATCAGAACGGGAGGTCGTCCTCTTCGAGGCCGAAGTAGTGGCCGAGCTCGTGCTGCACCGTCTCGCGGATCTCGCGCAGCACCTGGCGGCGGCTGTCGCAGGCGCGCAGGATCGGCCCGCGGAAGACCAGCACCCGGTCGGGCAGCGCCGAGTAGGTGCTGTCGCGGTCGGTGAGCGGCACGCCCTGGTAGAGGCCGAGCAGGTCGTCGTGGTCGGGATCCCCGGAGTCGATGCCGACCTCTTCGAGGTCCTCGTCCGAGGGTTCCTCCTGGACCATGACGGCGACGTTGTCGAGCGCCTCCCGGAACTCCTCCGGGAGCTGCTCCAGGGCTTTCTCGACCAAGGCCTCGAACTGCTCGCGGGAGACGCGCAGCGCCATGGCGGGAGTCTGTGCCACCCCCCGACCGGAGGCAATCCCTCCCCGACCGGCACGGCGGACCGCCGCTTGACAATACTTTAGTTATTTCTAAACTATTGCCGTGTCCACCGCCTACGCCCTGCTCGCGGCGCCCCGCCGACGCGAGATCCTGCGCCTGGTCTGGCGCCGCGAGCTCGCCGCCGGCGAGATCCGCGACGCCCTCGGAGACGTCACCTTCGGGGCCGTATCGCAGCAGCTGCGCCATCTCGCCGAGGCGGGGCTCGTCACCGTCCGCCCCGCCGGGCGCCGCCGCTACTACCGCGCCCGCACCGAGGCCCTGGGACCGGTCGCCGCCGTGCTCGAGGCGATGTGGGACGACGCCCTCTACCGCCTGCGCCTCCGGGCCGAGCTCGAAGTCGCTCGGCGCGGTCCGAAGCCAGGCTCCCCACCGCGGCGGAAGCGCCGCCCAGGAGGTTCCCGATGAACCCTCGCCTAGACTTCGCGCTCGAGCGCACCGTCCACATCCGCGCCCCCCGCGAGACGGTCTTCCGCTACTTCACCGACTCCGCGCGTTGGGCCACCTGGTGGGGCGCCGGCTCGTCGATCGACGCCGTGCCGGGCGGCAGCGTCCAGGTCCGCTACCCCAACGGCGTCGAGGCGACCGGCGAGGTGCTCGAGGTCTCGCCGCCGGAGCGCATCGTCTTCTCCTACGGCTACGTCTCGGGGGATCCGATCCCGCCGGGCGCGTCGCGGGTCACGATCCAGCTCGACGCCGTCGGGGGCGGGACGCGGCTGCGCCTGCGCCACGAGCTCGCCGAGGCCGGCGTGCGCGACGCCCACGTCCAGGGCTGGCGCTACCAGCTCGCCGTCTTCGCCAACCTCGTCGCCGACGACCTCCATGCCACGGCCGCCGGGCGGGTCGACGCCTGGTTCGCCGCCTGGTCGGAGCCCGACGCCGGGCGTCGATCCGAGCTGCTGGCTTCCGCGGTCGCGCCCGGCGTCCGCTTCCGGGACCGCTTCAGCCTGGTCGAAGGGCTCGCCGACCTCGAGCCCCATCTGGCGGCGGTGCACGTCTTCATGCCGGGGACGAGACTGGAGCGCGCCAGCGACACCCGGCACTGCCAGGGAACCGTCCTGGCCGACTGGGTGGCCCGCGGCCCCGACGGAGCGGAGCGCGGCCGGGGCACCAACGTCTTCGCCCTGGCGCCGGACGGATCGATCGAGGACGTCGTCGGCTTCTGGTCCTGACCCGGCCTACAATCCCGGCGTGGGCGAAGGGGTCCGGCTCGACAAGTGGCTGCACGTGGCGCGGGTGTACAAGACCCGCAGCTTGGCGACCCGCGCCTGCCAGCTCTCGCGGGTGCGGGTCAACGGCGTCGCGGTCAAGCCGCATCGCACGGTGATCGTGGGCGACCGGGTCGAAGCCGAGGTCGGCGGCGACTGGACCCGTGTCCTGGTGGTCCGGGAGCTGGCCGAGAAGACCCTCCCCAAAGCCGAGGTCCCGCGTCTGTTCGAGGACCTCTCCCCGCCCCGCCCCGCGCCCGATCCGTTCGCGCGGGCGCTGCGGCGGCCGCCGGTCGCGCGCGAGCGTGGCGCCGGGCGCCCGACCAAGCGCGAGCGGCGGCGAATCTCCGCGTTCCTCGGCGACCTGCCGGAGCGGGACGAGGACTAGCCGGGCTCGCCGGGGAGCGCCGCGGCGGTCTCGGCGATCGCGGCCAGGAAGCGGGGACCGTAGCGCTCGAGCTTCTTCGCTCCGACCCCCGGCAACCCGGCGAGCTCGTCGAGCGAGCGCGGCGCGGCGGTCGCCATCGCCCGCAGGGTCGTGTCGTGGAAGACGACGTAGGGGGGCACGCCCTGTTCCTTCGCGATCTCCCGGCGCAGCGCGCGCAGGCGCTCGAAGCGCCGCTCCTCTTCGCTCCCGGGCGGGATCTCCGCCGGGGCGGCGCGTTTGCGCGCTCCGGACTTCGACACGGCGCGCCGGGGCGGGCGGCGCAGCTCGACCGTCTGGCGGCCGTCGAGGACCGGTTTGGATGCGGCGGCGAGAACCAGGGTGCCGTAGCCTTGGTCGTCGGTCTCCAGCAGCCCGCGGGCGACCAGCTCGCGGAAGACCGTCCGCCAATCGACCGCGCTGCGCTCACTGCCCTTGCCGAAGAGCGCGAGCCGGTCGTGGCCGCGCTCCCCGACGCGCTCGGAGGACTCGCCGCGCAGGACGTCGATCACGTATCCGGCGCCGAAGCGCTGGCCGGTGCGGTACACCGCGGAGAGGGCGAGGCGGGACGCCTCCGTGGCGTCCCACGTCTCCACCGGTTCGAGGCAGTTGTCGCAGTTGCCGCAGCTTCCGGCGCGCTCCTCGCCGAACCAGCGCAGGAGCACGGAGCGCCGGCAGCTCGCGGTTTCGCAGTAGGCGACCATGGCGTCGAGCTGCCGCCGCTCGACCCTCCGGCGGCCGTCGTCGGTCCCGCGCGCGATCCGCCGCCGAGCCAGGACCAGGTCCTGCAGCCCCCAGGCCAGCCAGGAATCGGCCGGGGCACCGTCGCGGCCGGCCCGGCCGGACTCCTGGTAGAAGGCCTCGAGGCTGTCCGGCAGATCGAGGTGCGCGACGAACCGGACGTCGGGCTTGTCGATCCCCATGCCGAAGGCGACGGTGGCCACGACGACGACGCCGTCTTCCATGCGGAAGCGCTCCTGGTGGGCGCGCCGCGTGGCGGCGTCGAGACCGGCATGGTACGGCAGCGCCGTCCGGCCGTGCGCGACCAGGTGCGCCGCCGTCTTCTCGACCCCGTCGCGGGTCCGGCGGTAGACGATGCCGCTCTCGCCCGCGGGCCGCTCGGCGAGGAAGGCCAGCAGCTGGGCGTGTCCGCGCTCGCGCTCGACGACCCGGTAGCGCAGGTTGGGCCGGTCGAAGCTGGAGACGAAGAGGCGCGCGCCGGCGGTCAGCAGCCGCTCGCGGATCTCGCGCCGCGTCGCGGGATCCGCGGTCGCGGTGAGCGCCAGGCGGGGCACGTCGGGGAAGCGCTCGCGTAGCGATCCCAGCTCGAGGTACTCCGGCCGGAAGTCGTGGCCCCACTGCGCCACGCAGTGCGCCTCGTCGATCGCGAAGAGAGCCGGACGGACGCTCCCGAGCAGGGTCTGGAAGCGCTCGGTCACCAGCCGCTCCGGCGCGACGTAGAGCAGCTTCCACTCCCCCGCCGTCAGCCCCTGCTCGACCCGCCGCGCCTCCGCCGGAGCGAGGCTCGAGTTGAGTACGGCCGCGGCGACGCCGTTCTGGCGCAGGGCATCGACCTGGTCCTTCATCAGCGAGATCAGCGGCGAGACGACGATCGTCGTCCCGGGCAGCAGCAGCGCCGGGAGCTGGTAGCAGATCGACTTGCCGCCGCCGGTCGGCATCAGCACCAGGGCGTCGCCGCCGGCGCAGACGTGGCCGACGATCTCCTCCTGCGCGCCGCGGAACGCGGCGTGCCCGAAGACCGAACGGAGGAGCTCGCGGGCGCGGCCGGCGAGCGGGGCGAAGGCCGTCACCCGGCGATCGTAACGGAGCGGAGACACGAGCATGATCCCCGGGACGGGATCCGCCGGAGCGACCTTGCGATCGTCTCGAGGGGACAAGCAACTTCGTTGCATGTCCCCTGGGGGAATCTCCCGCCTCGCCCTTCTGCGGGCTCGAGGTCTGTCCACGGGAGGTCAGGCCGGGGTCATCGCAGAGGCGAACGGCAGACGCAACACTCGCTCTGCCCCCTTCCCCCATCTATGGAGGTCTTTGGTCTTTGTCTTGAACAGAAAGAACTTCGAGATTCTGGCCGGCGCTGCCGGCGGGGTTGTAGGCTCAGGGGGTGGCGAGGATCGACTTCTTCTACGTCCGTCCGGGCTGAGTCTCCTGCCAGCGCACCCGGGCGGTGCTCGACGAGCGGGGGACGAAGGTCGCGACGGAGCGCTCGACGCGCGATCCGATGAGCGAGGCGGAGGTGCGCGCCCTGCTCGGCGCCGTCGCCACGGTCGTCATCGCGCGCGGCAGGAAGGCCGAGCGGCGCCCGGCGCGCGAGGTGGAGCCGAAGGACCTCAAAGGCCCGACCGGCAACTTCCGCGCCCCGATGGTGCGCAAGGGAAGAACGCTCCTCGTCGGCTTCCACCTTGAGACGCTGGCCGGGTTGCTCTGAACCCCACCACGGGCGCCGCGGCGCTCAGTCGCCGACGATGCCGCCTTCGGTCTGGGCGCGGGCGTCGAGGACGGCGGCGAGCTCGTCGGCCGGGAGCACCTTCTTCTCCACGCAGAGCTGGCGCACCGTCTTGCCGGTCTTGACCGACTCCTTGGCGATCTCGGCCGCGCGGTCGTAGCCGATCTTCGGCGCCAGCGCGGTGACCATCGCCAGCGACTTCTCCACCAGCTCCTCGCAGCGCTCGCGATTGGCGGTGATCCCCACGATGCAGCGCTCCGCCAGCAGGTTCGCCGCGGCGGTGAGCAACTGGATCGACTGCAGCAGGTTGTAGGCGATCACCGGCATCATGACGTTGAGCTCGAAGTTGCCGGCCATCCCGCCCAGGGTCACCGTCTGGTGGTTGCCGACCACCTGCGCCGCGACCATGACGGTCATCTCCGGGATCACCGGATTGACCTTGCCGGGCATGATCGAGCTGCCCGGCTGCAGCGACGGCAGCGTGATCTCGCCGATGCCACAGCGCGGCCCCGAGGCCAGCCAGCGCAGGTCGTTGGCGATCTTGGTCAGCGACACGGCAATCGTGTTGAGAGCGCCCGAGGCCTCGACCGCCGCGTCCTTGGCCGCCAGCGCCTCGAAGCGGTCGGGCGCCGCCACGAACGGGTGCCCGGTGCGCTTCGCCATCCTCGCGATCACCGCGTCGGCGAATCCCGGCGGCGCGTTGAGCCCGGTGCCGACCGCGGTGCCGCCGAGCGCGAGCTCGGCGAGCCGGGGCAGCGCCACCGTCAGCCGCGCGCGGCCGTTGGCCACCTGCCGGGCGTAGCCGCCGAACTCCTGGCCGAGCCGGACCGGCACCGCGTCCTGGAGGTGGGTGCGGCCGATCTTGACCACGTCGTCGAACTCGACGGACTTGGCGGCGAGCGCCTCGCCGAGGCGCGCCAACGCCGGGTCGAGCTCCTCGGCGATCGCCGAGTAGGCGGCGACGTGGATCGCGGTCGGGATCGTGTCGTTCGAGGACTGTCCCGCGTTGACGTGGTCGTTGGGATGGACCGGCTTCTTCGATCCCATCTCGCCGCCGAGCATCTCGATCGCGCGGTTCGAGATCACCTCGTTGGCGTTCATGTTGGTCGAGGTGCCGGAGCCGGTCTGGAAGATGTCGAGCGGGAAGTGGGCGTCGAGCTTGCCTTCGAAGACCTCGGTGGCGGCGGCGCGGATCGCCTCGGCGAGCTTGGGCTCGACGATCCCCATCTCGGCGTTGACCGCCGCGGCCTCGGCCTTGATCAGGCCGAGCGCGGCGAGGAAACGACGCTGGAAGCGCAGCCCCGAGACCGGGAAATTGCGGCGGGCGCGCTCGGTCTGGGCGCCCCAGTAGACGTCGGCCGGAACCTCGATCTCGCCGAGGCTGTCTTTCTCCATGCGGGTCTTGGACATGAAGGACTCCGAAAAAGCCAGATCGCGCCCCGCTCGGCGCCCGAATCGACGCGCCGGGAACGCCTTTCCGCGAGGATACGACAGGTCCCGCGCGCCCCGCCCCGTGCCACGGCGCGGGGCGAGAGCCCAACCGGCCCTTTCCTTCCATGGAAGCTCTTCGCCTCTGCTTCACATCGGGCGTGGCGCCGTCCGGAGGCCGCCAGGGCCCTGGACCGAAAGGCTTTCAGTGACGGGAAAGACTCGAAAGGCCCTCGCCGCGCCGAGCTGTTCCGCCCCGGCGCGGCGGGAGCCCCGCGGGTGCTTTCCATCTAGGAAGCCTTTCCTCTGCTGCTTCTGCTTCTGCTTCTGCTTCTGCTTCGGGACCGGCGTGGCGGCCTCCGGGCTTCGGGCCGGGCGCCACGAGATCGCCACGATGGCGCCCTTCGGGCGCCCGAGTCCGCTGCTATCGTGCCCGGCCATGGACCGGGGACGCACCTGCGACTCGCTCTCCGCCGCGGTGGGCCGGACGCCCCTGGTGAGGCTGCGACGGGCCGTTCCGGGCTTCTCCGGCGAGGTCTTCGCGAAGCTCGAGTTCCTCAATCCGACCGGCAGCGTCAAGGACCGGCTGGCGCGCTACGTGGTCGAGAAGGCGCTGGCCGACGGTCGCCTGGCGCCCGGCGGCACGATCGTCGAGGCCTCCTCGGGCAACACCGCGATGGGGCTGGCGATGATGGCGATCGAGCATGGCCTGCGCTGCGTCATGGTGGTGCGCCGCCAGACCAGCCGCGAGAAGCTCGCCTCGCTGCGCGCGCTCGGCGTCGAGCTCGTCCTGGTCGACGGCGACCTGCCCCCCGAGCACCCGGAGAGCTACAACCGCAAGGCGCGCGCGCTCGCCGCCGAGATCCCGGGGGCGTTCTTCCCCGACCAGCACAACGACCGCGCCAACAACGAGGCGCACTACAGAACCACCGGTCCGGAGATCTGGGAGCAGATGGATGGCCGGATCGACTGGTTCGTCGCCGGCATCGGCACCGGCGGGACCGTCTCGGGCGTCGCCCGCTTTCTCAAGGAGCGGGATCCGGCGGTGCGCGTGCTCGCGATCGACGTCGAAGGATCCGTCTTCACCGAGCACTTCCGGACCGGGCGGCACGGTCCTCCGCGGCGCTATCTGCTCGAGGGCCTTGGCGACGAGGAGGTGATCGCCTGTCCGGAGTTCGAGATCTTCGACGACATGCTCCAGGTCGCCGACCGCGACGCCTTCCTCGCCGCGCGCGAGCTCGCGCGCACCGAAGCGATCTTCGCCGGGGGTTCTTCCGGTGCCGCGCTCTGGGGCGTCCGCCGGCTGGCGCAACGCCTCGCCGGGCCGGCGCGCGTCGTGACGCTGTTCCCGGATTCGGGTGCCCGCTACCTGAGCACGATCTACGACGACGACTGGATGCGGCGACAGGGATTCCCGGCGCCCCCCGCCGATCCGGCCTGAGCCACCCGCGCCGACGGACCGTCAGTCGCCGCGCCGATCTCCTCCTTCGCGACGGTCGCGACCGGTGCGCCGGTCGACCGGAACCGGGACCTGCCGCTTGCGCCGCTCCTCGCGGCGCCGTTCCTCTCCCGTCCGACGCTCCTCCGCCTTCGGGTCGTCCCGCTTCTCCGCCATCGCTCCCCTCCCAGCGGCCGCGTCGAACGCGGCTCAATCCTCGTGCACGAACCGCAGTCCTTCGCGTTGCCAGCCGCGACGCTCGTAGAACCCGTGCGAATCCCCGCGCCGGTCCGCCGAGGTCAGCTCGATCCGGCTGGCGCCCCGTTCCCGGCACCAGCCCTCGGCCGCCGCGAGCAGGAGCCCTCCGACTCCCCGCCCGCGCTGATCGGCAGCGACGACGAGCGTCGTGACCCGCCCCACGGGTTGCGCCCGGTGCAACATCGGCGTCAGGTGCGCCGCCACCAGGCCCACGGCGTGACCACCGGCGTCGGCGACGACCAGGAATCCCTCTGGATCGAGCTGCCGCAGCGCGTCGAGGCGGCGTCTCACCTCCGCCGCGCCGGCCGGGTGCTCGAGCTCGACGAGCAGCCGGGCGATCGAATCCAGGTCGCGCTCTTCGGGCGCCCGCAGCAATAGAGTGTCCGTCCGCATTTCCCGGATCGAACCACAGAAACCCGCGCCGGCGCAATCGGCTGCGACGCGCGGACGGGGCGCGATCCTCCGGAGACGGAGCCGCTCCCGCCCCGCGGGGTGATGCGTCCCGCGGGGGCGGCCCGTACATTGCGGCTCGGATCGGTCGAAGTCCGGCTCGCGAACCGGAGCCGGGCCCGTCCGGGCACCCCGAGGCACGGGATCGAAGGACGCGCGATGCCGACCACCCCCACGACCCCCCGACTCCGACCGCACACCTTCCGAATCCTGCTCGCTGCCCTGGCTCTGGCGGTCGGAGTGCCGCTGGCCCTCGGCGCGCAGGGACTCGGGGGCAAGGCCTCGAATCCGCAGACCGACCGCAGCAAGCTCGGCGGCGCAACGCGCGCCGGACTGGGCGGCAAGGCCTGCATCGACTGCCACCAGCCGGTGGCCGCCGAGAAGTCGAAGGCCCACGTCCACGCGCCCTTCGCCGATCTCGGCAACTGCGAGTCGTGCCACCGTCGCCACGGCATCGTGGGCACGCTGGTCCTGGTCTCGCCCGAACCGGATCTCTGTTACTCGTGCCACGACAAGGAGAAGGCGTCCTTCCAGCGCGCCCACGTCCACGCCCCGCTCGCCCAAGGCAAGTGCAGCGCCTGCCACGCGCCGCACTCTTCCGACCTGCCGGCGCTGATGAAGATGCCGGTGGCCGACGCCTGCTTCTCCTGTCACGCCCGCGCCGACTTCGAGCGCGCCCACGTCCACGCTCCGGCCCAGCAGGAGTGCCTCTCCTGCCACGACCCGCACGCCAGCGCCGAGCCCGGGCTGCTCTCCCGGCCCGCCGCCGAGCTGTGCGTCTCGTGCCACCGCACCGGTGGCTCCGCCGCCGCACCCGCCCACGGCGGCTTCGCGGTGGCCGGCGCGGCGTGTACGAGCTGTCACACGCCCCACTCCTCGGCCGACGCCTCGCTGCTGCGCAAGAACGCGCACGAGCCGCTGTCCGACTGCTCGAACTGCCACGAGATGGCCGCCGCGGGCGAGCCACCGCCGCTGACGACCCGGGGCAACGAGCTGTGTCTCCAGTGCCACGACGCCCAGGCCGAGGACGCCAAACAACCGGTCGTCCACGCCGCGTTCGCCGACGGCTCGTGCACGGACTGCCACAGCCCGCACGCCTCGGACGTCGCGGGTCACCTCGTCGCGCCGCAGAAGCAGCTGTGCGTCGACTGCCACTCCGAGATCGGCGACGAAATCGCCCGCAAGTCGCCCCACTCCCCGGCCGCCGAGGGCGAGTGCACGGCTTGCCACCGCCCGCACTCGGGATCCGAGCCGAAGCTGCTCAAGGCCACGGGCAAGGCGCTGTGCGTCCAGTGTCACTCGGAAGCCGAGTCGATCGGTACCGCGAAGTACCCGCACCCGCCGGCCGCCGAGGGCCGTTGCGTCGAGTGCCACGCGCCGCACGGCGGCGTCGGTCCCGCCCTCGCCCAGCGCGAAGGGGCCCAGCTCTGCGTCACCTGCCACACCGCCCAGGCCGCACAGCTCCAGCTGCCGGTCGTCCACGCGCCGATGGCCCAGGGCCGTTGCGCGAGCTGTCACGCGCCGCACGGCGGCGACGTGCCGAAGCTGCTGGCCAAGCCCGCCGACCAGCTGTGCGCGACCTGCCACCAGAGCATGTTCGATCGCCGGGCCGGGGGCACGCTCCACCCGCCGTTCGAGTCGGGCGAGTGCCTGACCTGCCACGACCCCCACGCCACTCGCCGCCCGAGCCTGATCCGCGACGAGCTGGGCAAGGTCTGCTCCGACTGCCACGACGTGCAGCAGAAGCTGGCGGGCGCCAAGTCGGTCCATCCGCCGGTGGCCGGCGGCTCCTGTGCCTCCTGCCACGACCCCCACGGCTCGCGCCAGCCCGGGATGCTGACGACGGACCCGCGCAAGCTCTGTCTCTCCTGCCACGACGACCTCGCCGCGCAGCTCGTCAAGCCCGGCGCCCGGATCCACGCTCCCGTGCGCGAGGGCAAGTGCCTCGAGTGTCACGACGGACACTCGTCGGGCCAGAGCTCGCTGCTCAAGCAGCCGGTCGCCGAGCTGTGCGCCAAGTGCCACGACGCCGGCGACGAGAAGATGACCACCGCCCACCGCGGCTTCTCGCTGGCGGGCGCCGATTGCCTGGACTGCCACGATCCGCACGTCTCGGCGCGGCCCGGGAT
Organism: uncultured Acidobacteriota bacterium; assembly: GCA_963781755.1. Classification (GTDB taxonomy): domain Bacteria; phylum Acidobacteriota; class Thermoanaerobaculia; order Multivoradales; family JAGPDF01; genus JACTMI01. The sequence goes on from CAWAGZ010000005.1 coordinate 110,890, forward strand.
GTTCCTCACCAAGGGGCACCCGCCGTTCGTCGAGGGCCAGTGCGCGAGCTGCCACAAGATGCCGGAGCCCGGATCGGCGCCGCAGAAGGCCGAGCTCGTGGCGGCGCCGGCCGAGCTCTGCCAGCAGTGCCACGTGCCGACCGAGATGATGTCCTCACCCAAGGTCGTGCATCCGCCGGCGAAGGAAGGCCGCTGTCTCGCCTGCCACACCCCGCACGCCTCGCGCGAGCCCAACCTGGTCGCCAGGAAGGGCAAGGAGCTGTGCGTCGAGTGCCACTCCGGGATCCGGGAGGAGCTGACCCGGGCGACGGTGCACGAGCCGGTGCGAGACGGGGCCTGCGTCCAGTGCCACAACGCGCACGCGTCCGACAACAAGGGACTGCTGGCCAAGAAGGCTCCCGAGCTCTGCTTCGACTGCCACGAGGCCGAGAAGGCGCTGCTCACGGCGACCAGCGTCCACCCGCCGTTCGCCGACGGGGAGTGCTCGACCTGCCACGCCCCGCACTCTTCGAGCCGGCCCGCGCTGCTCACCGACGAGCCGCGCAAGCTCTGCCTCCAGTGCCACGATCCCTCGTCGCCCGAGCTGCGCAAGGCGCACCCGGTGTCCGTGGTCAACGCCGACTGCACGGGCTGCCACAACCCGCACGGCTCCTCGCAGCCGAAGCTCGTCCGGAGCGAGCCGCACGCGGTGTTCCGGACCTGCGGCCGCTGCCACGACGCCGGCGGCAAGCTGCTCGCCAAGCCCGCGGAGCTCTGCGTCCGCTGCCACGCCGACGTCCAGCGCAACGCGAAGATGCCGGGCGCCCACCCCGCTCTCGACAACCCCAAAGGGTGCCTGGCCTGCCACACGCCGCACACCTCGGACCGGCCGAGCCTGATCCGCGGCGCCAGCGAGCGTTCGGTCTGCCTGACCTGCCACGCGGACGTCAAGGCGAAGCAGGAGGCCTCGTTCTCGGTGCACCCGGAGACCGGCGAGGCGGGCGCCTGCTCGGCCTGTCACGTCGGCCACCGCTCGGAGCAGAAGTTCCTGCTCAAGGCCGCGCCGACCGAGGTGTGCAAGAGCTGCCACACGACCCACAGCCAGTTCGCGCACCCGATGGGCGCCGGCGTGCTCGACCCGCGCACCGGCCAGACGATGACCTGCCTGTCGTGCCACAACCCGCACGGAACCATGTTCCCGGCGATCCTGACCGACAGCCCGCAGCGCGCGCTTTGCGTCCAGTGCCACTCCGACTCCGGCGCCGCGATGGGCGGTCACGGCGCCGTCGGCGCTCCCGCGCACCCGTGATCGGCATGCGGCGGGCCGCGCTCGTCGCCGCCCTGCTCGCGGCCGGGCTCGGCGGCGGACCGGCCGCGCCGCCCGCGCGCGCCGCCGACGCCGCGACCGCCCCGACCGCGACCGAGATCTTCCTCAAGCCGCTGACCTCGTTCTGGCAGCACCTCGAGGAGGGCAACTTCTCCGGGCCCCGCGGCGTCGCCTACGACCGCCGCCACGACGAGGTCTGGGTGGCGGACACCCTCAACCAGAGGCTGGCCGTCTTCACTCCCGACGGCCTCCCCCTCTACACCGCGAACCCGGGCTCCGAGGTGCGCGAGCCGACGCGGATCGTGGTCGAGCCGGACGGCAACCTGCTGGTGCTCGACAACGACCGCTCGCGCATCGCCCGGCTCGACTGGCGCGGCCACTGGATCGGTCCGCTCGAGCTGCCGGGTCTGCCCGAGCGCCCGTCGATCGGAGCCATCGCGCTCGACGACGAGGGCAATCTCTACGTCGGCGAGGACAGCCGCGGCGAGATCGTCGTCTACAACCCCGACCGCCAGGTCCGGCAGCGCTTCGGCCGCCGCGGCTGGGATCACGGCGAGTTCCAGTCGATCGCCGACATCGCGGTGGACGACCGGCACATCGTGGTGATCGACCACCAGGTGCTGGCGGTGCAGGTCTTCGACCGCCACGGCAACTTCCAGCACGGCTTCGGCGAGCACCAGATGGGGGTCGAGAACTTCTCGCTGCCCGAGGCCGTCGCCTTCGACGCCAAGGGCCGGCTGGTGATCGTCGACGCGCTGCGCCACGAGATCAAGCTGTTCACCGTCGAGGGTCGCTTCCTCGACCGCTTCGGCGGCCTCGGCACGCGCCCCGGCCAGGTCGCCTTCCCTTCCGACGTCGCCACCGACGGCCGCGACCGCGTCTATGTCGCGGAGCGGGGCGGCGGCCGGATCCAGGTCTTCCAGGAGCTCGAGCGGCCACTGCCGCCGCGTCCCGGGCGCCCCGCCCGGCGCGTGCGGCCGTCGCCCTGAGTGATCCCACCGCCGGGACCCGGTGGGGGTTTTTCCCCACCCCCCCTCGGCCCCTGGGGAACCACACCCAGACATTTCGCATCCTTCCGTCCGGCGCCCCCCCACGGCGCCACCGGAGACTCCGACGGGATTCATGAAACGTTGCACCCAAAGGACTTGCAGGAAATCTTCGAAGCCCGGCCGAGAGTGGTACGGACCTTGCGCTAGAGGATGTCCAGAAGCATGGAACGGATAACCAAGGAGAAACCATCCATGAGAAATCGAGTGATCGCTCTCGCCGCCGCCGTCCTCGCGCTCGCCGCGATGCCGGTGCTCGCCGGTGAGTGGCATTCGGGCCAGAACAACCTGTGCTCCGACTGCCACACGATGCACTTCAGCCAGACCCACAACTGGGACGGCTCGACGCCGGTCTCGACCACGCCGCAGCCGCTCGGCAACTGGCTGAGCGCCAACGGCCCCAACGACTTCCTGCTCAAGGCCCCGGCCAACGAGCTCTGCCTGGCCTGCCACGACGGCCAGACCTTCGCCCCCGACGTCCTGGGCATGAACACCAACGCCTCGCCGAGCCAGGGTCGCGAAGCCGGCGCCCTCAACGACGCCGCGCTGGGCACGCCCTACGAGACCTGGAAGGGCCACACGCTCGACTCGACCGACACCCCGCCCGGCTTCGACCCGACCCTGATCGGCGCCAGCGCCACCTGGTACGACCCGGCGGGCGGCCTCGAGTGCATCAGCTGCCACGCCCAGCACGGTCCGGCGACCGCCTACCGGAACCTCGGTCCGTACTCGCTCGGCGGCGCGGCCGGCAGCGTGCGTCCGACCTACGTCATCTCGAACACCAACACCGCCACGGCCGACGTCTGGATCAACCTGGCCTCCTACACGGCGAACAGCGGTAACGCGGCGACGTTCGACCCGTACTACGACTTCGCCAACATCAGCTTCAACCGCAACGACGCCGTCGTCCGGCACCACCCACACCAGCAACCGGATGGACACCTTCTGCGCCGCCTGCCACGGCACCTTCCACGGCAGCGCCGAGGACGTCAACGTCCAGGGCAGCGCCACCCCGACCGCGCTCGACGGCTTCATCCGTCACCCGACCTCGCAGGTCACCATCGGTGACGCCGGCGGTCAGAGCTTCGGTGGCCACTCCTCGCTGTCGCGCTACGTGGCCAACACCACGAAGGTCCACGTCTACAGCGACCAGGCCGGCTACATCGACGCCGCCCCGGGCTGCCTGTCCTGCCACAAGGCCCACGGCAACCAGAACCCGTTCGGCCTGATGTTCCTCAACGGCAACGCGACCGCCATCGACGAAGAGGGCGGCTACGCGACCGGCCAGACCCAGGACCTGGTCCAGGGCTACCGCAACCTCTGCGGTCAGTGCCACAGCCAGGGCAACTGACGCCTGCGCTTCGATGCGATGTTCGGGAGGGGGGCTTCGGCCCCCCTCCTTTTTCTCGCCCCGACCGCCCACGAGGGTGGCGCTCCCCGGAGTCCCCGCTGAGAGCATGAACGCCGCGCCCCGGCGGCGTCCGGAACCTCGGGGGGGAGCTCGAACTTGAAGCGCTGGAGCGACAGGAATCTGGCCTTGGCGCTCCTCGGAGCCCTGGCCGCGGCTGCGGCGGCGCCCGCCCGGGCCGGTGATCTGGGCGGACGCATCATCCTCTCCTGGCAGAGCTACACCAGCGGCGACCTCGAAACCGAAGGCCTCCACCAGCTCTACGACCTGCGGCTCGGGCGGGCGCTGACCGATTCGCTGCGCCTGCGCTTCACCTTCCGCGGCGAGGACGACGGCTCCGGCTCGACCCTGCTCGGCGAGCGGCGCACCCGCGACACCCGTCAGGTCCAGCCCGGGTTCCGGCTCCTCTACTCGGTCGGCTCGCTCCAGCTCCAGGGCGACTGGGACCGGCTGCAGACCGACTACTCGAGCCGCGACGGCCAGGACGGCGCCCGTGCGGAGAGCCGCCGGACCCAGGACTGGCTCCGCGCCCGTCTCACCTTCCGTCCCGAGGACCTGCCCGGGCTGACGATCGAGGGCACCCGTCGCCGCGGCAGCGACCCGTCGAGCGCGCTCGACCTGACCGAGACGCGCTCGACGGTGCGGCTCGACTACGCCTGGCACGGCCTCCAGGCCGCGGCGATCCACCAGACCCTCGACTTCGAGGACGTCGCGGCGGGCTACGACCGGCGCAGCCGCGCGCTGCAGGGCAACCTCGGCTACAGCGGCAGCTTCTGGGACGACCGCTTCGCCGTCCAGGCGAACGCCTACACCAGCCGGGGCCGGATCGACGTCCGCGCGCTGGGCGGGGGCGCCACCGAGGTTCCCAACCCCGTCGGGGTCAGGGTCGCCGCCCAAGCGATCGACGACACGCCCGAGGACGGCCGCGACCACCCGCTGATCTCCAACCCCCTGCTCACCGACGGCGACCTCGTCCACGCCGCAGGTGCCCCGCTCGGCCCGGACGCTTCGAGCTTCCTCAACCTCGCCTTCGACTTCGGCCGCTTCGCCCAGGTCGACGAGCTGCGCATCGTCGCCCGCGATCCCTCCGGCAATCCGGTGCTGACCGGGGGCTCGGTGAGCTGGGACCTCTACGCCAGCGACGACCAGGTGCTGTGGCAGCCGGTCACTTCCGGGGTGACCAGCACCTTCGACAGCGCGCAGGGCTATTGGTCGGTCCGCTTCCCCCGCCGCACGACGCGCTACCTCAAGGTCGTCTCCTTCTTCGTCAACACCGTACCGACGGAGATCACCGAGGTCCTGGCCTTCTTCAACACCCAGCTCGTCCCCGGCAGCGCCCTGGCGGGCGACCAGACCTTGACCAGCGGCAGCGGCATCCTCACCCTGCGGCCGGTGCGCTCCTTCACGGTGACCTGGTCGGCTCTGCTCAACAACTCCGACCTGGCGCCGGATCTCTCGGCCGAGAGCTCGACCCGGGACCGCGACCAACGGCTCTCGGCGCTCTGGGAGCCGGTGCGCTGGGGAAACCTCGAAGTGCAGCGGCAGTGGCGGCGCGCCACCTCCGTCATCGGCGCCGAGACTCTCGACCAGGACCTCGACGCCTGGACCGGGATCGCACGCCTGACGCCCGGCCGCAATCTCAACGCGACCCTCCAGTACGACCACACCGAGGAGGACCTCGCCGGCGGCCAGGTGAGCACCGACCGCCTGTTCCTGCACACCCTGGCGCGTTTCTGGGAAACCCTCGAGCTCAACCTCGACGTCGGCAGGACCTCCCAGGACGACCTCGGCCGCGGGTTACTCGCTCGAATCGCCGACCGTCGCCGCCACGGTGCGCGCCCGCCTGACGACGACCCTGCAGTGGACCGCCACCGCGAGCGTGCAGGAGAACCGCCTGAGCGGCACGGTGCCCGCGGGCACCGTCCTCCACTCGCGCGACGACCGCTGGTGGAGCGAGCTGTTCTGGCAGCCGAGCGGCCAGCTCGGCCTCGGCGTCCGCCTGGGCCGGGCCACCGGCGGCGGCCAGTCCGGAACGCTCCAGAGCTATCGGGTGCAGTGGCAGCCCTTCCCGTACGGCGCGCTGCGCCTGGGAGGGAGCTACGATCAGGACCTCGACCCGGCGCTGGACCGGCGTTCCCGGCGCCTGATCCTGACCCCGAGCTGGACCCTGAACCGGCACATGATCCTCAACTTCAACTACTCGCGTCTGTCGAGCTCGCTCGGCTCCACGAGCGTCGACACCGAGACCTTCTTCGTCGCGCTGACGACGACCCTGTAGCTCTTCCTCGAGAGGCCACGATCGCCATGAGAGAGACGGTTCGCACGCTTTCAGCCCTCGCCCTCGTCGTCGGGCTCGCCGCCGGCTGTGCCACGACACGCACCACCGAGTACACCCACCCGGCCGCGGACCTGGGCGCGATCAAGACGGTCGCCGTCCTGCCGTTCACCACGCTCACCCAGGACCGGACCGACGCCGAGAAGGTCCAGAAGCTCTTCCTGGTCGAGCTGCTGGCCAAGAACGTGGTCGAGGTGGTCGAGCCCGGCCGGGTCGCCCAGCTCGTGGCGTCCGAGCACATCGAATCCACCGACAAGCTCGCGCCCGAGGAGCTCCAGCGCATCGGCAAGGAGCTGGGCGCGGACGGGATCTTCCTGGGCACCGTCATCGACTTCGCCCAGTCCCGGACGGGCAACACCTCGGCCCCCGACGTGACGCTCCAGCTCCGTCTGGTCGAGGTCGCGAGCGGCACCACGGCGTGGAGCTCGACCGAGTCGCGCAGCGGCGCCAACGTCCGCGCCCGGCTGTTCGGCTTCGGCGGCGACTCGCTGACCCAGGCCGCGCGCTCCCTGATCCGCGACCAGCTGAGGAGCCTCGTGAAGTGAGATCGCCCGCCGCGCTGCTGGGCATCGCCGTCGCGCTGGCGGCGTGGACGCCGGCCGCGGCCGCGCCGGGCTCCCGGGTCGTCCTGCTGCCGCCCGAGAACGCCTCGGCGGCGGCCGAGGCGCCCGCCCGGGTCGCGGCGGCGCTCGGCGATGCCCTCACGGCGCGCGGCTGGCAGGTCGTGGACGGCGAGGCCGTCGACTCGCTCCTGCGCGCGAAGCGGGAACGACGCGTGGACTCGCTGCCGACGCCGTTGCGGCGGGAGCTGCTCGCCGGCCTCGACGCCGCGGGCGTGGTCTTCTCGAGCGTCGACACGTGGACCGCGGGGACCGACCCGTTGGTTGCGATCTCGGCCCGGATGCTCGACGCCGAAGGAAGACTGGTCTGGTCGGCGACGACCGGCCGCAGCGCGAGTCAGACCGCCGACGCGCTGGGATTCCACCGCGCCGCGGACGCCGGCGAGCTCGCGCAGCGCGTTCTCGAGGACCTCGTCCGGACGCTGCCGCGCCCCGGATCCGAGGCCCGGCCGTCGGGACGCAGAGTGCGCCCCTTCGCCCGTCCGCGCGCGGTCACCTACCGTTCGCCCGACTTCCCCGCCGCCGCACCGGTCCACGTCTGCGTCATCCCCTTCGCCAACGACTCGCGGGTGCGCGGCGCGCCGCGGCTGGTCGCGGAGCTGCTGACGCGCCGGCTGGAGGCCAGCGACGGCTTCGACGCGGTCGAGCCGGGGGACTTCCGCGCCGCCCTGCTCGCCGAGCGCGTGCCCTCGCTCGAGCGCCTCGACCCGGACCGGCTGCGCGCCGTGGGCGCGCGCCTCGGAACTCCGCTCTTCGTGCGCGGCACGGTCTGGCGCTGGCGGGAGGGCGCGACCGGCGGCGGCGCGGTCGCCCCCGAGGTCGAGCTCGAGCTCGAGCTGGTGGACGTCTCCGCGGGCCGGGTGCTCTGGGCCGCCCACCTCGCCCGGAAAGGCACCGACTACGCCGGCCTCCTCCTGCGCGGCTCGATCCGCAGCGCCGCCGTGCTCGCCGACCAGATGCTGGCCGAGATGATCGACGCGGTGCTCGCCGCCCGTTCTCCCGACCACGCCGGCCACTCCGCCTCCGCGCCGGCGCCGGCGCCGGCAACCCCGAGCCCCGGCGCCCCGGCCACGACTCCGACTCCACCGACGACCCCATCGACATCCACCCCAGGAGACCTTCGGCCATGAGACGTTCCGGCCTCTTTCTTCTTCTCGCCTCGATCCTCGTCCTGCCCGTTGCCACGCCGGCCGGGGCCGCCTCCGCGTCGAAACCGGCGCCCGACCTGCTCGCCCGCGTCGGCGATGACGGGATCGGGGCCGCCGAGCTGCGCGCCGAGTTCGTCGAGCGCCACGGCGGACACGCCCGCTTCCTGGGCGGCGAATCGGAGATCCGCTCCTTCCTCGACCAGGTGATCGATCGCCGGTTGCTGCTCCAGGAGGCCTATCGCCTGGGCATCGACCAGCAACCCGACATCGTCGAGGCGACCCGCGCCTACGCCGAGAACCAGGCGGTGGACTGGCTCGTGGTCCAGGAGACCGACGCCAAGGCCGAGCCCAGCGAGGCCGAGATCCAGGCGGCCTGGAAGGAGCACACCACCCGGCTCTACCGCGTGCTCCAGCTCGTGCTCCCCGACCGGGAGGCCGCCGAGAAGGCCGCCGCGGAGCTCGCGGCGGGCGCCGATTTCACCGACCTGGTGCGCGAACGCTCGATCGCCCGCTCGCGCGCGGTCGGCGGCATGCTGAGCTCGGTCGCCTGGGGCACGATGACCCCGGAGTGGGAGGCCGTCGTGTTCGCCCTGGAGCCGGGGGAGACCTCGGCGCCGTTCGAGAGCCGGGAGGGCTGGGAGATCGACCGGATGGTCGAGAAGGCCACCGTCGATCCGCCCGACTACGCCAAGGCCAGGAACAAGATCGAGGGGATCCTCAAGCGGCGCGAGCTCGAAACGCTGCGCAAGTCGTTCAGCGACGCGCTGTGGTCGAAATACCACGCCCGGATCGAGCCCGGCCTCGACCTGGCGCCCGCGACCCTCGCCGACGAGCTCGCCAAGGCGCCCACGACCCGGATGGCGAGCTGGGACGGCGGCAACCTCGACCTCGGCACCTTCGCGCGCGGGCTCCAGCTCGACGCCTTCAAGGTCCTGCCGCCGGACCAGGCGAGCCGGCACGTCGAGGACCTCCTCCGGCGCACCGTCAACGACGCCCTCGTCCGGCTCGAGGTCCGCGCGCGCAAGACCGTCGAGCAGCCTGCGGTGGCGGCCGAGGCGCGGACCTTCCGCGAGAACCTGATGGAGCGGGCGCTCTACGCCGACTACGTCCTCAAGGACCTGACCGTCACCGACGCCGACGTCCAGGCCTGGTACGCCGCGCACGAGAAGGAGCTCGTCTCGCCCGAGCGTCGCCGCGTGGCCCATCTGGTCACCGCCACCCGGGAGGAAGCCGAGGCCCTGCGCCAACGGATCGCGAAGGGCGAGGACTTCGGGCAACTCGTCCGCACGAGCTCGACCGACGTCCAGACCCGCAAGAGCGGCGGCGACCTGGGTTGGATCACGCGCAAGCAGACGCCGCCCGGCTTCGAGCCGGTCTTCTCGCTCGCGCTGGGCGAGGTCTCGCAACCGCTGCAGTCGAAATTCGGCTGGCACCTGATCCAGGTCAACGCCATCGACCCCGCCCGACCGCTCGCCTACGACGAGGTCAAGGAGGACCTGCGCAAGCAGCTGCTCGAGACCCGCAAGACCGAGCGGCGGGCCGAGTGGGTCGCCAAGCTCCGCGCCGCGACCCCGATCGAGATCTTCCCCGACGCCATCAAGGCGCTGGCCAAGAAGGAGGCCTCCGACCTCTGAGGCCCGGTCCGGTCCCGCCCGCGACGCCGACGGCACTCGCCCTACGGCGCACGGCGGACATCCGGGTCGAGGTTCGGAAGGGCCGGGGCGGAGAGGATCCGCGCCCGGCCCTTCGGGGTGGGATGACCGCCGTCAGACCGGGCCCGGGCGGGAAGCGGAGGAAGTGCTCCGCTTGTGGGCCATCCAGCCGACGACGAGGTAAGCGGCTTCGGCGAGCGCGATGACGATCATGATCGTCACCAGATTCGAGCTGCCGAAACCGTAGGAGTGCAAACCCGAGGCGAGCACGAAGTTCACCCCGAGGTACGTCATGAGGATCGTCCAGAACGCCGCGATCGAGCAGGCGGCCACGCCGTAGGCCTTGATCTGGCCGTCGAAGCGGGCGTGCAGGATGGCCATGTAGGCGAGGAAGGCGACCAGGGACCAGACCTCCTTGGGGTCCCAGCCCCAGTAGCGTCCCCACGAGGAAGCGGCCCAGATCGAGCCGGTCAGGATGCCCGTGATCAGCAGGATCGAGCCGACCATGATGTACCAGTAGAGGAGCTCGCTCCAGCGGGCGAAGACCTCCCGCTTGCCGGGTGCGAAGATGGCCGTCCCGACCACCACGTGGGCCAGGAAGGTGGCGATCGCCAGCACCGAGTAGCTGACCATGATGATCGGGACGTGGATCGCCAGCCACGGAGTCCCGGACAGCACCGGCGGGATCGGGTGGATGAACGGGTCCATCGGCAGCAGGTCCACCAGCCCCATCGCCAGCGCCGCCATCGCCGCCGCGTTGAACAGCAGCATCCGCTGCCGCAACACGAGCGAGATCACCCCGAACAGCCCCACGCCCCAACCCAGGAAGAGCATCGACTCGTACATGTTCGACGCCGGGATACGGCCGGCGATCTGCCACCGCGTCGCGAGCCCCCAGGTCATCACGGCGAAGCCGCCGAGCGCGCCCAGGCCCGCGATCCAGCGCAGCCCGAAGCGGTCGCGCTCGAGCGACAGTCCGGCGGCGACGGCCGCCGGCAGCAGCAGGAGCCAGGCCCAGCGCGTCGGGCGCACGGCGTTGTACAGGACCTCGCGACGGATGGCGTCCGGCGAGGGATAGAACGAGGGCGCGGTCGGCCGCACCCGGGCCTCGAGACCGGCCAGGGCGCCGGGGCTGCGCGCTTCGGCGGGCGTCTCCCAGGCGGCGTTGGGATCCGCCGCCGGCAGCGCCCGGATCGCGCGGCCTCCGAAGTAGCCGTCGAGCACCAGCAGGCGATCCTCGAGCTTCAAGAGGTTCTTCTCGATCGGGGTCGGCTTCTCGTCCGCGTCCTGACGCTGGCGGGCGCGGTCGATCGCGGCGCGCAGCGCGTTGTTCTCGACCAGGCTGCGGAAGCTGGCGTAATGCTTGCCCGAGGGCAGCCCGGCGAGCTCCGCCGCCGATCCGTCGACCCTGACGATCGGTTCCTCGACCCACCCCTGGGGGTCCATCGCCCAGCCCAGCGCCATCGCCACCGGGTCCAGGCCCGGCCAGGAGCGCCGTCCGGTGACCGTGCGCACCGTGTCCCGGGCCTCGGTGTCGAACGGCATCGCGCGGCCGTCGAACTGGACCGGGAGCGCCCGGATCTTCGCCACCGTCGGCGCGTCCGGCACCTGGGCGGCGCGGGCCGGAGCCGCCCCCGCGGCCAGCGCCGCGGCGACCAGCCCCAGCACCAGGACGGCCGCCGGACCCGCCGCCGCGGCGTTCAGGCGCGCCGCCTCGCGGTACTGGGCGACGCGGGTGATCAGCACGACGAGCATCCCCGCCACCAGCAGCGCGTAGCCGAGGAAGACGATCGGCTGGCCGGGATCGCGCGACACGGAGAGGATCGACATCTCCCGCCCGCCCTGGTTCTGGTAGCTGGACTGGAAGAAGCTGAAGCCGCCCGCGTGGAGCGGCTTGTTCATCTCGATCACCGCCGCGCGCTGGCCGCCTCCCGGCTCGAGCACGGTCACCCGGCTGCGGAACATCGCCGGTCGGTGCGTGCCCGGGTAGGTGTCGATCTCGAAGGAGTCCAAGCGCACGGTGAGCGGCAGCTTGAGCTCGTTCATCGCCGCTCCCGGACCGCGCTCGAAGATCGTGTCCGAGCTCTGGCCCTCGAACAGGGGGAGCTGGCCCTCCACCTTGTAGACCCACGTCGCCAGCGCGCCGATCAGGATGATCAGCATCGAGAGGTGGGTGATCACGAAGCCGATCCGATAGCGGTTCTTCGGCCACCGATCCCAGACCGCGAAGACGATGTTGATCGCGAACAGTCCCTGGAGCAGGAAGAACCAGGGCGCGTAGTAGACGGAGCGGGCCGCCTCGCTGCCGCGCAGCGATTCGAGGATGGTCCCGGCGGAGAGCACCACCGCGATCACCAGCACGAGAGCGACGGTCAGCTTGAGCGAGGCGAGAAAGCGGAAGAAGTTCTTCATATGGGCGAACGGTACCGCAGGGTCGATTCGGGTCGGTCTCGGATCGTTCTCTCGGGAGCTCGCGGGTCCGATCTCAGGCGTTTCGGGAACGCCCAGATCATGCCCCGCGGAAAGCGCCGGCGGAGCCACCCCTGCGGGTGGCGCGCCGGATCCCGAGGGTATAGTCCGGCGCGATGTCGGAGCGGGAACCACCGAGAGAGCCGGCCGGAGCCGCGAGCGCGTCGGTCGTCGCCACCCGGTTCCGGACCTTCGCGGTGCTGGTCCCCCTCCACCTGCTCGCCTTCCTCGCGCTCTACCTGGGTGCCGGCTATCTGCTCGAGCGCGCCTACAGCGACGCCGGTGTCGAGGCCGCGCGCCTGCGTCTCGAGCAGGTGGTGCGGGAGATGCCCTTCTTCGTTCCCCGCGGCTCGGGAGCGATCAACCCCCACGTGTTCGTCCACGCCCTGGCCGCGCAGCGCGACATCGACCTGCGCCTCTACGACGCCCACGGCCACCCGCTCGGCCTCGGCTCGCTCCCCCCGGAGGCCAGCTCGCCGGAGATCCGCGAGTTCCTGGCCACCGGGAACGCCCGGAAGGTCTGGGTCGAGCAGTGGGGCGACCGGGAGATCGTCCAGGGGATCACGCGCCTCACCGCGGGCCCGGCCTGCACCTCCTGCCACACCGCCGGGGCGGTGCTCGGCGCCGCCAGCATGCGCCTGGACTACACCGAGCAGCTCGCCGACATGCGCGGCCGTCTGCGCGGCAGCATCGGCCTCCTGATCGTGGTCTGGGTGGCCCTTCTCGGGCTCTCCGTGGTCGTGGTCCGGCGCGCTGTGAGCCGCTCGGCGGCCCGCCTGCGCGCCGACCTCGCCGCCGCCGAGAACGGCCGCGCGAGCGGCGAGTCGGGAGCGACCCTGCTGCTCGACCCGGTCTCGGCCGAGGTCCACCGGTCGCTGCGCGACTTCCTCGCGCGCCAGCGCCGGCGCGACGACGAGCTGGCCGACCGGCTGGCGCACGTCGACCAGCTCGCGCACCTCGGCGAGCTGGCGGCCGGCCTCGCCCACGAGATCAAGAACCCGCTGGCCGGGATCCAGGGCGCGCTCGAGGTCCTGCGCGACGACGCCGATGGCGACGAGGCCGTGAACGAGGACCGCTACCGTCTCTACGGCGAGATGCTCGACGAGCTCAAGCGGGTCAACTCGATCCTTCAGCGACTGCTCGAGTCGGGTCGCCCGGCGCCACTGCGCCTGGTCGAGTCCGACCCGGCGGCGCTGGTGAGAGAGACGGTCGAGCTGCTCGAGCCGGCGTTGCGCCGCCGCAAGGTCCGCCTGGAGGCCGAGGTGGCTCCCGACCTGCCGGCGATCCGGCTCGACCCCGCCAAGCTGCGCCAGGTCCTCGTCAACCTGATCCAGAACGCGGCCGAGGCGATGCGGGACGGCGGCCGGGTCACCGTCCGGGCGAGCCGGTTCCCCGCCGGAACCGGGGTCGTCCTGGCGGTCGCCGACGACGGACCGGGCATCGCCGCCGAGGACGTCGACCGCATCTTCCAACCCTTCTTCACCACCAAGTTCACCGGCACCGGTCTCGGCCTCGCCATCAGCCGCTCGCTCGTCGAGCAGCACGGCGGACGCGTCGAGGTCGACTCCGTGCCGGGCAAGGGGACGACCATGTACGTCTTTCTTCCCGAGCGACCCTGGAAGGGCGGCGCGCCCGCCGCTGACTCCGGGGCGGAGGACTGAGCGCCGTGGGCCTGGTCCTGCTGGTCGAGGACGAGAAGCTCCTGCGCTGGGCGCTCGAGCAACAGCTCAAGCGCGCCGGCCACGCCGTCGACGTCGCACCCGACCTGGCCACCGCCAGCAAGCACCTCGCCGAGCGCCAACCCGACGTCGTGCTGCTCGACCTGGGCCTGCCCGACGGCCACGGGCTGGATTTCTTCGAGGCCAACCGCGAGCGTCTGGAGGGCTCCGTGGTCATCGTCATGACCGCGCTCGGACAGGTCGGAGAGGCGGTGCGGGCGATGAAGCTCGGCGCGCTCGACTTCATTTCGAAGCCGGTCGACCAGGCGGAGTTGGTCCGGCTGGTCGACCGCTCGCTGAGCGTCCGCGGCGACCAGCTCGAGGCGCAGGCCGCGCGCAGCACCCGCGAGCGCGACCTCGCCCGTCAGATCGTGGGCGAGTCGCCCGCCTTCGCCGAGGTGCTCCGGGTGGCCGAGCAGGTGGCGACCTCGGAGGTCGGCTCGATCCTCGTGATGGGCGAGAGCGGCTCGGGCAAGAACGTCCTGGCGCGCTACATCCACGCCAGCTCGACCCGGCGCTCCCGGCCCCTGCTCGAGGTCAGTTGCGCGACCATCCCGGAGAACCTGCTCGAGAGCGAGCTGTTCGGACACGAGAAGGGCGCCTTCACCGATGCCAAGGGGTTCAAGCGCGGCACGTTCGAGCTCGCCGAAGGCGGGACGGTCGTGCTCGACGAGGTCGCCGAGCTGCGCCTCGACCTCCAGGCCAAGCTCCTCCACTTCCTCGAGGAGAGGCGGTTCCGGAGGGTCGGCGGGACGCGCGAGATCGTGGTCGACGTGCGGGTCCTCGCGCTGACCAACCGGGACCTGCAGACGATGGTCCGGGAGAAGATCTTCCGCGGCGACCTCTTCTACCGGCTCAACGTCTTCCCGATCCGCGTCCCCCCCCTGCGCGAGCGGCCGGAGGACATCCTCGCGCTCGCCCGGCACTTCGTCGCCACCCTCCAGCCCAAGCTCGGCCGGAGGTTCGAGGGCTTCGAGCGCGAGGCCGAGAACCTGCTGCTGGGATACTCCTGGCCGGGCAACGTCCGCGAGCTGCGCAACGTCGTCGAGCGGGCCCTGGTGCTCGAGCGCGGCCCGCGCCTGACGCCGCGCTCGCTGGTGCTCGACTGGCGCGACGAGGTCCCGCCGGCCGAGGGCTCCGGCGAGGAGCGGACCGACGCCCTGCCCGCCGGCATCGTGCCCCTGGAGCAGATGGAACGGGAGCTGGTCGCCCGTGCGATGCGCGCCACCGGCGAGAACCAGACCCGGGCCGCCGAGCTGTTGGGCATCACCCGGGACCAGCTCCGCTACCGGCTGGCGAAGTTCGGCCACGGCAGCGCCCCGGGCGGATCCTGAGACCCGGCCGGAGGGCCGAATCTGGAACACCCCTTGCACATGGGAGGGCTCGAGGAGGGCCGCCCCCTGCGCATCCTGGTCGTAGACGAGAGCCGTGTTCTGCCCTGGCTCGTGCAACGCCTCGGCGGCCCCCTGGTCGAGGTCCGCACGGCCGATTCGTTCGAGGGCGCGCTGGAGATCGTCGAGCGCGGCGCGATCGACGCCGCAGTGGTCAGCCTGACCCCCGCCAGGGTGCCGTGGCGCAGGTTCCAACATGCCTGTGCCTGTCAGGTTCCGCCAGTCCCCGTGCTCTACGAGTCCTGCCTCTCGGGCGAGCTCGAAGAGCTGGAGCTGGCGCCCGTCGAAGGCTGGGCGGCCTTCCTCGCTAAGCCCGCCACCCGCGTCGAGCTCGAAGAGGCGCTGGCGGCGCTGCTCTCGGCGGCCCGGGAGGCCGCCCTCACCCTGCAATCCGCGGTCTGAGGCTGGGTGACATCCCCCAGATTGGGGAACCGATCGGGGGCTATTCCCCACCTTCCGGGTGGCCACGACCCGACCCCGGGAGAGGGGTGGCCGTGCGGGGTCAGCGCCGAGCGCCGGCGGTCGAGAAAGTCCAACGCAGCGGCGGCGCGGGAGTCCCCGAAGCGTCCCGGAAGAGCTGGTAGCGGGAGCTGTTGAGCCAAACGACGTACGTGCGTCCCGGCTCCAGACGAACCGGCAGAGCGGCGGTCCGGCCGTCCTCCTCGAAATAGGCGCTCCCGGTCGTCTCGGGGAAATCCCCGCCCTCCCGGACCCAGGACCAGCTCCCCTCCATCGGGCGGTCGAAGGTCGCCCGCAGGACGGCCACGCTCGCGGCGTCCACCCGCGTCGCGCCGTTGGACGGCTCGAGGGCGATCACGTGCGGGGCATCGGGAGCCGGTCGCGGGGCGGCGTTCGCCGCCGGTGTCGTTTCCGCCGAAGCGACTGCCGCTGCCACCGCCGGTGCGGTCGCCGAGCGCGTCGTGAAGGTCCATCGCACGGGTACCGCCGGGGTCCCGCTGCGGTCGCGGAAATGATCGTAGCGGGCCGAGTTGATCCACACGACGTAGGTGCGGCCCGGCTCGAGGTGCGCAGCGACGGTGTTGGTCGTGCCGCTGGCGTCGAAGCTCGCGTCCCCCAGGTCGGGCGCCGTGTCGGGTCCCTCGATGACCCACGCCCACCCCTGCGGGTCCATCGGGCGGTCGAAGGTCACCGCCAGCGTGGTCCGGGAAGGATCCACGTCGGCGGCGCCGTCGGGCGGGTCGAAGGCGACGACGTGCGGCGGTTGCGCCGGCGGCGCGGCCGAGACGTCGAGCTGGGGCACGTCGCGGCCACAGCTCACGAGGGCGAGCGCGGCCGCGGCCGGAATCGCCGCGGCCAGGGTCAGGAGGCGGATGTGGGGTGTCGTGCGCATGACGCTGGGTCCGCGGCGGATGGTAGCGCCGCCACGCCCGCCGGGCCACGCTCTGACGGTGCGGGAGAGGCGCCACCCCCCGGGAGGGGACTCCCGGGGTTCGCGATTGCTATCCTGGGGCAAGTTCGGGAGAAATCATGAGATCGATGCGCACATACGTCTTCCCCTTCGTCGCAGGAGCCTGCCTGCTGGTCGCCGGCCTCGCGGTCGTGGCCTGCGGCGGCGATTCGAAACTGGACGTCCAGGTCGCCAAGAATCCGCCACAGCAGCCGGAACGCAGCGGACAACCCGCGGCCGAGCCGTCCCAAGCCCCCGAGGGCGCCGCCACGGCCGAGCCGGTCCCGATGATGGCGGGCCACGCCCCGACCGTCGCGGCCGAGGACCAACCGGTCGGAGCCGTTCCGCCCGAGGTCGCGGCCAAGGTCAAACCCGAGGACCTGCCGCCCGGGCACCCGCGGATCGGATCCGCTTCCCAAGGCGCTCCCGGAGCGATGGGCGCGGCGCCGATGGGACTCGCGCCGGTCGATCCCAACGCCGGCACGGGACAGTCCGCGATCGCCTGGACCGCGCCCCCGACGTGGAAGTCGGTAACGCCCTCGAGCTCGATGCGCCGGGCGCAGTACCAGGTGCCGGGCCCGGCGGGCGACGCCGAGTGCGCGGTCTTCTACTTCGGACCCGGCCAGGGCGGCGATCCGATGGCCAACGCCGAGCGCTGGGCTTCCCAGTTCGTCGGCCCCGACGGCAAGCCGGCGATGTCGAGCATGAAGACGAGGAAGCTGGAGGCCAACGGGGCCAAGATCCTGGTGGTCGAGGCCCAGGGCACCTACATGGCCGGCAGCATGATGGGCGGGCCGTCGGAGCCCAAGGAGGGCTACGGGCTGCTCGGAGCGATCGTCGAGGGTCCGGACGCCAACTGGTTCTTCAAGCTGACCGGTCCGGGAGCGACCGTCTTCGCCCAGCGCGACGTCTTCGATCAGATGCTCAAGTCGATTCGCCAGGGCGGCTGACCGGCGGCCGACCGGTCAGGGCTCGCTGGGTACGGGCGCGACTTCGGGCGAGGCTTCGGGCGTGGCTTCGGCCGCGGCCTCGCCTGCGGCCGGCTCGGCCTCTTCGGGCTCTCGGGGTGGGATCCCGACCATCGGGTCGACCGGCTCCTCCAGCACGATGGCTCCGATCGGGTTCTTCTTGCGGTCCTGTCGCCGCTGGAGCTTCTCCTGCCGCTTCTGCTTCTTCGCCAGCTCGCGCTGGCGCTTGCCGTGCTGGAAGTTCTGTCGAGCCAAGTGTCACCCCTCCGTTCGAGATCTCAACGTCGTGGGGTGAGCAGCTCCTCCAGGACATTCCACCCCGTCGTTCCAGCGCCAAGCGTACCATCCGAGGCCCCGAAGCCTTTACTCCGACCCCCCGCTCGGGCGAGAATCCGGCGCCCGGAAGCGCTCCGGCGCCCCGCTCACCGCCCGGACCGGCCGGGCTCCTCCGCCGCGCCACCCGAGACCCCGGAAAGACCATGGGACGCATCTTCGAGACCCGCAAGCACACGATGTTCGCCCGATGGGACCGGATGGCGAAGCAGTTCGCGCGCATCGGCAAGGAGATCACCATCGCGGTCAAGGCCGGCGGTCCCAACCCCGACGGCAACCCCGCGCTGCGCCGGGCGATCCAGAACGGCCGCGCCGTCAACATGCCCAAGGACAAGGTCGAGGCGGCGATCCGCCGCGCCTCGGGCCAGGACGCCGCCGCCTACGAAGAGATCCTCTACGAGGGCTACGCCCCCCACGGGGTGGCCGTGGTCGTCGAGACCGCCACGGACAACCCCGCACGCACCGTGTCGAGCCTGCGCACCCACTTCAACAAGGGCGGCGGGAACCTGGCCACGACGGGCAGCGTGACCTTCCTGTTCCAGCGCATGGGGGTCTTCCGCCTCGACCCCGAGGGCCTCGACGCCGAGGCGCTCGAGCTCGACCTGATCGACTTCGGGCTGGAGGAGATGGGCGAGTCGGCCGGCGAGAAGGGCGAGCCCCAGCTGGTCGTGCGCTGCGCCTTCGCCGACTTCGGCCAGCTCCAGCACGCCCTCGAGGAGCGCGCGATCACGCCGCTGTCGGCCGAGTCCGAGTACGTCCCGCTCTCCCCGATCGAGCTCGAAGAGGGTCCCTCCCAGGAGGTCCTGCGCCTGATCGACGTCTTGGAGCAGGACGACGATGTGCAGAGGGTCTTCCATAATCTGAGTTGAGGTTTGCCCCGCCGCCACGCAGCCCACCTCCGCCCCCACCACCCACCCGGCTGAATGTCGGCGGGCGGGCCACCGCCGCTCAACGACGGCGACCGAAGAGCCAGAAGCACAAAGCTCCCAGTGAAGGGAGGTCAATCAGGGCCGTCGCCGTGCCGGAGCGGCCGGAAGTGACGCGGCGAGAGCTTCGAGGGCCTTTCCCTTCTATGGGAAGCCTTTCGCTTCTGTCTCGCGTCCGGCGCGGCGGGCTAGTTTTCGGCGACCACCATCGGGAGCTCGACGTAGCTGGCGTGGTCGGGGGTGTGGTAGACGCGCTGCGTGGCCTTGCGGTAGTCCTCCGGCCGGGCCCAGAAGATGTTGGGCACGAAGGTCTGCGGGTTGCGGTCGTAGAGCGGGAACCAGCTCGACTGGATCTGGACCATGATCCGGTGCCCGGGCAGGAAGACGTGGTTCGCGTTCGGCAGCGCGAACTCGTAGCCCAGCGGGACGCCGGGCTCGAGGGGCTTGGCCGTCTCGAGGCTCTCGCGGTACCGGCCACGGAAGATGTCCGCCGCGATCATCAGCTGGTAGCCGCCGAGCTCGGGCTGGTCGGCGACCTGATCCGGGTAGAGGTCGATCAGCTTGACCACCCAGTCCGAGTCGGTGCCGCTGGTCGAGGCGACCAAGTGCGCGACCGGGCGGCCGCTGATCTTGACCGGCTCCGTGAGCACCTGCGACGTGAAGGTCAGCACGTCGGTGCGCCCCGACGCCTCGCGCTGGTCGTCGACCAGCCAGCGGCGCCAGGGTTCGCCCTCCTCCTCGATCGGGCGCTTCTTGAACGGCACCGGCTTGGCCGGGTCGGAGACGTACTCCTCGAACCCGGGGTCCGCCCCGCCCGGCGCCGCCGGCGCCGCGAACCCCGCCGTGAGCCCGGTTCCCAGGTAGAGCGGCGTGGGCCGAACCTCGCACCCCGACTCGCACCCCGCGGGCCAGGAGTCCAGTCGCCGCCAGACGTTCGTCCCGGTCTCGAAAGCGGTCACGGGAGCGACGCCGGAGGCCGGCGCGCCCGGCTTCAGGTACTGGGCGAGGAAGGGGCCGAGGACGTTGCGCCGGAACCAGAGACCCGTGTCGCTGCCGAAGTGGAGCGGCCCGAGGGTGCTCCCGTCGTGGATCTCCTGGCCGTGGTGCCAGGGACCCATCACCAGGAAGACCCGGTCGTTTCCGACGTCCTTGGGCTCGATCGCGCGGTAGACGGCCAGAGCGCCGTAGATGTCCTCCTGGTCCCAGAGGCTGTGGACGAGCAGGACGGGCACGGTCAGAGGCTCCTTCGCCAGAACCTTGTCCACCGCCTGCTCGCGCCAGAACGCGTCGTAGCTCGGGTGCTCGACGAGCTTGCGCCAGAAGCCGACCTGGTCCATGCCGTGGAGCCGGCCGAGCTCGCCGGCCGAGCCCGCGGCCAGGAACAGGTCGTAGTCGTCGTGGTAGCCGGTCCACCACTTCGCCTCGTTCTTGCGCGTCGCCTCCTGTTCGTAGATGTAGGACATCCCCTGCTCGCGGAAGGCGCCGTTGTGGAACCAGTCGTCGCCCATCCAGCCGTCCACCATCGGATTCATCGGCACGGCCACCTTGAGCGCCGGATGCGGGTGGACCAGGGCCATCAGCGGCGTGAAGCCGTCGTAGGAGATGCCCAGGATGCCGACCCGCCCGTTCGATTCCGGGACGTTCTTGACCAGCCAGTCGATGGTGTCCCAGGTGTCGGTCGAGTTGTCCACCGGGGTCGGGTTCTGCGGTCCGGAGAGCGGCCGGTTCATGACGTAGTCGCCTTCCGACCCGTACTTCCCGCGCACGTCCTGGACGACCCGGATGTAGCCGCCCTCGACGATCACGTCGGTGGCGTTGTCGTAGCCGAAGAGACTCGGCCCGAGGTGCGGGCTCTCGCTGCGCGTGGTCATCGAGTCGGCGTCGTAGGGCGTCCGGGTCAGCAGCATCGGCGCGTCGTGGGCGCCGCGCGGGACCAGGATCACGGTGTGCAGCCGCACGCCGTCGCGCATCGGGATCATCGCCTCCCGCCGCGCGTAGTCGAACGAGTCGGTCGCCGGCTCGAGCTTCGCCGGCGTCTCGCTCGGATAGTCGGGGTACTTCGACGCCGGCGCCTTCGCCGGCGCCTCCTTCTGGTCCGGCCGGACCGCACCGGGCAACGCCATCAGGAGAGTGCCCGCCACGACCAGCCACAACCCACCTCTCGCACCCGAGACCCGACTTCTTCATGCTCGACCTCCTCGCTTCTGGAATTCGATCCTCGAACGACTCTACTGCACGGCGCCGCGGCGGCCGGGCGCGCTGCTGCGGAACGGGCCGGGCGCGGTTCAGGCCGGGATGCGGCCGCGCCGGCGGAGCCACCAGGCCATGCAGCGGTGGAACGGATCGGGCGAGCAGAACATCAGCGGACAACCGGGCCGGCCGCGCGCGGGTGGGCGCCGGACCTCCAGGGGTTCCGCTATGATGCCCGCAGCAATCAATCCATGCGGTTCCATGAGCCCTCAGAAGCGTTCCGAGTGGGTGCCTGGCGAGTCACGTCGAGCGACGAGCGGCCGCAGCCGCCCCTTCCGACCAGGGGGGCATCTCTCGCCGCTCGCCCCAATCTCTCGAAACGACTCCCGACCGATCGGCTCGATGCCGCGGGCGCGGTCCTTCTCTGCGCCGCGTGTCGTCACTTCACTCCAGAGCTTCCCACCGGAACCCTGGCATGCCAGCCAGCGCTCCGGCCGGTCCTTCACGCTGATTGGGTCAACGACAAGGAGGCCCCATGTACAAGCGATTCCTACCGATCGTCGCCGGCCTGCTGCTCGCGTCCACTCGGCGCCTCGCTGCCGCGCCTCGGCGCGCTGCACGGTCCGCGACGCGGGAAACCAGATCCTGCCGCGCTGCCCCCGCCGCCGTCGGCCGCGACGGTCGCACGCAATGCCCGCGGCAAGGTCACGGCGAAGGAGCTCGAGAGCGCCTTCGACCCCGTCGAGATCCGTCGGCAGGCGACTCGGCCTGGGTCAACAGCAGCGATGCCGCTCGATCTACGGCGCCTCGGCGACCGCGGCCAACGGCCAGCTATATTCCGGCGGCGGGTACTCCTTCGCCACCTCCGGCAACACCACCAACTTCCAGGTCTGGAATCCAGACACCGACACCTGGACCGCATTGGCGCCGCTTCCCGACGCCTTCACCAGCATGGCCGCCATGGTCTACGGCCACAACGGCAAGATCTACATGTTCGGCGGCGATGACCCGAACACAGGCACCGTCGTCAACACGACCCGCATCTACGACATCGCCTCCAACACCTGGTCGAGCGGCACCCCCTTGCCCGACGTCCGCGCCTTCGCCGGCTTCGGCTACTACCACGGCGGCATTTTCATTGCCGGCGGCTACTCCACCGGTAACGTGGACAGCGGCCAGAACACGCTCTGGCGCTATGACATCGCCAGCGACAGCTGGAACACTTCGCTGCCGGTCGTGCCGGTAGCGCTCGGCGGCTTCGGCAGCGGCCTCATCGACGACGTGCTCTATGTCGCCGGCGGCCGCGACCTCGGCGGCCAGTACCCGGGGGTTTACGGCTACGACATGGAGAACAACGCCTGGACGACACTGACGCCGATGCCGAGTCCGAACAACGTCCCCGGCACGGCCGTCTTCAGCGGGCAGCTCTGGGTCTACGGTGGCGGCAACGCGTTCGACTCTCCCCTCGCGGACGCGCTTCCCGACGCTCCCGACACCACCAGCGCCTGCGTCGCCTACGATCCCGATGTCGACTCGTGGAGCACCTGTCCCTCGCTCCTCCAGCAACGCTCCTTCCCCGGCGGCACGGCGGTGCGCAACATGCCGGCGCCCTCGGCGGCTACACCGGCGCGAACACGACCGCGTCCGTGGAGGTCACCCGACCGCTCTCGGCAGCTGCCGGACGGCAGCGGGCACCGCATCCCGCCCGCGGCCAGCCCACCGGCGCCGCCCGCCCCACCAGGCCTTCCGCGGGGCGAACCTCAACATCGCGGAGTCCGCTTGCGGCTCCGGACAGCCCGCCACGAACGACTTAACGCTCTTCGACACCCAAGACCGTGGTCCCATACGACCGGGAAAGACCCGACCGCGGAGGCCGGGCACACCACAGGGAGCACGCCCGCCGATCTCGCCGCCTTCGCCCGCCGACTACCGCCTCGTCCCCTCAATGGGACGATTCTCTTCTCGCCGACTGCGCTCGGACTACGAGCGGCGCTCTCGGCGATCGAGGATCCGCAGGGACGGCGGGTCTCTGGCTGCAGTCAGCGGTCCAGGGCACGACCGGCGACTCGATCTCGCTCCCGTTCGGCGGCGACCTGAACTTCGAGCTCCACGACTCGAACTTCACGTCGACCCGGCGAGCCCGCTGACGATCGCGATCTCCATCCGGTCCGCGGCACTCCGCCAGGCACAGCTTCGCCGCGGGCAGCGTCGGCCCCGTCGATCAGGAGGAAGGAGGACGCTCGGCACGACGACGCCGACGAGTCAGCGCCCGCATGCGCGTCGACGGCTTCGAGACCGGAGAGACCTCGCGCTGGTCGGTGACGGTGCCTGAATCGGTCGAGGCCAGGGTGCGCGAGCATCCGGGCCCGTTTCGTCGGCGTCGGGGAAGGCGGGATCCGCCGCGGCGCGGAATCACTGGATTCCATACGCCCCGAGCCCGCGCCCGGGATCGTATCGGCTCAGTCCGGGTCCTCGCCGATCCCGGCGTAGTAGCCGGCGATCCGGTCGTGGGAGCCTTTGCGGGTGTAGACGTCGGGCTTGCGCGACTCGATCACCGAGGCGATGACCTCGGCCACCTCCTCGGCGCTCTGCGAGTTCGGGAGCTGGCGCGAGTCGGGACCGCCGTGCAGGGCGCTGAGGCCGAAGTCGGTGCGCACCACGCCGGGCGAGACGAGCGAGAACTGGATGCCGGGATGGGTCTCCTGGACCTCGGCGCGGAAGGTCGCGGTCAGGGCGTTGAGGAAGTGCTTGGCACCGCAGTAGGCCGAGCGGATGGTCGCGAACGGAACCCGGCCGAGCAGCGACGAGACGTTGACGACCTGGCCCTCGCCCCGCTCCTTGAAGTGGGGCAGAACCTCCTGCATTCCGTACAGTGCGGACTTGACGTTCAGGCGCATGATCTCGTCGACGTCGTCGTCGGTGATCTGGGAGGGGAGCCGGGAGATTCCGCGGCCGACGTTGTTCACCCAAACGTCGATCCGTCCGAAGCGCTCGAGCGCCGCTTCGACCACCCGCCGGACTTCGGAGCGGGTGCCGACATCCGCGACCACCGCGAGAGCGCTCCCGCCGCAGCGCGTCGCGATCTCGGCGAGCTTCGCCTCGCGCCTCGCTACCAGGACCAGCGAATGTCCGCGGGCGGCCAGCGTTACGGCCAGCGCCGCTCCGATGCCCGCGCTCGCCCCCGTCACCACCACCACCTTCTGCGCCATTCCTTGCTCCTCCTAGGTTGCGCCCGCGTCCTCGAGAAACTCGACCTCGCCGGTCTCGAGCGAGTACTCGGCGCCGACGACGCGGAGGCCCGACTCCCGGATCAGCCGCTCGAGGATCTCCGAGCCGTGGCGCAGGTGGTCCACCGCGGCGCCGACGTTGGCCCGCACGGCCTGGCGAACCAGCGCGTCGGGGTCGTGGCGCAGATCGGTCGCGAGCAGCGGCGCGACCGAGGGCCGGATCCGGTCGACGATCGAGCGCAGGTTGCGCGATTGGCTCTCCGCCGGGCGCCGCAGCTCCTCCAGAGTGGCCAGGATCGCGCCGCAGCGCGTGTGTCCGAGGACCACGACCAGGCGCGTGCCGAACTTCTCGGCGGCGAACTCGACGCTGCCGACCTGGGACGGCGCGACGACGTTTCCCGCGACCCGGATGACGAACAGGTCGCCCAAGTGCTGGTCGAAGACGATCTCCGCCGGCACCCGGGCGTCGGAGCAGCCGAGGACGATCGCCAACGGCTCCTGCTCGACCGGCAGCTCGATCGGACGGTCGGGACCGGCGGGCGGCTCCCCGCTGCCGATCCGGGCGACGAAGCGCCGGTTCCCCGCGCGCAGCCGATGCAGCGCCTCGGCGGCCGCGATCATCGCCACCGCCGGCCCTCCTCGCCGCCGGATGCTCCCCGCCGCGGCCCTTCGCCCCGAATCCGCCGTCCCGCCGCCATCCGCCCGATGTTATCCGGGGCCAGCGCTCTTGCGCCCGGGATTTCATTGGAGCAGGATTCCGGTGCGATTTCCGCGCTCCAGGAGGTTGACATGGGCACCCGTCGCCCGCTCCACCCCGTCCTCGCCGCAACCCTCGCTGCCGCTCTCTTCCTGTCGCTCGTCCCGGGCGCTTCCGCAGGCGTGAGCGGCGACGAACCCGCCGCCGGATCACCCGCGAGCCCCGAGCCCGGGCTCTACGTGCTGCCGCCAGGCGCCACCGCGCCAGCCGGACTCGTGCGCCTGCACATGACGATGCCCGAGAAGATCCACCAGAGCGGGACCCTCGCCATGACGCTGACCTTCGGCCACACGAAGGGACACGAGCACGCCCGCTACACGGGAGCCCGCTCGGCGGTCCGCGTGCCGGCAGGCAACGTCGCCCTCTACCTCTACTTCGCCGACAGCGCCGGCAAGGCCATGGACCCCCAGGATCCGATGGCGGCGATGGCGGCGCTCCAGTCGTTCAGCGGCGACGCGCCGCCGCCGACGGCGGACGACGCCGCGCAGTTCGAGTTGGTCCAGCTCCACGGCGACGCCGACGGGCGCACGGTGGAGACCGGCACCGTGGGAGGCTCCAAGGGAGGGAGCGGTGAGAGCCGCGACGCCGTCGCCGTCCGGGTCGAGAAGATCGGCCCCCACGGTTTCGAGGTCACGCCCGCCGCGTCGCTCGCGCCCGGGGAGTACGGACTGCTCTACATCGGTCAGGGGCCGGGCGCGCAGATCTGGGACTTCGGGGTCGATTCGAACTGACGCCCGCGGCAGGGGCCGGCGGGCAGCTACAGGCGGCCGGGAGCTCGCGGCTCCCAGACCTCGATCGGATTTCCTTGGGGATCGTCGAGGCGGGCGAAGCGGCCCTTGGGGTGGTCCTCCGGCACCATCGCGACGCCGAGGTGACCCCGGTACCACCGCGCCAGGGCCCATCGGATCCGCTGCGCGGAAGAACAGGCGCCGGAGACCGGTCAACCTCTCCACGGCCGCGCCGTCCGGTCGTGGAGCGCCGATGCGCCCGGCTTCAGAGGCCGCGCTTGCGGCGGCGGGCGCCGCGGCGGCTGCCCTTCGGGCGCGAGCCGGCGTGGCCCGCTCCCCAGAGGCTGCCCGGACCGCCCCGGCCACCCGACTTGCGCGAGTCGGCGTACTCGACCTTGATCGCCGAGCCTTCCAATTCGTAGCCGTCCAGCCGCTCCACGGCACGGTGGGCCCCGGCCTCGTCGGCGAACTGCAGCAGGGCGTAGCCGCGCGGCTCGCCGGTCGCCCGGTCGGTGGGCAGGGAGACTTCCCGGACCTGCCCGACCCCCGAGAACAGGGCAATCAGGTCACTTTCGGTAATGGTGTCACTCAGGTTCTCGACACGGAGGACGTGGGTCGTGATGTGGTGCTCCTTTCGACTTCGTGGCCGGGGGGCGCGCGGCCACCCGCCGCACGCGCGATCCAGGGTACCACGCCGGGCCCAGGGGCGCCCGCGCGCGGCGGACCTCCGGGACGGACCGGCGCCCCGGGGTGATCGGGGGCTCCGGCTGTGATAGGAACCGGCTTCAGAAGTCGACGGGTCATCGGTACGGCGGAGAGAGATGCCGCCCGGAGTCCGCCCGACGCGGTCCGGTCCCGCATCGCCGCATCATCCGGATGCCTCCGCCGGGATCGGCGTGACGCGAACGTGGGAGCCCGAAGCTCCCGGAGCGAGGAGGATTCGATGAGACAGAAGAATCGTTGGAGCGTCCGGGCGAACATCCTCGGCGTGCTCGGCCTGGCCTTGGCCGTGGCCGCTGCACCGGCCTTCGCGGGGACCTCGGCGGGTGCCGTCGGCGCGCCCCGGATCCTGCCGGTCCAGAACGCGCCGCAGGTCGGCATGGGCAACTGGATCGACCACTTCGACACCTACGCCACCGGCAGCCAGATGCACGGCCAGGGCGGCTGGGAGGGGTGGAACGGGAACGCTGGAGCCGGTGCCCTGACCAGCGACGTCCAGGCGCGCAGCGCGCCCAACTCGGTCGCCATCGTCGGCGCCAGCGACCTGGTCCAGCCCTACTCCGGGTACAACTCGGGGGTCTGGGTCTACCGCGCCTACCTGTACCTGACGTCGCCGTACACGGACAACGTCTACTTCATCATCACCAACGTCTATCCGGCGGCGAACTTCCAGGACTGGTCCGTCCAGCTCTGCTTCAACGGGACGCTCGGCATCGTGGGCGACGACATCACGGGTTCGTGCGACACCTCGACGTCGCTGCAGTTCTTCACCGATCAGTGGATCGAGATCAAGGTCCTGATCGACCTCGACTCGAATCTCCAGACGGTGTACATCGACGGCCAGCAGCTCTACCAGGACACCTGGACCGACCATCTCGGCACTCGGGGGCGCGCTCAACGTCGGCGCCGTGGACCTCTTCGCCAACTCCGTCGGTGAACGAGGCCTACTACGACGACATCTCGATCTCGAACCTGCCCTGGAACGACGACTTCGAGACCGGCGACACGCAGCCCTGGCACGTGACTTCCACGCCGTAGGAGACCCTCTCCACCCGCGACCGAGCGGAGGCCTTCACGCCCCCGCTCGGTCGCGCTCGGCGCACTCGACCGCGGCGAGGACGAAGGCGTCGCGGAGCGCGTCGAGGTCCTCGAAATCCTCGAGGTCGAAACGCCACTCGAGATCGGGCCCGTAGATCCCGGCGCCGTCTTCGTAGACGAAGACCTCGACCCGGGTGCCCGCGATCCGGGCGTGGACGAACGACTCCGTCTCGCCGGCGACCTCGCTCTCGCCAGCGCGAGTCCTCGCGACCGAGCAGCGAGACGAGCGTGCGCTCCGTCTCGATCTGGAATGCGTTGAGCCCCGTCATCGTCCCGGTCCGACGAGCGATTGTGACAGCATCCGCCGTCCATGCTCTCCAACTTCCCGGCCCGGCTGGGGTCGGCGATGCCCGAGCTGTTCGCCTCGGCGCTCTATCTCGTCGCCTGGTTCTCGCCGGCGTCGCTCTCCTCGGAGCTGCTGCGCTCGCTGGTGCTGGCAATGCTGGTCGAGTTCCTGGTCCTGCACTCGACGATCTTCCTGACCGTCCTCGGCGCCGGCGGCATCGCCAGCCGCAAGCTTCCCACGCTGGCCGTCCTCGGACTCGGCGCCATCTACCTGATCTTCGCCGGCGCCTTCGCGCTCGCCTTCCACAGCTGGATGCCGGTCTACATCATCGGCTGGCTGGTCGGATCGCGGCTGGTGACCCTCTGGATCGATCCGCGCGGAGAGGACGAGGCCGCACGCCAGGTCCGTCTCTGGGCCTGGGGAACCTTCCTCTACCTCCTGTTCGCCTTCGCCACCTCGATCCCACCGGTCCCGGCCTTCGGCATCGACGGCGACACGATCGAGCGGATGCACCTGCCGGGCAGCGGGCTGTGGATCTCCGAGCCGCAGCGGCCGATCGCCATGGGCGCCTTCTACTTCGGTCTGCTCGGACTCGCCGAGCTGCGCGGCTCGCGGGCCGGCTGGCAGACCGCCGGGGGCCGCCCCGAAGCGGCTTCCTGACCGCTCCCGGCGGCCCTCCTACTCGGTGATCCAGCGCTTCGCTTCAGCGAGCTCGGCGTCGCGGAAGACGCGGACCTGGCCGGGGATCGCCAGTCCGAAGACCTGGACCGCGGCGCGCAGCCACTCGACGTCCGAGACCACCGCCACGCGTTCCCAGCCTCCGAGGTGCTTCAGGCCCAGCACGGTGTCGTCCCACATCGCCGCGGCGTCGAATCCGGTGAAGGCGGATCCGAGGTGGTAGAGGAACCGAACCTTCTCGTGGCGGGAGAACTTCTCCTCGACCGCCGGGATGATGATGCTCTCGTAGTCCGCCGCGGTGACCGTTCCCTTGGCGGTGAATCCCAGGACGTCCTCGGGAAGATCCAGTATCCGTTCGATCATGTCGCGCCTCCCTCTTCTTCCCGCGTCCGCTCGGCGGGGCTCTCAGTGCGCCCGCGCCGACCCCCAGTAGTTGTAGCTCACCGGCCGCCAGCCCGGCAGGTACATCGTCGACAGGCTCTCGAGCTCGAATCCGCCGTCCTCGATCAGGGCCGGGATCGAGCGGTTCAGGTTGCAGCCACCGCTCAGGCGCTTCCAGAGTGGATTGACCCGGTCCTGCCAGCGCGCGACGCCGGCGTCGGGGGCCCGGCCGTGCTCGCAGAAGATCATCCGACCGCCGGGCCGGAGCACCCGCCGCGCCTCGCGCATCGCCGCCGCGGTGTCGGGGACGGTGCACAGGGTGAAGGTCGCCAGGACGCAGTCGACGCTGTCGTCCTCGAGCGGCACGTCCTCGGCCGAGGCCTCGAGGTGCTCGACGGAGAGACCCGAGCCCCGGACCGCCGGAGCGGCCAGCCGCCACATCTCCGGCGACGGCTCGAGCGCCCAGACCCGGGTCACGGCGGAGGTGTCGTAGAAGGGCAGGTTCCCTCCCGAGCCGAACCCCAGCTCGAGCACCACGCCCGAGGCCCGTGGCACGACCTTCTCCCGCTGCCTGCGGATCGGCCTCACCCCGCAGGTCCAGTGCACCAGCCGCGGCAGCACCCTGCGCTCGTACCAGCCCATCGCCTCGCCGCCCTCGCGGCGAAGTTATCAGCGATCGGCGGGCACGCTGCCGGCATTTCGCCTCCGGAGATCCGCCCACGGCCCGCCCCACGAGGTCGGCGCCAGCTCGCGGTGGCCGGCGTCGGCCACGAACGCGTTGCCGCCCCCCGTGACCGTCGGCCAGCTCGGAAGCCTCGAAGACCGACACCTGCGTCGAGAAGCCGGTCGTCGCCCCGCAGTCCCGCTCGAACAGCACGGCCGTTTCCGCCCATCCGGCGAACGGCTCTCTTCACTGAAGCCTTTCCATTCCATCGCCGAATCGCGGCGACGGTGTGGCGCCGGGAGGGAGATCCGGACGGATCAGGCGCGCCGGAACCAGGCGCGCGCGCGGGGACCGAGAAGCAGGGCGAGGAAGAGGGCGGCGATCGGGACGCCGAACCAGGCGCGCGGCTCGAGGCCGGACAGGGCGTTGGCGAGATCGCCCGCGAGGCTGGTGGCGAGCAGCGCGACGCCGACCACGAAGCCGACCCGCCGGCCGCGCCAGAGTCCGACGGCGGCCGTGGCGCAGGCCAGGCAGACCACCGCCATCAGCACCGGCGCCCAGACGCCCATCGCGAGGAACTGCTCGTGCGCGCGCGGATTCACCCGCCACATCGGCTCGAGGAGCCCGCCCGGGGCGAGCAGCGAGACCAGTGACGTGCCGCTCATCGCCGCGCCGAAGACGAAGAAGAAACTCAGGCCCGTGACCTCGACCGGCCGCGAGCGGCTCGAACCCGGGGGCGAGGTGGCGACCTGGGTCACCGGGTGCGTTCGTAACCCCGGTCGATCTCGAGCGGCTCGCCCTTGAGCGCCGCGACGGCGAGCTCGTCGGCGCGCTCGTTCTCGGGGTCTCCCGCGTGGCCGCGCACCCAGAGCAGCTTCACCTTGTGCTCCGAGTGGTCGAGCAGGTCGAGCAGCCGGGTCCAGAGGTCGGGATTGACCGCCTCCTCCCGCTTGTTGCGCATCCAGCCGTTCGCCCGCCACTTGCGCGCCCACCCCTGGGTGATCGCGTGGACGACGTACTGCGAATCCGAGTGGATCACCAGCTCGCACGGCTCGGTCGGCGCCTCGAGCGCAGCGATCACCGCCAGGATCTCCATCCGGTTGTTGGTCGTGCGCCGGAATCCCCGCGCCAGCTCGCGGCGGTGCGAGTTCCAGGTCAGCACCACCCCGTAGCCCCCCGGCCCCGGGTTCCCCGAGCAAGCCCCGTCCGTCCAAGCCGTCACCCGCTTCAAGCACCCACCTCCAGTCCCATCCGGAGCTCCGGCTTCTTTCTGATGAGCTTCAACAGCGAAAGACTTTCACAGATGGAAAAGGCCGGACCTCGGCCCACGCTCCCGGTCCCGCGGTGGTCGCTGCCCGCCGTGCCTTTCCCTTCAACAGCAAGCCTTCTCGGCGTCGAGTCCGCCCGGACGCAACTCGCCAGGCGTGAAGGCCGGCCCCACGCCCTCCCCTACGGGAACTGATCTCGCGGACGGCGACTCGTCCTCAATTGGAAATCGGCGCCTCGCCCGCCTTCCCGAGCGCGGCGAGCGCCCGCCGCGATGGGAGAAGGTCCGGCTCGCCGCGCGTTCGGGGACGGGCACCGGAACGCGCCTCCGCTCAGCCCGGCCGCTGCGGGGCCGCGGGCGAGGCGGGCTTGCCGCGGGTGACAGCGCCGAGCTCCTGGAGCGACCGGACCGAGAGCGTGCGTCCGCGCAGGGCGGCGATCCCCTCGACCGCGGCGCGGGCGCCGGTCATCGTCGTGATGCAGGGGACCTGCGAGCGCACCGCCGTGCGCCGGATGTAGGCGTCGTCGAGCGCCGGGTCGCGGCCGATCGGGGTATTGATCACGAGCTGGATCTCGCGATTGATCATCGCGTCCACGACGTTCGGCCGGCCCTCGTGGACCTTCAGGATCGTCCGCACCAGGAAGCCGCGCGCGATGAGGAACTCCGCCGTGCCCGACGTCGCCACCAGCTCGAAGCCCAGCTCGGCCAGCCGCTCCGCGATCGGGATCAGCTTCGGCTTCTCGCGGTCGTGGACCGAGAGGAACGCCGTCCCGGTCAGGGGCAACGCGTTGCCCGCTCCGATCCAGGCCTTGGCGAACGCGGCACCGAAGCGCTGGTCCACCCCCATGACCTCGCCGGTCGACTTCATCTCCGGCCCGAGCACGGGATCGAAGCCCGGGAAGCGCTTGAACGGGAAGACCGGCGCCTTGACGAAGACCGCCGGCACCTCCGGCTCCTCCGTGAAGCCGATCTCCTGCAGGCTCTCCCCCGCCATCACCCGGCAGGCGACGCCGACCAGCGGCCGGCCCACGGCCTTGGCGATGAACGGCACCGTGCGCGACGCGCGCGGGTTGACCTCCAGGACGTAGAGGTCGCCGCGGTGGCGCGCGAACTGGACGTTCATCAGCCCGCGCACCTCGAGGCGCCGCGCCAGCCGCACCGCGATGTCGCGCATCTCGT
This sequence comes from uncultured Acidobacteriota bacterium, assembly GCA_963781755.1. Lineage (GTDB taxonomy): Bacteria > Acidobacteriota > Thermoanaerobaculia > Multivoradales > JAGPDF01 > JACTMI01. The sequence continues at coordinate 142,793 of CAWAGZ010000005.1, forward strand.
CGATCTCGGCGCGCGTCGCCGTGTGCGGCGGGAGCACGGCGGCCGAGTCGCCCGAGTGCACCCCGGCCTCCTCGATGTGCTGCAGGATGCCGCAGACCACGGCGCGGCTGCCGTCCGCGATCAGGTCCAGGTCGAACTCGGTGGCGTCCTCGAGGAAGCGGTCGAGCAGCACCGGGTGGCCTTCCGAGACCTCCGCCGCGTGCGCCATGTAGCGCACGATCGACTCCCGGTCGTGGCAGATCGCCATCGCCCGTCCGCCGAGCACGTACGACGGCCGCACCAGCACCGGGTAGCCCAGGCCGCCGGCCACTGCGAGCGCCTCGTCGAGCGTCGTCGCCGTGCCGTGGTCCGGCTGCCGGATCGCCTCCCCGGCGAGCAGCGCGCCGAAGCGCTTGCGATCCTCGGCGAGGTCGATCGAGTCGGGCGACGTTCCCCAGATCGGCACCCCGCGAGCCGCCAGGCCCTGCGCCAGCTTGAGCGGCGTCTGGCCGCCGAGCTGGACGATCACCCCCTCCGGCTTCTCGCGGTCGAAGATCGCCATCACGTGCTCGAGAGTCAGCGGCTCGAAGTAGAGGCGGTCCGAGGTGTCGTAGTCGGTCGAGACGGTCTCCGGGTTGCAATTGACCATGATCGTCTCGAACCCGGCCGCGCGCAGCGCGAAGGCGGCGTGGACGCAGCAGTAGTCGAACTCGATCCCCTGGCCGATCCGGTTGGGCCCGGAGCCGAGGATCATCACCTTGCGCCGCCCGGTCGGCTCCGCCTCGTCCTCGGCGCCGAAGGTCGAGTAGAGGTAGGGGGTCTCGGCGGGGAACTCCGCTGCGCAGGTGTCCACCCGCTTGTAGGTGCGCACGACTCCGGCCACTTTTCGCCGGGACTCGACCTCTTCGATCCCGGAGTCGAGCAGCTGCGCCAGGCGGGCGTCGCTCAGGCCGCACTCCTTGGCCCGGCGCAGGACGCCCGCCGGGACCGAGTCGGCGTTCCAGCACGCCACCTCGTCCTCGATCTCGACGATCCCGGCGATCTCGCGCACGAACCAGGGGTCGATCGAGGTCGCCTTGGCGACCTCCGCCACCGTCCAGCCCTGGCGCAGCGCCGCGAAGACCGCGAAGAGCCGCTCCCAGTTGGCCACGGCGAGGCGCTGGCGCAGCTGGACCGGGTCGGCCATCCGCTCCTCGCGCGCCGCGGTCGAGCCGTCCAGCTCGAGCGAGGAGAGACCCTTCATCAGCGCCTCGCGGAAGTCGCCGCCGATCGCCATCACCTCCCCCACCGACTTCATCGAGGTGCCCAGAGTGGCGGGCGTGCCGGGGAACTTCTCGAACGCCCAGCGCGGGATCTTGACCACGGTGTAGTCGAGGGTCGGCTCGAAGGCGGCGAAGGTCTTGCCCGTGATGTCGTTGGGAATCTCGTCCAGGGTGAAGCCGACGGCGAGCAGCGCCGCGATCTTGGCGATCGGGAACCCGGTGGCTTTCGACGCCAGCGCCGAGCTGCGCGACACCCGCGGGTTCATCTCGATCACGATCCGGTCGCCGGTCGCCGGATCGACGGCGAACTGGATGTTGGAGCCGCCGGTGGCGACGCCCACGCGCCGGATCACCTTGAAGGCGTCGTCGCGCATCTCCTGGTATTCGCGGTCGGTCAGGGTCTGCTGCGGCGCCACGGTGATCGAGTCCCCGGTGTGGACCCCCATGGCGTCCACGTTCTCCACCGAGCAGACGACGATCGCGTTGTCCCGGTGGTCGCGGATGACCTCGAGCTCGAACTCCTTCCAGCCCAGCACCGACTCCTCGAGCAGGATCCGGTGCACCGGGCTGGCGTCGAGCGCGGAGCCGACGACCTCGTCGAGCTCGTCGCGGTTGTAGCAGGTGCCCCCGCCCTCGCCGCCGAGGGTGAAACTGGGGCGGATGATGATCGGGAAGCCGATCCGGCCGGCGATCTCGTGCGCCTCGTCGAGCGTCCCGGCGTAGCCTGAGCGGCAGACGCGCAGGCCGATCTCCTCCATCGCCTCCTTGAACAGCTCGCGGTCCTCGCCCACCCGCAGCGCGTCGACGCCCGCGCCCAGCAGCTCGATGCCGAGGCGATCGAGGGTGCCCCGTTCGTGGAGCGCCAGCGCCAGGTTGATCCCGGTCTGGCCGCCCACGGTGGGCAGCAATGCGTCCGGCCGCTCCTTCTCGAGGATCTTCTCGACGAAGTCGGGGACCAGCGGCTCGACGTAGGTGGCGTCGGCGAACTCGGGGTCGGTCATGATCGTCGCCGGGTTGGAGTTGACCAGGACGACCCGGTACCCCTCGCGCCTGAGGACGCGACAGGCCTGCGTGCCCGAGTAGTCGAACTCGCAGGCCTGCCCGATGACGATGGGACCGGAGCCGAGAACGGCGATCGAGCGGAGATCGGTGCGCTTCGGCATGCCGGGGCGCGATCCTATCAGCGCCCCGGGCCACCGCTCAGTTGCTCACCATCACCCAGCCGTTGACCGAGCCGCTGTAGAGGGACATGCCGTCCGAGACGCGGAGGCAGAAGCCGACCTCGTACGTGCCGGCTCCGGGGACCGCAGTACCCGCCGCGGGGAAGGCGAAATTCTTGGCGGCCGTGGCGATCTGCACCGACATGAAGTCCTGGTCCGCGAACGGGGTGAGGTAGTTGAGCTGTTGCAGCCGGTGGCAAAGACCGATGTTGAACGGCTGGTTCGATGGCGCGGTCGAATTCAGAGCGGCGACCGCCGATCCGGTCAGCCGCTGGCCGTCGGTGACCGTCACGTACACCGTGCTCCCGATGAAGATCCAGCCGCTCGTCGGGCCGGGGATGCTCCCGGTGAAGCCGTCCAGGCTCTGGATCGTCACGATCCCCGTGGATCCCTGAGGTCCCGGATCGCCCTGAGGACCTTGCGGCCCTTGCGGTCCCTGGGGCCCCGGAGGGCCGGGGACCTGGAGCTGCGAAGCGTCCAGGCCGTCGATCAAGTGGCTGTCGATCGCGAGCGGCGAGGGGGTGACCTGCTGGCGCGGCGACAGGGTCGTGAAGGTGCCGCTGCCCGAGGGGCGGAGCGAGATCTCGATCCACACCGGGCCGCCGTCGAACACCCCGGGGCCGAAGTCGACCGGGGTCGTGAACTGGCCGTCGAGCACCGAGACGCCGTTGGCCGTCCAGTCTCCGCCCAGCGGGGTGCCCCCCGTCTGGCCGTCGAAGGCGCGGAAGACGAAGTCGTAGACCCCGGTGGCGACGCCGCCGGTGTCGAACAGCTGCCCCTGGTAGGTGAAGGCTGTCTGAGCGCTCGCCGGCGTCGCGACCGGAGCCAGGAGCAGGACGAGCAGGGAACCGACGAGGATCGGAAGGCGCGACTCGTGTCTCGGGTACATGAGGATCTCTCCGGGGATCGGTGCTTCGACTTCGGGTCAGGGAATCGCGGCGGACCAGCGGCTCGAGTCGCCCGACTCGAAGCCGTCACGGAACAGGGCGAAGTCGGCGAGGCGACCGCGCAGGCCGCCGACCAGGGTGTAGCCGGAGCCGGGCTCGCTCAGGACCGCGGCGTCCGGCTGGCCCAGGGTGCCCAGGACGCGGAAGCCGCCGCCCAGCGACTCGCCGCCGCCGGCGTCCAGCGAATAGAAAGGGACCGCGTAGTCGCCGTCGCCGAGGACGCTCTCGAGGAACTCCGAGACCGGAATGCCCTGCGGCAGCCGCAGGTCCTCCAGGCGGCGCTCGCCGCGGATCAGTGACTCGGCCTCGACGGAGGTGACCAGCGCGAGCACCGCTCGGGTCGCGGTGTCGAGGCGGGAGGCGACCTCCGGACGGCGCTCCCGCAGCAGGTCGAGGGCCGTCTGCGCGCGCCCGCCCGCCGACGACGCTCCCACCGCCGGGGCCAGCGCCACCGCCACCACGAACAACGCCGAAACCGTACGCCGCATGGCCACCTCCTCCGACCGGCAACGGCCCGACCTCGGACCGTCCGCTCTCCCGGGTTCACGAAGGAACGCGCCGCGAGGGGACGGCCGCTCCGTCCCCCGGCCCGCGCTTTCGTCGTGAAGGAAGGGGAGGGCGGCTCCGCCGCACCCGGAATCGGAATAGGATCCGCGCCGCTCGAAAACCCGAACGCTCCTCAACCCCCGAAGGAGGAACTCATGAAGACGCCCCGCGTCGCCCCGCTCGTCGTACCCGTCGTCGCCCTGATCGCCTGCCTCGGTTTCGGCCGTCCCGCAGCCGCCGCGGATTCGATCCACGGCAAGGCGATCCTCGATCACCCGTGCGGCAAAGTCGCCGTGAAGCACATGGGCCTGGTCCACGCCGGCAAGATGGACGAGGCGGTGAAGCTCGGCACCGCCGAGATGCAGCAGCAGTGGCAGGCGATGTCGGCCGACGACCGCAAGATGATGTCCGGCATGATGAAGGAGATGTCGCAGAGCGAGGAGGACTTCAAGGCGGAGATCGAGAAGAACGGCGAGATGAGCGTGGACGGCAAGCAGGTCACCCTGAAGGTGACGAAGACCACGAAGGACGACAACGGCTCGAGCACCGAGACGATGACCCAGAAGTACGAGCTCGACGGCTCGACCTGCGCCATCACGCACTGACCGCCACCGGGCACGGGTGGCAAGAGCGGAAAGGCCTGCCCTAGAAAGGAAGGACGGGCGGTGACCGGCCGCTTGCGCCTGCCGGCAGCCGCGACGCTCACCCCACCCCTTCCCCCTTTCCAGGGGTGTCTCGGGCTTGTATGGCGGTTACGGCGGCGGTACTCACTCACTGACCCGGCTCGGCTCCCCCTGTCCCGGCTTACGGCGCTCAGGGGCAGGGGGGCTTGACTTCGGCGGGGGGAGGAGTAGCGTCGCCGGCCACAAGTCCGTGCATCTGCTCGGGACGGACTCGCTCCAGGGCCCGCGCCGGCTAAATCGGTGTGGAGCGTGCCCATGCGAAGTGCGGCGCCGTTCGTCCTCGTCGTCCTGATCGCGACACCGCGTTCGCGGGCTCGGCTCCGGGAGGAGCTCCGAGCGCTCTCGACGCCGTCCGGGAGCGGAGTCCGGAGGTGGCGTCGCGGCTCGACGCCGCGTAGCGCGCGGTGCTCTCGCAGGTCTCCGCCGAGCAGGCGGCCGCGCTGGCGCGGGGAGAGCTTTAACTGGGAGACCTGACGCTTCAGAACGGCACCCCGATGGCAGACTTCCTGGATGGCGTCTTCGGCAGCGGCTAGTTCGCGATCCTTCTACTCGCTGGACGCCGGCGGCGGCGAGTCGACGGGCGGCCCGTTCCACCTGCTAGGGACTCTCGGCCAGCCGGACGCCGCAGTGCTGAACAACGGCGCGGCGGGCTTCACCCTAATGGGCGGTTTCCGCGGACGCCTGACAGACTTCACCCTGTTCCGCGACGGCTTCGAGTCGGGCGACTCGAGCCGCTGGAGCGCCTCCGTTCCCTGATCAGACTCGACCTTCCACTCCCAGGAGACCTCATGCGCAAGTCACGAATTCTCTTCGGACTCACGTAGGCGGGGCTGCTCCTCGCGGCGCTCTGGCTGCCGCCCCGGCGGCGGCTCAGAGCGCATTCACTTAACAGGGACAGCTCTTAGACACCGGCGGCGTCGCCACGGGCAGCTTTGACTTCTGGTTCCGGGCCTTCGCGGATCCCAACGGGGGCACGCAGATCGGCAGCGACTCCGAGGCAGACGGCGTCGCGGTGCTCGACGGCCAGTTCACTGCCACGGTGGACTTAGGCACCGGGGCTTAGACGGCAACTCGGTGTAAGTAGAGGTCTCAGTGAGCGAGTAGAACAAGGGCACGTTCACCACTCTGTCGCCGCTACAGGCGGTCACGCTCTCGCCGCTCGCGATCAACGCTCACCTCGTCGACGGCCTCGACGCCAGCCAGCTCAGGTGCCCGGCCCGCAGGGAGATCCAGGCCCGCCTGGACCCCAGGGACCTCAAGGCACAGCAGGTCCGCAAGGACTGCAAGGAGATACGGGACTGCAGGGCCCCGCGGGACCGCAAGGACTGGCAGGACGCAGGGGGACACGGGACCGCAGGGGCTGGCCGGACCGCAGGGACCCACGGGACCGCAAGGTCCCGCAGGACCCCAAGGGCTGGCCGGGCCTCAGGGGCCTCCGGGAGTCGTGGGAAGCGCCAGGTCTCCGGGTTCACCCCGGCCACTCTCTCCACTCCGTTATCCTTCATCTACGCGGTGGCGACTGTCACTCTCCAGAGAGGACAGAAGGTGCTAGTGACCAGTCACGAAGGCCTGGGCACCACCGTCGGAGCGACAAGCCTCGACTCTATATCTGTTAACAGGACACGGGCGGTGGGACTCTGAACGCCGACGGTCCGGCGGCATCTTCGGTATCACATTGCTCGCGGGCCAGCGAAACGTCTACAGCCTGTACGCGATCCTGTATAACCTCTCCGCCGGAACTTACGACGTCGGGCTCTGCGGCTCGGGCAACTCCAACTGGAACAGCAACGAGACAACTACACGAGCGCGCTGATCTTCAACTGATGTCCCGACTGCGTCGAGATTCTCGCGCCAGGTATGGCAACGGGCACCCAGTTCTCGCGTCACGAGGAGCATCGAATCCGCGCTACTAGCTGGCTGTGCTGCTCCACCCTACGTGGAAAGGGATCACGATGAAACTGTCTCGAGAAGACCTTCTCGATATCGCCTCGATCTTCCTGGTCGCCTCGCTCGGCGTCGGCCGTCCCGCAGCCGCCGCGGATTCGATCCACGGCAAGGCGATCCTCGATCACCCGTGCGGCAAGGTCGCGGTGAAGCACATGGGCCTGGTCCACGCCGGCAAGATGGACGAGGCCGTGAAGCTCGGCACCGCCGGAGATGCAGAAGCAGTGGCAGGCGATGTCGGCCGACGACCGCAAGATGATGTCCGGCATGATGAAGGAGATGTCGCAGAGCGAGGAGGACTTCAAGGCGGAGATCGAGAAGAACGGCGAGATGAGCGTGGACGGCAAGCAGGTCACCCTGAAGGTCACGAAGACCACGAAGGACGACAACGGCTCGAGCACCGAGACGATGACCCAGAAGTACGAGCTCGACGGCTCGACCTGCGCCATCACGCACTGACCGCCACCGGGCACGGGTGGCAAGAGCGGAAAGGCCTGCCCAGAAAGGAAGGACGGGCGGTGACCGGCCGCTTGCGCCTGCCGGCAGCCGCGACGCTCACCCCACCCCTTCCCCCTTTCCAGGGGTGTCTCCGGGCTTGTATGGCGGTTCCACCGGCCGGCGGTCCTACGCCGGCCGCGGCAGCAGCCCCTCGAGCACGGCGGCGGCCGCGGCGGCGCCGGTGGCGTCGCCCGGCGCCGGCCGCGGGCGGGAGAGCAGCTCCGGAAGGCCGTCGAGCCAGCAGCCGTTCGCGAAGTCCCCAGGCGTCAGCTCGAGCGCGGGCAGTTGCTCCCGGACGAATCGCTCGAGGACCGGCGACTCGCGGAACGCCGGCCGCGGCAGGTAGGCGAAGCGAGTTCCCGCGGCGTACGCCTCGGCCACGGTCGAGTAGCCGAGCTTGCCGACCACGGCGTCGGCCGCGGCGACCAGGTCGGGATGGTAGACCGGCGTGCGGTGCGGCAGGAGGACGACCCGGCCGTCGCGGCCACACCGTCGCTCTGCGCCGGCGCCGCCCGGGACGACGAGCTCGACGCCCTCCGGGACCCGCCAGCTCTCCGGGTCTCCGCCGGCTCCGGGCGAGTCGATCCCCCCCATCGAGACCAGGACCATCCGCGATCCCCGTGCGATGCCGAGCCGCTCGCGCACCGCCGCGGGGGTCTGCCGCGGCGACCGCGCCACCGGCGCCACGGTGACGGCTCCGGGCACCGGACGGCAGACCGGCTGGCACTGGATCCGGAGGTCCGCCCCGGCGGTCGCCTCCGCCAGCCGTTCGATCCACGGCGCCAGACGCGGCTCGCGGGCGACGTAGCCGGCGTAGATCCAGTCCCAGGTGAAGTTCTCGATCAGCGCCGCCGGCAGGCCGGCGCGCCGCGCAGCGGCGAGCCCGAAGGGCGAGACGTCGCACAGGACGAGGTCGGGTTCGAGCCGCTCGAGCTCGCGCGCGAGCTCGTCGCTCGCCGCGCTCGAGCCCAGGCGCTCGACCGCCTCCACCGTCGCGGCCAGGTCCTCGACCAGCGCCGAGCGCTGGACCAGCCCGACGTCGGTGGCCCGGGGGACGTGCCGGAACGGCGTGCTCAACGAGGCGGCGAAGAACCACTCGGGTACCGTGGAGAGGACGTCGATCCGGAGATCGGGACGCCGCCGGGACAGCTCGCCGAGCACCGCGGAGGCCCTCGCGGCATGTCCGAAGCCGTGCGGGGAAACCAGAGCCGCGATCCGGGTCACTCGGGGAGTCTACGGCGCTCCGCGGCGGAATCGATCTTGCATCGGAATTCGTCCGGTAACCGTCCGACCCGCGCGCTCGTAGATCCTTCTGGGAGGTCCCCGATGCGCATCCGATCCTTCCTCCGGTCGCACCCGCTCCGATCCCTCGGCGCCTTGGCGGTCGTGCTGCCGCTCGGGCTCGACCCCGCGTCGCACGAGCTGGCGGGCGGGAGCGTCGCGATCCCGGACGGCCTGCTCGCCGACGTCCGCGCGGTGGCGGCGGTCGGCGCGGTGCTCCATCCCGGCGCGCAACCCACGGCGTGCGCCAGCGTCGTGGTGCGGCAGTCCCGGCGCGCGCCGCGGCTCGTCCGCGTCGAATGGCGCAGCCTCGATCGCGACCCGGTGTCGGGCGACATCGTGTTGCGCCGCGACGCCGACAGCGACGTCGAGGCGCGCGGCGCCGGCATCGACGTCTGGGAGGGGTGCGCTCGGATGCCGCGGGAGCTCGCCGAAGGGCGGCTGTTCCTCACCCTCGAGCAGGCGACCGCCGACACCGCCACGGTCGCCCACCGGGTCGCCTCCGTGGAGATGCGTCCGGAAAAATGGACCTGGCGGCCGCTGCGCGACCTTCCCGAAGCACCGGCGAGGATCGACGCGGACAGCGGCCAGGCGCACACGGGCGACTCCGACCCGGGGTCCGCGGACGGCTCCTCGCGGCACGCACCGGCGGGCCGGTCCGGAGGGCGCTGAGCGCGGTCCGGCTCCTTTCCCGGCGGCGCGTCCTGCGGTATCCTCGGGGCGAGGCGCCGCCGGCCCGGCGGAGCCGACGAGCTTCCACCTGAATAACAGGAGCCGCGGAGCCGATCATGTCCGAGAACGGGAATTCGCCTGTCGTCATCGAGCCGCCGGTCGCCGAGGCGGACGGGACCTCCGAGCCGATCCCCGATCCCGGATCCGGCGGACCCGCCGCCGCCGAAACCGCGCCCGCGGAGCAGGCCTCCGCGACGCCCGCGGAGGCAACGCCCGCTGCATCCGCCGGAGCCGCGGCCGCGCCGACGACACCCGCCGAGGCCGTAGCCGAAGCGACGACGCCCGCCGAGTCCACCGCCGCCGCGAGCGCGGAGCCGGTGCCCGCGACGCCCGCCGAAGCCGCGACCGTGGAGTCCGCGACCGCGGCGCCTGCCGAGGCCGAGACCGCGAATCCGCCGGCGGAGCTCTCCGCCGCAACGGACGAGGGCGACGCCGCCGACGCCGGCGCCAGCGGGGACGAGCCGAAGGGTAAGACACGCAAGGGCGGGCGCAAGCGGCCGCGCAAGCGCAACGCGCGCTCCGAGGAGTTCGTCGCTCCGACCCCCGAGGAGCTGGCCGGAATCCCGAGCGAAGCGGTCCGCGCTGCGGTCGAGGCGGGCCATCCGGTCGAGGGCAAGGTGATCGGCTGGAACCAGGGCGGCTTCCACGTCGTCGTGGACGGCATCACCTCGTTCTGCCCGCGCTCCTCGATGGAGCTCGGCGCTCCGCACGAGCCCGCGCACTACCTCGACCAGACCTACACGTTCCGCGTCCTGCGCGTCGAGGAGCGCGGACACCGGCTGATCCTCTCGCACGCGGCGATGCTGCGCGAGGAGCGTCGGCGCCACGCCGAGGAGACGCGCGCCAAGCTGGAGATCGGCGCCGTGCTCGAGGGCCGGGTGATCGCGCTCGCCGACTTCGGGGCCTTCGTGGACCTGGGGGGCGTCGAGGGGCTGATCCACGTCTCCGAGCTGCGTCACGGGCGCGTCCAGCACCCGAGCGAGGTGCTCGAGATGGGCCAGGCCGTCCGCGCCAAGGTGATCAAGCTGGGCACCCGCGGCGAGCGGGTCTCGATGTCGCTGCGCGCGCTCGAGCCCAGCCCCTGGGACGAGGCGACCGAGAAGTGGCCCACGGGCGCTCGGTTCCAGGGCAAGATCCTGCGCAAGAGCGATTTCGGCTGGTTCATCGAGCTCGCCCCCGGCGTCGAAGGCCTGCTCCACGCTTCGCAACTGCGGCCGGGGATGAAGCCCGAGGATCCGGCGCTCGAGGCCGGCGCGGAGATCGAGGGCTGGGTGCGCGAGCTCGACACGGTCCGGCGGCGGGTTTCGCTCTCGCTGCGCGAGACGCCGGCCGGCAACCCCTGGGACGGCGCGGAGAAGCGCTACCCGGAGGGCGCCAAGATCACCGGGACGGTCGAGAAGGTCGCGCCGTTCGGCGCCTTCGTGACGCTCGAGCCCGGCCTCACGGGCCTGCTGCCCACCTCGGAGATGGGGATGCCCCGGGGCGCCTCGATCGGCAAGGCCTATTCGGTGGGCAAGCAGGTCACCCTGCAGGTGGCGCAGGTCGATCCGCGGCGCAAGCGGATCTCGCTCACCCTCGAGAGCAAGACCCTCGAAGGCTCGCGCGCCGACTACCAGAACTACCTCAAGAAGAACCGCCGCGGCAGCGGACTCGGCACCTTGGCCGCCGCCCTCGAGCGCCTCAAGACCTAGCCCTGAGCCCGCCCGGGGGGGGGGGGGGGGTTGGGGGGGGGGGGGGGGGGGTGGGTGTGGGGATGTGGGTTGTTTGGTGGGTGTGGTTGTGTTTGTGTGTGTGGTGTGTGGTGTGTTGTGGTGTTTGTTGTGTGGTGTTGTTGTGGGTGTGTTTTTTTTGGTGTTTTGTTTGTTTGTGTGTTGTTTGTGTTTTTGTGTTGTTTTGTTTTTTGTTTTGTGTGTTTGTTGTTTTTGTGTGTTTGTTGTTTTTGTTTTTGTTTTGTTTGTTGTTTTGTTTTGTTTGTTTTTTTGTGTTGTTTGTTTTGTTGTTGTTGTTGTTGTTGTGTGTGTTGTGTTTGTTTTTTGTTGTGTTTTGTTTTGTTTTTTTGTTTTTTGTTTTTGTTTTTGTTGTTTTTTGTTTTTGTTTTTTTGTTTGTGTTTTTGTGTTTTTTTGTTGTGTTTGTTTTGTTGTTTTTTTTTGTTTTTTTTTTTTGTGTGTGTTTTTTTTGTTGTTTTTTTTGTTTTTTGTTTGTTTTGTGTTTTTTGTTTTTTTTTTTTTTTTTTTTTTTTTTTTGTTTTGTTTTTTGTTGTTTTTTTTTTTTTTTTTTTTTTTTTTTTTTTTTTTTTTTTTTTTTTTTTTTTTTTTTTTTTTTTTTTTTTTTTTTTTTTTTTTTTTTTTTTTTTTTTTTTTTTTTTTTTTTTTTTTTTTTTTTTTTTTTTTTTTTTTTTTTTTTTTTTTTTTTTTTTTTTTTTTTTTTTTTTTTTTTTTTTTTTTTTTTTTTTTTTTTTTTTTTTTTTTTTTTTTTTTTTTTTTTTTTTTTTTTTTTTTTTTTTTTTTTTTTTTTTTTTTTTTTTTTTTTTTTTTTTTTTTTTTTTTTTTTTTTTTTTTTTTTTTTTTTTTTTTTTTTTTTTTTTTTTTTTTTTTTTTTTTTTTTTTTTTTTTTTTTTTTTTTTTTTTTTTTTTTTTTTTTTTTTTTTTTTTTTTTTTTTTTTTTTTTTTTTTTTTTTTTTTTTTTTTTTTTTTTTTTTTTTTTTTTTTTTTTTTTTTTTTTTTTTTTTTTTTTTTTTTTTTTTTTTGGGGGGGGGGGGGGGGGGGGGGGGGGGGGGGGGGGGGGGGGGGGGGGGGGGGGGGGGGGGGGGGGGGGGGGGGGGGGGGGGGGGGGGGGGGGGGGGGGGGGGGGGGGGGGGGGGGGGGGAAGCCCGCTCCCTCGGAGCGGCCCAGGCCGCAGGACGCCGGGAGCCGGCGACAGCGCCCGTTCACGCCCGGAGCGCCCCGCGTTTTTTTTTTTTTTTTTTTTTTTTTTTTTTTTTTTTTTTTTTTTTAAAAAAAAAAAAAAAAGCAAGTCTAAACTAGTAAAGAGGAAGGAGGAGCGCCGAGGAAGCCGGCGCAGCGCCCAAAAAAAGTTCAAAAAAAAACGCCCGGAGCCGACGTCGACGCTGCTAAACTGTTGCGTCGGCGGCCGTTGCCGCCGGGACCGACGAGACAGAGCCGGAAGAGACCAGGCGCCTTGGCGACCGCCCCGACCCGGACCTTCAGCCTCAAGCGCCGCCTTCTCGCCGGAGCGGTGGACGACAACGTGCGGGCGATCCGCAACCAGCCGCGCGGAAGGCTCCACCGCAGGGCGCCCGTGCCCTGGGCGCTGCTCGTGGTCGGCGCCGCGGGCATCGCGGCGGCGCTCGCCCTGGGTGCGGCGTTGCGCGGCGGCGTCATCGGTCCGGCCGAGGCCAGGAAGCCCTTCGCCCGGCTTCCGGCGGCGCCCTCCGGGTCCCATGGTCCGGACCCGGGCGCCTTCTTCGTCGCCGGTCCGCCGGTGCGCGTGCCGAGCCGGGTCTTCCCGCTCGCGGTCCGCCGCATCGTCCTCGATCCCGGCCACGGCGGCGGCGACGAGGGGACCCACACCTCCACCGGCCTGGTCGAGAAGGACCTCACCCTCGACATCGCGCGCCGGCTGGCCGTGCGGCTGCGCGCCTCGGGCATCCAGACCCTGCTCACCCGCGACCGGGACGAGCGCGTCTCGCTCGCTGACCGCGCGAGCTTCGCCAACCACTCGGGCGCCGACCTGTTCGTCTCGATCCACGTCAACTGGTTCCACGACGGCCGCGCCGACCGCGGCATCGAGACCTTCTACCTCGGACCTTCGGACGATCCGTTCGTGACCCGGCTGGCGAGCGAGGAGAACCGCGAATCCGGCTACTCGCTCGCCGACGTCCGCCGGCTGCTCGACTCGATCTACGCCGACCTGCGTCAACAGGAGTCGCGGCAGCTCGCGACCGACGTCCAGTCGCGGTTGCTCGGCTCGGTGCGCGAGGTCGAGCCCGCGGTGCGCGACCGGGGCGTCAAGTCGGCCCCTTTCCTGGTCCTCGTCGCCACCGACATGCCGGCGATCCTGGCCGAGGTCGCGTGCCTGTCCAACGACGAGGAGGCGCGGCTGCTCGGGCGCCCGGACTACCGGGACCGGATCGCGGGAGCGCTTTTCGACGGAATTGCGGCATACTCACGAGACGTCCAGAAGTCCGGTCCGGTCACCGCTCGGGAGGAAAGCGTCCGATGAGCACGAAAGAGAAGGTCCTGTCGGTAGGCATCGATCTCGGCACTTCCCAGAGCGCGATCTCCACCTCCGCGGGCGCCCGTCACGTCGTCGACAGCTACGTCGGCTGGCCGCTCGACATGGTCGCGCGCAAGGTGATCAAGAAGCAGGTCCTGATCGGCGACGAGGCGCTCGAGAACCGGAGCCTCCTCGACCTGCACCGGCCCCTCGAGCAGGGCCTGATCAAGGAGGGCTCGGAGAAGGACATCGCCGCCGTCAAGGAGATCCTGGGTCACTTGATCGGACTGGCCCGCGACGGCGACGCCGAGCGCCGGGTGCGCGCCGTCGTCGGCGTGCCCGCCGAGACCCTGCGGGTCAACAAGCAGCAATTGCGCCAAGTGATGAAGGGGATGGTGGACAGCCTGATCATCGTCTCCGAGCCCTTCGCCGTCGCCTACGGCATCGAGGCGCTGCTCCACACCATGATCATCGACGTCGGCGCCGGGACCACCGACTTCTGCGTCATGAAGGGCCGCTACCCCACCGAGGAAGACCAGCGGACGCTGACCAAGGCCGGCGACTCGGTCGACGACCTGCTCGCCAAGCTGATCGCGGACCGCCACCCGCAGGTCCAGTTCTCGATCCACATGGTCCGGGGCTGGAAGGAGAAGCACGGATTCGTCGGCGAGAGCGAGGAGCGGGTCGAGGTCCAGGCTCCCGTGCACGGCAAGACGCAGACCGTGGACATCACCGACGAGTTGCGCGCCGCCTGCGAGAGCCTGGTGGCGCCGTTCAGCGAGACGATGCTGGACCTGCTCGCGGTAGTCGAGCCGGAGTATCAGGAGAGGGTCCGCAACCACGTCATGCTCTCCGGCCGCGGCTCGCGCATCCGGGGTCTGGAGACCCAGCTCGAAAGGTCGCTCGCGGACCTCGGCGGGGGCAAGATCGCGCTCGTCGAGGACCCCGTCTACGCCGGAGCGAACGGCAGCTTGGCCATCGCGCTCGACGCCGACGAAGGAGACTGGGAGAAGGTCTCGGCCTGACGGACCGACCCATCGCCATGCCGACCGATTCGGGACCACCCACCGACTTCCAGCGTTCGACGCGGATGCCGCTCGACGCGGTGGTGCGACTTCACTTCGAGGGCACCGTCGCCTACCAGAACGGCTTCGCCGCGAACGTGTCGGCGAGCGGGATGTTCGTCAAGCACCCCGATCCGCCGCCGGTCGGCACCCAGCTCGTCTTCGAGTTCACGATCGGCTCCCAGCGCAAGCCCTGCCAGGGCACGGGCGAAGTGGTCTGGGTGCGGGAGAAGTACGAGGGACCGGGCCGCCCCGCCGGATCTGGGATCCGCTTCGTCGACCTCGACGAGCTCTCGCGCCAGCACCTGACCGAGGCGCTGTTCGAGTTCCTCGAGGCATCGCTCGGCGACCGCGTGGGGGAGGACCCGGAGGTCCAGGCGATGGTCGCGTCGAGGCCGACCCACGCGCCCCTCGAGGCGGACGCTCCGGACGAATCGATCGAGCCCTTCGAGCCGCCGGCGATCGAGTTCGCGCCGGAAGCGGCGGCCGGGACCGAGACGGCGTCGAGGGAGCTCGGCAACGAGACGGTGAAGATCCCGGTGACGACCCGCGATCCGGTGCCCGGGGCCACCCCCTTCCGCATCTTCGACGACGACGTGCCGCTGCCCGAATCGATGGCGCCCGCCGCGCCACCCGCCCCGGTCGCGCCCCCGGCGCCGGAGGAGGCGCAGCTCCCCGCGCTGCCGTCGTTCGAGAGTCCCGCGGTCCCGCCCTACGAACCCTACCGGTCCGCAAGCGACGAGACGGTCTCGATCTACGGTGCCGCCGGGGTCGGTCGTCCAGCCGGCCGCGGCCGGACGCTCGGGCTCTCGCTCGCGATCCTCGGACTCCTGGCGACCGCCGGCGGGGGCTGGTGGTACTGGACGCAGTACCGGCCCGCCCACCTCGCCGCGGCCGGCGCAGCGCCGTCGGCTTCGGCGGCGCCCGCGGCAACGGGCACGGTGCCGGTCGAGCCGGCGAAGAGCGCGGGACCGGCGACGCGGCCGCTCGATTCGCGGGTGGGGCCGGGCCGCACCCTCGTGGACAGCGTCGGGAAGACGGAGCCGGCGCCCGAGACCCCTCTTCCCCCCGTCGCGGCGCCTCCCGCCCCGACCGGCTCGTCGCGCCCCGCGCCGGCGGCCGCGGTCGCGACCGAAACCCCGGCCGCGGTACCGCCGACACCGGCGCCGGCCGCCCCCGAGCCCGCGCCGGCCACACGGTCGATCGGCTCCGTGCGCTCGTCGCTCGTGCGCGAGATCGGCGCCGCCACGGCGGCGGGTCGGACGGTGGTGACGATCGTCGGCGACGGCGGCTTCCCCACCGGCAGCTTCAGCTGGTCGGAGATCGGCGGCGACAAGCCCCGGGTGCTGATCCGCCTGAAGGAGATCGAGCAGCCGTACCGTAGCGCCGCCCACGGTGTGCCCACGCCGGAGGTCGCCGGGATCCGCACCGGCTACCACCTGGCGTCGGGCGGCAACGAGCTGCACATCGTCCTCGACCTGGTGCCTTCCGCGCGCGCCCGGATCGAGAGCGTCGAGCCCTCCGGCGACACCCTGGTCGTCACCCTCGAGCGCCCCTAGAAGCAGGTCTTTTTCGGCTCGGTCCGGGAACGGCGCTCGCCGCGCGCCGACCGCGCGAAGCGCAGTTCCCGTCGGGGTGGGCGTGGCTCGAGCGCTCCCGGCTGCCGGCTGGCAGGGAGGCGGAGCTCAACCTCCCAAGAAGCTTTCATGGAAGGGAAAGACGGGGCTCCGGCCGCCGCCGCGCGGCCCGAAGCGCGGATGTCCCGGGTGCCTTTCCGATCTCTGAAAGTTTCGGTACTGCCCGGGCCGGGCTGGGCCGCGCATGCGCCCGGGAGTCGGAATCAGCTTGCAGACGGCCGGTTCCTGGCCAGCCGGGGGCCGAGCCAGGGCAGCTCGCGCCGGCGCAGCCAGAGGACCAACAGGCTGCCGACGAAGACCGTCACCGCGAGACCGAACAGCAGCCCGCCGTCGCCCTGCACCACGATGCCGAGCTTGGTCAGGTGGGCGCCGAGCGCGCCGACGATGACGCCGAGGGCGATCAGGGCCCCGAGCGCGGCCGTGGCCGGGATCAGCAGCAGGATCGCCGCGATCAGCTCCGCGACGCCCGACCCGATCCGCCCCCACGGCTCGAGGCCCAGCTTGGAGAAGATGTAGACCGACTCCGGCGCCGCGGCGAACTTGAAGAACAGGGTCTGGGCGAGGATCCCCGCCACCGCCACCTGCGCGATCCAGCTCGTCCAGCGCGCCCCCCGGGAAAGCTCCGTCGTCATCGCGGCTCCCTTCCTCGACTCTCGTTCACTGCGCCGACTGCGCTCACTCCAGACCGAATACGGGCAGCGCGGCGCCGTGGATGGCTCCCGCCGCCGCCGAGGAGAGAAAGAGGACGGCGTCGGCGACCGCGTCGAGCGGCACCCAGCCGGCGGGATCGGCGTCCGGCATCGCGCGCCGGTTGGCCGCGGTGTCCAGGGTTCCGGGAAGGACGCAGTTGACGCGGATCCCCCGGCGCTTGCCCTCCGCGGAGAGGCTCTCCGAGAGCCGCAACACCGCCGTCTTGGCCACCGCGTAGGGCGCGACCTGCGCTCCGCCGGCCAGCGAGGCGCGCGAGCCCACGTTGACGATCGTGCCGCCTCCGCCGCGCTGGAGCACCGGCACCACGGCACGACAGAGGTAGAGGACCGAGTAGAAGTTGGCCTCGAGCATCCGGCTCCACGCCACCGGCGGCGCGGTCTCGACCGGACCGTCGAAGGAGAAGGCGCCGACGGCGTTGGCCAGATGATCGATCCGTCTCCGCTCGGCGCCGATCGCCTCCACGAGCCGCGCCACGGCGCCCGGATCGGCGAGGTCGGCCCCGTGGCAACGCAAGCGCTCCCCGGACCGGAGATCGGCGAAGGCACGCTCGGCCTTCGCCGCGTCGCGGTCCACGCTGTCCACGACGGCTCCCGCGGCCAGGAACCGCCGCACCAGCATCCCGCCCAGCGCCCCCGAGCCCCCGCTCACCACCACCACCCGGTCCGAGAAGTCGAACGCCGCGCCCGCTCCCATCGCCATGCCGAGCTCCCTTCTCTCTCTTCTCTCTTCTGATTCCCGATTCCGCCGCTGTCGCATTGCGCTCGGCGGCAAGATCGGGCCGATGCTGCAAATACTTCCATAGAAGGGAAAGGCCCCCGGGAACCTCCGCCCCGCCTCCCGCCGACAGACCTCGGCATCGCGGACCGGCGAGGCGGGAGATTCCCCGAGGGGACACCCTGGCTTGCTGGGTGTCCCCTGGAGACGCCTTCGTCCCGCCAGGGCACCGTCCAGCCTAGGGCAACAGGAGCTCGGCGATCAGGCCGGTCCAGCCGGTCTGGTGGCTGGCGCCGACGCCGCGGCCGGTGTCGCCGTGGAAGCACTCGTAGAAGAGCAGGTGGTCGCGGAAGCTCGGGTCGTCGGCGAAGCGGCCGAGAGCCGCCATCGCCGGCCGTCGGCCGTGCGCGTCGGGCAGGTAGAGGCGGACCAGCCGGCGGGCGAGCTCGTCGGCCGCGTCGGCGATCGACACGAGCTTCCCCGAGCCGGTCGGGCACTCGATCCGGAACTCGTCGCCGTAGTAGGAGTGGAAGCGCAGGAGCGACTCGCGGAGCAGGAAGTTGGCGGGCATCCACACCGGACCGCGCCAGTTCGAGTTGCCGCCGAAAAGGCCCGTCTCCGACTCCCCCGGCTCGTAGGAGACCGAGAACTCCCGGCCGGCGAGCTCGATCCGGAAGGGGTTCGCCTCGTGGTACTTCGACAGCGCCCGGACGCCGAAGTCGGAGAGGAACTCCGTCTCGTCGAGCATGCGCCGCAGCACCCGCTTCATGCGGTGCCCGCGCAGGAGCGAGAGCAGTCGCCGGTCGCCGCGCCCCGGCTCGTGCCAACGCGACACCAGAGACGCGAGATCCGGCCGGTAGTCGAGGAACCACTGCAGGCGGGCGGTGAACTCGGGCACCTCGGCGAGCAGCTCCGGATCGAGGACCTCGACCGCGAACAGCGGGATCAGGCCGACCATCGAGCGCACCCGCAGCGGATGCGCGCTGCCCTCGGGCAGGCGGAGCACGTCGTAGAAGAACTCGTCGCGCTCGTCCCACAGGTCGACGCCCTCGCCGCCCAGGTCGCGCATCGCCGCCGCGATGTAGAGGAAGTGCTCGAAGAACTTGGTCGCGATGTCCTCGTAGACCCGGTCCCGCCGCGCCAGCTCGAGCGCGATGCGCATCAGGTTCAGCGAGTACATCGCCATCCAGCTCGTGCCGTCCGCCTGATCGACTCGACCGCCGCCCGGCAGCTCGGACGAGCGGTCGAAGACGCCGATGTTGTCCAGTCCCAGAAAACCGCCCTGGAACACGTTCCGCCCCCCGTCGTCCTTGCGGTTCACCCACCAGGTGAAGTTCAGCATCAGCTTGTGGAAGACGCGCTCGAGGAAGGCGAGGTCGGGCCGCCCGCTGCGCTCGCGGTCGATCTCGAACACCCGCATCGCCGCCCAGGCGTGCACCGGCGGGTTGACGTCGCCGAAGTTCCACTCGTAGGCCGGGAGCTGGCCGTTCGGGTGCATGTACCACTCGCGGCAGAGCAGCACGAGCTGCCCCTTGGCGAAGTCCGGGTCGAGCCGCGCCAGCGCGACGCAGTGGAAGGCCAGGTCCCAGGCCGCGTACCAGGGGTACTCCCAGGAGTCCGGCATCGAGATCACGTCCCGGTTGTTGAGGTGGAACCACTCGTGGTCGCGCCCCTCCCGGCGTGCGGCCGGCGGCTCCGGCTGTCCGGGGTCCCCCGCCAACCAGCGCCGGACGTCGAAGTGGTAGAGCTGCTGGCACCAGATCATCCCCGCCCAGGCCTGGCGCTGGATCCTCCGGGCCTCGTCGTCCGCGACCCCGCCCTGGAGACCGGCGTAGAACTCGTCGGCCTCCTCGCGCCGGGCGGCCAGGATCTCCTCGAAGCCGGCGAACGGGCGCACGAAGCGCCGCCGCGCCAAGCGCACTCTCACGACGCGGGTCTCGCCCGGGCCGAGCTCGAGCCGGTGGTGGGCCGCGACCTTGGTGCCCGCGGGCTCCGGACGGAGCGCCTCGCGCCGGCCGTGGACCACCGCCTGGTCGATGCCGTCCTTGAAGCTCCCCGACGCCGTCGCGTTCCACAGCGCCGGGGCGTTCGTCTCGTTGTCGCAGAAGAGCAGCTCCGCGCCGGGCTCGAAGAGCCAGTAGAGCTCCCCCAGCTCGGGATGACGGACCTCGACCCACCCCTCCCGGCCGGTCAGCTCCGGCTTGGAAGTGCCCTCTCCCCAGTCCCAGGTGTTGCGGAACCAGAGCTGGGGCAGCACGTGCAAGGTGGCCGTTTCGGGCCCCCGGTTGGTCACCTCGTAGCGCAGCAGGAGATCCTCGGCCGCCCCTTTGGCGACGACGACGCGGACGTCGAAGTAGCGACCCTGGTCGAAAACGCCGGCGTCGGTGATCTCGAACTCCGGCTCGAGTCGCGTCCGTTTCCGGTTCTCCTCGACCAGCCGTGCGTAGGGAAACTCGGCCTGCGGGTAGCGGTAGAGCATCTCGAGCCAGGAGTGGGTCGGCGTGGCGTCGAGGTACCAGTAGAGCTCCTTGACGTCCTCGCCGTGGTTGCCTTCGGGGCCGGCGAGCCCGAAGAGCCGCTCCTTCACGTGCGGATCGCGGCCGTTCCAGAGCGCCAGCCCGAGGCAGACGAGCTGGCGGTCGTCCGAGATCCCGGCCAGGCCGTCCTCGCCCCAGCGGTAGGCGCGCGAGCGCGCCATCTCGTAGGGGAAGGCGCCCCAGACGTCGCCGTCGGGCGAGTAGTCCTCGCGCACCGTCCCCCACTGCCGCTCGGCCAGGTACGCCCCCCACCGCCGCCACGGCTTCCTGCCCGCCTCCGCCTCCTCCAGCCGGCGTCTCTCCGCGTCCAAGCCCCCTCCCTCTGTCGCCAGCCCATCCTCCAACAATTCGCGTCCGAATCGTCGGGATGTCGGCCCGACTCTCGTTCGGAACCCGAAAGACTTCCATAGATGGGAAAGACGGCACGAAACAACGCCTCGGGTCCCGCGGCAGCGGCCAAAGTCCAATCCTTGCCATCGACAGAAAGCCTTTCCAGCGATCGAGGGGGCGCGGCGTCGTTCCTCGCTCCCCCGCGGCGGCAGCCGCGGAAAGCTCCTCCTTCCGGTGGCGCCGGCCGTCCCCGCCCGGGGATGTCCCCGGGCGGGGGCGGCTTGCGTAGCAAGTGGGTGATGGAGATCGCGCCCCGGCGCTACGCCCTCGATCCGCGCACGGTGCCGCCCAAGCCCTGGACGGCCTTGCTGCTGACCCTGGCCGCGCCCGGCCTCGGGCACGTCTACGCCGGGGCGGCTCGGCGGGCGGCGGGCGTCTGGGCGGCCGGCGTCGTGCTCGCCGCCCTCGGCCTCCGTCATGCGGCGGCGGCAGCTCCGGGCGCGAGCTGGCACGGCGCGGTCCCGGTCCTCCTCTACCTGGTCTGGGCGATGCTCGACGCCGCCCGGCTCGCCGCACGCCACCCGCCCTGCGCCCTGCGCCGGTACAACCACTGGTACGTCTACCTGGCGCTCGCAGCCGCCATCGGGTGGACGACCGTGGTCGTACTGGTGCGCTCGCTGCTCGCCTGACCGGCGCCGGCGCAAGGCATCCGCAGCGCGGCTTTCCGGCTTCTGCCGTTTGCCCGGTGCCCACCCGGGGGGGTAGGATGCCCGACCGAACCCGATCGTTCGGATGCGCCCGGCGCGCCCGGCAGCGTCCCGGACAGGAGAAAGTCATGTCCCGTACCGTTTCTCTGCGATTCCTGCTCTGCGCTTCGCTCCTGGCGACCGCCGCGACCGTTCCGGCGTCGGCCAGCCTTTCCGACGTGATCCCGAACCTTCTCGGAACGCGCGTCATCCTGGCTCCTCCGGGTCCCGGGTTCCCGAGCCACGAGGCGCACTTCCTCGATACCTCCCTGGCGCTCGCCGCGACCGGCCGGTCGCTCAACGAGAGTCTCGTGACCCAGCTCTCGACCTTCCCGATCGCATCCTCGGCCGGCGGCTTCACCTACAGCTTCGACCCGGCGCTCGGCACCTTCACCCGCAGCAGCGACTCCTTCGGGCCGATCTTCATGGAGCGGGCGCAGACGATCGGCAAGGGCAAATGGAACCTGGGCCTGAACTATCTCTCCACCCACTACGACACGCTCGACAACCTGGACCTGCGCGGCGGCGAGATCGAGTTCCAGCTCCACCACCTCGACACCCCGCCGATCGGCGACCCGGAGAATCCGTTCTTCGAGGGCGACATCATCAACGTCAACACCTACCTCAAGGTGGACACGCAGACGACGGTCTTCTTCGCCAACTACGGCGCGACGTCGCGGCTCGACTTCTCGGTCGTGGTGCCGATGGTCAAGGTGGACCTCGACGCCACCGCGCGGCTGCACATCGACCGCCTGTCGACGGCCGGGATCCCGGGGATCCACCACTTCGCGGGCGCGGACCCGGACAACGAGACGGTCCACGCCCGCGACACCGCGAGCGGGCTCGGTGACGTCCTTCTGCGCGGCAAGCTCAAGCTGACCCATTCCGACCGCGGCGGTATCGCCGCCGCGCTGGACGTCCGGCTGCCGACCGGCGACGAGAAGGACCTGCTGGGCACCGGCTTCACCCAGGCCAAGCTCTCCTTCATCGCCTCGGGCTCCTACGGGCGCTTCGCGCCCCACGCCAACCTCGGCTACAGCTCCTCCTGGGGCTCGAGCAGCGTGATCTCCGAGCTGCCCGACGAGATCGACTACTCCGCCGGCTTCGACGTCGCCGCCCACCCGCGGCTGACCCTGGTCGCCGAGCTCGTCGGACGCACGCTGCGCAACGCCACGCGAGCGACGCTCGAGCAGCAGACCTTCGATTTCGAGCTGCCGGACGGCTCGATGAGCTCGGTGCAGCGTCCCGTGGTGACCTTCGGCCGCTCCGACCTCAACCTGCTGCTCGGCTCCGTGGGCCTGAAGTACAACCCCGTGGGCAACCTGCTGGTCACCGCGGACGCGCTCTACTCGCTGTCGAACGATGGCCTCAAGCAGGACAGCGTCATCGGCGTCTTCGGCGTCGAATACAGCTTCTGACGACGGAGCCGGACCCTCCTGCAAGACGACGGTCCCAGGCAAGACACGAAAAAGACTTCCCTAGATGGGGGGAAGGGGCAGGACGGCCGTTGCGCCTGCCGCTCGCCGCTACGCCACCTCGACCGTCCCTTCCGAGGACAGACCTCGAGTCCGCGGACCGGCGAGGCAGTGGATTCCCCGAGGGGACATGCTGGCTTGCTGCGTGTCCCCTGGAGACGCCTTCGGTGGGCTGATGCACCCTTCGGCCCAGGAACGGCCTGCGTCGCGCTCGAGGGGGTGACAGTCACGCCACATCGGAGATGTGGCATGACAGTCACCTGAGCCTCTGCGTGTCCCCTGGAGACGCCTTCGGTCCGCATCGGCACCCGCTCGCCGAGGCGCGGCCTCCACCGGGGACACCCTGGCTTGCTGCGTGTCCCCTGGAGACGCCTTCGGTGGGCTGATGCACCCTTCGGCCCAGGAACGGCCTGCGTCGCGCTCGAGGGGGTGACAGTCACGCCACATCGGAGATGTGGCATGACAGTCACCTGAGCCTCTGCGTGTCCCCTGGAGACGCCTTCGGTTCGCACCGGCACCCGCTGGCCGAGGCGAGGCGCCGACTACTGAATCTTCTGAATGGTCCAGCCGGCGCCCGAGCGGCGCAGCTCGAACCGCGTCCGGCGCCGCAGGTGCTGCGGCTCGCCGGCCTTGGGCTGGATCCTCTGCTCGAGCTGGCACACCGCGGTGGCCCGGCTGCCGTCGACGCTCACCTGGCAGCCGCCCAGGCTCATGCTCAGTGATTCGTCCTGCTCGAAGCTGCGCCGCAGCGCCGCGGCGTTGACCGCCGGCCAGACCGCCTGGACGGCGCCGGCGTCGAGCGACTCGAAGGCACGCCGGTAGCGATCCAGGGCGGCGAGCACGGCCGCGGACTCGTCCACCGCCGCCGGGGGCTCGGCCCGCGTCGGCGTTGGCGCCGAGGTCGATGCCGCGGGCGACGGCGCCGGAGAGGAGGTAACCGGCGGCGTCGAGGACGCCGGCGCCGGGAGCGTCTCCGGCTCCCGCGGACTCGGTCCGGCAGCCGGCACGGTCGCCGGTCCGCTCGCCGCGGGCTCGCGCACGACCGCGGCCGGCGGGTTCTTCTCCGGCGCCGGCACCGGCGCGGGCTCGGGATGTCCCGCCGCGGCCGAGGCCGCCGGCGGCTGCGCCGGGCGGGTCTCTCGGACCGGCGGGATCCCGGTCTTCTCCGGCGTTGGCGCCGCCGCGACCAGTTGCCCGTTCGGCTCGTTTCGGTTCGCAACCGGCGCCGCGGCCTCGGCACGGGTCTCCGGCGGGACCTGCGGCGCAGACTCGGACGGGTTCGTCGAGGGCGACTTCTCGCCGGCCGGAGGCGCCTTCGGCGACGCCATCGGCGAGGCCAGCTCCGGAGTCCGGTCCGAGGCCGCGGCGGGTGCCTCGGTCGCGGGCGGGGCGGCAGCCTGCGGCGCGGAGGGCCGCGAGGACGCCGACCGCCAGACGCCGAACCCGACCGCCGCGGCGACGACCAACCCGGCCGCCACGCCGAGCCGGAGGAGATGGCGGGAGCTCGCGGGCTGCGCCGCCTCGCGTCCGCCGCCGACGCGCGCGGCCGCCACCTTCTCGGCCAGCCCGGTGAGCGCCGGGTCCTCGCCCAGCTTCGCGACCGACGTCGCCAGGGCCTTCTCCGCGCGCTCGACCTTGCCCGCCGAGAGCAGGGTCGCCACGTTCGCCGCGGCTTCGGCGCGCCGGCGAGCCTGCTTCTCCTCCTCGCGCTGCCGGCGCTGCTCCTGCTCGCGCTGGCGGGCAGCCTCCTGCGCCTCCGCCCAGCGCTGCTTCTCCTCCTCGGCCTGGCGGCGGCGTTGCTCCTCGGCCGCCTCCTTGCGCTCGCGCTCCTGCTCGGCCTGCCGGCGGTGCTGCTCCTCGGCCGCCTCCCGCTCCCGCTTCCGGAGTTGCGCGTCCTCCGCCTTGCGCTGGCGCTCGGCCGCCTCGGCCGCCACGCGCTCCTGCCGGCGCTGCGCCTCCTCCTCGGCCTGGCGCCGGCGCTCGGCCTCCTCCTGCAGACGACGCGCCTCGGCCGCTTCGGCCTGCCGCTGCCGCTCCGCTTCGACTTCCCGGCGGCGCCGCTCCTCCTCCTCCGCGCGTCGCTGACGCTCGGCCTCGGCAGCGATCCGGCGCTTCTCGGCCTCCTCGGCCTGCCGCTGCCGCTCCGCCTCGGCCTCCCGGCGGCGCCGCTCCTCCTCCTCGCGCTGCCGGCGATCCGCCTCGGCGCGGGCGCGAAGGTCGGCTTCGACCTGGTCGATCCGCTCGAGCAGCTCCCGGCCGCCGGGGTCCTCCGGGTCGAGCTCGATGGCGGTGCGCGCCACCAGACGCGCCTCGTCCAGCTCCCCGGCCGCGACCAGCTCGCGGCCGCGCGCCACCAGCCCCTGGACCTTGTCGCGGCGGCGGCGCGCGGACTCCGTCCGCTCGCGCTGCTCCGCGATCCGGTCGTTCATCGGATCGAGGACCTTCGACACTCCCGACACCGCGGCGAAGCGCTTGCGCGCCAGGGTGATCTCGATCTCGGCGGCGGTCGCGTCGCCGGCGGCCAGCAGCTCGTCGACGCGCGCCTGGACCGTCGCCAGCTCGCGTCGGGCCTGCGACGCCGAGAGCGCCACGGTCTCGCTCATCTCGGCGGCCCGGGCCGCCGGTTCGGGGGCGCTGTCCGCGGGCAGGTCGCCCGGCGCCAGCGTGTCGCGCAGGGTGCCGCGCAGCGGCTCGAGGGCGGCGACGATCTCCGCGCACGACCGCCAGCGCTCGCGGGCGTCCTTCCTCAGGCACTTCTCGATCGCCGCCGCCAGCGCTTCCGGGCACTCGGGGTCGAGGCTGCGCAACGGCGGCGGCTCGACCGTCAGGATCTGGTAGAAGAGATGGGAGAGGTTCTCGCCGTCGAACGGGCGGCGGTGGGCGAACAGCTCGTAGGCCAGGACGCCGAACGAGAAGATGTCCACGCCCACCGTCACCTCCTCGCCCCGGATCTGCTCGGGAGCGAGGTAGAAGGCCGTGCCCAGGGTCATCCCCGTCTTCGTCAGCTGGCTCTGGAGGTTGGCCAGCTTGGCGATGCCGAAGTCCATGATCTTGATGCGGCCGCCGCCGATCACCCGGATGTTGCTGGGCTTGATGTCGCGGTGGATGACGCCCTGGCTGTGGGCGTACTCCAGACCGGCGGCGACCTGGATCAGGTACTCGAGCTTCAGCTCCGGGGTCAGCGCCCGGCGCCCGATGAGCTGGTCGAGGTCCTCGCCCGGCAGGAACTCCTGCACCAGGTACGGGATCCCGTCCTGGAAGCCGAAGTCGTAGACCGTGGTGACGTTGCGGTGGTGGAGGTTGCCCGCGATCTCGGCTTCGCGGAAGAAGCGGCTGCGGATGTCCTCGTCTTCGCTGCTGCAGGTCTTGATCGCGACGTAGCGCTTGATGAACGGATCCCGCCCCTTGTAGACGATGCCGAAGCCACCGCTACCGACCTTGCCGAGGACTTCGTACTTGCCGATCGTCTCCATGGGCGGGGAACCGTCCGCGGATTGTATCCCCGCGGTCGGGAGCCCCGGAGCGGCGGCCTCCGGTGGCCGCGGCCGGCGGCAAGATCAGGGCGCCGCGCTCAGCGATCGATCATCTTGGGCCAGTTGGCGTCGGCCTTGTCGATGTAGCTCGCCATGTCCGCCGTCCACTTGGCCTGGATCTTCTTGTCGTAGTTCAGGTAGAGCTTGCCCTCGTGGACCGTCCAGGCCTCCGGGTCGATCCCGGCGGTGCTGCCCTGGGAGACCGCGTAGGCGCAGTACCCGCCGTACTGCGGCGCGTACTTCTCGGGCTCCTTGGCGAACAGGTCGCGGTGCTCGGCGCTGGCGAAGTGCCAGCTCGCGCCCTGCCATTCGTAGCTGAAATCGGACTTGCCCTCGACCGGCTTGCTGTCGGTGAAGTAGGCCACCGGGTCGTAGCCCTCGATCGCGACGTTGCCGAAGAAGCTCTTGTTGACCGGCGACACCGCCAACAGGGGCGCGGCGGCGAACGCAACGACCGCGATCGCGGTCGCGACGCGGGAACTCCAGGCACGTGAGCTCATTCGCGAATCCTCCTCGACCCCACTCTACGGCCGGCGACCGCCGGCCGGATGCCTCGTATCCACGCCGAGACGCTATCCCCAGAAGCAAAGACTTCCATAGAAGGGAAAGACCTACCGAGGCAACCGCCCCGCCTCCCGCCGACAGACCTCGACTCCGCGGACCGGCGAGGCGGCCGATTCCCCCAGGGGACATGCAACGAGTTTGCTTGTCCCCTCGAGACGCCTTCGCTGCGCTACGGCAACCGCCCCGCCTCCCGCCGACAGACCGCGACTCCGCGGACCGGCGAGGCGGCCGATTCCCCCAGGGGACATGCAACGAAGTTGCTTGTCCCCTCGAGACGCCTCCGTCCCGCCGAGGCACCGGTGGGCCGGACCTCGTGCGGGTGACATCACCCTCGCCCCGCTTCCCGCCGCGGGGGCTTGACAGGATCAGTCCATGCAGTAGTATGCGCATAATATTTAAGCCCTGAGACCCCCTCCCAACCCATGCCCACCGAGACCGAGCTCCGCGAGCAGCGCCATCGGGCGATCCTCTCGATCCTGCGCCGCGCCCCGGTGCGGCGCCAGGACGAGCTGGTGGCGCGGCTGGCCGAGCGCGGCCTCGACGTCACCCAGTCCAGCGTCTCGCGCGACCTGCGCGAGCTCGGGGTGGCCAAGCTGGGCGGCCGCTACGTCGCCCCGGCCCCCGCCGCGGCGGCCAGCGAGACGGCGCAGGAGATCGCCCACTACCTGCGCGGCGCCAAGCCCGCCGGGCCGTACCTGACCGTGGTCTTCACCCAGGCCGGCGCGGCCCAGACCGTCGGCCTCGCCCTCGACCGCACCGGCTGGAGCGAGATCGTCGGCACCGTCGCCGGGGACGACACCGTCTTCGTCGCCAGCGCCGGGGCCCGCGAGCAGACCCGGGTCCTCCACCGCCTGAGCGCGCTGCTCGCCGAGTCGACCCCTCAGGTCGCGGCGGCCGTCCTGCGATGACGTCCCCGGCGCCGATCGCGCTCGCCTTCTCGGGCGGGCTGGACACCTCTTTCTGCGTGCCCTGGCTGGCCGAGCGCCACGGCCGGCCCGTGGTCACGGTCACCGTGGACACCGGCGGGCTCGACCCCGAAGCCGCCGCCGCGCTCGAGCGGCACGCGCTGGCGCTCGGCGCCCGGGAACACCGCATCGTCGACGCTCGAACGGCCTTCTTCGACGACGTGCTGCGCTTCCTGATCTTCGGCAACGTCCGCCGCGGCGGGCTCTACCCGCTCTCGGTCGGTGCCGAGCGCGCGATCCAGGCGCGCGAGGTCGCGCGCCTCGCGCTGGAGCTCGGCGCCGCGGCGGTCGCCCACGGCTCGACCGGCGCCGGCAACGACCAGGTCCGTTTCGAGGTCGCCCTGCGGGCGGTGGCGCCCGAGCTCGAGATCCTCGCCCCGGTGCGCGACGAGTCGCACAGCCGGGCCGAGGAGGTCGCGTACCTCGAGGCGCGGGGGCTGCCCGTACCGGTCGGCGGCGCGGCCTACTCGATCAACCGCGGACTGTGGGGGGCGACGATCGGCGGCCGCGAGACGCTGGACAGCGCCGGCCCGATCCCCGAGTCCGCCTGGCTGCTGACCCGCGGCGCCTTCGACCATCCGCGCGCGCCCGAGCGTCACCGCCTCTCCTTCCGCTCCGGGATCCCGTGCGCCTGGGACGGCGAGCCGCTCGAGCCGGTCGAGCTGCTCGGCCGGATCGAGGCGACCGCGGCGCCGTTCGGCATCGGCCGCGGCATCCACCTCGGCGACACCGTCCTCGGCCTCAAGGGGCGGGTCGCCTTCGAGGCGCCGGCCGCCGAGGTCCTGCTCACCGCCCACCGCGAGCTCGAGAAGCTGGTGCTGACCGGCCGCCAGCAGCGCTTGAAGGACCTCGTCGCCGCGGTCTACGGCGAGCTGGTCCACGAGGGGCAGGCGTTGGAGCCCGCGGCGCGCGACGCCGAGGCGCTGCTCGGCTCGACGCAGGGGCGGGTGACCGGCGACGTCCACCTGCTGTTGCGACCCGGCTCGCTCTTCGTCGAGGGCGTCGTCTCCCCCTTCTCGCTGATGGCGGCGTCGCGCGGGCGCTATGGCGAGACCACCGGCGAGTGGTCGGCCGCGGACGCCGCCGGCTTCTGCCGGATCGCGGCGCTGCCCGGTCTGCTCCACGCCCGCGCGGGTACCACGGAGTGATCCCCATGCGTCCCGTCTTCCTCGACAAGATCGCCTCGGTCACCCGCGACTGCGCGCTCAAGCGCCAGGTCCGCGTGGCGGACGCCGTGCCCTGCGAGGAGGGCGTGGTGGTCGCGGTGCGCATCCTCAACGACAAGTCGACCTACAACCAGGTCGAGCTGCCCTCCGGCCGCATGGCGCAGGTCAAGCGCGGCGACGTCGTCGCCGGCGCGCTCGGGCATCGCAAGGCGCTGTTCGGCTACTCGGGACACCTGCCGGAGAAGCTCGCCCCGGGCGACGTCGTGCAGCTGCTCAACCTGGGGGGCGTGCTCGGCCTCTGCGACTCGGTCAATCCCAACTTCGGCCAGCCGTTCGACGGCGAAGTGCTGGGCACGGTGCTCTCCTTCCCCTACCTGGGCGAGCGCATCGGCGTGCCGGCGCGGGCCGGCGCCGAGCGTCTCGACCCGGACGCGCGGCTCGACGCGCGCGGCGTCCCGATCGTCGCCCTGGTCGGCTCGTGCATGAACGCGGGCAAGACGGCGGCGGCGTGCGCTCTGGTCCAGGAGTTCGCCCACGCCGGCCGGACCGTGGACGGCCTCAAGGCCACCGGCGTGTCGCTACGCCGCGACGTGCTCGCCATGGAGGACGCCGGCGCGCGCCGCTCGGCGTTGTTCACCGACTTCGGCGTCGTCACCACGACGGCGGCCAACGCGCCGGCGCTGGCGCGGACGCTGATCAGCCGCCTGGCCGACGGCGGCGGCGCGATGGCGCCACCCGACCTGATCGTCGCCGAGCTGGGCGACGGCCTGATCGGCACCTACGGTGTCGACGCGATCCTCGCCGCCCCCGACCTGCGCGGCGCCTTCACCGCCGTGGTGCTGGCCGCCAACGACCCGGTCGCCGCCTGGGGCGGGATCGAGATCCTCGCCCGCGAGTACGGCATCCGTCCGGCGGCGGTCACCGGGCCGGCGACCGACAACGCCGTCGGCACGATGCTGATCGAGGAGCGCACCGGGGTGCCGGCGATCAACGCCCGCACCGACGCGCCGAAACTGGCCGCCGTGGTTGCGGCGGCGCTCGGGCTCGGCCCGGCGCCGCGACCGCCGGCCGGCGTCGAACCGGGCGCCGTCGTCGAGGGCACTCCGGCCGGAGAGACACCATGAATTCGCAGCGACCCGCCGAGGTACCCGTCCTCGTCGTTGGCGGGTCGGGGTACGTGGCCGGCGAGCTGCTTCGGCTGCTCGCCGGCCACCCCTTTTTCCGCCTCGCCGGCGTCGTCTCGGAGAGCCGCGCCGGCGAGCGGCTGGACGGGGTCTTCCCGCACCTCGCCGGAACCGCGCTCGAGGCGTTCGCGCTCGCCGGGCCGGAGGCGGTCCCGGCGATCCTCGCGGACTCCCCCTCGCTCGCGGTGTTCTCCGCCCTGCCGCACGGCGAGGCGGCGGCGCGCATCGACGCTCTGCTCACGGCCGCGGAGGCCGCCGGCTGCGCGGCGCGGGTGGTGGATCTCTCCGCCGACTTCCGCCACCGCGACGCGGCGCGCTACGCCGCGATCTACGGCCGCGCGCACGGCGCGCCGGGCCGGCTCGGCGAGTTCCTCTGCGCCCTGCCCGAGCACGTCCCCGCCGCCGCGACCCCGCGCCACGTCGCCCACCCGGGCTGCTTCACCACCGCCGCGACGCTGGCGCTGGCACCGCTGGTGGCCGGCGGCTGGATCGAGCCGCGCGCGACGGTGGTCGCGGTGACCGGCTCGACCGGCGCCGGCCGCACGCCGGGAGCCACGACCCACCACCCGGAGCGGCGCAGCGACCTGTTCGCCTACGCTCCTCTGGCGCACCGCCACGAGCCGGAAATCATCGCCCTGACCACCGCCGCCGCCCCCGCCGGCTCGCCCGCGCCGGAGATCGACTTCGTGCCGCAGGCGGGTCCGTTCGCGCGCGGCATCCATGCCACCGTCTCGGCGCGTCTGGCGCAAGTCGCCGACGCCGATTCGGTGCGCGCCGCGCTCGCCGACTACTATCCGTCGCCTTCCTTCGTCCGCGTCCTCGACGCCCCGCCCCGGCTCCAGGCCGTGGTCGGGACCAACCGCTGCGATCTCGGCGTCGCCGTGCGCGGCGACCGGCTGATCGCGTTCTCGGTGCTCGACAACCTGGTCAAGGGCGCCGCCGGCGGCGCCTGCCAGTGGATGAACCGGCTCTTCGGCCTGCCCGAGTCGGCGGGGCTCCGCCTGCCGGGCCTGGGCTGGCTCTAGACGGCTCCGAATCGAGCCCACCGTGTCCGAGCTCTCGGGAGGTTCCCCCATGTCACTCGCGTTCGCGCTCCCCGACCCGCCCTCGGCTCTGCTTCCCGTCTACGACCAGCTCCCGTTCGAGCCGGTCGCCGGCCGCGGCGTCTGGCTCGAAGCCGCCGACGGGCGACGGATCCTCGACTTCTACGGCGGCCACGCCGTGGCGCTGCTCGGCTACCGCCACCCGGCGCTGCTCGCCGCGCTCCAGCACCAGGCGCGCCGCCTCTTCTTCCAGTCGAACGCCGTGCCGCTGGCGGTGCGCGAGCGCGCCGCGACCCGCCTCGCCGCCTTCGCCCCGGCGGGGCTCGACGCGGTGTTCTTCGTCAACAGCGGCGCCGAGGCCAACGAGAATGCGCTGCGGCTGGCGCTGCGCGCCACCGGGCGGCCGGCGGTCGTCGCTCTGGAGGGCGCCTTCCACGGCCGCACCGCGGCCGCCGGCGCGGTGACCTGGAACGCGCGCTGGTACGGCTTCCCGCGCGCGCCCTTCGACGTCCGCTTCGTGCCGCGCGAAGACCCCGACGCGCTCGGCCACGCGCTGGCCGCCGGCCAGGTCGCGGCGGTGATCCTCGAACCGGTCCAGGGAGTCGCCGGCGCCGTCGACCTGTCGGACGACTATCTCCGGACGGCGCGCAAGCTGACCCTGGAGCACGGCGCGCTGCTGATCTTCGACGAGGTCCAGTGCGGCATGGGCCGCTCGGGCCACCCGTTCGTCGCCGACGCGGCGGTGGTCACCCCCGACCTGCTGACCGTCGCCAAGGGGCTCGCCGGCGGCTTCCCCGCCGGCGCGCTGCTGGTCGGAGCGGAGATCGCCGCCGGCCTGCGCACCGGCGACCTGGGCACGACCTTCGGCGGCGGGCCGATGGCCGCAGCGCTGATCGAGACGACGCTCGAAGTGATCGAGGGCGAGGGTCTGCTCGAGAACGTCCGCGAGCGCGCCGCCGAGATCCGCGCCGCCTGCGTCGTCGGTCCGGTCACCGGCGTCCAGGGGCGCGGCCTGCTGGTCGGCCTGCGCACGAGCCGCCCGGCGCGCGCGATCCAGCGCGAGCTGCTCGCGCGCGGCATCCTGGTCGGCACCAGCGCCGACCCCAACGTGGTCCGGCTGCTGCCGCCATTGGTGATCACGAGCGAGCACGTCGCGCAGCTCGCGGAGACCCTGGCCGGGCTCCCGGCCTGAAAGCATCCCCGGCATGGACTCCTTCCACTCGCTCGCCGAGCTCACCCCCGAGGAGGTGCGCGACCTGCTGGCTCTGGCCGCGCGGCTCGAGCGCGAGCCCGAGCCGCGCGCGCTCGCCGGCAAGATCCTCGGGCTGCTCTTCTTCGACCCCTCGCTGCGCACGCTCGCCTCGATGCAGTCGGCGATGGCGCGGCTGGGCGGCAGCTCGATCGTGCTCACCCCGGGACGAGGCACCTGGAAGCTCGAGACCCGCGACGGCGTGGTGATGGACGGCGAGGCCTCCGAGCACGTCAAGGAAGCTCTGCCGGTGCTCGCCGGATACGTGGACGCGCTCGGCATCCGCGCCTTCGCCGGCGGCTCCGACCTCGAAGCCGACCTCGCCGACTCGACCTTCCGGCAGATGGCCGCGCTCGCCCCGGTGCCGACGATCAACCTCGAGTCCGCGGTGGACCACCCCTGCCAGGCGCTGGGCGACTGGAAGACCCTCGACGACCTGGGCGTGCCGGCCAACGGCAAGCTGGTCCTGACCTGGGCGAGTCATCCCAAGCCCCTCCCGCTCGCAGTTCCAAGCGCGGTCGCCCACATGGCCGCCGCGAGAGGCATGGAAGTCGTGATCCTCCGCCCCGACGAGTACGCCCTCCCCGAGCCGGTCCTCGACCGAGCCAGGAAGGCGGCAGCCCACTCCGGCGGCAGCGTGACCGAGACGAGCGACAGAGCCGAGGCGTTGGAAGGAACTCATTCCATCTATGGAAAGTCTTGGTCTTCCCCCAAGTTCTACGGCGACGCCGAGGCCGAAGTGAATCTCCGGAAGCGATCTTCGGATTGGTGTGTAGAGATGGACTGGTTCGACCATGCGGCGCCGGACTGCCGCTTCTTCCACTGCCTGCCCGTGCGCCGCAACGTGGTGGTCTCGGACGCCGTGCTCGATTCACCCAGGAGCGCGGTCGTGCCCCAGGCGCACAACCGGCTGTGGGCTCAGATGGCGGTGCTCCACCGCCTGCTCGGAGGTTCGCGATGATGCACGTCGGAACGCACAGCGTCGAGATCTCGGCGCTGCGCCACGCGGTTCCCTACCTGGCGCTGTTCCGCGGCCGCACGTTCGTGGTCAAGCTGGGCGGCGGCGCGCTGGCCGACCCGCGCGCGGTGGCCTCGATGGTCGAGCAGGTCGCGACACTCCACCACCTCGGCGTCCGCGTCGTGCTGGTGCACGGCGGCGGGCCGCAGGCGACGTCGCTGGCGCGCGACCTCGGGATCGAGGTGCGCCAGGTCGCCGGCCGCCGGGTGACCGACGACGCGACGCTGACGGTGGTGACGATGACGCTCTGCGGCGAGGCGAACACCCGCCTGCTCGCGGCCTGCCGCGCCGCGGGGCTGCCCGCCGCCGGGGTGTCCGGCGTGGACGGCGGGCTGATCGTCGCGCGCCGGCGGCCGCCGGTCGCGGTCGAGGGGGAGAGCCAGCCGGTGGACTACGGCCACGTCGGCGACGTCGAGTCGGTGGACCCGGCGCTGCTCACGCACCTGCTCGACGGCGGATATGTCCCGGTGGTCTCGCCGCTCGCCGCGGACGCGACGGGGAAGCTGTTGAACCTGAACGCCGACGGGGTGGCCTCGGCGCTGGCCGTCGCCCTCGGCGCGGTGAAGCTCCTGGTGCTGGTGGACACGCCGGGGCTGCTGGCCGACGCCGGTGACCCGTCGAGCCTGGTCTCGTACGTCGATCTGGCCGGCCTCGACCGGATGGCCGCCGAGGGGCGGCTGGCCGGCGGGATGCTGCCCAAGGTGCGCGCGATCCACGACGCGCTCGCGGGCGGCGTGCCGCGCGCGCACCTGATCTCCTGGCGCTCGCCGGATTCGCTCCTCTGGGAGGTGTTCTCGAACGAGGGCGCGGGAACGCTGGTGGTGCCGGAGCTGGCGGAGCTGACCCGCGAGGAGCGGGTCGACGAGCGCGCCGAGGAGCTGGAGAAGGCATGAGCCACCTGACCGACGCCGAGATCCTGGCGTTCCACCGCGCGCTGGTGGCAACGCCCTCGGTGTCGGGCAGCGAGGCCGCGATCGCGGAGCGCGCCGCCGCTTTCCTGGTCGCCCACGGCGCGCGCGCCCAGCGCCTCGGCGATTCGCTGCTGGCGCTCGCCGGCGAGGGACCGCTGCTGCTGCTCGACACACACCTCGACACGGTGCCGGCGGGTCCCGGCTGGACGCTGGAGCCGTTCGCCGTGACGCGCCGCGACGGCCGCGTCCACGGCCTGGGCGCGAACGACGCCAAGGCCTCGGCCGCCGCGATGACGGCGGCGTTCCTGGCGCTGGCCGGCGCCTCGCTCCCGATCACGCTCGGCCTGGCGCTGGTCGCGGGCGAGGAGACGCGCAGCCAGGGGACGGCGGAGGTGCTCCAGCATCTGGCGAAGTCGGGTCCCCCGATCGCGGGCGCGATCTTCGGCGAGCCGACGGGCCTCGATCTGGCGGTCGCCCAGAAGGGGTTGCTGGTGCTGGAGCTGGTGGCCCGCGGCACGGCGGCCCACGCGGCGCACGCGCGCACGCTCGGAGCGGCCAACGCGATCCGGGCGCTGGCGCGCGACCTGGTGGCGCTCGAGCGTGTCCGTCTCGGCGAGGTGGACCTGTTCCTCGGACCGACGACGCTGGAGCCGACGGTGATGCGCGCGGGCGAGGCGCGCAACGCGGTTCCAGCGGAAGCCACCGTGATCCTGGACGTGCGCACGACGCCGGCGATCGCGCCCGCGGAGGTCGCGGCGCGGGTGCGCGCTCTGGTGGACTCGGAGGTCAAGGTGCTCTCGGACCGCTTCGAGCCGCGCGCGACGCCCGCGGACTCGCTCCTGCTCGCCTCCGCCGCCGCGGCCCGCCCCGAGGCCCGCCGCTACGGCTCGGCGACGCTCTCGGACTGGGCGCTGCTGCCCGCGGACGTTCCCGGTCTCAAGGTCGGCCCGGGCGCCTCGGAGCGCTCGCACACGGCGGACGAGTGGGTCGCCGAGCTGGAGATCCTGGAGGCCGCCCACTTCTACGAGACGACGGTGCGCGCCTTCGCGGCCGCGCTCCCGCGCCAGGAGACCCCCGCATGAGCGGCCGCCTCTGGGACAAGGGCGCACCGCTGGACGCCCGCGTGCTCGCCTACACCGCCGGCGAGGACCACCGCCTGGACGAGCGCCTGGTCGCCCACGACGTCCGCGCCTCGATCGCGCACGCGGAGATGCTGGCCGAGCAGGGTCTGCTCACGGCGCCGGATCTCGAGGCGATCCGCAAGGGGTTGACGGAGCTGGGCGAGGAGCACGCGCGCGGCGCCTGGGAGATCGCGCTCGAGGACGAGGACGCGCACACGGCTCTGGAGCGGAGATTGACGGACAAGATCGGCCCCGCCGGCGGCCGCGTCCACCTCGGCCGCTCGCGCAACGACCAGGTCCTGGCCGCCCTGCGCCTCTACTTGAAGGACGAGGTCACCCGCCTCGCCGCCGGCGTCCGCGCGATCGCCGCGGCGCTGGCCGAGGTCGCCCAGGCCAACGCCGACCAGCCCCTCCCCGGCTACACGCACACGCAGCGCGCGATGCCCTCCTCGGTCCCCCTCTGGGCCGGCGGCTTCGCCACGGAGCTGGAGGACGACGCGAGAGGAATCGAAAGCTGCCTCCGCCGAATCGACCGCAACCCCCTGGGCTCCGCCGCCGGCTACGGCACCCCCGGCCTGCCGATCGACCGCGAGTCCACGAGAGCGAAGCTCGAGTTCGCCGAGACCCAGGAACCGGTGACCGCCGTCCAACTCTCGAGAGGCAAGGCCGAAGTCCCAACTCCTCTTCGAGCTGACCCTACTCGGCGGCGACTTGTCGAGACTGGCGTCGGACCTGGTCCTCTTCGCGACGGCGGAGTTCGCCTTCGTCGAGCTCCCCGACGAGATGACCACCGGCTCCTCGATCATGCCCCAGAAGCGCAACCCCGACCTCTTCGAGCTCACCCGAGCCCACTGGACCACAGCCCTGGGCGCCCTCGTCCAGGCCCTGGCGATCCCCGCCAAACTCCCCAGCGGCTACCACCGCGACCTCCAACTCCTGAAGGCCCCGCTGTTCAGGGTGATCGACCTCACCCACGCCACCTGCGACCTCCTCGCCGCGACCCTCCCCCACCTCCACTTCCGTCCCGGAGAACATCGAGATCACCCCCGACCTCCGGGCGGCCGAGGAGGCCCACCGCTTGGTCCTCGAGGAAGGCATCCCCTTCCG
>CAWAGZ010000006.1:0-185270 GCA_963781755.1 uncultured Acidobacteriota bacterium
CGTGGCCTTCGCCGCGCTTCTCACAACGTGCTACTTCTGCGGACGAACCAAACCCAACCTTGAGCGCGAGAAGGAGAGTCTAGGCTCAGCAGCGACTCGACCTCCTTCCCCAGCCGCCCAACCTCCAGCGGTTCGAGTAACCTACAGTGTCCTGTCGAGCAGCGCGATTCCGAACGGGGGATACAGCAAGGTCATCCTCATCAGCCCAAGCGAGCGATCCGAGGCCACGTTCAGGGCGCTCGGCGATCAGCTCCACTCTGAAACCGCAACCACAGAAACGCGTTCGTCTTCGTCTATGACGATCGCAGAGCTGCAGCCATGCTCCCGCGCGCGATGAACCTCAACGGCGACGAAGGCAGCTCTACGATGCGCATTTTGTTGGGACGTACAAGCGCAATATCAATACTGCATTCGACCAGCTTCTGGTCTACGACCTAAGGCGGCGAGAGATACAGATAGCGTACTAAGGCCTCTGGCGTGCGGTGGCTTCGAGGGCTTCGAGAGTAGGTCCAGCGCGGGACGGACTTCTCGGCCAGCGACGGGACCTAGTGATCGGCTCGGAGCTGTGCGCAGCTGAGCGCTCAAGCTACACTACACGGCCGAGAGAGGTGCCCCTGCTGCGCGCCCTGTTCCGAGATACCCGACACAACCCGCCGAAAGTGGTGGGGATCGTCATGATCGACGAGAGTGGTTCGGTCGTGGCTGCTCCGAACTCCCCCCCGTGGCTGCAAGGGTCGACTCCAAGCCGAGGGGCTCGGGGGGTTCGAGAAGGTCCTGCCAAGAAGTGGCGAGCGGTACCTGTGGGCACTTGCGGCAGTCTACTCGGGGAGTGTCGTCAACGTCGTTGTAGATGCGATCGATAGTTGAACGTAGATGGAGGACGGACGATTGTCGCGCGACTGGAACCCATTCGACGAGCTGAGCACGCAGACAAGGTCCGCTTCATCGAGGAGGTCCTGGTTGCTCAGTTCCCCGATGAGGCGGACGAGTTCGAGGACAGCCTCGCTGCTAGGCTCGGCTTCGCTCGCCATCCCGGCCTCTCCCAAGAAGAGTGGCGAGGTTCGAGTGGCGTTCTTGCGCTCTCTCGAACAGTGAATTCCTAGCGTCGTTGGGCGCCGGACTATGGGTTGTTGAGATTCGCCAGCCGACGCGCCTTGGGCCTCGCTCGGCCGCCTCGAGCTCATCACGCAACCCGCGGCACCCGCTCCGCCGGCGCATAGACAGCCCAGGCCGCGAACCGCTCGCCGAACTCCTCCGCCTCGGGCTCGGAGAGTGCCAAGCCTCGAGCCCGCTGCCACTCGTGCGCCAGCTCGTGCCCGAGCGTCCGCAGCTCGGCGGGTATCCCGCGGCCGTCGAGGATCAGCACCTCGCCCGGAGAGTGCAGGCCAGTGATCGGCACGCGGAAAGCCGCGTCCGCCTTCTCGCCCGGCTCACACTCGCGCACGAGCTCGACGCGGGGAGTCGGAATGTTCCAGGCGCGACAGACGCGCTCGGCGAGGTCGGACAGGCGCAGGTCGGAGCCGAGGCTCTTGTAGCGGTAGCGCGATGCCGCCTCGGACGCGGCGAGCACGCGCTCGGCCTCGGACGCGATCTTGGCCACCTCCGAGCAGCAGGACTTGGCCGGCGCGCTCTTGCACGTGTCCCCCGCGCACGTCGTCCGCGTCCCGATCCCCGCCCCGCGCAGCACCGGAGAGACCTCGATCTCCGATAGCTTTCGGATGCGGCGCCCTCCGCCGGGCAGCGAATCCGACGCGAGCACGTCAAAGGCGAAGCTCCACTCCTGGACAGCCGGCGGCGTCGCAAGATCAGCGCGCAGCCACGAGTGCCAGTCTCGCCCCGCTTCGATCGCGAGGTTGAACCGGCCCACGGCCACGGCCTCGTTTCCGCGTTCCTCGATATGCGCCTTGCCGAGAGGGATGCTCCGCTGCTCATGCGACGGAATCACGTAGACCGTGCGGCCCGAGAACGCGCCCGCGCTCGATGATGTCGCCTTGCCTGTCCAGCACGCCCAAGGTGGCGACGACGGCCGAGAACGTCCCGTCAGCGCCCGCCTGCTTGACTGCAAACCGCCTCGACTTCGACTCGCTCATGCCGCACCCCCTCGCCCGCCCTCGAGCGCGAGCAGACGATCCTCCAGCCGCCGGATCTTCGTCTCGGCCGACTCCACCACCACCTCGCCGCGCATCAGCCGCTCGGCCCGCTCGCCCAGCTCGTGAGCCTGCGCCATGTTCAGCGGCTCCGGCACCGCGACACCATGCGCCGCCAGAACCGCCCGGTGCGATCTCCGACAGTTGGCCCACGCGCGCCTCCAGTTTGCGACGGTACACGGCCTCGCCGGATCCGATCCCGCGTCGCGTGCACAGCCCGCCGCGCACCATCCACGGCGCGGTGCGACTCGCGCATCGCCTCGGTTTCGACGACGAGCGCGGGCCCGCCACCGGATCGCTTCCGCGCCGCGTCCTCCTCGCGGTGCAGAGCCGCTCCGTACGCTGCGCCGGCCACCTCGACGTGCGCTTCCACCTTGGCCAGCTCAGCCCGCTCGTCGTCCGTCCATGCGGCCGTTTCGTTCGGGACGCTGCGCCGCGACTTCGTTTCGCCGAAGATCGCGCGGCGCTCCGCACCACTGAGCGGCCGGAGATCGGTACCGTCCAGGACGATCCGGCCACTCGGCAGGCGCACGGCCAGGACGCCGGGCCGATGCGGCAACGGCGCGGCGACGATCACCTTCGCAGTCGCCGACCCGCACCGACTTCCCGCGGCGAACGTCTTGTCCTCGCCGGCGTCCATCTGCTTGTTCTCAGTCCTGCCTTTGAACACGCGTCAACCTCCGTTCCGAGCCCTCAGCGGGCTCCGTTGCCAGCTACCAGCGCCCTGACACTTCACGATCCCACGGGCTCGCCGTCCGCACGCGCGGAGCGTTCCGCCGCCGCTCCAGCTCGACGAGCGCATCGCCGACAGCCGGCGCTCCCAGCCCGGCCAGAGCTCGTGTCAGGTGCGCGGGGAGATCGCCCGACGATCTCTACGGCACCGTCCCGCACGCGCACCCGACCGCCCTGCCGATCGACTTCGCGGAGAACGTCGCGCGCGAGTCGCCCGTCCACGATGCTCAGGCCGGCGACTTAGCCCGGGAGCGCCACCCACTCCCGCTCCGGCTCCGCCTTGGCCTCTGTCCGACGGGCCCGCGCCACGATCCGCGTAGCCTCGGCGAGTGAGTGCTCGCGGCCGGGATCGAGAGCAGCAGCGCGATCGAATACCTCATTCGAGAGTGCGCAGCCCGTCGCCCGAGCGCTCGTCATCGTCGAGGAAGAATCCGAACGGCGCGCCAGCTTGCGGGCCGGCCAGGACCAGCGCACCGGCGGCAGCGTTCGCCAGGTCGTCGTGCGATCCCGGCGCGGTGGTCCACCCTGTCCCGGCCCGCCGTGCCTCGGCGCCGCTCCAGTCCGCGAAGCTCGCGCAGTAGCTCCGGACGATCGAGCAGCACCACCGCGCCGGCGTTCACGAGCGGCAGCAGCTCGAGGTACAGCTCGCGCCGCGTGCGCTCCGCCGGCCGGTACGTGATCCCGCCACGCCGGAAGCCTTCGTCCACGAAGCCCGGCGCGTACCTGATCGCCGGACACCGTGGCGCAGCGGTAGGCGCGCAGCACGTCGCAGGCCTCGGCGATCACGCCGGACGGGTTGAAGGGCGGCCGCCAGGCCCGGAGGCAATCGAGCACGCCACGCTCGCCGTCCCGGTGCGCTACGGCCAGGGTGAAGGAATCCTTCCCGCTGCCGCTCGCTGCGTCGGCGAACGCGAGGTAGGACTTGCCCGGCTCCGATGCCCGCTCCCGCACGCCCGACTCCACCACGGCGGCCAGGGCGTCCGGATCGAGGAAGGACGCGACACCCGCGCGGAACTCGCCCAAGACCTCGGAGCGGTAGGCCTCCGGATCGTCCGCCTCCATGCGGCTCAAGTAGTCGGCCGGCAAGGTGGGATTCATGGCCGGGGCCGTCGCCTGCCAGACGAGCACCGACGAGTCCTCCCGCCCGAAGTGGTCGACGGTGCAAGTCGTAGAGCGCTCCGGCCTGCGCGTAGGGACTGCACAAGATCAGCAGCCGGCCGCCCGTCGTGGCCAGCGTCGGACGCGCAGCCCGCAACGTCTCGGCATCCGTGGGCCTGCCGTCGGTGGCGGTGAAGTAGGCCAGCTCGTCCACCACGGCGCACGCGCGCACGGATGCCACGCACCGCCGCCGGCCGGCAGGGATAGACGGCCAGGGTGACGCGGGCCGCAAGCTCAAGCTCAGTTGTCGTCTCGCGACTCACCTCGCGGGCCAGCAGCTCCGATCCCGTCACCAGCTCGCGGACGTAGCCGAAAAGAGCCCGCTGCGCCGCCCGGAGATCCTGCGCGACGAGCGGAACGTACAGCCCGCGCTCGCCCTCCATGACAGCCCGGGCCGCTTCGTAGACGCCCACCAGAGGCCGCAATCCTCGTCTTACCCGACTGCCGGCCGACGACGACCGCCGCCTCCGGATACCCACCCTCGCGCGGCGCCTCCCGGCCTGTGTGCCGCTGGAAGAGCTCGAGGTCCTCATCGCCCATCGGCAGGCCGTAGAACGCTCGCAGGAACGCAAGCCACGGCCGCCAGGTGGACAAGTCGGCGAACGCCGGCAGGGAGCCGAACAGGGCCGGATCGGCCAGGGCGTCCAGCACGTTCATTCGCCGGGCTCCTGCTCGCACGAGGCGCAGCTCCGGACGGGCTGCCGCCGGACCTCTTCCTCGAGCTCGGCGGCGAGCGCTTGATAGCCCGCGCAAGTCCTCCAGGAAGTCGAGCACCACCTCGGCCGCCACCGCGTCGCCGGACTCCTCGCGATCGAGCGCCCACCGGCGCAGAGCCGCGAGCATCGACGCGCTGACCGTCAAGCCAGTCCTCGGATCGCGTCGTCACGTTGGCACCTCCTCGGCGTCCGGCACCACCTCGACGGCCAAGACGCCGGCGCACAGCTCGCGGCCGTCGAGCGTCTCGAGCTGGCGAGGCCGTTGTGCTGCCCGCGGTAGGTGTAGATCCCGGGCCGGCCGATGATCCGCACGCGCGAGCCGTCCGGCAGCGCGGCCAGGCGCAGGCGGGCGGCCAGGGTCGGATCGGGCGGGATGGTGAACCGGCTCACGCCCGCGCCTCCCGACGCCGCGCACGCTGAGCCCGGGCCCGACACGCGGGCAAGAAGTAGCGGCGCCGTTGACCGCGGTACTCGGCGGCCGGCAGGACGGCCCGCAGCCACAAGCACACACAGGCCCGGACCCAGGGGTCCGTACGCCTTGGGCCGCCGCTGAATGCGTACGCGGTGCCGTCACGAGCCCGCCTCCGATTCGGCCTCGGCCTCGCGCTCGCGAAGGTATGTCGCCAAGTCGGGCAGCGACTTCGCGCGGCGTTCGAGGCCGAGCAGGCCGGCGAGCCGCTGCTCGCGATCGAGACAAGATAGGAACGCGGCCAGCAGCGGACGCATGCGGCCCTTGGCTGTGATCGGCCCGCCCGCCTGAACCATGCGCGCGAAGAGCGACTCGCGCAGCAGCCGAACCTCAGCGTACCCGTCCGCGAGGCCCTCCAGCGTCGCCGCGGCCTCTGCGCCTGGCAACACGTCCTGGCGCACCCGGGCCGCCAGCTCCTCCCTAGCCGGCCCGAGCAGCTCCCACAGCGCAGACTCCGGACGCCGCCGCAACCCGTGACGTAGCGCCGACTCATTGCCGGGCAGGAACCTGCCAGTCGCCGGATCCTGGTTCGGACGCTGGGCGATCTCGCCACCGCCGCCGACGCCGCCTCGGCCGGTTCCTGAGCCACCACAGGCTCGAGCCGAGAGGCCGGAGGATCACCGGACGGGGCCCGGAGGTTGGGGTTCACGGTTGAGCAGGCGTTGAGCACTTCGGAGTCAGTGGCCATGAAGTCCGATGGTAGCAGGCTTTCAAGGCTGCAACACCGTGATTCTCCGTCACGGTACACCGCTCGCGGTTGCTCCGGCCGTGCGTCCGGAATCGAGCCCAACTCCGGGTCGGTGGCCGCGGCGCACTGAACTCGAGAATCTGCCCTGGTGACTGTGTGCGCTGTGCGCCGTGCTTTATAAGCACTGGCGCACTGGCGCACTGAATTGTCCCGTGCTCCGGCGCACTGACGGCGCACTGCGGCGCACTGGCGCACTAGCAAGCCAATCTCCAGAGCTTCGCCCGCTTCTCGCCGCGTTCGAAGTCGAGCTCTCCGAGCTTCTTGCCCAGCTTCAGAGCGCCCAGGATGGCCTTGCGGGTGTGCTCGGAGGATTCCTTCAGGGCCTCCAAGATCCGGCGTTGGCTCAGAGGCTCGGGAGTACCTCGGAACAGGGCGCGCACGTCGTCGAGAGCCTCCCGGAATCCGGCTTCTTGGCGGGAGCCCCCGGCGATGGTCAACCGTCGGGAGTCCGGCTCGAAGGCTAGGAGCTGCTCGCCCTGGTCCACGTCGCGGCCGTAGGCGGCCAGGTAGCGCGGGGCGGCAGGATCCTCCACGTCCCGTTGGTCGCGCATGAGTCGCCATTCCACGTCCGGCCAGTCCCGGAGTCTGGAGTCACCCCGGGAGCGCTCGGGACCGTGGCCGAAGTGATGCACCACCAGGGCCTCGGGGATCCCAGCTTCTTGGAGCAGCTCGTCGAAGGCCACCAGGAACCGGCCGGCCTCCCGGTGCTCGTCGAGCCCGAGAGAGTCCAGAGCCGGGCGCAGGCAGTCGAGCACCAGGTACTCGGCGCCCCGGTCGCGCAGGAGCGTCGCCCAGGCTGAGCGCTTGGCGTCGTCGAGTAGGTCGAGCGATCCCAGGCGCCCCCGGAGCGGAGCGACGAGTAGCCGGTCGTCGTGGTGGATCGCCTGAGCCCGGAGCCAGGTGTCGAGCATCGTCTCGCCCATCTCGAGGTCCAGCAGCGCGACGCACCCGGCGACGGGGTGCACGGCCGAGTGCCCGAGGAATAGGTCGCCGTCGAGCAGGGATCGCACCAGGTTCCCGACCAGGACAGTCTTGCCGGCCTTGAACTGCGCCGCGAGCACCACCCGGGTCCGAGCCGGCTGCCAGCCTTCGATGCGCCACTCCAGGGGCTCGACCGGCCGGGCCAGCCGCTCGCGCAGCGTCAGGATCTCGACGATGAGGTGGCGACTTCGGGGTCTCGATCGTGGTCGATCGATCACCGGGTTCATCCGCCCCGTCCAGGCCAACGTCTCCGGGCCCGCTGCCGTCCGGCGACGGTGGCGGCGGCTCCCATTCCTCGCCCCCTTCGGCCATGAGCGCCAGCCGCTCGAACGCGGATTCCGGATCGAGGCCGGAGAGCGCGTACCACTCCGACACGTCCTTCCCGGTCGGCACCTCGAGACTCGAAGGCTCGCGACCTTGCCGTAGAGACTCGCCGCGACGGCCTGAGCGTGGGATCGGCCCACCGGGTCGCGGTCCGGGAGGATCACCACCCGCTTTCCCGTGAGCGGCGTCACGTAGTCGTCGCGCCACTTGCCGGAGCCTCCGGGATTGCACGTCGCGACGAGCCCCAGCCGGCGCAGCGTCTCCACGTCCTTCTCGCCTTCGGCGATCCAGACTTCCTCGGCGGGGAGGATCTCCGGGAGCCGGTAGAGCACTCGCCGCACACCGTCCAGGTTCCAGGCCCAGCCGCCTTGACCGTCCGGTCGGCGCTGGCGGAAGTCCTTCGGCTCGAACCGGACCACCTGGTAGAGCAGGGTGCCGGACTCGTCGGTGTAGTCGTACTCCGCGACGATGCGCGATGCGGCCTTCGCCTGCGTGCTGTAGAGGTCGGGGTCAATGCCGAGCAGCTCGACGAGCGGACGGGCGCCGACGAGAAGCCCGCCCGACGCGCCGCACGGTGCGCAGGTGTACGCGCGCTTCGAGACGCTGTATCTGAACGAAGGGCGCTTGTCCTCGTGCTCCGGCGTCGGGCAGCGGCACACGATCTCGTCGCCGTGACGTACCCCACCGCGCGCAATCAGCTCGGCCTCGACAGCGGCCGCCAGTCGGTCCATGTCGGCCATCAGTTGGCGACCTCCGGCGTCTCGTCGATCGAGGCGCCGTTCCAGACGTCCGCGAACTCGGCGCCCAGCG
This sequence comes from uncultured Acidobacteriota bacterium, assembly GCA_963781755.1. GTDB lineage: Bacteria > Acidobacteriota > Thermoanaerobaculia > Multivoradales > JAGPDF01 > JACTMI01. The sequence goes on from CAWAGZ010000006.1 coordinate 8,086, forward strand.
GCTCGTTACAGCAGGGGCAAGTCGCCAACCAGTGCCCGGGCCGCACCCACCGAACCTCGCCCAGCTCGGCCAGCTTCTCGAGGAGCTTCCGCATTGGCGGGCTCGCCTCGGCAATCCCAGGGATTCGGGCGCTCATGGATCCACCCCAAGCTCTTTACCGTGCTTGAACAGTAGGGAAGCTGCCGCGACGTTCCGGAGCGTCTCGCGCTCGAGCTCCTCGACTTTGCGCGCGCGCTCCAGAGCATCCACGTCGGCGAGCGCCAGAATGATCTGCTTCACAAGGTCCCGGAGCACGTCAGGTTCGAATGCTTCGGCTTCCACGGTGAATGGAAGGCGCGGTCCGTCTGGTCGCCACCAGGACTTCGACCCCGGGCCTGCCCACTTCGGCGGGGCGCCGGTGGGGAGGTGGTAGGTCTCGACATCGTTCGGTTCAACGGCGAGCCGCTCGAAGTCCAGAGCGCCGGGGTCTACACCAAGGTCGTCCAGGTGCCGCTCCAGCCCACGGCGGGCACTCGCACTAGCTTCCCAACCGGACGGATCGAGGTCTCCGAGATAGATCACGGCCGTCGGCTGGTCGCGCTCCGCGACCCGGTGGGCGATCTGTTCCGCGGCGAGCCGAAGAGACGTGAGCGAAGCAAACCCCCGCCCCGAGAACAGCCGCACCCCTAGCTCCCACGTCACGTCCACCAGGGTCCCGGCCAGAGAGTCGCTCTCGACCCACACCTCGATCCACTTCGGTTGCGATAGCCAGGCGTCGCGGCGATACGTCGCCGCGAAGGCGGCGAGCCCCGCGTCGGCGCTCGCCCAGGCCTCCGGCGCCCGGATGGAGCGCGTTTCGTCGGCGATCCAGTCCCACGGCACCTGCCCGCTCCAGCGCTGGCGGGCGAGAGAATCGCAAACGAGTCGGTATCCTCGATCGTCTTTCTCGACCAGCTCAGCGACTACCGCGCGGTAGTAGATCTGCCGGCAAGTCGCCGGCTGGACGCGCTCGGAGATCGCAGCGATGGCGGCGTCGAAGCGCTCGACCTGGGCCCGGGTGCGCCGAACCCTGGGCGAAGCTGTATGATGCGAAGGCGCTGTTGGTCCGAGCGCAGGTCTATCCAGGCCGCCCCTTGCCCGGGCGGCGGTTCTCTTTCTGGGGGCCGGCATGGCTCACCGCTGTCTCGACGCGGCGGGCGCTGCTGGATCGACGGTCCTATCGGCGAACCAGCTCTCGACGGAGAGGCGCCTGTAGAGCACACGGCTCCCGATCTTCACGAACGGCGGGCCACTTCGTGGGCGCCGCGATCGCCAGGTCCTGAGCGTCGCGATCGGAATTGCGAAGATCGCCGAGACGCTGCGTTCGTCTAGGTACTGCGGCGGGTCCGGGTCGGTTGCGGGAATGTTCGGCATGCCTTCATGGTGCGCGTGCCGCAGAGCGTGACACTGACTGTGGCTAGGGGTTCCGCCGCTGAAGCTCCTCCCATGCCTCGCGCTTCTCGTCCTCGCTTAGGTTCCGAACCGGGCTCCAGCCAGACTTCGGGCGCATGTGATTGGTCGGCAACGGCGCCTCTGCTTCACGCTTCGCCTCCGCTGCTCGCTCACGGTTCACGCGCTCCATGTGCGCTTGACGACCTCGAAGCGCCCGCATACTCGTGAAGTGGATGCCGAACGTCTCCCCCAACCACTTCCGCCAGCGGCCACGATAGCGGCGCGCCAGCTCCGGGTCCGATTCGATCACCGACTCCAGCTCGGCGACGCGAGCCTCGGCTCGCTCAGCCCTTGCCTGCCACCTCTCAGCGCGGCGCCATTCGGCAAGCGCGTCCAGGTTAGTGTCTGGCGGCGGCTCGGCTTCATCGAAAATGCTGCGGCCTTCGTCGCTCATGCCAGCTCCAGTTTCCGCGCGATCGTGTCCGCGACCCGGTTCGCGGCCCGCCGGTGCTCGGGCAGGACGTGCAGGTATTTCCCATGCGCGCCGTTCGCCTTGGCGTGACCAGCGAGCAGCCGGCAGAGGTCGTCGCCGATCCCGAGCGCAGAGGCAGTAGAAATCCAGGTGTGCCGGGCGTCGTAGAGCCGAAGCCGAGCGCCGACGCGGGCTCGTGCGCGTTCCCAGGCGGGACGTAGACCGTGCTCGATCGCGTGCGCGCCGCCGAGCGGCTCGCCGGCGTTGCGTCCCGGGAACACGTAGTCGCCGACGTGCGGTAGCTTGGCGATGATCCGCTCCGCGCGAGTCGAGAGCACGGCGACGCGGGCGCCGGTTTTCGAGTCGGGCAGGTCGAGCCGACCATTCTCGCCCGCGTCCTGCCAGCGCATACGGCACACCTCGTCCGGGCGCAGGCCCGAGATCAGGTAGACGTGAAGTGCCGCACGCTGCACCGGATCCTCTTCCTGCTCGATCGCCTCGCCGATCTTCGCCAGCTCCGCGTCGGTGAACGCTCGCCCCGGCTCGCCCGTGCCGTGCATCTCGTGCTCGGCGGCGGGGTTCACCCAGGCGCGGCCGGGCCAGCCGAACGCTGGGTCCCACTTGCGCGCTTCGTTGAGCGCCTTGCGGAGCGCACCGAGCGCGCGATCGCCGGCGACGGGGCGTTCCTCTCGACACGACTGGTGCCACCGGTCGATCGCCTCCCAGGTGAGGGAGGTCAGCGGCGTGTCGGCTCCGAGCGCGGGCAGGATCAATGTCTCGAAGGCGATCCGGCAGTTCCTCGCATGGCCGCGGGAGCGCCGGGGCAGGAACTCGTCGCGGAACTTCCGCCAGAGGTCGCCCAGGGTGCGCTCGTCGCGGGCGGCGATCTCGAGCGCGGGATCCTCGCCGCGGTCCAGATCCCCGCGCAGCTCGGCCACGCGCACCCGCGCATCCGCGAGTTTCACGTCAGGAGGCCCGCCGATCGTCCGGCGGCGCTCGACGCCAGCGACCGACCAGCGGAACACGAAGGCGCGCCTCCCGCCCGCGGTAACACGCACCCCGAGCCCCGGCGTCGTTTTGTCCCAGAAGAATGACTGCTGCTTTCCGCGCTCCGCCGCGAGCTCCTCGACCATCCTCTCCGTGAGCTTCCGAACGGCCATCCGAGCCCCCTTTCCCGACCCCCAAGATTTCCCGATCCGTAAGGCCGCCGTAAGGGAATCGGCCCGGATCGGCTCTCCGGAAGTCTTTCGGGTGGATTCTGACAGGGTTTGCGGAGTGCTGCAAGAGGTAGACGGGACGGGCCTCCGAGGCCCCACGATGCGGAACCGAGCCGAGCCCGTCGCCTTACCGCGAAACGGCCCTCAGAGATTCAGGACCTTGTGGTCGCAAGGCCGTGGGGGTTCGAGTCCCCCCTTTCGCACCAGCCCGCAATCAACGCCTGGAGAGCACGAGCCGGACCTCTCCGGCCGCCCCGCGGTCGCCCCGGATCACCCCCCGCACGCGGATCAGCCCCCCCCACCGGGCTTCGAGCCCGACCTCGATCTCGAGCGTTTCGCCGTCGGAAGGGGGCGGATCGAAGCGCGCACCGTCCACGGCGGCGAGAACGAGGGGGCCGGCGGCCGGCACCGCGGAGTCCGCGCCGTCCGCCGACTGCGAGGGTGGGACCAGCAGCTCGGCCGCGCTCTGCGCCACGGCCTCCACGAGCCACAGGGCGGCCGGGCCGCCCGTGCCCCGGGACCAGGTCGAGCCGGCGCTCAGACGGACGACGCCGCGCCCGTCGGCGACGCGGTCGACGAAGCGGAACGGGAAACGATGCGGGAGGGTCAACTCGAGGGCGCGACCAGCCCCGGGACGCGGGCGAGCACGAACTCCGCGAGACGGGAGGTCGACCCCAGCGCCTCGCTCCCGACCTCCTCGTTCTCGATCTTGACGCCGAACTCCTGCTCGATGCCGAGGACCAGCTCGAGCGCGTCGATCGAATCGAGGCCGAGACCCTCGGCTCCGAACAGCGACTCGTCGTCGCCGATCGAGTCCGGCGTGCGATCGAGCTTCAGACGGTCGACGATCAGATGCTTGATCCGGAGCTTGACGTCCTCGCGGCCGGCGGCGGTCATGGCTGCGGAATGGTATCACCGGCCTGCGCGCCCGGGCGACGCCGGGAGCCGCCTCAGCGCATGACCAGCCCGCCGTCGACGGCGAGCGTCTGACCCGTGACGTACGAGGCGGCGTCGGAAGCCAGGAAGGCGATCGCGTCGGCGACCTCCCGGGGCTCGCCGACCCGTGCCAGGGGCACGCCCTTGAGGTACTCCTCGAGCTTCGGCCGGGGCAGCTGGGCGAGCAGGTCGGTGGCGACGAAGCCCGGCGCCACGGCGTTGACCGTGACCCCGAACGGGGCCGCCTCGCGGGCGAGGGCGCGCACGAAGGCGATCAGCCCCCCCTTGGCGGCGCTGTAGTGGGTCTGCCCGATCTGACCGACCAGGCCGCTCGCGCTCGCGACGGCGACGACCCGGCCCCAGCGCCGGGCGTACATGCCGCGGATCAGACTCTTCGTGACGCGGAACGCCGCGCTCAGGTTGAGGTCCACGATCTCGTCCCAGTCCTGTTCGCGGAGGAACGGCAGGAGGCCGTCGCGGATCGCGCCGGCGTTGAGGACCAGGACCTGGACGGTTCCCAGCTCGGCGGCGACCTGTTCGAGGACCGCGGCGGTCGCCCTGCGGTCGGTCAGATCGAGCGCGTAGGCGCGCCCCCCGATCTCGGCCGCGAGGGACTCCGCCGCCTGCCTCTGCTTCAGATACGTGATCGCGACGCGGTCGCCGCGCGCCGCCAGGGCGCGGGCCGTGGCGGCGCCGATGCCGCCGCTGGCACCGGTGACCAGAGCCACCCGGGCCTCGCTCGCGGACTCCGTCATCCGGCTCCCGCGAGCCCGAAGGGGACCGGCTCGGGCTCGACCGCCAACGCCTTCCCAGCCTTCTCCGCGGGTGCCTTCTCGGGCGGCGGGAAGGAGGCCTCGGCGGCGATCTCGCGCAGGGTGCGCAACGCCAGCCCCGAGACGAGGCGCTCGAACCGCTCGTGGTAGCCGCGGCGGCCGGCGTCGTGGAAGAAACGGGCGAATCCCGAGTAGATGCCCGGGACCGCGCGGTCGACGAGCTCCCAGGGGTGCACGACCAGCAGGGCGAAACTCGCGCGGTCCACGGCGTGGCGCACCCACGCCACGGGGGCGCAGCGTCCGCACCACCCCCCGGCGGGCAGGCCCAGTGCCCCGCCCCAGACCAGCGGCGGCAGCTCGAGCAGACTCGCGCCGTCGATCCAGCCGACGCGCGCCGGACGGCGCGGGTTGGCGACGCGTCCGGCGCCCGGGGCCGGCATCAGGGAGCTGTCGTAGGCGAACCCCTCCTCGGCGACGACCCGGAAGCGCGGGTTCGCCGCGCTGCGCAGCGACCACTCCGGCGAACGGAACCCGACGACGCGGGCGCCCGTAACCTGCTCGAGCAGGTCGCGGGCCGCGGCGATGTCGGCGCGGAAGCGCGCCGGCGACCGTTCGTCGGCGCGCAGGTGCAGGTAGCCGTGGCACGCCACCTCGTGGCCGGAATCCACGATCTCGCGGATGCGGAGCGGGAGACGCTCGGCCACCTCGCCGAGCACGAAGAAGGTCGCGCGCAGTCCCAGGCGGTCGAAGCGCTCGAGGAGCGCCGGCAGCAGATGGTCGAGCTCGTCGACGAGCGGCGGCCGGAGCTCCGGCCGGACGTACTCCGGAACCCAGCAGGAGTGGTACCACTCCTCGACGTCCACGCTCACCGCGACGCCCCGAGCGGAGGCCGCGGGGGTCAGGTCAGGGACCTTCGACGGAATCGTCGAAGACTTTGAAGTAGATCGACGCACAGGAGATCCGGAACGTGTCGAGGATCGGCCGAAAGTGGCTCTCGCCGGCATTATAGATGGTGCGAACGGGCACGTGCTCGACCCGCGAGCCGAGGCGGGCGGCCTTGATCAGCATCTCGGACTCGATCGCGTACCCGGCCGCGCTGAGCCGGAGGCTCCGGGCGAGCTGCGCCGAGAGCAGTCGGTAGCCGGACTGCGAGTCGAGCAGCTCGAGGCCGGTCATCCACGACAGGATCCTCGAACCGATGTAGTTGGTCCAGAAGCGCGCGCCCGGGATCGGTCCGCGGTCGTCCAGCCGCGTGCCCACGATCAGGTCGGGCCGGCTCCGGTCCCAGACGTCCAGGATGGCGGGCAGGTCGTCGGGGTCGTGCTGGCCGTCCGCGTCGAGCAGGACCACGGCCTCGTTGTTCCCCTCGAGCGCGCGCTCGAGCCCCGCGCGCAGCGCCTGGCCCTTGCCCTGGTTGCGCTCCAGAACGAGCAGCTCGGCGCCGGCCTCGCCGGCGCGCTCGGCCGTCCGGTCGCGGCTGCCGTCGTCGACCACCACGACCCGGTCGAGGTGGCGCCGGACTCCGCGCACGACGTCCGCCACCGACCGCTCGCACTCATAGGCCGGGATCACCGCGCAGAGTTCGCTTCGGGACACGGAACGCGGGTTATAGCACAGGGGTCGGACAGTCCCCGGACGCGGCGCCAACCCCTTGTCTTGCCGCGCGCGCTTGTGACAGTCTTCACGAGTGCCGCGGGCCTATCTTCCGGTCCTGCTCTCTCTGGCGGTCGCCCTCCTTCTCGGTGGTGTCCTGGTGCTGCTTTCCTGGGCCGCCGGGCTCAAGACCGGCGGCCGGATCAAGGGCTCGACCTACGAGTCGGGGATGCCCCTTCTCGACCGCTCCCACAAGCGGCTGTCGATCGCTTTCTTCCTCATCGCCATCGATTTCGTGGTCTTCGACGTCGAGGCGGCGTTTCTCTACCCGTGGACGCTGGTCGCGCGCGACGGCGCATGGACGCTGTTCTGGGCGGTGATGTTCTTCGTCCTCCTCATCGTCGCGGGATACGCCTACGTCTGGAAAAAGGGCGGGCTCGAAATGGCGACCCGGGACCTGGCCAGATCGTCGGGAGGCCGCCGATGAGCGAGCCCGGCGCCTCCGGGGCGCGCCTTCCCGACGCCGTGACGTCCGGCATCGACGAGCTCCGGTCGCGCTACCCCACCGAGGAAGCACTCTTGTTGCCCGCGCTCCACCTCGCCCAGGCCGCCAACGGCGGCTGGCTGTCGCACGAAATCATCGAGGCCGTCGCCTCCTACCTCCACCTCCCGGCCTCCAGGGTGGCCGGTGTGGTCTCCTTCTACGACATGTTCCACGAGCGTCCCGTCGGTCGCCACCGGATCCGGCTGTGCACCAACCTCTCCTGCCAGCTGCGCGGCGCCGAGCAGCTGGCGCAGATCCTCCGCCGCGAGCTCGGCGTCGAGGAGGGTGAGGTCACGCAGGACGGACGCTGCTCGTGGGTCGAGTTCGAGTGCCTCGGTTCCTGCGACACCGCGCCGATGGCGATGATCGACGAGGACTACCACGAGAACCTGACGCCGGACCGGCTGCGGCAGATCCTCCGGGGGCTCGCCTGAGATGGCGTTCGAGAGAGTCCTGACCCGGAACGTGGGCCGCCCGGCCGCGCTGACCGTGCGCGGATATCGGGAGGGCGGCGGCTACGAGGCGCTCGCCAAGGCGCTGCGCATGGAGCCCGAGGCGGTCATCGAGGAGGTCAAGAAGTCGGGCCTCCGGGGCCGCGGCGGCGCGGGCTTCCCTTGCGGCATGAAGTGGAGCTTCGTCCCCCGCGGCGGCGACAAGCCCAAGTACATCGCGTGCAACGCCGACGAGTCCGAGCCCGGGACATTCAAGGACCGGCTGCTGATGGAGCACGACCCGCACCAGCTGATCGAGGGCTGCGTGATCGCGGGCTGGGCGGTCGGAGCCAACACCACCTACATCTACATCCGGGGCGAGTACACGAAGGCGGCGCGCATCCTCGAGGACGCCATCCGCGACGCCTACGACCAGGGCGTCCTGGGGAGCAGCGTCCTGGGCTCGGCGTTCCGCCACGACGTCTACGTCCACCGCGGCGCCGGCGCCTACATCTGCGGCGAAGAGACCGGGATGCTCGAGTCGCTCGAGGGCAAGCGCGGCCAGCCGCGCGTCAAGCCACCCTTCCCCGCCGTGGTGGGCGCCTTCGGCGCGCCGACGGTGATCAACAACGTCGAGACGCTGTGCTGCGCGACCCACATCCTCCAGCGCGGCGCCGAGTGGTTCAAGGGGATCGGGCCGGACGAGCGCAACACCGGACCCAAGCTCTACGCGATCTCCGGCCACGTCGAGCGCCCGGGAACGTACGAGTATCCGATCGGGGTGACCTTCCAGGAGCTGCTCGACGGCTGCGGCGGCATGTACAAGGGAAGGGAGCTGAAGGCCTTCATCCCGGGCGGTGCCTCGGCCGCCATGATGACCGCCGTGGAGCGCGAGATCCCGATGGACTTCGACCGCCTCGCCAAGGCGGGCAGCATGCTGGGCTCGGCCGCGGTCATCGTCATGGACGAGACCACCTGCCTGGTCCGCTCCACGCTGCGCCTGGCGCGCTTCTTCGCCCACGAGTCGTGCGGCCAGTGCACGCCCTGTCGCGAGGGAACCAACTGGATGCACATCCTCCTGAAGCGCATCGAGAGCGGTCGGGGCAGCGAGGCCGACGTCGACCTGCTCGAGCGCGTGGTCCCGAACGTCGGCGGCATCTCTCTGTGCGCTCTCGGCGACGCCGCCCAGGGCCCGGTTCGCTCCCTGGTCGAGAAGTTCGGCGACGAGATCCGCGACAACATCCGTAACCGGCGCTACCCGCTTCCCCGCACACCCTTCTTCGATCTCGGAGCCGTGGCGTAATGCCGATCGTGACCATCGACGACCGCCAGGTCGAGGTTCCGGTGGGAACCAACCTGATCGAGGCCGCCCTCCAGGTCGGCGTCCAGATCCCCCACTACTGCTACCACCCGCGCCTCTCGGTGGTGGGTCAGTGCCGCATGTGCATGGTCGAGATCCAGGGCATGCCCAAGCTCCAGGCGGCCTGCTCCACTCCGGTGACCAAGGACGGGATGGTCGTCAAGACGAGCTCGGAGCCGGCCGCGGAGGCGCAGCGGGCGATCATGGAGTTCCTGCTCATCAACCACCCGCTCGACTGTCCGATCTGCGACCAGGCGGGCGAGTGCGGTCTCCAGGACTACTCCTTCAAGCACGGCCAGTCCTTCTCCCGCTTCCGCTTCGAGGAGAAGCGGACGTACCCGGAAAAGGAGCGGATCCCCCTCGGGCCGACCGTCCTGCTCAATATGAACCGGTGCATCCAGTGCACCCGGTGCGTCCGGTTCACGCAGGAGATCTCGAGGACGGGCGAGCTCGGCTTCTTCGAGCGCGGCGCCCACGCCGAGATCGGCACCTTCCCGGGCAAGCCGCTGGACAATCCGCTGTCGACCTGCGTCGTCGACATCTGTCCGGTCGGGGCGTTGACCTCGACCCGCTTCCGCTTCGCCGAGCGGGTCTGGTACCTCGACAAGAAGCCGTCGATCTGCACCGGGTGCGACGTCGGTTGCAACATCACGGTGGAGCACCGTCGCGGCGCCATCCGGCGCTACAAGCCACGCTTCAATCCGGAGGTCAACGACTACTGGATGTGCGACTTCGGCCGCGCTACCCACGAGCGCTACCGCGAGCTGCCGCGGCTGACGACGCCGCGGCTGCGCCGGGACGGAGAGCTCATGGCGGTCGGCTGGCGCGAGGCCCTCGACGCCCTGTTCCAGGGTCTGCGGGCCAAGCGCTCGGACGGTGTCGCCGCGCTGCTCGGCTCGGGCAACCTGACGACGGAGGAGGCCTTCCTGTTGCGCCGGCTGGCGGGACTGGTCGAGTCTCCCCACCGGTCGGCGTGGGTGGACAGCGGCCCCGCCCGGAGCATTCCGAACCCGCGCGGGAGCGTGACCGGTCACGCCGCGGCGCCCAATCGCCGCGGCGTCGAGCTGGCCGGGCTGGTGCCGGGCGACGGGGGTCTGGACGCCGAGACGATCCTGCTCGAGGACGGCGCCGCGAGCTGCGCGGCGCTGTTCGTGGCCGACTCCGACTTCGGTCGGGCCGCCCACGATCCGAAGATCGTCGAGCGGCTGCGCCGGGCCCGCTTCCTGGCCGTCATGGGCTGGGCCGACACGCCGCTCGCGCGGGTCGCCGACCTGGTGCTCCCGGTGGCGACCCACGCGGAGCGGGAGGGAACGTTCGTCAACGTCGAGGGGCGCCTGCAGCGCTTCGAGCGCGCCTTCCCGGCCCCGGCGCAGTGCCGTCCCGCCCTCGAGGTGCTCGCCGACCTGCTCTCCCGCTTCGATCCCAAGTGGGCCTCGGTCACCGCGCCGGTGGTCTTCGACCTGATGGCCGAGGAGATCCCGGCGCTCGGCGGGTTGAGCTGGGCCCGGATCCCGGCCACCGGCGCCCCGGTCCCCGTCGCACCGGCGGAGGCCTCCGCGTGACTCCGGGCGTGATCGCGACGCTGTCGATGATCGGACTGTGGCTCTTCGCCCTGATCAACGTCGCGCCGGTGATGCTCTGGCTCGAGCGCCGCGCGCCCGCCTTCATGCAGGATCGCCTGGGACCCAACCGCGTCGGACCGATCGGCTTCTTCCAGGGCATCGCGGACGCCGCCAAGTTCATCTTCAAGGAGGACCTGACCCCGTCGGGCGTCGACCGGCCGCTGTTCACGATGGCGCCGCTGCTCGCCCTGGTGCCGGCTCTGACCACCTACCTGGTGATCCCCTTCGGCCCGACCGTCGAGATCGCGGGTCACCGCATGAAGCTGGTGGTCATCGACTCCGACGCCGGGATCCTGCTCTTCCTCGCCCTCGCCAGCCTCGGCGTCTACTCCCTGGTGCTGGCCGGCTACAGCTCCAACAACAAGTACTCGTTGATCGGAACGATCCGGGCCTCGGCCCAGATGATCAGCTACGAGCTGGCGTTGACGACGGCCGTGGTCTGCGCCCTGATCCCGGCGGGAACGCTCAACCTCTCCGGCGTCGTCGACTACCAGATCGCGCACCACTGGCAGTGGTGGACGCAGCCGCTCGGTTTCCTGGTCTTCCTGGTCGCCTCGTTCGCCGAGACCAACCGCCTGCCCTTCGACCTCCCCGAAGCCGAGTCCGAGCTGGTCGCCGGCTACCTCACCGAGTACGGCTCGATGCGCTGGGCGATGTTCTTCATGGGCGAGTACATGTCCATGACCACGCTCTCGGCGCTCTGCGTCACGCTCTACTGGGGCGGCTGGACGCTCCCGTTCGTCGACTTCTCGGGGATGTCCGGGTGGGCACAGGCCGCGATCGGCTTCCTGGTGCTCGCGGCCAAGATCGCGGTCATGCTCTTCTTCTTCATCTGGGTGCGCTGGACCTTCCCCCGCTTCCGCTACGACCAGCTCATGCGACTGGGATGGAAGGCGCTGCTGCCTCTGGCGGTGATCCAGTTCGTCCTCACCGCCGCGCTGACCATCGGAGGGGTCCTCTGATGGAAATGGCCGTCTTCGTGGCCTTCGGCCTCGCCGCGCTGCTCTCGGCCGTCGTGGTCGTGACCCACCGGAATCCCGTTTACTCGACGATGAGCCTGGTGGTCACGCTGGTCTCGACGGCGGTCCTGTTCGTGCTGCTCGGAAGCCCGTTCCTGGCCGCGCTCCAGGTGCTGCTCTACACCGGGGCGATCCTCGTCCTGTTCCTGTTCGTCATCATGCTCCTGAACATCGGCCGCGAGCGGACGGGTGCCGGCCGCAGCACGCTCCAGACCTGGAGCGCGAGGGCCCTGGCCCTGGTGCTGGCCGGCTCGCTCTGCCGCCTGCTCTGGGACGCTCACGGAACCGCCCAGGCGGCGCCGCTGGACGCCGAGTTCGTGTCCACGCGCGGCGTCTCGGAGCTGCTCTTCTCGGTCTACCTGCTCCCGTTCGAGATGATCGGTCTGCTGCTGCTGGTCGCCGTCGTCGCCGCCAGCTGGGTGGCCCGCAGGTCCGAGGACGAGCCCCCGGCACCGGAGGAGCCGTCGTGACCGTGCCGCTCTCCTGGTACCTGCTGCTGGCCGCCGTGCTGTTCGTCGTCGGCACGATCGGAGCGTTGACGCGCAGGAGCGGCATCGCGATCTTCCTGTCGATCGAGCTGATGCTCAACGCCGCGAATCTGACTCTCGTGGCCTACGCCCGACTCCTCGGGGAGCGGGCCGGACAGATGGTCGTCTTCTTCGCGCTCGCCGTGGCCGCGGCGGAGGCGGCGGTCGGACTGGCGCTGTTCATCGCCATCTACCGCCTGCGCCGCACGATCGACGTCAACCGACTGAACCTGATGCGGTGGTAGGGCGATGAACCCCCTCGAGCTGCTCTGGCTGATCCCGGCGCTGCCGCTTCTGGGCGCGACGATCGGCGGTCTCGTCCTGCGCAACCGCCACAAGTCGCTGGTGACGGCGGTGGCGATCGGGGCGCCCGGCCTGTCGCTCCTCGTCGCGCTGTGGGCGGTCTGGACCTACGTGACGACGAGCGCGCCCGCCGCGGTCGAGAACCTGGTCTACGCCTGGACGACGGGAGACTTCGCGGTCGACGTCGCGTTCCGGCTCGACAACCTGTCGGCGATCATGACCCTCGTGGTCACCTTCGTCGGCTTCGTGATCCACGTCTACTCCGTCGGTTACATGGGCGAGGACGCGGGCTATCGGCGCTACTTCGCCTTCCTGAACCTGTTCATGGGGGCGATGCTGCTGCTGGTCCTGGGCAGCAACCTCGTGGTCCTGTTCGTGGGCTGGGAGGGCGTGGGACTGTGCTCCTATCTCCTGATCGGCTTCTACTTCGACCAGGAGTTCCCGCCTTACGCCGGCAAGAAGGCCTTCATCGTCAACCGGATCGGCGACTTCGGGTTCCTGCTGGCGATCTTCGCCCTGTACTCGAACTACGGCACGCTGCGCTTCGGCGAGCTCAACGAGCGCATGCTGGCGTCACCGGAGCTCGCTCACCAGCCGTACCTTCTGGGCCTGAGCGTGGCCGGGTTCATCGCCCTGGCGCTGTTCGTCGGTGCGACCGGGAAGAGCGCCCAGATCCCGCTCTACGTCTGGCTGCCGGACGCCATGGCGGGCCCCACGCCCGTGTCGGCCCTGATCCACGCCGCGACGATGGTCACGGCCGGCGTCTACATGGTGGTCCGGATGAACGTGGTCTACCAGCTGGCTCCCGAGATCTCCGCGGTGGTGGCGATCGTCGGCGCCGCGACGGCGATCTTCGCCGCGACGATCGGCCTGGCGCAGAACGACATCAAGAAGGTCCTGGCGTATTCGACGGTGTCCCAGCTCGGCTACATGTTCCTCGCCGCCGGCGTCGGCGCCTACACGGCGGCGATCTTCCATCTCGCGACCCACGCCTTCTTCAAGGCTTGCCTCTTCCTCGGATCCGGCTCGGTGATCCACGCCATGGGCGGCGAGCAGGACATGCGCAAGATGGGCGGGCTGAAGAGGAAGCTGCCGGTCACCTATTGGACGTTCTGGATCGCCACGCTGGCGATCTCCGGGATCCCGCCGCTGGCCGGCTTCTTCTCGAAGGACGAGATCCTGGCCGGCGCCTTCGCGCACGGCGAGACGCTCTACACCGTCCTCTGGGCCGTCGGCCTGTTCACCGCCGGCCTGACCGCCTGCTACATGTTCCGCGCCGTCTACCTGACCTTCGAGGGCAGGTTCCGCGGCACCCCCGATCAGGAGCACCACCTGCACGAGTCGCCGCGGGTGATGACGATCCCGCTGATCGTGCTCGCGGCGGGCGCCGCGATCGGCGGTTGGATCGGCATCCCGAAGGGGATCTGGGAGACGTTCGGCGCTGCGGACCACAATCTCCTCCACCACTTCCTGAGCCCGGTGATCGCCGAGGTCCCGGGGCACGTCGCGGAGCACGAGATGTCGCACGGAGTGGAGTGGGCGCTGATGGCCTTCTCCGTTCTCGTGGCGCTGAGCGGTATCTGGATCGCCGCCGCGCAGTGGAAGAAGCGAGGCGTGGCCGCAGACGACGCCTTCGCGGCCCGCTTCGGCGGCCTGCACCGGCTGCTCCAGAACAAGTACTGGGTGGACGAGCTCTACGACCGGATCGCGGTCCGCCCCTTGGCGGCGCTGGCCAATGCGTGCTGGAAGGTCGTCGACACCCTGCTGATCGACGGCGCGCTGCACGTCGGAGCGTTCGTCACCGAGCTCACCGGCGACCTCGGCCGGTTCACGACCACGGGGAACGTGAGGCAGTACGCCCTCTACTTCCTGGGCGGCGTGGTGCTCCTGTTCTGGTGGATGGTCTTCTGATGGACGGCGGATTCCTCTCGCTGCTCGCGGGCGACACCGTCACGCGGCTGGTCTTCTTCCCGACCCTGGCCATACTGCCCCTGCTCTTCATGCAGCGCGCGCGGCCGGGGGTGGTCAAGGTCTACGCCCTCCTCGTCTCGATACTGGAACTGGCACTGGTCGCGCTGTTCGCCGCCAGCCACTGGGATCCCGCGGGCATGGTCGCGCGGGATCCGGTGCTGACCTGGATCCGCATGCCCTCGCTGTCGATCGTCTACGAGGTCGGCATCGACGGCATCTCCCTGCCGCTGGTCCTGCTCACCGGCCTGCTGCTCCCGATCGTGGTGCTCGCCTCCTGGAAGGGCGTCACCCGGAGCTGGGTCGGGTTCACGGTGTCCCTGATGTTGCTCACCACCGGCATCCTCGGCGCACTGGTGGCCCTCGACCTGTTCGTCTTCTACGTCTTCTGGGAGGTCATGCTGATCCCGATGTACCTGATCATCGGGATCTGGGGCGGGGAACGCAGGATCTATGCCGCGGTGAAGTTCTTCCTCTTCACCATGGCCGGCAGCCTCCTGATGTTGCTCGCGATCCTCTGGCTGGCCTGGATCCACAGCGAGCTCGCTGGCGTGTGGAGCTTCCGCTACTCGGACCTGCTCCGGATCGACCTGCCGCTGCACCAACAGCTCTGGCTGTTCGGGGCCTTCGCGCTCGCCTTCGCGATCAAGGTCCCGATGTTCCCGTTGCACACCTGGTTGCCGGACGCCCACGTGGAGGCGCCGACGGGCGGCTCGGTGATCCTCGCGGGGATCCTGCTGAAGCTGGGAACCTACGGCTTCCTCCGGTTCGCCATGCCGCTGTTCCCGCAAGCGACGAAGCGGCTCGCCCCCTGGCTCCTGGCGATGGCCGTGATCGGCGTGATCTACGGCGCGCTCGTTTCGTGGGTCCAAGCCGACATGAAGAAGCTGGTGGCCTACTCCTCCATCGCCCACCTCGGGTTCGTGATGCTCGGTCTGCTCGCCTTCGATCTGATGGCTTGGCAGGGAGCGTTGATCCAGATGGTCAACCACGGACTCTCCACCGGCGCCCTCTTCCTCCTGGTCGGGATGCTCTACGACCGCCGGCACACCAAGAAGTTCGAGGACTTCGGCGGTCTCGCCAAGGTCGTGCCTTGGTACGCGACGTTCCTCGTCTTCACGGCCCTGGCCTCGGTCGGGCTGCCGGCGCTCAACGGCTTCGTCGGCGAGTTCCTGATCCTGCTCGGCACCTGGAAGGCCGGTCTGCGGATGTTGGCGGCGATCGCGGCGTTCGGCGTCGTGCTGGCGGCGGTCTATCTGCTCAAGATGATCCAGAAGACTCTCTGGGGCCCGATCACGAAGGAGGAGAACCGGGGCCTGCGGGACCTCGACCTGCGCGAGGTGCTGGCGCTCGTGCCGCTCTGCCTCTTCATGCTCTGGATCGGCGTCGCGCCCAGGACCTTCCTCGAGCCGAGCCGGCCGGCGCTCGAGGCCGTGCTGACCGATTTCAAGGCT
Organism: uncultured Acidobacteriota bacterium; assembly: GCA_963781755.1. Lineage (GTDB taxonomy): Bacteria > Acidobacteriota > Thermoanaerobaculia > Multivoradales > JAGPDF01 > JACTMI01. Next base: position 23,715 of record CAWAGZ010000006.1, read on the forward strand.
CGCCTGGAGGCGCCTCCGGCCCAGCAACCGACACTCGCTGCGCCACGGGATGCGAGCGCCGCGGGCCGCAGCTTCCTGGCCGCGACGGCCGAATCGGGGAGCGAGGTCCAGCCATGAATCTGACCTTCGCCGTCCCCTGGAACGACGTCGCGGGTCTGGCGCCCGAGCTCCTGCTCACCGCCGCGGCGACCCTGATCCTGCTGCTCGAGGCCTTCGCACCCGGTCTGCGGCGCAGCTTCGGCGTGCTCTCCCTTCTCGCGACGCTGGCCGCCGCCTGGCTGCTCGGGGCGCAGGCGACGGGCACCGCGTTCCACGGCCTGGTCGAGGCGACGCCCCTGACCCGCGCCTTCTCGATGGCGATCCTGATCGCCGCCGGCCTCGGCCTGCTCTCCGCTCCCGGCTACCTCGAGCGGCTGCGGCTCCTCGCCGGCGAGTACTTCGCCCTCATGCTCTGGTGCGTCGCCGGGTTGCTGCTCCTGGTCCGCGCCACGGAGCTGCTGACGGTGTTCCTGGCGCTCGAGCTGTTCTCCGTCGCGCTCTACGGCCTGGCCGCCTACCACCGGCGCTCGGCGGTCTCCGCCGAGGCCGGGCTCAAGTACTTCCTGATGGGCGCCTTCGTCAGCTCCTTCGTCCTCTACGGCATCGCGCTGCTGTTCGGAGAGACCGGGAGCACCCGCATCGACGCCATCTCGTCGGCGGTCGCCGCCGGCACGGGCTCCCCCGGACTCCTGTTGATCGGGTTCCTGCTCGTCGCCTGCGGCTTCGCGTTCAAGCTCAGCCTGGTCCCGTTCCACGCCTGGGCGCCGGACGTCTACCAGGGAGCGCCGACGCCTTTCGTCGCCTTCCTGTCGGTGGCGCCGAAGGTCGCCAGCGCCGTGATCCTGGTCCGCATCGTCACCACCGTGGCGGCCTCTCCCATCGGCGGGCGCTGGCCCGACCTCTTCGCCCTGTTCGCCATCGTGTCCATGCTCGTGGGCAATCTCTTCGCCCTGGTGCAGCGCGACTTCAAGCGCATGCTCGCCTACTCGGGCGTCGCCCACATGGGCTACTTGATGATCCCGCTCGCGTCTCCGGGAGCCGACTCCTGGCGCCCGATGCTCGTCTACCTGGTCGCCTACGCCCTGATGAACGCGGGCGCTTTCGTCATCGCCGCGATGCTCTTCCCTCGCGACGAGCAACAGCACCCGATCAGCACCCTGTCCGGCTGGGGCTACCGCTTTCCGTTGCTCGGGATCTGCCTCACCGTGTGCATGATCTCCCTCGGCGGAATTCCTCCGACCGCGGGATTCATCGGCAAGTACCTGGTCTTCGTCCACGCCATCCAGCACCAGAGGATCGGCGTCGCCGTGGTCGGCGTCCTCTCGAGCCTGATCGGCATCGTGGTCTATCTCCGGGTCGTCTACACCCTCTACATGAAGCCGGAGGTCGCCGCCCCCGACGGCGTCGTGCCGGACTTCGGCGGGCGGCTCGCGGCGGTCGCGGCCGCGGGCGGGAGCCTGCTGCTGGGGATCTGGCCGTCGCTCCTCCTGGGTTGGGCGGTGACCTCCCTGCCGTCGGGCTGAGCGCGGACCGAGGGGGCCGTCGGATTGCCGCCATCGCAGTCTCGCCCGGGCCAGGGTCGCGGCTCCGGCGCGCGCCGCGCGTCGCGGCCGCTGCATCCGGACGCGGTCTCGCCGCTGACCGTGAACCGTCTCTCCGTCTACCTGCGTTCGCTGCATCTTCTCGAGGAGCAGGGCGTGACCCGGATCTCCTCCCAGCAGCTCGCGCGACGGTTCCACCTCTCGCCGACTCAGATCCGGAAGGACCTGGCACAGTTCGGCGAGTTCGGCGTTCGCGGGATGGGCTACGACGTCTCGCGCCTGGCCCGCCACCTCTCGACCCTGCTCCAGCTCGACCACAGGCACCGCCTCCTGATCGTCGGCATGGGCAACCTCGGCACCGCGCTGGCGCGGTTTCCGGCGTTCAACACGGGCAGCTTCGAAGTCGTGGCCGGGTTCGACACCGACGCGGCGAAGATCGGTCGCCAGGTCGGATCGACGCGGGTCCACGCGATGAACGAGCTGCGATCGGTCGTCGCCGGCTCGGGAGCGCGGATCGCGATCCTCGCCGTGCCGGGCACGGGCGCGCCCGCGGCTTACCGGGCGATCGCGGAGGCCGGAATCGTCGGCGTCCTGAACTTCGCGCCGGTGACGCTGGCGCCGATCGAGGGCTGCCGGGTCAAGAACGTGGATTTGCGCATCCAGCTCGAGGAGCTGGCCTTCTTCCTCGCCTCGGAGATCCCCCCGAACGCCTCCGATCCGCCCCGGGTGTAGAATTCGAGCAACGGAAGGAGACGGTCATGGAACGGAGAACGGGTGGACAACCCCGGATCCAGGCGGGTTTCAGCCTCGTCGAGCTGCTCGTCGTGCTCGCCGTCATCGGCCTTCTCGCGCTGTGGGGCATCCCGGCTTTCCTCAATACCCTGAATCGGACGAGGCTGGTCAACTCCGCCCGGGAGATCGCGACCCTGATGCAGGTCGCCCGACTCGAGGCGATCAAGAAGGGGGGCGTCAACGGCGACCTCAAGAACCGGGTAAGCGCCGTTCGCTACGAGGGCAACGGGACCTTCCAACTGGTCGTCGACGAGTCCCCCGACAGCCCGTTGCCACCGACCTGGAACCCGCTTCCCAGGGGCGGCTCCTACCACCTGCCCACCGGAGTCGCCCTCCGGGCACCGACGGAGGCGATCGAGGGCGCCAAGGCGATCGACGTCTGGGACACCGACCCGACCGATCCCTATCCGGGTCCGATCTTCCTGTCCGACGGCTCGGCGGAGATCGCGGGTGCTTTCCGGATCGCCGACACCCGGGGCAACTATCTCGAGGTCCGCATCGCCTTCCCGGCAACGGGAAAGGTCGTGATCCAGAAGTGGTTCGGCGGCGGCGACCCCGACACCAACTGGTTCGAGAACGGCGAGGGCGGGAACCACTGGCAGTGGTGAGCGGATCGCTCCTTCACGCGGTCGGTGCGTAGAACGAGATCGCCGACTCGCCGTAGCGGCGCACCTGCTTGCGCACCCATCCCGCGGCCTCGGCGGGCGGCGGAGTCCGTCGCGAGTGCTCCAGCGCGAGCTCCCCTTCCCGGCGGACGACCCGCCGCACCGCTTCCAGCAGCTCTCCCGTGATCGTCCAGGCGTAAGGCGGATCGGCGAACACCAGATCGAAGCGCTCCTGCCTCGCCGCGAGCGAGTCCAGGGCACCGGGCACGGCCTCGCCCACGATCCGTGCCGCCGGTCCCGTGAGCCGCACGTTCTTGCGCAGCGCGGTCAGCGCGGCGCGGCCGGATTCGACCAGCACCGCCTCGAGCGCGCCGCGGCTGATCGCCTCGATCCCGACGGCGCCGCTGCCGGCGAACAGGTCCAGGAAGCGGGCGCCGGCCACGCGTTCGCTCCAGATCGAGAACAGCGCGCCCCGGAGCCGTCCGGAAGTGGGTCGGATGCCTCGCGGAGCCGCCAGCGTCCGCCCCTTGAGCTCTCCGGCCTCGACCCGGATCCCCCCCCGCTCGCTCAGGGGGCCTCCCGCCGACTCACCAGGTGGACGAAGACGCGGCGCAGGTCGTCGCGCAGGACGTAGACGGTGAGCGGCTGCTCGGGGGACGACAGCTCCACCCCCTTGCCGTCGGCGGTGAAGGAGATCACCTCGAACGGCACTCCGTCGGTCCGCTCCAGGACGTCTCCCTCGCGCGGCACGTAGCCGGGGGGCAGGTCGTTGGCGCGGGCCGAGGCCGTCGCCTGAGCCTCGATGTCGCGGACGACGCGCAGGATGTTCTGGAGCGCCAGACTGTGCGACGAGTATCTGCCGTACCGAAAGGTCCTCTCGGAACGGCTGGGCAGATCCAGGAGCAGGATGCAGCTCTCGACCCAGGCGCCGCCGGGCGCCTCTTCGGAGGGCGACGTCTCGCTCAGGTCGGGCTCGCCGAGACGGCGAACGAACGCCTCGACCTCGCTCGGAGTCGCCTCGCCGAGGGTCATCTTCTCCTGGCCGGCGCTCCCCTCCCGGAGCCGCACGGTGCCGTTGGCGAACAGCGTCACGTCGCGGTGCCCGATCGAGCTCGTGCAGTCCTCGCGTACGACGACGCGCGACCGGGGATCCTCCGGGACCACGCTGTTCGTCGGGTCGGACGCCCACGATGCCAGGGGCGCGAACAGCCCGAGCAACGCCGCGAAAACGCGTGCGGAAGCTCCGCAGCTCAACGGCCTCCCTCCCGGGAGCAGGCGCGCAGCGCGAAGTCCAGCTCGTCGTCGGGCGCCAGCTCACCGTCGAGGCGCGCTTCCAGCGTCAGCTCGAGAGCGCGCCCGATCGCGGGTCCCGCGGGGACTCCCGCCGCACGCAAGTCGGACCCCGTCACCCGCAGCCGCACCGGGCGCAGGTCCGAGAGGTCCCGCTCGACGAATCCGCGCCACGTCGGGCCCGAAGCGGCAAGCAGGGCGAGCTCCTCTGCGGACAGGGGGCGCAGCGCGGCGGCGACCTCGTGGGCCACGGGCGGCCGTGGCACCGCCGCGAGCCGGCTGCGGGCCGCCTCGAGCCGCTCCGGTCCCCGGGTCAGCACCGCGGCTTCGGCAGCCGGCAGGCGCAGGCGGTCGGAGAGGCGTCTCCGGGTCTCGGCGGGCGCCTCCAGGACGAGCGCCAGAAGCGCGAGCAGCGCCGTCCGCGGCGGGTCCAGACCGGCCGGACGCCAGGGCAGCCCGGTCGCCTCGCGCAACGCCGCGTCGAGGCGTGCGGCGGAGTCGCCGCACGCCTCCAGACCGTCGTCGAGCGCCCGTGGCAGGCCGAGGTCGATCGAGCGCCGGAGCGCGGCACCCGCCGTCGCCGGGTCGCCGAGCAGCTTGTCGAGCTCGCGCCGGAGGCGCGGCCCGGAGATGCCGTCGAGGTGGCCCGCGGCGAGCGCTGCCCGCGCGTCGGCCTCGGTCGCCGGGTCGAGCCGGAAGCCCAAGCGCAGCTCGAAGCGCAGCCCGCGCAGGATCCGGGTGGCGTCGTCGCGGAAGGAACCCGGGTGAAGGGTCCGCAGACGGCCGGCCGCGAGATCGGCCCGGCCGCCGCAGGGGTCGACCAGCTCGACCGGAACCGGCGCCAGGCGCAGCGCGAGGGCGTTGACGGTGAAGTCGCGACGCTCGAGGTCGCGGGCCAGCTCGCCGGGCTCGACCCGTGGCAACGCCCCCGGCCGGTCGTAGATCTCCCGTCGCGCCATGGCGACGTCGAGCTGGGACCCGTCGCCGAGTCGCAGGGTGAAGGTGCCGAAGCGGGCGTGGCGGATCAGAGTCCCGCCGAGCTTGCGCGCCAGCCCCGCTGCGAGCTTCCCGGCCGGCCGCCGCCCCTCCAGGACGAGGTCCAGGTCGGTCGGCCGGCGTCCCAGAATGAGGTCGCGGACGCCTCCGCCGGCCCACCAGACCGGGGCGCCCAGCCCGTCCGCCAGGGCCCGGACGGCTTCGACCCGGGCGCCAAGGTCCGCCGGGACGCCATCGAGCAGATCGGACATCCGAAGGGAGCTGGCGTCGGCGCGCGGCACGGCTCGATTGTACTTCCGGCTCGCCGGCTTCAGAGGCCCAGGCGCTCGACGCTGCCGCTGCCGAGCAGCGCCTCGATCTCGGCGACCAGCTCGGAGGAGTAGGCGACGCGGTACTTCCCCTCCGGCGCGACCTCGACCGCGCGCTCGTCGCCGAGGCGGACGAGGAAGGTCACGGGAGCGTCGCCCGGGTGCTCCGCGATCACGTCCCGGAGCCGCAGCAGGGTGCGCTGCGGCATCTCCTTGCCGATCGCGACCCGGACCCCCGTCACCAGGCGCGTCGCGGCCTGCTCGAGCGGCTCGACGTCCTCGGCCGTGAGCTCGACCTCTCCGCCCCGTTCGCGAACGGTGCCGCGGACCAGGACCGCGGCGTCCTCCACCAGCAGCGGGTCGAACTTCCTCAATGCGTCGACGAAGAGCGTGACGTTGAGTCCGCCCGTGAGGTCCTCGAGCACGAAGCGCCCCATGACCTTGCCCGCGTTGGGTCCGCTCTTGATCTTGACGCGCTTGACCCGGGTGACCAGGCCGCCGACCGTGGCGGAGCCCTGGAAGCCCTCGCGCAGACTCCGTGTCGTGTGGCTGGTCAGGGCCTCGAGCCGCGCCTCGAAACGTGCCAGCGGGTTCCCGGTGAGGAAGAAACCCAGCGCCTCCTTTTCGGCCCGCAGCCGGTCGGCTTCGGGCCACGCCGGAAGGGCGGCGTCGATCCGGGGAGCGGTGTCCGCGACCGTGCCCCCGAACAGCCTCGACTGGCCAGCCTCTTCCTCCCGCCGGCGCCGTTGCGCCCAGTCGACGAGCTTGTCGAGCGCGGCCAGGAGCGCGGCGCGGTGCTCGCCGAAGCCGTCGCACGCTCCAGACTTGACCAGCGTCTCGAACACCTTCTGGTTGACCGACCGCGCATCCACCTCGGAGACGAGCCGGGCGAAGGAATCGAAGCCACCGATCCGGCGTCGCGTCTCGAGCAGGGCCTCGGCCGCGGTCTCGCCCAGCCCCTTGACGCCGCCGAGCCCGAACCGGATGGCTTCTCCGTCGACGCTGAAGGCCCACTCGCTGGCGTTGACGTCCGGAGGCAGGATGGGGATCCCCATCTCGCGGCACTCCGCAACGTACTTGACGACGTCGTCGGTCGAGGCGATCTCCGAGGTCAGCATCGCCGCCATGAAGGCGACCGGATGGTGGGCCTTGAGGTAGGCCGTCTTGTACGCGAGCATGGCGTAGGCCACGCTGTGGCTCTTGTTGAAGCCGTAGCCGGCGAACGGCTCGATGTAGTTCCACAGCTCCTCGGCCTTGCGCCGCGGGAACCCCTTGCCCTCCGCCCCGCCGAGGAACTTCTCCTTCTGTTCGGCCATGACCTCGGCTTTCTTCTTGCCCATGGCCTTGCGCAGGACGTCCGCTTCGCCCATCGTGAAGCCGGCGACCGCCACCGCGATCTGCATCACCTGCTCCTGGTAGGCGATGACGCCGTACGTCTCGCGCAGGATCGGTTCGGTCTCGGGCAGCAGGTAGGTGACCTTCTTGCGCCCCAGCTTGCGCGCGATGAACTCGTCCACCATGCCGACGGAGAGCGCCCCGGGCCGATAGAGCGCGTTGAAGGCCGCCAGGTCCTCGAAACGCGACGGCTGCGCGCGCTTGAGCATGTCGCGCATGCCGCTCGACTCGAACTGGAAGATGCCGCTCGTCCGGCCTTCGGAGAAGATCCGGAAGGTCTCGGCGTCGTCGAGCGGCACCGTGTCGAGATCGAGGTCGACCCCGAGATGGCGCAGGATCCGGAGCGTGTCGTCGACCACCGTCACGGTCTTCAAGCCCAGGAAGTCCATCTTGAGGAGTCCCAGGCGCTCGACACCCTTCATGTCCCACTGGGTGACGACCTCGTCCTTGCTCGTCTTGTAGAGCGGTACCAGCTCCTCGATCGGGACCGGAGCGATGACGACGCCCGCGGCGTGGACCGATGCGTGACGGGTCAAGCCCTCGAGACGGCTCCCGATCTCGACGACCTCGCGGATCGTCGGGTCCCGCTCCATCTCGTCGGCCAGGCTGTCGACGGTCCGGGAGGCCTCGCCCAGCGACTTCTCCATCTCCGGCAGGAGCTTGGCCACCCGGTCGACCGCGGCGTAGGGCAGCCCCATGACCCGGCCCACGTCGCGCAGAACGCCTTTCGCGGCGAGCGTCCCGAAGGTGATGATCTGCGACACATGGTCGCGGCCGTACTTCTCGGCGACGTACTGCAGGACCTCGCCGCGCCGGCGCTGGCAGATGTCGGTGTCGATGTCCGGCATCGAGACGCGCTCGGGATTGAGGAAACGCTCGAACAGGAGGTCGTACTCCAAGGGGTCGATGTCCGTGATCCTCAGCGCGTACGAGACCAGGGACCCGGCGGCCGATCCCCGGCCCGGGCCCACCGGGATGCCGTTCTCGCGGGCGTTGCGGATGAAGTCCCAGACGATCAGGAAGTAGCCGGAGAAGCCCATGCGCCGGATCACCTCCGCCTCGTACCGAAGCCGCTCGAGGTAGACCTCCGGCGGTCGCCGCTCGAGGATTCGCGGGTCCCGGCGCCGCAGCTCCTCCAGGCGCCGGTCCAGGCCCTCGCGGACCACCGACTCGAAGTACGAATCGACCGTCTGTCCGGACGGGACCGGGAACTCCGGCAGGTGGAAGCTGCCCTCCCCGATCGTGACGTCGCACCGTTCCGCGATGGCCAGCGTGTTCTCCAGCGCCGTGGCGTCGCCGGGGAAGATCGCCGCCATCTCCTCCTCGCCCTTGAGGTAGAACTCGTGCGTGGCGTACTTGAGTCGGTCGGGATCGGCGAGTGTCGACTGCGTGCCGATGCAGAGCAGGACTTCGTGGGCGAAGGCGTCCTCGCGCCGGAGATAGTGACAGTCGTTGGTGGCGACCAGGGGAATGTCGAGACGCTTCGACATCCGACGCAGCACCTCGTTGGCGGCCTTCTGCTCCGGGATTCCGTGATCCTGGAGCTCGAGATAGAAGTTCCCCTCGCCGAGGATCTCGCGGTAGGTCCGGGCGGTCTGCTCCGCTTCCTCCTGGCGGCGCGAGAGGATGCGTTCGTTGATCTCGCCCTTGAGGCAGGCGGACAGCCCGATCAGGCCCTCGGAGTGCCGGCGCAACAGCTCGTGGTCGATCCGCGGCTTGTAGTAGAAGCCGTCGAGGTAGGCCCGGGTCGAGAGCTTGATCAGGTTGCGCCAGCCGGCCTCGTCGCGGGCGAGCAGCACGAGGTGATTGCTCGACGAGCGCTGCGGGTCGCGATCGGTCATGCTGCCCTGCGCCACGTAGGCCTCGATGCCGAGGATCGGGCGGATGCCGGCGCGCCGCGCGCGGTCGTGGAACTCGATCGCACCGAACAGGTTGCCGTGGTCGGTCAGCGCCAGCGCCGGCATGCCGGCCGCCTGCGCCGCCGCGATCAGGTCGTCGAGCCGGTTGGCGCCGTCGAGAAGGCTGTACTGGCTGTGGAGATGGAGATGGACGAACGACATCTCAGGAACCGGGCTCCCCGCCCGCGGGCGGACTCTCGCCCGCGGCGGCGGCTCCGCGGTAGAAGCTCGAGCCGCGATAGCTCTCGAGCCAATGGCGGACGAAGACGTGAATCGCAGCGGCGGCCGGTACGGCGAGCACCATTCCCAGCAGACCGAAGAGGCGCCCGCCGACGATGATCGCGAGCAGGACCCAGACCGGGTGGAGGTTGACGCTCTTCGACAGGATCCTCGGCGACAGGATGGTTCCCTCGAGCAGTTGCGCGGCGCTGAACAGCGCGACGACCCCGATCAGGCGGGGCAGGCTCTGCGACTCGACCCAACACAGCAGCATCGCGGGCGCGAGGCCGACGACCAGAGCCATGTACGGGATCATGTTCGCCAGACCCGCGACGATGCCCAACAGGAGTCCGAGCGGAACGCCGAGCGCGGTGAGGCCGATGCCGTTGATCGCCGCCAGGATCAGGGCGATCGTGAGCTGGCCGCGCAGGAAGCTCGAGACGGCGTCGTCGACCTCGCCGAGGCGAGCCAGCGAAATCTCCCGGTAGGGCAGCGGGATGAGGCTGCGGATCCCGCGCTTGAGCTTCGGGAAGTCGACCAGCAGGTAGAAGGCGAAGACCGGGACGAAGATCAGGTCGAGGAGGAAGAGGAAGAACCCGAGGACGCTCGAGAAGATCCCTCCCAGCCACCCCACGGTCGAGCGCAGCATCTCGGGCCACTTCTCGCGAATCGTCTCCGCCGCCTTCGACTGGACCAGGTCGAACTGATCCGGATACGCGTTCCTGATCCGACCGAGCCAGGGCACCACGCGCGCTTCGACCTGACGCTCGTACTGCGGCAGCCGGTGGCGAAGCTGGGTGATCTGCTCGCCGATGGCGGGCACCACGACGAACAGGAACGCCGCCGTCGCGAGCAGCACTGCGATCGAGATGATCACCGTGCCGAAGGCTCGGGAACGCCCCTTCCTCTCGAACCAGGTCACCGCCGGATCGAGAAGGTAGGCGACGGCCAGGCCCGCGATCAGAGGCAGGAGGATCCTGCCGGCGAAGACGAGCAGCGCCACGACGCCGACGAAACAGAGGACGAAGAAGAGCAGCCGGACCAGCGCCGGTTCGGGCTTGCGCAGCTTCACGCCCGCTCTCCCGCGCGCCGGTTCGCCCGGATGACGTAGTCGATCCCCGAGGCGACCGTGAGCACCGCGACGGCGTAGGCCCCGACCAGCGCGGCCGTTTCGAGCTGCTCGTACAGGCCCGAGAGCAGGACCAGCAGCACGACCGCGACCTGGGTTCCGGTGTTGACCTTGCTCAGCGGGCTGGGCGGGAACCGGGTGACGCCCGAGGCCAGGTAGAGCAACAGCGCGACGACGACGATGACGATGTCGCGCGCGATGACCAGCGCGCTCACCCACACCGGGATGACCGCTCCCGCGTGGAGGTTGGGGATCGCCAGCATCACGTAGGCGCTGACCAGGAGGAGCTTGTCGGCGGCGGGGTCGAGGTACGCCCCGAGCACCGTCTGCTGCTTCCAGATCCGGGCGATCGCGCCGTCCAGCCCGTCGGTCACGCCCGCGATGGCGAAGACCCAGAGCGCGCGGTGGACGTTGCCGTCGAGGATCGTGACGACGAACACGGGTACCAGCGCCATGCGGAACAGAGACAGCAGGTTCGGGAGATTGAAGGTCACGGTGCCCGGCCTCCGGAATCGCTTCCCGACAGCCGGAGGGAGCGGCGGATCCAGTCGAGCACCTCCCTGCCGCCGACGCCGCCGCCCGGCAGGCAGTCGGCCGCGCTCGGAATCAAGCCGCACGTCGCGGCAGCCTGGCAGACGCTCTCCCGTCCCGGCGACGGCCCCGCCGCCGCCCCGGCGCACGCCGGAACGGGCCCGCCGACGCTCGTCGAGCGCAGGATCGCGGCCAGCGCCTCGGTCCTGCGCACGGGTCGGTCGGGCTGGAAGAGGTGCAGCGTCTCGTCCACGCGCATCACTCCCAGGTTCACGACACGCACGACCTCGTCCTGGGCCGGATGGCCGACGATGTCCGAAGCGATACGCGCCACACCGCCCCGATCCGCCCGCACTCCCGGGACCAGCCAGTAGATCAGCCGGGCCAGATCGGCGCGGGTCAGCTGCGCCTGGCCCGCCGCATCCTGGACCGGTCGCGGTGCGTGGGCGAGGCGCCAGCGGAATCGCGCGCGGTCGAGCGCCTCGAGCACCGCGGGGTCGTCCGGCCGTTCGGCGGCGAGGGCCTGGAGCCGACTCAGACCCCGCCCCGCGTCGCCCACGTCCAGCTCCAGCTCGGAAAGGCGAAGGATCCCGTCCGCGTCGAGGACGCGACCGGCGTCGAGCGAGCGCAGCGCGGCGAGCTCGCCCGCGGCGTCGCCCGCCGCGGCCGCGACCTCGAGCCGGGCCCGGAGGGTCTGGACGTCGCCGGGCCGCCAGGCCTCGAGCCGGGCGAGGTCCCGCCGGGCGTCGTCCACGCGCCCGCGGGCGACCGCCGCCCGGATGCGCTCGCGGCACTCGTCCAGAGCCGGCCGTTCGAGACGGCCGGCGCGCTCGGCGGCGACCGGATAGGAGCCCGACAGCGCGCGGTAGAGCGAGTACGATTCCACCAGATCGCCCGCCATCTCCCGCGCCCGGGCCTCCAGCAAGCGCAGCTCGGGCCGGCTCCTCACCTCTTCGGGAAGGCGTTGAAGCTCCTGAAACGCGCCCGCTCCGTCGCCGCCGACGAGACGCGCTTCCGCGCCCAGGAGGTCGGCGGCGCCGCCCGGCGCCAGCGAGCGACCGATCTCGAGTTGGATGGCGGCGGGATCCTCGCCGGCGAGAAGCCGGGCGTGGAGCTGGTCCGCCACGCCGCCGGAGCTCGCGCCGAGCAGATCCGCCGGAGAGGGCAGGAACGGACGCAGTTCTTCTTCGACCGCACGCCGCGTCGAGCCGGGAGGCGGAGCCTGGCTGCACCCGCCCGCCAGGAGCAGTAGCAGGCCCACGCAACCGAAGCTACGGATCGACCCCCGGCCGGTCATCCGGGTGCGATCTAGCCCTCGACGGGGGCCGGAGCGATGAGGGCGATGGCGTGCTTGTAGACGAGGACCTCGCGACCCTCGGCCTCGAGGACGACCGCGAAGCGATCGAAACGCCGGATTCTCCCGTCCAGCCGCTTGCCGGCGATCATCTCGACGGACACCGGCCGACCGTCCTTGAGGCACTGGAACAGAAACCCGTCCTGGATGTTGATGTTCGGCTTGTTCATCCCGCTCCCCGCCTCAGATCTCGAGCTCTGCAGCCCATTGCGACGCGAGGGACGGACCGTTCCGGGCGTCGTGCCACTCGACGTCGGGCTCGCGCCGGAACCACGTCTCCTGGCGTTTCGCGTAGCGGCACGTCGCCACGACGATCCGCCGGGTCGCCTCCTCGAAGTCGTACTCGCCGGCCAGGTGGCCGAGCCACTGCGCGTACCCGATCGCCTGGAACGCAGGCGCCCCCGGATCGACTCCGCGGGAGATCAGTCCCCGCACCTCTTCGAGCCAGCCGCGGTCCGTCATCGAGGCGATCCGCGACCGGATGACATCGTATAGAACGCTCCTCGGAAGCGTCAATCCGACACGCCGCACGCCGGGCAGCGCGTCGGCGCGGGACGGGGCGTCGGCCAGCCAGGAGGAGAGCGGGCGCCCGCTCGACAGCACGACCTCGAGGGCGCGGAGCGTCCGCTGGGTGTCCCCTGGAGCCAGCCGAACCGCCGTCGCCGGGTCGAGGCGCTCGAGCTCCTCGCGCAGCGCTCCCAGGCCTTCCTCCCTCAGGCGCCCGGCGAGCCGCTCCCGGGTCGCGGGATCGGCTTCGGGCAGCGGCGCCATGCCGCGAAACAGAGCCCGCAGGTAGAGGCCGCTGCCTCCGACCACGATCGCGGGTCGACCCCGCCCGTGGATCTCCTCGATGGCGCGCCGGGCCAGGCGCGCGAACCGGCCCGCCGAGAAGCTCTCGTGCGGCTCGAGGATGTCCACGAGGTGGTGTGGAACGCGCTCCAGCTCGCGGCGGTCCGGCTTGGCGGTGCCGATGTCGAGTCCGCGATAGACCTGCAGGGCGTCGGCGCTGACGATCTCGGCCCCGACCCGCTCCGCGACCGCCAGCGCCAGCGCCGACTTCCCCACCGCGGTGGCTCCGACGATCGCGAGAACCCGCCCCACACGGGCAGTCTACCGGCCGGACCGACTCGTGGAACGGGGCGATCCGGGCAACGAGATCCGCCAGGGGCCGGTGCGGCCCCAGACGAGGTCGATCTCGCCGTCGCGGTCGGTCCGCAGCACGTGGACTCCCAACCGCCGGAGGCGGGACAGGACGAGCTCCGACGGATGACCGTAGGGATTGTCCACCCCCGCCGAAACCACGGCCAGGCGGGGGCCCACGGCCGCCAGGAACGGCATGCCCGACGAGCTCGCCGACCCGTGGTGCCCGACCTTGAGCACCGCCGCGGCCAGCTCCTGACGCTCGCTCCCGAGCACGCGGGACTCTCCCGCCGAGTCCAGGTCGCCGGTGAACAGGAGCCGCTTGCCGAGCGCCTCGACCCGGAGGACCAGCGACTCCGAGTTGTCCGAGCGGCCCGCGCGCTCCGGTCCCGGGTGCAGGACGCGGAAGTCGAAGCCGCCGGCGGTGAACCGGTCGCCGCGGACCAGCCGACGGGTGAGACCCCGGAGCGACCCTGCCGCGAGCTGCCGCACGCACTGCGAGTCGGCGATCGCCGCCGGGGCCCAGACCTGCTCCACCGGCGTCGCGGCGGCGAGATCCACGAGGCCGAGGCAGTGGTCGGTGTCGGTGTGGCTGACGACCACCGCCGAAACGGCGAAGACCCCGCGGCGGGCGAGCAGCGGACGCAGCACCCGCCCGCCGACGTCGAAGCCGCGGCGTCCCCCACCGTCCACGACGATGGTCGTTCCGCGATGGCGGAGGATGGCGGCGTCGCCCTGCCCGACGTCGACGAAGACCGCCTCGAAGGTCGCTCCCGGCGGCGGCCCGCCGTGTCCGCCGGCGACGACCACGAGGGCCACCCACCACGCCGCCCGGCGCCAGGGACCGCCCTCGACGACCGCGGCGAGCCACCCGGCAGCGAGGAGACCCGCCGCTGCGCCCCCCGGCCACGGCCAGGTCACCGGGACCGTCGGCGGCAGGGCCGCCAGCGCGCGCACCGGCGTCGCGACGAGATCGAGGATCGTCAGCGCCCGGTTCGCCCAGGCCGCCGGGGCGACGAGCGCCCCCAGCAGCCAGAGCCACGACGCGCCGAGCGCCAGCGCCGCCCAGGGTACGGCCACGAGATTGAACAGCGGCGCGGCGAACGGGAAGCCGCCGAAGACGGCGGCCGCGATCGGCAAGGTGGCCGTCTGCGCCGCGAGCGTCGCCGCCGAGGCCAGCGCCACCGGCCGGGGCAGGCGCTCCGCCAGCTTCTCCGCCCAGCGCGGCGCCCACCCCAGCAGCCCGGCGGCGGCCGCGAACGAGAGCTCGAAACCGGGTTCCAGCAGTCGCTCCGGCGCGAGGACCAGGAGCGCCACGAGAGTGAGAGCGAGTCCGCGACGGGCGATCGGCGCGCGCCCGGCAAGCAGTCCCCCGAGGGCGAAGAGCGACATCAGGGAAGCGCGGAGGATCCCCGGCGCCGGACCGACCAGGAGGACGTAGGCGGAGACTGCCGCGGCGGATCCGACCGTCCGTGCGCCGCGCGACAGGAAGGACCCGAGCAGCGCCGCCATCCCGGCGACCAGAGAGACGTGAAGGCCGGACACGGCGACCAGGTGGGCGAGACCGCACCGGCGCAGCGCCCTGCGCCACGCTTCGGGCAGAGCGCCCGCCTCGCCGAGCAGCAGGGCCCGGGCGAGGGCCGTGCCCGGATGCCGCCGGCGCCCGTGACTCTCGAAGACCGAGCGAACCCGCTGCCGCACGCGGTCGGAGAGCGCGTCGATGGGTCCCGGTCCGCGGACGCGCTCCAACAGGAGCTCGGACTTGACCCGGATCCGCCAGCGTCCGGGCCCGATCCGGACTTCGTTGTCGTAGCCCGGCGCTCGCCGCAGGACGCCCCGGACTCGGACCCGGCTCCCGAACGGCGGCTCGCGCACTCCGCGCGCCAGCAAGAGCCCGAGGGGCGCGCCGCCGCGTCGGACCGTGCACCCCTGGCGCACCCGCTCGACGCACAGCTGGGCCGTGGGACCCCAGCTGCCCGAACGCCAGGGACTGCAGACGGTGCCGAGCACCTCGACGGTGCGCGACGGGTCGGGCACCGGTCCCCGGACCCGCCCGACGGCGCCCAGCAGCAGACCGGCCGCCAGAGCGGCCAGCCATCGACCCCAGGCCCGCCCCGGGGCGAAGCCGAGGGCGACGAGCGCGACCGCAGGGCCGACCCCGGCCGGCCGGGACGCGAGCAGCTCGAAGGCCACCCCGCCCGCGAACAGGGACGCCGCGAGGAGGGCGGACGCTCTGGGCGCTTCCACCCTCCACCGAGACGGCGGGCGCCCGGGAGATCTTGCGCTCTACTCTTCGGCCGGCCCCAGAGCCGCCGGAGCGAACAAGGACAGCAAGGGGAGACGGAACCGCTCGCGCAGTGCCCGGCCGGCCAGGCTCTCCCGCGCCTGCGCCACCTGCTCCGGAGGGGCCGCCGCCAGCGCGGCCGCCAGAGCCCGGTCCACCCGGGCGTCGATCTCGGCCCGCTCCGCCGGAGCGAGTCCGTCGCGCAGCCCGGCCAGGATTTGGCGGTCGATGCGTCCGAGCGCGGACTCGACCTCCTCGAACCCGCCCTCGAGCTGCTGCAGGCGGGCGCGCAGCGGTACGAGCCCGGGCAGGTCGGCGGGAAGGGCCCGGGCGAGAGCGGCGAGGCGTTCGGCCACCGTCGGTCCCGGATCCGCGACGGCGCGATGGCCACCCGCTCCGAGCTCGAGGTGTTCGGACCACGTGGCCTCCACTGCGGCACGGAAGTAGCGGAGGCTCGAGATCCCGCGCTTGCTCCGGCGCTCGCGCTGGCGCTGGAACAGGGTCTCCATCACCCGCACGACGAGGTCGGCCGGGATGCCCAGGCGCCGCCATTCCCGGGCGGTCGCCCAGTCGTCGGCCGAGAGCAGCGTCGCCTGGCCGCGCAGGGCGAGGAAACGCTCTTCGAGGACCCGGAAGTAGGCCTGATCCTCGGCCGACCTGCCCTCATCCTCCGCGGTTGAGCTCATGGATGCGCTTCAGTCCGATCAGGGTCAGCAGCGGCTCCGTGCGGCCGATGTGGCGGGAGCCCGACGCGATGAGCTCGGCCTGGCCGCCGGTGGCAACCACCTCGGCCAGGCCCGGGAGCTCGACCCGGAGCCGCTCGAGGATGCCGTCCACCAGGCCGACATAGCCATAGTAGATCCCCGCCTGCATCGCCGCGCCGGTGTTGCTCCCGATCAGCCGCTCGGGGGGCTGGACGTCGATCCGGTAGAGCCGAGAGGCGTGGGCGAAGAGCGCCTCGGCGGCGATCAGGACGCCGGGAGCGATGATGCCTCCGACGTACTCGCCGCGCGCGTTGACGATGTCGAACGTGGTCGCGGTGCCGAAATCCACCACGACCACCGGGGATCCGTACAGCTCGCGCGCCGCGAGCGAGTTGACGATGCGGTCGGCGCCGACCTCCGCCGGGTTGTCGTAGCGGATCGGCAGGCCGGTCCGCACGCCGGGCTCGACGAACAGCGGGCGATGGCCGAAGTACTCCCGGCCCAGATGCCCGAGCGTCGGATTGAGCGGCGGCACGACCGACGAGATCGTGATGCCGCCGACCTCCCCCGGTTCGAGGCCGGCCCTCTGGAAGAGCGTCAGCAGGAGGGCGCCGTACTCGTCCGCCGTGCGTTCCGGGTCGGTCGTCAGGCGGAAGCTCTCGACCAGGACGTCGCCGCGCCAGACGCCGAAGACGATGTTGGTGTTGCCGGCGTCGACGACCAGCAGGAGTCCGGATTCCCGTTGGGCTCGCTTGCCCTTCACCATTCGAACACCTCCCCGGACCGGATGGTCCGGCGCCCTTCGCCGGTGTCGAGGACCAGAAAGCCCCGATCATCGAACTCGACGAAGCGGCCTTCGACCCTCCCCTCCTCGAGCTCGCAGGCGAGCGCGTCGCCGCGCGCGTGCGCCGAGAGCTCGCGGTAGCTCGGAATCCAGTCGCGACGCTCGGCGTGGAGCCCGGTCCAGACCGCTTCCAGGGTGCTGATCGTGAAGCTGGCGAGGTCGGGGACCGAGCGGGAGCCGGCGGCCTCCCGGAGCGAGACGGCGGCGGGATGAGGCAGCTCGTCCGCGGCGTGCCCGTGGTTCAGGCCGATGCCGACGATCGCCCAGAACTCGCCCTCGCGGCGCCCGACCGCGTCCACCAGCAGTCCACCCAGCTTGCGGCGGCCGACGACGAGGTCGTTCGGCCACTTCAGCCGGCAGGCGCCGTCCAGGATCCGGTTGACGAGCTCGGCCAGTGCCACCGAGACCTGAACGGGCAGCAGGGGCAGCGACTCCTGACGCGTCGGCGTGACCAGGCTCGCCCACACCCCGCGCCCCTCGGCGCTCTCCCACGAGCGGCCGCGCCGGCCCCGGCCGGCGACCTGCTCGCGCGCCACGACCGCGAAGGCGCGAGGCTCCTCGTCCTCGCGGAAGTGGCGGTCCAGGAGCGTCCGCGCCAGGCGCTGGGTGGAGTCCACGCGGTCGAGGGTGACGAGCGAGACCTGCGCGGCCAACCGCCCCGGCCAGTCCGGCGCGGGTCCGGTCCGAGCGGTGGACGGCGGACGTCGCTTCGGGCTCACGGTCCGTTCGCCGCGACCGAGGTCGCGATCCGGTCGCGTCGCTGCTCGAGCTCCTCGAGTTGCCGCCGGGCTCCGTCCACGACCGCCGGCGGCGCCTTGCCGGTGAATCCGGGGTGGGCCAGCCGCGCCCGGACCCGCTCGAGCTGCGCCTCGACCTCGGCCAGCTCGGCGAGCAGCCGCTCCATCTCGGCGCCGTCCGTACCGCGCGCCGCCCGGCTCTCGAACGCGATCGAGATCGAAACTCCGCGAACGACGTGCTTCGAAACCGTTCCGAAGTCACTTCCGATCGGACCGTCCGCCACGTTCGCAAGGCTCCATAGAAGGGGACCCTGGGCCTTGCCTTCGAGGAATGCTGCGGCCGCGCGGCTCGCCCCGGATTCCTTCCCATCGATGGAGAGTCTCGCTTGGCTTCGAGGCGGAAGCTTCCGCTCGGCCCTCTCGTTTCTCACCTGCGCAACGACGTCGCGCAGCAGATCCATGCGCTCCGTCTCGGCTTCGGTCAGGCTCCAGTCCGGATCCGGTTCGGGGTACGGAGCCAGACAGATCGTGTCCGGGTGGATCTCCTCGTGTCCGGGCAGGCGCTGCCAGAGCTCTTCCGTGAGATGCGGCATGACCGGGTGCAGGAGGCGGAGCGCGCGATCGAGCACGGTGACCAGGACGTCGGCCACGCCGGGGCGCGCCGAGTCGGCCTCCAGCCCGGGCTTGGCCATCTCGATGTACCAGTCGCAGAAGTCGCTCCAGAAGAACTGGTAGAGGTGATGGCAGGCGAGGTCGAACCGGAACGCCTCGAGCGCCTCGTCCACCCGGGCGGCGGTCGCGGACGTACGCTCCAGGATCCAGCGTTCCGGCAGCTCGAGGCCGCCCGGGTCGATCCGCGCCCGGACCCGGCCCTCGGGCGCGCGACCGAGGACGAAGCGGGCGGCGTTCCAGATCTTGTTGCCGAAGGCGCGGTAGCCCGCCATCCGCTCCGCGTCGAGCGGGATGTCACGTCCGGGCGCGTCGAGCTGGGCCAGGGTGAAGCGCATCGCGTCGGCGCCGAAGCGCCCGACGAGCTCTTCGGGGTCGAGGACGTTGCCCTTCGTCTTCGACATCTTCTGGCCCTCCGCGTCGCGCACCAGGCCGGTCAGGTGGACGCGCGCGAAGGGGACCTCGTCGGTGAAGTGCAGCCCGGCCATCACCATGCGGGCAACCCAGAAGAAGAGGATGTCGAAACCGGTCACCAGCACGCTGGTGGGATAGAAGACCCGCAGGTCCTCCGTCTCCTCGGGCCAGCCGAGAGTCGAGAACGGCCACAGCGCCGACGAGAACCAGGTGTCGAGGACGTCCTCGTCCCGGGTCAGGCGATCCGTGCCGGCGAGCCGCTCCGCCTCGGCGCGGTCGTGCGCCACGAAGCAGCGGCCCTCCCCGTCGTACCAGGCCGGGATCTGGTGTCCCCACCACAACTGCCGCGAGATGCACCACGGCCGGATGTTCGACAGCCAGTGCTCCCAGGTCTTTCCCCACGAGTCGGGGACGAGCTCGAGCCGGCCGTCCTGCCAGGCCGCCAGCGCGCGCTGCGCCATCTCCGAAACGTCGCAGAACCACTGCGTCGAGACCAGCGGCTGGACCCGCGTCCCACTCCGCTGGCAGAACCCGACGTTGTGGACGTAGTCCTCCTCGCGGACCAGCGCGCCCTCGGCGCGCAGCCGGTCGAGCAGCTTCGCACGCGCCTCGTCGACGGTCAGCCCGGCGAAGTCCTCCCCGGCCGCGGCGGTCATCCGGCCGTGGCGGTCGATCACCGCGATGCCGGGCAGGCCGTGGCGCCTGCCGATCTCGAAATCCGCGGGATCGTGGAACGGAGTGACCTTGACCAGGCCGCTGCCGAATTCCCGCTCGACCACCGCGTCGGCGACGAACGGGATCCACCGGCCGGCGACCGGGACCCGGGCGCGAGAGCCGAGGAGGTGGCGGTAGCGCTCGTCCTCGGGGTGGAACGCGAGCCCGGTGTCTCCGAGCAGGGTCTCGGGGCGGGTCGTGGCCACCACGACCTTCTCGCCGCCGCCCTCGACCGCGTAGGCGACGTGCCAGAGCTTGTCCGGGACCTCGCGCATCTCGACTTCGAGGTCGGAGATCGCGGTGTCGAGCCCGGTCGACCAGTTCACGATGTACTCGCCGCGGTAGATCCTGCCCTCGCGGTGCAGACGCACGAACGCCTCGCGGACCGCTCGGGACAATCCCTCGTCGAGCGTGAACCTCTCCCGGCTCCAATCGCAGGAGGCGCCCATGAGGTCGAGCTGACGGCGGATGTTGCCGTGGTACCTCTCCTTCCAGCTCCACATCCGCTCGAGGAAGCGCTCGCGCCCGATCTCGATGCGCGACGTCCCCTCGGCGGCGAGCTCGCGCTCCACCATCAGCTGCGTGGCGATGCCGGCGTGATCGGTCCCGGGGAGCCAGAGCGCCGCCCGGCCCTGCATGCGGCGCCAGCGCACCAGCAGGTCCTGGAGGGTGGACTGCAGGGCGTGCCCCATGTGCAGCTTCCCGGTGACGTTGGGCGGCGGGATCATCAGGCAATACGGCTCGCCGGACCCGGGCACGACGCGGAACCAGCCGCGCCGGGACCACTCCGCCTGCCAGCGGGGCTCGAACTCCTGGGGGTCGAAGCGGGATTTCATCCGGCTCTCCGTCACGGCGGGGTCCCCGGGCGCCCGCGGGGGCCGCCCCGGCGGACGCGACGGGAGACGGTACCTACTCTACCGAGGCTTCCAGCTCGCGGATCCGGGCCTTGAGCAGGACTTCCGCGAGGTCGGGGACGACCTCCCAGGCCACGTCCTTGAGGATCTTCTCGCCGATCAGCTCCGCGACCCGGCGAGCGATCCTCTCGACCTCCGCCTCCGACAGCTCGCCGCCGCCGTTCCCGGCCACCGCCGCCGGAGCCGCCGGCGTGGCGCGAGTCGGGGGGGGCGCTGGCGCGGCCGGCGGCGCCGGCTCGAGATCGGGAGGCGGTTGGAAGGTCGGTTCCGGCGCCACTGCAGGAGCGGGCAGCGGCACGGCGGCCGCCGAGACGGTCGCCATGGGATCCGGCGGCGGCGTCTCGGCGGGGGCGCTTCCGACGCCGGCGAGGAGCTCCTTGACCTGGCGCAGAAGGTCCTGGGAGTCGAAGGGCTTCTTGAGGTGCCCGGCGGCCCCCGCTCCCGACGCCCGCTCGGCGTCGAAGACTTCGAAGGTTCCGACCAGGAGCAGCACCGGCGTTCCCGGCCGCTGCTGGTGGACCGCCTCGGCGACCTGGTAGCCGTCCGCTCCCGGCATGTGGACGTCGGCGATGACCAGGTCCGGAGCGACCTCCGGAAGTTGCCGGATCGCGTCGGCGCCGTCACCCACCGCGACCACCCGGAAATCCTCGTCGAGGAACGTCAGCTCCACCACCTTCTGGATGGTGACGCTGTCGTCCGCCAGCAGGATCGTTCTCGACATCGTTCGCCTCAGGCGGCGCTCAGGCGCCGGTTCAGGTAGTTCACGATCTGACCCGTCGGAGTGCCGGGAAGGAAGATCTCGTCGACCCCCGCCGCCTTGAGCGTCGGGATGTCGCGATCCGGGATGATCCCCCCCGCGAAGACCAGGATCTCCGCCGCGCCCGCCGCGCGCAGCCGCTCGGTGACCTCGGGCAGGAGGCGGTTGTGCGCGCCGGAGAGGATCGACAGGCCCACCGCGTCGACGTCCTCCTGCACCGCGGCCGCGGCGATCTGATCCGGCGTCTGCCGCAGGCCCGTGTAGATGACCTCGAAGCCGGCGTCGCGCAGCGCCCGCGCCACGACCTTGGCGCCCCGATCGTGTCCGTCGAGGCCCGGCTTGGCGATCAGGATGCGGCGAATGCGCTGGCTCATCCGGACGATCCTACCAGGATCCGCGCGACCGTCTCAGACCGACCCGGACCAGTACGCGAGATCGGTGGACGGCGGTCGGCGCCCCAGCTGGCGCAGCTGAGCCACGACCTGCCCGCGGTGGTAGGTCGAGTGATTCACCACGTGGAGCAGGAGCTGACGCAGCACGGCGTCGTGGGTCTCGCCCCGGGTGTTGGTCCACGAGAACTCCGAGTCGAGCTGCTCCAGGGTCAGCGACGCGAGGAAGACCTCGAGCTGCGGCCAGAAGTCCTCGAAGCTGGAGCGCAGAGCCTCGTAGGTGGAGAAATCCTCGATGCCCGGAAGGTGCTGGAGCGGGACCCCGAGGAAGCGCGACAACCAGAGCTGCTCGGAGCCCAGGACGTGGGCCATGGTCCCGAGGACCGAGCCGAAGCTCGTGCCCGTCTCGCGCGTGAGGTCCTCCTCCGGGAGCTCCGCCAGGGCCTGGAGGATCTGGCGGTCGGCCCAGATCGTGTAGGCCAGGAGGCCGCGAACGGCTTGAACGAGGTCGGCCATCTTCAGCTCAGAAGACCGCCGGCTCTTCCCAGGTGCCGAAGACCTCGCGCAGGGCGTCCGAGATCTCGCCCACGGTGCAGTAGCACTTCACGCAGTCCAGGATCAGCGGCATCGTGTTCGCCTCGCCCGCGGCGCCCCGGCGCAGCGCGTCGAGCGTTCGCGCCACCGCTCCGGCGTCGCGCCGCGAGCGCACCGCGTCGAGATCCGCGATCTGCCTGTCGGCCATGTCGTCGTCGATATAGAGGGTCTCGATGGGTGCCTCCTGCTCGAGCTCGAAGGAGTTGACTCCCACGATGAGCTTCTCCTTCTTCTCCACCGCCCGCTGATAGGCGAAGGCGGCGTCCATGAGCTCGCGCTGCGGGAATCCCGCCTCGACCGCCTCCACCATGCCCCCGAGCTCGTCGATCCGGCGCACGTAGTCCTCGGCGCCGTCGATCATTCGCCGCGTCATCTCCTCGACGAACCAGCTGCCGCCCAGCGGATCGACGGTGTTGATGACGCCCGACTCGTGGGCCAGGATCTGCTGGGTCCGCAGCGCGATCCGGGCGGTCTCCTCGGTCGGCAGAGCGAGCGTCTCGTCGAGGGCGTTGGTGTGCAGCGACTGGGTTCCCCCGAGAACCGCCGCCAGCGCCTGGACCGTGGTGCGCACGACGTTGTTGATCGGCTGCTGCGCGGTCAGCGAGCAGCCCGCGGTCTGGGTGTGGAAACGCAGCATCCAGGAGCGGGGGTCGCGCGCCCCGAAACGGTCGCGCATGGCCGTCGCCCAGATCTTGCGCGCCGCCCGGAACTTCGCGATCTCCTCGAAGAAGTCGTTGTGACTGTTGAAGAAGAAGGACAGCCGGGGCGCGAACAGATCCACGGGCAGGCCGGCCCGGACGCCGTACTCGACGTACTCCATCCCGTCCCGCAACGTGAAGGCGAGCTCCTGGAGCGCGGTCGAGCCGGCTTCGCGGATGTGGTAGCCCGAGATCGAGATCGTGTTCCAGCGCGGCACGCTCTCGGCGGCGAAGGCGAACTGATCGGTGATCAGGCGCATCGACGGCCGGGGCGGGAAAATGTACTCCTTCTGGGCGATGTACTCCTTGAGGATGTCGTTCTGCAGGGTGCCCGAGACGCTCCGCTCCAGGTCGACGCCCTGCTTCTCGGCCACCGCCAGGTACATCGCGAACAGGATCGGCGCGGTCGAGTTGATCGTCATCGAGGTCGTGACCTCGCCCAGCGGGATCCCCTCGAAGAGGCCCTCCATGTCCGCCAGCGAGTCGATGGCGACGCCGCACTTGCCGACCTCGCCGGCGGCCATCGGGTGGTCCGAGTCGTAGCCGTAGAGCGTCGGCAGGTGGAACGCCACCGACAGCCCGGTCTGGCCCTGCGACAGCAGGTACTGGAAGCGCCGGTTCGTGTCCCGGGCGCTGCCGAACCCGGCGAACTGCCGCATCGTCCAGAGCTTGCCGCGGTAGCCGGTCGGATGGATGCCGCGGACGTAGGGGAACTCGCCCGGGATTCCGATCTCCGCGACCGGGTCGATCCCGCTGGTCTGCTCCGGCGTCACCAGCAGGGGCACTTCCATCCCCGAGACCGTGGTGAAGTCGCCCTTCCAGGCGGGCCGGGCCGCTTCGGACTTCGCCCGGGCTTGCTCCCAACGCTCGCGGGCGGTCCGGGCGCGGCGCTCGATCTCCTCGCGCAGCGTCGAGGCTCCTCCGCTTGCCGGGTTCGTCGGCGCAGCGGTGCGGGTCGGATCACGAACGGTCATGGGGGTGCTCGGGGTCTCGGCCGGCCCCACCGGGGACCGAAGGTCGAAGTATAGCCGACACGGTCACTTGCGTCCGATCGGCCCCCGGTCGTCGGGGGCCGCCGGCGGCGACGACAAGGGAACGTGGAGGCCGTCCCACAGGCCCCGGTACTTGGCCAGGACGGCCCCGGCGTTGCGCCGCGGAGCCTCGCGCACGAGCGCGGCCGGGAAGGCCGCCAGGGTCCAGAGCAGCCAACGGGCCCAGCCCCCGATCCCGGCGAACCGGCGGACGAAGATCGCCGTCGACCGCCCGGTCCGGTAGGTCCGCGCGGCCGTGTAGCCGCCGGTGGTCGGAGAGACCATGTGCCAGAGCCGGGCGCGGTGGGCGTACCAGCACTCCCAGCCCGCGTCGCGGGCGCGCCGGCACCAGTCCGCGTCCTCGACCGACACCTGGTAGACGGGATCCCAGAGCCCCACCGACCTCAGGGCCTCGGCCCGGATCAGCATCAGGGCTCCGTTGACGTACCCGACCTCCTCGTCGCGGTCGAACTGGCCGTGATCCGGCTGCCCCATCCCGCGCTCCGAGGTCACCGCCTCGCGGAAGCGCAGCTTTCCGCCCGCCGACCACAACCGGTTGCGGTCGCCGAAGAAGTAGTAGCACTTGGGCCCGACGCACGCGGCCCGCGGCCTCGCCTCGGCCACCGAGACCAGCTCCGAGATCAGGTCCGGCGCGACCTCGATGTCGTTGTTCATCGGCACGAGGTAGTCGAAGCCCTCGGCCAGACCGGCCCGGAAGCCCAGGTTCAGGCCGCCCGAGATGCCCAGGTTCACCTCCGTCCGAAGTCGGCGCACGGCGGGAAATCGCTCGGCGATCGCGGCGTCGGAGCCGTCGGTCGAGCCGTTGTCGACGACGAGCAGCTCGAGCGCCGGATAGTCCAGCGCGGCGAGGCTGGCCAGCGTGCGCAGCGTGAGCTCGCGACCGTTGAAGTTGAGGACGATGCCGAGGACGCGCGGCGGCGTCCGCTCGGGCGCGGCTCCGCTCACGACGCGAGGAGGTGGCGGGCGACGACCAGCCGCTGCATCTCGCTCGTCCCCTCGTAGATCGTAGTGACGCGGACGTCGCGGTAGAGGCGGGCGACCTCGTAGTCCTCGCAGAAGCCGTTGCCGCCGTGGATCTGGAGCGACTCCCAGCACGCCCGGTTGGCCGCTTCGGAGGCGTAGGCCTTGGCCTCGGCGGCCAGGCGGCCGCCGGCGCGGTCACTCGCGCGGGAAGCCGCGAACCAGGTCAGGGCGCGGGCCGCCTCGAGCTCGGTGGCCATCCGGGCCAGTTTGAACTGGATCGCCTGGTGCTCGGCGATCGGGACGCCGAACTGGATCCGCTCGCGGGCGTAGGCCAGGGCCAGCTCGAGCGCCCGGCGGTGGATTCCGACCGACTGGGCGGCGATGCCCAGGCGGGAGTGGTCGAGGGTCGCCAAGGCGATGCGAAAGCCCTGGCCGACCTCGCCGAGCAGGTGGTCGGCGGGGATCCGGCAGCCGTCGAAGTGCACCGGCGCGGTGCGGGAGGCCCGGAGTCCCAGCTTCTCCTCCGGCGCTCCGACCGAGAACCCCGGGGCGTCCGAGGGCACGACGAAGGCGCTGATGCCGTGGCTTCCCCGCTCCGGATCCGTCTTGGCGAAGGTGACGAAGCAGCGCCCGGGTCCGGCGTTCGTGATCCAGGCCTTGGACCCGTCGATCACCCAGGAATCGCCGACGCGGCGGGCACGGGTCCGCATCGACGCTGCGTCGCTCCCCGACTCGGCCTCGGTGAGGCAGAAGCCGCCGAGCGCCCCGCCGCCCGCGAGATCCGGCAGCACGCGCCGTTGCAGCTCGGGCGAGCCGAAGCGGACGATCGGCCAGCAGCAGACCGAGTTGGTGACCGAGAGCGTGACGCCGATCGACGGGCACGCGCGAGAGATCTCCTCGATCACCACGCAGTAGGTGACCGGGTCCATCCCCGCCCCCCCGAGCTCCTCGGGCACCAGCATGCCGAGCAGTCCCAACTCGCCCAGCTCCCGCACCAGGTCGGCGGGAAACTCGTGGTTCCGGTCGCGCGCCGCGGTGCCGGGCAGGATCCGTTCCTCGGCGAAGCGCCGGACCTCGTCGCGCAGCAGCCGCTGCTCTTCGTCGAGCTCGAAGTCGATGGTCATGTCGCCGTTCGGCCGGGCTCCGGGCGGGCGCGCCGGCTCCGGTGGGTCAGGCTTCTTTGAGGATCCAGTCGGAGATCACCAGCTTCTGGATCTCGCTGGTGCCCTCGTAGATCTCGGTGATGCGGGCGTCGCGGAAGAAGCGCTCGACGTCGTACTCGCGCGTGTAGCCGTAGCCTCCGTGGATCTGGAGCGCGTGGTTGGTCACCTTCTGGGCCACCTCCGAGGCGAAGAGCTTGGCCTGCGCCGCTTCGAGGCTGAACCGCTTCTGCTTCTCCTTCGCCCACGCCGCCTTGAAGACCAGGAGACGCGCGGCGTCGATTTCCATCGCCATGTCCGCGAGATAGAACTGGATGGCCTGGAACTCGGAGATCGGACGGCCGAACTGGCGCCGCTCGCGAGCGTAGGCCAGCGCCGCCTCGAACGCACCCTGGGCGATCCCGACCGCCTGCGCGGCGATGCCCACCCGTCCGCCGTCGAGGGCCGACATCGCGATCTTGAAGCCCTCCCCCTCCTCGCCGAGACGATGGGCCGCCGGCACGCGGACGCCGTCGAAGAAGAGCTGGGTCGTGCCCGAGGCCTGCACGCCGAGCTTGTACTCGTGCTGCCCGCGGGAGAAGCCGGGCGCGTCGCAGGGAACCACGAAGGCCGTGATCCCGCGGTGCTTGCGCGCCGGATCGACCGTCGCGAAGACGATCGCCAGGTCGGCGTGGGTGCCGTTGGTGATGAACACCTTGTCGCCGTCGAGGACGTAGTCGTCCCCGTCCCGCCGCGCCGTCGTGCGCAAGGCGCCGGCGTCGCTCCCGGCTTCGGGCTCGGTCAGGGCGAAGCAACCGAGCTGCGCGCCCGACGCCAGCGGGGCCAGGAAATCGCGCTTCTGCTCCTCGTTGCCGAACTTCAACAGCGGGTCGCAGACCAGCGAGTTGTTGACCGACAGGATGACGCCGCTGGACGCGCAGACCCTCGAGATCTCCTCGATCGCCACGCAGTAGGCCACCGTGTCCATCCCCGCGCCGCCGTACTCCTCCGGCACGTACACCCCGGCCAGTCCCAGCTCGCCGGCCTTGCGATAGAACTCGAGCGGGAACTCGCCCGAGGCGTCGATCTCCTTGGCTCGCGGCGCGACCTCCTGCTCGGCGAAGCGCCGGACGGTGTCGCGGAGCAGCGTCTGCTCTTCGGTGAGTTCGATCTCCATGTTCCCTCTCTGAATCCCGGACGGGCGCCGCGGCCCGCGGCATCCGCCGCATCGTACCAGCGGCCGGCGGCGCTCCGGAAGCCGGCCTCAGGGGCACCCGGCGCCGGATCCACGAAGTTCGCGCCTCCGCCGGTCGGCCGCCTCCGGCGCCGCGGCCACGGGACTTGGCGGACGGCTCCGGATGGGTCAAGATCCGCACATGGCCGAGACCCCAGCCCCGCCGCTCTCCTACATCGACACCGAGACCCGTGGACTCCTGCCCTCCGGCTGGGGGATCCAGCCCGGAGCCTCCGGACGGTGGGATCCGAAGGCGGGGCGCTGGTCGCTCGAGGTCTACGACGGCGCCGACAACGTCTGGACGATCGCCGTCGAAGCCGGGGCGGCGGCACGCGTCGGCCGCCTCGACGCCCTGCGCGCGGCCATCGACCGGCTGCAGCGCAAGCAGCTCGGCCGCAAGTCGGTGATCAGCGGCTGAGCGGGATCGCCGTCGCGGCGCCGGGACGGCTCCCCGGCTTGACGGCCGGCGGCCCGCCGTCGCGGCAGAGCGGACACTCCGAGGGGTCCCAGGCCGGCAGGTCCAAGGCGAGCAGCGAGACGTAGGGCACCCGGAAGCCGTGGCGGCCGCCGCTGCGGTCGATGATCGAGGCGATCGCGACGACCCGGGCTCCCGCGGCCTCGGCGAGCGCCGCGGTCTCGAGCGTCGACCTGCCGGTGGTGACGACGTCCTCGACCACGACGACCCGCTCCCCCGCGCGCAGCGAGAACCCGCGCCGGAGCCGCAGGCCTCCCCCCTCCCGCTCGGCGAAACGGAACGGCGTCCCGAGCGCCGCCGCGACCTCGTGGCCGATGATCACCCCGCCCAGCGCCGGCGACAGGACGGAATCGACCTCCAAGCTCCGCGTCCTGAGCCCGGAGGCGAGCTCGCCCCCCACCTCGCGGGCCCGGCGGGGCTCGGCGAGCAGCAGGGCGCACTGGACGTAGCCCGGGGAGTGCAGACCCGAGGAGAGCAGGAAGTGGCCGCGCAGCAGCGCACCGCTCGACTCCAGCACCCGCTCCAGCGCCTCACCCGTCATCGTCTCCGGCGTCCTTGCGCCGGATCTCGTACTGGTCCATCTTCTTGTAGAGGTTGCTCCGCGGCGTGTCGATGGCGAGCGCCGTCTGGGTCACGTTCCAGTCGTGCTCCTCGAGCTTCTGGAGCAGGAACAGCTTCTCCGCCCGGTCGCGGAACTCGCGCAGCGTGCGGATGCCGTGGAAGGCCTGCGCCAGATCTCCCCGCCCGCCTCCGACCATGGCCGCGACGTCCGGCTCGCCGATCGTCTCGCCCGGCGACAGGATCAGGAGTCGCTCGACCAGGTTGCGCAGCTCGCGCACGTTGCCCTTCCAGGGCTGCTTCTGGAGCAGCGCCATGGCCTCGGGAGAGAACTCGCGCCGCCGGTAGTTCGCGCTCTCGGAGAAGCGCCGGGCGAAGTACTCGACCAGGACCTCGACGTCCTCGATGCGCTCGCGCAGCGGCGCCGTCCGGATCGGGAGCACGTTGAGCCGGTAGAAGAGGTCCTCGCGGAAGCGGCCCGAACGGATCTCCTCCTCGAGGTCCTTGTTGGTCGCCGCGACGACCCGGACGTCGACCTGGATCGTCTTCTCGGCGCCGACCGGCTCGACGTCCCCGGACTCCAGGACGCGCAGGACCTTGGCCTGGGTCCGGGCCGACATGTCGCCGACTTCGTCGAGGAAGATCGTGCCGCCGTCCGCGGCCACGAACTTCCCGGTCTGCTTGCGCACCGCGCCGGTGAAGCTCCCCTTCTCGTGTCCGAACAGCTCCGATTCGATCAGCTCCTCCGGAATCGCCGCGCAGTTGACCTGGACGAAGGGCTGGGAACGGCGCGGCGACCTCGCGTGGAGCGAGCGCGCGACCAGCTCCTTGCCCGTCCCGCTCTCGCCCGTGATCAGAACCGTCGCCGGGGCCGGTGCGGCCAGCTCGATCGTCTCGCGCAGCTTGCGCAGGGCGGCCGAGGTACCCACCAGCTCGCTGCCCTCGGCGGCCGCGGTCTCCGCCTGACGGCTCTCCTTGCGCAACCGCCAGGACTCGACCGCGTTGCGGATCGAGAGCAGCACCTTCTCGCGCTGGAGAGGCTTCTCGAAGAAGTCGAAGGCACCGCGCTTGGTCGCCTCGACCGCGGTCGGCACGTCGGCGTGGCCGGAGAGCACCACGACCGGCATGTCGTAGCCCCGCTCGCGCATCAGCTTCAGCGCTTCCAGGCCGTCCATCTCGGGCATCCGGATGTCGAGCAGGACGGCGTCGGGAGTACGGTCGCGAACGATGCGCAGCGCCTCGACCCCGGTCGTCGCCTCCTCCGTGCGGTAGCCCTCGAACTCGAGGATCATGCGTAGGCTCTCGCGGATCGAGGCCTCGTCGTCGACGATCAGGACGGATGCGCGCTGCGCCGGGGGCATGGCCGCGGGATCCTAGCAAACGAAATCGGGCCGGCTCCGCGTGCGGAACCGGCCCGTCGAGACTCCGTTGGAGGCCCGCTCAGGGCACCCGGACGATGGCGAAGAAGCCCGCTCCCTCGGAGCGGTTCGAATGCGGGTTGAACCGGCGGACGTAGAAGCGCAGGTAGCTGCCCGAGGCCGCCGACGACACTGCGCTCTCGAAAGCGTCCGAGTCGCGCACCGCGTGGCCGTTGACCTCGGTGATCAGGTCACCCGGGGCGACCCCTTCGTCGTAGAGGGGGCTCGTCGGCGCGACCTGGCGGACGACCACGCCCGAGACGTCCGAGGGCAGGCCGAAGTTCTGGCGCAGGTTCGGGGTCAAGGTCTGGTAGTCGAGCCCGAGCCAGCTCAGGCCGTGGCCGTGCTCCTGCCCCGTCTCGGTCTCCTCGGACCCGGTCGACTCCCGCTCGCCCAGCTTGACGCCCCGCTGCAGGGACTTGCCGTTGCGCAGCAGGTCGAGCTGGACGGTCTTGCCCGGGGGCTGCGAGGAAACGTAGTCGATCAGGTCGCGCGTGGACTTGACCTTGCGCCCGTCCACCGCGACCACGATGTCGCCGTGCTCGATCCCGGCCGACTTCGCGGGCGACTCGTCGGTGACCGAGGTCACGAGCGCGCCGTCGGTGTTGTCGAGCCCGAAGGCCTGAGCGCGATCGTAGTCGAGGTTCTGGATGTTGATCCCCAGGTAGCCGCGGGAGACCTTGCCGTTCTCCTTGAGCTGGGGAAGGACCGTCTTGAGCGTCGACACGGGCACCGCGAATCCGATGTTCTCCGCGCCCCAGTTCATCGCCGTGGCGATCCCCACGACCTCCCCGCTCAGGTTGACCAGCGGGCCGCCGGAGTTGCCCCGGTTGATCGCCGCGTCGGTCTGGATGAAGTTCTCGAAGGAGACGTCCTGGGTCAGGCCGATCGACCGCCCCTTGGCGCTGACGACGCCCACGGTCACCGTGTGGTCGAGCAGGAGAGGATTGCCGATCGCCATGACGTAGTCGCCCACGCGCAGCTTGTCGCTGTCGCCCAGCGGCAGGTAGGGCAGGCTCTTGCCGGCGTCGATCTTGAGCAGGGCGAGGTCGGTCGCCGGGTCGGCGCCCTTGATCTCGGCGTCGTAGAGCCGGTCGTCGAGCCGCACCCGGATCTTGGTCGAGCCCTCGATGACGTGGTTGTTGGTGACGATGTAGCCGTCGGCCGAGATCACGAACCCGCTGCCGCCGGCGTCGGAACGGAACTCCTGCGGCCGCCCGTCGTCGCCGCCCGGAGAGCGCTGCGGTCCCTGCGGGCCGAAGAAGAACTCGAAGGGGTTGCCCTGCATCTGGCGCCGGGGGTCATCCTTCTCGATGGTCTGGGCGTCGATCGACACCACGGCGGGCAGGACCTTCTCCGCCAGATCGGCGAAAGACGGCAGGTAGGACGTCGGGCCCGTGACCGACGGCGAGGCCGCGACGGGCGTGGCCGAGGCGGTCGGTTCGGGGGCCGCCGCTCCGGGGGCGGTCCAGTCGAGACCGCCGGCGATCACCACGCCGAAGACGACGGCGGCGAGGAGCAGGGAAAAGGTCAGGGTCTGACGGGCGCGGCCGGATGTCATGCTCTCGAGTCTCCCTTTCTGTCCGGAATCGGAATCATCGTGGAGGACGGGAAGCAAGCCGCGTGCCCGCAGCGGGTTGCGAATCCCTGCGGGGATCGACGGAGGAGTCGCTCTCGGGGGCGCCAAAGTGGCGGTGCCGATCGCGCGCGGGGCCCCGCTCGGCTTGATTTTTTCCCGGCCCAGCCTATACTTACGGCGACAGTCTGCCTGATGTTCGGGGAGGTGGGCGGGTTTGCCCGCCTTTTTCGTCTCGGGCGGGCGGGGCGAGGAAAGGATGGCGGGGACCAGGCTGACTCCGGAGCTCGAGGGGGAGCTGGCCGCCATCGCCGAAGCGCACGGCTGCGAGCTGCTCCACGTCGGGTTCGTGGGCGGGACGCTCCGGATCTTTCTCGACCGGGCGGGCGGCGTTCGCCTCGAAGATTGCGAGGCGGTGTCGAGGGACGCTTCGGCGTTGCTCGACGTGGCCGACTTCGGCACCGGACGGTACACGCTCGAGGTGAGCTCTCCGGGGCTCGACCGGCAGCTCTACGGGCCGCGTGACTACGAGCGGTTCACCGGGCGCAGGGTGCGGGTCCGCTTCGTCGATCCCGCCTCGGGTCGCCGGGCGACCGTGGTGGCGCGGCTCGACGCGTATCGACCGGGTCCCGACGGGGGCGAGATCGAGCTCGCGGAATCGGAGTCGGCGCCGACGCGCCGGCTCAGGCTGGTCGACGTTCAGCTCGCGAGGCTGGTCGTCGAAATCTAGACGGTGGAGACCTCCCCCGCGGGAGGAGGTCGAAGGAGTCGTCCAAAGAGCTATGGCTCAGGCACAACAAGCAGTAGAGATCAATCTCGGCGAGGTTCTCCGGCAGGTCGCGCGCGAGAAGGAGATCGAGTACGAGCGCTGGGTGGCCGCGCTCGAGGACGCCATGGCCTCGGCGGCCAAGAAGCAGCACCGGATCAAGGAGCCCGTCCGGGCGCACTGGAACGAGGAGACCGGCAAGTTCGAGGCCTGGATCGTCAAGAACGTGGTCGAGGAGGTCGAGGATCCGGCCGCCGAGTGGACCCTCGAGGAGGCCCGCGAGCACAAGGCCGACGCCGAGGTCGGTGAAGAGATCCTGATCCCGATCTCCACCGACGGTCTCGGCCGGATCGCCGCGCAGTCCGCCAAGCAGGTGCTCTACCAGCGGGTGCGCGAAGCCGAGCGGGAGAAGGTCTACAACGAATTCATCGACCGGGTCGGCGAGGTCGTCAACGGCACGGTGAAGCGCTTCGAGCGCGGCGACATCATCGTCGATCTGGGGCGCACGGAAGCGATCGTGCCCCGCTCCGAGCAGTCCCGCCACGAGCGGTGGAGCCAGGGCGAGCGGATCCGCGCCGTGATCGTCGACGTCCACAAGCAGCCCAAGGGGCCGCAGATCGTGCTCTCGCGGACCGATCCCCGTCTGCTCGTGAAGCTGTTCGAGATGGAGGTCCCGGAGATCTACGACAGCACGGTGGTGATCAAGGCCGCGGTCCGGGCCCCCGGCGAGCGCGCCAAGGTGGCCGTCTACAGCCGCGAGCGCGACGTTGACCCGGTCGGCGCCTGCGTCGGCATGAAGGGCTCGAGGGTCCAGGCCATCATCCGCGAGCTGCGCGGCGAGAAGATCGACATCATCGAGTACTCCGAGGACCTGGTGACGTTCGCGCAGAGCGCCCTGGCGCCGGCGAAGATCACCCGCGTCTCGGTTCACCACACGGGCGACCAGCCGCACCTCGACGTGATCGTCGAGGACGAGCAGCTCTCGCTGGCGATCGGCAAGCGCGGACAGAACGTGCGCCTCGCCGCCGAGCTGATCGGATGCAAAATCGACATCAAGTCCGAGAGCGACGTCAAGGACGAGGTCGCCGACGCCCTCGCGCGGATGCTCCAGTCGGCCTACACGGAGGAGCGCCGGGCGATGTCGATGACCGAGGAGATCGACCTGACGTCGGTCCCCGGCGTCGGCGACAAGACCGCTGGAGATCTCCACGAGGCCGGATTCTCGACGCTCCAGGATCTGGTCGACGCCAGCGCCGAAGACCTTCAGAAGGTCGACGGCGTCGGTCCCAAGACCGCCCAGTCGATCGTGAGCTGGGCCGCGGAGCAGGCCGGACTCGTGGACGCCGAGGCGGAGATGGAGGCCGAGCAGGAGACCGCCCCGATCGAGGAGGTCGCGCCCGCGCTCCAGGACGACGACTTCCTGGCCGCGTTGTCCAAGGCCTTCAAGGAGTCCGAGGAGCAGTCGCGGGCCGCCGAGCAGATGGCCGCCGAGGCGGAAGCCGAAGCCGCCGGATCCGCCGAGGCGGACGGCGAGCCCGCAGGCGAAGCTCCTCCGGACGCCGGGGATCCGTCGTCGTAGGCGCGGCACCGGCGAGCCCGAGAGAGAACGAGGAGAGCGACACAGGTATGGCGAAGATTCGGGTCCAGGACCTCGCGCGAATGACCGGGATTCCAGAGCAGGATCTCGTGTTCAAGCTGCGCTCGATCGGAGTGCGGGTGGAGAGCTCCGAAGGCGTCGACACGGAAGCGCTCCAGGCCCTCCTCCAGGGCAAGAAGCTCGCGTCCCCGCGCGAAGTGATCATGGACGACGCGGAGCCGGCTCCCCCGCCCAGTCGTCCCGGGGGACCCGCGGCGAGCCGGGCGGGCGCGACGTCGCGCCGGCTGCCGCCCAACCCGCTCAAGCCCTCGCGCCGGCGGGCGATCATCCAGTCGGTGGAGCCGCGCATCCTGACCCTGCCCTCGACGGCGCCGGAGCGCAGCGCTCCCCCGGCGCCCGAGACGGAGCGGCCCGCCGCCCCGGTCCGGCCGGCCGCCGAGAGCGCCGCGCCCCCGGCGGCCCCGGCCCAGCCCAGCGCGCCCCCTCCGGCGCCGGCGCCCACGCCTGCGGCCGCCGCTCCCCCGGCGCCGCCGGCCAAGACCCCGGCTCCTGCGCCAGCGACGCCACCGCGCCGCGGCGCGATCCTGATCCACCGCCCGACCGAGCCTTACCGGCCGACGCCACCGCCGTCCCGCTTCGGGCCCGGAGCGCGTGGTGCGGGCGGTGCCGCCCGGCCGGCCCGGCCCGGACTGGGCCGGCCCGCCCCCGCCGGTCGCGGGCGTCCGCTGCCCGGCCGGCCCGCCCGTCCCGGCATGTCCCCGCCGCCGCCCGCGGCCCCCGGCCGCGGCGACGGCCGACGCGCCGAGAGTCCGGACGCCGACAAGAAGAAGGGCAAGAAGACCACCCGCAAGACTCTCCTCCAGCCGCAGGAGGAGAGCACGGACCTGCGGGCGCTGCGCGGCTCGCTCGAGGAGATCGAGGAGGTCGTCGATCAGGCCGTCGTTCCCACCGGCGGCTCGGCCCGGCGTCGCCGGCGCGAGGAGCGCGCCGAGGGCGGTCCCTCGGCGGGCGACGTCCACTCCACCCGCGCCGCCGACGAGGGGCCGGTCGTCATCTCCGAGGGCATGACCGTGCGCGAGTTCGCCGAGAAGCTCGGCCTCCGCGTTCGCGACCTGATCAAAGTCCTCTTCGACCGCGGCATCGTGGCCAACATCAACCACGTGATCGAGCCGGAGCTGGGCGTCGAGCTCGCCTCCCAGCTCGGACTGGAAGCCAAGGTGATGACCTTCGAGGAGGAGATCGAGGCCGAGCAGGAGGTCGCCGAGTCGCAGGCGGACACGGGAGGCGCTCTCGTGCCGCGCGCGCCCGTGGTCACGATCATGGGCCACGTCGACCACGGCAAGACGTCCCTGCTCGACAAGATCCGCTCCTCCAAGGTCGTCGAGGGCGAGTACGGCGGCATCACCCAACACATCGGCGCCTACCACGTCGACGTCAAGAAGCGCCAGATCGTCTTCCTCGACACCCCCGGGCACGAGGCCTTCACCCTGATGCGCGCCCGCGGCGCCAAGGTCACCGACGTGGTCGTGCTGGTCGTCGCGGCCGACGACGGCGTCATGCCCCAGACGCTCGAGGCGATCAACCACGCGCGGGCGGCCAAGGTCCCGATCGTCGTCGCGCTGAACAAGATCGACAAGCCCAACGCCAACCCCGACCGGGTCAAGCAGCAGTTGACGGAGAACAGCTTGATGCCCGAGGACTGGGGCGGCCAGACGGTCGTCGTCCCCGTCTCGGCGGCCCAGGGGACCGGCATCGACGAGCTGCTCGAGATGGTGTTGCTCACCGCGGACCTGCTGGAGCTCAAGGGCAACCCCGACCGCCCGGCGCAAGGCGCGGTTCTCGAGGCCCGCAAGGAGACCGGCCGCGGCATCGTCGCCACCGTCCTGGTCCAGAACGGCACCCTGCGCGTCGGGGAGGTCTTCGTCTCCGGCGCCACCTTCGGCCGCGTGCGCTCGATGAACGACGACCGCGGCCAACGCGTCGAGGCCTCCGGCCCGGCGACGGCGGTGGAGGTCACGGGCTTCCAGGACGTTCCCGAGGCCGGCGACACCTACCAGGTCGTCGACGACGAGCAGAAGGCGCGCGGCATCGTCGAGTACCGGCAGCAGGAGCAGCGGCGCCGAGATCTGACGCCGACCGTGGGCAAGGTCTCGCTCGAGGCGCTGTTCAGCCGCATCGAGCAGGGCGAGGTCAAGGACCTGCCGATCGTGCTCAAGGCCGACGTCCAGGGCTCGGTGGAGGTGCTGCGCGACGCCATCGAGAAGATCTCGACCTCGCGCGTCAAGGTGTCCGTGCTCCACAGCGCGGTCGGCGCCATCTCCACCAACGACGTGCTGCTGGCCTCGGCGTCGAAGGCCGTGATCGTGGGCTTCAACGTCCGCCCCGAGCGCAACGCGGTCGAGCTCGCCGAGAAGGAGCAGGTGGAGCTGCGCCTCTACACGGTGATCTACGAGCTGCTCGACGACCTGAAGAAGGCGATGGTCGGGCTGCTCGACCCCACGTTCAAGGAGATCCAGAGAGGGCGGGCCGAGGTGCGCGAGACCTTCAAGGTGCCCAAGATCGGCACGATCGCGGGCTGCCACGTGACCGAGGGCGTCATCCCACGCACCGCCGGAGTCCGTCTGGTCCGGGACGGAAAGGTGGTCTACGAGGGCCGGATCGCCTCGCTCAAGCGCTTCAAGGACGACGCTTCCGAGGTGCGCTCCGGATTCGATTGCGGCATCGGCCTGGAACGCTTCCAGGATCTCAAGCCCGGTGACGTCATCGAAGCGTTCGCCAAGGAGGAGGTCGCGGCAACCCTGAGTTGACGCGACCCGCGGCCCGCTCCATCCGGGGGGCCAGGGCATGTTCGTCGGATTCGGCGTCCTCGAGCTCCATCTTCCCCACGTCCGCGACCTGAAGTCGAAGCGCAGGGTCGTCAAGGGACTGGTCGACCGGATCCACGCCCGCGCCCGGATCTCGGTCGCCGAGACCGGAGGCCGGGACCTCTGGCAGCGCGCCGAGATCGGCGTCGCGGTGGTCTCGGGTGACGCGGACGAGGTCGAGAAGCTCCTCGACCAGGTGGTGTCGATCGCCGAGGCGGAGACGCAGACGATGATCCTCGGATGGAATCCGCAGATCGAGGAATGGGAATGAGCCAACGGACCCAGAGAATCGGCGACCTCATCCGCGCCGAGCTCGCCGAGCTGCTGCGCCGCGAGATGAACGATCCGCGAGTGGCGCTGGCCAGCGTCACTCGGGTCGAAGTCTCGGCGGATCTCAAGCACGCCGACGTCCGGGTTTCGGTCCTGGGCGAGGAGCAGGGGCGCGAGGAGGCCGTCCGCGCGCTCGTGCACGCGCGCGGCTTTCTGCGCCGGGAGCTGGCCGGGCGCCTTTCTCTGCGGGTGACACCCGAGCTGCACTTCTCGCTCGACCGCGGCGCCGAGCACAGCCAGAGGATCTCCGATCTGCTCGACCACGTCCTCGAGGACGAGTCCGATGACGCCTGAGCGGCTGGTCGCCCGGATCCGCCGGGGACATCGCTTCCTCGTCACCAGCCACGCCAACCCGGACGGCGACGCGCTGGGCTCGTGCCTGGGGCTGGCGCGCGTCCTGCGGGCGCTGGGCAAGAGCGCGACCGTCTGGAACCGCGATCCCGTGCCCCCGATCTACCTCCAGCTCCCCGGCGCCGTCACCCTGCGCGTCGGCGCGGAGGCACCCGACGGATTCCCGCAGCCGTTCGACGCCGCGATCGTCCTCGAGTGCCCGACTCTCGACCGCACGGGGTTGGAAACGCACCTCTCGTCGCTTCCCCTGCTCAACGTCGACCATCACCTGGGCAACGCCCACTACGGCGAGGTCAACTGGGTGGACGCCGAAGCGCCGGCGGTCGGCGTGATGGTCGCCCAGCTCGCCGAGGCGCTGGGCGTCGCCGTCGACGTTCCGGCGGCCAATTGCCTGCTCCTGGCGCTGGTCACCGACACCGGGGGCT
The DNA here is from genome assembly GCA_963781755.1 of uncultured Acidobacteriota bacterium. GTDB lineage: Bacteria > Acidobacteriota > Thermoanaerobaculia > Multivoradales > JAGPDF01 > JACTMI01. The sequence goes on from CAWAGZ010000006.1 coordinate 61,418, forward strand.
TCCGCTTCTCCAACGCCACGCCGGCGGCCTTCGAGGCGGCCCGGAAGCTGGTCGCGTCCGGGGCGCAGGTCGAGGTCGTGTCGCAGTGGCTCTACGAAAGCCAGCCGGAGGGCTCGGTTCGGCTCCTGGGCGAGCTGTTGGCCACGCTCGAGCGCCACGGCGCCCGGGGCGAGGTCGCCACGGTCCATCTCGAGCGCGCGATGTTCGCGCGCGCGGGGGCGGCGCCCGGCGACTCCGAGGGCCTGATCGACGTACCGCGCTCGATCGCCGGCGTCGAGGCCGTCGCGCTCTTCCGCGAGCTCGAGGCCGACGAGTGGAAGGTCTCGCTGCGCAGCCGGGGCGCCGTCGACGTCGAGGCGGTCGCGCGCGAGCGGGGCGGCGGCGGCCATCGCAATGCCGCCGGCTGCCGCTTCTCCGGTCGGCTCGCCGCGGCGAGGAGCGCCCTGGTCGAGGACCTTCTGCGGGCGTTGGAGCGCGCCGGTGCCGGCTGACGGGTTGCTGGTCGTCGCCAAGCCGGCGGGCTGCACCTCGCACGACATCGTGCAACGCGCGCGCAAGCTCTTGCGTCAGAAGCGCATCGGGCACTGCGGCACGTTGGATCCGGACGCCACGGGTCTGCTGCTGCTGACCCTCGGTCAGGCCACCCGACTGACGCGGTTCCTGGTCCACGCCCCGAAGATCTACGAGGGAACGATCCGGCTCGGGGTCGCGACCGACACCTACGACGCCTCGGGACGCGTGGTTTCCGAAGCCTCCGCCGCGGGAATCGACGAGTCGACGGTCGACCGGGCCATGCTCCACTTCGTCGGCACCTACCAGCAGACGCTCCCGGCCTACAGCGCGCACAAGGTCCAGGGCGTCAAGCTCTACGAGATGGCGCGCCGCGGCGACCCCGTGCCCGAATCGACCAAGGAGGTCACGGTGTGGGAGTTCGGACGGCTCGGTCCGATCGAGCTCGACCGCTTCCCGTTCCGGGTCTCGTGCTCCTCGGGAACGTACGCGCGCTCCCTGGCCCACGACCTCGGAGCGCGGCTCGGCTGCGGCGCGCACCTGGCCAGCCTGCGCCGGACCGCGGTCGGTCCGTTCGAGATCGCCGACGCCGTCGAGCTCGAGCAGATCGTTCCCCGGCTGGAGCGCGGAGAGGGACTCGGACGTTCCTGGTATCCCCTGGGCGAGATCCCCCTGCCGTTCGGCGACGCGGTCGCCGACACCGGCCAGGAGCGCCGCGTCCGCAACGGCCAGACCGCTCTGCTCCAGGGCGTCGACGCCCGGGAGGGAGACTGGCTCCGACTGCTCGGACCGCGCGGCGAGGCGGTCGCCGTCGGAGTGGTCGTCGAGAGGGTCGCCGCCGGTCGCCTGGGGGTCGTCCAGCCCCGGATCGTGTTCGGCCCGAGCTCCGATGTGATAGAGTTCGCAAGGACATAGATAGAGAGAGAACGAGAGAAGAAAGAGAGAGAGTGTGGAGGACAACGCGTTGCCGCAGACCAAGGAAGTGAAGGAATCGATCATCCGGGACTACCGGGTGCACGAGTCGGACACCGGGTCGACCGACGTCCAAGTGGCGCTCCTGACGCATCGCATCAACGAGCTCACGGAGCATTTCAAGACACACGTCAAGGACCATCACAGCCGGCGCGGACTGCTCCGGCTGGTGGGACAGCGCCGCCGTCTCCTCGACTACCTCAAGAGCCAGGACGCCAATCGCTACCGCGAGCTGATTGGCCGCCTCGGTATCCGCAAGTAACCCTCCGACATTCCGAAGGCGGCGCACACCCGACCGACCCGGCGTCACCGGGTGGGCAGGAGTCCGTTCCGCCGCCCGTGCATCCGAAAGGAAATCCCGAAAGATGAAAGTAGAACGTTCGATCCAGGTCGGCGAGGGCACGATCGCCCTCGAGTCCGGCCATCTCGCCAAGCAGGCCAACGGCTCTGCGCTCATCCGGCTCGGCGACACCGTGGTGCTCTCCACCGTGTGCATGCAGCAGAGCGCGACGCCCCGCGACTTCCTGCCGCTGACCGTCGACTACCGCGAGTACACCTACGCGGCCGGCCGGATTCCCGGCGGCTTCTTCAAGCGTGAAGGCCGGCCCACCGAGAAGGAGATCATCACCTCGCGGCAGATCGACCGGCCGCTCCGCCCGCTGTTTCCTCCGGGCTACCGGAGCGAGACGCAGGTCATCTGCCTCGTGCTCTCGGCCGACGGCGAGAACGATCCCGACATCCTGGCGATCAACGGCGCTTCCACTGCCCTGGTGCTCTCCGAGGTGCCCTTCTACCATCCGGTCGGCGCCGTCCGCGTCGGCCTCGTCGACGGCGAGGTCGTGTTCAATCCGACCAACAGCCAGCGCGACGTGGCGGAACTGGATCTGGTCGTCGTCGGCACCGAGGAAGCCGTGGTCATGGTCGAGGCGGGGGCGAACCAGCTCCCCGAGGAAAAGGTCCTCGACTGCATCTGGGCGGGACACCGGGAGCTGCAGAAGGTGATCCAGGCCCAGATCTCCCTGTTCCGCGAGTGCGGCTACTCCAAGCCCACCTGGGAAACTCCGGAGTCGTATCCCCAGGAGCTCTACCAGCAGGTCCGCACGGAGCTCTGGAACGCGCTCAAGACCGCGCTCCACACCAAGGAGAAGTTCGCCCGCAAGCACGCGGTCGCCGAGGTCACCAAGGGGTACCTGGCCAACGTCCCCGACGAGGAGACCGAGAAGCGCACGCAGGTCAAGCGGATCTTCGAGACCCTCGAGGAGGAGATCCTGCGCGACACCGTGCTCAAGGACCGCAACCGCTTCGACGGCCGCCGGCTGGACGAGATCCGGCCGATTTCGATCGAGGTCGGCCTGCTCCCCCGTACCCACGGCTCGGCGCTGTTCACGCGCGGCGAGACCCAGGCCCTGGCCTCGGTGACCCTGGGCACGAAGCGGGACGCGCAGATCCTCGAGGAGTACGAAGGCGAGACGCTCCAGAAGTTCCTTCTCCACTACAACTTCCCGCCGTTCTCCGTGGGCGAGGTCAAGTTCCTGCGCTCGCCGGGCCGGCGCGAGATCGGCCACGGCGTGCTGGCGCGGCGCGCGCTGACTCCCATCCTCCCCCACGAGGAGGACTTCCCGTACACGATCCGGGTCGTCTCCGACATCCTGGAGTCGAACGGCTCGTCGTCGATGGCGACGGTGTGCGGCGGCTCGATGGCCCTGTTCGACGCCGGGGTTCCGATGTTGGCTCCGGTTGCCGGGGTCGCCATGGGCCTGATCAAGGAGGGCGACGAGTTCGCCGTCCTGAGCGACATCGCCGGCCAGGAGGATCACTACGGCGACATGGACTTCAAGGTCGCCGGGACCCAGCAGGGCGTCACCGCGCTGCAGATGGACATCAAGATCACCGGCATCACGCGCGAGATCATGGCCCGCGCGCTGGAGCAGGCCCGCGCCGGGAGGCTGCACATCCTCGGTCAGATGGAGGGTGTACTGGCCCAGCCGCGCTCCGACCTCTCGACCTTCGCGCCGCGCCTGTTCACGATTCAGGTGCCGAAGGACAAGATCCGCGACGTCATCGGCCCAGGCGGCAAGGTGGTGCGCTCGATCGTCGAGGAGACGGGCTGCGACATCGAGATCGAGAACGACGGCCGCGTCGTGATCGCGTCGCCGGACGGCGAAGCGGCGAAGCGCGCGATCTCGATGATCGAGCGCCTGACCGAGGTCCCCGAGATCGGCAAGGTCTACACCGGGACGGTCCGGCGGGTCGAGGCCTACGGCGCGTTCGCCGAGATCCTCCCCGGCACCGACGGCCTGATCCACATCAGCGAGCTCGCCCCCTACCGGGTGCGCGAGACGAGCGACGTGGTGAAGGAGGGCGACGAGGTCCAGGTCAAGGTGATCGACATCGACGAGACCGGCCGCGTCCGGCTCTCGCGCAAGGCGGTCATCATGGAGGCTCCCGACTACGACCCGGCCCAGTACGAGGGCATGGGCGAGCCGGTTCCGGCCGGCGGCGACCGCGGCGACCGTGGACCGCGCGACCGCAACGACCGCGGAGGCCGCGGCGGCGACCGCGACCGAGGTCGCGGCGGCCGCGGCGGCGGCGGACACCGGGGCGGCCGCCGGTAGGCAGCCTCAAGCGCAGTCCGAAAGCCGCCAGAAACGGAAAGGCTTTCAGTGAGGGGAGAGGCCTGAAGAGCGATCGCCGAGCCGAGGCGCAGGTTGGCCTCGGGGCGATCGCCCGACAGGCTCTTCCCTTCTATGGAAGTCTTTCGCTTCGGTCCCGACCTATCACGGCGCTGCTCTGCGCTTCCAGCGTGAGAGACTTCGCGACCATGGACGTGCGGGAGCTGGTGCGGTACTGCGACGAGCTGCTCGACTCCGGCTCGATCTCCGACTTCGGACCCAACGGACTTGCAGGTCGAGGGCCGGCGCGACGTGCGCAAGATCGCGACGGGCGTCTCGGCGTGCGTCGAGCTGTTCGAGCGCGCCCGCGAGGCGGAAGCGGACGTCGTCCTGGTCCACCACGGCCTGCTCTGGGACTCCTCGGCCGCCGCGCCGATCACCGGCGTGGCCTACCGGCGCCTGGCCTGTCTGATCGAGGCGGGCCTCCACTTGGTCGCCTACCACCTGCCGCTCGACCGCCACGCCGAGCTGGGCAACAACGCCCTGGCGGCCCGCCTCCTGGGGCTGGAGTCGCTCGAGCCCTTCGGCGCCTATCGCGGCACCGCGATCGGATTCCGCGGCCGCTTGCCGCGGCCGGTCTCGCCGCGGGACTTCGCCGGCCGCTGCCGGGAGGTCTTCGGCCAGGAGCCGTTGGCCTTCCTGTCCGGGCCGGACCCGGTCGCCACCGTGGGCATCGTCTCGGGCGGCGCCCAGGGCGAGATCCACCAGGCGATCGCCGCCGGTCTCGACGCCTACGTCACCGGCGAGGTCTCGGAATGGGTGATGAACGTCGCGCGCGAGGCCGGAATCCACTTCCTGGCCTGCGGCCACTACGCCACCGAGCGCCTCGGCGTCCGCGCCCTGGGCGAGCACCTCGCCTCCCGCTTCGGCCTCGAGCACGTCTTCCTCGACGTCCCCAACCCGGTCTGACCGCGCCGCGCGCGAGTCAGCGCTGGAGCTTGTAGTTGACGGTCAGGTTGTAGAACACGTGGACCGGATGTCCGTCGAGGGTCGCAGGCCGGAACTTCCACTTCCGGATCGCTTCCAGTGCGACGAAGGTGAGGGCTGGATTCTCCTGCTTCTTCAGCACGACCGGATATCCGACCCCGCCCTTGTCGTCGATCACGACGCGCACGATCACCACTCCCTCCGATTGGAAGACCCTCGCGCCAAAGGTGTACTTGGCAACGCGCTTGAACCGCTTCACCAGCTTCGGCCTTACGAGCTCCCCCTGCACCTCGTAGTCCAGGTCCCTCCCGGGTGTGGGCAGATAGATCGGGTGCCTCGAGTCCCCCCATTGCGCCGATCCCCGGGGTTCCTCCTGCTTCGAGAACGGCCCGGCGGGATGCCACCCCGTCGCGTACTCACCGAGCGCCCTTCCCCGTTCGCCGAAATGCGCGAAGTCCAGTTCCGCCAGCTCCGGCAGGAAGTTCGCCGCGACGTCGCAGTCCCAGTGGGCGTCCTCGAACCGACCCAGGGCCTGTTCCGCGAGCGCCCGGTAGACCAGGAGCGTTCCGATGTATCTTCTCGTTCCCCTGTCCCTCGCCCGACTCCTTGACGTACTCGTGCAGCAGTCGATCGAGCTCGTTGTCCCCCCGGGTCCACTTCCCGGCCTCGAGGTCCGCGATGGCTTCGTGAAGCTGTCGGTCCCAGTTCCGGCTCGTTGGCCTCGGTCGGACCCGCTTCCTGGATGTAGACGGCGAGCAACCTCTCGAGGATCTTGTCCGCCTTCTTGGCCTCACCAGCCTCGAGCAACCGGATCGCCTGGGTCAGGTCGCGGTTCCACGCCGCGAACGGCCCGGTAGCCCGTGCCGGTACGTCGGCAGCGAGCACGAGGCCCAGAGCGACCGCGGCCAGACTCATGCGCTTCAAAGGTGCTCGACGGCTTCATGACCGTCATCCTACCGAACAGCTCCCGGCAGTTCGCCGTCGTCAGGTCGGCGAGGGCGGCGGGCTCGAGCCCGAGCTCGGCGGCGAGGCGGGCGGCGACTTCGACGACGTAGGCGGGCTCGTTGCGCTTGCCGCGGTACGGGACCGGCGCCAGGTACGGGGTGTCGGTCTCGATCAGGAGGCGGTCGCGGGGGATCTCGGCCAGGGCCTCGCGGACGTTGTCGGCCTTGGGGAAGGTCACCATGCCCGAGACGCCGAACCAGCAGCCGAGCGGGATCGCGCGGCGCGCCATCGGGAGACCACCGGCGAAGGAATGCAGGTCCACCTTCAGGCCGCGGCATGCCGGATCCTCGAGCACGGCCATCATGGCGTCGTTCGATTCCCGGTTGTGCACCACCACGGGCAGGCCGAGCTCCAGCGCGAGCTCGATCTGGGTGCGGAAGACCCGATCCTGGATCTCGCGCGGAGCGTGGTCGTAGTAGAAGTCGAGACCGCACTCCCCCACCGCCACGACTTTCGGATGCCCGAGCAGCTCGCGCAGACGGACCTCGTCTCCCTCCCGCCAGCTCTCCGCATCGTGAGGGTGGACTCCCAGCGCGCACCAGACCCCCGGCTCGGCGTCGCAGAAGGCGAGCAGGTCGTCGGCTTCGTCCAGGCGCACCGCCGGCACGACGAACTCCGTCACCCCGCGCTCCCGCGCACGGTCCACGACCGCGCGCCGCTCGTCGCCCTCGAAGTGCTGCAGGTGGCAGTGCGAGTCGATCAGCATGGAGGAGATCTCCCCTCTCGGAGCGCCTCGTGATCAGCGCCCAGACCCCGCACGCCAGAAGCTCTCAGTGAAGGGTCGGATGGACCGACGTTGGTGCCGGCACGGCCGGCCGGCGCCGCGCTCGGCGATCGCCCCTGGGCCCGGGCCTTTCCCCTCACTGGAAGTCTCTGTCGGGCCGGGCCGCCATGGATCCCGTTCTCCGCCGGTTGCGCCTCCGGCGCGGGGGGACAGGTCACTTCACCCGGGTGCCGGGGGTGGCGCCCGGGGCGTGCGGGCGCAGCAGGATCGGCTGGCCGTCGGCGTCCGTGGCCGCCAGGACCATGCCCTGGCTGAGCTGGCCCATGAGCTTGGCCGGCTTCAGGTTGGCGACCACGACGACCTGGGTTCCGACGAGGTCTTCGGGCCGGTAGACCTTCGCGATCCCGGCGATGAGCTGGCGCGGGCTCCCCTCCCCCAGGTCCACCTCGAGCCGGAGCAGCTTCTCGGACTTGGGCACCGCTTCGCAGGTCAGGACGTTGCCGACCTTGAGCTGCACCGTGCCGAAGTGCTGGATGTCGATCTCGTCCGTCGGGCCGGCGGCGGACTGCGGCGCCGATTCCGGCTTCTTCGTCTCCTCGGGCGGCCGCCCGTCGGTGATCTCGGTCATGAACTTCTCCTTGTCGATGCGCGGGAAGAGCGGCTCGAGCGCCGGCAGCTCCCGGGAGACCGGCAAGCCGCCCCACTCGAGGGCATCGAGCGACGCCGGGATCTCCGGCGCTCCGATCGAGGCCAGGATCCGGCCGGCGACCGACGGCATCACCGGGAGCAGACCGGTGGCGACGATGCGCACGCACTCCATTCCGTTCCACAGGACCCGCGACAGGGTCTCGTCGGCGCCCTCCTGCTGGATCCGCTTCCACGGTTCGCGGGCGACCAGGTACTGGTTGGTCTCGGCCAGCAGGCGCCAGAGAGCGCGCAGGGCGGACTGGAAAGCGAGCGCGTCCATGCCGGCGCGGTACTCCGCCGCCACCTCGCGCGCTACCGGGATCAGCTCGTTGTCGTCGCAGGCGGTCGGCGGCGTGCGGCCGTCGAACGCCCGCCGCGACAACGTGACCAGGCGGCTCGCCGTGTTGCCGAGGTCGTTGGCCAGATCGCTGTTGTAGCGGTCCGCGAAGGCCTCGTCCGAGAAGCTCGCGTCCTGTCCGAAGACCATCTCCCGGAGCAGGAAGTAGCGCAGCACGTCCGGACCGAAGCGCTCGACCAGGTGATCCGGGCGCACGATGTTGCCCACCGACTTCGACATCTTCTTCTGGTCGCGCAGCCACCAGCCGTGAGCCCAGATCGTGGTCGGCAGGGGCAGCCCGGCGGAGAGCAGGAACGCGGGCCAGTAGACCGCGTGGAAGCGGAGGATGTCCTTGCCCATCAGGTGGAGTCGGACATCGCCCTCCTCCCAGAAGCGCCGGTATCGCCCGCCGGGCTCTCCCTCGGCGCCGAAGCCGAGGGCGGTGATGTAGTTCGACAGCGCGTCGAGCCAGACGTAGACCGTATGCCCGGGGTGCCCCGGGAAGGGGATCCCCCACTCCACGCCGGAGCGCGAGACCGAGAGATCGCGCAGCCCGGAGGCGATGAACGACCGAACCTCGTTTCGGCGCGTCTCCGGCTCGATGAAGCCCGGGTGGGCGTCGATCCAATCGAGCAGCGGCTGCTGGAAGCGGGAGAGCCGGAAGAACACGTTCTCCTCCGACTTCCACTCCGTCGGCGTGCCGTGGTCGGGGCAACGGTGCTCCGGACCGACGAGCTCCTTCTCGGTGTAGAAGGTCTCGCATCCGGTGCAGTACCAGCCCTCGTGGCGCGCGACGTAGAAATCGCCGGCTGCCTCGATCCTGCGGATGAGCTCCGCGACACCGCGCTCATGGCGGGTCTCGGTGGTGCGGATGAAGTCGCCGTGCGTGAAGCCGAAGCGCTTCCAGAGATCGTGGTAGCGCGCCACCACGCGGTCGGCCAGGACGATGGGAGTGACCCCCTCCTTGGCGGCGGCGCGCTCGATCTTCTGCCCGTGCTCGTCCGTTCCGGTCAGGAAGAAGACTTCGTCCCCGCACATGCGCCGGTAGCGCGCGACCGTGTCCGCGACCACGGTCGTGAAGATGTGGCCGATGTGCGGCAGGTCGTTGACGTAGTAGATCGGGGTGGTGACGTAGAAGGTGCCCATGGCGCTCCCGGAGCGGGAAAGTCTAGCAGCGCCGAGGCGCCGCTCGGCGCCCCGCGCGCGCCGGATCGGGAGGACCGGCTGGACAGAAGCGAGGAGCTTCCATCGAAGGGAAAGGCTCTCTGGCCGGGCGCCGCGCCGAGGCGGGAGCAACGACCGGGCGGTCGCCCTCGGGAGCATTTCCATCACGGAAAGTCTCTCGCTTCCGGCTTCTGGCTCCTTACTTCATTCTCTGGGCCTCTGACGGACGGCTCCTCGCCGCCGGACGGCGGCGGGGTCACCAGCCGCCGCGCTCGGCGAGCGAGATCCAGCGCGGACCGCTGCCCAGGACCAGGTGGTCCACGAGGCGGATGCCGACGATCTCGCCGGCCTCGGCCAACCGGCGGGTGAAGGCGAGGTCCTCGGCCGAGGGGGTCGGATCGCCGCTCGGGTGGGTGTGGAAGACGATCATCGCCGCGGCGCCGCGCAGCAACCCTTCCTTGAGGATGAGGCGGGGCTCCACGGCCGCGCGGTTGAGCGTCCCGCGATAGAGCTCGCGCTCGGCGAGCAGGCGGTTGCGCGTGTCGAGGTAGACGGCGCCGAGGACCTCCTGGTCGCGGGCGCCGTAGCGCAGCGCGAGGTAGCTGGCGGCGGCGGCCGGGCGGCTCATCGGCTCCCGCTCCGGCACGCGACCGCGGGCCAGGCGCCGGCCGAGCTCGGCCGCGGCCAGCAGAGTCGCCGATTTGGCCGCGCCGAGGCCCCGGCCCGAGAGCTCGGGAGCCCGGCAGGAGGCCAGACCCTCCAGGCCGCCGTGGAGGGCGAGCAGCTCGCGGGCGAGGGTCAGCGCCGAGGCGCCGGAACGGCCGGTCCGGAGCAGCACCGCGACCAGCTCGGCATCGCCGAGGGTCGCCGGGCCGTGAGCGAGGAGCCGTTCGCGCGGCCGCTCGTCCTCCGGCAGCTCGCGGATCAGGCGCGCGAGCGCCATGCCGTGATCCTGCGGTCGAGCTCGGGCAGGATCTCCCCGGCCGCTCCGAGCAGCGTGGCGTCGGCGAGGTGCGACAGCGCCGAGGGGTCGCGATTGATCTCCACCACGAGGGCGCCTGCGTCCGCCGCGATCTGGATCAGGCCGGCTGCGGGCCAGACCACGGCCGACGTGCCGATCGACACGAAAGCGCCCGCTCTTCGGCACTCCTCGCCCGCGCGCTCGAGGGCCGTCTCCGGCAGCAGCTCTCCGAACCAGACCACCTCCGGCCGGAACAGCGCGCCGCACGAGCAGGGCTCCGGCGGCAGCCGGCCCGGCGCCGCCGCCAGGAGCTCGGCGGTGGGCCGGACGGCGCCGCACCCCGAGCACCGGGAGGAGCGGAGGCTGCCGTGGAGCTCGACGACGTCCGGCGAGCCGGCGCGCTGGTGCAGACCGTCCACGTTCTGGGTCACGACGACCAGGGACGGAAACCCCTGGGCCCACCTCGCGATGGTGAGATGCGCAGGGTTCGGCTGCGCCCGGCTCATCGCCGCGAAGCGCTCCGCGTACCAGCGCCACACGCGCTCCGGGTCGCGCCGGAAAGCATCCGGGGTGGCGAGGTCCTCGGGCCGGAACCGGTTCCAGGCGCCGTCGGCGCCGCGGAAGATCTCGAGGCCGCTCTCCTGCGACACCCCGGCGCCGGTGAAGACGACCACGCGGTCGGCCTCCGCCAGGCGCGCGACGACCTCCGGACCGATCCCCGCCATCCCCCCATTCTGCACCGGTCCCGGAGGAAGCGACCCGGCCGCGAACCACCGCGTTGACCGTCGCGGGGCCGCGCTGCTAGAAATCGCCGCATGCCCTCGCTGCCGACCAACTTCGCGTTCCTTCCCGACGCCCTCGCGGAATATTCGAACGCGTCCGTCGCCGTCCTTCCGGTGCCTCTGGAGCGGACGGTCTCCTGGGGCCGCGGGACCTCGGCCGGACCCGCCGCGATCCTGCGCGCGTCGCAGGCGCTGGAGCTCTACGATCAGGAGCTGCGCTGCGAGCCCGCGGACCTCGGCATCGCGACGCTGCCGCCCTTCCTGCCCGAGGCCTTCGACCTCGGCGCCGCCCTCGACGAGCTCGAGGCCGAGTGTCGGCGCCACCTCGAGGCCGGCAAGTTCCTGATCACCCTCGGCGGCGAGCACAGCCTCACCCTGGCGCCGGTGCGTGCCGCCCGCGCGGTGTTCGGGGAGCTCGCGGTGGTGCAGTTCGACGCCCACGCGGACCTGCGCGAGGAGTACGAGGGAACTCGCTACAGCCACGCCTCGGTGATGCGTCGGATCCACGACCTGGGGGTGGCCACCCTGCCGTTGGGAGTTCGCTCCCTGTCGTGGCCGGAGGCCGAGTTCGCCCACGAGGCCGGGGTGCCGATCGTCTGGTCCCACGAGCTCGAGACGATCGAGGGCGAGGCCTTCGACCGCCTGCTCGACGCCCTGCCCGAGCAGGTCTACCTGACCTTCGACGTCGACTACTTCGACCCCTCCCAAGTTCCGGCCACCGGCACGCCGGAGCCGGGCGGCGGCACCTGGCACCCCACCCTGCGTCTGCTGTCGCGCCTGTTCGAGGCCAAGCGCGTCGTGGCCATGGACGTGGTCGAGCTGGCGCCGATCATGGGCCAGCCCGCCTCCGACTTCCTGGCCGCCAAGCTCGTCTACAAGTGCGTGGGCTATTGGGCCCGGCGCTCGATGCGATAACCTCGCGCCGACCGCGAAGACGCGTCCGACCTCCGGCCCCGTCCCGGAGCCGGGGCGGCGCGACTCCGAAAACGGAGCTCGACCCGAAGATGGAAATCCGCGACCTCGTACTGATCGACGGCGTCCGCACGCCGATGGCCGAGTTCCTCGGCCCCTTCTCCGACGTTTCCGCCATCGACCTCGGAGCGCACGCCGCGCGCGCGCTGTTCGAGCGCACCGGAATCGAGCCCTCCGCCGTCGACCACACCGTCGTCGGCAATGCCCTCCAGACCTCCGGCGACGCGATCTACGGCGCCCGCCACGTCGCGCTCAAGTCGGGCGTTCCCAAGGAGGTCCCGTCCCTCACCGTGAACCGGCTGTGCGGCTCCGGGATCCAGGCGATCCTCTCCGGAGCGCACATGATCCTGCTCGGCGAGGCCACCACCTGCCTCGTCGGCGGCATGGAGAACATGTCGCAGGCGCCCTACGTGGTCCGGGGCGCGCGCAAGGGGTTGCGCCTCGGGCACGCCAAGTTCGAGGACCTGATGATGGAGTCGCTGATGGACGGCGTCTGCGGCTTCTACATGGCTCAGACCTCGAACAACCTGGCCCGCGATTACGGCATCTCGCGCGAGGAGCAGGACGCCTTCGCGGCCGAGAGCCAGGCGCGGGCGCAGGCCGCCATCGACGCCGGACGGCTGGGCGAGGAGATCGTCCCGGTGACGGTCGGCGAGGGCAAGCGGGCGGTCACGGTCGAGCGCGACGAGCACCCGCGACCGGGCACGACCGTCGAGGCCCTGGCCAAGCTCCCGACGGTCTTCGGGCCCGACAGCATGGTCACGGGTGGCAACGCCTCGGGGATCGTCGACGGCGCCGCGATGCTCCTGCTGACCACCGCGGACCGGGCCGCCGAGCTGGGCAAGAAGCCGCTCGGCCGGTTGCTCGGCTGGTCGGTGGTCGGCGTCGAGCCCTCGCGCATGGGGATCGGTCCGGCGCCCGCCATCCGGGCGGTGCTGGCGAAGCTCGGCCTCGGCCTGGGCGAGCTCGACCTGCTGGAGATCAACGAGGCCTTCGCCGGCCAGATCGTGGCGGTGGTCCGCGAGCTCGGGCTCGACCGCGAGCGGCTCAACGTCAACGGCGGCGCCATCGCCCTCGGCCATCCGCTCGGCGCCACGGGCGCGCGGATCACGCTGACCCTGCTCAAGGAGCTGCAGCGGCGCGGCGGCGGGCGGGGCGTGGCCTCCGCCTGCATCGGCGGTGGCCAGGGAATCGCGCTCGCGGTGGAGGCCGATCGGGTGATCGACCTGACCGGCCTCCACGTGCTGGTCACCGGCGGTAGCCGCGGCATCGGCGCCGCGACGGCGCGCCTGTTCGCCCGCGCCGGCGCCACCGTCCTGGTGCACTACCGGGAGCGCGAGGAGGAGGCCAAGCACCTGGTCGAGGAGCTGTTCGCGATCTCGGCCCGCGACCACCTGCGCTTCCCCTGCGACTTCATGGAGCCGGCCGAGATCCAGGAGCTGTTCCAGCACGTCGGCTCCAAGTGGGGCAAGCTCGACTGCCTGGTCAACAACGCCGGGGTCTGGCTGCACAACCCGATGAGCCAATTCGACGAGACCCGGTTCATCGCCTCGCTGCGCATCAACGTGCGCGGTCCGTACCTCTGCCTCGCCCACGCCCTCCCCTTCCTGCGCCAGTCGAAGCACGCGAGCGTCGTCAACCTCGCCTCGACCGCCGGCCAACGCGGCGAGGCGTTCTACAGCCCCTACGCCGCCTCCAAGGGGGCGATCATCGCCACCACGAAGTCCTGGGCGGTGGAGTTGGCCCCCGACATCCGGGTCAACTGCGTCGCTCCGGGGTGGGTCGACACCGACATGTCCTCCGCCGTGCTGCGCGAGAACCCGGAGATGCGCGGCGAGATCGAGGCTCAGATCCCGCTCGGAAGGGTCGCCAGCGCGGACGACATCGCGGGACCGATCCTCTTCCTCGCCTCCCCGCTCGCCCGCAACGTCACCGGCGAAGTCCTCAACGCCAACGGCGGCAGCGTCCTCTGCGGCTGAACGTCCCCCGGCCGGAAGCCTGCCGGCGGCGGGGGGCGCGGGGGCCGGCGCCGCAGCCCCCAGCAACAGAAGACAGAGACCAAAGACAAGCAGCAGAGACTTCCATGGAAGGTGGAAGTGGCAGGACGGCCGTTGCGGCTGCCGCTCGCCGCCGCGCCACCTCGACCGTCCCTCCCGTGGACAGACCTCGATTCCGCGGACTGGCGAGGCAGTGGATTCCCGAGGGGACACCCTGGCTTGCTGGGTGTCCCCTGGAGACGCCCTCGGTGCCCTCCGGCACCCGCTCGCCGAGGCGCCGTGCGCGGATCAGCGCGGGGGGTAGGCCTCGAGCGCCAGGCGGTGAAACTCGCGGCGCACGGGCTGGAAGTCGATTCGGCTGGAGAGGCGGTGCGCCAGCAGGATCAGGATGCGGTCGCTCGCCGGGTCGATCCACAGGCTGCCGCCGGTGAAACCGGTGTGGCCGAACGCTCCCGGCGAGAGGGCGGGCCCCGCCGAGCCGTCCGGATCGCGCCGCGCCCAGCCCAGGGCGTAGCTCCCTCCACCCGCCAGGGCGCGGTCCACTTCCGTTCGCGACAGGAGCCGTCCCGGGCGCAACCACTCCCGCGCCAGCGCGAGCAGCTCGTCCACCGTGAGGAAGAGGCCGGCGTGTCCGGTGAGGAATCCCAGCAGGCGGGCGTTGCCGTCCTGGGGCCGGCCGACCAGGATCCCGGAGCGGCGGGAGAGCTGGACGCCCTGGGCCGCCGCGAGCTCGACCTCGCGGCCGTTGTCGAGACGGCACTCGACCGCATGCGGCGGCTCCGCCGCGAGTCGCCCGACCGGCGGCAGCCCGAGCGGTGCGCAGACCTCGGAATCGAGCAGCTCGGGCAGGCCGGAACCGCCGCGCTGCTCGGCGAGCAGGCCGTAGAGAACGTAGCCGAGGTCGCTGTAGACGGGAGCTTCGACCGCCGGCGCGGAGCGGACGCAGCGCGTCGCGATCTCGTCGAGCAGGGCGTGCCGGTCCGCCAGGCGGCCGCCCAGGCGGACGCCCAGCGGTACCCACGCATCCAGTCCCGCGCGATGGCGCAGAAGGTCCTCCAGCCGGCGTCCGGCGAGCGCCGGATGGGCTCGAGGCACGAGCTCGTCGAGGCGCGCGTCGAGCGGCAGCACGCCTTTCGCCGCCAGGCGCAGCGCCAGGGTCGCGATCCAGGGCTTGGTCAGCGAGGCGGCGTCGAAGCGGGCGGCGTCGGCGGCGAGCAGCGGCTCGCCTCCGACCCGGAAGCCGGAGGCGCCACGCCAGAGGACCCGCTCGCCGTCCGCCACGACGGCCTCCGCCGCGGAGACGACGCCGCCCAGGCGCGCGGCGTCGGTCAGGAAACGATCGAGTGGACCCATCGCGAGAGCGGACGATATCCTCCTGCGGGTCTCTCCCGCCGCGATGCCGCAGCCGACCGACTTCCGTGCGCCCCGCCTGATCCTGCTCGCCGGTGCGCGCCAGGTCGAGCAGCGGCTGCTCGCGGAGCTCGACTCCGCGCTGCCGGTGGGACGGATCCCGCCGCGGCCGGTCCGGGTGGTCGTCCCCTCCCACAGCCTGCGTGAGCACCTCGCCGGTCGCCTCTGCCGGGAGCGCCCGGCGTGGCTCGGCCTGGAGATCCAGACGCTGGCGGGCGTGGCGGCGACGATCCTGGAGCGCAGCGGCTCACCGCCGGAATCCGGCGAGGTCCTGCTGCCGCTCCTCGTCGCCCGGATCGCCGGGCGCGAGCGGATGCTGGCAGGAGCGCTCGGCGGACTGGCCGACGGCTACTCCGAGCTCGTCGCGCCGGTGCGCGACCTGCTCGACGCCGGCTTCGCCGAGGAGCACCTCGACGCGGTCGAGGAGAGGCTCGAGCTCGAGCGCGAGGGCGTCGGCGCGGCCGACGTCGAGCGGGCTGCCGCGATCGCCCGCGTTGCCGCCGGAGTCCGCAGCGAGCTCGCGTCGCTGGGACTCGTCCCCGACGCCGAGCGCCTCGCCGAGGCCGCGCGGCGCTTCGCGACCGATCCCGACCTGTGCCTGCCCTCCAGCGCGCTCTTCGTGCACGGCTTCGCCGACGCCACCGGGGTGGCGACCGATCTGATCGCCGCGCTGATGCGACCCGGCGGGGCCGTGGCGCTGGTCGAGACGCCGCCGTCGTGGCAGGGCCGGCCCGGGAGCTGGCGCTTCGGCGTGCGCCTGATCGAGCGCCTCTCGGGTCTCGCGCCGGTCGAGCGGCCCGAATCCGCGCCCGCCTCCACGGTCCGCCTCCGGGCGTGGCGTGCCGGCGATCCGACGCGCGAGGCGCGCGCCGTGGCGGCCGCGATCGCCGATCCGGAGGCGGCCAGCGGTCGCCCCGAGGCCGTGGCCGTGGTGGTCCGAGATCTGGCGGGTTCGTTGCCCGTCTTGGCCGCCGAGCTCGACCGGCTGGGAGTCCCCTGCTCCGCCGGCGTGGGGCTCCCGGGACCGGAGTCGCGCCGGAGCCGGGCGCTGCTCGAGCTTCTCGAGCGACGCGGCGACGCTTCGATCGGGGTGACCCTCGCGGCGCTGGGAGGCACCTGGTGCACGCGGCTGGGCGTCGCGGCGACCGATCTGCGCCACGCTCTCGTCGCGCTCGGCGCGAGGACGCTCGGCACGGCCGCCCGCTGCGCGGTGCCGGAATCGTTCGTCCGGCTGCGGCTCGCCGACCGGATCGAGGCCGGCGACGGCGAAGGGATCTCCCGGCGGCGCGCGCGGAAGGTCCCCGCCGAAGCGGTCGCCGCCGCGGTCCGGATCCTCGCCGACCTCGCCGGCCGGCTGCAGCGTCTCGATCGCCCGCAGACTCTCGGCCAGCGGCTGGAAGGCGTGCGCGAGCTGCTCGAAAGCCACCTCGAGCCCGACGCCGCCGCCACGCTCCTGGCGCCTCTCGCCCGCTTCGCCCGCGCCCCGCTCGCGGCCCTGAAGCTCGACGCCGAGGAGTCGCGCCGGCTGATCGAGAGAGCCTGGAGCGACGGTCTCGAGCCGCCGCTGGGCGCCGGCGCCGGCGTCGCCCTGCTATCGGTCACCGAAGCGCGGGCGCGCACCTTCGAACGGATCTTCGTGCCCGGCCTCGTGCGCGACCGCTTCCCGCGCCCGGTCCGCCCCGACCCGCTCCTGCCGGACGCGTTGCGGCTGCGGCTGCGCGAGGTGCTCCCCGATCTGCCGGTCAAGGCGGAAGGCCACGACGAGGAGCGCTTCCTGTTCGCGCAGCTGCTCGGGGCCGCCGAGGAGGTCGTCCTGCTGCGCCCTGCCGTCGACGAGGACGGGCGACCGGCGCCCGCCTCCCCCCTTCTCGACGAGCTGGTCCGCGCGGGCCGCGTCGAGGAGCGGGAGGCGCCTTCGAACGGGCCGCTCTCGCCTTTGGATCGGGCCGTCGCCGCGGGTCTGGAGGGCGGGATCCGGGGGCTCGCCGCGGCGCTTCCGGCGGCCCTCCGCGTCGGCCGCGAGCTCGCGCCCGACCGGGTCGAGCGGCTGACGCGCAGCCGCCTGGCGGTGCTCGCCGAGAGCGGCGCCGATCCCGCGCGTCCGACCAGCCACGGTCTGGGACCCTACTTCGGACGGCTCGGCACGGCGGACGCGGAGGACCCCCGCCGCCGGCCGATCCCGGTGACCACCCTGGAACGTTTCGCCGGCTGCGGCTGGCGGGTCCTGCTCGAGCGACTGCTCGGGCTCGGACCTCCGGCCGACCCCGACGACGCCCTGCCGGAGCTCCCCGCGCGGCTGGCGGGGAGCGTCGCGCATCGCGTCCTCGAAGGCCTGGTGTCCGAGACCAGCGGCCGCCGCCGCGTCGCCCTCTCCGAAGTCGCCGATGCCGCGCCCCTCGACTGCCGGTGGCCCGGGGCCGAGGAGCTCGAGCGCCGCACCCGCGCGGCGGCCCGGCTCGAGCTCGCCGACGAGTCCCTCGATCCCGCCCTCTTCGAAGCGCCGCTGGTTCTCGAGGCGCTGGACCGGCTCGCCGTCGCCCGGGAGCTCGACGGACCCGGGGGTCCCCGCGGGCTGCTCGGAGTCGAGATCGAGGGCAGCGCGCCGATCGCCGTCGCCGAGGGCGCCGTCCGCGACCTTCCCTTCCGCGCCGACCGCGCGGAGAGCCGCGACGGTCAGCTCGTGCTCACCGACTTCAAGACCGGGCGCCCGCTCACCACGGCGGCGCGCGAGGACACCCGCCGCCGCCACCTCGAGCGCGCGATCGCGCGCGGCGACCGCCTGCAGCTGGTCGCCTACCTGCTCGCCCTCGGCGACCGTCCCGGCCGCGCGCGCTACCTCTTCCTCGGTCCTGCGACCCCGGAAGCCGCCCGCGAGATCGCCCTGGGGAGCGACGAGCTGGATCGGAAGCTCGTCCGGGCGGTTCTGTCGGCGCTCTACGGCGCCTGGGAGGTCGGGGCCTTCCTGCCCCGCCTGCTCGAGCCCGATCTGCGGCAGACCTTCTCGGAGTGCGCTTGGTGCGAAGTGCGCGAGGCCTGCCTGCAAGGGGACAGCGGCGCCCGACGGCGTCTCGAGGAGTGGGCCGGGCGAGCCGGTGACCTGAGCCCCGAGGGCCACGACGGCGCCTTGTTCGCCTGGTGGCGGCTGCGTGCGGCGGGCAGCGAAGGAGGGCGCCGGTGAGCCCGCTGGCCGACGCCGACGCCCGCCGGCTGGCGGTCTCCGAGTTCGAGCGCCCGGTCGTGCTCGAGGCGGGCGCCGGAACCGGCAAGACGCGCAGCCTGGTCGCGCGCCTCGCGACCTGGCTGCTGGGTCCCGGCTGGGAGCGCGCCCAGCTCGATCTCCGGAGCGAACGCGAGGCGCGCGGCGCCCTGCCGCCGACCGACCCCGAGGTCGCCGCGCGGACCGCCGACGGCGTGGTCGCCATCACCTTCACCGACGCCGCCGCGGCCGAGATGGCGCGCCGGATCGGGCGCCTCCTCGCCGGCGCCGCCGACGGCGAGCGGGACCCGGACCTCGGCGCCGCGGCGGCCCGGCTCGACCCGGAAGCCCTCCGTGGCCGCGCCGAGCTCCTGCTGGCGGCGGCGAGCCGTCTCCGCATCTCGACGATTCACGGCTTCTGCCACCGCCTCCTCTCGGAGCACGCGCTGGCGGCCGGACTCCACCCCGCGTTCCGGGTGGACGCCGACGGCGATCTCGGACGACGGCTGGCGACGGAGACCGTGCTGGAACGTCTCCGCGCGCGCGACCAGCCGCTGGTCGCGCTGCTCGCCGACGGCGTCGAACCTCCGCGGGTGCTCGACGTCCTCGAAGCCCTGGCGAGCGCCGGGCTCGACCCGGCCGAGCTCGAGCGCGACCCGTTCGGTGCGGAGACGGTCGGCCGCCTGTACGCCTCGCTCGAAGCGGCCGCCGCCGTGGTGGTCCAGCGGGCGCAGCCGCTCCGGAGCGCGAAGCGGCGCGTCCGCGGCATCCTCGACGGCTTGGACACGCTCGACCGCCTCCGCACCCTGCTCGACGAAGCTCCGCCCAGCGTCGAGGGCCTGGCCGCGGTCGGCGAAGCGCTCGCCGAATCCGAGGAAGCTGCGCGCAAGATCCTCGTCTCCTGGCGGCAGGGGTCGTTCGGCGCCACGGAGCGCGAGACGCTCGGCGCGGCCACCGCAGCGTTGCAACGCGAGAGCTCGCTGCTCGCGCGGCGATGGGATCAGCTCCGGGAGCTCGACCCGGCTTTCCTCGGCCGGGCCCGCGCCGCGCTGGCGCCGCTGCTGGCGCGGCTGCGGGCGCGCCGCCGGGCGCAGGGAGTGCTCTCCTTCGACGAGCTGCTGGCGCGCGCCGCGGCGCTGCTCGGCGAGCGCGCCGCGGTGCGCGCGCGGGTTCGGCGCGGCATCCGGCAGCTGCTCGTCGACGAGTTCCAGGACACCGACCGGCGCCAGTGCGAGCTGCTCCGCCAACTCGTGCTCGCGGACTCGGCGGCCCCACCGCCCGGGCTGTTCGTCGTCGGCGATCCCAAGCAGTCGATCTATGGCTGGCGCAGCGCCGACCTGGCGGCCTACGCGGCGTTCCTGCGCGAGCTCGACGCCGCGGGCGCGCGGCTCGGACGCCTCGAGGTCAACTTCCGATCGGTCCCGGCGGTGCTGGCGGAGGTCGAGCGTGCGCTGGAGCCGGTCCTGCGCGAGGAGCCCGGGATCCAGGCCGCCTACGAGCCGCTCCGCCCGTCGCCCGGGCTGGCGGACGCAACGGGGTTCGAGGCCGGCGGGTGCCGACCGGTCGAGTACCTGCTGGCGTGGGACGCGGACCGCCTCGCCGCCGGCGATCCGACGCCGGCGCCGCGGGTAGCCGAGCTCGAGGCGGCGGCCGTCGCGCGCGAGATCCGCGAGCTGGTGACCGGCGGCGCCGCGCGCTGGAGCGATTTCGCCCTGCTGCTGCGCTCGCGGGGCGACCTCGACGTCTTCCTCGAGGCGCTACGCCGGGACGGCGTGCCCTACGCGGTCGAGAAGGACCGCTCCTACTATCGCCGGCGCGAGATCGTGGACGCCGCGGCGGCCGTGCGCGCGATCCTCGATCCGGGCGACCTGCTGGCTCTGGTGACCTTCCTGCGCTCGCCCTTCGTCGGCGTGCCGGACGCGGCCTGGCTGCCGCTGTGGCGCTCCGGGTTCCCCGCCGCGATGATCGGCGTCGACGGATCCCCCGGGGCGCTCGCGCTCGCGCTCGAACGGGCGCGCGCCGCGCTCGCCCGGGTTCCGCCCGACGCCCCCGGTCTCGACCGCCTGCCCGGCTGGCCCGACCTGCTGGAGGAGGCCGTCACGGCGATCTCCGAGCTGCGCCGCGATTTCGGCGCCCTGCCGATCGCGCGCTGGATCGAGCGCCTCCGCTCGCGGCTGCTGCTCGAGCCGCTGGCCGCGGCGCGCTTCCTCGGCCGCTTCGGAGTCGCCAACCTCGAGCGCCTGCTCTCCGACCTGGCCCGCCGGCTGGTCGAGGACGCGGATCCGCTGCGCGCGCTCTCCGCTCTGCGGCGGGCGGTCTCCGAGGAATCCCCGGCCGAGGAAGCCAAGCCGCCCGAGTCCCGGCTCGAAGCGGTCTCGGTGATGACCATCCACACCGCCAAGGGGCTCGAGTTCGGCCACGTCTACCTGCTGGAGACGCAGCGGCGCGGCGGCGCCGGCCGCGGCTCCCGGCCGCCGGAGGTCGAGGTCGGCCCACCCGGGACGGATCGTCCGATGGTCCTCTTCGGCTCCCCGACGCCCTCCTGGCGGGACCACGAGGAGGCGAGGCGGCGGGTCGCCGCGGCCGAGACCGCCCGCCTCCTCTACGTCGCGACCACCCGCGCCCGGCAGCGCCTCGTGCTGAGCGGCGGCTGGCAACCCGGCGCCCTCGACGTCGACGCCGAGACCCCCAGCTTCGCCGACCTGCTCGCCCCACGCCTCGCCGGGACCGAGCTCCCCGGCCTCGACCGGCCGGACCGGATCGACCCCGCGGGCGTGCGCTGGCGTCTGGTCGGCGCCACTCCGCCGGCCCTGCCCCCGACGCCACCCCGCACCGGTCCGGAGGACGTCGCCCCGGAAGCTCCCGCCGACCTCGTCCGCCTGGATCCGGAGCGCGCCCGGCGGCCCAAGATCGCCGCGGTCACCGCGCGCTCCCACCTCGCGGCCGCGGGCGACCCCTCCGAGACCGCCGGCGGCGCGCCGGAGACCGCGCGACGGTACGGCAGCGCCCTGCACCGGGCTCTCGACCGGCTCGGCTCCCGCGACTTCGAGCGCGAGCTCGAAGCCGCCGAGCGGCGAGCCTTGGTGGCCGGGGTCACTCCCCCGGACCTCGACACCGCGGTCGTGGAGCGCCGGCTCGAGCGCTTCGCCCGGGGCCCGCTCGGCGACCGGCGCCGGGAGATCGCCGCAGGCGAGCTGGCGCGGGAGCTGCCGGTGCTGGTACGCCCCGAAGAGTCCGGACCCGGCGGCGCCACCGACGCCAGCGTCGGCGTCCTGGACCTGCTCTACCGCGATCCCGTCGACGACGAGACGGTCGTCGCCGACTTCAAGAGCGACGAGATCGGCGAGGACGAGCTCGCCGAGCGCGTCGCGCGCTACGCGCCCCAGCTCGACGCCTATGGCGAGGCGGTGCGGCACGGTCTCGGGCTGCCGGGTCCGCCGCGACTCGAGCTCTGGTTCCTGGCGCTCGACCGGGTGGTCGTCGTCGATCCGGGGAAATCCCGCTAACATGCCGCGCCGGAGCCCGTCCCCGTTCCGGCGCTGCGTCCGCCACCGAAACCGGATCGCCGGGTCACGACCGCCATGTCCCTGACCTACTCGCGCTACCTCAAGCTCGACGAGCTGCTCGACTGCCAGCAGCGCGTCTCGCCCGGACCCGAGCACGACGAGATGCTGTTCATCGTCATCCACCAGGTCTACGAGCTCTGGTTCAAGGAGATGCTGCACGAGCTCGACTTCCTCGTCGCCCGTCTCGACGCCGACGATCTTCCGGCGGTCTATTCCACGCTCAAGCGGATCCTCACCGTCCTCAAGGTCCAGGTGGCGCAGATCGACATCCTCGAGACGATGTCGCCGGTCTCCTTCGTCTCCTTCCGCAGCCGGCTCGAGGCCGCCTCGGGTTTCCAGTCGGCGCAGTTCCGGGAGCTCGAGTTCCGGCTCGGCAAACGCGACCCGCGGGTGCTCGGGATCCACCCTCCGGGCAGCCCCGCCCGGGCGCGCATCGAGCGGCGGATCGCCGAGCCCAGCCTGTGGGACGCGTTCGCCGCCTTCCTCGCCCGTCACGGCTTCGCGGTCCCCGACCGGCTGCTCGAACGCGACCGCAGCCGGTCCAACCCGGAGACCCCCGAGCTGCACCCGCTTCTGGTCGAGCTGTACCGGTCACGCCCCGACCTGTCGCAGATCTGCGAGCGTCTCGTGGACCTCGACGAGGGGATGCAGGAGTGGCGCTACCGCCACGTCAAGATGGTCGAGCGCACGATCGGCAACAAGCGCGGAACCGGCGGCTCGAGCGGCGCCGACTACCTGCGGTCGACCCTGTTCCAGCCACTGTTCCCGGACCTCTGGGCGATCCGCACCGAGCTGTGACGCTGACGCCCGAAGCCCTCGCGGCGACACCCAATCCGCTGGCCGCCGACTACTCCCGCTTCCGGGTCGCCGAGCGCCTGCTGCTCTCCGGCCACTCCCACCAGGCCTGGCCCGACGTGGCGTTCGACGGTCAGCTCGAGGCGATCGAAGACGCCGCCGCGCACGTCGACGAGAAGTGGCAGCGGGCGTTCGCGCGCGCCGAGCGGGTGCGGCGGGGTTTCCGCGCCCTGTTCGCGGACCCGGAGGCCGAGATCGCGCTCGGTGCCAGCACCCACGACCTGTTGATCCGTCTGCTCTCGGCGCTGCCCTGGAGCCAACGCGGCCGGGTGCTGACGAGCGACGGCGAGTTCCACAGCCTGCGCCGCCAGCTGGCGCGCCTGGAGGAGGCGGGGATCGAGGTGCGGAGGCTCGCGGCCGACGACCCGGAGACTCTCGCCGACCGGCTGGCGCGCGCCGTCGACGACCGCGTGGCGGCCGTCTTCGTGTCGGCGGTCCTGTACGAGAACGCCCGCATCGTCCCCGGGCTCGACGCTCTGGCCCGGGCGTGCGCACGCTTCGGCGCCGAGCTGGTGGTCGACGCCTACCACGCCGTCGGAGCGATCCCCTTCCGGTTGCACGAGCTCGGCCTCGAGGACGCGTGGGTGGTCGGCGGCGGCTACAAGTACCTCCAGCTCGGCGAGGGCAACGCCTACCTGCGCGTGCCCGCGAGCGGCCTGCGGATGCGCCCGGTGGTCACCGGCTGGTTCGCGGAGTTCGAGCGGCTGGAAGCCGGCTCGGACCCGGGGCAGGTCGGCTATCCGGAGGGCGCCGCGCGCTTCGCCGGCGCGACCTACGACCCGACCAGCCACTACCGCGCGGCGCGGGTCTTCGACTTCTTCGCCGAGCGGGGCCTCGACGACGACCTGCTGCGCGCGGTGTCCCGGCGTCAGGTCGCCCGTCTGGCCGAGCGGTTCGACGACCTCGGGCTGCCGGACTCCGTCGCCACGCGAGACCGCGCGACGCCTCCCGAGCGCTTCGCCGGCTTCCTGGCCCTCGACACCCGCCACGCCGAGGCTCTCCACCGCGAGCTGCTCCGTCTCGGAGTCTCCTGCGACTTCCGCGGCGACCGCATTCGTCTCGGTCCCGCTCCCTACCTCGCCGATTCCCAGCTCGACGCGGCGATCGACGCCCTGGGTGGGGCCGCGCGGCGGCTGCGCTAGCTACCAGCCTCCCGAGGCGCCGCCGCCGCCGAAGGAGCCGCCACCGCCCGAAAAGCCGCCGCCACCGCCGAAGCCGCCCCCACCGAAACCGCCGAAACCGCCGCCGCCCCACCCGCCGCCGGAGCGCCAGCCGCTGCGGCGGCTGAGGCGGGAGATCAGGTGCAGCAGCACGAGCACGATCAGGAAGAAGACGTACGCCGCTCCGCCAGGCCGGTGCGGGCCGGCGCTCGGATCCGGCCGGTACTCGCCCTGGATCGCTTTCAGGATCGCGTCCGTGGCCGCGCCGATCCCGCCGTCCCAATCGCCCTCGCGAAGGTGCGGAACCAGGACCTCGTCGAGGATCGCCTTCGACTCGAGATCGGTGAGCGCGCCCTCGAGGCCGTAGCCGACCTCGATGCGCAGCTTGCGGTCGGCGACGAAGACGAACAGGACGACTCCGTCGTCCTCCTTGGCACGGCCCACGCCCCACGACTCGGCGACGCGTTGGGTCCAGTCCTCGAGCACCTCGTCTTCGGGCAGCGACGGGAAGATGGCGACCAGGACCTGCGAGCCCTGAGAGCGCTCGAACGCCTCGAGCTTGCGGTCGATGGCGGCCGCCGCGGCGGGCGAGAGCACACCCGCGCGATCGGTGACCCAGCGCGCGGGCTTGGGGGGCAGCTTCTCGTCGGCCCGCGCGGGCGCCGCCGCCAGCAGCACGATCGCCACCCAGAGGGCCGCCGCCGGCGGCCACCATCTCGTCACCGCGCGGCGCAGGCGGCTCAACGGTTCGAGAAATCGACCTTCGGGACCTCCTGAGCGGCCGGCGTCGCCTCGAAGTAGGGCCGATTCTGGAAGTGCCAGCCGAGGATCCGGACGATCAGGTTGGTCGGGAAGCTCGCCAGCCGCGTGTTGTAGTCGCGCGCGACCTCGTTGAAGCGCTTGCGCTCGACGGTGATCCGGTTCTCGGTCCCCTCGAGCTGGACCATCAGGTCGCGGAACGCCTGGGTGGACTTCAGATCCGGGTACCGCTCGACCACGACCAGGAGCCGCGACAGCGCCGAGGAGAGCCCGTCCTGGGCCTGCTGGAACTGGGCGAACTTCTGGGGGTCGTTCAGCATCTGCTGCGTCGCCTGGGCCGAGATCTGTCCCACCCGGCTGCGCGCCTCGACCACGGCGGTGAGCGTCTCCTGCTCGAAGTTCGCGGAGCCCTTGACCGTGGCGACGAGGTTCGGGACCAGGTCGACCCGGCGCTGATAGACGTTCTGGACCTGCGACCAGGCCTCCTGGACCTTCTGCTCGGCGCCGATCAGTCCGTTGTACTGACCGACCCCGACGACGGCGAAGATGCCGATCAGCACCACCAACGCCACCAGACATCCGATCGCCTTCTTCATCCCGGTTCCCTCCGCCGAGCATGCGTGCTCGAGACGCCTCCGGACGATACCACCGCGGACGACGACGACCGCCGAGGCCGCGCTACGGCGAGCGGGTGCCACCAGCCCACCGAAGGCGTCTCCAGGGGACACCCAGCAGGCCAGGGTGTCCCCGTCGTGGGCCATGCCACGGCGAGCGGGTGCCGGTGCGCACCGAAGGCGCCTCCAGGGGACACCCAGCAAGCCAGGGTGTCCCCTCGGGGAATCCACTGCCTCGCCAGTCCGCGGACTTGAGGTCTGTCACCGGGAGGGTCGGTCGAGGTAGCGCGACGGCGAACGGCAGGCGCAACGGCCGTCCTGCCACTTTCCCCTTCTATGGAAGCCTTTCCTTTTGAAGTTTGTCTCTGTCTTGAACAGAAGAGTCTTTGCGGCGAGCGTCGGAGCTTCGCGGCGGCGGATCAAGCGACGCTGCGAGTCCTCTCGTAGACGAGGAAGTCGAAGGCGGGGCGGTCGTGCTCGGAGTCTTCCGGGTGGGACTCGCGGGACACCAGGCTCCAGCGGCTCTCGTCCCACTCGGGGAAGCGGGTGTCGCCCGAGTAGGCGCGGTGGATGCGGGTCAGGTAGACGCGTTCGACGAGGTCGTGCTCGAGCGCCTCGCGGTAGATCGCCGAGCCCCCGGCGACGAACGGCTCGGGATCTCCCGCGCTGCGCGCCAGCTCGAGGCCCGCCTCGACGGTCGGCACCACGTGGGCTCCCGTGGCCCGGTAGTCGGCGCGCCGGGTGACGACGACGAAGGTCCGTCCCGGCAGCAGCCGGTCCAGCGACTCCCAGGTGCCGCGTCCGAGCACCAGGTGATGGCCCATCGTCAGGTGCTTGAACCTCCTGAGATCCGCGGGGAGGCGCCAGGGCAGGCCTCCCCGCCAGCCGATCACGCCGTTGGCGGCCACCGCGACGATGAGGGAGACGGTCACGCGCGAGTCCCTAGACGGCGATCGGCGCCCGGATCGCCGGGTGGGGATCGTAGCCCTCGACCGTCACGTCCTCGTAGCGGAACTCGAGGATCGAGCGCGGCGCCGGGTTCAGCGCCAGCCGCGGCAACGGCCGCGGCTCGCGGGTGAGCTGGAGGCGGGCCTGCTCGAGGTGGTTGAGATAGAGGTGGGCGTCGCCGAAGGTGTGGACGAACTCGCCCGGCTCGAGGTCGCAGACCTGGGCCACCATCGAAGTCAGCAGAGCGTACGAGGCGATGTTGAACGGCACGCCGAGGAAGACGTCGGCGCTGCGCTGGTAGAGCTGGCAGGAGAGTCGCCCGCGCGCGACGTAGAACTGGAACAGGGTGTGGCACGGCGGCAGCGCCATGCGCGGGACCTCGGCCGGATTCCAGGCCGAGACGACGTGACGCCGGGAGTCCGGGTTCGAGCGGATGGCGTCGACCACCTGCGAGATCTGGTCGATCTTCCCCCCGTCCGGCGTCGGCCAGGAGCGCCACTGCGAGCCGTAGACCGGTCCCAGCTCTCCGTTGTCGTCGGCCCACTCGTCCCAGATGGTGACGCCGTGCTCGCGCAGGTAGCTGACGTTGCTGCTCCCCGAGAGGAACCAGATCAGCTCGTGGACGATCGACTTGAGGTGCAGCTTCTTGGTCGTCAGCAGGGGGAATCCGCGGCTCAGGTCGAAGCGCATCTGGTACCCGAAGACCGAGCGCGTCCCGGTGCCCGTGCGGTCCGCCTTCTCCACCCCGTCGTCGAGCACGTGCCGCAGCAGATCGAGATACTGCCGCATCGCCCGGACCCTAGCAGCCCTGAATTGGATCCGCGAGGGGGCCGGGGCGGGCGGCAGACCTGACAGAGCGAAGGCGTCTCGAGGGGACAAGCAACTTCGTTGCATGTCCCCTGGGGGAATCTTCCGCCTCGCCCTTCTGCGGACTCGAGGTCTGTCTGCGGGAGGGAAGGCCGGGGTCGCCGCAGGGGCGAACGGCAGACGAAACGCCCGCCCCGCCGCACCCCCCCCATCCATGGAGGTCTTTGGTCTTTCGGCATTGGGTCTTCGGAGAGGGCTCGGGTGCGAGGCGGGCGGGGGGGATTCCGTCTCTTTCGCTTCGATGCTCGCGCGAGCGCTGGCGGCGACCCCCTGGGGGATCGAGGCGAGGACGGTGGAGGTCGAGGTCGACGTCCAGACCGGTCTGCCGCAGATGCAGATCGTCGGTCTGCCCGACGCCGCCGTGCGCGAGAGCCGCGAGCGGGTGCGTTCGGCGCTGCGCAACTGCGGCTTCGACCTGCCACCGCGCGCGGTCACGGTCAACCTGGCTCCGGCGGACCTGCGCAAGGAGGGCAACCATCTCGACCTGGCGATCGCGCTGGCGCTGCTGGCCGCGCACGGAGCGATCCCGGAGGAAGCCCTCTCCGGCCGGCTGCTCACCGGCGAGCTCGGACTCGACGGCGCGGTCCGCCCGATCCGCGGCGCGATCGCGATCGCCGACCTGGCCGGCCGGATCGGCCGCGGCGAGCTGCTGCTGCCGGCGCCCAACGCCGCCGAGGCGGCGGCGATCGGCTCCGCCCGCGCGATCGGGATCGCCTCCGTGGACGACGCGCTCGGCCACCTGCTGGGGGATCGTCCGATCGAACCGACGCCGGGCGACCGGGACTGGGTCGCCGACGCCGCTCCGGGAGTGGACTTCGCCGAGATCCGGGGCCAGGCCGGGGCCAAGCGGGCGCTCGAAGTCGCCGCGGCGGGCGGCCACAACGTCGTCCTCGTCGGGCCGCCCGGCGCCGGCAAGACGCTCCTGGCACGGGCCACCGCGGGGCTTCTCCCGATCCTGGAGCGGACCGAAGCGATCGCGGTGACCAAGATCCACTCGCTGGTCGCCGAGCGCCCGCCCTCGGGCCTGCTCCGGCGCCGGCCGTTCCGCTCCCCCCATCCGGGAGTCTCGGCGGCCGGGCTGGTCGGCGGCGGCTCGGTGCCCCGGCCGGGCGAGGTCAGCCTGGCCCACGCCGGCGTCCTCTTCCTCGACGAGCTCGCCGAGTTCCACCGCGACGCCCTCGAGGCCCTGCGCCAGCCCCTCGAGGAGGGCTTCGTGACCGTCGCCCGGGCGCGGGCGACGCTGCGCTTCCCGGCCCGGTTCACGCTCCTGGCGGCGATGAACCCCTGTCCCTGCGGCCACCTGGGCGACGCCCGTCACGCCTGCCGCTGTCCGCTGCCCGCCGTGGAGCGCTACCGGTCGCGGGTCTCGGGTCCGCTGCTCGACCGGATCGACCTGCACGTGGACGTCCCGGCCCTGCGCCTCGAGGAGCTGCGCGGCGCCGACGCCGAGCCGACCGCCGCGGTCGCCGGTCGCGTGGCGGGTGCTCGCGCCCGGCAGCGCGGGCGCTTCCCGCCGGACCATCCGGCGCCGATCAACGCCGGGCTGGATCCGCGCGGCATCCGCGATCACTGCCCTCTCGACGAGGCGGGTCGGCGTCTGGTCGAGGCCGCCTTCGAGCGTCTGGGCTTCTCGGCGCGCGCCTTCTCGCGCGTGCTCAAGGTGGCGCGCACGATCGCGGACCTGGCGGGAGAGGAGCGCATCGCCGCGCCCCATCTCGCCGAAGCGATCCAATACCGCGCCCTGGACCGGCGGCTGAGCGGCCCGCGACTGCCCCGAGGTCCCGCCCGCGGTCCCAGTTAACCCTTTGGAACCCAGCGGGTTGACAGCCGTCCGTCGGGATCGTTACAATTCCTGGGTTCTGTTTCGTTGACTTGCGGTCTTCTGTCGCTCTGCCTTCTGTTGCCGGAACGCTCCAGACGCACCCTCGTCGAATGACGACGAAGCGACGGACCTTGGTCCTGATCCGCCGCGGCGAGCACGAGCTCGGCCGCCTACCCCTGTCCCGGCGCCGGCTGGCCGCGGTCGGCGGGGTGCTGGTGGGCGCGTTGGCGCTCGTCGCCGGGATCGGATCGCTCGCCGTGACCGGCGGCGAGGACTCCGAGTTGCGCCAGCTCCGAGTCGAGAACGAGACCCTTCGCCGCACCACCTCCGAGTTCGAGTCACGCATGCGGGAGATCCAGGCCCGCCTCTCCGACACCGAGGACCGCACGCGCAAGCTCGCGATCGTGGCCGGCCTGGGCAACCTCGGACCCGCGCCCGAAGCCGGGATCGGCGGCGAGCTGCAGGGCACGGCGGCCGCCGAGGCCGCGCTGGCGGCGCTCGAGCACCGCAGCGACCGCCTGGGACACGATCTCGACCAGGTCTCCACCCGTATCGAGAAGAACCTGCAACAGCTCTCGGCGACCCCGTCGATCTGGCCCGTGACCGGGATCCTGACCAGCGGCTTCGGTTGGCGGCGCGATCCGATCACGGGTCAGCGCGCTTTCCACTCGGGCGTGGACATCTCCGCGCCCCCGGGACATCCGGTCGCCGCGGCAGCCGCCGGGGTGGTCGCCAAGATCGAGCAGTACGGCGCGCTCGGACGCTCCGTGTTCCTCTCCCACGGTTTCGGGCGGACCACGATCTACGGGCATCTCTCGCGCGTGCTGGTCGCCCCCGGCCAGCGCCTCGACCGCGGCCAGACGCTGGGCCTGGTCGGCAACACCGGACGCTCGACCGGCTATCACCTCCACTACGAGGTCGAGTTGGACGGCGACCCGGTGAACCCCCTCCCCTTCCTGCTCAACGAGCCCCACACGGGCTCCTGAGGACGCATCCAGACACGTCCGCGGGGCGGAGAGTCGCTCCTGCCAACGCGGCACGGAAGCCGACAGAAGCCAAAGTCGTCCTGTGAAGGGAAAGTCTCGGGGGGCGGCCGCCGAGCCGCAGCGCTCGACTCGACTCGGCGCTTGCCCTACTCGCTTCTCCCTTCCATGGAAGCTTCTCGCTTCTGCCCCGGGTCGGCGCCGGTTTCGCGGCCCCGCGCGAATCCGGACACCCCGCTCACCCGCACGGGACCCCGGGTGACCCGACGGCTGGGGCGACCCGGCGGCGGGAGTGAGAGGAATGCCGTTTGCTAAGCGTTTGGTAAGATTATTGTTTGCGGTGCCGGGAACGACGGCCCGCTTTCCACTTCCGAGACGACACCCGCATGGTTCAACAGATTCTGACCAAGGTCTTCGGCAGCAAGCACGAGCGTGACGTCAAGCGCCTGCGCCCCCGGGTCGAGGAGATCAACGCCCTCGAGCCCGGGATCCGGGCGCTCTCCGACGCCGAGCTGCGCGCCAAGACCGAGGAGTTCCGGGCCGAGCTCAAGGCAGGCAAGCCGCTCGACGACCTGCTCGTCCCCGCCTTCGCGGTGGCGCGCGAGGCCGCCCGCCGGACGCTCGGCATGCGCCACTACGACGTCCAGCTCATCGGCGGCATGGTGCTCCACCAGGGCAAGATCGCCGAGATGAGGACCGGCGAGGGCAAGACGCTCGTGGCCACCCTGCCGGTCTACCTCAACGCCCTCTCCGGCGAAGGCGTCCACGTGGTCACCGTCAACGACTACCTCGCGCACCGCGACGCCGAGTGGATGGGACAGGTTTACCGGTTCCTCGGCCTGACGGTCGGCGTCGTCCGGCACGGCTTGAGCGACGAGGAGCGACGCCGCGCCTACGCCTCCGACGTCACCTACGCGACCAACAACGAGCTGGGCTTCGACTACTTGCGGGACAACATGAAGTTCGACCTCTCCGCGATGGTCCAGCGCGGGCACCACTACGCGATCGTCGACGAGGTCGACTCGATCCTGATCGACGAGGCCAGGACGCCGCTCATCATCTCGGGTCCGTCCGAGGAGTCGATCGACAAGTACTACGTCGTCGACCGCATCATCCCCAAGCTGGAGCGTGGAGAGGAGATCGAGGAGAAGGACGGCAGCAAGCACACCACGGGCGACTTCGTGGTCGACGAGAAGTCGCACTCGGTCGCGCTCACGGAGGAGGGCGTCCCGGCGGTCGAGAAGCTTCTCAACATCCAGAACCTCTACGACGTCGAGAACATGGAGCTGCTCCACGGCGTCCAGCAGGCGCTTCGCGCCCACCACCTGTACCGGCGCGACGTCGAGTACCTGATCAAGGACGGACAAGTCGTCATCGTCGACGAGTTCACCGGCCGCATGATGCCCGGACGGCGCTGGTCCGACGGTCTCCACCAGGCGGTCGAAGCCAAGGAAGGGGTCAAGATCGAGCAGGAGAACCAGACCCTGGCCACGATCACCTTCCAGAACTTCTTCCGCATGTACGACAAGCTGTCGGGCATGACCGGCACCGCAGCGACCGAGGCGACGGAGTTCGAGCAGATCTACGACCTCGACGTCGTGGTCGTCCCGACCAACATGCCGATGATCCGGGCCGACAATCCGGACGTGGTCTTCCGCAGCGCGCGCGAGAAGTGGCACGCCGTGGTCGAGGAGATCGAGGACTGTCACCAGCGCGGTCAGCCGGCGCTGGTCGGAACGCTCTCGATCGAGAAGAGCGAGATGCTCTCCGGCTTGCTCAAGCGCAAGGGCGTCCCCCACGTCGTCCTCAACGCCAAGTACCACGAGCGCGAGGCGTCGATCGTCGCCCAGGCGGGCCGGAAGGGAGCCGTGACGATCGCCACGAACATGGCCGGCCGCGGCACCGACATCCTGCTCGGAGGCAACCCCGAGGGCCTGGCGCTCTCCGAGGCCGACCCCGAGACCGAGGCCGAGGCGCACGCCGAGGCGCTCGCGCGTTACAAGACCGTCTGCGCCGGCGAGCGCAACGAGGTCCTCGAAGCGGGCGGCCTCCACATCGTCGGCACCGAGCGGCACGAGTCGCGGCGGATCGACAATCAGTTGCGCGGCCGGTCGGGCCGCCAGGGAGACCCGGGCTCGTCACGCTTCTTCCTCTCGCTCGAGGACGACTTGATGCGCATCTTCGGGTCGGACCGGATCCAGGGCCTGATGGGCCGCCTGGGCATGGAGGACGGCGAGGCGATCGAGGCCAAGATGGTCTCCAAGGCGATCGAGCGCGCCCAGAAGCAGGTCGAGGGGAGGAACTTCGAGGTCCGCAAGCACCTCCTCGAGTACGACGACGTGATGAACAAGCAGCGCGAGGCGATCTACCAGCTTCGCCGCGACATCTTCGACGGCCGGGAAGGGCGCGACTACATCCTGCGCATCGCGCGCGACGTGATCGAGACGCTGGTGGCCACCCATTGCCCGGAGAAGTTCGACCCGTCGGAGTGGACGCTCTCGGAGCTGGGCAACGACTTCCTCGCCTACTTCGACATCGACCTCCACCGTGCCGACCGGAAGATCGCGGAGATGGGCGACGTCGAAATCGTCGAGTATCTGTGGAGCCTGGTCGAGTCGAAGTTCGAGGAGAAGGAGGCGCGCGTCGGCGCCGACCTCATGCGGCAGCTCGAACGCGACGTGATGCTGCGCTTCGTGGACCTGGCCTGGAAGGACCACCTGCTCGCCCTCGACCACCTCAAGGAAGGGATCGGGCTGCGCGGCTACGGCCAGCGCGACCCCCTCCAGGAGTACAAGAAGGAGAGCTACGAGCTGTTCGGGGCGCTCAAGGAGCGGGTCGAGGACTCCGTGCTCAAGACGCTCTTCCGTCTCGAGCCGGTCTCCGAGGAGCACATGGAGCGGCAGCGCCTCCTGCGCGAACGCTCGGCGAACCGACCCTCGGGCATGGTCTTCTCGGCGCCCCAGATCGACTCCAACCGGCCGTCCGCGGGCCCGCCGGGCGCCGGCGGCCCGGGCGGCGACTCCGACTCGCCGTTCGGCGCGGCCGCCACGCCCCCCCAGGGCCCGCAGCGTCCGGTCCGGGTCGAGAAGACCCCCGGCCGCAACGACCCCTGCTGGTGCGGCTCGGGCAAGAAGTACAAGAAGTGCCACGGCGCCGCCCTGGGCGTCGGCAGCTGACCCTCCGCCTGCTGCGCGCCCCCCTCGGCGCCGTTCGGAAGCCACCAGAAACAAAAGACTTTCAGTGATGGGAAAGGCCCGGTTGGCGGCCGCAGAGGCAAGGGCTGCCGCCTCGATGCGACGCTCACCCGGCAGGCCTGTTCCATCCATGGAGGTTTTCGTTTCTGCCCCGGTTCGGCTCGAGATCCGGTCCCGCGCGCCCCTGCCGCAGGCAGGCTCGCCGGTTCGCTTGGGGAGTGGCTCGGGGGGAAGGGGCGCATTTGACAGACCCGGCCATTCGCCGCTAGTTTTCCGTCGGTTCGACCATGAGCGAGACGAAGGCCTCCGAGCGGAGGCGGTTCCATCGAGCAAGGATCCCTGGTGTCTCGGGGACCCTGAACTCGCCCGGCGACGTCGAGGTTCTCGACCTCGGGCTCGCCGGCCTCTCGTTCGAGGCCGCGGGAGAGCTTCACCCCGGCGACCACTGCTTCCTCGAGCTCCAGCACGATCAGTCCCGGGCCTCGGTCGAGGTCGAGATCCGCTGGGCCTCGGTCCGCCGCGTCGAGAGGCTGCGCGGCACGCTCAAGCCGGTGTTCCGGGCCGGCGGCGTCTTCCTCGACATCCAGCGCGAGGACCCGGGCGGCAGCATCCTGGACTGGCTCCTCGTCGACCCGCCGATGTCGAGCCCCCTTCCGGCCTGATCCGGCAGCGCTCCGGAGCCCGTCCCCGCACCCTCGCCGGGACGCCCGCCCACGCCGGCCGTTCGCTTCTCCCCGACCGCCTCTGATATCGTCTCGAAAAGCGGGGATCACCTCCGCTTCCCGATTGCCGACAGCCTGCGAGATGGCCGCGACCGACGACGCCCCCCGTCTAGCTCTGACCTTCGACGACGTCCTCATCGCCCCCGGGTTCTCCGAGGTCCACCCGAACGACGTCGATCTCTCGACCCGCCTGTGCCGGGACATCCGGCTCAACATCCCGATCCTCTCCGCCGCCATGGACACGGTGACCGAGTCCAGGCTGGCGATCGCGCTGGCTCAGGAGGGCGGCCTCGGCGTCGTCCACAAGAGCCTGCCGATCGACCTCCAGGCCGAGGAGGTGGACAAGGTGAAGCGCTCCGAGGCCGGGATGATCGTCGACCCGGTCACCATGCACCCGGAGCAACTGATCTCGGAGGCGCTCGAGGTCATGGCGCGGTACAAGATCTCGGGGGTCCCGGTGACCGACGAGGCGGGCCGGCTGGTCGGCATCCTGACCAACCGCGACCTGCGCTTCGAGGCCAATCCCGCGCGGCAGATCGCCGACCTGATGACCAAGGACCACCTGGTCACGGTCCCGGAGGGCACCACCCTCGACGAGGCCAAGTCGCTGCTCCACCGCCACAAGATCGAGAAGCTGCTGGTGGTCGACCGCGACGGCAACCTCAAGGGACTGATCACGGTCAAGGACATCCAGAAGATGATCGAGTACCCGCGCGCGTGCAAGGACGGCCTCGGCCGCCTGCGCGTCGGCGGCGCGGTGGGCGCCAGCGGCGACTACCTCGACCGCGCCCGCGCCCTGGTGGACGCCAAGGTCGACGTCCTCGTCCTCGACTCCTCCCACGCCCATAGCGCCGGAGTCCTCGATGCCGCCGCGGTCCTGCGCGAGCGCTACCCGGACGTCGCTCTGATGGTCGGCAACGTCGCCACCGCCGAAGCCGCCCGGGCGGCGATCGAGCGCGGCGCCGACGTCGTCAAGGTCGGCATCGGACCGGGCTCGATCTGCACCACGCGGATCGTCACCGGCGCCGGCGTGCCGCAGATCACGGCGATCCAGGACTGCGCCCGCGCGGCGCTCGAGACCGGGACGCCGGTGGTGGCCGACGGCGGGGTCAAGTTCTCGGGCGACGTCAGCAAGGCGATCGTCGCCGGCGCCGGTGCCGTCATGATCGGCTCGCTGTTCGCGGGCACGGAGGAGAGCCCGGGCGAGACCATCCTCTACCAGGGCCGGACCTACAAGGCGTACCGCGGCATGGGCTCGCTCTCGGCCATGTCCCGGGGCAGCGCCGACCGCTACTTCCAAGACGAGGTCGGCTCGCTCGCCAAGCTCGTGCCCGAAGGGATCGAGGGAATGGTGCCGCACAAGGGCAGCGTGCACACCATGCTGCCGCAGCTCACCGGTGGCCTGCGGGCCGGCATGGGGCTCGCGGGCTGCGCCTCGATCGACGACCTGCGCACCCGCGCCCGCTTCCTGCGGATCACCGCGGCGGGGCTCAAGGAGAGCCACCCGCACGACGTCGTGATCACCAAGGAAGCCCCCAACTACTGGATCGAGCGCTAGCAGAGCGCCTTCCCGGGGAAGCTCCTCCCTAGGAGCCTGCCGGCTCGCGCCCCAGCTCGGCGGCGCAGCGGCGGGTGGCCTTCCGGTTGCCGATCACGAACAGCGAGTCGCCCGCCGCGAAGTGGAAGTCGGGATCCAGGGCGACGCGCAGGTCTTCGCCTCTTTCCACCGCGACCACGGCGCAGCCGAAGCGCTCGCGCAGCCCGGCCTCGCGCAGGGTCCGCCCGTCCAAGGCGTCGGCCGGCAGCCGGACGACCCTCAGCTGCGGCTGGATCTCGATCGCCTGCTCGCCGAGCAGTCGCGAGGCCAGGAGCTGGCCGGCGACCTGGCTGATCGAGAGCGCGAAGTCCGCCCCCGCGCGGTGGATCCTGCCGACGTTGGCCGACTGGTTGACGCGCGCCAGGATCGGGACCTCCGGCGCGGCGTCGCGCACGACCACCGTCGCGAACAGGGTCGCGGCGTCCTGGTCGAGCGCCAGCAGCACGGCCTGCGCCTCGGCCGGCCGCGCCGCGGCCAGGGTGTCCGGCTGCAGGAACTCCGCCTGCAGGTCGACGCCCTCCCCGCCCCGCCGGTCGACCACCCAGACCTCCTCCCCGGCGCCGCGCAGCATCTCGACGGCCACCTTCCCGACCTCGCCGTAGCCGGCGACGACGAAGCGGCCGCCGCGGCCGCGCACGGCGCGCCCGCCGGTGCGCTCGGCGAGCTGACGCAGCGCGTCCTCGGAGCCCGCGGCGACGATCACGTCGCGCGCCTCGAGCCGCGTGTCCGGGCCGACGTCCGAGGTCAGCCGCCCCTGTCGCCAGTACGCCAGGACCAGGGCTCCGGTCTCGTGCCCGAGGGCGGCCTCGCGCAGCGTCCGGCCGGCGAGCGAGCTCGAGGTCTCGACCCGCAGCTCGCGCACCCGGAGCCGGCGCCCGACCGACTCCAGGCCCGAGACCGACGGACTGATCCGCTCGCAGGCGCGCGCCGCGAGCGCCGCCGCCAGCAGGTGACGCGGCGTGTAGGCCGCCGATGCACCCGCGAGCAGCAGCGGCGGTCGGTGCAGCGGCTCCTCGACGAGCGCCACGATGTCGCCGGCGAACCCGAGCTGCCGCGCCGCGATGATCGCCGCGGCGTTGCGGTCGTCGCCGGCGTTGGCGACCAGCGCCCGCGCGCCGTCGAGGTGCGCCCGCTCGAGGACACCGTCGTCGATCGAGCCGAACAGGACCCGGCTGCCGCGCTCGCGCAGGCGACGGGCTTCACGCTCGTCCTCCTCCACGACCAGCACCGGGATCCCCGCCCGCTCGGCTTCCGCCACCAGTCCTTCGACCTCCGGCCCGTGGCCGACGACCACCAGGTGCCGCTCCAGCTTCGGCACCTGGCGCGGCAGGCGCGCTTCGAAGCGCTCCTCGAAGAAGGGAATCAGGTAGACCGGAAGGACCAGGAACACCAGGATCACGCCGGAGAACTGCACCACCACCGCGAACAGCACCATGATCGGGTGGTTCCAGGTCACGTCGGCGCCGAATCCCGTCGTCGACATCGCGCCCGAGGCCCAGGTCAGGGCGGCCCAGAAGTCGCGCGGCTCGCCCTCGATCCAGCGCATCCCGGCCATGTAGAGCAGCGACACGAGGATCAGCACCGCCGGGAAGACCAGCGCGAGCGCCAGGAGCCGCCGGGTCGAGCGCTTCACCGCTTCACGCCCACAGGTCCCCGCCGGAAGCGTCCTCCGGCATCCAGGCGAGAGCCACGAGCTTCACCTGGACGTCCGCGCGACGAGGCTTGAGCTCGATCGTCTCGAGCTCGACGGACGCCGGGTCCACGGGTCCAGTGAACGCCGCGAGCTCCTCCTGGAGCTTTGCCTCCAGCTCCGCCTTCGACCCGAGGGCGGCCTCCAGTCCGCCCTCGGCGCGCGCGACGTCTCCGCGCTCCTTGGCCGCCCGGGTCGCCGATCGCGCGGCGTAACCCGCGCGCGAGATGTTGGTCGTCGAGAGCAGCTTGCGGCCGAAGAGCGCGCCGAGCAGCGAGGCACCGACGGAGACCGCGGTCTCGACGGTCCGGGTGGAGGCTTCCGCCTTCTCGCGTCCGACCTTCTCCTGGGCCCGCTCGATCTGGGCCTCGACCCTCGCGATCTGGGTCGAGTAGCGCGCGCGGACCTTGTCCATCTCGCCGTCGCGCCGCTCGCGCAGGAGCTGCGAGCAGCGCACCCGGAAGTCCTTCTCCTCCTCGCCCGGCCGCGACGTCTCGCCGAGCGCCGGCGAGCGGAACAGCCGCAGCCTCTCCTCGCGATAGCTGCGATCGGCGAGAGCCTTCTCCCAGCGCGGGTACCAGCGGGGATCCGAGGCCGTGGCCGGCAGTTCCCGGAACGCGACTCCCGGGCGGGGAGCGCTATCCAGTGCCACCGAAGTGATGCTCGCTGGACGGGAGGAGTCCCAGGCCGACGCCTGGAAGGCCCCGAACCCGGCCACCAGGGTCCGCTCGACGCTCTCCTCGACACCCGATTTCGCATCGGAGAAGTACACCGAGATCATCCCCAGCAGCATCGGCTGGTAGGCGGCGAGATTCCCGGCGGCACCCGGCGCCACGAACACCTCCGAGATCCCCGGACTCAACACCGGCCGCGGGCCGGCTGAGCCGGGAGCGGCCGAGGTGCCGGGTCCGGCGGGAGCTGCGCTGGAAGCCGCGACCCCTTCCCTGCCGGCTATCCGGTCCGAACCCGAGCCGTCCTTCCCTTCAATGGATGCTCTTCCGTAGTTCTCGGAGAGCTTCCGGATGCCATCCCGGTCGAGCGGTCCGGCCAGGTAGGACATCACCCAGCGGGTCTCGAACAGGACTGGGTGGTCGTCGTGGACGTTGCGCAGGACGAAGAGCCGCGGTCTCAGGTTCGAGAGCAGGTGGTCGATCTCGGCGCGGTCGAAGCCGCCGGCGGCGGCGCTCTCGAGGCCGTCGAGCACGCGCGCCTTGTCGCGCTCGGTCGAGAGCCGGCCGAGGCACCAGGTCCCCATGTTGGAGAGCGCCTTGTAGTCGAGATCCACCGGGTTCTGGGTCGCCAGCACGAGACCCAGCCCGTACGCCCGCGCCTGCTTGAGCAGGGTGAGCATCGGCTTCTTCGACGGCGGCTCGGCCACCGGCGGCAGAAAGCCGAAGACCTCGTCCATGTAGAGCAGCGCCCGCAGGCTCGAGGTCCCCGGCTGCGAGCGCATCCAGGACACCGTCTCGTTGAGCAGCAGCGAGACGAAGAACATCCGCTCGGAGTCGGACAGGTGCGCCAGCGAGAGCACCGCGAGGCGGGGCTTCCCCGCATCCGTGTGGAGGAGCTTCTCCACCTTCAGCGGATCGCCCTTCGTCCAGACGTCGAAGCCGGGAGCGGCGAGCAGGTTGTTGAGGCGCAGGGCGAGGGCGAAGCGGTCGCTCGAGGGATAGAAGGTCTCGAGGTCGAGAACGCCGACCTTGGCCACCGGAGGCTTCTGGATCTCGCCGATCAGGCCGGCCAGGTCCAGGTCGCGGCCCGCCTTCCAGGCCTCGGAGAACAGGGTCGAGACCAGGATGTGCTCGCGGCTGCGCAGCGGATCGGCGGCGACGCCGGCGAGCGCCAGGAGGCTGGTCGCCGCGATCTCGACCCGGTCGCGGAAGAGGTCGGTGTCTTCGATCACCGCTTTCGGCGGAGCCGCGAAGGAGGCCAGGATCGAGACCGGGCGCGCCAGCTCGCTGCCGGGCGTGTAGAGCGTGACCTCGGCGGCGTCGCGCAGGCGCCGGATCCGCTCCGGGCCCTGGCCCCAGTCCGCGAGCCCCTTGCGCCACTTGGCGGCTTCCGCGGCGGCCAGCTCCTCGCGCGAGATCCCCTTGCGCTCGGCGTCGTCGGCGCGCACCCAGGGCAGGAAGTCCGCGGGGGAGAGCTCGGGGAAGGTCAGCAGGAGGTCGGCGAGGTCGCCCTTGGGATCGATGACCAGCGCCGGGACGCCGTCGAGCGCGGCCTCCTCGAGCATCGCGATCCCCAGCCCGGTCTTGCCGCTCCCGGTCATGCCGACGATCGCGGCGTGGGTGACCAGATCCCGCGAGTCGTAGAGCAGCGGCTGCTCCCCGGTCACGAACGACCCGGGATCCACCCCCCGCCCGAGGTAGAACACCCCCAGCCCCTCGATCCCTCCACTCTCACCGGCCATGCCGGGAGATCTTATCCGGCAGGGTCTCGACGGCGGCGAGCGGGGGTCAGGTAGCGACCCACGCCCGCGGGTCGAGGGCGTAGGGCCAGGGGGTGAGGTTGACGGGGCCCTTCGGGGAGAGCCAGACCATGTCCTCGAGGCGGACGCCGTAGCCGCCGGGGCCGGGGCGGTAGAGGCCGGGCTCGAGCGTGACCACGTCGCCGGGCTCGAGCATCCCCTCCTCGCCCGCTCCGTCGCGGAAGCTCGGGTACTCGTGGAGCTCGTAGCCGACGCCGTGACCGAGGTTGTGGACGTAGCCGGTGAGCGTGCCCGGGTGGCTGATCGGCGTCGCCCAACCGCCGCTTCCCAGCAGCTCGCAGACCGCTTGCTGAACCGCCCAGCCGCGCGTCCCGGCGACCGACTTGATGTGCGCCAGCGCGAGCGCCGCGAGCGCGTCCGCGTGGGCGCGCTTCAGCTCCTCCGGCGGCTCGCCGACGCAGAACGTCCGCGTCACGTCGGCGAACAGCACGCCCTTCGGGAACAGGTCCACCACCAGCGACTCGCCGGTGCGCAATGCGCGCTCCGGGGTGCCCGTGGTGTGCGGAACCGCCCCCTCCTCCGCCGGCGCGATGATGTTGCGCTGCGGTTGCTCGAGGCCGTGTCCGGCGAAGACCGTCGCCACCTCCCGCTTCAGCCGCGCGACCTTGAGGGCCTCGCCCTCGAGCTCCAGCCCGCCGTCGCGGATCGCCGCCGCGGCGAGCAGGGTCGCGACGCGGCGCAGCGCCTCTTCCACCGCGCCTGCGGCGCGCCGGATCTCGGCGATCTCCGCCTCCGACTTCGCCTTGCGCGCCCGGCGCATCGCCTCGTTGCCGGCGACGAAGCTCCAGCCCGACTCCGTGAGCCGGGCGCAGGCCTCGACCACCACGCCCGCCGGCCACGAGCCCGCCAACGCCACCCGTCCGGGGCGCACCCCGGATGCGTCCAGCCCGGCGCCCACCAGCGCGGCCAGGAACGCCGACGGCTCCCGCGCCTCGCGGGTGATCCGGGCCAGGCCGAGCTCCTCGGGAGGCAGCAGCGCGAGACCCGTGGCGGCGGCCTCCTCGCGCTCCATCGGCGTCAAGTAGGCGAGCCGCGGCGCGCCGCCGCGGGGCACCACCACGAAGGCGTCTCCCACCCGGTGCCCGGCCAGGAAAGCCGCCAGGTCCGCGTCGCCACCGTGGGCGCCGAGCGCGACCAGGGCCGTCGCACCGATCCGGTCCAGCTCGCGGTCGAGGGACTCGCTCAACTCACGTGCGCCGAGAGGAAGCTCTTGAACGCCGCCTTCGGCATCGCGCCGACCGTGCGGTCCACCGCTTCGCCGTCCTTGAACAGGACGAAGGCCGGAATGCTCGAGATCCGGAACTGCATCGCCAACTCCTGGTTCTCGTCGACGTTGACCTTGCCGATCCGGAGCCTGCCGTCCATCTCCTCGGCCAGCTCCTCGAGCACCGGCGAGACGATCCGGCAGGGTCCGCACCAGACCGCCCAGAAATCGAGCAGGATCGGCACTTTCGACTTCAGGACGTCGGCTTCGAAATTCTCCTGGGTGACCGTCACGACTTTCGGGCTTGCCATGCCAAATGTCCTTTCTTCAATGACTTGGAGTGGTGTCAGGGGGAGCCTGGGCAGCGGTCACGGCCGCCCCTCCTCCGGGAGAACGCGCCGCTCGGGCGAAGTATTCTCGCGCCGACCGGGCATCGCGTCCGATCTGCTCCCGGAGCTCCTCGAGGGACGCGAAGCGGTGCTCGGGCCGGAGGCGGTGGAGGAGCTCCACCTCCACCCGCGCGCCGTAGCACTCGCGCTCGAAGTCGAACAGGTGGACCTCGGCGAGCGCCCGCAGGTCCTTGCCGATCGTCGGCCGCAGGCCGACGTTGGCCACGCCGGGAAAGCGGTCGCGCCGGTCGGCGAAGGTCGCGCGCGCGACGTAGACGCCGTGGGCCGGCAGGATCTCGTTCTCGGTCCCCAGGTTGAGGGTCGGAAATCCGATCTCCGAGCCGCGGCGGTCGCCGTGCTCGACCGTGCCCACGATCGAGTACGCCCGGCCGAGCAGCCGGGCCGCCTCCTCCACCCGCCCGTGATCGAGCGCGCGCCGGATGCGCGTGGCCGAGACCGGAGCGCCGTCGAGCTCGAGCTCGGGCACGCCCGTGGCCGCGAACCCGAGCTCCCGGCCCAGGCGCCGGAGCAGTGCGAGGTCTCCCTGCCGGCCGTGACCGAAGGTGAAGGTCGAGCCGACGAGGATCTCTCGGACCTCCAGCTCGCCGGCCAGCACTCGGCGGACGAACTCCTCCGCCGGCGTCGCCGCCAGCTCGCGGGTGAACGGCAGGACCAGGAGCGCGTCGAGACCGATCTCGTCCAGCAGGTGGGCCCGCTGCTCGTCGGTCGTCAGCCGGCGCGGGGCGCGGGCCGGCGCCAGCAGCCGCAGCGGGTGGGGGTCGAAAGTGATCGCGATCGACGGCGCGCCGACGAGGAGCGCCCGCTCGACGACGCGGTCCAGCACGGACCGCTGCCCGAGGTGAATGCCGTCGTAGTTGCCGACCGTCGCCACGGCGTCGTGTGGCAGCTCGCCACCGGGAGTGGAGGTCCGGACGATGCGCACCGCTCAGCCGCCCGCCGCGCTCACGCCGGCCATGCCGGCCGGCCCCACGATCCGTCCGACCAGGTCGCTCGGGTAGGCGTCGGTGATCTCGACCGCGGCGATGCTGCCGGGTTCGGCGAAGCCGTCGTTGATCAGGATCCGGCCGTCGATCTCCGGCGCCATGCCCCGGTGGCGCCCTTCGAGCAGGTGCTCCGTCTCCTGGCACACACCCTCGACCAGGACCTCCAGCGTCTCCCCCACCAGGGCCCGCCGGCGGCGCCAGGCGATCGGCTTCTGGTGCGCGAGCAGACGTCGCCAGCGCCGCCGGGCGACCGCCGCGGAAACCGGCGCGGCCAGCTTCGCCGCCGGTGTGTCCTGCTCGGGGCTGAAGACGAAGCCCCCGAGATGATCGAACTCGACCGCGGCGACGAACTCGAGCAGGTGCTCGAAGTGCGCCTCCGTCTCGCCCGGGAAGCCGACGATGAACGTCGTGCGCAGGAAGATCCCGGGGACCAGCTCGCGGGCGCGATCCAGGATGCGCCGGTAGCGCTGCGGCGATCCACCGCGCCGCATCGCGCGCAGGATCTCCGGGTGGCTGTGCTGCAGCGGCATGTCGAGGTACGGGACGCAGCGCGCCTCCGCGCCCATCAGTCGCAACAGGTCCTCGTCGAGCGTCGTCGGGTAGGCGTAGAGGAAGCGGATCCAGGGCACGCGGGTCGCGGCGAGCAGCGCCTCCATCAGCTTCGTCAAGCCGTGCTTGCCGTAACCCAGGTCCTCGCCGTAGCGCGTGGTGTCCTGGGCGATCACGATCAGCTCGCGCACGTCCCCCTGCTCGAGCCGGCGCGCCTCCTCGACGAGGCTCTCGATCGTGCGGCTGCGGAAGCGGCCGCGCCAGTGCGGGATGGCGCAGAAGGTGCACGGGTTGTCGCACCCCTCGGCGACCTTGAGATAGGCGTAGCCACGGGTGGTCAGCAGCCGCGGCGCCGTGTGGTCGAAGACGAGGTGGGAAGGCGCCGGAGCGGGCGGACCGCCGCCGAGCGCGACCACGTCGCCGACCTCGTGCAGCTGATCCAGGCCCAGGAAGCCGTCGATCTCGGGGATCTCCCGCCGCAGCTCCTCGCCGTGGCGTTGCACCAGGCAGCCTGCAACGAGGAGCCGGTCCACACCCTTCCCCTTGTTCGCAGCTATCTCGAGGATCGTGTCGATCGACTCCCGGCGCGCCTCTTCGATGAAGCCGCAGGTGTTGACGATCACGATCTCGGCAGGCTCTCCGTCGGCCACCACCTCGTGCCCCCGTCGCGCGAGCTCACCCAGGAGGATCTCGCTGTCGACGCGATTCTTGGCGCAACCGAGGCTGATCAAGCCGACGCGCTGCCGGCGGGAAGGCGATGCCATCGAGAGCGATTCTATCGAAACCGGAGGTCGGAGCCAGGCGCCGCGGTTCGGTGACCCAGAAGCTTCCGATGAAGGAAAGGATCCAGCGGACCGCGGCGACTCGGGCCACGAGGCGCAGATTCCCGAACCGCCTTTCCCTTCTACGGAAGTCTCCGCAACCCTCGGATCGGCTGAGCGAGAATCGGCACGAGCCACCGGCCTGGGGCCGAGGCCTCTCCCGGACCGGGATCAGGTCGCGGCGGGGACCGCCGTCGGCAGGCGCCGCATCAGCCAGCGGACGAGCTGCTCCGGCGGCGCGAGCTGGGTCATCCCGAACTCGGTCGGCAGGCGCGGTGGCTGCATCAGCGCCAGCGCGCGCGCGACGCAGTAGGAGAGGTTCTCGCGCACGTCGCCGCCGCCGCTGCCGGCGAACATCGTACGCAGGCGGTCGAGCTGCTCTCCGAGCAGGGCGTCGACGCCGACGCCGCCGGTGGCCAGCGAGCGCTGGCGGGCGATCCGCTCCGAAGGCCGGCGGTCGAGGCCCAGAGCCGCCGTGCGCAGCGCCTCGAGCTCGGCCAGGTGCGGATCGACGGCCCGTGGCCGCGGCTTGGCGCCGTCCTCGTCGAGCAGCAGCGGCCGGCCGAGGCAGTTCGCCCGGTGCAGCTTCGGCTCCTGCGCGATCCACCCCAGTTGGGTCAGCTCGAGGCGGGCCGAGACGGTGTCGGCGAGCGTGCGCACGAACGGCACCACCGCGCGGTCGTGGCTCGCCTCGACGCCGTCGAACTGATTGAGCACGTAGTGGACGCGGAAGTCCCCGAGCAGCTCTCCGATCGCGCCCACCAGGGCGTGGTCACCGAAGACGTCGCGCAGGTCGCGCAGCAGGAAGTCGAGCGAGGCGACGCTGGGGTCGTAGGCGTCCTCGGCGCGGCCGAGCAGGTCGTGGATCAGCTCCCGGCCGTCGCCGATCCCGGGCAGGGAGAAGATCTCGGACGTGGGCGAGAACACCGTCCTCAGCGTGCGGAAGACGACCGCCTTGACCAGGTCCGCCGCCGCCGAGGCGGCCTGCGGCAGCTGCGGCGTGAAGACGAGAACGCCGCTGTTGGTGTAGGGCAGGAAGTCGAGGACGGAGGAGTCGACCCCGGCGCGCAGGTCGAGCACCACGTAGTCGGCCGGCAGGGTCTGGATCTCGGCCGCCAACCT
Source organism: uncultured Acidobacteriota bacterium (assembly GCA_963781755.1). Lineage (GTDB taxonomy): Bacteria > Acidobacteriota > Thermoanaerobaculia > Multivoradales > JAGPDF01 > JACTMI01. Next base: position 106,091 of record CAWAGZ010000006.1, read on the forward strand.
GCGCCGGAGGTCGGGCGACAGGACGGCGAGGTCCTCGAGGTAGTGCACCGGTCCGGCGACGAAGCCGAAGCCGGCGAAGTCGCCGTGGCGGTCGAGCTTGCCGTCGAGCCGGGTCACGCAGTCGGCCAGCCGCGCGCCCTTGCGGTGGAAGTGGTAGAGATCCCGGGTGATCGGCACGCGGACCGTGTTGCGCACCGAGGACGTCGCCGTGTCGAGGTCGATGAGAACGGTCGGGGCCCGCTTCGCCAGCTCGAGCGCGAAGTGGACCGCGAAGGTCGTCTTGCCGACCCCCCCTTTGCCCGAGGCGACGGGGATGATCCGTTTGGGCATGAGCAGCTCAGCTTATCGCCGGCCCGGAATCCCCGCCAGGGCCCGTTGCACGGGCGCCGGGAACCCCGGGGTGCGGGCCCCGGAACCACGCCCGCGGCTCAGGCGTCCGGGAAGCGCAGGACCACTTTGCCCAGGGGACGGCCGTGTTCGAGATACCGGTAGGCCTCGGCGGCTTCTTCGAAGGGGAAGACGCGGTCGATCCGGGGTGCCAGCCGACCCGCCGCCAGTCGCGGCGCCGCGAAATCCAGGAATCCCCGGACCAGCTCCGCCTTCTCCGCCCGGTCGCGCGAGCGCAGGACCGAGCCGACGAGGGTCAGTCGCCGGGCGAGGAGCGTCCCCAGATCGATCTCGGCTCGCCGCCCCGCCATCAGGCCGACCAGGACCAGCCGGCCACGCGGAGCCAACGCCTCCAGGAGGAGCGGGAGGTGCTCGCCGCCGACCAGATCGAGCACCAGGTCGGCTCCCCGCCCCGCCGTCACCGTGCGGACCCGCTCCGGGAGCCCGTCGCCGAGCTCGATCCGCGCGGCGGCGCCCAGCTCCCGCAGGCGCTCGAGCCGGCCGGGGTCCCGCCCGGCCGCGACGACGGTGGCGCCCAGCTCCCGCGCCAGCTGGACCGCGAAGGAGCCGACCCCGCTCGTGGCGCCGGAGATCAGAACGACCTGGCCCGGGGCCAGGCGCCCTTCGACGACGAGGTTGGTCCAGGAGGTCAGCGCGGCCTCGGGCAGGGCGGCGGCCGCCTCGACCGACCAGTCCGCGGGGATCCCGAGCAGCTGCCCCGCCGGAACGGCGACCCGCTCGGCCTGGCCACCGCCCGCCAGCAGCGCCGCGGCGCGGTCGCCCACCCGCCAGCCCTCCACCTCCGCGCCGAGGCCGAGGATCTCGCCGGCGGCCTCCAGGCCGGGGACCTCGCTCTCCCCCGGCGGCGGCGGGTAGTGGCCGCGCAGCTGCAGCAGGTCGGCCCGGTTCAGCCCGGCGGCGCGCACGGCGAGGAGCACCTCGCCGGGTGCCGCGACCGGATCGGCGATCTCGCCGAGCCTGGGCTCCGGACCGAGCCCCGGCCGGTACGGCAGGACGGACTTCAACTTCCGACCGCGACCGGCTGATCCGGCGCCTTCTCCGACGCCACCGCGGCATGGTGGTCGCGCACCGACACGGTCCCTTCGTGGATCCAGGCGTGCCGGCCCTCGACCACGTCCACCCCGACCCGATACTTGCGCACGTCGTCGTTGCGCCACAGGTCGTGGAAGAGCTTGCCGATCCGGCGCCGCGAGTCACGGCAGAACAGGTCGGCCAGCTGACCCGCGCGCGCCGCGGAAGCGTCGCCGCGCCGGCGCAGAGCCTCGGCCCGCGAAACGGCGGAGGCCATCGCGAAGAGCTCGTCGGCGACGTCGACGAGCCGGAACAGGAACCCCTGCTTGTGCTGCAGCCGGGCGCGGTGGACGATCATGCCGTGGAAGACCTGGCGCGCCAGCTTGCGCCCCGTCCGCTCGACGAAGCGCAGGTGAGTGGCGAGCGGTCCGAACGACGCGTACCGCGGCCAGCGCCCCCAGCCGAACCAGCGCGTCGGGTACCACCAGAGGTAGAACCCCGCCGCGCGCAGCAACGCGGCGGCCTTGGCTCCGAGCCCCTTCTCGGGGTCGATGATGTCGCCAGCCACCTGCAGATGCTTGTCGACCGCCTCCCGCGCCATGAACAGGTGCATGATCTCCGAGGACCCTTCGAAGATCCGGTTGATGCGGTAGTCGCGGAAGATCTGCTCGGTCGCGATCGGCACCTCGCCGCGCTCGCCCAGCGAGCGCGCCGTCTCGTAACCCCGGCCGCCGCGAATCTGCATCGTGTCGTCGACCAGCGTCCAGGTCCGCTCCGTGTTCCACAGCTTCGCCGCCGCGGCTTCGAGCCGGATGTCGTAGCCGCCGCGGTCCGCCATCTGGCAAGCCAGCTCGGTCATCGACTCCATCGCGAACGTCGCCGCCGCCATGTCGGCGAGCTTGTGCGAGATCGCTTCGTGCTTGCCCACGGGACGCCCCCACTGGACCCGCTCCCGCGAGAAGCTGCTGGCGATCTCGAGGCACATCTTGGCGCTCCCGACCGAGCCCGCCGGGATGGCGAGCCGCCCCGTGTTGAGCGTCGTCAGGGCGATCTTCAGCCCCTTGCCCTCCTCGCCGATCCGGTTCTCGACCGGCACCCGGACGTGGTCGAATTCGAGCACGCCGTTGGAGATCGCGCGCAGGCCCATGAAGCGGCAGCGGTGAGCGACGCGCACGCCGGGCGAGTCGGTCTCGACCACGAATGCGCTGATCTTCCGCGTTTCGGCGCCGCGCGCCATGACCACGAGCAACTTGGCGATCGTGCCGTTGGTGCACCAGAGCTTGGAGCCGTTGAGGACGTAGTGGCTGCCGTCCGGCGCGAGCTCGGCCGTGGTGGCCAGACGCGCCGGGTCGCTGCCCACGTCGGCTTCGGTGAGGGCGAAGCCGGAGATCTCGCCGGCGGCGCACCGGGGCAGGAATCGGCGCTTCTGCTCCTCGGTGCCGAAGTAGAGCAGCGGGGTCGGCACGCCGATCGACTGGTGGGCCGAGAGCAGCGCCTCGATGTTGCCGTCGACGCTGCCGAGAAGCTCCATCACCTTGGCGTACTCGAGCATGCTGAAGCCGAGCCCGCCGTACTCCTTCGGGATCTTGAGGCCGAAGGCGCCGAGCTTGCGCAGCCCGTCGACGACGTGGTCGGGGTACTCGCCGGACTCGTCGATCGCGATCGGGTCGACCTCGTTCTCGAGGAACTCGCGGAAGGCGGTCAGGAAGGCCGTGAACTCCGGCCGCTCCTCCTCGGCGAGCGGGTACGGGTGGACGAGGTCGAGGCGGAAGTTGCCGAGGAAGAGCTCGCGCAGGAAGCTGGGGCTCCTCCACTCGGTCTCGCGGGAGGCCTCTGCGACCTTGCGCGCCTCCTGCTCGCTGACGTGGGCATGGGCGGTCTGGCTCATCCGTCGCTCCTTGCCAGGGGCCTGGTGGCGAAGAGTGTCGAAGCCGCGGTGCGGGTGGCCCGGGTTTCCGCACTGCGGCATTAATCTTACCGCAAAGCGGCAGAATTGTCGCGGCGCGGCGTAACCCCCCTCCATCCCAGCGCCACCGCGACGCCGGCCAGGACCAGGAGGGCTCCCAGCGCCATCCTCGGGGTGAACGGCTCGCCCAGGACCCGGGTGCCCACCAGGACGGCGACGACCGGGGCGGTGTAGGAGACCAGCGACGCGGAGACCGCCGTGCGCCGGGCGAGGAGCCAGAAGTAGACCGAGAAGGTGACCGCCGAGCCGCAGGCGGCCAGGTACAGAGTGGCCAGGATCGGCGCCGTTGTCAGCACGAGCGGCCTCCCGCCCTCGCTGGCCAGCGCCAAGAGGCCGGTCGTGGCTCCGGCCAGCAACATCGGCACCGCCGCCAAGGAGACCGGGGAGATCCCCGCGCCCCACCGACGCAGCCCGACGCTGCCCGAGGCGGAGACCACGGACGCCCCGAGCAGGGCGAAAGCCGACAGCCGCACGTCCGCCCCTCCGATCCCCGCGAAGTCGTCCGAGAAGATGACGGCGACGCCCAGGAAGCCGACCACGACGCCGGCCAGCCTGACCGCCCCGGCGCGCTCTCCGGGCAGCGCGAACCGGCCGATCAGCACGATCCAGAGCGGAAAGGTCGCGAACAGCACCGAGGCCAGGCCGGACGGCACCCGCTGCTCCGCCCAGTAGATGACACCGTAGGGGACGACGAAGGTCGCCACCGCATTGAACAGCCAGAGCCGGCGCTCCCGGCGGGTCGAGCCCAGCCGGATCCCACGCCAGCGCGCCACCGCGAGCAGGATCGCCCCGGCGAGCAGGAAGCGCACGGCGACGCCGGTCAGCGGCGGGATGCCCGCGAGCGCGACCCGGATCGCGGCCCAGGTGGTCCCCCAGATCAGGGTCAGCAGCGCGAAGGCCGCCGTCTCACGCCACGCCCCGGAACCCATCGCCGCGCGACTCTATGCGACCTGTTCCGCCTGCCGGCGGCTGGGCGGGAAACGTCGCTGCGCCCTCGCCGGACAGAAGCACAGGACTTCCTGTGAAAGGCGGTCCTCCGGCAAGCGTTCGCGGTCGGACCGCTCGGGAGGCCGCAGCCAGACGGTTGCTCCGACTGCAGGAGCGAATGCCCCGATCGGCCCAGCAGAAGCAGAGGCTTCCAATGAAGGAAAGGTCTCCACGGAATGGAGCGCCTCGGGCCACGAGGCGCCGGTCTTCGTCCAGCCTTTCCCTTCTATGGAAGCTTTTTCAGGTATCCGATCGACTCGACTTCGGTCGCCAGGCGCTTCCGCCGGCGGGCACGTCGCGGTTCGGATCTACGGGTAGATCTTGTAGAGCATGCGCGGGTACGGGATGGTCTCGCGCAGGTGCTCGAGCCGGCCCATCCAGGCGACGAAGCGCTCGAGCCCCATGCCGAAGCCCGAGTGGGGGCAGGTCCCGTACTTGCGGACGTCGAGGTACCACTGGAAGGCCTCGACGGGAAGCTCGTGCTCGCGGATCTTCGCCAGCAGCAGGTCGTGGTCGTGAATCCTCTGGCTGCCGCCGATGATCTCGCCGTAGCCCTCGGGAGCGATCAGGTCGAGGCCCAGCACCGTGCGCGGATCGTCCGGATCGGGCTGCATGTAGAAGGCCTTGAAGGAGGCCGGGAATCGGCTGACCAGGACCGGCCGGTCGAACTCCTCCGAGATCGCCGTCTCCTCGTCGGCGCCGAAGTCGTCGCCCCACGCGATCTGCTTGCCCTTGCGCTGCAACGTCTCGATCGCCTCGGAGTACGTGATGCGCGGGAACGGCGGCACCACCCGCTCGAGCGCCGCGGTGTCCCGCTCCAGCGTCTTCAGCTCCTCGGCGCAACGGTCGAGCACGCGGGCGACCAGCGACGATACGAACTCCTCGGCCAGGGCGCACAGTCCGTCGAACTCGAGGAACGCCACCTCGGGCTCGACCATCCAGAACTCCATCAGGTGGCGCCGGGTCTTCGACTTCTCGGCCCGGAAGGTCGGACCGAAGCAGTAGACCTTGCCGAACGCCGAGATCGCCGGTTCGAGGTAGAGCTGCCCGGACTGCGACAGGTACGCCTTGTCGCCGAAGTACTCGGTCTCGAACAGCGTCGAGGTCCCCTCGCACGCGGCCGGCGTCAGGATGGGCGAGTCGATGCGGACGTACTCGCGGTCGTGGAAGAAGTCGTGGATCCCCTGCTCCACCTCGCTGCGGATGCGCAGGGCGGCGCGCTGCCGCGAGGAGCGCAGCCAGAGATGGCGGTTCTCCATCAGGAACGCGGTGCCGTGCTCCTTGGGGGTGATCGGGTAGTCGGTGGTCAGATGATCGACGCGGAAGTCGCTGAGGCCGATCTCCACCCCGGAGGGTGCCCGTCGGTCGGCCTTGACCACGCCGGTCAGCGTCACCGTGGACTCCTGGGTCACGCGCTCGAGATCGGACCAGGCGGCGTCGGGCACATCCGAGCGCGACGCCACGGCCTGCACGGTGCCCGAACCGTCGCGGAACTGGACGAACGCGATCTTGCCGCTGGAGCGCTTGCCCACCACCCAGCCGCGCAGGGTCACGGTGGCGCCCGGGTGCTCCTTGAGGTGGCGGATGGAGAGACTGGAATGGGGGTCGGTCATCGGAGCGCGGGATTCTAGCAACCGCCGCCCGGTTTCCGGCCGCGGTCGCTCCACCGGGCCTGCGGCTCAGCCCGGAGCGGCGGCGTCCGGACCCTCCGATTCGGCGCGCAGGCGATCGAGCGCGGCCGCCGCGGCGCGTTGCTGGGCCTCCTTCTTGGAGCGGCCCGAGCCCCGCCCGGCCTCCTGGCCCTCGACCGCCACGGCGCAGACGAAGGTCTTGTCGTGGTCGGGGCCGACCTCCTCGACCGTCCGGTAGTCGGGCAGCGGCCAGCCCCGCGCCTGCGCGAGCTCCTGCAGCAGGGTCTTCGGGTCGACGGACTCCGCCTCCCCCGTCGTCAGGGCCGATTCCAGGAACTTCCCGATCACGTCCCGCGCGGCCTCGAGGCCGGCGTCCAGGAACACCGCGGCGAAGACGGCTTCCAGGGCGTCGGCCAGAAGCGAGGCCTTCTCGCGCCCCCCCGAGCGCTCCTCGCCGACACCGAGCCGCAGCCGGTCGCCCAGCCCGATCTCCGCCGCGTAGGCGGCCAGCGACGGCGCCGAGACCAGCCACGCCTTGAGCCGCGCCAAGTCCCCTTCGGCGCGCTCCGGGTAGCGGTTGAAGAGCCACTCCGCGGCGACCATGCCGAGCACCGCGTCGCCCAGGAACTCCAATCTCTCGTTGTGCTCCGGCACGCCCCGCTCGTTGGCCCAGGAGCGGTGGACCAGCGCCTCCGTCAGCCGTGCCGGCTCCCGGAAACGGTGGCCCAGACGGGTCTCGAGCTCGTCGCGCGCGGAGCGGAACCAGGTCACGCCGGCATTCTAGCCACCGGCGCCGTCCGCTGGCGCCGGCGCGACCGTCGCGGCGGCGCGCCCGAACAGCGCCAACGGACCGTTGCGGTATTCGAGCCGGTACCCTCCGATCCGCCTCAGGCGCCGGAGCTCGGGCGGCGGCACCTTCCAGGTCAGGACGAAATCGGCCCAGGGGACGAAGCGCCGGAGCGGGAGGCGCCCCCGCGTCGCCCCGGAGTAGCGCGCCTTCGCCCTCGCCGTGTAGCGCACCGGGAAGTAGCGCGCGTCGGGCAGCGCCGCCTGGTAGTCGCAGAAGTTCGGGGAAGCGAGATCCCGGTAGTAGTAGCTGTGGACGGTTCCCATCGGGAACGCGACGAAGTCCCGGTGCGGCGGGACCTCGGTGAACGTGAACAGCCGGGCGCCGCGCGGCAGCCTGGATTCGGCCGACAGGTAGACGGCGAGCTCGCGATCGAACGCCCGGAAGCGGTCGGCGAGAAAACCGAGGTGCGCGAGGGTCGCGCCCGCGATCAGGGTCGCGGCGACGGCGCGCGCCCGGCGGCCCGGCAGCGCGACGGCGCAAACCAGCACGAGCCAGGCGTAGAGGATCAGGCGCTCCGTCAGGAACGAGCCCGGGCCGACCTGGCTCGGAGCCGCGACGGCCAGGACGACGAACGTCGCGGCCAGCGCCCGCAGGGACCCGGCGCCGGGGGTCCCACGGCGCACCAGCGCCCACAGGCACAGCAGTCCGAGCGCGACCCCGACCGCGATCGCCACTCCGCGCTCGGCGCCGCCGAAGGAGGAAGCGATCTGCAGGCTCCCGACGTCGAGCAGGCGGGTCGGCACGGAGCGCCGGAATTCGAGGTGGGCCCGCCAGGAGACCGACCGCGGCCAGTCGATCGGGGTCAGCAGGGCGGCGGGCAGGAACGCGGCGAGGCCCCGCCAGAGCTTCCTGCGGCCGGCGACGAGGCTGAGCGCGACCGCCCCGGCGCAGGCCGCGCCGAACGCCACGAGGTGGGCGAGGAACGTGACCAGGAAGAGGCCGTTCGCCGCCGCCAGGCGGCCGATCCGCGGCGAGTCCAGCACCCGGACGACGGCACGCAGACAGAGGAAGCTGAGCGGTACGCCCCAGAGGAAATTGAAGAACCCGAGGAAGAAGATCAGGTTGAACGACAAGCCGACGGCGGCGAGCGCCGGCAGCCACGGATCGCGCCCGAGGGAGCGGACGAAGAGACCCAGAGCCCAGGGCAGGGCGAGCAGGTAGAGCGAGACGCCCAGCTTCTCCGCCGCCGGCATCGGTACCCGCCCCGCGAGCTCCTCGAGGAAGAGGTCGTAGGCCAGGTTCGGATAGATGGGCCGCGGATTGGGAAGAAACCAGGCAGAGAGCGGGTCGGCCGGGTTCTCCGCCAGGCGGTGCGCCACCCAGGCGCTGTACTGGTGCGCCGGGCCGTCGTTGCTCGGCAGCCGGGGATGCGACCAGACCAGCAGCAGCTCGAGGGCGACCAGCAGCGCGACCAGGATCGCCAGCGGCCGCGGCGGCCAGCGGGCGACCGGCGCGACCTCTCCGTGCTGCGAGCGCAGCGGCAGGTCGGGTTCCTCGAGCTCCGGGTCGGGCATCGCCACCTCCGCGCCGAGGCGCTCCCTGCCGCGGATGTTACGCCGCGGCGGCGGAATTGGAAGCGGGAGTCCTCCCGTCAGCGCCGGCCGAAGCGCCGCTCGAGGTCCGCGTCGGTGAGCAGCAGGACGACCGGCCTGCCGTGGGGACAGGAGTACGGGTTCTCGGCGCGGAACAGCTCCGAGACCAGCGCCTCGAGGGCCTCCGCGCCCAGCGGGTGATGCATCTTGACCGCCGCCTTGCACGCCGTCGATGCCGCGAGATCGTCGAGCAGCCGGCGCCGGAGCGTCGCGGGACCGGCCTCCGGATCCGTGGCGACCGCCAGCAGCAGGCCCCTCGCCTCCTCCGCTCCGAGCGAGGCCGGCGCCGCGGCGAGCGCCAGGGTGCCCCCGGAGAGCTCCTCGAGGTCGAATCCGGCCTCGGCCAGCGCCGGAACGAGCTCGATCAGGTGCAGCGTCTCCGCTCGCGACAGCTCGAGCAGCAGGGGCGTGACCAGGCGCTGCGCCGCCGGCCTCTCGGCCGCCAGATCCCGCCGCAGCCGCTCGTAGAGGATCCGCTCGTGGGCGACGTGCTGGTCGAGCAGGTAGAGCCCGTCCGGCCCTTCGAGCAGCACCAGGGTCCCCTTGTACTGCCCGAGCAACCGAAACGGCCGCACCTCCCCCGAGCGCCCCGAGAGCGGGATCGGCGCCCGGGAGAGAGGCGCCCACGCCGCCACCGCGATACGCCCCGCCCCTCCGTCCGCTCCCGCCCCGCCGGCGGCGGAACCCGAAAGACCAAAGCCCTTTCTGTCAAAGGCACCCGATCCCGGCGCATCGCCGCCGGCCAACCGGTCGCCCGACCGAGCGCCCGATGAAAGACCTTCATCTAGGGGGAAAGCCTCTCGGGCGCCCGCCGAGCCTTCGGCGATCGAGCCCGCCGCGGCACCCGCTCGACCCCCCCATAACTGAAAGTCTTTGTCTTGAACAGATCCATCTTCCTCTTTGACAAGACTGCTTTCGCGCCCACCGAGGCCCTCCCAGCCGATCGGGCCGGCGGGTGTGGCGCCCGTGGGCGCGCGCAGCGGGGCCGGCTCCTCGTGGCGGGCGCGGGCCAGGGCGTCGCGCAGCGCGGTCGCGACGCGGTCCGGAAACCTCGGCTCGCGGAAGCGGACCTCCGCCTTCTGCGGGTGGACGTTGACGTCGACCCGGTCGGGCGCGAGCTCGAGGAAGAGGAACAGCGACGGGAACTCGTCGCTGCGCCACTCCTCGCGGACGGAGCGATAGAAGGCGGCCAGCAGCGCCCGGTCGCGCACCAGCCGCCGGTTGACGAAGACGAAGCTGCGTCGCCCACGGGCGGTCGCCGGCGAGCCGACGAAACCGCCGATCTCGGCGCCGTTCGCGCCGATCGGCGCCAGCTCCGCGGCCAGGGCGGCGCCGAAGAGCTGGGCGATCCGCTCCCCGAGCGCGGCCGACGCCGCCGACCCGGAACCTCCCGCCTCCGCCGCGACGCCGGGCGCCTCGAGCAGAGTCCGCCCCTCGTGGCGGACGCTCCAGGCGACGTCCGGGCGCGCCAGAGCGTAGCCCTCGACGACCTCCATCGACCGCCGCAGCTCGGTCGCGCGGGTCTTCAGGAACTTGCGCCGCGCCGGCACGTTCCAGAACAGCGAGGCGACCTCGATCGTGGTGCCGCGCGCGCGCGCCGCCGGCTCCACCGCGTCCACCCGCCCGCCCTCGATCCGCACCCGCGTGCCCGCCCCGGGTGCCTCGGCCGTGGACAGCTCGACCTTGGCCACCGCCGCGATCGACGCCAGCGCCTCGCCCCGGAACCCCAGCGTTCCGACGCGTTCGAGATCCTCGAAGGAGCCGATCTTGGAGGTCGCGTGCCGGTCGAAGGCGAGCAGGGCGTCGTCGCGGTCCATGCCCCGACCGTCGTCGGCGACGCGGATGCTCCCCGCTCCGCCCCGGACGAGGTCGATCTCGAGCCCGGTGGCGCCGGCGTCGAGCGCGTTCTCGACCAGCTCCTTGACCACGGACGCCGGCCGCTCGACGACCTCGCCGGCCGCGATCTGCGACACCAGCCGGTCGGAGAGGATCCGGATGCTCGGCACGGCGCGAGTCTACCCGCCCGTCGCGCCCTCGGCGCTACGCCGCCGCCCCGGAATCCACCGACCGGGCGGATCCAGGGCGCGGCGCCGGCCCGCGTCAGCTTCCGGCGGGCGACCGATGGCGCAGCGCCGCCTGGGCGGCCGCGAGGCGCGCGATCGGTACCCGGAAGGGCGAGCAGGAGACGTAGTCGAGGCCGACGCGGTGGCAGAAGTCGATCGACTTCGGATCGCCGCCGTGCTCGCCGCAGATCCCGATCTCCATGCCGGGGCGCTGCCGCCGCCCCAGCTCGACCGCCATCGCCATCAGCTTGCCCACCCCTTCCTCGTCGATCGAGGCGAAGGGGTTCTCGGGCAGGATGCCGCGCCGCAGGTACTCCATCAGGAAGCCCTTCTCGGCGTCGTCGCGCGAGATGGCGAAGGTCGTCTGGGTCAGGTCGTTGGTGCCGAAGGAGAAGAACTGCGCGAACCGCGCCAGCTGGTCGGCGGTCAGAGCGGCGCGCGGCACCTCGATCATGGTGCCGAACTTGTAGCCGACCTCGATCCGGCGCTCCTTCATCACCGCGGCCGCCTCCTGCTCGAGGGCGCCCTGCTGCACCTCGAGCTCCCGCCAGTGGCCGACGAGCGGGATCATCACCTCGGGATGGACGTCCACGCCTTCCGAGGCGGCCTGGCAGGCGGCCTCGAAGATCGCCCGCACCTGCATCCGGGTCAGCGCCGCGAGGTGGATGCCCAGGCGCACGCCGCGCAGGCCGAGCATCGGGTTCGCCTCGTGCAGGCGGTCGATCGCTGCCAGCACCTTGCGCTGTCGGGCGAGGTGCTCGCCCTTCGCGTCCCCCGACTCGAGCTCGGCGATCTCTCCCACGACGTCCTCGCGCGAGGGGAGGAACTCGTGCAGCGGCGGGTCGATCAACCGGATGATCACCGGCAGCCCGTCCATCGCCCGGAAGAGCCCCAGGAAGTCGTCTCGCTGGAACCCCAGGAGGGCTTCGAGGCTCTCTTCCACCACCGCGGGATCGTCCTGGTCGAGGATCATCCGCTGCACGTGGGGCAGCCGCTCCGGCTGGAAGAACATGTGCTCGGTGCGGCACAGCCCGATCCCTTGGGCGCCGTACTCGCGCGCCCGCCCGGCGTCGGCCGGGTAGTCGGCGTTGGCCCAGACCTGTAGCCGGCGGAAGCCGTCCGCCCAGGAGAGCAGCGTGCTCAGGTACGGGTCGCTGATGTCCGGGACCACCGTCTCCATGCGACCGGCGTAGACCTCGCCCTGGGTGCCGTCGATCGAGATCCAATCGCCTTCGCGGAAGCTGCGCTCGCCGATCCGGATCTCGCGCTTCTCGAGGTCGATCTCGAGCGCCGCCACGCCCACCACCGCCGGCTTGCCGAACTGGCGGGCGACCAGGGCGGCGTGGGAGGTCCGGCCGCCGCGGCTGGTCAGGATCCCCTTCGCGGCGAGCATGCCGTGCACGTCGTCCGGCTTGGTCTCCGGCCGGACCATGATCACCGCCTTCTTCTCCTCGGCGGCCCAGCTCTCGGCGGTGTCGGCGTCGAGGGCGATCTGGCCCACCGCGGCGCCAGGCGACACGTTGAGCCCGCTGGCCAGATGGTCCCCGTCGCGCTTGGCGCGCGCGACCGACGCCGACCCGAATTGCGGGTGGAGGAAGAAGTCGACCTGCTCGGGGGTCACCCGCGCCACCGCCTCGGCGGTCGTGATCAGCTCCTCCCGCGCCATGTCGACCGCGATCCGAACCGCGGCCTGCGCCGTGCGCTTGGCGTTGCGCGTCTGGAGCATCCAGAGCTTGCCGCGCTCGATCGTGAACTCGACGTCCTGCATCTCCCGGTAGTGCAGCTCGAGCTTCTTCGCGATCTCCTCGAACTGCGCCCAGGACTCCGGCATCTCCGCGCGGAGCTCCTCGATCGGCTTGGTTTGCCGGATCCCCGCGACCACGTCCTCGCCCTGCGCGTTGGTCAGGTAGTCGCCCTCGATCTGGCTCTCGCCGGTGGCGCCGCTGCGGGTCATCGCGACACCCGTGGCCGAGTCGGTGCCCAGGTTGCCGAAGACCATGGTGCAGATGTTGACCGCGGTGCCGAGGTCGTGCGCGATGTGGGCCGCCTTCCGATAGTCCACCGCCCGCTTCCCCTGCCAGCTCCGGAACACCGCCTCGGTGGCGAGGCGGATCTGCTCGACGGCGTCCTGCGGGAAATCCCGTCCCGTCTCGCGCCGGAAGATCGCCTTGAACTCCAGCGTCACCCGCCGCCAGTCCTCGGCCCGCAGCTCGGTGTCGCTCGCCACCGAGGCCCCTTGCCGGGCGGCTTCGAGCACCGCCTCGAACGGCTCGTCGGCGATGTCCAGCACCACCGAGCCGAACATCTGGATCAATCTCCGGTAGCTGTCGTAGGCGAAGCGCTCGTCGCCCGTGAGTTGCGCCAGTCCGTCGGCGACGGCGTCGTTCATCCCGATGTTGAGGACGGTGTCCATCATCCCCGGCATCGAGAACTTGGCTCCCGACCGGCAGGAGACGAGGAGCGGCCGCTCCGGATCGCCGAAACGCTTTCCGGTCACCTTCTCGAGCCGCTTCAGGTAGCTCTTCTCCTCTTCCCAGAGCCCCGCCGGAAAGCTCTCGCCCGCCGCCAGGAAGGCATTGCAGGCTTCGGTCGTGACCGTGAACCCGGGGGGCACCGGCAGCCCGATCCGGGTCATGTCGGCGAGATTCGCGCCTTTTCCGCCCAGCAGGCCGCGCACCGCTTCCCAGTCACCGCCGACCGCCGCCTCGGCGGACTCCAGCTCGTCGAAGCCGTAGATCCACTTCTTGCTCATCCCGTTCTCCGCTTCCTCGCCGGAGCCGTCGCCGGCGCGACTTCAACGGGTCGCCCACGGCGCGTCCTGCGAGTCGCCGCGAGGGTGCCCTCGGATAGTCCACGATCACGCCGTGCGCTCGCGCCCGACTTCGACGCGGGCCGACGTTCGACGAGCCAGTCTAGCGTGCCGATCCGGGAGCGCTCCCGCCTCGGCGCGGCAGCGGCTCCCGGCTCGCCGGGTGGGGACGAGAAATTCCGCCGCTTCGACCGACCGCGGCTTCAGTCCGAGGCGCGGGCGCGCAGCTCGGCCTTGTCCACGACCACGGCCGAGAGATCGGCGACCTGGAGGATCGCCGTCCGCAGCGCTCCGAGCAGCGCCAGTCGTTGACGCCGGAGCTCCGGGTCCGGGTCCATCACCAGGACGTCGACGAAGAACCGGTCGAGAGGCTCGGCCACCCGTCCGATCGCGGCCAGGGCGCGATCGAAGTCGGCCGCGAGGCGGGCGTCCGCGAGCTCGGCCGCGAGCTGCCGCCACGCAGCGAGGAGATCGCGCTCGGCGGCGCCGACCAGCCGGGCTGCATCGGGCTCGTCGGGGATCTCGGTGCGCGCGTCCCGGAGGATGTTGACGATCCGCTTCGTCGCCAGGGCCACCGCGAGGAACTCGGGCCGGTCGCGCACGTCGTGGATGGCGCGGGCGCAGGCGCGCGCCGCGGTCAGGTCGAGGGCGGCCTGGCGGCCGGAGGCGGCGCGGGCCGCCGCGATCTCGTCGTACGCCAGCCCTCCCAGACCGAAGAGATACTCGACGCGGTCCCAGAGAAAGTCGAGCAGCGGCGCGCCGGCTTCCGGCCGCGCCCACGAAGTGTTCCACTCCCGGCCCTTGCCCGGCTCCTCCGCGCCGCTCGCCTTCGCCCAGTCGTCCCAGAGCCCGGCCGCGCTCGCCAGGGCAGGCCCCAGCTCGACTCCGATCCCGCCCTCCAGGACCAGGCGCACGACGCCGGTCGCAGCGCGCCGGAGCCCGAAGGGGTCCTTGCTCCCCGACGGCCAGAACTTCGCGCCCAGGGCGAAGAAGCCCGCCAGGGTGTCGAGCCGGTCGGCCAGGGCGACGATCCTCCCGACGCCGCCGCGCGGCAGCGGGTCTTCGGCGCCCGCCGGCTGGTACTGGTCGTAGACCGCCTGCCAGACCTCCTCCGGCTCGCCGTCCTCGCGCGCGTAGATGCCACCGACGACGCCCTGGAGCGAAGTGAACTCGCGCACCATCTCGGTGGTCAGGTCGGCCTTGGCGAGTCGCGCTGCGCGTTCCACCGTATCGGGATTCGACCCGTGACCCCGGGAACCGGCGAGCTCACGGGCGAGCGCCGCCGTCCGCTCGCTCTTCTCGGCGTAGCTTCCCAGCCGCTCGTGGAAGGCCAGGCTGGCCAGCGCGGGGATCCGCTCCGAGAGCGGCTGGGCGCGGTCCTTGCGCCAGAAGAACCGGGCGTCGGCCAGGCGGGCGTCGACCACCCACTCGTTGCCGGCCCGGACGTGTCCGCGCGGATCGTCCGCCCGGTCCATGACGGTCAGGAACACCGGCGCCAGACCCGCTCCCCGAGCCACGGTCAGGGCGCTCTGGTGGTCGCGCAGCGAGGTCGCCAGGACCTCGCGCGGCAGCTCGAGGAAGGTCTCGTCGAAGCCGCCCTCGAGGACCCCGGGGATCTCGCAGATCGCCGCCAGCCGCTGCAGCAGCTCGGGGTCGTCGACCAGCGATCCGCCGAGAGCCTCGGCCCGCTCCCGCATCCCCGCCTCGAGCCGGGCCCGGCGCTCGTCGGTCGCGACCAGGATGCCCCGCTCGGCGAGCGCTCCGCGCCACGACTCGGCCCCGGCCACTTCGAACGGCTCCGGCGAGAGGACGGGATGCCCCACGGTGCTGGGGCCGCTGCGGACTCCGAACAGCTCGAAGTCCACCACCTCTCCGTCGAGCAGGGCGACGATGCCGTGGACCGGGCGGACCCAGGGTCCGATCCCGCTTCCCCAGCGCATCGTCTTGGCCCAGGAAAGGCTTCCTAGAAGGGAAGGAAGGAGTCCCGCCAGGACCTCCGCCGTCGGTTGTCCTTCGATCTTCACCGGCATGTAGACGTACTCGCCCTTGAGCTTGATCTTGGCCGGCTTGCCGACCTCCTTCCCCATCACGGTGACCGCGGATGCCATCTCGAGATCGGGGACGTCGAGCTCGCCTGCGTTCGGGGAGAACTCCCGCCGCCGGAGCTGATCGGCCGGGACACCGAGACGCCTCGCGAAGCCTTCCGCGGCCTTGGTGGGCGCTCCGTCCGCCGCGTAGGCGATGCCGGTGGCGGGTCCCACGACGCGAGTGAACCGGTCTTTCTCCTTCAATGGAAGTCTTTTCAGTACCAACCACAGGCGCCGCGGCGTGAATCCGGCCTCGACCTCGCCCGGCGTCAGGCCGCGGGCGACGAGCTCTTCGAACAGCCGGGTTCCCAGCTCGCGCGCGGCGCCGGGGAGCATGCGCGCCGGAATCTCCTCGGCGCGCACCTCGAGCAGCAGCTCACCGCCGGACATCGCCGGCCCCCCCGGCCGCTTCCCCGGTCCCCGCACGCGTGCCGGCGAGCAGGGGGAATCCCAGCTCTTGGCGCCGCGCGAGATACGCCTCGGCGCAGGCGCAGGCCAGCGACCGGACGCGCTTCATCAGCGCCACGCGCTCGGTCACCGACACGGCCCCGCGGGCGTCCAGGAGGTTGAACAGGTGGGAGCACTTCAGGGCGCACTCGTAGGCCGGCAGAACGACCCCCGCCTCGAGGCACCGCCGCGCCTCACCCTCCCAGCCGTCGAACATCCCGCGCAGGAACGAGACGTCGGCCAGCTCGAAGTTGTACTTCGACGACTCGGCCTCGTCCTGGTGCCGGACCTGACCGTAGGACGGCCCCCCGGGAACCCACTCGATGTCGTAGATCGACTTCTCCAGCCCGAGGAACATGGTGATCCGCTCCAAGCCGTAGGTGATCTCGCAGGAGATCGGATCGAGGTCGAGGCCTCCCGCCTGCTGGAAGTAGGTGAACTGGGTGATCTCCATGCCGTCGAGCATCACCTGCCAGCCGACGCCCCAGGCGCCCAGGGTCGGCGCCTCCCAGTTGTCCTCCTCGAAGCGCAGGTCGTGGACGGTCAAGTCGATGCCCATCGCCTCGAGGCTGCGCACATAGAGAGCCTGGACGTCGTCCGGCGCCGGCTTCAGCACGACCTGCATCTGGTAGTGCTTGTAGAGACGGAACGGATTGTCGCCGTAGCGGCCGTCCGCGGGGCGGCGGGACGGTTGCACGTACGCCACCCGCCACGGCTCCGGCCCGAGCACGCGCAGGAAGGTGTCCGGGTGCATGGTCCCGGCGCCGACTTCGAGGTCGTAGGGCTGCTGCAGGACGCATCCCTGCCCGGCCCAGAACCGCGACAGCGCGAGGATGAGCTCCTGGAACGAACGCATGGGCGCGAAATCGTATCAGGCGGGAGAGTCGCCGCCGAGGGTACGGCGCAGGACGTCGAGGCTCTTCAGCTCGTGGCCGAGGAAGTTGCGCCGGACGCGCCCGGCGACCTCCCCGGCCTCCCGCAGCACCGCTGCGGAGGGCGGCCGCCCGGCGACGGCGGCGGGGCTCTCCCGGGCGGCGCGGCGCCAGAACTCGAGGGTCGCCGCGGCGACCGGTCGCGCCCCCACCGAGCCGGCGGCGCAGCGTGGACAGACCAGCGTCTCGCCGGACGCGATCAGCTCCGCTCCGTCCACGAGCGCGGAGCCGCACAGGGGGCACTCGACCGGCGGCGGGAAGACCCCCGCCAGGCGCAGGATCCAGGCCTCGAAGTAACGCAACAGGACGCGCCGGTCCGCACCGGCCTCGAGCGCCTCCAGGCAGGCGTCGAGCAGACGGAAGAGTGTCTCGGACGGCTCCTCCTCCTGGGCGAAGGTGGTCAGGCTCTCCCCCAGGTAGGCACCGAGGAGGAGGCCTTCGAGGTCGCCCTGGAGCGCCTTCGGCGACCGGACGAGCTCGACCGACGCGATGCGCACCAGGTCGCGGCCCTCCTTCTCGAACCAGCCCACGCGAACTTTCGCGAGCGGCTGAAGCTCGCCCGCGAAACGGCTGAAGCGTCGCTTGGCGCCCCGGGCCACGCCCCTCTTGAGCCCGTGCTCGCGGGTGAGGAACTCGACGATGCGGTCGGCTTCCTGGAGATCGGTGACGCTGAGCAGGAAGGCCTCGGCCTGCCGGGAGCGCAAGGCGCGCGGCTCAGGGAGTCGGCGTCGGTGTAGCGGGCAAAGAGGCGTCGGCCGGCGCCGGCCCGGCCACCTCGCCGAGCGCGGCGAGCGCCGAGGCCACCCACGCGTCGCCGTCGCCGTCGAAGCCGTCGCGCACGCGCACGATGCGGCCGCTGGAGTCGACGATCCAGGTCAGCGGTACGCCGGCGACGCCCCGCCCCGGCAAGGCGCCGCCCCCGGCCAGGACCGGCACGCGCCCGTCGAGGTGATCGAGAGCCGCGATCATCCCGCTGCTCGTGCGGTCCGCGTTCAGCGTCACGAGCTCGATGTCGGGGCGAGCGCCGAGAGCGTCGAGCAGCTTGCCGAGGCTCGGCAACAGGTCCATGGCGGCCGGACACCAACTGGCCCAGACCGTGACCAGAATCGTCTTCCCGCGATGAGCCTGCCAACTCCACGGACCGGTTCCGAGCTCGACCAGAGGCACCTGCGGCGGCGCCTCGTCGACCCGGCGCCACGACGGCTCCGCGGCGAGCCCCGCGGCCGCGGTGGTGACCCAGTCGTCGAAGCCGTGGGCGGCGCCGTGGGCGCGCTGCCAAGCCGCTCGTGCAGCGCCCTCGGCCGCCGCGCGCAGAGCCGGATCGGCGACCAGCGGCGCCAGGGTCGCCAGCGCCTCCTCCGGGCGCCCCGCGGCGGTGGCCAGCCCGGCGGTCAGCAGATCCAGTCGTGTCGCCTCGTCGAGCCGATCCTCGGTGACGCCGGCGCCTTCGCCCGCGACCGCGCCGCCGCGGCCCGAGACCTCTCCGCGCGCGGCCGCCATCGCCTGTTCCAGATCCCGGATCCGCTCGCGGGCGCCCGCCAGGTCGCCGCTGGCGAGCGCATAGCTGGCCGCCAGGCGCAGCTCCTGGCGCCGGCGGTAGGCGAGGGTGGCGGGAGCGGCCCCCTTCGCGGCCTGCTCCCGCTCGAGCTCGGCGCGGTCCTGTTCGAGCAAGTTCGGAACCCGGTCCAGACGCAATCCTCGTTGCAGGTAGATCGCCGCGGTCCAGGTCCCGAGCGAGGGCTGTACGAGCTTGGCGGCCTGCGGCAGCGATCGGAGCCGGTCGATCGCGTCCAGCAATCCCGTTGCCGGCGCTTCGGCCTCCGGGGCCAGCAGCTCGATCTTCTCGAGCAGCGGCCGCGAGTCCGCCGGGCAGGCCGCGATCGCCCGATCGAGGTCCGCGGTCACCGCCCGCAGCCAGTCGCCGCGCCCGGCCGCGCTCCCGGGCTCGGGGTGCCGGGCTCGCAGCCGACCGGGTCGCACCGCCGCGGCCTCGTCCGAGCAGGGAGCGACCTCGAGGATCCGATCCTGCGCCCACGCCTCGCCGTCGGCGTCGCCGAGCGCCTGGTAGCCGGCGAGGAGCGCCGTGAGCCCGGCGCGCCGCTCGACCGCGTCGGTGGAGCGCAGCTGGCCGATCTCCGCCGCGACCCGGGTCCGCGCCGCGGCCAGGGCTTCGGGCGGGGCCGACTGCAGGGTCAGGCTCCACAGCGTCCCGAGGTCCTCGAGCCGGCCGGAGTCGATCGCCGTCCGGCGCAGCGCGTCGAGGCGCCGGCGGGCGAAGTCCTTGTCCCCGATCAGGACCAGCGCCTGGGTCTCCTCCGCCACGCGATCCGGACAGAGCGCCGCGAAGGCGTCGTAGCCGGCGCGCGCCGCGTCGCGGTTCGCCGGGTCCGTGCTGCGGGCGTCCAGGAAGGTCCGCGAAAGGTGCACCCAGGGATCATCGGGATGACTCCGGGTCAGCGACTCGAGCTCCTTGCGGTAGGCGTCGCCTTCGAGCGTGAGCTGCGCGACCAGATGGCGGTAGGCCGGGTTGTCCGGGTGGTCCGCGGCCAGCTCGCGGTACTCCTCGGCCACCGGCTCCGCGCTCTCGTCTCCGAGCACGCGCCGCGCCGCCCGGACGTCGAGGACGTAGGCGCGGTGCGCGTCGTACTCTCCGGGGTGGGCGTCACGCACCTGCCGCGCGCGCGCCAGACCCTCGCGCCAGCACGCGGCGTCGGGTCCGCACTTCCGGCCCAGGTCGCGGGCCTCGACCAGCGTCGCGGCCAGCGCCGCCGACATCCGGCAACCCGGCAGTTGGATCTCCCCGGAGTCCGCCGACGACGCTCTCGCGGCGAGCAGGAGGAGCGCCAGGATCCAGTGGGCGGGGAACTTTCGCGGCATCATCTCGATCGATCGGCTTCAGCTGGCCAGATGGCGCAGGAAGACGGAAACCAGCGCGAAGTAGATCAGGATCCCCGAGATGTCGTTCACCATCGCGAGCATCGGACCCGAGGCCACCGCCGGATCCAGCCCGGAGCGCGCGAGCAGCGCCGGCGCCACCGCTCCGATCAGCGCTGCAGACAGGATCGCGAGGGCGAGCGCCGACGCCACGACGATGCCCAGCCACGGATTCTGCTCCAGCGCGAGCGCCGCGACGCCGGCCAGCGCTCCGCACACCACTCCCAGAATCGCCCCGACACGCAGCTGGCGTACCAGGAAGAGACCGATCGACCCCGCGCCGCGGCCGAGACGTCCGGCGGCGAGACTGCGCACGGCGACGGTGGAAGCCTGGCTTCCGATCGACCCGGAGAGGCCCATGATCACGGGTACGAAAGCGAGCAGGAAGAGCGCCTCGGCGAAACGCGCCTGGAACGTCTCGAGCAGCCAGCCGGTCACCAGCAGACCGCACAGGCTCAACAGCAGCGAAGGCAGCCGGAGCCGCGCCACGACCCACGCCCGCCCCTCGTAGAGCAACTCGTCCTCCGAGGTGCCGACCATCTTGAGCAGGTCCTCGGCCGCCTCCTCCTTCACCACGTCGATGATGTCGTCCACGGTGACGATCCCGACCTGGTGGTTCTGGTCGTCCACCACCGGGACCGCCAGAAGATCGTACCGGGAAGCTTGGCGGGCGACCTCCTCCTGGTCCGTGTCGACGTGGACCTTGATCACCGACTTCTGCATGATGTCGGCCAGCATCTGGTCCGGACGCGAGAGCAGGAGTTGGCGCAGGGAGGTGACGCCGACCAGGTGATTGTCGCGGTCGACGACGTAGAGGTAGAAGATCATCTCCACGTCGCGCTTCTCCTGGATCGCCGCGATCGCTTCCCGCACCGGCGTGGTCTCCGGCAGCGCGAAGAACTCGGTGTCCATCAACCGGCCGGCGCTCGACTCGGGATAGGCGAGCTGGGTCTGGACGTCCGACAGCTCGCGCAGGTCGACCAGCTCGAGCAGCTGGTCGTGGAGACCCGGAGGGAGGGACTCGAGCACGAACACCGCGTCGTCGACCGGAATCCGCTCGAGCAGGCCGGCGATCTGTTCCGGGGTCAACTGCTCGAGCAGCGCGAGGCGTCGCGCCGGCTCCATCTCGGTGAGCACTTCGCCGGCGGCGTCCGGATAGTCCTGGAGCAGGATCTTGAAGACCCCGAGCCCCTCCTCGACCGCCATCCGGTCGAGCAGGGTCGCGACGTCCTCGGGACGCACGCGTCCGAGCAGCTTGGACACGTTGGCGTGGGCTCCCCGCTCGAGGTAGCGGGCGAGGGTCTCGGCGAGGACCTCCTGTCGACGATCGCCGGCCGTCTCCATGGCGGCGCGCAGGATAGCACGCGCACCCGGCGTCTCCGGGCGTCGCGAAAGGCGTTACACTGCCGCCGCGATGGCGCCGCTCGCGCTCCTGGTCGACGACGAGATCGGCATCCTCGAGACGCTCGGAGGCGTCCTCGGGGACCAGGGATTCGCGACCGTGGCCACGACTTCGGGCGAGGAGGCGGTCGAGATCTACCGCAGCCGGTGCCCGGACGTCGTCTTCCTCGACGTCTGGCTCCCCGATCGCGACGGTCTCGAGACGTTGCAGAGGCTGCGCGAGCTCGACCCTCAGGCCGCCGTGGTGATGCTCTCCGGCCACGGCACCACGGCGACCGCGGTGCAGTCGATCAAGATGGGGGCGTTCGACTACCTCGAGAAGCCTCCCTCCTACGAGCAGGTGGTCAACGCGGCGCGCGGAGCCGTCGACGCCCGTGTCGCCGCGCTGGCGTCCGGCGCCGGCGCCCCCTCGCCGCGCCTGGCTCGCGTCGCCGCCGAGCCCCGGCGCTCGCCCGCTCCGGCGCTGCGCCACCTCGCTCCCGGAGCCGCGCCGCAACGCACCCTGCGGCACTCGACCGTTCTCTACGGCATGGGGCTGCACTCCGGCGGCCGCACGGGGCTCGTCCTGCAACCGCTCCCGCCGGGTAGCGGCATCCATTTCCTGTCGCTGCCCACGGGAGAGTCGATCCCGGCGCACGTCGCGGCCGTGGCGGACACCGAGTACGCCACCACGCTGGCCGCGCACGGAGCGCAGGTCAAGACGGTCGAGCACCTGCTCTCGGCGCTCCACGCCGCCGGCGTCACGAATCTCCTGGTCAAGGTCCACGGCGAGGTGCCGGTTCTCGACGGCTCCGCCGCGGAGTTCTGCCGCACGTTCGAGGAGATCGGGCTGGAGGATCAGGCGCCGGGCCGGCTGGAGTTGGTGGTCGACCGGCGCTACGAGGTCGGCCAGGGCGACAAGTCGCTCACCCTCGAGCCCTACGACGGCTTCGCGGTGTCGTACTTCCTGCGCTACCCGCCGCCGATCGGCGAGCAGAGCCTCGACTTCGTGCTCTCGAGCTTCGCCGCCTATCGCGACGAGATCGCTCCCGCGCGCACCTTCGGATTTCTGCGCGACCTGAAGATGCTCAACGAGCTCGGGCTGGGCTCCGGCGGGCGCCTGGACAACTTCATCCTGGTCGGCGAGGACGGCATCGTCAACACCGAGCTGCGCTTCCCCGACGAGTTCGTCCGCCACAAGATCCTGGACGTCATCGGCGACCTCTACCTGCTCGGCTATCCCATCCGCGGCAAGGTCACCGCCCGCCTCACCGGCCACCGCGACAACATCGCGCTGCTGCGTCAGATCCTCGAAGCCAACCTCCCGGCCGGAACCGCCTGACGATCGGCTTTCGGTCGGAATCGAGGACCCGCGAACCCCCGAACCGCGGCGCGGGTGCCGGCAACATCGCCCTGCCGCGGCCGCTCAAATGCTTCCATAGAAGGCCTGGACCCACCGCGGCGATTCAAAGAGGCACCGAGCCTGAGCCCTCGTTGGGGTCCTTTCCATCTCTGAAAGCCTTTCGAGCCAGATTCGCCTGTCTCAGACTTCGTCGTCCTCAGCCACGTTGGGCGAAGCAGTGCCTTGCGCGGCCGGCTCGTCGTCTCCCAGCGGGGCGTGGAGGCCGTGGTCGAGCTCGGCCAGGAGGCGGGGGTTCTCGCGCCAGTCGGGCTCGTGGCGGACGCGCAGGTCGAGGAAGACCTTGCGCTCCAGGAACTCCTCGAGGTCGAGGCGGGCCGCGGAGCCGATCCTCTGGATCGTCGCCCCGCGCCGGCCGACCAGGATGCCCTTGTGACTGTCGCGCTCGACCAGGATCGAGGCCGTGATGCGCAGCGCACGGGGCGGCTCCGGGTCCTCCCAGCCTTCGATCAACACCGCGGTCGTGAACGGCAGCTCGTCGCGGACCACCTGGAGGACCTTCTCGCGGATCCGCTCCGCGGCCAGGAAGCGCTCGCTGTGGACCGTGAGCAGCTCGGAATCGTAGATCGGTGGGCCCTCGGGGAGGCGTTCCCAGAGCTCGGCCAGGAGCCGCTCGCAGCCGTCCCCGTCGAGGGCGGAGATCGGTACGACGGCGTCGAAGACGTCGTCCTTCGCGTAGCGCGCGATCCGCGGCAGGAGCTCGGGCTTCGCCACCCGGTCGATCTTGTTCAGCGCCAGCACCTTGGGCGACCCGACCCGGGACACCAGATCGAGCAGGAACGCGTCGCCGTGACCCGGGGCCTCGGCGGCGTCGACGATCAGGCAGACGACGTCGGCCCCGGACATCGCCTCGGTCGCCTCCTGGACCATCCGGCGGTTGAGCCGGTGCAGCGGCTTGTGGATTCCGGGCGTGTCGTGGAAGACCATCTGCCCGAGCTCGCCGCCGAGGATGCCGACGATCCGGTGGCGCGTCGTCTGCGGCTTGTCCGAGACGATCGCCAGCTTCTCCTGCAACAGCCGGTTGAGCAACGTCGACTTGCCGGCGTTCGGGCGCCCGACCAACGCCACCACTCCGGACCTAGGCATCGCCGGCCCCGGCTCCCTCTCCGACCCGCCGCACACGCAGTGTCAGGACCCGGCGCTCGTCGGCACGCTCGATCTCGAAGCGCAGCCCGCGGCTCTCGATGACGTCCCCCGCCTGCGGGACATAGCCGACCAGTCCCGAGACCAGGCCGCCGATCGTCTCGCTCGCACCGTCTTCCGGCCGCCAACCGAAGTGCTCGTCGAGGGTCGTGATGGCCACGCGGCCGTCGAGCAGGAGACTGCCGTCCGGCAGGATGTGGTTCTCCGGCGGTTTCGCGTCGTGCTCGTCGGTGATCTCGCCGACGATCTCCTCGACCAGGTCCTCCAGCGTCACCAGGCCTTCGGTGCCGCCGAACTCGTTGATCACGACCGCCAACTGTTGGCGTCGCGCCTGGAACTCGCGCAGCAGGTCCCCGAGCAGCTTGGTCTCCGGCACCAGCATCGGCGGCTGCGCCAGGGCGGACGCGGGCGGCTGCGGACTCCGGCGCAGGCCCGCGAGCAGGTCGCGGATGTGGAGGATGCCGACGATCTGGTCCACCGACTCCCGGTAGAGCGGCAGGCGGGACACCGAGGAGCCGATGAAGATGTCGGCCAGTCGCTCGAGCGGCTGCGACTCGACCGCCGCGACGATGTCGACGCGCGGAGTCATGACGCTGCGCACCTGGGTGTCGCCGAAATCCAGGACGCCCCAGACCAGCTCCCGGTCGCCCGGTTCCAGGATCCCCTCGCGGGTCCCGACGTCGATGAACGCCTCGACCTCCTCCTCGCTCGCCTCGTCCTCCGGATCCGACGCCGGAGCGCCCGGATCCGGATGCCGCGGGACCAGGGGCGCGAGGACCACGAGCAGCGGCCGGAGCACGAACAGCGCCGCCCGGTAGACCCAGGTCAGGCGTCGCAGCGTGCGCTCGGAGTCGCGCACCAGCACCGAGCGGTTCGCGACCTCCGTGATCGCGACCGCCGCCGCCACCACGCACCCCGCCACCAGCCAGGGCATCGCGACGCCCACGTGCTCGAGCCCCCGCGCGAGCACCGCCAGCAGGGCCAGAGGCACGAGCTTGGCGAGCAGGTTGAGCAGGTAGCGGAAGACCTCGAAGCGCACGCCGTCTTCGTAGAGCCCGCGCAGGGCGCCGCCGGCCTCCTCCACCCAGTGCCGCATGCGGATCGGCCCCGAGCGCTCGAGCAGCGCGGTGAGCAGCGAGGAGAGCGGCAGGAGCGCCAGCAGGACCGCGGTCGCGACCAGCCACGGGGCCAACGAAGCGAGCTCAGGCATCGCCCAGGAGGCGGCGCCGCAGCCGGCGTTCGAGCCCGTCCATCTCGCCGTCGTCGGTCTCGTGGTCGTGACCGAGGCAGTGGAGGATCCCGTGCAGCACCAGCTCGCGCAGCTCGCGGTCCAGCGAGTGCCCCTCCTCGCGCGCCTGTCGGCGGGCCTGCGGGATGGAGACCACGACGTCCCCCAGATGGCGTCCCTCCGGAGTCTCGGCGCCCGGGAAGGACAACACGTCGGTCGGCCGGTCGACACCCCGGAAGACGCGATTCAGGCGACGCATCCCGACGTCGCCGACGAAGCGGACCGTGAAGGAGGCGGCGCCCGGAGCGACGCGGACCAGGACCGATTCGACCCAGCCGCCGAGGTCGCTCGCGACCGCGGCGGGGAACCGCCCCAACCCCGAGAGCTCGACCCGCGCCGTTCTACCCGGGGGGTCCGCGTTCACGTCGCCGACTCCACCCGCTTCGTGTGCCGCTCGTACGCGCCCACGATCTTCTGCACCAGCGGATGCCGGACCACGTCGCGCTCGTCGAACGCGATGAAGCCGATCCCCTCGACGTCCCGCAGCACCTCGATGGCCTCCTTGAGGCCCGAGATCATGGTCTTGGGCAGGTCGATCTGGGTGATGTCCCCGGTGATCACCGCCTTGGAGTCGAACCCGATGCGGGTGAGGAACATCTTCATCTGCTCGGAGGTCGTGTTCTGCGCTTCGTCGAGGATGACGAAGCTGTCGTTGAGGGTCCGCCCGCGCATGAACGCCAGCGGCGCCACCTCGATCATCCCGCGCTCCATCATGCGCGAGACCTTCTCGAATCCGAGGATGTCGAACAGGGCGTCGTGGAGCGGCCGCAGGTAGGGGTTGACCTTCTCCGCCAGGTCGCCCGGCAGGAAGCCCAGCTTCTCGCCGGCCTCGACGGCGGGCCGCGCCAGCACCAGCCGCTTGACCCGTTTCTCGACCAGCGCGGCCGCGGCCATCGCGACCGCCAGATAGGTCTTCCCGGTCCCCGCGGGGCCGACCGAGATCACCATGTCGTGCTCGCTCATCGCGCGCACGTACTGCTGCTGGTGGAGGCTGCGCGGAGCGATCAGGCGACGGACCGAGGAGAGCGCGCCGTCGGCGATGAAGAACTCGACCAGCGACGTCTCCGGACCCTCCGCCAGGACCCGGATGGCGGTCGAGACGTCCTCGGGCTTCAGGCGGTAACCCCTCTCGAGCAGCTTCGATAGCTGCTCGAGAAGGTTGCCGGCGGCCGCGACCGCGTCCGGCTCGCCGGTGACCTGGAGCTGGTTGCCGCGGGCCGACACGCTGACGCCGAAGGCCGATTCGATCCGGTGGAGATTCTCGTCGCCGGTGCCGAAGAGGAGCTCGATGCCCTCCTCGGCGAGGGTCAGCTGCGTCATCGCGCGTCGGGGGTGGGTGAAGGCGGCCGGTCCGGGCTCAAGCCGATGCCGATCCTATCAAAGTCACTTCTTGGGATACTCGTAGAACCCGCGGCCGCTCTTGCGGCCGAGGCGCCCGGCGAGCACCATCTGCTTGAGCAGCGGGGGCGGCGCGAAGCGCTTCTCCCGGTACTCCTCGAACATGATGTCGGCGATGAACAGGGTCGTGTCCAGGCCGACGAAATCGAGCAGCGTGAAGGGCCCCATCGGGTAGCCGCAGCCGAGCTGCATCGCCTGGTCGACGTCCTCGACCGTCCCCACGCCCTCTTCGAGGGCGCGCACCGCGTCGAGCAGGTAGGGAACGAGGAGGCGGTTGACGATGAACCCCGAGTTGTCCCGGCACTGCACCGGCTGCTTGCCCAGCGAGCGACAGAACTCGGTCACCTCCTCCACCACCGCCGCGTCCGTCAACAACGTCCGCACGACCTCGACCAGCTTCATCACCGGCACCGGGTTGAAGAAGTGGAGCCCGACGAACCGCTCCGGACTGCGGGTGGACATGGCGAGCTGGGTGATGGTCAGAGACGAGGTGTTCGAGGCCAGGATCGCGGTCGGCTCGACGACGGCGTCCACCGCGGCGTAGGCCTGACGCTTCAGCTCCACGTTCTCGACGATCGCCTCGACGACCAGGTCGCAATCCGCCAGGTCGCCGAACTCGGTCGTGCCCCGGAGCCGCCCCAGGGCGGCGTCCCGGGCCTCGGCGTCGAGCTTGCCCTTCTCCACCGCCTTCGTCAGCGAGCCGCGGATCTTGCCCAGGCCCTTCTCCAGCACTCCGGCGTCGACCTCGCGCACCACGGTGTCGTAGCCGGACTTCGCCGCCACCTCGGCGATGCCGGACCCCATGAGCCCGCAGCCGAGCACTCCGATCTTTCGTATCGCCATCGCGTCCTCCTCGAAGACGTCGTCGTTCAGTTGCCATTTTCGGGGCGCTCGATCTCCTCGAGCTCCCGCGTCGTTTCCCTGCCCGCGATCCGGAGCGTCAGCGCCCCCGGGACCTCGAACGGAAGCCGATCCGCCCACTCGACCGCCTTGACCCCGGGACCGAGCAGCAGCTCCTCGAATCCCGCCGCCCGCACCTCGTCCGGCCCCAGCCGGTAGAGATCCAGATGACGCAGCGTCACCGTCGAGCCGCCACGCTCCGCGCGATACTCGGACAGGAGCGTGTAGGTGGGGGACTGGATCCGGCCGGGCTCGATGCCGAGGCCCTCTGCCAGACCCTGCACCAGGACCGTCTTGCCGGCGCCGAGGTCCCCGACCAGCAGGAGCGCGCCGTCCGGCGCCAGCTCCGCGGCCAGCTCGCGCCCGATCCGGCGGGTCTCCTCGACCCCGCGCGATCGCCACGACCTCATCGCCCGACGAGGGCGTCCCAGGCGCGGCCGAGTGTGGCGACCAGCGCGCCCGCGGGCACCGCGGGTCCGCCTCCGCGGGTCCGGGCCAGATCTCCCGCCGCGCCGTGCCAATAGACCGCGAGGCACGAGGCGTGGGCCGCCTCCTCCCCCTGCGCCAGGCGCGCGGCGAGCAGGCCGGTGAGCACGTCGCCGCTGCCCCCGGACGCCATCCCGGGGTTGCCCGTCGGATTCACCCAGGCCTCGCCGTCCGGGGTCGCGATCACGCTCCTGCGTCCCTTCAGGACGACCACCGCGCCACTGCGCCGCGCGGCCTCTCGCGCGGACTCCAGCCGCGCCGCCTGGATCTCCGCCGCCGGCCGTCCCAGGAGCTTGCCGAGCTCTCCGGGATGGGGCGTCAGGACGCTCGGCGCCCGCCTGCCGGCGAGCTCGTCGAGGCGCCCGGCGAAAGCGTCGAGCCCGTCGGCGTCGAGCACCAGCGGTCGCTCCACGGCGGCGACGAAGCGCCGGATCGCCGCCGCGGTGCCGGGCGCCCGGCCGAGGCCGGGTCCGACGGCGACGGTGGTCCGCTCCTCGGCCGCGGCCAGCAGCCGGTCGACGTCGCCCTCGCCGATCGCTCCCTCCGGTCCGCCCGCCAGGGCCACTCCCATCGCCTCGGGACAGGCCACGACCAGGGCCGGCAGGAGCTCCGCGGGCGCCGCCACCGTGGTCAGACCCGCGCCCCCGGTCACCGACGCGCGCGCCGCGAGCACCGCCGCGCCCCCCTTGCCGCGCGAACCGGCGACGATCAGGACGTGGCCGTAGCTGCCTTTGTGGGCGTCGGGCTCGCGCGGGACGAGCGTCCGGGCCAGCTCCTCGCCGACCAGCAGGTGGAGGGCTCCCGGCCCGCCCCCCTCGTCCAGCCGGTGGCCGAGGTCGCCGACCACCAGCTCGCCGCACGAGTCGCAAGCCGGCGGCAACACGAGCGCCGGCTTGGGCGCGGCGAAGGTGACGGTCAGGGTCGCCCGGACGTGGGGACCGATCGGCTGGCTGCGGTCCCCGTCCAGGCCGCTGGGGAGATCCACCGCGACGACCGGCGGTCCGAGCGCCGACAGCGCCTCGCACAGGAGGGCGGCTTCGCCCTCGAGCGGACGCGTCAGGCCCGAGCCGAACAGGGCGTCGACGACGAGGTCGGCACCGCCGAGCGCCGCCAGCGAGGCGGGACCCGCGCCGGCAGCGAGATCGGTGACCTCGACTCCCAGCGCCGCCAGCATCGCCCGCTGCGCGCGCGCGTCGGCCGACGTCTCGCGTCCGAAGGCGGCCTGCAGCACGCTCACCCGGTAGCCCCGGGCGTCGAGCTGGCGTGCCAGCGCGAGGCCGTCCGCGCCGTTGTTTCCCGGACCGCTGAGGATGCCGACGTGCTCGGCCGCGGCGAAACGCTCGCCGATCGCGTCGGCCACCGCCAGCGCCGCGTTCTCCATCAGCACCAGACCCGGGATACCGGTCTCCTCGATCGCCCGCCGGTCGAGGTCGCGGATCTCGCGCACGGTCAGGACGCGCACGCCGCCCTCCGCTCCGCCGCGACGCCGAGCTCGGCGAGCAGCGCGCGCGTCCGCGGGCAGCTCGCCGCGCCGGAGGCCGCCAGCCGGGCCGCCAGCCGGTCGAGATCCTCCGGCGTGTCCACGTCCTCGTGCGGGTCGAGCAAGGTCACCCGCCAGCCCAGGCGATTGCGGGCGCGCTCGAGGGTCTGCGCGAGCACCGCCGGAGTGCTCCACTCCACGCCGTCGAGCAGGGCCGGCACGACGCGATCGGGTGCCGCGGCCAGCAGGTAGTAGCCACCGTCGCGCGTCGGCCCCAGCGCCAGGTCGGCCCCGGCATCCAGGGCGGCGAAGGCCTCGCCGACCCGCTCGACCGGCAGGTCGGGGTGATCGGAGCCCACCGCGGCGGCCCAGCGGGCGCTCCCGGCGACCGCCCGGAACGCGGCCACGAGTCGGACGCCGAGGTCGCCTGAAGCCTGGCGGTGACCACCGGGCGGGGTCGCCGGAACGGCTTCGCCCTCCTCCAGGTCCCAGAACGGAACGACCCGGTGGCCGCGGGCCTCGAGCGCATCGACCAGGTCGTCGAGAAAGGCGGAGTGCAGGCGAGCCGCGTCGCCGACGCTCAGCCGGCCCGCCAGGCGCGTCTTGACCCGACCCGCGACGGCGGGCTTGGTCAGGAGGAGCACCGGGCGATCGTGCACGGCCGCGATTCTATCCGTCCGCGCTCGGCCCGGGTCACGGCTCAGGGTGCGGGGGGGCGCCGCCCGGGACCGACCGCGCGCCGCCGCCGGGCGGAGATCCGCCGCCGCAGCGAGGCGCCGAGGGCGAATCCGGCGGCGACGGCGACCACGGCGACCGCCCACCGCCCCAGGCGGGGGACGGCGCCGACCTCCGCCTCGACCGCCTCGCGCAGGTCCGCGAGGCTGCGCTCGAGCCGCTCCCGGCTGCGCTCCAGGTCCGAGCTCACGGCGCCGGCTCCCCGGAGCTCCCGTCGTCGTCCTCGCGCTCCGGAGACGAATCCTCCTCCTCGCCCTCGATCCGCTCGCGCCACCAGCTCCGGTTCTCCTCGAGGCGACGCCGCACGGTTTCGGAGGGTTTCTCGATCCTGCGCAGACGCGCGACCGCCAGCGCGGCGAGGCCGCCGGCCAGGAGCAGGAAGACGCCGAGGACGACGGCGACCGCGCCCCACCGCGGCAGCCAGAGCGCAGCCACCTCGACGCCGAGCTGGATCGCCAGACCCAGCGACCAGAACACCACCGCACCGGCGAGAGCCGCCAGCAGCGTCACCCGGGCGAGGGCCCGGCCGGACTCCCCGAAGTCGCGCAGCAGCGCCTCGGCTTCGGCGCGCAGGAGACCCAGGAAGGCTTCGCCGACTTCCCGCACCATCTCGCGGAAGGAGCGTCCCCGCTCGCTCATCCGCCTCCGATGTCCATCGTCCGGACCGTGAAGCTGTTGTTCTGCGCGACGTCGTCGCGGACGCCCACCGCAAGCTTCTGCGGTCCTCTGCGCATCAGCAACGACACCGTGTAGACGAACGACTCGCCGGTGGCGCGATCGACCTCGGCGTTGGGGATCTCGATCGGCACGGGTTGCTGCTGGACCTCGGAGACGCGGCCCTTCTCGTCCATCGCCGCGACGAACACCCGTACCCTCGCCACGTGCTTGTCCCCCTGCGGTACGAGCACCAGCTTGCCGATGGGGATGCGGACCTTGACCGGAACCGTGTAGTAGCCGTCGTCCCTCAGCGCTTCGGGTCCCCGCTCCAGCACGATGCCCATCGGGTTGCTCTCGACGTCGAAGAACAGCGACGACATCACGCCGTCCGACATCCGCGTCTCGGCGCTCTTGTCGCGGTAGCCCTCGCGGCTCCGGACCTCGAGGTCCTTGCGGCCCTTCACGCGCACCTGGATCTTGTAGTAGCGGCCGTCGCCGCTGTGGGCCGGCGAATAGCCGAGCGAATAGTAGTTGCCGAGGTCGTCGCCCACCCGCTTCAGCATCCGGGTCGGGTCGTTGGTGTTGAGGATCGCGATCCCGCCGGTGTCGTCGGCGAGCATCCGGAGGCTCCCCTGGACGTTGCTGAAGTAGACCGAGTCGACGAAGGAGGAGGACACCGGAGACTGCTCCTCCGCCGTCACCGAGGTGGGGGTGCGCAGACCGGCGGCGTCCAGGGTGTAGAAGGAGATCCGGTTGGCGTTGGCCGACGCGACGAGCTCGCGGAATCGTCGGGTGGCGTCGTACTGCCGCGACTCGAGGATCGCGGCGCTGGCGTCCGTGTACTTGTCCTGGATGGCGTGGAACGCGTCCTCGCCGGCGATCAGCGGGAGCCCGTCGGAGACGTAGAGGATGGCCTTGCGTCCGGGCAGGCCGGCGAGCGACGAGACCAGGTCGCGTAGCGAGTCGATGGAGAACGAGAGGTCGTTGAACACCGAGGACGCATAGTTCCGGGCCTTGGTGATCGCGTCCGCCGAATCGCTGGAGTCCTTGATGTCGCGCAGGATGTCGCGCCGTTCCGTGTCCTGCCGCGAGCCGTTGGCGGAGAGCTTCTCGACCTCGAAAAGCGCCGACGCGACGGCTTCCGCGTCGCTGGTGAAGTTCCTCCGCACGTGCGGCTCGCGGTCGTAGGTCATCAGCATGACCCGGTCCTGGCGCGACAGCCGCGTGCGCAGGAACTCGCGCACGCCCGTGAACACGCGGTTGCGGTCGAACGGCTTGATGTTCCAGTTGTCGACGTAGACGACCAGGTGGAGCCGCTGATCCTCGGGCAGCTCCACGGTCCGGGCCCCCGGCGGAACCGGCGGCTGCGGCGCCACGGCCGGCTCCGGCGCCGCGGGCGCGCCTTCCACCGGCGTGCCGCCCTCGACGGAGTAGAAGTTCGTGATGTTGACCGGCTTGCCGTCCTCGAGCAGCTCGAAATCGTCCTTCTTCAAGCCGCGGATCCGATTCCCCTTCTTGTCGGTGACGAAGACGTCGACGTTGACGACGTTGACCTCGATGCTCTCGAAGAACTGGTCGGTGACCGGC
This sequence comes from uncultured Acidobacteriota bacterium, assembly GCA_963781755.1. GTDB lineage: Bacteria > Acidobacteriota > Thermoanaerobaculia > Multivoradales > JAGPDF01 > JACTMI01. Next base: position 138,282 of record CAWAGZ010000006.1, read on the forward strand.
TCCCCGGCGGCTTCCGCCGCGGGCGCCTGCGAGGCTGTCTCCGGCGGTGGCGAGACGGGCGGCGGCGCCTGGGCGAGCAGCGGCAGCGCCGCCGAGAGCAGGAGCCCGAAGGCCCGGAGGCGGGTGAGGCGTGGGCGACGTGGCTTCATGAAGGTCGATCTCTCCTCGGCAGCTCAGGGATGGACTTCGGTCGTGGCCGACCAGATCGTCCCGGCCGCCGGATCGTACAACGCGACCGCCAGACGGTTGCCGGTGCGCCGCAGCTCGAGCGTCGTCCGGTAGACCGCCAACTGTCCGGGCTTGGGGTCCGTCGCCACCGTGAGGCGCACCGGGATGACCGGGACGTCGCTGCGCCGCCCGCGTTCGTCGATCGCCGCCACGCGCAGCTCGAGCTCGGCGACCTTCCGGTCACCGACCGGGAGCAGCGTCAGCTCCGTCGCGGGGACCGCGAGGTCGATCTGGACCCGCATCGTGCCCGGTGAGCTCTTCTGCGGCGCCCCGACGGCGAGATGGAGCGGCCGGCTCCCGGGTCCGTCGCCGAACATCAGGATGCTCTCGACCGCCATCGAGACCTCGCGCCGGCGGGAGAAGTCGAGATACCCCGAGCGACTCCGCACCTTGAGCCCCTGGCGCAGGACCCGGACGTCGACGTGGTGGGAGCTGTCGTCCCCCGCCCACTCCGGGACGAAGCCCAGCCAGTAGTAGGTCCGCGTGTCCGCCGCGGCGCGCTCGAGGGCGGACTTCCGGCCGGCGTTGATCAGGGCCCGGCCCCCGGTCTGGCGCGCGACGTATTCCAGGGTGTACTCGGCGTTGTTCTCGCGCACGAAGGCCGCCTGCTGCTCGCCCTCGTTCGGCAGGTCGGGCTGCTCGGCGTCGATCAGCGACTCGGGCGCCAGCCCGGGAACGTCGACCGAGTAGATCGTGTACCCGAGCTGGTTGGCGGTGTCCACCAGCGGCGCGTAGATCTCCTGGCCGCGCTTCACGCCGGGCTCGACGACGGCGCGCCCGAACTGCTGCGTCACGTACTCCGGGATGTCGTACGGCCAGCCCCCGGAGAGCAGGAGCAGGACCTTGCGCCCGGGTGGGCTGGCGAACCCGCGCAGGGTCGCGGTCGCGGCGGAGATCTCGCTCGAGACCTGCTGGCCCAGGAGGTCGGCGTAGAACCTCTCGCTGACGTCGAGGCGGTTGTCGAGGAGCGTGCGCGGGCTGGTGATACCCGGTTGCCCGGGCAACGGCCCGCCGGCGAGGAAGTTGCGCCGCTCGCCCCGGCGCTGGAGGCCGAAGGCCGGCCGCTCGGTGGCCTTGCGCAGCGCGCGATCGAGCTGGGGTGTCGAGCCCGTCCAACTCGACAGCAGCTCGATCTGGCGGCCGTCGTAGGCGACGATCGCCATGCGGTCCTCGGGCCCGAGCCGGGACAGCTCGCCCATCATCGAGCGCAGGACCTGGTTGCGGTCGCGCGCGATCGAGAAGTAGTCGTCGATGTACACGAGATAGCTGGTCCCCACCGGATTCCCGGGCACCAGGTCGGGGACCCCTTCCACGGCGGCAGCGCTCCCCGCCTCGGTGGCGCTCTCCCCGGGCGCCACCGCCTCGCCTCCGCGGACCTCGCTGAAGTAGCGCACCGGCGTCTCGGCGCCGTCGACGAGCAGGCGGAAGTCCGCGGCGGTCAGTCCGGTCACCGGCAGGCCGTCGCGGTCGGTGACCACGACCTCGAGATTGACCACCCGGACTTCGACGGTCTCGCCGAAGACCGGTATCTCCGGACCCGTGGCGGCGTGATCCTGCGTCGGCGGGGTCGCCGGCGGTTGCGCCCCGGCGCCGGCCGCGAGGAGCCCGGTCAGCGCGGCGAGCGCGGCCGACCGGATGGTCGCTCCCAGAACCATGGCGTCTCCCCTCCTCTCCCGCGTCGTTGCCTCCCCGACGCGCCCGTGCCCGGCTGCGGTCGACGAAGCTGCAAACGCCGTTCCGGCGCCCTCCGTCAGACGCGGGCCGCCGTCCGCCCCGCCGTCCGCAGCCGGCCGGCGAGATGCCGGACCAGGCGCGGCCCGTGATCGCGGGAGTTCTCGATGAAGATCCGGTGGGTCTCGCGACCGGCCTGGATCGTCCCCGCCACGTACAGCCCCGCGACGTTGGACTCGCAGGTTTCAGGATCGTACTCCGGCACCAGGGACTCCGGGTCGATCCGGACCCCGGCCGCCGAGAGAACCCGGGTGTCGGGCTCGTAGCCGATCAGCACGTAGGCGGCCGAGACCTCGACACGGATCTCTGCACCGCCCCGGCGCACGATCACGGAGCGCTCCTCGAAGCGCTCCACCCGGGCGTCGAAGAGGGCCTGGATGGAGCCCTCGGCGATGCGGTTCTCGAGGTCGGGCCGGACCCAGTACTTCACCGTCGCCTTGGGCGCCGACCCACGGTGGACGAGCGTCACCCGGGCGCCGTGCCGGAACAGCTCCAGGGCCGCTTCGGCGCCCGAGTTGCCCGCGCCGATGACCGCCACCGGCTCGCCGAAGTGCTCCCACGGCTCGCGGTAGCGGGCGCGGACCCACGGCAGGTCCTCGCCCGGGACCCCGAGTCGCAGCGGATGGTCGAAGTAGCCGGTCGCCATCGCCACGCCGCGCGCGACCCGCGTTCGCTCGCCGTCGCGGCCCTGCGACTCGACGCGGAAGCCGCCTTCGGGGAGCGGTTCGACGCGGCGGACCTCCTCGTGGAGCGCGACCGGGATGTCGAAGACGGACGCGACCGCCTGGTAGTAGGCGATCGCCTGGCGCCGATTCGGCTTCTCCTCGGGCAGCGGGAACGGCACTCCGGCGATCTCCAGCTTCTCGCGCGTCGTGAAGAAGGTCATGTCCATCGGGTAGCCGACCAGCGACGCGACCAGCGGGCCGCGGTCGACGAGCAGAACCGAGAGCCCGGACCGCCGCGCCTCGGCTCCGATCGCGATCCCGGTCGGCCCCGCGCCGACCACGAGGAGATCCAGCTCGCCGTCTCCCGTCATGCCGGAACTCCCCTCTCCCTGAGCTCCCAGAGCGCGTCCACCGGGCCGTGGCCGTGGCCGAGCGGCAGCGCGTGACGCAGGGCCCCCTGCAGCCACTCGATCGCCCCGGAGCAGGCTGCCGCCAGATCCGCGCCGCCCGCCAGCCGCACCGCGATCGCCGCCGAGAGGGTGCATCCCGTGCCGTGATCGGCCCGCGTCGCCACCCGCGGGTGGACGAACGAGTGCATCCGCGCGCCGTCCCAGAGCAGGTCCACGATCTCGTCGCCCGGCGCGTGGGCCCCCTTGAGCAGCACGGCGCGCGCCCGGCGGCCGAGCTCGCGCGCCAGCTCCGCCCGCTCCTCCGGGGTCGTCGCCGGCCGCCCCGCGAGCGCCTCGGCCTCGGGCAGGTTCGGGGTGACCAGGGTCGCGAGCGGCAGCAGCAGGGAGCGGATCGCCGCCACCGCGGCGGCATCGATCAGGGCGTCGCCGCTGGCCGCGATCATCACCGGATCGAGGACGACCGGCGGACCGGACCGCCCCTCCAGCGCCGCCGCCACCGCCGCGACGATCCCCGCGTCGGCGAGCATCCCGATCTTCACCGCGTCGACTCCGAGATCCTCGAAGACCGCGTCGATCTGCGCCGTCACGAACTCCGGCGGCGTGGGCAGGACTCCCCGGACGCCCAGCGTGTTCTGCGCCGTGAGCGCCGTGATCGCCGTCATCCCGAAGGCGCCGTGGGCCGCGAACGTCCGCAGATCGGCCTGGATGCCGGCGCCGCCGCCGGAGTCGGATCCGGCGATGGTCAGCAGCCGGAGCGGCCGCGCGCTCACGTCCGTCCTCCCGCTGCCGGCAGCGGCGCCGCACGGCCTCCCGCCCGGACCCGCCAGAGGACGACGACCAGGACGAGGATTCCGAGGCTGATCGCCTGCGCCACGGTCACGGCCCCCAGCAGGCGGTCGTCCTTGGCGCGCAGGATCTCGACCGCGAAACGCTCGACCGCCAGCATCGCGCAGACGGCGAGCGCCGTCCGGCCGGCCGGCAGGCCACGCCGCAACAGGCGCCTGCCGAGCCACCAGATCCCGAGCGCCAGGAGCACCTCGTAGAGCTGGGTCGGGTGGACGCGCAGCAGCTGGTCGTCGGGGATCGAGGCCGGGACGGCGACGCCGAAGTCGTGGCGCAGGTAGTACGCGGTGGTGGGCGGCAGGCCGTTGGGAAAGGCGACGCCCCAGGGCAGCTTCGTCGGCACGCCGTAGTCGTCGCCGACCAGGAAGCAGCCGATGCGGCCGATGCCGTAACCCAGCGCCAGGGCCGGAGCCATGGCGTCGAGCGTCGGCCAGAGCGGCAGCCGGCGCCGGTACAGCGTCCACAGCACGGCGGAGATGCCGAGCACGAAGCCGCCGTACCAGACCAGACCGTAGCGCTCGAACAGGAGGTGCCAGTCGCCGTACAGGATGGCGTAGTAGACCTTGGCACCCACCACCCCGCCGATGCCTCCGGCCAGCACCAGGGAGCTGGCCGTGTCCGCGTCGCCGACCCCGAGCCTGCCGAGACCCCACTTGAGCTGGAAATACCCGGCGAGGAAAGCGACGCCGAGCAGAACTCCGAAGGGGCTGATCGCGAAGGGACCGATGCGAAACAGCTCCTGAATCATCGCGATTCATCCTAACATCGGGGGAATGCCGCCGCTTCCCGTCGCCCGACGGCCCGACCTGTCTCTGCGCGGCCCGCGCCAGCGGATGATCCTGCGCCTGCTGCGGCACCCGGCGGAGCGTCCGGCGCGCAAGCTGCTCGCCCGTCTGCACCCGGCGGACATCGCCCGGATGGTCCCGCTGCTCACCCCCGACGAGCAGAGCGAGCTCTGGGAGACCCTGCTCGAGCTGCGGCTCGCCGCCCGGACCCTGCGCGAGCTCGACGGCGAGACCCGGGAGCGCATCCTCGAGCGCTTGTCCGAGGAGCAGCTGGCCGTCATCGTCCGCCGTCTCTCGGCCCACGACGCCGTCGACCTGCTCGAGGCGGTCGATCCCGATCGCCGCACCACGGTCCTCGCCGGCCTCGAGCCCGCGCACGCGAGCCAGCTCTCGAACCTGCTGCGCTACGGGGCGGCCACCGCGGGCGGGCTGATGGACCCCGACGTCCCCCGCTTCCCCGGCGACGACAGCGTGGCCCAGACCCTCGAGCGGGTGCGGGCGCTCGCCGAGGGCCGGCGGCTGTTCTACCTCTACGTGGTCGACGACCGCGGGCACCTGCTGGGCATCGCCTCCCTCTGGCAGCTGGTCTCGGCGGCGCCCGAGCGCAAGCTGCGCGAGCTCGTCTCGCGCGACGTCGTGACGGTGCGTGCCGACCTGCCCGAGGAGGAGGTCGCCCGCGTCTTCGCCCGCTACGACCTGCTCATGATGCCGGTCGTCGACGAGGACGGCCACCTGGCCGGCGGCATCCACGTCGACGACGTGCTGGACGTCGTCCAGGAGCAGGCGACGGAGGACCTCTACCGCCTCGCCAACCTCGACGTCCACGAGGACCTGGCCACCCAGCCCACGCGCTCGGTGCGGCTGCGGCTGCCCTGGCTCCTGATCAACCTCGCCACGGCCTTCCTCGCCGCCGGCGTGGTCTCGATGTTCCAGGCGACGATCGCCAAGTACGTGGTGCTGGCCGTCTTCATGCCGATCGTCGCCGGCATGGGGGGCAACGCCGGCACCCAGACCCTGACCGTGATCGTGCGCGGGATCGCGCTCGGCGAGATGGAGCTGCGGCGCAGCGGCACGGTCCTGCTGCGCCAGACCCTGGTGGGCCTGATGAACGGGCTGGCCACCGGCGCCGTGCTCGGGGTCTGCGCCCTGGTCTGGGAGAGAAACGCCGTGCTGGCCGCGGTGCTCGTCTTCGCCGAGACCCTGAACCTCACCGTCGCGGGGCTGTTCGGCGCGGCCGTGCCCCTGATGCTCAAGCGCCTGCGGCTGGATCCGGCCCTGGGCAGCTCGATCTTCGTCACCACCGCGACCGACGTCTGTGGATTCCTCTCCTTCCTGGGCACCGCGACCCTCCTGCTCTCGATCCTCAAGCCCTGAGACCGGCGCCGCCGGCGCCCCGCTTCGGAGAGAATGGCGCCCGTGCCCGAGCCACGCCTGCCCCCGGATCGATTCGGCCTCTCCGCGGTGACGCCGCGGCACGTCGCCGAGCTGGTCTCGCGGCTGGGATCGGGCGCCGTGCTGACCGATCCCGATCGCCTCGACGGCTACGGCCGGGACGAGACCGAGCGGCTCCACTTCGCGCCCGACGTCGTCGTCCTGCCGGGCGACGCCGGACAGGTCGCCGAGGTGCTGCGCCTCGCCCACCGGGAGAGGCTGCCGGTAGTCGCGCGCGCCGCCGGCACCGGCCTGTCGGGCGGTGCGCTCCCGGTGTGCGGCGGGATCGTCCTCTCGGTGGAACGGCTCGATCGCATCCGCGCGATCGACGAGCGCGACCAGGTGGCCGAGGCGGAGGCGGGAGTGGTGCTGGGCCACCTCCAGGACGAGGCGGCCCGGCGCGGCCTCTTCTACCCGCCGGATCCGGCCAGCCGGGACACCTGCCGGCTGGGCGGCAACCTCGCCGAGGACAGCGCCGGCCCGCGTTCGTGCAAGTACGGATCCACCCGCAGGTGGGTGCTCGGCGTCGAGGCGGTGCTCGCCGACGGCAGCGTGATCAGAACCGGCAGCCGCTGCCGCAAGGACGCCACCGGCTACGCGCTGACGCAGACCCTGATCGGCTCGGAGGGCACCCTGGCGGTGATCACCGCGGCGACCCTCCGGCTCGTCGCCCGGCCGCGCGCGACGCTGACCGCCGTGCTGCCCTTCGACTCCCTCCCGGCCGCGGCGGCCGCGGTGGAGAGGATCTTCGCCGAAGGCCTCGACCCGTCGGCCTGCGAGCTGATGGAGCGCGCCGCGCTCGACGCCGTCGCCCGCGTCGAGCCCCTCCCGGAGCCGCTGGTGGGATGCGAGGCGATGCTCCTGGTCGAGCTCGACGGCGACGATCCGGAGGCGCTGCTCGGCCGGGCGGAGCGGCTCGACCGGCTGTGCCGGTCGCTCGGCTCCGGCGAGGCGCTGGTCGCCGACGACGCCGCCGGCGAGCGCCGCCTGTGGCAGGTGCGGCGGCGCATCGGCGAGGCGGTCAAGGCCCTCTCCGTCTACAAGGAGGCCGACAGCGTCGTGCCCCGTTCGCGCCTGGTCGAGCTGGTCGAGGCGGCGCGCGACGCGGCGCGGAGGCACGGCCTGACCGCGGTCCTCTATGGCCACGCCGGAGACGGCAACCTCCACGTCAACCTGCTGCGCGGCGATCTCTCCGACCCCGAGTGGGAGCGCCGCCGCGATGCCGCGGAGGAGGCTCTGTTCCGTGCCGTCGTGGCGCTGGGCGGCCGCATCACCGGCGAGCACGGGGTCGGCTGGGTGCAGCGCCGCTGGCTCACGCTCTCGCTCTCGCCCGCCGAGCTCGAGCTCCAGCGTGCGCTCAAGCGCGCCTTCGATCCGCGCGGCATCCTCAACCCCGGCAAGATCTTCCCGTGAGCCGGGGCGGCGGCGCTCAACCCGCGAAGAGCTGGACCTCGCGGGCGACGCGGTCGGCCATCGCGAGCAGCGGCTGCAGCTCGGGATGGCGGACGATGAGGTAACCGTCGCCGACCAGGGTGTGCTTCCAGTTGCGCCGGGGCGAACCGATCGGCGTCAGGTCGACCTCGACGAGCAGGTCCCCGAACTCCCGGCGCAGCTCGTCGAGGCCCACGATGCGCCGGATCCGGCCCTCCCCCTGCGCCCTCTTGAAGGTCGCCGCGACGTTCCACCGGCGCTCGAACCGGCGCTCGACGCGCCCGAAGCAGGCGGCCTCCGCCCAGGCGACGTAGGTGTCGTTGTCGGTGCAGTAGTTCATCAGGTCGACCAGCCGGGCGCCCGGAGGGCGCGCCGCGATCTCGCCGAACACCACCTCGCCGTCGCCCTTGCGGTACCACTCCATGTGGGTGAAGCCGGTGCGGAAGCCGAGCGCCGAGAGCACCCGCCGGCCCATCTCGCGCCCGCCCTGGATCTCGGGCATCGCGAGATCGCGGAGGCAGAAGGACTGCGGGCTGACCCACTCGAGCTGCCGCTGCTGGAGCGGCCGCGGCTTGTACCAGCAGACGTTCTCGAACGCCAGCTCGCCCTCGGCGCAGATGGTGTCGAAGGTGAACTCCTCGGCCTCGACGAACTCCTCGACCGAGATCTCCTCGACGTGCTTCATCGAGCGCAGGGCGTGCTCCAGATCCTGCCGGCCGTCGCAGCGGTGGGTATCGGCCGAGCCCGCTCCGGCGATCGGCTTGACGATCAGCGGATAGCCGATGCGCTCCGCCGCCTCCCGGGCCTGATCCTCGGTGACGGCGCGCTCGTGCCGCGGCGTGCGCACCCCGACCGCGTCGAGGCGCGCTTTCATGACCTCCTTGTCGCGGAACGGCAGCGTCTCCGCGACGGTCATGCCGGGCAGTCCCAGCGCCTCGCGCAGCCGGGCCGCGAGCAGCATCCCCGGCTCCCACAGGCACTCCACGCGGTCGATCCGGACCCCCTGAGCCAGGCGCTGCACCTCGCGCACGACCGAGGCTTCGTCCCACAGGGAGCGGACGTGGAGGTGGTGGGCGACGTGAGAGCGGGCGATCTCCGGCAGGGACTCGCGGGCCTGGTCGCCGAGACCGATCACGCGCGCCCCGACCCGGGACAGGGCGCGGGTGAACAGCGGCATCTCGGCCGGGTAGCCGGGCGAGATCATCAGCACGATCGGCGTCATCCCAGCTCCACCCGGACCTCGGAGACGATCCTTCTCAGCGCGCGCTCCACGACCGCCGTCTCCGGATGGCGGACGATGACGTAGCCGTCCCCCTCGTAGCTCGAGGACGGCGCCGAGCCGGGCGCCGGAGGCCGCGACTCGACGACCAGCTCGCCGAGCTCGGCGAGGACCCGCTCGAGGCCGTGCACGGCGCGGACGCGACCCTCTCCCTGACCCCGCAGGTAGGCGCAGCCCGCGGCGTACCTGCGCGGCGGCGGATCGAAGCGGTCGAAGACCATCAGGCGCGCCCAGGCGTCGTAGAAGTCGACCTCGTTGGCGTAGGAGATCAACGACGTGATCTGGGCCCCGGGGGGACGCGCGCCGACTTCGGAGACCAGCACCGCGCCGTCGGGACGGCGGAACCACTCCATGTGGGAGAGCCCGGTCCCCATCCCGAGCGCGGCGAGGGCGCGGAAGGCGACGTGGCGGACGTCGTCGTACCGCGGGTGGTCCACCTCGCGCGGGATCAGGACGCACCACTGGATCCAGGGAGTCTCCACCACCTCGAGGGGCGAAGGCCGGTAGAGCGAGAGCGAATGCCAGACCGGCCGGCCGCGGATCGACACGGTGTCGAAGGAGAACTCCTCGCCGCGGACGAACTCCTCGAGCACGGTCGGGCGCTCGGGCGCCGGGCGGCTCGCCGCCAGCGCCGCCTCGAGCCCGTCGGCGTCGGCGACCCGGAACGTGCCCTTGGCCCCGGCGCCCGCCGCCGGCTTGACCACCAGCGGATAGCCCGTGCGGCGGGCGAACTCCCGGGCCGCGTCGGGATCCGTCACCCGGGCGTGGCGCGCGCAGGGAACCCCGGCGCGCGCGAGCACGTCCTTCATCCTTCCCTTGTCGCGGAAGTTGCGCGCCGCTTCGGCCCCCATGCCCTCGATCCCCAGGAGGTCCCGGACCTCGCCGAGCGGGACCTGGAGCTGTTCGAGCGCCCCCAGCAGCCGCGCGGGCGGCCCGACCTCGGTCGCCAGGGCGCGCACGGCGTCGGCGATCTGCTGGGCGTCGAGCCCGTCCTCGATCCGGCGGTGCGCCGCCAACCTCCGCCGCAGAGCTTCCGGCAGCCGATCGAGCGGATCCTGACTCACCAGCGCCGCGTGCACGCCGGGCAGCTTCGCCACCGCGTGGACGAAGCGCAGCGTGGTCTCGAGGAAGTAGGGCGCGACGAAGACGACCGACGTCATGGCCGGAATCGGAAGGGGCGGCAGTCTAGCAGAGCCCCGCCGCATCCCGCCGCCTCGACGACCGCGGGCGCGCGAACCGCCGGGACCCCGATGCTAGGATTCCGGGCGACATGACGAGCGACGTGACGAAGGCGAGGTTCTCCGCCTTCGCCGCCCAGATCGAGGCGACGCCACCTCGGGACCGGTGGCTGCTGCTGACCCACGACAACCCGGACCCCGACGCCCTGGCCTCGACGGCGGCGCTGGCTCTCATCCTGCGCCGGCGATTCCGGCGCCGGGTCACCGTCGCCTACGGCGGGATGATCGGGCGCGCCGAGAACCGCGAGATGGTGCGGGCCCTGAGGCTCCGCCTGTCCCACCTGCGCTACCTCAAGCGCCGCGACTACCAGCGCTTCGCCCTGGTCGACTGCCAGCCCTGGACCGGCAACTCGCAGCTGCCCAGCGAGGTGATCCCGGATCTGGTTTTCGACCATCACCCGTTGCGCAAGGCGACCCAGAAGGCCCGCTTCGTGGACGTCCGCCCCGCCTACGGAGCGACCGCGACGATCCTCGCCGAGTACCTGGAGGAGTCCGGAATCGCGCCCACCCGGGCGATCGCCACGGCCTTCGTCTACGCCATCCGCTCCGAGACCCAGGAGTTCGGCCGCGAGGGCAAGGGGCCCGACCACGCCGTCTACGACCAGGTGCTGCCGCGCATCGACCGCCGCGCGCTGGCCAAGATCCAGACCGCCCCCCTGCCGCTGACCTACTTCCGCAACCTCCACCGCGCCCTGGAGGGTCTGTCCGGATTCGGCAACATCGTCGTCTCCAACCTGGGCAAGGTGGACCAGCCCGACATCGTCCCCGAGATCGCCGACCTGCTGCTGCGCATGGAAGGCAAGACGTGGTCCCTGTGCACGGGATGCCACGCCGAGCGCGCCTACCTCTCGATCCGCACCACGAACTCCCGCGCCGACGCCGGCAACCTGATGCGCCGCCTGATCGGACGCAACGGGAAGGGGGGCGGGCACGGCACCATGGCGGGCGGGTTCGTCGAGATCCCGAAAACCGCGAGCGACGGCGGCCGCGCCCTCGAGCGCTTCCTGGCCCAGCGCTTCGTCAAGGCGCTCAAGAAGAACCCGGAGCGGCTGCAGCCTCTCCACGTCGCCTGGGCCGAGCCGGAGGCCGCCGCGCCGACCGGCGAGACCGGCGAGACCGTGACCCACCCGTCGTGACGCGCGCCGGGGACCCGAAGGGCGGGCGCGGCGCCGAGACGCCGCCCGGCGCCCCCACTCCGACGACAGGAGCTCCCGAGCCGGCGGCCCCTTCGTCCGGCCGGAAGACGGTCGGTACGAAGACCAGGAAGTCTGCACGGGAGACCGCAGGCAGCAAGGCGAAGGCCCGAGGAAAGACAAAGACTTCTCAGAAGGGAAAGACCTCCGGCACGACGAAGCCCGCGACGAAGGCGACCGCTCGCGCCCGGCCCAAGACGGCGAAGACACCGAAGACGGCGACGACGGCCGGTCTCGCCGCGAAGGCGAAGCGGGCACCCCGGGCCGGCACGCCGCAGAGGACGAGAGCTCCCCGGAAGCCGAAGGTCACGGCGGGATCGAAGTCCATCGGCCCGGCGAGCGAGCCGGAGCCGCCGAAGCCGACCGCGGCGCCGGTCGAGGCCGCGGCGCCGCGTGGCGCCGGCGTGCCGGGAGAAGCCGCCGCGCCCCCCGAGACCCCGAAACCCGCGGCCCGGAAGCGCTCCGCGGGCGGGCGGGCGATCTCGCGCGAGGAGATCGTGCTCGAGTTCGAGCAGCGCCCGCTCCTGGACCCGCCGATTCCGATCGAGCCGCCGCGCCGGATCGGGCCGGCCGGTCCGCCGCGGCGGCTGGCCTTCGTCCTCCACGCCCACCTGCCCTGGGTCCTCGGCCACGGCACCTGGCCGCACGGCGAGGATTGGCTGGCCGAGGCGGTCGTCCACTGCTACGTGCCGCTGATCGACGCCTTCCGGCGCCTCGCGGAGCGCGGCCGCCGCGCCTTCGTGACCCTCTCGCTGACCCCCGTGCTGGCGGCGATGTTCGACGACCCGCGGACACCGGGGATCGTCGACCGCTACCTCACCGAACGCGCCGCCGCGGCCTGGGAGTCGCGCCGCCGGCACCCGCTGTCGAACTGGTGGCACGGCGAGTTCCAGCGCCTGCGGGCGATCTGGGACGGCCTCGACCACGACCTGATCGGCGCCCTGGACCGGCTCGCCGCCAGCGGCGCGATCGAGCTGTCGACCTCCGCCGCGACCCACGTCTACCTGCCGCTCGCGCACACCTCCAAGCTCGTCCGGCTGGCGCTCCGGGTCGGGCGCGAGAGCCACCGAGAGCGCTTCGGCGTGGATCCGCGCGGCTGCTGGATGCCCGAGTGCGCCTACCGGCCGGGGGGACCCTGGGTGCATCCGGCGACCGGTGCCAGCGAGGAGTCGCGGCCCGGCAACGAGGAGTTCCTGGCCGAGCAGGGGCTGGACTGGACGGTGCTCGACGCGCACCTGCTGCGCAAGGGCGACCCGGCTTTCCCGTACCTCTCCGACCTGCCCCCGGAGGAGGTCGTCGAGCCCGGCGGCCCTCATCCCAAGCCGTTCTGGATCCGGCGCAGCTCGGTGGCCGCCTTCCTGCGCGACGCGCGCTCCGCGGCGCAGGTCTGGTCCCGCCAGGGCGGCTACCCCGGCGACGGCGCCTTCCTCGACTTCCACAAGCGTCACACGCCCTCCGGGCTGCGCTTCTGGAGGGTCACCGACTCCGAGGCGGACCTGATCGACAAGCTGGTCTACTGGCCGGAGGACGCCGCCGCGCGCGCCCGCGAGCAGGCCGAGCACTTCGTGCGCCTGGCCTCGGGCCTCCCGGGCATGGGGGGCGGCGTGGTCTGCGCCCCGTTCGACGCCGAGCTGTTCGGGCACTGGTGGTTCGAGGGTCCGGTCTGGCTCGAGCGCGTCCTCGAGCTGGCGGCGCCGGGCACCGTCCTGGAAGCGACGACGCCGGCCCGCGAGCTCGACGCCGGCCCCTCCCTGCGCCGGGCCTTCTTCGCCGAGGGGTCGTGGGGCGCGGGCGGCGACCACCGCGTCTGGGTCAACCCGGAGACGCGCTGGTTCTGGGACGAGCTGGCCGAATGCGAGCGCGGCGCCTTCGCCGCCGTGCGCTGGGGCGGCGGGCGCAAGTGGCGGCGGGCGATCCTCAACCAGCTGCTGTTGGCGTCGGCCTCCGACTGGCCGTTCCTGGTCACCATGGGCACGGGCCGCGACTACGCCGAGCGTCGCTTCCGGGAGCACGTCTCGCGCCTGCGCGAGCTGATCGACCTCGGTCCCCGCTCCCGCTCGCTCCCCGACTGGGTCGACGGCGACCTCCCCTTCCCGGAGATCGAGCCCGAGTGGGCCCGCCCCCCCGAGGAATGAGAGACTCCGCCGCCGTGACCGAACGCCCCTGGAAGCAGATCCCCCGCCTTCACATCGCCGACATCGAGCTGCCCAAGGAGTTCGGGCGCCTCTACGACCTCGCCTACAACCTCTGGTGGACCTGGTCGCCGCGCGCGCGCGAGCTGTTCGCCGCCATCGACGCCCGCAGCTGGGGTCTCTACCGCAATCCGGTCCAGCTCCTGATCAACGTCGACCGCCCGCACTGGCAGGAGAAGCTCGAGGACGAGGGGTTCCGCTCGCTCTACGACCGGGTGATCCAGTCCTTCGACCGCTATCTGGCCGAGGAGGACGAGAGCTGGTTCGCCCAGGAGCACGGCGGGATCGGCGGGCCGATCGCCTACTTCTGCATGGAGTTCGGCCTCCACGCCTCGCTCGCCCTGTACTCGGGCGGCCTCGGCGTCCTGGCGGGCGATCACCTGAAGAGCTCGAGCGATCTCGGCCTGCCGCTGGTCGGCGTCGGGTTGCTCTACCGCCACGGCTACTTCCGCCAGACCGTGGACGCCGACGGCCGCCAGCAGCACAGCTATCCGGAGCTCGACTTCACCCGCCTGCCGGTGCGCCCGGCGGCGGGACCGACCGGCCGCGGCGTCTTCGTGCCGGTGCCCCTGCACGACCGCGAGATCCAGGCCCAGGTGTGGGTCGCCGAGGTGGGCCGGATCCCGCTGCTGCTGCTCGACACGGACGTGCCTCAGAACGACTCCTCCGACCGCCCGATCACCTGGACCCTGTACACCCCGGGCCGGGAGATGCGCCTGTCGCAGGAGATCGTGCTCGGAGTCGGCGGCTACCGCGCCCTGGCGGCGCTCGACATCGAGCCGCGGATCTGGCACATGAACGAAGGCCACTCCGCGCTGCTGCAGTTCGAGCGGCTGCGCGCCCACGGCGCGGCGGGCGAGGATCCGGAGACGGCTCTGGCGGCGATCCGCCGCGCTTCGGTCTTCACCACCCACACCCCCCTGCCGGCCGGCAACGAGGTCTTCGAGGAAGCTCTCGCGCGCAAGTACTTCGCGCCCTGGTGCCGGGACGCTCCGGTCTCCCTCGACCGCTGGCTGGGGCTGGGCCACGGCGATCACGGCGAGCCGGACCAGCCGTTCAACATGACCGCGCTGGCCGTGCGCACCAGCGCCCGCGTCAACGGCGTCTCCAAGATCAACGCCCGGGTCTCCGCCGAGATGTGGGGCCACCTGGTCCCCGCGGACGCGCCGGAGGCGGAGCGGATCCGCTCGATCACCAACGGCGTGCATCCGGGAACCTGGCTCGGCATCGAGATGCAGGAGCTGTTCGGACGCTGGTTCGGCGAGCGCTGGCCGCAGGTCCTCGGCAGCGAGGTGGCGCGCGCCGCGGTCGTGGACAACCCGGACGAGGACCTCTGGCAGACCCACCTCGAGCAGAAGCGCCGCCTGGCGCGCTTCCTCCACGCGCGCCTGCGCGACCAGTTCGCGCGCCACGGCCTGTCGCCGGACGAGCTCCGGGTGCTCGAATCGACCTTCGATCCCGAGGCGCTCACCATCGGCTTCGGCCGCCGCTTCGCGACCTACAAGCGGGCCGGCCTGCTGTTCACCGACCTGCCGCGCCTGCGCCGGCTGGTGGGCAGCGCGGACCGGCCGCTGCAGATCCTCCTCGCCGGCAAGGCGCATCCGGCCGATCGGGCCGGCCAGGAGCTGATCCAGCACCTCTTCCAGCTCACCCAGAGCGAGACGTTGAAAGGTCGCGTCTTCTTCGTCGAGGGCTACGACATGCGGGTCGGCCACATGCTCGTCCAGGGCGTCGACGTCTGGCTCAACACGCCGCGACGACCGCTCGAGGCTTCGGGCACCTCGGGCATGAAGGCGGCGATGAACGGCGCGCTCAACTGCTCGATCGCCGACGGCTGGTGGCCGGAGGGCTTCGACGGCAGGAACGGCTGGGTGATCTCCGGACGGGAAGGTGACGACGAGGCCGCCCAGGACCGCGAGGACGCCCTCGCCCTGTACCACCTGCTGGAGGAGGAGATCGTTCCCGCCTTCTACGAGCGCGACGCCGACGGCCTGCCCCGGCGCTGGATCGGGATGATGAAAGAGGCGATCGCCACGATCACGCCGCGCTTCTCGAGCGACCGCATGGTCGCCGAGTACTGCGAGACCGCCTACCTGCCGCTGCTCGAGGGGCGCTGAGGCCGGTCCCGTGGTCCCGGTCTGTGCCGAGCATCCCGACCGCCCGGCCGTCTTCCGCTGCCAAGGATGCGGCCGGGCTCTCTGCCTGGACTGCGTCGAGGAGGGGCACCGCCTCTACTTCTGCCGCTTCTGCCGCGAGCAGGCGCTGCCGCTCGACGTCACGGCACCCGCGATCCCGAGCGAGCGGCGGCGGGCGGCGCGGCTGGCTCACGCCTACAACCTGAAGGACGCCCTCGCCTACGTCTTCCGCGGCCGCGGCGCGATGACGCTTCCCGCCTACGTGATCTTCCTCACCGCCGCGGGATTGCTGCCGGGGCTGCTGGCGTTGATCCCGCTGCTGCTCGTCGCCCTGCTGCTGCCGGGCTTCCTGTTCGCGATCGTCCGCACGACCTCCGAGGGCGACGACGAGCTGCCGGACTGGCCCGACTACTCGGAGATCGGGAACCGCGTCGCGGAGTGGATCCAGTCCGCCGGGATCGCGCTGGCGGCGGTGCTCCCCGGCCTGCTGCTGAGCCGTCTGTCGGGCTGCGACGTCGAGGACTTCCTGATCCCCGATCGCGGGCTGTGCGGAATCGCCCACGCCGGCGGGCTCGCGCTGGGGTTCGCGGTCGCCATGTTCGGACTCGGCGCCGTGGGCACCTGGGAGTCCGGCTGGCTCTCCTTCCGCATCGACCTCCACCTCGAGGCCCTGCTCGCGGGAACGCAGGCGGACGGGCCGATCGTCCTGGCGGTGGTCGCGACGCTGCTCGCGATCTCGTCGCTGATCGTCGGCGCCGTCGGCGAGGTCCCGCTGCTGGGCCTCGCGGTCTTCCACGCCGCGACCGGCTACGCTCTGTTCACCTCCGCGCACCTCGCCGGCGTCCTCTTCCGCCGCCACCAGCAACGCCTCGAAGCGATCTACCTGCGCTGAAGGCGACGCCCGCCGGATCGCCGGCCACCGGGTCCGAAAGGCACTTCCCGTCGGGGTGGGCGTGAGGCGACCGTTTGCGCCTGGCGATCCTCGCCCGGTTGTCCCGAACCTCTAAGACTTGCTGTTGAAGGGAAAGACTGCGCGCCGGCCAGCGCCTCGGGTCACGAGGCGCTGGCCGAGGCCCGGACTTCCCCTCTCTGGAAGCCTGTCCCGGGCCCGGGCGTGGCTTCGTTCCTCGCTCCCCCGCCGAAGGCGGAAAGCCGGTCAGTTCTTCGCCGGCGCCGCCTCCTGGGCCGCGGCGGCGGGCGCGGCGGTCCACTGGTCGAGCCAGGCCAGCACGGTGTCGTGCCAGAGGATCGAGTTGGCGGGCTTGAGCACCCAGTGGCTCTCGTCCGGGAAGTAGAGGAGCTTGGACGGGATGCCGCGGCGCTGCAGCGCGGTGAAGGTGGCGAAGCCGGCGACGTCGGGGATGCGGAAGTCCTGCCCGCCGTGGATCACCAGGGTCGGCGTCTGCCACTGGTCGACGAACCGGACCGGGTTCTGCTTCTCGTAGCCGTCCGGGTTCTCCCACGGCGTGCCCTTGTGCTCCCACTCGGGGAACCAGAGCTCCTCGGTGGCGTAGTAGGCGAACTCCTCGTCGGCGTTGCCGTCGTGGACGACCAGGCACTTGAAGCGGTCGGGCCAGTTGCCGGCGATCCAGTTGATCATGTAGCCGCCGTACGAGGCGCCGAGGGCGCACACGCGGTCGCCGTCCATCCACGGGTACTTCTGCAGCGCCGCCGCCAGGCCCTTCTGGAGATCCTCCAGCGGCTTGCCCCCCCAGTCGTCGCGGATCGCGTCCTGGAACGCCTGGCCGTAGCCGGTCGAGCCGTGGAAGTCGACCATCACCACGGCGTAGCCGTGGCCGGCGTAGGCCTGGGCGTTCCAGCGGTAGTGGAACTCGTTGTTGAACGACCCCTGGGGGCCGCCGTGGATCAGGAAGGCGACCGGGTACCTCTTCGCCGGATCGAAGTCGATCGGCTTGACGATGTAGCCCCAGACCTTGTCGCCGCCGGCGCCCTCGAAGCTGAACTGCTCCGGCTCCCCCATCCGCGCCGCGGCGACGCGCTCGTCGTTGATGTGGGTCAGCCGGCTCTGTCCCTGGCCGTCCGGCAGCACCGAGTAGAGCTCCTCGGGACCGCGCAGCGACTCCTCGCCGAAGACGATGCGTCCGTTGCGCGCCGGCATCGGCCAGCGGTTGGTCCCCTTCGAGACCAGCCGCCGTACCTTGCCGGTCGCGACGTCGATCGCGAACAGCGCCACCTGACCCACGTCGGGAGCGGTGGCGTAGATCGTGCGGCCGTCGCGCGACCAGACGATGTCGCCGGGCGAGCGGTCCCAGTTCTCCGTCAAGACCCGTTCCTCGCCCGTCGCGCGCTGGCGCAGGACGATGCGGAAGCGGTCGGACTCGAAGCCGGGGCGGCTCATCGACAGGTAGGCGAGAGTCGCGCCGTCGGGCGAGTAGACCGGCTGGGTGTCCCACGCCGGGCGCGAGACGACCTTCTTGGGCGCAGCCGAAGCGTCGGCCGGCGCCAGGTAGAGGTCGAAGTTGGTCGACCACATCTCCTCGCGGCCGGCGTCCTTGATGGTCAGGACCAGCGCGCGCGAGTCGGGGGTGAAGGTGAACTCCTCGCTGCCGCCGAACGGCTTCGACGGGCAGTCGGCGTCCATCCCCTGCATCAGGTCCACCGGATCGCCTCCGGCGAGCGGCTGCACGAAGACGTGGTTGCGCCGGCCGTCGCGCCAGGTGTCCCAGTGGCGGATCGGGAGCTGGGTCCAGATCTCGCCCGTCGCCGGGTCGGCGGCGCGCGCGTCCAGCCGCGCCTTGGTGCAGGCGATGTCGGCGCAGTCCGGGAACACCTCCAGGCTGAACGCCAGCGCCTTGCCGTCGGGCGAGACCACGAGGTTCGAGACGTCGAGCGGCAGGTCGGTGACCTGGACCGCCTCTCCGCCGTCCACCGGCAGGCGCCAGACCTGCGAGCTGCCGCCGCGGGTCGAGAGGAAGAAGATCGACTTGCCGTCGGCGGCCCAGCGCGCTTCACCGTCGGCCGCGGGATTCGAGGTCAGCTGCCGGAGCCCCGAGCCGTCCGCGCCCACCGACCAGAGGTCGGTGCGGCCCCTGTTGGCCTCGAGGTCGGTCGTGCGCAGGGTGAAGACGACGGTGCGGCCGTCCGGCGACAGGCTCGGGCTCGAGATCCGCTGCATGGCGAGCATGTCGTGGATGCTGAAGGGGTGGGTCGCCTCGGCCGCGGGCAGCACGGAGGTCAGCGCACAGGGCGGCGCCCAAGGCGACGAAGAACGCGGAGAGAGATCGGGTTCTGGTCATGACGGGAATCCTAACCCGCCGTTGCTAGACTGCCTCTCGGTGCCCGATCCCCCCGCCGACTCCCTGCCGCGCCCCACCACGGTGGTCCGCGCGCCCCGGCTCTCCGAGCGCCTGGGCCTCGACCTCACCCTGGTCTCGGAGACCTTCCAGGAGACCGGCTCGTTCAAGTTCCGCGCCGCCTGGAGCGTCGTCCGGTCCGCGCCGCAGGACCTGTTCGTCACCGTGTCGTCGGGCAACTTCGGCCAGGCGCTGGCCCGCGCGGCGCAGCTCGCCGGCAAGCGCGCCATCGTCGCGATGCCCGCGGGATCGGCGGCGGTGAAGGTCGAGGCCGTCCGCTCGTACGGCGCCGAAGTCGTCCTGCTCGACCCGGCGCGCGAGAGCCGGGCCGCGGGCCTGGCGCGGATCGCCGCGGAGCATCCGGAGGCCTACGTCGCCAGCCCCTACGACGATCCGTTCGTGATCGCGGGCAACGCTTCGCTGGGGCGCGAGATCGCCGCCCTCGGACGGGACTTCGACGCCGTGCTGGTCCCGGTGGGCGGCGGCGGGCTCTCCTCGGGCGTCGCCACCGGCCTCGCCGAAGGCGGCTCGAAGACGGCGCTCTGGGGCGCCGAGCCGGCGCTGGCCAACGACGCCGCGCGCAGCCTGCGCTCGGGGCGGCTCGAGAGCAACGATCCTGCCGCCGGAGAGCCGGCGACGCTCGCCGACGGCGCCCGCACGCCCTCGCTCGGGAAGCGCAACTGGGAGATCCTGCGCCACGCGCTGGCCGGCATCGTCGAGGTCCCGGAGGCGGAGATCCGGGAGGCCGTGCGCCTGCTCTTCGGGCTCGCCCGCCTCGCGGCCGAGCCGACCGGCGCGCTCACCGTCGGCGCCCTGCTCGCCGAACCGGAGCGGTTCGCCGGCGCCTCGGTGGCGGCGATCGTCTCGGGCGGCAACGTCGACCCCGCCCTCTACGCGAGCCTCATCGCACCCTCCTGAGCCACCTCGAGATGCCCCGTCCCTCGATGAGCTGCTCGACGGAGCTCGGCTGATCGCGGTCGAACTGACCCTGGCGCCGGGCATCCACTTCCTGCCCGTCGCCGCTGCCGCTACGGCGGCGCCGGGCCGAGCCGCGCCCCACCTCAGGGCCAGTCCGGCGGCGGCAGGTGGCGCCGGGAACGCGGCCGGGCGGCCGGCCAGACGAGGTGGCGGACGGGACCCGGCACCTGGTGCGCGCCGCCGACCGCGAACGCGCCCGCGAGCAGGAATCCGGTGACGAATCCGCCCACGTGCGCCCACCAGGCGACGCCGCCGCCGACGTCCGGCATGCCGATCGACGTCGCCCCGCTCAGCAGCTGGGTCAGGAACCAGAAGCCCAGGACGACGATCGCCGGGATCTCGACGAACCAGGGGAAGATCAGGATCGGGATCAGGGTCAGCACCCGCGCGCCGGGGTACCAGCGCAGATAGGCGCCGAGCACGCCCGCGATCGCGCCCGAAGCACCGATGGTGGGAAGCGTCGAGCCGGGGGCGGCCAACGACTGGACGACGCCGGCCACCAAGCCGCAGACCAGGTAGAAGACGGCGAAGCGGAAGCGGCCCATGCGGTCCTCGACGTTGTCGCCGAAGATCCACAGCGTCCAGAGGTTGAACAGGATGTGGAAGAACCCGGCGTGCAGGAACATGCTGGTGAGGAACGGCAGCGGGCTCGCCGGCGGCAGCCCGACGGCCGCCGCCCAGCCCGGGTCGCTCAGCCGCGCCGGGACCAGGCCGAAGCGGTAGAACAGGACCCGCACCCCGTCGGGCGACAGCATGAGCTGCCAGAGGAACACCGCGACGTTGATCGCGATGATCGTCCAGGTCACGACCGGCACCCGCCGGCTCGGAATGTCGTCTCGCAGCGGAATCATCGGCCGGCGCGCATTCTAGCGACGGCGGCGGACGACGACGGGAACGCTGAATCCGCCTGCGACCTGGCCGCGGTCGCGCGGGGGCCGAGCTTCCTCGACGGCTTCGAGATCGGCGGCGCCGACCGCTGGTCGCTCGTCCTGCCGTCGATGGTCGACCGCCGTCGCGCGGGAATGGGTGGTCACGAACTGTGACCACCAGGATCGCGTGAGGCTCTCGCCGACGCTTCCGTGGCGGCAGGCTAGACTCCCGCGCCGTGAGCTCGAGCACGACAGCGGCCCGGTTCTCCGCGCTGGCCGCGGCGTTCCTGTTCTCGACCGGGGGCGCG
Source organism: uncultured Acidobacteriota bacterium (assembly GCA_963781755.1). Taxonomy (GTDB): domain Bacteria; phylum Acidobacteriota; class Thermoanaerobaculia; order Multivoradales; family JAGPDF01; genus JACTMI01. The sequence continues at coordinate 159,312 of CAWAGZ010000006.1, forward strand.
GCGATCAAGGGGACGAGCCTGGCGCCGTTCCAGGTCGCCGGGTTCCGCTCGGCGGTCGCCGCGGTGGCGCTGGTGCTGCTGCTCCCGGAGGCGCGGCGGGGGTTCGGGTTCGATCTGCTCCCCGCCGCTTTCTCCTACGCCGGGACGCTGGTCTGCTTCGTCGTCGCGACCAAGCTGACCACCTCGGCGGCGGCGATCTTCCTGCAGTCCACGGCGCCGATCTGGGTGCTGCTGCTCGCGCCCCTGCTGCTGGGCGAGAAGATCCGCGCCCGCGACCTCCCCTACGTCGGCCTGGCGACGCTCGGCCTGCTGCTGGTCTTCCTCGGCTCGCGCGACCCGGAAGCCACGGCTCCGCGGCCGGAGCTGGGCAACGCGGTCGCCCTGGGCGCGGGCCTCTTCTACGCCCTGCTGATGGTCACGATGCGCCGGCTGGCCCGCCACGGCGACGCCGGCGACCGCTCGCTCCCCGCGACGGTGATGGGCAACGGCATCGCCTTCGCCGCCTGCGCGCCCTTCTCCTTCCCGGTGACCGGACTGTCCGGGCACGACGCCGCGGCGATCGGCTACCTGGGCGTGATCCAGATCGGGCTGGCCTACTGGTTCTTCGTCCGCGGGCTGCGCGTGCTGCCGGCGCTCGAGGTCTCGCTCCTGGTGCTGCTCGAGCCGGTCTTGAACCCGCTCTGGACCTGGCTCGTCCACGGCGAGCGGCCGAGCCTCCTGGCGTCGGCGGGGGGCGGCATCATGCTGGTCGCGCTCGCCGCGCGCTCGATCCTCGAGCGCCCGGTCCGGCCGGTGGCCGCGGCGCCCGACTGAGCGCGGGCGGGATCCGGCTTCAGAGCGAGATCGAGCCGCGCCGGAAGTCGGAGGGTCCGAGGATCGCGTTGATCAGCACCGGGCTGCCGGCGCGTGCCCACTCCCGGGCGCGCTCGAACGCGGGCAGGATCTCCTCCGGGCGCTCGATGCGCAGACCGCGGCCACCCAGGGCCTCGGCCGCGGCGTGGTAGTCGGTGCGCGCCAGGACGGTGCCGACGTCGTCGCCCAGGGTCGCGATCTGATCGCGCGCGATCTGCGCCCAGGAGGCGTCGTTGCCGACCAGCGCGATGACCGGCAGGCCGTGGCGCGCGAAGCTGTCGAACTCGGCCAGGCTGTAGGCCAGCGATCCGTCGCCGTAGAGCACCCAGACCTCGGCGTCCGGCCGCGCCAGACGGGCCCCGGCGGCGAAGCCGCCCCCGACGCCGAGCGTCCCGTAGGGGCCGGGGTCGAGCCACGACAGCGGCGAGCGCGGCCGCACCGTGTAGGAGGCGGTGCCGACGAAGTCGCCCCCGTCGGCCACCAGGACCGCGCGCTCGTCGAGGAAGCCGTCCAGGTCGCGCAGCAGCCGGAGCGGGTTGAGGCCACCGGCGGCGGGCTCGCCCGCCTGGCGTGCGATCTCCTCTTCGCGCTCGTTCTCGCGCTGCCGCAGCCGGAGCAGCCAGTTTTCGCGCGGCGCCGGCGCAGGAACGCGGTGAGCGAGCGCACGCAGGAAGTCTCCCGGAGCCGAGCACGAGGAGATGCTCGGGGCGCGGTTGCGGGTGAGCTCGGCTTCGTCGAGGTGGGCGGCGACGATCCGCGCCCGGCGGCCGATCGCGCGCCCGTAGTCGAGCCGGAAGTCGCACGGCACCCCCGCCAGCAGCACCAGATCCGCTTCCCGCAGCGCGTCCCGGCGCCGGTGCCGGAAGAGCAGCGGGTGGTCGGCGCCCAGCAGACCCCGCGCCATGCCCGAGAGCCAGACCGGCGCGCCGAGCCGCTCCAGCGCCGCGATCAGGTCGCCGGTCGCGCCGGGGCTCAGGGTCGCCTGGCTGCCGACGACGACGACCGGACGCTCGCAGCGCGCCAGCGCCCGCGCCGCGCGGGCGAGGGCCCATCCGCCCGGCGCCGGCGGTGCGCCCGCATCGTCGCTGCGGACCGCCGGCCCGGCACCCCGGAAGATCCGTCGCAGGTGGAACGCCAGGTAGGCGCGCTGGAGCCGCCGGCCGAAGCTCGCGGGCGGCTCTCCCGGCCGCGGCTCGACGCCGTACCACTGCCGCGTGATCGTCTCCGGATAGAGCAGGTCCACCGCGCACTCGACGAAGACCGGACCGGGGACGCCGCGGCGCGCCTCGCGGAACGCCCGGGCGACGAGCGGTCCCAGGTCGGCGACCCGCTCGGCGCGCGCGCACCACTTGAACAGCGGCGCGGCGAGCGCCTGCTGGTCGATGTCCTGGAGCGAGCCGCGGCCGCGCAACACCGTCGCCGTGGCGCCGCCCAGCACGACCACCGGGGACTGCGCCAGGCGGGCGTTCTCGACCGCGGTGACGGTGTTGGTCAGGCCGGGGCCGGCGGTCACCGCCGCGACGCCCGGGATGCCGGTCAGACGCGCCGTGGCGTCCGCGGCGAACACCGCGGTGGCCTCGTGGCGCACGTCGACGACCCGGATTCCCGCGGCGCGCGCGCCGGTCAGGATCGGCGAGATGTGCCCGCCGCAGAGCGTGAACAGCCGCTCGACGCCCTCGCTCCTCAGGATCGCGGCGATCTCGTCGCCACCGTGGCGCGCCGTCATCGACCTTCGCCTCCCCTGCCGCTCACCAACGCCCGGACAATCCCACGGTCCACGCACGGCCCGCGGCGCGGTCTGCCGTCTCGTCGGGAGAAGCCGTGTAGGCGCGGTCGAGGGCGTTGGCGAGGGCGAAGCGGAGCTCCAGCTCCCGGCCGAGCCGATGGCCCCAGCCGAGGTCGACCCGTCCGAATCCGGCGCGTCCGACCTCTGCCGGCCCCGGATCCCGCTTCTCCAGCCGAACGGCCCAACGCACGAATCCGTAGCTTCGCTCCCCCGTCCAGTGCAGGCCCAGCGAGCCGCCCGGTGCCGGAGCGTCCGCGAGCGGCTCGCCAACTGCCGCGCGCGAGCGGGTCCAGCTCCCGCCGGCCTCGACCCGCCACCGCTCGTCGAGGTCACCCTGGAGCTCCACCTCCGCCCCGTCGATGAGCGCGCTGCCCCGGTTGCGGAAGAAGTAGTCCTCCCCCACGCGGTAGCGCTCCACCAGGCCCGCGATCTCGTAGCGGTAGAGAAACACCGACGTCGCCCAGGCGCCGGCTCGCCGGCGCACGGCCAGGTCCCACTGCAGGCTGGTTTCGGCTGCGAGATCGGGATTCCCGGTCACGAAGCCTCGCCCCGAGGGTCCGCGGTAGAAGCGGTCGGAGAGCGTCGGCACCCGGAAGCCCCGCGCGACCTGCGCCGTAGCGACCGTGCCCTCGCCGCTCGCCCAGGTGATCGCGACGTTGCCGGAGAGCTCCGAGGCGGAGCCGGAGCGCGCGCCGAAGTAGCCGCCACCGCTGCTCGACTCGACCCGGTCCCCACGGCCGCCGACGCCGAGGGTCCACCGCTCGGCGACCTGGAGCGTCCAGGTCGAGAACAGACCGGTCGTGACCTGGCGGCCGTTCCGAAGCGCGGCTTCGGCCGCGGATCCTCCCGCTTCCCGACCCTGGCGATCGAGCTCCACGCGCCCGACCGCGACCTCCAGGCCGAACCGGGAGAAGGCGTCGAACCCCACCTGCAGCCGGCCTCCGCCCGCGGGCCGTCCCGCCACCAGCCGGAGGGAAGCGTCCTCGGCGCGCGTGTCGGAGGTGTCGATCCGGCGCGTCGCGTCCGGCGTCGCCGCCCGGTCGCGGTGAAGCACGACCCGGTAGCGGCCGTAGGAGGCGGTGGTGTCGATCTGATCCCAGCTCCCGCCGCCGGTGCCGGCCCAGGCCAACCGGAGCCGGTCCCACTCCTCCCGCGGGTAGTAGGACCGCACCGTCTGCGAGTCGATCGCCGCCTTGCCCAGGTCGCCCACCCGCTCGGAAGCGACGCTCGCCCGCGCCTGTCCCGACCCGACGGGCGAGATCCAGCGTACCGCCGCGCCCCGGGAGTGGAACGACGAGTTGCGGATCGTCTCGCCGTCGCCCCCCTTGCCGTCCGCGGCGCTCTCGAAATGGACTTCGGCGCCGAGGGCGCCCTCGCCCGCACCGCCCGAGACCGCCGCCGATCCACTCCACTGGTTCCAGCCCCCGGCCGCTCCCTCCAGAGCCCACGACAAGCTCGTCGCACCGGGCTCGGGGTCGCGCGTGACGGCGTTGATCAGGCCGCCGAACGCGTCGGATCCGTACACCACCGAGCCGGGGCCGCGCACCACTTCGACGGCCGCGAGGCTCGCGGGCGCCACGAAGGTCGCCGACGGACCGGCGCGCCGCTCGGAGGCGATCCGGACGCCGTCGACCAGGATCAGCGTCCTGCCCCGGGCGAGCCCCCGCAGCGACGGAACGCTGTCGGCGCCGTCGCCCAGCTTCGAGGCGCCCGGCACGGAGTCGACGGCGTCGACGAGTCTCTGCGGCGGCCTCTGCTCGAGCGCTTCGCCGGTGACGACCACGGCCGCCCCCGCCGGCAGCAGATCCAGTCCCGGCGAGACGCCGGAGACGACCGTCACGGTGTCGCGGGCGACCGGCGCCGCGACCAGCTCGACCCGGACCGGCGCGACTCGCGTCACCTCGATCGGCGCGGACAGCTCCTCGCCCGGACCGACCGCGATCATCTGGAAGGGCGCCACCGGAGCGGGGTCGAGGCGGAACACGCCGTCCGAATCCGTGTTCACGACCCCGGGTCTGCCCACGACCAGGATTCGGAAACCGGCCGCGGCCCGGCCGTCGGGAAGCCGCAGACGCGCCTCGAACACCTCGCCCACGAGCGGACCCGCTCCGAACAGGGCGGCGATGAGCAGAAGCCTCGGCAGACGCGCGGTCATCGCGATCCTCGCCGCAGGGGGCGCCCGACAGGCACCGACAGGAGGCCGGTTCCGGTCACTCCTCGGCCATGTGGGGGTAGCCGACCTCGGTCGGCGGCACGAAGGTCTCCTTGACCGTGCGCTGCGAAGTCCAGCGCAGCAGGTTGACCATCGAGCCGGCCTTGTCGTTGGTGCCCGACGCCCGGGCGCCGCCGAAGGGCTGGTGGCCGACCACCGCGCCGGTCGGCTTGTCGTTGACGTAGAAGTTGCCCGAGGCGTGGCGCAGCGCCTTGCGCATCGACTCGATCGCCCGCCGGTCGCGGGCGAAGACCGCACCGGTCAGCGCGTAGGGGCTGGTCGTGTCGCACAGCGTCAGCGCCTCGTCGAGCTTGGCGTCGTCGTAGACGAAGATCGTCAGCACCGGCGCGAAGATCTCCTCCTGCATCAGCCGGTGCTTCGGATCCCGGGTCACGACCACGGTCGGCTCGACGAAGAAGCCCGTGGACTTGTCGCCCTTGCCTCCGGTCAGGATGTCGCAGTCGGCCGAGCCGCGTGCCAGCTCGACGTACTCGAGCGTCTTGTCGAAGGAGCTCTCGTCGATCACCGCGCACATCAGGTTGCGGAAGTCCATCGGCGAGCCCATGCGGATCGCGGCGACCTCGGCGACCAGCCGGTCGCGGAGATCCGGCCAGAGCGACTTCGGCACGTACGCCCGGGAGGCCGCCGAGCACTTCTGCCCCTGGTACTCGAAAGCGCCGCGGACGAGCGCGACGACCAGCGCCCGGACGTCGGCGGAGGGGTGGGCGAAGACGAAGTCCTTGCCTCCGGTCTCGCCGACGATGCGCGGATAGGAGCGGTAGCCGGCGAGGTTGCCGGCGATCGTCCGCCACATCCCCTGGAAGGTGTCGGTCGAGCCGGTGAAGTGGAGGCCGGCGAAGTCGCGGCTGGCGAACACCGGGTCGCCGACGTTGGCGCCCCGGCCGGGCACCCAGTTGAGCACGCCCGGGGGCACGCCCGCCTCCTCGAGCAGCTTGAACACGTACCAGTTGGACAGCGGCGAGGTCGAGGCCGGCTTCCACAGCACGGTGTTGCCCATCAGCAGGGGCGCGGTCGGCAGGTTGCCGCCGATCGAGGTGAAGTTGAAGGGCGTGACCGCGAAGACGAAACCCTCGAGCGGCCGGTACTCGACCTGGTCCCAGATCCCCTTCGAGGAGAGCGGCTGGTCGGCGTAGATGCGCTCGGCGAAATGGGCGTTGAAGCGCCAGAAGTCGATCAGCTCGCAGGCCGAGTCGATCTCGGCCTGGAAGACGTTCTTCGACTGCCCGAGCATCGTCGCCGCGTTGACCGCGTCGCGCCAGGGGCCCGCGAGCAGCTCGGCCGCGCGGAGCAGGACCGCGGCCCGGACGTCCCACGGCGTCTCCGACCACTCCTTCCAGGCCTCCGTCGCGGCGCGGATCGCCTCCTCCACCTCCTCGCGACCGGCGAGGTGCACGGTCGCGAGCGCGTGGCCGTGCTCGTGGGGGCAGACGGCCTTCAGGGTGCGTCCCGTGCGCACCTCGCGGCCGCCGACCACCACCGGGATCTCGATCTCGGTGCCGTACTGCTCGGCGAGACGCTTCTTCAGCGATGCCTTCTCCGAAGAGCCCGGTGCGTAGGAGCGGATCGGTTCGCTCCAGGGGCTCGGAACACGCGCGGTGCCGTTCTGCATGGATCTTCTCCTAGCGAATCAAGTCACGACTCAACCGGGGCCGACGCCGCGCAGCGCCGCGATGGCGAACAGCGTCAGCCCCAGGATCATGGCGATGCCGCCCACGGGCGTCACCGCTCCCAGCCAGCGCGGACCGCCGAGGGCCAGCGCGTAGAGCGTCGTGGCGAACAGGCCGCCTCCGGCCAGGACCATCGTGGTCCCCAGCGCGCCGGAGCCGCCCGGCGAGCGGGCGACGTGCAGCGCCATGGCCAGAGCCGCCAACGACGAGTAGACGAGATAGCGGGTCGCGGTCTCCCAGAGCGCGCTCTCGCGCGCCGCCAGCCGGCCCGCGAGAGCGTGGGCGCCGAACGCCCCGGCCGCGATCGCCAGGGCGGCGACCAGGGCGGCGGCGGCGGCCAGTCGGGCGGCCACTCGGCTTCTCAGAGCTCGGTGAGGCGTCGGACCGCGGTCACGCGCGGCGCCGGGATCACCGTGCGGGCGTGGTGCGGCCAGACTCCGAAGCGCCGCGCGCGGTCGAGCCACTCCGCGCGCGGCCGGTCGCTCTCGCCCTCGCGATGGACGTCGGCGTCGCGCAGCACGACGCCGGCTTCGACGATGTCGTCGCAACGGCCCACCCAGAGCTCGGGGCCGTCCGTCTCGACGACGACCGTGATCCCGTGGAGCTCGTGGCGGTCGTGGTGGAACGTCCCCATGTGCCGCTTCGCGGTCCCGCGGCTCAGCCGGTCACCGGCGCGGCGCAGTGCTCGCCGAACGCCGCGCGCAGCTCGGCGGCCACGTCCAGGGCGTCCCGACCCTCGATGCGGTGCCGGGGCAGGAACCAGACCAGCTCCCCGTCCTTGAACAGCGCCATCGAGGGAGAGGACGGCGGGATGTCGGCGAACGCTTCGCGCGCGCGCGCGGTCGCCTCGAGGTCCTGCCCGGCGAACACCGTCGCCAGGCGGTCGGGGCGCGCACCTTCCTGAAGCGCCAGGCGCACGCCCGGGCGCGCCATGCCGGCGGCGCAGCCGCACACGGAGTTGACCACGAGCAGGGCGGTGCCGTCTTTCTGCGCGAGCCATTTCTCGACGTCGTCGCGCTGGCGAAGCTCTTCGAAACCGACGGCGACGAGCTCCTCGCGCATCGGCCGGACCAGCAGGGGGCTGTAAGGCATCTCGATCTCCCGGATGATGGATCGGGCGCGCGGACGACCGGCGCGCCGAGGTTCGACTTCGTGATTCTACCGGACCGGTCAAGGCGCCGGCGCGGCGCCTACTTGCGCAGCTCGGCCAGCACCGGGGCGAGAGCCGCCTTGACCAGCTCCGGCTCCTTGAACCGGACACCCATGCCCGAGAGCACGTTGCTCCCCGGGCCGACCGCCGCCCGCGGCTCGAAGCGGTGGATCACCGTCGCTTCGAAGCGCAGCGGCCGCGCGTTGTCGAGCGGTGGCCGGATCTCGATGATGACCGTGTCGTGGAGCTGGGCGGGGATGTCGGTCGAGACGTGCATCGAGCCCGCCGCGAGATCCCGGTGGTAGACGGAGAGGAAACCGGTGCGGTCGCGAAACTCCACGACGACGAGCGCCGGCTTGGCGGGGGCCGGCGGTTCCGCGGGCCCCGGGGGGGTCGGTGCGGACGGCGCGGCGGCGGCTTCGGACTGCCCCGCGGCTTCGGACCGCCCCGCGGCCGCGGGTGATTCTGGCGCGGGATCCGCCGGCGCCCCGGACCTGGCGCCGCGGGAGGACGCCGACGGGGCTCCGGAGCCCGGAGCGGGGAGCGCGGGGGCCGGACGCTCGGAGCGCTGGGCGCGCGCCGTCTGGGCGGTCTGACGCGCCGCCGGGATCAGCCCCGCGACCAACTCGGGCGGACCCAGGAAGCGGACTCCCGCGCCCGGCTGGTCGACGTGGCGCAGCGACAGCGACACGCGGTGGACCCGTGCGACCTGTCCCTCGACGATGAAGCCGTGGGCGCTGTCGAGCACCTCGAGACGGACCCGCTCGCCCGGGTCGAGCGACTGCGTGGTGCCGAGGAACATGCCGGTGGTCGAAACGTTGGTGGTGAAGCCGGAGTGCGCCACCAGGCGCCCGCTGCGCCAGAAGCGCACCTCCAGCCGTCGGGCGTGTCTCTCTCCGTTGCGGCGCTCGCTCGGCATCGCCGCGATTCTATGCTTCCCTGCTGACAGGAACCGTCATTCAGCGTCCGAAGGCCCGGGGCAGCGCCGCGGGCGCCAGATCCGTCCCCGCCGCCTCGCCGGGGCTCGACTCCGGCAGCTCGGACGCGAGCAGGAAGAGGCGCGGGTCGAGGGCCGCCCACTCCCCGTCCGCCTCGCGCCTCCGGATCTCGTAGTAGAGCTGCGGCGACGCGGCCCAGCCGCTGGTGCCGACCGTCGCCAGCGGGTCGCCCGGCTTCACGCTCCGGCCGCGGGGCACCAGGATCCGGTCGCAGTGGCCGAACACGCCGAGGAACCGGTCGCCGTAGCGCACCACCACGAGGCGGCCCAGCCGCCACCATTCCGACCCGGCGTTCTGCGGCGCGTCGCCGGTGAACACCACCCGCCCCGCTCCGGGGGACACGATCGAGGTCCCGGCCGGCGCGGCGAAGTCGAGGCCGGCGTGGAACTCGAGCACTCCTCCCGCCGGGCTCCGGCGCACCCCGAAACCGCTCGTCGGCACCGAGACGTCGGCGTCGAGGGGCCAGCGCACCGGGACGCTCGCCGCCTCCTCCGGATGCCCGCGCTCCCAGTCCGCCAGCGTCGCCACGCCGGCGTCCACCGCCGCCAGCCGCCCGATCGTGCTCCGGGCGAGCCGCCGGCCGTGCGCGATGGTGCCGGCGAAGATGCTCTCGGGAACCGCTCCAGCGCCCGCCGCGGCCGGAGCCAGCGGGTCCGTGGGCGGCAGCGGCGGCAGCTCGTAGATCGTCTCCAGGCGCCGCACCTTGCGGGCCAGCGCCTCGCCCTCCCGGTGCAAGCTTCCGAGCTCGTCGACCAGCACGCGCACCCGCTCTCCGAGTTGCGCCCGGCGCGCCAGCTGGAGGTCGTACTCGCGCCGGGCGCGCAGCGTCGCCAGAGCTCCGGGCGCCACCGCGGCGCCGATCACCAGGGCGCACAGCAGCGCGAGGGCCCCCAGCACCAGGGCCGCGCGCGCGGGCCGGGCGAGCGGGATGCTGCGCTCGGCCCCGCCCGACTCCGAGACGATTCGCAGCTCGACCGAGGGCTCGCGCTCGCGCATTCGCGGTCAGCCTACCAACCGCCGCGGCGCGGTCGGGCTCAGATCCGGGGGACGCGGGCGTCGAGCGCCGCCTCGCTCGCGCCGACGCCGCGGGCGGCCGCGAGCAGGCCGGCGTGGACCTCCGGAGCCCCCGCCAGGACGTTGCCGGAATCCAGGTAGGAGGGGCCACCGTCGAAGTCCGAGAGCTTCCCGCCCGCTTCCTCGACCAGCAGGGCGCCGGCGGCGATGTCCCAAGGCGAGAGCCGGAACTCGAAGAAGCCGTCGTAGACGCCGGCGGCCGTGTAGGCGAGGTCCAGCGCGGCCGCGCCGCAGCGGCGCACGGCGCGGGCGGAGAGGAACACCGCGTCGAAGACCTTCAGGTAGAGGTCCAGCGCCGCGCGCGCGCGGAACGGATAGCCGGTCGCCAGGAAGGCGCCCGCCAGCGACGTGCGGCTCGAGACCCGCATCGGCCGGCCGTTCCAGAACGCGCCCCCGCCGCGCGTCGCGGTGAACAGATTGCCGCCCTCGGGATCCAGGATCACGCCCGCGAGCAGACGGTCGGCGCGCCGGCAGGCGATCGAGATCGCCCAGACCGGCAACCCCTGGAGGAAGTTCGTCGTGCCGTCCAGCGGATCGATGACCCACTCGTAGTCCGAGCTCGCGGAGTCGTGGACGGTCCCCTCCTCGGCCAGGATCCGGTGGGTCGGGAACCGCTCCAGGAGGGCGGCGACCAGCGCCGCCTCGCTCTCGCGATCGGCCTGGGTCACGAAGTCGTGGGTCCCCTTGAGGTCGACCCGCAGCCGGCCGCTGCGGAAGTAGCCTCCGAGCACCTCGGCGCCCGCCTCGGCCGCGGCGACCGCGGCGGCCACCAGGCGGCCGTTGTCCAGCTCGTCCTCGCTCATCCGGCGTCCGCTGGCGCCGCGCCCGGAGGCACCGCGCGATGGACGATCCGCCCCGCGACCACGGTGGCGACCGCCGCACCGCGCAGCTTCCAGCCCTCGAACGGCGTGTTGGCCGACTTCGAGGCGAAGCGCGCGGACGCCACGTCCGTCTCGCGCTCGGGGTCGATGACCACGACGTCCGCCGGCGCGCCCGGAACCAGCGTCCCGCCGGGCAGGCCGAGCACCCGCGCCGGGCCGGTCGAGAGCAGCTCGATCAGCCGCGCCAGCGAGACGACCCCGGGGCGGACCAGCCGATCCAGGCCGAGCGCCAGCGCGGTCTCGAGACCGACCACCCCGAACGGCGCGCTCTGGAAGTCGAGCGCCTTCTCGTCGCGCGTGTGGGGGGCGTGATCGGTCGCGATGGCGTCCACCGTGCCGTCGGCGAGCCCCTCGACGAGCGCCGCGACGTCGGCCGCGGAGCGCAGCGGCGGCTGCATCTTCCAGCGCGGATCGAACCCGGACTCGAGCACCCCGGCGTCGGTGAGCAGCAGGTGGTGGGGCGTCACCTCGCAGGTCACGGGCAGGCCCCGCGACCTCGCCTCGCGCACCAGCCGCAGGCCGCGCGCCGTGGACAGGTGGGCGACGTGGTAGCGGCCGCCCACGTCCTCGAGCAGGAGCAGGTCGCGCGCGATCATCACGTCCTCGGCAGCGCCCGGGATCCCCGGCAAACCGCAACAGGCGGAGGCGACGCCCTCGTGCATCACGCCCTCGCCCGACAGGTCGAGGTCCTGCGCGTGCTGGATCACCGGCACGCCGAAGTGCCGCGCGTACTCCAGCGCCCGGCGCATCAGCTCGGCGTTGGCCACCGGGAGGCCGTCGTCGGAGAACGCCACGCAGCCCGCCGCGACCAGCTCGCCGAAGGGCGCCAGCTCCTCTCCGGCGAGACCCCGGGAGACCGCGCCGATCGGATAGACCCGCGCCAGGCCCGCGCGCTCGGCGGCGCTGCGGATCAGCTCGGTGACCAGCCGCGAGTCGTTGACCGGCGCGGTGTTGGCCATGCAGGCGACCGCCGTGAACCCCCCCGTCACCGCCGCGCGCGCGCCCGTGGCCACGGTCTCCTTGGCCTCCTGCCCCGGCTCGCGGAGGTGGACGTGGATGTCGATCAACCCGGGCGCGACGACGCAGCCGTCCGCGTCCAGGACCTCGTCTCCGCGCGCCGGCTCGATGCGCTCCGCGAGCCGGGCGACCCGGCCGTCCTCGAGCAGGAGGTCGCGGCGGGCGTCCAAGTCCTGTCCGGGATCGACCAGCCGTCCGCCGCGGACGAGCAGCCGGCTCACGACCGGCCTCCGCGCGTCGAGGCGAGCAGGTAGAGCACCGCCATGCGCACCGCGACGCCCTGCCCGACCTGCTCGAGGATCACCGAGCGCGGGCCGTCGGCGACGTCGGAGGCGATCTCGACGCCGCGGTTCATCGGTCCCGGGTGGAGCACGACCGCGTCCGGCTTCGCCAGCTCCAGGCGCTTCGCGGTGAGCCCGAAGAGACGCGAGTACTCGCGCAGCGAGGGGAAGAGGAAGCGCGTCTGCCGCTCGAGCTGCAGGCGCAGCATCATGACCACGTCGGCGTCGGCGATCGCCGACTCGAGGGCGTGGTGCACCTCGACGCCCAGCGTCTCGACCGCCGCGGGCACCATCGTGCGCGGGCCGGCCACCCGCACCCGCGCGCCCAGCCGGGTCAGCAGGTGGATGTTGGAGCGCACCACCCGGGAGTGCGTGATGTCGCCGATCATCGCCACGGTGAGCCCGGAGATCGAGCCCTTGTGGCGACGGATCGTCATGGCGTCGAGCAACGCCTGGGTGGGATGCTCGTGGGCGCCGTCGCCGGCGTTGACCACGCCGCAGGCGAGCTCCCGCGCCAGCATCGCGGGCACGCCGGCGTGGGGATGGCGCACGATGACGAAGTCCGGCGCCATCGACGCGATGGTGCGCGCGGTGTCGGAGAGCGTCTCCCCCTTCGTCTGCGAGGAACCTGCCGTGGAGAAGTTCACCACGTCCGCGGAGAGGCGCTGCGCGGCGATCTCGAACGACACCCGCGTGCGGGTCGAAGGCTCGAAGAAGAGGTTGACGACCGACTTGCCGCGCAGCGTCGGGACCTTCTTGACCGGGCGCTCGGCGACCTCGGCGAAGGACTCGGCGGTGACCAGAATGCGCTCGATCTCGGCGACGGACAGCTCGGCGATCCCGAGCAGGTCCTTGCGCTGCCAGACCGCGTCGGTCATGCCCCCGCCGGGCGGTCGAGGATCTGGACCTGGGTGACGCCGTCGGTGGACTCGAAGCTGACCTTGATCACCTCGGTCGCGCTGGTCGGGACCTTGCGCCCGACGAAGTCGGCCTGGATCGGCAGCTCGCGCCAGCCGCGGTCGATCAGCACCGCCAGGCGCACCGCGCGCGGCCGGCCGAAGTCGATCAGCGCGTCGAGCGCGGCGCGCACCGTGCGACCGGTGTAGAGGACGTCGTCGCACAGCACCAGGACCTTGCCCTCGAGGTCCTCGGGGAACCGGCTCTCCTTGACCACCGGCTTGGGAGCGACCAGCGAGAGGTCGTCGCGGTAGAGCGTGATGTCGAGGGTGCCCATCGGCGGGCGCTGCCCCTCGAGGCGCTCGATCTCGTCGCAGAACGCCTCGGCCATCGGCAGGCCCCGGGTGCGGATGCCGACGATCATCAGGCCGTCCACGCCGCCGTGCGACTCGACGATCTCCCCCGCCATCCGGCGCAGGATGCGCGCCATCTCGGCGGCGTCGAGGATCGTGGCCTTCGCGACGAGGTTCACTCGGGGTATCCGATCGGTAGCTGGACCGGAGCGGCATGGTAGTGCGCCGGCGCCCGGCGGTCAAACCCGGAGCCGATGTCGGGAGGTCCCGGCGGGGTCCGCCGGCCTTGCGACGATTCGCCCAGATGTTGTATAGGAGCTGGGTGACGAGCACCATATCTTGTGTCGCGCCGGGCTGCTCTGGTACCTTGCCCCGATTCGGAGGGGTGCCGTCTCCATGTTGAAACTCGAGCGTCTCGAGCTGTCGGGATTCAAGTCGTTCGTCGATCCGGTCGAGCTGCGCTTCGCCGGCGGCGTGACCGGCATCGTCGGCCCCAACGGCTGCGGCAAGTCCAACCTCTCCGACGCCATCACCTGGGTGCTCGGCGAGCAGAGCGCCAAGTCGATCCGGGCCGACACCATGGAGGACGTGATCTTCAACGGCGCCGAGCAGCGGCGGCCGCTGGGCATGGCCGAGGTCACCCTGACCTTCCTCGCCGACCCGGGATTCGCGGGCAGCGACGACGGCACGGTGACCATCGCGCGCCGCGTCTTCCGCAGCGGCGAGAGCCAGTACCGGCTCAACGGCAAGCTGACCCGGCTCAAGGAGATCCGCGACCTGCTCATGGACACCGGCCTGGGTGTCCGCGCCTACTCGGTGATCGAGCAGGGCAAGATCGGCCTGATCCTCTCCGGCAAGCCGCAGGAGCGGCGGCGCCTGCTCGAGGAGGCGGCCGGGATCACCCGCTACAAGGCGCGCCGGAAGATCGCCGAGGTCAAGCTCGAGGAGGCCACCGCGAACCTCCTCCGTCTCGACGACATCGTCTCCGAGGTCGAGCGCAACTTGCGCTCGCTCAAGCGGCAGGCCGGCGCCGCCCGCCGCTTCCAGCAGCGCCAGGCCGAGCTCGCCGAGCTCGAGCGCGGCGTCGGCCTCGGGCGCTGGGCGGCGCTCGCCGCCGAGCTCGCCGGACGCCGCCGCGAGCTCGCCGCCGCGCAGTCGGTCGCCGCCGAGCGCGGCGCGGAGCTGCACCGGGGCGAAGCCGAGCTGGCGGCCCTGCGCGAGCGCGTCGAGGAGCTGGCTTCCGGCCTGGCCGAGCGCAACCGCCGCCAGGCCGAGCTGGCGGCGGTGATCGAGGGCCGGCAGCAGTTCCAGACCGGGGCGCGCCGGACGATCGCCGAGATCGACGCCCGCAGCGCGGCGGGCCGGGAGCTGGCCGAGCGGATCGCGGGCGAGAGCGCCGGCCGCGCGGCGGCCGCGGCCGAGCTCGAGGAGCGGCGCTCGGGCCTGGTCGGCGAGCACGACGACGCCGCCCGCCGGGTCGAGGCGGACGGCGCCCGGCTGCGCGAGGTCGAGCGCGCCGCGGCCGCGGGCGAGACCCGGCTCGAGGAGCTGCGGCGCGGCCTGCTCGAGTCGCTCGCCGCGCTCGACGAGCTGCGCCACCGCATCCATCGCGACCAGATCGAGACCGAGAAGGGCTCCTACCGCCAGCGCCACCTGCTCGACGAGCTGAGCGAGAACGAGGGGGAGCTCGCCGAGGCCACCGCCGCGCTCGACGACGCCCGCCGCCGGGCCGCCGAGCTGACCGAGCGGGCCGCGGTCGAGGAGCGCACGCTCGCCGAGGCGCGCGAGAAGCTCGACCGGCTGCTGGCCTCCGAGGCCGCCGCGGCCGACTCCGTGCGCAGCCTCGAACAGGAGCGCGCGGTCACCGCCGAGCGCCAGCGCTTCCTGGCCGAGCTCGCCGCCGGCGCCGAGGACCAGCGCCGCGACCTGGCCGAGCGGTTGGCCGAGATCGGCCTGCCCGACGCCGAGCGGCTGGGCGCGCGGATCCGGGCCCTGCGCGGCTGGGAGAAGAGCCTGGACCTCTACCTCGGCGACCTGGTCGAGGCGGTCCTGGTGCCGCGCGAGCGCTCCAGCCTCGACCTGGCGGCGGCGCTGGCCGAGCGCGGCCGGGGCGGGGCCAGCTTCGTCCGCGGCCTCGGCGCGGAATCGCCGACCGCGCCGCCCGCGGCTCCCGATGACCCGGCGGTGGTCGCCACCCTGGCCGAGGCCCTGGGTCTCGACTCCGCTCTCGCCGCCGCCCTGCCCGCCGCTTTCCTGGTCGAGTCCGCCGCCGACGCCGAGCGCCTGGCCCGCGCCTTCCCGGGCGCCGATTTCCTCTCGCGCGAGCGCGTCTGGGCGCGCGGCGGGCTGCTCCACCTCCAGGCCGACGAGGCCGAGCCGGGGCTGCTCGAGCGCACCAGCGAGCTCGCCGACCTGTCCGAGGCGTTGCCGCGCCTCGAGGCCGGCTGCCGCGCGGCGCGCGACGAGCTGGCGCGTCTGGTGCGCGAACGATCGGCGGCCGCCGAGGAGATCCGCCGCGTCGACGCCGAGCGCTCCGCGGTGCAGCAGGACCTGGCCGCGACCCGCGCGCGGCGCGACGAGCTGGACACCCGGCACCGGCGCCTCGCCGAGGCCGAGGCCGCGCTGCGCCGCGAGCGGGATTCGCTGGGCGGCGAGCTCGAGCGCCGGGCCGAGGCGCAGCGCGCTTCCGGCGCCGAGCTGGCGCGGCTCGAGAGCGCGCACGCCGAGCGCGAGGCCGAGTTCGACCGCGCCCAGGCCGAGACCGCGGCGGTGCGGGGCGAGCGCGAGTCGCTGCGCGCCCAGGGCGCCGGCCGCCGCGGCCAGCTCGACGTCCTCGCCGAGCGCCTGCTCGCGCTCGACCAGCAGATCCAGCGCCTGGAGCGCGAGGCCGAGGCGGCGCGCCGCCAGCTCGCCGCCTGGGAGGAGGAGTCCGCGGGGCTCGAGCAGCGCCGCGGGGAGCTCGAGGCGGGCATCGCCCGCGCCGCCGGGGAGCTCCAGGAGGCGCTCGAGAGCCGCGCCGCGGGTGCGAGCGAGGTGGTCGCGGAGCAGGAGCGCCTGGAGTCCGAGCGCCAGCGCGTCCGCGACTCCGAGGCGGAGGTCGCGCGCGAGCGCGACGCCCTGGACGAGGCCCGCCGCGCGGTCGAGGAGCTGCGGGTCGTGCTGGCCGGCCTCGAGCACGACGCCACCCACTTGGCGGCCGAGTTCCGCGAGCGCAGCGGCGCGGAGCTGCCCGAGACCCCCGGCGAGCCGCCCGCGAACCTGGCCGAGTTGGAGGCCGACCTGGCCCGGCTGCGCCAGCAGCTCGAGTCGATGGGTCCGGTCAACGTCCTGGCGGCCGAGGAGTTCGACTCCGAGGAGGAGCGCCACCGCTTCCTCACCGAGCAGCGCGCCGACGTCGTGCGCTCGGTCGAGTCTCTCCGCCAGACGATCCGCGAGATCGACCTGACTTCCACGGAGCGTTTCCGCGAGACGTTCCACGCGGTGAACGAGCAGTTCTCGCGCACGTTCGTCGAGCTGTTCCGCGGCGGCGAGGCCGAGATGCGGCTGATGGACGAGGAGGACGTCCTCGAGTGCGGCATCGAGATCGTCGCCCGCCCGCCGGGCAAGCGGCTGCAGAACCTGATGCTGCTCTCGGGCGGCGAGAAGGCGCTGACCGCGATCGCGCTGCTGTTCGCGCTGTTCCGGATCAAGCCCTCCCCGTTCTGCATCCTGGACGAGGTCGACGCGCCCCTCGACGACGTCAACACCCTGCGCTTCGTCGGCATGCTGCGCCAGCTGGCGAAGGAGACGCAGTGCATCGTGATCACCCACAACAAGCTCAGCATGGAGGTCGCCGCGACGCTCTACG
Source organism: uncultured Acidobacteriota bacterium (assembly GCA_963781755.1). GTDB lineage: Bacteria > Acidobacteriota > Thermoanaerobaculia > Multivoradales > JAGPDF01 > JACTMI01. The sequence continues at coordinate 176,348 of CAWAGZ010000006.1, forward strand.
GGGTGACGATGGAGGAACGCGGGGTCTCCAAGCTGGTCGCGGTCGAGCTCGAGGACGTCCACCCGGAGGCGGCCACCGCCTGAGCGCGGCGCGCGGCCCGGGATCGCGCTAGGATCCGCGCCGGAGCTCCTTCTGCAACGAACCGGAGGGCCGTGCGATGCCCTGGTGGGCTTGGTTTCTGCTCGGGATCCTGCTGCTCGGGGGCGAGATGCTCACCCCCGGCGGCTTCGTGCTCTTCTTCTTCGGCCTCGGCTCCCTGGTGGTCGGGATCCTCGATCTCGTCGGCGTGACGCCGAATCCGGCCGTCCAGTGGGTGTGCTTCGCCGCGCTGTCGCTGACCAGCGCGCTGCTCTTCCGCAAGCCGCTGCTGGCGCGCATCCAGATCCGCACCCCGCGCTCCCGGATCGACGACCTGTCCGGCGAGATCGCCGTTCCGGTCGCCGAGCTGGCGCCCGGCGCGGTGGGCCGGGTGGAGCTCCGGGGCACGGTCTGGACCGCGCGCAACGGCGCGACCCGGCCGCTGGCCGCCGGCGAGCGTTGCCGGGTCGTCCGCGCCGAGGGGCTCACGCTGGTGCTCGAGCCCGAGTCTTGAACCCCGGTCGAGGAGTCCTCTCATGGTCAATCTGATCGTCCCCGTCGCTCTGGTGCTGCTGGTCCTGATCGTCCTGATCAAGACCGCGGTGGTGGTGCCGCAGCAGAGCGCCTACGTGGTCGAGCGCCTCGGCCGCTACCGCGGCACGCTGGACGCCGGCTTCCACATCCTCCTCCCCTTCCTCGACGTGATCCGCTACAAGCACTCGTTGAAGGAGATCGCGATGGACATCCCGGAGCAGATCTGCATCACCCGGGACAACGTCCAGGTCGGCGTGGACGGCGTGATCTACCTCAAGGTGCTGAATCCCGAGCGCGCTTCCTACGGCGTCCAGGATTTCTTCTTCGCGATCTCGCAGCTGGCGCAGACGACGCTGCGCAGCGACATGGGCAAGATCGACCTGGACAAGACGTTCGAGGAGCGCGCCAACATCAACGCCTCGGTGGTCTCGGAGCTGGACAAGGCCTCGGAGCCCTGGGGGGTGAAGGTGCTGCGCTACGAGATCAAGAACATCACGCCGCCCAAGGACGTCCTGGCCGCGATGGAGAAGCAGATGCGCGCGGAGCGCGAGAAGCGCGCCGTGATCCTGACCTCGGAGGGGCAGCGCGACGCCGCGATCAACGCCGCCGAGGGGGAGAAGCAGAAGACGATCAAGGCCTCGGAGGCGACGAAGCAGCGCCAGATCAACGAGGCCGAGGGGCAGGCGCAGGCGATCCTGGCGGTCGCCGAGGCGACGGCGACGGGCCTCGCCCGGGTCGCCGGCGCGATCCAGCAGCCGGGCGGCCGCGACGCGGTGTCGCTGCGGGTCGCCGAGCAGTGGGTGATGCAGTTCGGCAATCTCGCCAAGGCGACGAACACGGTGATCCTCCCGGCGCCGGTCGGCGACGTCGCGGCGATGATGGCGACGGCGATGAACGTGCTCGAGGCCTCGCGGCCGAAGCCCGCGGTCTGAGGGCGGACGGCGGGAGCGGCGGAGCGGATGGCCGAAGCCCACTTCTGCGCCTCGTGCGGCGCCCCGGTCCCCGCCGGCGCGAAGTTCTGCCCGACCTGCGGCGCGGAGGTCGAGGAGGCCCCGGACGCTGCGCCCTCGGCGGGCGGCGCGGCGCCGACGGCGCTCGACGGCCGCGTCCGCGATCTGCTCGCCCAGGGCCAGAAGATCCAGGCGATCCGCGAGATCCGCGAGGCCGGCTACCTGGGCCTGAAGGAGGCCAAGGACTACGTCGAGTCGATCGAGGCCGGGATGCAGCCGCGGGTCTCGGCCACCGGAGCCAGCGGCACCGGCGGCCCCGGCGCCGGGGAGGTCCGGCGGCGCAAGTCGGGCGGCTGCGGCTGCGGCGGCTGCCTGGTGTTCCTGGTCCTGCTCGCGCTGGCCGCGGCCTGGGTGAGCGGCTGGGCGGTGCACACCTCGGGCGCGTACTCGGAGATCGGCATCGCGGCCTGGGAGAACCAGGACGTCCTGGCGGCGCTGGGCAAGCCCGGCCCCGCGACGTACTGGGCGCTGCTCGAGAAGATCTCCTACACGAACGGCGAGTGGACCCTGGACGCCCTGTTCCCGATCCGCGGCTCGGAAGGCTCGGGCCGGATCGAGTTCCACGCGGTCACGAGGGGCTCTTTCACGGGCATGAACTGGCAGGTCCAGGGTGCGCTGACCTACGAGAAGGACGGCCGCCGCCACCGCATCCCCCTGGTCGCCCCGGTCCCGGACAAGTGACGGCCCGCCACCCCACTCCCGCCCCCGACGGAGGTTTGCGTCCCGGTCCGGCGCTCCCGTAGAATCCCGCCGCCCCGCGCCCGGCGCGCGTCGGCGACCCACCCCGAAGCCACCGTAGCTCAGCGGTAGAGCAGCCGATTCGTAATCGGCAGGTCGACGGTTCAAATCCGCCCGGTGGCTCCATTGTCTTCAATAACTTACGATACGGATCTAGACAGCCGCTCCAGACCGGGGTCGGTGCGGGGGTCGGTCAGCAAGGCTGTGGGCCGGTTGACGGCTAGATCGGAGGTGTCACTCCGTCCGGATGTCGCTCTTGGCGACCCACACCGTTCTCGGGACGCCCGTGTCAAGGATGTCGACCTCGACGCCGTTGTAGGTCACCATCTTGATGCGGACCCGGGTTCCGACCGGCACGTCGAATAGCTGTCCTTTCTGGACGAGGGAGAGAAGCCCTTCGACGTACTTCTTCTCCTCAAACTCGTTGGCCCGAGACATTGCGTACTCGCTTTCGGCAGCAGGCACAAAGGACTTCGTTTGGTCGTCGTTCTTGAGATTGCGAATGTCGCCGGGTTCGAGCGGCGGTGGCTTCCGCTCGGCGGCGACCCTCCTCCTGAAGTCGGCAGTGGTCAGACCGGCCTGCTCCTTGCCGTAGGAGACGCCAGCGACGAATGCTACGAGCGCAACGAGGCCAAACGCCGCCAGGAAGGCAACGGCCAAGAAGCCACTCCTGGAAGTCACGGCGCCCCGCTCTTCTGCGTCCCGACCTGGAAGCCAAACGGGATGAGAGACACTCCGATGCCCCTCATCGAAGCGGGCTTCGGCTCCCCTGCGAGCCTGTGAATCATCACCTCGTCGACGATCAGCCCGGTCTCACGCTCCCACTCGATGATCGTCTTCGCCAGCGCCTTTCGGAGCGGCTCTACTGCCCTCTCACACTCCATTTCGAACGTGATCAGCTCGCGCTCGATCTCCTCGGCTCGCTTTACAAGATTGTCCACGGTGCCTCCCTTCTCGCCATAGGGCCAAGCGCGACTCTACGCCGCTCCACCTCCTTGGAGAGCGGCTGTCAGCTTCTGACACTCGACGGGACCGGGAGTACGATCCCTCCGCGAGAGGCCATCCGTGTACCTACTCCTTTCCGACGAGACCAACCTGGAGCCGTCCTCCACGAGGCTCTTCTTCATCTATGGCGGGCTCGCAATCTCGCAGGACAAGGTCTCGCTACTTCACGAGCGAATCGACAGCATTCGCCAGGAAGCCGGCTACAACCAGGGAGAACTACTCAAGTTCGATACTAACTCTAGGCCCAAGCAGGTCACGAGGGAAGGGGCCAGAGAGGCGAAACGAAGAGTAGTGCAGGCGTGCCTAGACTTTGAATGTACATTCTTCGCATACGTCGTGCACCACAAGATTGTGAAAGGGAATCGAGATCGACAGCTTGAGTTCGCAATTAGCACGCTAGTCAAGACATTCGACGATTTCCTGATCGAGAAGGGCGATACTGGACTCATGCTCGTTGACACTCTCCCGGGGCGCTCGCGTAATGAGATGTTCGCTGAACGCTTTCACCACGGTTTGAAGTATCCTCGTGGCTACTACCCAGTTCCGAGGATCCAGCTCTACGGAACGAGTATCCAGAGCGCTTCTCACCTGTCGTCAGCAGTCGACATCGTCCTGGGTACCTTCCGGTACTGTGTGAACAATCCTGAGCACACTGTTGCCACGAAGATGATCGTCGACATCGTAAGGTTGATGTGGGGATGGTGGTCCAATGGAAAGTCGCGGAAGTGGCACGTGATGGAGCACGGTCTTGTCATCCGACCGAAGACGCCATCCGCGATCTACTCCGATGACTACGACGATCTCAGAATGAGACTCAGCGCACTCCTGAAGCGGGCGGTTGAAGCGCGGCCGGCGCCGGCGGTGTCAGAGAAGATCAAGTAGGAGGGCTCGAGGGATCGGCGGCAGAGGTTCACGAGGGCCCAAGAACTTGGGCTCTTGCCCGTGTCAGGCGCCCTCGGCTCCGCCTCGAGGGCTCAATATGAAGATATGGCCCTCCTCGGCGACCGTCTTGTGGTCCATTCCGCCGCCCATGTCCGCCCAAGACCAGGTCCAGCCGCGGTCATGAGCTAGAGCCGTAAGTGCGCAAAGAAGCGCATCGAAGTCGTGGTCACGATCACATACAGGTGGTCGGTCGTAAACGTTGAGCCCCGCCAGACCTATCCAGTGCTGCGTATGCTCCCGAAGGAATCGAAGCACGTAGCGTCTGTTCTGCGCGCGGATCGCCTGCTCAACATGGTCTGCTGCGGGCGGGGTCTTGTAGTCACGCGCTGCTATGAGCACGTCCTGCGGGAGAGGATGGTCCGTACCGATGCGAATCCGGTTGAGCGCGGAGTAGAGAAAGAGCCGCGGATGAGCTTCGATGACCTGGGCCCCAAGATCGCCGCATCGCACTTGCTCCATGACGTGGACCCGGGCGCGGACTTCCTGTTCGCCTAGGTTGAGCAACCGAATCGTTTCTCGGAGCGCACCTGGGACTATTTGAAGGCCCAGGGTCGGCTTGACGTGCCTCGCCCGGTTGAAGAAACCTGGTACGCGGGCATCGGGATTATCTGCGTCCCTCACCACTTGCAGGTCCGCAACATGGTCTGCGACGACGTCGTCAGTCCGTCGATACTTGAAGTGCCTTTCGGGTGCATCCGCTTGGTCGAGACTCTGAATCAGCTGAGTTAAAGGCTTGGGGTAACCAAGGGGTGAGTCCAGCGCAGCAAGATCATCGGCCAGGAGAGTCGGGCCATAATCCGGCCTGACCTCGTTGATGTCGATGATGATGTTGTTGACGAGACCCAGGGTAACCCGACTCCGCTTGTCCGGATCGTCCGCGATGTCGATTCCGACATAAGAGTGGCTCATGGGGCCTTCCTTCTTATAGGACAGCGAGCATCTTCAAGTTGAGATTCGCCACAAACGGCAGGGCCGGCAACACTGTGAAATGCGCACTAGCTGGTTGCTTGGAGAGGTGGAGAATCGCCGGGGCCTCAGGAATGCAACTCGGGATCGCGAGGCACCGTTCTCGGACGGACTCTATCGAGATCACTCAACCGCTCCTCGGCGGAGCCTGTCGGGTCCAGCTAACCGTCTCCAATTGTCCCGTCAGGCCCGCTAGCCGCCGCTCGAGGCGGAACCGGGCTGTGACGGGCACCTCGATCGTGAGTCTTCGCTCCTCGTCCCACGTCTCCCTCTGGTCCGGGTGCCACTTCCGTCTCCGCGGCCGCGGTCGAGGCTTCCTTCGTAAAAGTGATTCTCACGGTCTGCGTCGGCTCGCCGTCGGCTTGGAGTCCGCCGAAGCCTCGTTCGAACATAGGCGTGGAGGTCGAAGTCATCGGGGAGATTGGAATGGCCTTGCCGTGACTTCGGCGCTTCGGATCCGTGCGAGAAGGAAGGTGCGGCGGGACTCGGTCTTGTGGTCTTGGGTGTACAGGTACCAGTCTCCTTCGGAGACGATCAGCCCGTAGGGATCGACCTTCCGCCGTTCGGCTTTGGCGCCTGGCTTCGCGTAGGTCATCGCGAGCGTCCGCTGTGTGCGAAGGCTCTCGAGAACCGCCGCCCAGACCTCCTTCTTGATCTCCGCCGGCGGGAAGTCGGTGAAGGCGACCTTGGAGCGGATCCACTCGGCGGAGAGGCGCTCGCGCTCCGGTAGGGCCTTCTCGATCAGGGCGAAGGCGCGCTTTGCGGCTTCTGCGTAGGGGGTGCCCTCGTATTGGCCGATGGCTTGGCGGATCAGGAGGAGGGCCTGGAGGTCCTGGGCGCTGGCCAGGACGCTCGGGAGGAAGAAGGTCTCCTCGGTGTAGTACCAGCCCTTCTGCTTCGCGTCGTACTCGAGCGGGGCGCCGATGGTGTCGCGCAGGTAGTCCATGTCGCGCTGGATCGTGCGGGCGGAGACGCCCAGCTCCTTGCCGAGCTGGGCGTGGCTGGGGTGCTTGCCCTCGCGGAGGCGCGCGTCGATCTCGAGCAGGCGGGCCGGCTGGGAGAGGTAGTCGCCCTTGCGGTGACGGGTCTTCATCTCGACGGGGGAAGTCTACGCCCGGTGGTCGGACAGGGTTTGTCGTAGGTCCGTGGGTAGCCTGCCGGGGAAAGGAGACTTCCCGTGAGCACCGCCCCGTTCCCGCCCAGCATCGTCCCCTACCCCGAATCGCCGCTCCCGCTCCACCGCCGGATGAGCGAGGAGTTCCAGAAGCTCGTCCGGCTCGTCCAGTCCGACTGCCTGGTCACCCGGATCTCGTCCCAGTTCCTCGGCACCGACGGGGCGTTCCAGCACTCCCTTCTGTTCGGCAAGCTCCGGACCGCCCTGCTCTGGGACTCGCTGCCGGGGTATCTCGAGGAGGAGGGCTGGGAGGTCGCCGGGTCGCTCGGCGTCGTCGAGGGTCATCAGGGCGAAGAGACGGCGATCCCGGAGTTCGAGAGCCTGCGCCTGGGCGAGGGGCACTGGTTCGAGGTGCCCAAGAACCTCCGGCTCTTCCTCTCGCGCGGCGAGCAGCGGACCGTGGTCCGCGTCACCGACGAGAGCCCGCAGGACTTCTTCGGCGTCGGGGCCATGCACCTCGACTCCAAGCCCAGGTTCCTCGAGCGCTGGCTCGACTACGCCCAGCGGCACAACAGCATGCGCGGCGCCAAGCTCCTGGCCAACGGGCAGTTGGCACCCCGGCGGGAGAGCGCCGAGGACTCGAAGCTCTTCCTGCCGGCGCCCCTGCGCGAGCGGCTCGACTTCGCCCTGCGCCGCTTCACCTCCCCGGCGACCCAGAAGCGCGGCGTCCGGCGGCGGGCCGGACTGATCCTGGCGGGGCCGCCCGGCACCGGCAAGAGCTCGATCGGACGCGAGCTCGCCGAGACCCTCTCCTGCACCCTGATCTGGGTGACCCCGGGCGATCTCGAGGGGCCCTTCGAGGTCACCGAGATCTTCGCCATCGCCCGCTGGCTGGCGCCGACCGTCGTCTTCATCGAAGACCTCGACTTCATCGCCGAGAGCCGCAGCCGGTACACCTCCAGCAACCTGCGCCTCGCGGCGCTGATGAACGAGCTCGACGGTGTCGCCGGCGACCGCTCGATCCTGACCATCGCCACCACCAACCGCCTCGAGGTCGTCGAGGAGGCGGTGTGCAACCGCCCCGGGAGGTTCGACCAGATCCTCCGCATCGAGCCCCCGGACGCCGCCACCCGCCGCGAGCTCCTCCTCCACCGGCTGCGCCACGCCCAGGTCACCCCGGAGGACCTCGAGTGGGCCGTCGCCGAGCTCGACGGCGCGACCGGCGCCGAGATCGAGGAGGTCGCCGCCGGCGCCATCGCCGCGGCGGTGCTGGAGACCGAGGACCTCGGCACCGAGACGGACGAGACGGTGCCCGTCCCGGTCGAACGCGCCCACCTCGCGCAGGCGCTCGAGAACGTCGCCCGGCCGTCGGAGCGGCGAGCAGTTGGGTTCGAGTCGGATGCGCTTTCGAGGCCTGCGGCACCCCGTCACCCCTCGGGAGCTCGAGACCGCTGACGACGGTGATGGCCCGGCACCTCGAAAGGTGCCGGGCTCCACCCAGTGGGGCGCTGACGTAGGAGCGCTCTCAGCCCCTATCGAGTCCGAGCCACTAGGCCGATAGCCGCAATGAAAGGCTCGTCATGGACAGAAGAAGGGCGTGTTCTGGTCGATGATGGTATTGAAGTTCGCCCCGGGGGTTGTGGTAGTAGAGCGTCTGTCCCGTGGCCAGGTCCAGAATTCCGATCTCGACTCGAAGTTCGTCATCCCCGAGGCGAAGATCCAGTGAGAAGGAGTGCCCGAGAAGCACCCGTTGATCTCCTTGATGACGACCTCAGGATTGCCCTGCCCGGCAAAGAAGAAGTAACCGGCGAGAGTCGTCATGTTGACTCCATACGCAGGCTGCACGCCTTGGGCATCGAATGGGTTGTCCCAGACCGCCGTGACGATGAACCTGCCCTCGAGACAAAGCCCGGTGGCCGCGATCGGGAATCGGTACGGCAGGCAGTACGCGAACTGCGGCTCCGGCGACGGGGTCGGAGAATCTCCGAACTCGATGTCCGACTCTTCCGAATGAACGGAGTCCGCTATGGCGCGCTTGAACTGCGAGTAGGGAACCCGGGAGGGCAGCTCCAGGTCGTGCTTGACCCTCGCGAGACGGGCCATCAGCCGGGCGCTTCCTTCGCTCGAGACCTGTGTCGTCTGTTGGTTTCCTTGGTGTCTGTGATGACGGTGTCGGGCGCTCGCCAATGACGGAACCAGGAGCAAGGCGACGAAGGCAACGACGATTGCTCTACGCATGATCCGCTCCTCCACTGAGTGAGGCATCTGGTGCCTCGTTACACCGCCGCCGGCCACGGCCACGCTGAAGCGTCACCGCGGGGGCTTCGAAACACGACCGAATCGGACTTCTGGGCGGAAGGTAGCACCCGGAGCTGTCAGATCCCGTCAGTAGCGGATGGCAGTTTCGTGGCTATCGCGGGCCCGGCTCCCCTCCCCGATTCCGGGACCCGCGCTGGATCGAGAAGCAGGGAGGAGAGCCGGTCAGGGCTCGGATCGGGTGGGCGAGGGCCTGGGGGAGGTCGGCGGCGATCTCGGG
>CAWAGZ010000007.1:0-260901 GCA_963781755.1 uncultured Acidobacteriota bacterium
GTGCGGTACGATCCGCTTTCAGCGGCTTTCAGCGAATCGCTCGAATCGCCGGAACCCCTATATCTACAGCCTATCTGGTGGTACAATCGATTTCGCTGGATTTCAGGAAGATTCGGCCCGTGGTGCCCACCTGGTGCCCACGCCGGAATGGAGGCGACACCGTGACACCCAGAACCAGCGCCTTGACGGACCGAGGAATCCGGAAGCTCCAGCCTCATGACGCTGGCTATGAGGTGCCCGATGGCAAGGTACGGGGGCTCTACCTGCGCGTCCTGCCGAGCGGCACGCGCTCGTGGGCCTACCGCTACAAGGTCGGCCATCGTTTTCGGCGAGTCGCGCTCGGCGAGTATCCGTCGCTGACGTTGGCCAAGGCTCGGAGGGCCGCGGAGGACCTGTACCACGCCGTGCGCATCGAGCGGCGCGACCCTGCGCGCGAGCGCCGGGCCGAGTCGGAGGCGCTGACGGTCGCCGACCTGGCCGACATCTTCGAGCGCGAGCACCTGCCGAAGAGAAAGCCCGCGACCGCCGCCGGCTTCCGTCAATTGCGCCGGCACTTCGAGCCGGCGCTCGGGCGGCTCCCAGTCGTGACCGTCGCATATGACGACATCTCCGGCTTCCACGCGAAGCTCGGGGCCGAGCACCCCATCACCGCCAACCGAGCAGCGGCCGCGCTCTCGGCGATGTTCACCCTGGCGATCAGGAAGGGCCTGCGCACCGACAACCCGTGCAAGGGCGTCGAGCGCTTCCCCGAGATCCGCCGTGAGGTGCGCTTCACCGAGGCGCAGCTCGCGCGGCTCGGCAAGGCGCTGGACGAGGTGGACCAGGAGCGGCTCGAGCTGCCGGCCGCGACGGCCGCGCTCCGGCTGCTGCTGCTGACCGGGGCTCGGCGCGACGAGATCCTGGAAGCGCGGTGGAGCGAGCTGGACACTGACGCCGGCACCCTCCGCGTGGTTGACCACAAGACGAGCCGGAAGCGAGGGCCAAAGCTCATCATGCTCGGCCGCGCTGCCCTGACAGTGCTCGAGCGGCTGGCCACCGAGCGCGACCCGGAGTGCGACTGGATTATCCCGGGGCGCTCCGGGCGCCTGGTCGGCTTCGCGCGCCCCTGGTCGCGGATCTTGAAACGGGCTCGGCTCTCCGGTCGCCGGCCGCACGATTGCCGGCGGACCTTCGCCAGCACCGGGGCGGAGCTGGGCTATCCCGAGGCCGTGATCGGCGAGCTGCTCGGGCACACCCCGCGCACCGTCACCGCCGGGTACACACTGCCGGGCACCCGGGCGATGCGCAGCGCCGCGGACGCGATTGCCGGTGCGGTGGACGCTCTCCTCCGGGGCGAGCCGGTCGAGCAGACGGGGAAGCTCCTGCCATTCGGGCGAGGCTAGCCATGAAACGAGCGACAGCGAAGCGCCCCCGCCAGCGCCGACCAGGGCGGCAAGAGCCGAATGCGGCCGCCTGGAGCGAAGTTCTCGCAAACCCGATCGGGAAGCCGAAACCGGGCAAGGCTGAGCGAGAAAGACTTGTCACGCGCAAGAAGGCGCTCGAAGCCGAGGTGCGTCTCGAGGACGAGCGCCAGAACGAAGCCGCATTCTCCCGCTTCATTGCGGGTATACGTGCGGGCGATCCGGAGCAGGTGGTGAAGGCGCTCATGTGGGTTCGGCACATCGTCTGGTCTCGAGGGCGGGAAGACGCTACGTGCGATGAGACGCGCGCGCTGTTCGCTGCCTACGATGTCGCCCTGCAGCAGGCGATCGAGGCGGTGCAGCCAAAGAAGCCGGCGCGCAATCGCCGCAACCTGAAGAAGGCGGCTGAGTACTTCTTCCGTGTGAAGGAGCTCGAGTTATCTGGTGGGCTTCAGAAGGAGGCTGCGATTGCGAAGGTAGCCTCTGAGGAAGGAAGGACCGCGAGAACAATCCGCAACTACATCGATGATTTCGCTCTCTCGATCGGAAGCCCCGCTCGGAAACAGAAGCCGATCTCCCGCATGTTCACCGTTGGAGGGGTGCCAGCACTCTCTGTGGTGATTGATCCAGATAGGAAACTGAAGACGTAGAGCGCGGTTCCCTTTCATACGGCGGGTCGGAGTAGAAACCCGCCCATGAGTACAGAAACCGTCCGAAGTGATCGCATTTTGCGGCCGCGGCAGGCCGCTGAAATGCTCGGCGTCGCGAAAGTCACGCTGTGGAGGTGGAGCCGCGACGGCCTGCTCCCTCCGCCCGTCCGGCTAGGTCCCGGCTCGATCGGTTGGCGCGTGTCAACGCTCGAGCTGTGGCTGCGCGAGCGCGAGGCGGCGCGCCGATGAGCGGGCTCGGCGAGACTACGCTCGAGCTCCACGCGCTGCCGTGCGACCGTTGCGGCGAAGCTCTGGAGTTCTTGCCGTTCGCTCAAGTTTTCGCTTGCTCGACCTGCCGCCGACTGGTCGGTGCAACAGTTGAGCATGCACAATCCGGGTTCGGACGGCGATGGCGCCGGCCGTACTCGGACCTCGACGCCGTCGTCGCGGCCGAGGGTAGCGCGAGGGGACACCGCGCCGCGCTCGTCGCGCTCGCGCAGCGGCTGGCGCTCGCTGAGGCCGACGATCTCTTGCTGGAGGCCTTCGTCGTCTCGTCGAACGCTTTCGCCCTGGCGCCGCTGCCGATGCATGAAGTCGAGCAGATCCTTCTCGACGCCGTGGCGACCTGCCGCGGACCGGCGGCCGCATGAAAACTCTAGCGGTGGAGCCCGATCCGCTTTTCGTTCCGCAGTGGTTCGAGAAAGTCCGTCGCGAGCGCGGCATCGAGGAAGCGCTCGGAGAGCTGGCCAGAAACGCACGCTGGAGCGGAGAGGACCGTCGCCTTGTCGCGATCCGACTGTTCGCGCTCAATGCGAGGTCTCCGAACCCGGTCTCGTTGGAACGCGTCGAGGAGATTCTGCTCGAAGCCGAGGCGGCGCTCAAACCCGGCTGGATCGAGGAGCGCTGAGCGATGGAGCCCCAAGACAGCAGCACCCCGGGGGGCACCGGGGCGCGGCACAGCACTTCAGTTTTCGCCGCTCATTCTACCGCCGTTCCCGCTGCGTGGCGAGATGCCGTCGAGCGCGAGCTCCGCTCTCGCGGCTGGAAGGGCGAGCACGAGCTGACCGGGCGGTGCCTCGAACCGGAGCGCCACCGGAACGGCGACGCCAACCCGTCCGCAACATGGAGTGTCGAGCGCGGCTGCGGCACCTGTCACGGCTGCGGCGCTTCGTGGGGCTGCAAGGCGGCCGCCGACCTGCTCGGAATCGACCTCGAGCTCGACCGCACGCGGGCGAAGGCCGCATCGCGCATCGTCGCGGAGTATCGACTACACCGACGAGGCCGGCACCCTGCTCTTCCAGGTGGTCCGGTTCGATCCGAAGGACTTCCGCCAGCGCCGACCGGACGGTCAAGGCGGCTGGGACGTGGAATCTCGAGGGTGCTCCGCCGGGTGCTCTACCGGCCTCCCGGAGATGCGAACCGGCGCCGAGGAAGTCTGGATCGTCGAAGGCGAGAAGGACGTCGACACCCTTGCGCGGCTGGGGCTGCGCCGCGACTTGCAACCCGGGGGGCGCCGGCAAGTGGCGCGACGACTACGTGACGCCGCTCACGGGAAAGCGGGTGGTGATCCTCCCGGACCGCGACCCGGTGGGCCGATCCCACGCTCAGACCATCGCGGCGAGTCTCTGCGGCAAGGTCGAAAGCCTTCGGGTGCTCGAGGTGCCGACCGGGAAGGACCTGACCGAGTACCTCGAGACGTTCGACGGCGACGACGAAGCGGCGCTGGAGCGGCTGGCGATCATGGCGGAGGGGGCCGAGGAATGGGAGCCGTCACTGGAGACAGCCACCAGTGAGGCCCCGGCGGGAGGGCCGCCGGCGCCCATCATGGAGCTCCTGACGCTGCGCGAGCGGCTGGCCCGGCCGGTCGAGCCCCTGGAGTGGCGCATCGAAGGCTGGCAGCCGGCGCGGACCCGGGTGGTGCTCGCGGCGCAGTTCAAGGCCGGAAAGACCGTCCTGGTCGGGAACCTGGTTCGATCCCTGCTCGACGGCGATCCATTCCTCGGGCACTCGGCCGTCCACCCCGTCGCCGGGTGCGTGGCTCTTCTCGACCTCGAGATGGGCGAGGTCATGCTCGACGGCTGGCTCAGGGCTCAGGCGATCCGCCACGACGACCGGCTGCTAGTCGCTCCGCTCCGGGGGCGGCTGGCATCGCTCGACCTGCTAGACGATGCCAAGCGCTCGGCCTGGGCGAAGCTCCTGCGCGACCGGGGAGTCGAGTACCTGGTGTTCGACTGCCTGCGCCCCGCTCTGGACTCCCTCGGACTCGACGAGCACCGGGAGGCGGGCCGGTTTCTGGTGGCCTTCGACGAGCTACTGCAAGAGGCCGGGATCCCCGAGGCTCTGGTGGTCCACCACTTCGGCCACGGTCCCGAGCGCTCCCGGGGCGACTCCAGACTCCGGGACTGGCCGGATGTCGAATGGCGGCTCGATGCGTGACCAACGGGACGTGGAGGATCCTGCCGCCCCGCGCTACCTGGCCGCCTACGGCCGCGACGTGGACCAGGCCGAGCAGCTCCTAGCCTTCGAGCCGGAGACCCGACGGTTGACCATCGCGGGGGGCTCCCGCCAAGAAGCCGGATACCGGGAGGCTCTAGACGACGTGCGCGCCCTGTTCCGAGGTACTCCCGAGCCTCTGAGTCAACGTCGGATCTTGGAGGCCCTGAAGGAATCCTCCGAACACACCCGCAAGGCCATCCTGGGCGCTCTGAAGCTGGGCAAGAAGCTCGGAGAGCTCGACTTCGAACGCGGCGAGAAGCGGGCGAAGCTCTGGAGGTTGGCTTGCTAGTGCGCCAGTGCGCCGCAGTGCGCCGTCAGTGCGCCGGAGCACGGGACAATTCAGTGCGCCAGTGCGCCAGTGCTTATAGAGCACGGCGCACAGCGCACACAGTCACCAGGGCAGATTCGAGGATTCAGTGCGCCGCGAGAGGCACGATGGGGATATGCCCCTTCGAGTGGACCAGGACAGATCCGCGAAGCGTGTGCGCACAGACGCGCGCATGTCGCCAATTGGGGCTAGCAGGCCGTGAGTAGGCTCAGGAAGGCCGCGGCCGAGCTGGAGGCTACCGGATCCTTCAGAAACCATCGCGACCGGCGACGGTACGACCTGGAAGGGAGCGGGGAGTTGCCGCGCGAGGCCCCGGCCTACCTCGGGCTCTCTGATGTCGAAATCGACCTCTGGCCGCGGGTGGTAGAGGTGATCCCGGCCGGCTGCCGATCGGGCTCGAACGTCCTGGTCCTGGCCTTGTTCGTCCGCCTGATCGCCGAGGAGATCGCCGAGGGTGGACTGACGCGCCGGCCGGAGCCGGGTGGTGCTCCGGCTCGAGCGCGAGCTGGGCCTGACTCCTGGCAGCCGGCTCCGGCTCGCGGGTCGAACATGAAGAAAGGGGGCGCCCGGGGATCTCTCCGTCGTCGGGCGCCCTGGGCCGAGGGGTGGTTGGTTGGTCCATCCCTCGGCCCGTTGTTGATCTGCGGCCCCGAGTATGACAAAATGTGTCACGTAACAAGGACGTGGAAGGGCGCGGGTGCAGAACCCGCGGCCGGACGCGATCCCCAAGCGACAGCGCTCCCGCTAGATAGCCGGCGCGGAATCGCTCGACGACGAGTTGAAAAACAACTTGTCGGCGGAGCGTGCCGCGCCGAACGCATTTCTAGGCCCGGCGACCCCGCCGATTGACCTGGAGATGCGAATGAGCCTATTCAATGAAGCTCGTAGAAAAGAAGCAGCACCGCGCCCGGCTGCTCGAAGAGGCCCGCGCGGCATTCGACGAAGCCGAGCGAGCTGGAAAGCCCTTGGCCGGCAAGGCACGCGAACAGTGGACGGCGAAGTGCGACGAGGCCGAAAGCCTGTCGGCGGAGATCGCCGCGCTCGAAACGCTCGATCGCCTCGAGCGGGCCAAGCTTGCCGCTCAGGATCCGATCCGCGAGGACGCGCGGCGTCCAGCGAGCAGCGCGGCAGTTCTCGATCCTGGGTTCGCGCGTGCGCTCGCGCCGACTGAGAGTTTCGCCGATCACCTGCGCGCGCATGGCCGGATTACTGAGGAGCACGACGGGCTGACCCTCGGCGGTTTCCTGCGGGCCATCGTTACGGGTCCGCGCTCGGACCTGGAGCGCCGCGCGCTCTCGGAGGGCACGGACTCCGCGGGCGGGTTCACGGTTCCGACTCGCCTGTTCGGCGAACTGATCGACGCACTGCGCGAGAAGTCGCTGCTCTTGCGGCTCGGCGTTCGCACCGTCGCACTCGATACGGATCGAAGCTCGTTCGCGCGACTGGCGAGCGATCCAACGGCCGTGTGGCACACCGAGGGCGGCGCTGACGTTGCAGACTCGGATCCGACTTTCGAATCCGTCGCGCTCGTGCCGCGCACGCTGACTGCGCTCGTGAAGTGCTCGCGCGAGCTGGTCCAAGATTCGATCAATCTCGAGACCGCGCTCGCCGCTGCGTTCACTGGAAGTCTCGGCACGGCGCTCGACTCCGCGATGTTGTACGGCGTCGCGCCCGCGCCCACTGGTCTCGATTCGACGGTCGGCGTCAATTCGGTCGAGATGGACACCGACGGCGCCGCGCTCAGTGGGTACGACAAGATCATCGAGGCGATCGAGGCGAACTTGACGGACAAGGCCCCGATGCCGAGCGCGGCCGTCATGGCGCCGCGCACCTGGGGAACGATTCAGCGGCTGAAAGACGGCGACGGTTTGCCCCTGCGCCGTCCCGATGCGCTCGCCGCGTTGCCGTTTCACGTGTCGAGCGTAATTCCCATCGACCAAGAGCAGGGAGCGAGCGGCGCAGTCTGCTCCTCGATTTGGCTCGGCGATTGGACGCAGCTCTTGTGGGGCGTCCGTCAGGGTTTGCAAATTCAAGTCCTGCGCGAGCTCTACACCGGAACGTTCGAACTGGGGTACGTGGCGCACCTGCGCGCCGACTTCGCTGCGGCGCATGAGGCCGCGTTCTGCAAGCTGATTGGAATCAAGGCAAGCTGAAAGATGCCCTGCGCGCCCTGGGCTCCCGACTGCGGCGGTGGCGCACACTTGAGCCGTGATCTGGCCGCCGCAGTCTTTTTCCGGTGGAGGTGGATTCGATGATCGACAAACACGCGGTTGTGCTAACGACGGATGGCTCCGGGGCTGCTACCGGCTACACCGGGGCATTCTCGGGCGTGGTCTCCGCGATCCGATACGTGAAAACAGACTTCGCGGATGGCGTCACGTTCGCGGTGACGGTCGAGGACACCGGGGAGGCTATCTGGTCCGAGGCCGCGGTCAATGCCAGCGCGACGAGAGCACCCCGGCAGGCGACGCACTCGACGGCGGGCGCTGCGGCTCTCTATGCCGCGGGCGGGGCTGCTGTCCTGGCGCCGATCGTCGTGGTGAACAGTCGCGTCAAGGTGGTCATTTCATCTGGAGGCGATACCAAGAGCGGCGTCGTCTACGTGATCGTGACGTGATGCCGCCGGTCTCCGGTGAAGTGCTCCACCGCGCCGATCAACTGCTGCGCGAGCGGGCGCGGACAATGCTCGAGCTGCGCGAGTCCCTGGGCGTCGATGGTGAATCGCTGCTCGAGGTGCTCGGCCGGCTTCGCCGCGAGGGGCGTGCAGAGGTCCACGGGCTCGACGGCGAGCTGTCGGAGTTGATCGTCCAAGCGGTGCGGCGCTAGTGGATCCGTGGGAGCCCCGTGACCTCTAGCTTCGTCCTACTGGTCGGCTTGCTGGTTGTGGCCGTGATCGCGGGCGCGGCCGTTTGGGTTGTAACGGGCCGCTTCCCCCGCGACTAGGCGCGGTCTCTCAATGGCACGTGCAGTAGTGGGGAGGCGCCCCGCCACTTGCCATGCGGTACGCAAGGCACCTAGTAGGTGGTGCGGTCGGAGTGCACTACTGCACAGAATTCATGGCAGAGGCAAACATAACCGACTGATGTTGCATGCTTTATTGCCTCTTGACAGCGTCTTGACTCGGGTGTACCTTGCATCAACGAACGCGGCCGCGGTGCACAGCCAGTTGGGCCTCGCAGCCGTTTCGAAAAGTTTTTGAGTTTACAGCCCCCGGGTCTGCCGCAAGGCACATTCGGGGCTTTTCTCTTTATGGTCAATCGAGCGTTTCTCTTCATCGATGGAAACAACTGGTATCACGCACTTGGGAAGTGCGGTGTTCAGGATCGCTCTCGCCTCGATTACGGGAAAATCTCCAAGAAGCTCTCCCAGCCGCGTGAGTGGACAGCGACCAGGTACTACATTGGAGCGCTCAAGCACTACCATCGAGATGTATCCTCGCAGCGACGATTTCTGTCCCAACTTCGCAACCAGGATCCGCGGATCACTACACATTTCGGTCGGATCGAAGACAAGGAAACCCCTAATGAGCTTTCTCGCCTCTTGCTCGACTACCTCGATAGAGCGGAGGGTATTCCATACGAGCACCTGAAGAAGCTCGGAGAACTGGCGAACGCTCAGCGGTATGTTCACGTAATGAAGGAGAAGGCTACCGACGTTCTGCTTGCGGTTGATATGTGTCTACTTGCTCGAAGCGACGATTTCGAGACTGCGTACTTGCTCTCGGCTGACGGCGACTTCACGCCAGCGGTTGACTTCGTCAGGAGTGTTGGAAAGAAGGTCTTCGCGGTCTCGCCGATTGATTGCGCGGCACTCAGAAACAGCGCCAATTCCTACATTCAGCCCCGCCCAAATTGGTTCTCTGACTGTTTTCTCTAGCCTCCGAGAAATCTAGAACTGTTCTGTCGGGACTCGGCATCACGGTCCAGTAGATTAGGGCTCGGGGGTGCTCGCTGTGGACAGCCTGCGACACGACGCGAAGCTCGATACGAAGTCTCTTGAGGAACTCGCCGACTGGGCGGCCAACCTCGAAGCGGGCAGGCCGCATAACCTCGCATTGATCGAATTCCGCTACCGCGATAGCAAGGCGCTCGCCGACTCGCTCGAGTCATCCGAGGCCGCCTCACGCGCCCAGATTCGAGCTGCCGAAGCGGCCGAGCGCACCGCAGCAGCGACCGAGCGCTACGTCCTGCTCATGGTCGTCTCAGTGGTCGTGCTCGCGCTGGGCGTCGTGGTGCAAGCCGTGGCGGCGTTCGTGCGCTAGGACGAGCCTCGGCGCACCTTGCCCACAGGGTGCCCACGGCCCAGAGAACCTCCAACCGCGGAACAGCTGTAGTTCCAGAAGTTTCTGATTCTAATGAGATTGATGGTGGCCAGGGGCGGAGTTGAACCGCCGACACCGTGATTTTCAGTCACGTGCTCTACCAGCTGAGCTACCTGGCCTCGATCGGATCGCGATCGGCGGGCGGACGGGCCGCCCGGACCGCGCTTTTTAGCACGAATCGGGGGGCGGGCGAAAGCAGCCGCCGGGGCGTCGCGGCTTTCGCGGAGCCCGTCCGGCGGCGGGATCCGCGCGCTAGAATCGCCGCCAGTGCCGAGAGCTCGCCGACTCCCGACCGCCTCCCCGGGGCGACTCCTGGTCGCCGGGGCCGTCGCCGTGGGAGCCCTCGCGCTCTCGGGCCCGGCGGCTGCCTGGAGCCCCAAGACGCAGCAGGCCGCCGCGGCCGATGCGGCGCGGCTGGCGCCGCCCGACCTGGCGCGGCTGATGTTCCGGCACGCCGAGGACCTGGCGAAGGGGGCGATCGAGCCGTTCTCCGAGGGGCACGCCGAGCGCCACTACCAGAACCCGGACGGCACCGGCACCCTCGTCGCCACCCTCGACGCCGAGGTCGCGGGCGCCATCGAGGCGATCCGCGAGCACCACCCCTTCGCCGACGTCGTGCGCCGGCTGGGGCGCGTCTCGCACTGGGCGGCGGACCTCGACAACCCGCTCAACACCTCGAACGCCGACCCCGACGAGCCGCGCTACTTCCTCGACTACCTGACCTACGCCGAATCGGCGCAGCCGCGCTTCGCCGTCGTCGTCTACCAGCAGAAGCCACCGATCCTGACCCCGGCCGACCTCGCGGCCTACGAGCGCGATGCGCTCGCCCGCGGCCGCCTCCTCTACCCGATGATCGGCGCCGAGTACCGGCGCATCGGCTTCGCGCCGGGCGTCCGCACCTTCGACGACCACTCGACCGCTTTCGGACTGACGTCGCTGTCCTACAGCCACTCCGTCACCGACGCCGCCCGCCTGTTCCGCTACATCTGGCTCTCGGCCGGCGGCTCGGACCCACGCCCCGTCTTCGCCCGCGCCCGCGACCGCGTGCTCCTGCTCGACCGCGGCGGGGCGCCCTGAAACCGCCGCCCTCCCGCGCCGCCACCGGAGGTCCGATGCCCGCTGCCCGCCGCGCCCTGCTCTCGGTTTCCGACAAGTCCGGCCTCGCCGAGTTCGCCCGCGGGCTGGCCGACCTCGGCTTCGAGCTCGTCTCGACCGGCGGTACCGCGCGCCACCTGGTCGAGGCCGGGCTGGACGTCGTCCCCGTTTCCGAGGTGACCGGGTTCCCCGAGATCCTCGACGGCCGGGTCAAGACGCTCCACCCGAAGATCCACGGCGGCCTGCTCGCCGATCGCTCGAAGCCCGAGCACCTCGCCGCCCTCGCCGAGCACGGCATCGGCCGGATCGAGCTCGTGGCGGTGAACCTCTACCCGTTCCGCCAGACCGTGGCCGACCCGAAGTCCACGCCGGCGGAGATCGTCGAGATGATCGACATCGGCGGTCCGTCGATGGTGCGATCCGCGGCCAAGAACTTCTCCGGGGTCGCGGTCGTCGTCGATCCGCGCGACTACCCGGGCGTGCTCGGCGAGCTGCGGCAGAGCGGCGAGGTCACCCTCGACACCCGCCGCGCGCTGGCGCGCAGGGCGTTCGGCCACACCGCCGCCTACGACGCCGCGATCGCCGCCTGGTTCGCCTCCGAGACCCCGGAGGCCGACGACTTCCCCGAGCTGCTCTCGATCGACCTCGAGCGCGAGCTGGTGCCGCGCTACGGCGAGAACCCGCACCAGGGAGCGGCGGTCTACCGCACGATCGGCGGTCCGGGCATCCTCGGCGGCATGACCCAGGTCCAGGGCAAGGAGCTGTCCTGGAACAACCTGCTCGACGCCGACGCCGCGCGCCGGCTGGTCGCCCTCTTCGACGCTCCGACGGTCGCCATCCTCAAGCACAACAACCCCTGTGGCGTGGGCCGCGGCGACGGCCTCGTCGAGGCCTACCGGCGGGCGCTCGAGTGCGACCCGGTCTCGGCGTTCGGCTCGATCGTCGCCGTCAACCGGCCGCTCGACGGGCCTGCCGTCGAGGCGATGGCCGACCTCTTCGTCGAGGTGCTCGTGGCCCCGGCCGTCGACGAGAACGCCCTGGAACGGCTGGCCGCCAAGAAGAACCTGCGGGTCCTGATCGCCCCGCCGTACCAGGCGGAGCCGGGCGACGTCGAGCTGCGGGCCATCGACGGCGGCTTCCTGGCGCAGAACCCCGACAGCGGAGGCGACGCCCCGGCGAGCTGGACCTGCCTGACCCGCCGGCTGCCGACGCCCGAGGAGCGGCGCGCTCTCGAGCTGGCCTGGTCGGTGTGCCGCTACGTCAAGTCCAACGCGATCGTGGTCGCCACCGGCGATCAGACCGTGGGCATCGGCGCCGGGCAGATGAGCCGCGTCGACTCCTGCCGGCTGGCCACCGAGAAGGCCCGGCTCCCGGTGCGCGGGGCGGTCGCCGCGTCGGACGCCTTCTTCCCCTTCCGCGACGGCCTCGACGTGCTCGCCGAGGCGGGCGTCACCGCGGTCGTTCAGCCGGGAGGCAGCAAGCGCGACGACGAAGTGATCGCCGCGGCGGACGAGCACGGCATCGCCATGCTCGCCACCGGCGTCCGCCACTTCCGCCACTGAAGGGCCGGCGACCGGTGCCGAGAGCGCTGCTGGGACTCCTGCTGATCGCGGCCTTCGCCGCCCCCGCGGGGGGCGCCGAGAGCGCCGCCGACCCCTGGCAGACGCTCGACCGGCTGCGCCGGGAGCTGGCCGCGGGGGGCGTGCTCCAGGCCGATTTCGTCCAGGTCTACACCCCGGCGGGCTTCTCGACCGGCGAGACCGAATCGGGACGGCTGGAGCTCTCGATGCCCGACTGCCTGCGCTGGGACTACGTCCAGCCGTACCGCAAGAGCTTCCTGGTCTGCGGCTCGCGCGCCTGGAGCTGGGTCGAGAACGAGCCCCGCGGCCAACGCATCACCATCGACGCCCGACGCGAGGCCGGGCTCGACCTGCTCCTGCTCCCCGCCGGGGAGCTCTCCGGGCGCTACCGCGCGCGCAGCGAGAGCCTCGGCGAGGGACGCACCGGGCTCGCGCTCGAGCCGCTCGACCCGGATTCGGCCCTGGTCGCCGCCAACCTCGAGATCGAGGCCGGCGGCGGCCGTCCCGCGGCCCTCGACTACCGCGACCGCGAAGGCAACGTGACCAGCTTCCGCTTCACCAACTGGCGGCCGCTCGAGGACGCCGACGTCTTCTCGCCGCCGCCCGGCATCGAGTGGACCGAGCCGTGAGGCGCGGACCCGGGTGATAGGCTGGCCTTCGGGCGAGCGTCCCGATCAACGATGGCAGACCACTCTTTCGACGTCGTCTCGCAGGTCGATCTCCAGGAGGTCCGCAACGCCTTCTCGCAGGCCGAGAAGGAGATCGGAACGCGCTACGACCTGAAACGGGTGCGCGCCGGACTGACGCTCGAGGGCGAGGAGCTGGTCGCGGAGTCGGCCGACGAATTCACGCTCGAACAGGCGCTCGACGTCCTGAAGGCGAAGCTGGTCAAGCGCGGAATCCACCCGAAGTCGCTGCGGCCGGGCAAGGTCGAGCCCGCTTCGGGGGGTCGCGTCCGACGCCGCGTCGGCTTTCAACAGGGGATCCCGACCGACACCGCCAAGAAGCTGGCGGCCGAGGTCAAGAAGCTCAAGCTCAAGGTGCAGGCGGCGATCCAGGGGGATTCGCTGCGCGTTTCGGGCAAGAACAAGGACGATCTCCAGACGGTGATGGCCTCTCTCCGCGCTCTCGACGTCGATGTCCCGCTCACCTTCAGCAACTACCGCTAGCCGCCGCGCCGCGTGGCGCCGCGGCGTTCTCGCGGCGACGCTGGCCGCGGGGTGTCTCGTCGCCGCCGTGCCGGCGGGCGCGGCCTTCCCGTGGCGCTTCCCCTTCCACGACGGCGACAGCGTCCGCTTCCAGGGCACCGTCGCCGACCCGAAGGGGCACCCGATCTCCGGGCTCGAGGTCGTCCTCGAGGCCTCGAACCCGCATCTGGACTGGCGCAAGCTCTCGCGCGTCGAAGGCGCCGTGACCCGGCGCACCGTGGTCTCCGACGCCCGCGGCGGCTTCTCGATCGACTGGACCTGGAGCACGGGCTACCGCAGGTTCGAGCTCGTGGCCGTGGTACGCGCGGGCACCGAGGCGCGCGAGGTGGTCCAGGAACTGGCGCGCCTGGACGTCTCCGACCGCATCGAGCACGGGTCGCCCGTGACGGCGGCCCTGACGGTGGAGCGCGCCGGGTTCGTCGAGCGCCTGCGCGACTTCGTCGGCTCGCTCGACTCCGACGACGAGCGCCGGGTCTGGGCGGACCTGGGGCTGCCGGAGTCGGTGGACCGCCGCGAGTCACCCGGCGGGACCGAGGCGTCGTGGTGGTACTTCGCGGCCGGCCGGGTGGCCCGATTCGAGGACGGCCGGTTGCTCGAGATCCAGCAGTTCTCCCCGGTGCGGCCGATCGGCGACGGGGGATCGCGATGACCCACCGGCTGGTGGTCGCGGCGCGCCCCGACGAGATCGAGCAGGCGACGCGGATCCTGGCGCCGATCGAGGCCAAGCTCGAGGCCACCGAGGCGCTGTTCCGGACCCGGCTGGCCTCCGACGTCCCGTTCATCCGCAAGGCCGGCGAGTACATCTTCGCCGGCGGCGGCAAACGGATGCGCCCGGCGCTCCTCCTGCTCTGCGCCCGCCTGCTCGGCCGCGACTCCGACGAGGAGGTCACCTACGCCGCGGTGGTGGAGTTCATCCACACCGCGACATTGATCCACGACGACATCATCGACCACGCGGACCTCCGGCGCGGCCGGCGGACCGTCCACTCGGTCTGGGGCGCGAACCTCACGGTTCTGCTCGGCGACTGGCTCTACACCACGGCGATGAAGATGGCGCTCGAGCACGACAACCTGCGCATCATCGACCTGCTGTGCGACGCGACGCTGCGCATGACCGAGGGCGAGCTGATGGTCCTCGAGCGCCTCGGCGATCCCGGCCTGACGAAGGACGAGTACTTCGAGATCATCGACCGCAAGACCGCGCGCCTGTTCGCCGCCGCCTGCTCCGTGCCGGCGCTGATGGAGCCGGCGCGCGAGGACGCCTTCGAGGCTCTGGCGAGCTACGGCCGCGGCCTCGGGCTCTGCTTCCAGCTCATCGACGACCTGCTCGACTTCACCGCCAGCGAGGACCAGCTGGGCAAGCCCGTGCTCTCGGATCTCAAGGAGGGCAAGCTGACCCTGCCGCTCCTGCTCGCCCTGCCCCGTCTCTCCGCCGCGGAACGCGGCGTCGTGGGCAAGGTGCTCGCGGACCGGTCCTTCGAGCGCGTGCCGGCCGCTCAGATTCTGGAGCTGGTCCGGCGCGAAGGCACGCTCGAGGAGGTGCGCGAGCTCGCCCGCGGCCTGGCGCAGGAGGCGCTCACCGCGCTCGAGCGCCTCCCGGACGGCGACGCGCGGCGTGCCCTCGAGCTGGCGCCGGACTACGTCCTGCGCCGCCGCTCCTGACCGATCCCGTCTCCGCGGGCTTCCCGTCACCGCCCGGGGCCTCCGGGAGTGGGCGCTGCGAGCGCAGCCCGCGCCAGATCTCGTCCTGGACCGGGAAGCGCACCGGCGGCGCGTGGATCCCGAAGACTCCGGCCGTGGGCGCGGGGGCGGTCAGCGGCCTCCAGGAGGCCGGGAGCCACGGGCAGGACGGCGGCCGAGAGGACGCCGTCGAGACCCGCCACCTCGACGTAGCGGAAGCGCCGCGGCACGGCGTCCTGCCAGACCCCCCGCGACGGCATCGTGATCGCGATCGCGTCGGGCGCCCATCCCATCCGGTTGGCGGGCGAGGTGCCGATCCGGACCAGCCCCGCCGCAGAGTCCCGCTCGCGGACCCCGAGCACCAGGTAGCCGGTGACCTCGCGCTCGAAGTCGAATTCGACCAGCGGGCCCAGGACCGGGCGGTGCCGGTCCCGGCGCGGCAGACGACGCCAACCGGGGCGCGCCGGGGGGCAGCGGAATCGTCGCGCCCGTTCCGGGTGCTGGGCGTCCAGAACCTCGCTGAACAGCGGCCGCTGGGGACCGACCTCGGGGCTGCCCCAACGCCCGAACGGGGACCTCCCCAGCACCTCCGCCTCGGGCGCCGCGTGCAGCGGCTTGTCCTCGAACAGCGCCCGCATCGCGGTCGTGTAGACCCGCCAACCCGGTCCGGTCTCGAGCAGCGGCGAGCCCTGCTCGTCCTCGATGCGCAGGGTCGCGCCGCCCGCGCCCGCGGCGCTGCGCAGCTCGATCAGGACGCGGTTGTCCCCCGCCCGGAGCAGAGGCGCGACGTCGTAGACGTCCAACGAGGCGCCGTCCTGATAGCGGTCCGAACCCACCCGGCGGCCGTTGACCCAGACCAGGTACTCCTGGTCGCCCAGCACGCTCAGCCGGGCATGGCCCGGGACCTGCCGGAGCTCGAAGTCGCGCGCCAGCAGGAACGCCCGCGGGCGCACGTCGCGCAGATCGACCGGGGCCCAGATCCAGACCCGGGCCGCGCCCCTGGCCTCGCCCGACCGCAGTGACCCCAGCCAGCCCGACCGCTCCGCCACGACGGCGAGCGCGAGCAACAGCAGGACCATTCCGAATCGGGCAGCGCGCCCGGAAGGGCGGCGAAGCGGCATGACCGCGGGAAAGTAGCACACGGATTCGCGGGTGGCGGCCTCGATTGACTCGCTCCGGGGCCTTGGACTAGATTCAGTCGTGCACCCCCAGGAAATCCACGAGGAGACCGGTTCGCCGGTGGTTCGTCGACCGCCCCGCGTCGTCGGCGCGATCCCCGCCCGCTACGGCTCGACCCGGCTGCCCGCCAAGGCGCTCGTGCCCCTGGCCGGACGGCCGATGATCGAGCACGTCTGGCGCCGGGCCATCGCGGCCTCCGGCCTCGCCCGGCTGGTCGTCCTGACCGACGACGAGCGCATCGCCGACGCGGTCCGCGCCTTCGACGGCGAGGTCGAGATGACCCCGGCCGATTGCGCCAGCGGGACCGACCGAATCGCCTGGGCGGCGCGCGGTTGGGATTGCGAGGCCGTGATCAACATCCAGGGCGACGAGCCGCTGATCGACCCGGAGGGCATCGGGCGCATCGCGGGGCACCTCACCGCTCACCCCGGCGATCCGGTGGTGACGCTCGCCACGGCGGCCGAGCCGGGAGACCTGGCCGATCCGGCGGCGGTGAAGGTCGTCCTCGACCGCCGGGGCTACGCGCTCTACTTCAGCCGCGCCGGGATCCCGTTTCCGCGCCAGGAAGAAGGCGCGCCGCCGCTACGCCACCTCGGCATCTACGGTTACCAGCGCACCGCGCTGCTCGCCCTCGCCGCGCTCGAGCCGACGCCGCTCGAGCGCGCCGAGTCGCTCGAGCAGCTGCGCGCGCTCGAGCACGGCGTCCCGATCCGCGTCCTGCTCGGCGCCCGCCCCTCCTGGGGCGTGGACACCGCCGAGGACGTGGTGGCGATGGAGCGCCGTCTGGCGACGATTTCCGCATCCGGAGGGAACCGATGACGACCAAGTTCATCTTCGTCACCGGAGGCGTGGTCTCCTCGCTCGGCAAGGGCGTGGCCTCGGCCTCGATCGGGGCGCTGCTCAAATCGCGGGGATTCAACGTCACGCTGATGAAGTTCGACCCCTACGTCAACGTCGACCCCGGGACGATGTCGCCGTACCAGCACGGCGAGGTGTTCGTCACCGACGACGGCGCGGAGACCGACCTCGACCTCGGCCACTACGAGCGCTTCACCGGCGCGACGATGACGCGCTACCACAATTACACGACCGGACGCATCTACGAGTCGGTGATCAACAAGGAGCGGCGCGGCGACTACCTGGGCAAGACGGTCCAGGTCATCCCCCACGTCACCGACGAGATCAAGGCCGCGATGCGCCGCCTCTCGGACGGCCACGACGTGGTGATCGTCGAGATCGGGGGCACGGTGGGCGACATCGAGTCGCTCCCCTTCCTCGAGGCCATCCGGCAGTTCCGGCTCGAGCTCGGGCGCAACAACTCGGTCAACGTGCACCTGACCCTCGTGCCCTACATCGCCGCCGCCGAGGAGCTGAAGTCCAAGCCGACCCAGCACTCGGTGCGTGAGCTGCGCGAGATCGGGATCCAGGCGGACCTGCTGCTGTGCCGGGTCGACCGTCCGCTCCCCGACGACCTACGGCGCAAGATCGCCCTGTTCTGCAACGTGTCGCCCGAGCAGGTCATCCCGGCCCGCGACGTCCCGAACATCTACGAAGTACCCCTGATGTTCGCTCGCGAGGGCGCCGACGACATTCTGCTCGAGCTGCTCAACCTGCCCCAGTACGAGCGCGACCTGTCGAAGTGGGAGGCGCTGGTGTCGCGGGCCAAGAACCCGAAGCACCACGTCCGGATCGGAATCGTGGGCAAGTACGTCGAGCTCCCCGACGCTTACAAGAGCCTCAACGAGGCGCTGCGCCACGGCGGCATCGCCAACGACGCCGAGGTCGAGCTGGTCTACATCGGCGCCGAGGAGATCGAGGCCGGCACCTGGCCGCGCCAACTGTTCGAGGTCGACGGCCTGCTGGTCCCGATCGGGTTCGGCAAGCGCGGCAGCGAGGGGAAGATCCGCGCCATCCGCTACGCCCGGGAGCACGGCGTGCCGTTCTTCGGCATCTGCCTGGGCATGCAGTGCCTGACCATCGAGTACGCGCGCAACGTCGCCGGGATCAAGGAGGCGACCTCCTCGGAGTTCGACCCGGACACGGCGCAGCCCGTGATCTACAAGCTCCGCGACCTGCTCGGGGTCGAGGAGATGGGCGGGACGATGCGCCTGGGCGCCTATCCGTGCCGCCTCGAGCCCGGGACGCTCGCCCACCGGATCTACGGTCAGGACGAGATCTCGGAGCGCCACCGGCACCGCTACGAGGTGAACCAGAAGTACCTCGAGGCGCTCACCGGCCACGGCCTGGTGGTCGCCGGGCGCAGCCCCGACGGCAAGTTCGTCGAGATGGTCGAGCTGCCCGGGCACCCATGGTTCCTCGGCTGCCAGTTCCATCCCGAGTACAAGTCGAAGCCGACCGACCCGCACCCGCTCTTCGTCTCCTACATCGGCGCGGCGCTGGCCGAGCAGGAGCGCCGCCGGGCCGAGGGAAAGACCGCGCGGCCGGCGGTCCTGGCGGGAGAGTCGACGGCGTGAGCCCGGACCGCGTCGAGCTCGCGCCCGGGGTCGTGGCGGGAGGAACCGGGCCGCTGCCGGTGATCGCCGGACCCTGCGTCGTCGAATCCGAGGCGACGACTTTCGAGGTCGCGCGCTTTCTGGCCGCGGCCGGCAAGAGGCTCGGCTGCCCGATCGTCTTCAAGGCGTCCTTCGACAAGGCCAACCGCAGCTCGATCCGCGCCTTCCGCGGACCGGGCCTGGAGGAGGGGCTGCGCATCCTGGCCGCGGTGAGGGCCGACACCGGCCTGCCGCTGCTCACCGACGTCCACGAGCCGGCGCAGTGCGCGCCGGCGGCCGCCGTGTGCGACGTGCTGCAGATCCCCGCCTTCCTGTGCCGGCAGACCGACCTGCTCCTCGCCGCCGCCGCGACCGGCGCGGCGATCAACGTCAAGAAGGGGCAGTTCATGGCCCCCGACGACATGCGCCGGGTGGTCGAGAAGGTGCGCAGCGCGGGCAACGACCGGGTCACCGTCACCGAGCGGGGCGCCTCGTTCGGGTACCACAATCTGGTCGTCGACATGCGCTCCTTCGCCTGGATGCACCGCGACGGCATCCCGGTGATCTACGACGTGACCCACTCGCTGCAGCTCCCGGGAGCGAACGCCGAGGGCACGGGCGGCGCGCGCGAGTTCGCCGAGCCCCTGGCGCGGGCGGCGGTCGCCGCGGGCGCCGACGGCGTCTTCCTCGAGGTCCACCCGCGCCCCGACGCGGCGCTCTCCGACCGCGAGACGCAGCTCGACCCCGAGCGCGCCGAGCGCCTGATCGCCGAGCTCCTAGCGATCCACCGCGCTCTGGCAGCCACGCCGGCTCCCGCCTGAGGCCGCTGCGGTTCGCGCTCACGAAAGGCCAGAAGCAAAGACCTTTCTGTTCAAGACCGAGACACGGGAACGACCGTCGCGCGCGCCTGCCGGCGGCGGACGGCGGGAGGCCACCGTTGCGAAATCCAAAGGCAAAAGACCGAAAGACTTCCATAGAAGGGAAAGACGAACGGTGATCGGCCGCGCGCGTCTGCCGGCAGCCGCAACGGCGGCCCCACCCCTTTCCCCTTCTTTGGAAGTCTTTGGTTTTTGGTCTTTGTCTTGAACAGAAGGGTCTTGTCTTTGGTGCCCTGAGGGGGCGCTCCTCTATAATTCCGGCGCGTGGCGGGGAATCGTGGTGCTCGCGAGGTCGCCCGGGAGGTCCTCGACATCGAGGCCCGGGCCGTCCGGGGTCTGATCGGCCAGCTCGACGAGGCGTTCGACCGCGCCGTCGAGATGGTGCGCACCGCTCCCGGCCGGGTCGTGTGCACCGGGATGGGCAAGAGCGGCATCGTGATGAAGAAGGTCGCGGCGACGCTCTCCTCCACCGGCACCCCGGCCTACTTCCTGCACCCCGCCGAGGCGATCCACGGCGACTTGGGGATGATGGTCGAGGGCGACGTCGTCCTCGCCGCCTCCTATTCCGGAACGACCGAGGAGCTGCTGCGCCTGGTCGAGACGCTGAAGCGGCTCGGCGTCTCGCTGATCGCGCTGTCCGGCAACCCGGCCAGCCCGCTCGCCCGGCTCGCCGACATCCACCTCTCGGTCGCGATCGACAAGGAGGCGTGTCCCCTCAACCTGGCGCCGACCGCCTCGACCACCGCCACCCTCGCCCTGGGCGACGCGCTCGCCATGGCGTTGCTCGAGGCGCGCGGTTTCACCCGCGAGGACTTCGCCCGCAACCACCCCGGCGGCCAGCTCGGCAAGCGTCTGCTGCGGGTCGGGCAACTCATGCACTCCGGCGACGAGCTCCCCCGGGTGGCCGCGACGACGCCGATGCGCGACGCCATCTACGAGATGTCGAGCAAGCGCTTCGGCATCACCGCGGTGACCGACGGCAGCGGCCGCCTGGTCGGCTGCGTCTCCGACGGCGACCTGCGCCGGCTCCTCGAGCGCGGCGAGACCGTGCTGCAGTCCACCGCCGGCGACTGCATGCGGCCGGAGCCGCGCACCATCGGCCGCGACCAGCTCGCCTCCGCCGCCCTGAAGAGCCTCGAGGACCACCGCATCACCTCGCTGTTCGTCGTCGATTCCGACCGGCGGCTCGAGGGGATCGTCCATCTCCACGATCTCTGGGGCCTGGAGCTGTTCTGACCGTGGCCGCCGAATCCGGTCTTCCCGGAGGTTTCGCCGCCAACCGCAGCTGGACCGACGAGCTCGACCGCAGGGCGCGCGGAATCGAGTGGATCCTGCTCGACGTCGACGGCGTCCTGACCGACGGCCGGCTACACGTCGGTCGCGACGGCGAGCTGTTCAAGAGCTTCCACGTCCGCGACGGCCTGGCGATCAAGCTCGCCCAGGCCGCCGGCCTGCGGGTCGGTCTGCTCTCCGCGCGCGACAGCGAGATCGTCCGCCGGCGCGCGGCCGAGGTCGGGATCGAGGAGATCGTCCAGGGCCGCGAGGACAAGGGCGCCGCCTTCGCCGAGCTGCTGGCCGCGAAGCGGCTCGCTCCCGAACGCGTCGCCTACGCCGGAGACGACCTGCCCGACCTCGCCGTGCTGGCCCGCGTCGGCCTGTCCGCCGCGCCCGCCGACGCGGCCCCGGAGGTCCTCGCGGCGGTGGACTACGTCACCGCGGCGGCGGGCGGCCAGGGCTGCGTGCGCGAGCTCGTCGAGCGCCTGCTGACCGCGCGCGGCAGCTGGTCCCGCCTCGTCGGCGCCCTCGCCGGTGCCCCGCCCGACGATGGCCGGCAGCGCTGAGATCCCGCCCCGACGACCGATCCGTTCCCGGTTCTTCGGAGCCCTGGAGCGGCTCCTCGGCGCCTTCTTCGAAAGCCTCGACTGGCCGCGGGCACAGCGCGCGGGAGGCGCGCTCGGCCGCCTCGCCTGGGGGCTGTCGCGCCGCGACCGCCGCCGCGCCCTGGAGCATCTCGCGATCGCGTTTCCCGAGCTGCCGGCGCCCGCCCGCAGGGACTTGGGCCGCGACTCGTTCCGCCACCTCGGGACCATGCTCGGCGAGTGCCTCTGGGCCCGCGCCCGCGACGGCGAGCAGGTGGCGCGCGAGGTCGAGATCGAGGGCTGGGACGAGATCGAGCGTCTGCGCGCCGGGCGCCGGCCGATCCTGATCGTCACCGGACACTGCGGCAACTGGGAGCTTCTGGCGGCCGCCCTCAACCTCCGCGGCCTGGGCATGGCGGTGATCGCGCGCGAGCTCGAGGACCCGGGCCTGCAGGAGTCGCTCCTCGGCCTGCGCGCCCGTTTCGGCACCCGGACGATCGTGCGCGGCCGCCCGGGCGCCGCACGCGACCTCCTGCGCACGCTCCGCTCGGGCGGCGCCTTGGGCATGCTGATCGACCAGGACACGCGGGTCGAGGGCGTCTGGGTGAGCTTCTTCGGCCGCCCCGCCTGGACGCCGTCGGGCGCGGCGGACCTGGCGATCCGCCTCGGCGCGGCGGTGCTGCCGACGTTCATCGAGAGACGGCCCGACGGCCGCCACCGGGCGCGGATCCAGCCCGAGCTCGCGGTTTCCGACGACCGAGTCGAAGCGACGCAGCAGATGACCGATCGCATCGAGACCCAGATCCGCAGCGTGCCCGAGCAGTGGGTCTGGATGCACCGCCGCTGGCGTCGTCAGCCCGCCGCCGAGGAGAGCGCGGCGGGCTGACGGAGGCGGTCCGGCTCAGGGCACGGCGACCGACCAGGCCGAGGTGTCGCCGCTCTCGAAACCGTCGTCGAAGGGCAGCCCGGCGAGCGGCACGGCGCCCCGCTCCACGGCGCCGATGTCGCAACCGTCGCCCAGGTTGCCGATCGCGGGGTCGTCCACCGTCCGCCTCCCGGAGGTCGCGTCGCCGTACCCGCGCTGGTCCTGGCCCGCCGACGGACAGTCACCCTGGTCGATCACCGGGCTGGCCACGAGCGGGCGATGGGTGCGCGTCGGTCCGCCGTTGTCCACGAGCGCGCTCAGGACCGGGTCGATCGGCGCCGCCGGCGTCCCGACGTAGTCGGCGTTGATGTTGGGCGTCCCGGGCGTCGACGGCGCGGGGAAAGCCGATCCGACGCTCGAGTTGTCGCCGATCCAGTTGTAGGACAGGCTGGTGACGCTCCCGCTGTTGAGCGAGATGTCCGGCTCGAGGCCTCCCGCCGCCGAGCCGTCGGTGTTCCCGGCGACGATCGAGTTGGCGAACTCCACGTCGCCGACCACGTCGACCCGCAGGCCCCCGCCGCTGTTGCCGTCCCCGTCGGAGTCGCCGAAGTTCTCGACCACGGTGGTCGACCGGAGGAGACCGGTCGCGTTGACGAACATGCCGCCGCCGTTGCCGCGGGCACCGTTGCCCGAGATGGTCGAGCGACGGATCTCGAACGGAGTCACCACGACCAGGATCCCGCCGCCGTCGGCGTCGGTGGTCCCGTCGTCCGGGCCGGCGAAGTTGTCGGCGATCGTGCTGTCCTGGACGAAGAGCTCGGCGCTGCCGTTGACGTACAGCGCGCCGCCCCCCAGGTCACCGCGGTTGCCGCTCATCTCGCTGTCGAGCACCATGACGTGGCCCGAGCTCGAGGCGTAGAGGGCGCCGCCGAAGGAGGCCTCGCAGTCCGAGATCAGGACGTCGGAGAGGGTCGCGTCGTCGTCGAGAGCCAGCCAGACGGCTGCCCCCGAGACCGCCAGCGCCCGGGTGATCGTCAAGCTGCGGACCCTCAGCAGTCCAGCTCCCGGGGCGTCGAGGCGGAAAACCGAGTGCTGGAGCGCCCCGTCGACGGTGAGCTGGTCGCGACCCGGGCCCTTGATCGTCAGCGACGAGGAGATCTCCTGCAGGTTCGAGTTGAGGGCGATCGTCCCGGTCACCGAGAAGTCGATCTCGTCGTCGCCGGACCCCGCCGTACAGCCATGGTAGGGCGCGTCCGAGTTGGCCGCTTCGATCGCCTCGCGCAGGGAGCACAGTCCGTCCGCGACATCGGTGTCGAGCAGCGTGTTCACCGTGATCTGGTTGGCGAGGGCCGCTCCCGGAACCAACAGGAGCGCCAACGCGACGCGCCCCGGGATCGACTTCGCTGCACTGCGTGTCCGGCTTCTCATCTCTTTCATCCTCCCGGTCCGGGCGATTGCGGGTCCCGGCCACCCATCGGGAAGTCCACTGCGCGAGAGTGGACTCCCGACGTGCGCCGGAGACGCGCCTGGAGTACGCTCGGACCGATCGTCGATCCCCAGGCGGCCTTTCCCTGTCATGGCGTCCTACCGGCCCGAATCTGGACATCGCCCCGCCGAAGGCGGCGTACACCGCCCGTCGACCGCGGGCGAGGTGACGCGTTGGCTCGAGGAGCTCAGCTCCGGCGATCCGGGGGCCCTGGACCGCCTCGTCCCGCTCCTCTACGACGAGCTCCGGCGCCTGGCGCGCGAGCGTCTCCGCGGGGAACGCCCCGGGCACACCCTCCAGACCACGGCGCTGGTCCACGAGGCCTATCTCCGGCTGATCGGGCAGCACCGGATCGGAGCCGCCGACCGGCTCGAGTTCTTCGCCGTGGCCTCGAACACGATGCGCCGGGTGCTGATCGACCACGCCCGTGCCCGCCGCCGACAGAAGCGCGGCGGCGGCGCCACCGTGCTGTCGCTCGAAGCCGCGTCGGGAGAGCTCCTGAGCGACGGCGCCGCCGAGGAGGCGCTGGCCGTGGATGCGGCTCTCGACCGCCTCGCCCACGATTCCCCCCGCGCCGCCCGGGTGGTCGAGCTGCGCATCTTCGGCGGCCTGACCTTGGACGAGATCGGCCAGCTCCTCCACGTCTCGTCGAAGACCGTCCAGCGCGACTGGGAAGCCGCCCGGGCCTGGCTGCGCAAGGAGATCCGCAGCGGCACCGGCCCCGAGCGGGATGTCCGGAAGACCGGCCCGTCGTCGCCATGATCGGAGGAGGCCCGAACCGGTGTCGAAGGACTCTGAATCCAAGAGCTACTCCTGGGACGACCTGAGCGAGCTCTACGCCCGGGCGGCGGGGCTCGACGAGGCCGGCCGCCGGGAGCTGCTCGACCGTGCCTGCGCCGGCCGCGACGGACTGCGCGCCGAGATCGAGGCGATGTTGGCGGTCGCGGACACCGGCCACGCCCTCGAGATCGAGGGATTGGCCGACGCCGGTGCCCCCGAGGCCACGCCCCCCGGCACCGTGGTCGGCGCCTACCGCCTGCTGCGGCTGATCGCTCACGGCGGCATGGGCGAGGTCCACCTGGCCGAGCGGGTCGACGGCGAATTCGAGCAGCGCGTCGCCGTCAAGCTGCTGCGCACCGGCTGGCCGCCGCAGGACCTGCTCGAGCGCTTCCGGCTCGAGCGCGAAGTGCTGGCCCGTCTCACCCACCCGGCGATCGTTCCCCTGCTCGACGGCGGCACCTCGGGTGACGGCCGGCCCTATCTCGTCCTGCAGTACGTCGATGGCCTGCCCATCACCGAGCACTGCGCCCGGGCCCGTCTCGACCTGCGCGCCCGGATGCGGCTGTTCGTGACTCTCTGCCGCGTCGTCCAGTACGCGCACTCCAACCTGGTGGTCCACCGCGACCTCAAGCCCTCGAACATCCTGGTGACGGCGGAGGGCGAGATCCGCCTCCTCGACTTCGGCGTCGCCAAGCTCCTCCAGCCCGACGAGGAATCCTCCGAGCTCACCCGCGCGACGCCGGCGCCGATGACCCCCGGGCGCGCCGCCCCCGAGCAGCGCCGCGGGGAACGGGTGTCGACCGCGACCGATGTCTGGGCCCTCGGCGTCCTGCTGCACGAGTTGGTCGCCGGCGAAGCGCCGGAGGACCTGGAGAGCGATCCGGTCCGGATCTCGCCGCGACTCGCGGTACGCGACCTGGCGGCCGTCACGGCGGTCGCGCTGCGCGCCGATCCCGATCGCCGCTACGGCTCGGCGGGCCAGATGGGCGACGACGTCGAGCGCTGGCTCGCGGGAGAGCCCGTCTCCGCCCGTCCCGACGCCCTCGGCTACCGCCTGCTCCGCTTCGTCGGCCGGCACCGGGCGGCCGTCGCCGGCGCCGCGGCCGCATTCCTGGCGCTGCTCGCGCTCGCTGCCGTCTCGACGCTGCAGTCGGTGCGCATCGCCCGCGAGCGCAGTCGCGCCACGGCCGAGGCGCGCAAGGCGGAAGCCGTCGTGGACCTGCTGGTCGAGATCTTCGGCGGCGTCGATCCGATGGAAGGCGCCAGCGGAGACACGGTGCGGATCGCGGACCTGCTCGTCCGCGGCGAGGAGCGAGTGGACGCGCTCGGCGACCAGCCCGAGATCCAGGCCAGTGTCCGGCACACGCTGGGCAAGATCCTGCTCGAGCGCGGCAGCTACTCGCGGGCGGTGACCATCCTCGGCGAGGCGCGCGAAGCGGAGATCCCACGCCTGGGAGCGGACAGCCCGGAGCTCGCGGTGCTCCGACTCGACTACGCCCGGGCCCTCCACATGACCGGCAAGATGCAGGTCGCCCTGTCCGAGCTACGCGCCGTGCACGAGTCCCTGGCCTCGAGCCCCGAGCGGCGGCCGGCGCTCGAAGCGCGAGCGCTGCGCGAGCTGGGCTCGCTCGAGGGCGGCGCCGAGGGCGAGCGACGGGTCGAAGAGTCGATCGCGCTCGAGCGCCAGCTGCGTCCGCCGGATCCGCTGGCGCTCGGTTCCTCGTTGGTCGCCCTGGCGATGATGAGGCGGTCGCGAGGCGACCTGACCGCGGCGCGCCCGCTCCTCCAGGAAGCGCTCGACCTCGAGCGCCCGGTGCTCGGCGCCGACCACCTGGACATCCTCTCCCTGCGCAGCAACCTGGCCGGCACGATCGCCGACCCCCACGCGCGCGCGGCCGAGCACCGGTCGATCCTCGCGGCCCGGATCCGGCGTCTGGGGGAGGATCATCCCTACGTCGCCAACAGCTGGAACTACCTGGGCGCCGCCCTCGAGGAGTGCGGCCAGTACGAGGAAGCCGACCGGGCGTTCCGCCGCGCCTGGGAGATCTGGGTCGAGCACGTGGGCCCGTCCACCGGGCAGGCACTGTTCGCGCTCCATCACCGGGCCCGCATCGCGGGATTGCGCGGGGACCGGGAGGGCGCGCTGGCGCTCTACGACCGGCTCGTCGCCGCGCTGCCGGACTCCAGGATCGACCCGGGGACGGCGGCCTCCTACCGCGCCGAGGCGGCCGCGTTCCGCGCCCGCGTTGCCGGCCCCGATCGCCGGCCCGGCGGCTGATTCCGCCGCCGGTCCGGGCTCAGCTCTCGACTTCGGCCGGGGGCTTGGGGGCGGCGATCGCCGCGCCGGCGACACCCAGCAGGTAGAGGCCGACGGTGGGCACCGCGAAAAGGCAGAGGTTGACGATGTCCGTCGTCGGGGTCATCACCGCCGCGACGATGAAGATCACCAGGACGGCCCAGCGGAAGTTGCGCAGGAGACCGCGCCACGTCACCAGCCGCACGCGCGCCGCGAGGGTGAGCCCGAGGGGCAGCTCGAACATCGCCCCCAGACCGAGCGAGATGGTGAGCAGGAGACTGTAGTAGCGGTCGGCGGTGATCACCGCCTGGAAGTCGCTTCCCAGGTCGAGCAGAAAGGCGACCGTGAACGGAAACGCGACGTAGTAGGCGAAAGCGCCGCCGCCCAGGAAGAAGATCCAGCCCAGCATCACGAACGGTCCGATCCAGCGCCGCTCGCGCTTGTACAGTCCGGGGGCGACGAAGCGCCAGAGCTGCCAGAGGATCGCCGGGCAGGCCAGAAAGGTGCCCGCGATCAGCGCGGTCTTGAAATAGATCATGAACGGATCGGTGATCCCGAGGAACGCGAGCTTGCTGCCCGCGGGCAGGTAGCGGTAGATCGGACGGGCCAGGAAGCGGCAGATGTCGGGCGCCCAGTTCAGGCAGATCCCGACCGCGATGCCGAGCGCGATGACGATCCGGATCAACCGGTGCCGGAGCTCCTCGAGGTGCTGGAGCAGCGACATGCGCGGCAGCTCCTCGGCCGTCTCCGGCGCGGCGGAGCCGCGGCGCGGCTCGGGCAGCAGGGTCATCGGCTCAGCGCGGCTCGATCGCCGCGGCGTCGGACTCCGGCGCCTCGGCCTGCGTCGCCTCGGCCTGCGTCGCCTCGGCCTGCGCCGCGGCGGGCTTCGCCGCCGGGTCCACGCGCGGTCCCGGGAAGACTCCCGGAGCCAGCTCCGCGTCGGCGCGCGGCGCGCCCGCCGGCGGCGTCACCACCGTCGGCCGGCGCGGCTTCTCGTCCTCGAGGGAGATCTCGGTCTCGATCGTCCGCTTCAGCTCGTTGCTGGCCTTGCGGAACTCGGCCATACCTTTGCCGATCGTGCGGCCGATCTCCGGCAGGCGCTTGGGCCCGAACAGGAGGAGGGCGAGCACGAAGATGAAGAGCAGTTCCGGGAAGCCGAGCGGACCCATCGTTCCGATGTGAATCTTCGGTCCCCGACCGGTCGGCAGTCAAGCACGATCCCTGTGCTAGGCTGCCGGCCGTGCGCCGCCCCTGGCGACTCGCCGCCGTGCTGCTCTTCGTCGCCGCGACTCTCGTCGGCGGCCTCGCGGGCGACCGCCTCCTCGCCCTGTCGGATTCCACCCGCAACGGGCTCCAGCTCTACGCCGACCTGCTGACGGCGGCCCGCGACCAGTACGGATCCGAGGTCACCTACCGCGACCTGGTCTACGGCTCGATCCAGGGCATGCTGCGGTCGCTCGACCCGCACACCAACTTCCTCTCCCCGGAAGCCTACGCGCAGATGCGCGAGAAGCAGCAGGCCACCTTCTACGGCCTGGGCATCCTGGTCGGGCTGCGCAACGGACGCCTGACCGTGATCAGTCCGATCGAGGGCACGCCCGCGTCGCGCCTCGGCATGCGCGCCGGCGACGTCATCGACCAGATCGAGGGCCAGCCGACCTCCAAGATGTCGCTCGACGAGGCGGTGTCGAAGCTGAAGGGACCGAAGGGGACCGAGGTCCACATCGCGATCCTGCGCGCGGGCCTGCCCGAACCGCTGCAGCTGACCGTGGTCCGGGACGAGATCCCGCAGACGACCGTTCGCTACGCCTACATGATCGCGCCCGGCACCGGCTACATCGCGATCAGCGACTTCGCCCGCTCCACCGGCGACGAGGTCGCGCGCGCGCTGGCCCAGCTCCGCGCCGACGGGATGCAGCGCCTGATCCTCGACTTGCGCAACAACGGCGGCGGTCTGCTCGACCAGGCGATCGACGTCTCCGACCAGTTCCTGCCCAAGGGCAGCACCATCGTCGAGACGCGCGGCCGGGTCCGCGACTCGCGCCAGCAGTTCGAGGCCGCCGGCCGTCACCCCGGCTTCGGCCTGCCGCTCGTGGTCCTGGTCAACAGCGGCACGGCGTCCGCCTCCGAGATCGTCTCCGGTTCGATCCAGGACCACGACGTCGGCCTGGTCGTGGGCACCCGGACCTGGGGCAAGGGACTGGTCCAGACCGTGTACAACCTCGAGTACGGAGCGGGTCTGGCGCTGACCACGGCGAAGTACTACACGCCCTCCGGACGGTTGATCCAGCGCGACTACCACTCCTACTTCGACTACTACACCCGCGCCGACGTGGAAGCCCCCGACGGCAAGCCGACGAAGCCCCCGGCCGACGAGAAGGCGTACTCGACCGACCTCGGGCGCAAGGTGTATGGCGGGGGCGGGATCACTCCGGACGTCGAGGCGAAGCCCAAGGACGTGCCGCCCTACCTCCAATTCCTGCTCGCGCACGCCGCGTTCTTCGACTTCGGCGTCGAGTACGCCGGTCTCCACCCGAACATCGGCCGAGACTGGACGCCGCCGCCGGGCCTCCTCGACGAATTCGAGAAGTGGCTGGTGAACCAGAAGATCGACTCCGCGGAGGACGTCGCTTCCGGACTGACCGCGGCCGGCGACGTCGATTCCGCGCTGCGCCAGATCCGCGCCGAGGTGCTCGCCTCCAAGTTCGGGATCGAGGCCTCCCACCAGGTCCTGTCCGCCGGCGACGCCCAGATCCAGGCCGCGCTCTCTCTCTTCCCGCGCGCCGCCGAACTGCTCGCCGAGCGCAAGGCCAAGGGCGACGCGCCGCAGGTCGCCGCGGCCGACCCGGCGAAGAACTAGCTTTCCAGGAAGGCGCGCACGAGGCCGGGCAGGGCGGCGACGTCGTAGCCGCCCTCGAGAACCGACAGCATCCGCCCCGAGGCGTGCGCGTCGGCCACCTCGCGGAGCCTCCGGCCCCACTCGGCAAAGCCCTCCTCGGTCACCCGCATCCCCCCCAGCGGATCCGAGCGCCAGGCGTCGAAGCCCGCCGACACGACGACGAGCTCGGGCCGGAAGCGATCCAGGGCCGGCAGTACGATCCGGTCGAACGCCTCGCCGTACTCGGCGTCGCCCGATCCGGCGGGCAGCGGGACGTTGAGCGTCGCGCCGGCCCCGGCTCCGACCCCGCGTTCCTCGGCGGCGCCCGTGCCCGGATAGAAGGGCCACTGGTGAAGGCTGGCGTAGAGCACGTCGGAGCGCGCCTCGAACAGGTGCTGGGTGCCGTTGCCGTGGTGGACGTCGAAGTCGACGATCGCGACCCGCCCGAGGCCGTGGTGGGTGATGGCCTGGTCCACCGCGACGGCGACGTTGTTGAGCAGGCAGAAGCCCATCGCGCGGTCGCGCTCGGCGTGATGCCCCGGCGGCCGGACCGCGGCGAACGCGCGCGGCTCGTCGGCGGCGACGACCGTCCCGAGGGCCGCCAGCGTCGCGGCCACGGCGGCCAGAGCGGCGTCCCAGCTGCCGCGGCCGATCGGATTGTCGGGCGTGTCGATCAGGCCGTCGCCGCGCTCGACGGCGCGGCGCAGGCGCTCGACGTATCCCGGGTCGTGGACCCGCCGCGTCGCCGACTCGGCGCGAGCGTCCGAGTCGGCATCGGCGCGGCCCAGCTCGAGCTGGAGACCCGGGCCACCGGAGAGCCCGTCGAGCAGCCGGGAAAGCCGCTCCGGACGCTCCGGAAACCCGGCCGGAACTGCGTGCCCGAGGCACCGGGCATCGGAGAAGATCCGCACGCGCCGAGACTCTACGAAACTTCAGCGGACGCCGCGACCCGAGCGAACCGGCGTCGGGCACCCCCGCGCCGC
This sequence comes from uncultured Acidobacteriota bacterium, assembly GCA_963781755.1. Taxonomy (GTDB): domain Bacteria; phylum Acidobacteriota; class Thermoanaerobaculia; order Multivoradales; family JAGPDF01; genus JACTMI01. The sequence goes on from CAWAGZ010000007.1 coordinate 30,455, forward strand.
CAAGCGTCGCCGGAGCCGGAACAGGAGCGAGTCGACCCCGGTCGGGGTCCAGCCGCCTCCCAACCGCTCGGAGATCTCGCGCGAAGTCAGGCCCTCGATCCAGGCCAACCGCACGACCCGCAGACCCTCGCGTGCCGAGCGCCGGCCGAGCAGCCGGCGGCACAGGCCGAAGTAGCGGCGCAGACGGTCGCGCGCGACCAGCCTCCGGTGCGGACATCCCCTCCGGTCCGCCGGATCGAAGCCGGTGCGCAGGCTCATCGCTTCGAGCTCGAGCAGGCGCGCCGGGCGGCGTTTCGCCGCCCCGGACGCCCGGAGCCCGTCGACGACGACGCTGAAGGCGACCCGCCGCAGGTAGACGACGACCTCGCCGCGGCTGGAGCCGCGCAGGCCGCGGCGCCGGGCGCGCCGACGCTCGAGCAGCCGGCACCAGACGTCCTGGACGAAATCGTCGACCCGCTCCCGGTCGGGGATCTCGCCGAGCGAGCGGAGCGCGCCGACCACGGCGCGGCGGACGCGGGCGCCGTGGCGATCGACGAGGTCGTCGAGCGGCAACGTTTCGGGTTCGGCGCCGTGGGCGCTTCCCGGGTGGACGGCGGGTCGGCGGGTTGGGGTTGCGAGGCTCATCTTCCGCTCCTTCCGAAGGAAGGGAGCGGAGACGCCCGAAGACGCCAGTGGCCGGGACCGAGCCCCGGCCACGTCAGAACGTTTCGACCCTAACGCAGATCCGCGCCGACGACAAGCGCGCCGGCCGCGCGCTTCGCCTACGCCGCCAGACCGGCGCGCCGGGCGACACGCTCCGCCGCCGCCGCGGCCTCGCGCAGCACGCGCTCGAGGTCGATCCCGGTCGGGCGCCCGTCCTCGACCACCAGCCGGCCGCCGATCCCGACGTGGCGGACCGCCGCGGGGGAGGCGGCGTAGGCCAGCCGGTCGTGAGGATCCACGCCGGGCGCGCAGACGAGCTCGGGACGCGCGAGGTCGAGCACCACGAAGTCGGCGCGCTTGCCCACCTCGAGAGAACCGATCTCGGATTCCAGACCGAGCGCGCGGGCGCCCTCGGAAGTGGCCATCCGCAGCGCGTCCACGCCGCGGAAGCTGCCCGGACCGTAGCGCAGCACCTGGAGCTGCGCCGCCAGACGCAGCTCGGTCCAGGCGTCGAGGCGGTTGTTGCACGGAGGACCGTCGGCGCCCACGCCGACCGGGATCCCGGCGCGCTTGAGGCCGACGACGCGCGCGATCCCCGAACCCAGCTTGAGGTTGGAGCTGGGACAGTGGACGACGCTGAAGCGGCGGCGGGCGAGGTCGGGCCAGTGCCGCGGGTGCAGCCAGACGCCGTGGGCGATCCTCAGGTCTCCGTCGAGCAGCCCGAGATCGCGGAAGAGCTCGATCTCGTCGCGGCCGCTCCACGCACGGCGCACCGCCGCCGTTTCCTCGCGCTGCTCGAGGGCGTGGGTGTGGACCGGCCAGCCGCGCGCACGGGAGAGCTCGGCGATCCCGGACAGGAGCCGCTCGGAGCAGGAGAGCGCGAACCTGGGATTGAGCACGGCCTGCAGGCGACCACCGGAGGAGCGCTCGAGCCGATCTCCGAGCTCCTCGGCCTCGGCCAGACCCCGCTCGGCGGGCTCGGCGAGGCGCTCGGGGAGGCCCTCACCCACGTCCATCAGGCACTTGCCGGCGAAGCCGCGCAGGCCCGACTCCAGGATTCCCGCGATCAATCCGTCGGCGCCCGGCCCGAGGCCGATCTCCTGGATCGTCGTGGTGCCGCCGAGCAGGCACTCGGCGGCGCCGAGCAGCGCCGACCAGTAGGCGCTGTCGCGGTCGTGCGCCGCCTCCAGGGGCCAGATGCGCTCGCGCAGCCAGGCCAGGAGGCGCCGGTCCTCCGCCAAGCCGCGGAACAGCGTCTGTCCGAGGTGGACGTGTCCCTGCACCAGCCCGGGCAGGACCGCGCAACCCGAGACGTCGAGGTCGCGCGGCGCGTCCGCTCCGGCCGGCACGCGCCGCCCCGGCCCGCCGACCGCCGCGATGCGGCCGTCGTCGACCCACAGGTCGCCGCCCTCGACGACCGTGGCCCGCTCGTCGAGGGTCAGCAGCAGCCCACCGCGCAGGCGCAAGCCCACGCCGCCAGGGGACTCGCCGGCGGCTCTCGATTCAGTCATCGCCTGGAAGCTCCGGCCGGAAACGCGGAGGTCCCGGCGGACCGGGACCTCGACGGCAAAGGCGGGCCTCGACGGACCCGGCTAACGCATCTTCTCTTCGACGAACTCGACGTGCTTGCGCACCTTCGGGTCGTACTTCTTGAGCCGGATCTTCTCGGTCGAGGTCTTCTTGTTCTTGGTCGTCGTGTAGAAGTAGCCGGTCCCGGCCGAGGAGACGAGCTTGATCTTGTCGCGCATGGTGGGTTTCTCCTTGTCACCGTGACTCTGCCGGGAAAGCGGACTGGCGGGGCCGACGGGGCTCGAACCCGCGACCTCCGGCGTGACAGGCCGGCGTTCTAACCAGCTGAACTACGACCCCCGCGAGAGCGCTTCCGGCAACTCCGGCCCCGGGCTGGGTTCCCCCCGCCTCGATGGTGGGAGGTGAGGGATTCGAACCTTCGACCCCCTGCGTGTAAGGCAGGTGCTCTACCGCTGAGCTAACCTCCCCCGCCCGAGCCGGGGAATGCTACGAGAGGGCCCTCCCCAAGTCAACGCCGCCGCCGCCGGCCACGCCCGCGGCAACGCCCGACAACCCAGGAAAGACAAAGACCTTCACAGATGGGAAGGACCTGAAACCGGCTTGCGCCTCCGGCGCGGGCGGGCGGCTCGGCGACCGCCTCGCCCCGGCCGCAGCCAGCAGGCCGACGCGACGCCGGGACCGGCGGCGACGAAATCGCGAAGCGCCACGGCTCCCGATCCACCCCCCTTCTCGGAAGGCCTTTCCGGCGCTGCTACCGGCACCGCCGGGCCCGACAGGCACGATCGCCGGCCCCACTCCCACCCCGACGGGAAAGCTGCCTTCTGAAATTGGACACATTCGGTCCTGTTTGAGACAATCGGGGGCGACGAAGGAAGGTACGAACTCCCCGACGCGAAAGGAGTCCCATCGCATGCACGAGCTTCCCAAGCTGGGCTACGCCTACGACGCCCTCGAGCCGCACATCGACGCGAGGACGATGGAGATCCACTACACCAAGCACCACAAGGCCTACGTCGACAATCTGAACAAGGCGCTGGGCTCGGCGCCGGACCTGGAGAAGAAGTCGGTCGAGGACCTGCTGCGCGGCTTCAAGTCGGTGCCGGCGGCGATCCAGAACGCGGTGCGCAACCACGGCGGCGGACACGCCAACCACACGCTGTTCTGGGACGTCATGGGTCCGGGCGGCGGCGGCGCTCCGAGCGGCGACCTCGCCAAGGCGATCGACGGTGCCTTCGGCAACTTCTCGGGGCTGCAGGAGAAGCTCACCGCGGCCGCTGGCGGCCAGTTCGGATCGGGCTGGGGTTGGCTGGTCGTCGCCGACGGCAAGCTCGACGTCATCGCGCGCCCGAACCAGGACTCCCCGTGGATGGAGGGCAAAGCTCCGATCCTGGGCGTCGACGTCTGGGAGCACGCCTACTACCTGAACTACCAGAATCGCCGCGCCGATTACCTCAAGGCGTGGTGGAACACGGTGCGCTGGGATCGCGTCGCCGCCCGCTACGCGACGGTGCGCGCCTGACGCTCCGCGCAGCGGCCGCGTGAGGCCGCCGTACCTCTCGCCGCGGCCGCGGGCTGGGATAACATCCCGCGGCCGTGGCGGTGTAGCTCAGGGGTTAGAGCGAGCGACTCATAATCGCTAGGTCGGTGGTTCGATCCCACCCACCGCCACCAGACCCACAGCGCAGACCCAGGGACTTCCGAGAACGAAGCCGAAGCGGCCGCGAGGCCCCGACCCGTGGTGGACTCCCGGTGGACACGCAAGACGTCTCCCCGCGGCGACCCCGTGGGCCCCGCCTCGAGCGGCGGGCCGGCCGTGGCCCCGACCGAGCCTCTTTCGCGCAGGAAGTCAACAGTGCCCACGGATGCCGGAACGGCCGGCTGAAATCGATGTGAACGATCGTCAAGGGAGGCAACGATGTCAGGAATTCTTCGGACTCTGGACAGCCGCGATCGGTCGATCGCGTACCTCACGCTCGCTTGCGCGCTGGTGCTGGCGGTTCCGGCGAGCGCGCTCGCGCAAGGGGCGGAATCGCCCGAGGCCGTCGTCGCCGCGATTCAGAAGGCCTCCGCGGACCACGACGTGCCCGCCTTCGTCCAGCTCGTGGCTCCGTCGCAGCTCCAGATGCTCGCGTTCCAGACCGACCTGGCCGCCGACATGATCGCGGATTCCGCGCAGGATCCGAGCAAGAAGGGGCTCGAAGAGGGCGTCGCGAAGCTGCGGAAGAAGTACGACGTCTCGCTCGAAAAGGCCGCGAGCCAGCCGAAGCTCGAGGTCGATTCCGACACCCCCCAGGAGGCGATCGACAAGCACCTCCAGGAGCGGATGCACCTGATCTACGACGGGGTCGACGTCGCCGGGTACACCGGTGAGCTGACGGCGCTCCTGATGACCGCGCCGGAGATGGCGGGACGCTCCATCGTGCCGGACGGCACGCCGGGAGAGATCGAGGTCGACGGCGACCAGGCGAAGGTCAAGATCGGAGATACCGAGGTCCGACTCGTCCGGGAAGACGGACGCTGGTACGTCGCGGAGCCGGGTCGCTGATCCGGCCGTGCCCGTCGGGCGCCAGGCCGCGCCGCCCGCTCCGCCGTAGCGATCCGGTATCCTGGGAGACGGTCCCGTAGCGATGCCGCTGCGGGCCTCGCCCAGGAGCGGCCCGGGGATTCCGCGCGGCGAGCTACGGAGGTGCGGCGGATGGCGAGCGAGGCGGGGTACCTCTCGGAGAAGGACAAGCAACGGTTCACGATCGTCGCCGGAGTGCTGGGGTTCGTCTTCTTCGTGCTCCAGTTCCGGTGCCGATGGTCGCGATGTTCGCGACCCTGCCCTTCGGCGTTCTTCGGCAGCGGCTTCGAGATCGTCACCTTCGACCGCGCGGGGATGGCCTGGCGCGGCGGCCAGCTCTACGCCGTCGAGTCCACCCAGTCGGGCAGCTTCGCCAAGATGGGCGGTGCACGACCGGCTCGTGCGCCACGGCCCCGGCGGCCTCGAGCCGGTCGCCGATCTCGGGAGCTGGCAACCGTCGCTGCTCGCCGCGCCCTCCGCGCTATTCCTGATCTCGAGCTCCGCGGTCGGGACCCTGGAGCCGGGAGGCGTCAGCAAGGTCGAGCCTGAAGACGCGCTCGGAGACATCTCGCGCCCCTTTCTGTTCGAAGGCAAGCCGGCGGTGGTCGAGACTCGACCCGACGGCCGCCGGCTCGTCGCCTGGACGGGAGGCGCCTGGAGCGAGCTCGCCAGCTACCCGGGGTCCTCGTCGTCGGAGTGCTCTCAGTACCTGGCGCCCGCCGGCGGGCTGCTCGAGTTCCGGTGACAAGGGCGCCAGCCTCTTCGTCCGCGACCTCGACCGGCCGGACGGGAGCTGGACGCTCGTCGCCTCGGACGCCTCGACCTGGTGGAGCTTCGAGATGGACGGCGGACCGGCCGTGGTCGTCACGGGGGCGAGCGGCCGGCTGACGCCTCCTGGTGCCGCGCGGCTCCGGCTGGGCCGAGGTCCGCTCGGCGCACGGTCTCGGCGCTTTCGTCGACCAGGTGGCGACGTTCCAGCAGACGCCGGGCGGTCCGGTCGCCGTGGCGAGCACCGGCATGCCGGGATCCCTGCGGATCGGCGAGTGGCGGGACTCCGGGCTGACCGAGACCTTCCGGACGAAGGGGTCGTTCCCGTTCCCGGGGAGGATGTTCGGCGACGATCTGGCTCGCGCAGCTCTCTCCGATCCTGCTCAGCCTCGTCCTCGCCGTGGTCCTCACCGGGCTGATGCGGGCCCACCGGGTCGGCGAGTACGAGCTCGAGGGGCGGCGGGTGCCCTACGCCTCGCTCACCCGCAGGGCGCTGGCCCAGCTCGTCGACCTCGTCTTCGTCGCCGCGCCGGTGCCGATCCTGGTGACCCGGATGTTCGGCGACTTCGAGGACTTCTTCGACTCCCCCACGGCGTTTCTGGGCATCTTCGTCTGGATCGCCGGGCTGCTGGCCTGGGCACTGCTGGTCTTCCTCGTCTTCAGCCTGACCGAGGGGCTGCGCGGCGTGACGCCGGGCAAGTGGCTGACCGGGATCCGGGTGGTCGGGACCGACCTGCGGCCGTGCGGCTTCGGGCGTGCCCTGATCCGCAACCTGCTCAAGGTCGTCGACGGGTTCTTCAACTTCCTCGTCGGTCTCCTGCTGGTCGCGTTCACGCCCGAGTGGCAGCGGCTCGGCGACCTCGCCGCGCGCACCCTGGTCCTGCGCACGGGGCGCGACGGCCTCGCCGCGCTGCCCGCTCCCCCGGCGGGATGATCGACCCCGCCCCCGTCGCCGCGGGGGACCGGCTGCGCGAGACGCTCGCGCGCGCTCTCGACCGCGAGCGGCCCCCGGCCGGCGAGCTCTGGCTCGTCGCCTTCTCCGGCGGACCGGACTCGACCGCGCTCGCAGCCGGTCTGGCGCCGCTCGCCGCGGCGCGCGGGCTGCGGCTGCTCCTCGTCCACCTCGATCACCGGATGGATCCGGGCTCGGCCGAGCGCGCCGAGGGAGCCGCCGCGCTCGCGGCTCGGCTCGGGCTCCCCTTCCGGCTCGAGGTCCGCGACGTCCCCGCGGAGCGGAGCGCCAAGGAGAGCCTCGAGATGGCCGCCCGCCGCGTCCGCTACCGCGTCCTCGACGAGGTGCGCGCCGAGACCGGCGCCACCCGGGTGCTCACCGCCCACCAGGGCGACGATCAGGTCGAGACGATCCTGCTCCGGCTGCTCGCCGGTGCACCGCTCGAGGATCTCGGCGGCATCCCCGAGCGCCGCGGCGCGATCCTTCGGCCCCTGCTCGACGTCTCGCGCAGCGAGATCGAGGCCGGCCTCCGGGCGGCCGGACTCGAGGCCGTCGAGGACCCGACCAACCGGGATCCGGGGACTCCACGCAACCGGATCCGCCACAGCCTCCTCCCCCGCCTGCGCGCAGACGATCCCGGCCTCGACGATGCGCTGCTCGGTATCTCGCGCCGGGCGGTCCTCCTGCGAGCCCGACTCGACCGCACCTTCAGCCGCCGACTGACGGAAGCTTCCGGCGAGGAGGGGATGAGGACGTCGGCCCTGCTCGAGCTGCCCGAGGCGCTGCGGGCGAGGGCGTTGCGCTGGTTTCTCCACCGCCGGTCGCCGGGCCGACTCCCATCGTCGCCTTCCTTGGAAGCCTTTCTGCGGGCGCTCGAGTCGCCGCGGCGCGGTCGGGGAGCGCGCCCGGAGGTCCGTCTGCCAGGGGGGCGGTGGCGCCTGACGGCGCGGACCGGGCGCCTCCGGGTCGAACCCGCCGAATCCCGGTTCCCCCCGTTCTCGTATACTTTGCAGGTTCCGGGTGAGGTCGAGCTCTCCGAGCTCGGCCTGCGGTTCCGGATCCGGCGCTCCCGGGTCGAAGAGTGGATGTTCCGGGGCGACGCCGACCGGACACCGCTCGTCCTCGGACCGGACCTGCCGGCCGTCGTGGTCCGGAACCGACGGCCCGGTGACCGCCTGAGGCCCCTGGGAAGCCCCGGGGAGCGCAAGCTCAAGGCGGTTCTGATCGATCGCCGGGTGCCCGGGCCCCGGCGCGACCGGCTGCCCTTGCTCGAGGTGGGTGGGCGCGTCGCCTGGGTCCCCGGGGTGACGATCGACGAGGCCTTCCGGCTCCGCGGCGAGCCGGAGTGCTGGGTCGCCGAACTCGAGCCGCTCGACCGCGACGGGAATGGCCCGTCCGGCGAGAAGGTTGAACCGGTCGAAAGGGAGCCGCGGTGAATTCAACCTTCCGAACCCTCCTCCTCTGGATGGTCATCTTCGTGGTGGTCATCCTGTTCATCAATACCCTGCGCAGCGGCAGCTCGGCCCACAAGGAGCTCACCTACAACGAGTTCTCCGAGCAGATCACCCGCGGCCACGTCGAGAAGGTCACCCTCCGCGACCAGTCGGTCAACGGCACGTTCCGCCGCGGCGGGCAGTACGCCGAAGGCGAGGAGTTCCACGTCGAGCTCCCCTTCCGGCCCGACCTCGCCTTCACCGACAAGCTGCTCGCCGCCAAGGTGCAGGTCACCGCGGAGCAGGAGAAGGAGAACCCGCTGTGGGCGATCCTGGTCGGCTGGGCGCCGATCCTGCTCATGATCGGGCTCTGGATCTTCTTCATGCGCCAGATGCAGGCGGGCGGCAACAAGGCGCTCTCCTTCGGCAAGAGCAAGGCCAAGCTGCTCTCCGGCGCCGGCAAGAAGGTCACCTTCAAGGACGTCGCCGGGGTCGACGAGGCCAAGGAGGAGCTGAGCGAGATCGTCGAGTTCCTCAAGGACCCACAGAGGTTCCAGCGTCTCGGCGGCAAGATCCCCAAGGGTGTCCTGCTGATGGGTCCGCCGGGAACCGGCAAGACGCTGCTCGCGCGCGCGATCGCCGGCGAGGCGAACGTACCGTTCTTCTCGATCTCGGGCTCCGACTTCGTCGAGATGTTCGTCGGCGTCGGCGCCTCGCGCGTCCGCGACCTGTTCGAGCAGGGCAAGAAGAACGCCCCCTGCATCGTGTTCATCGACGAGATCGACGCCGTCGGCCGCCATCGCGGGGCCGGCCTCGGCGGCGGCCACGACGAGCGCGAGCAGACCCTGAACCAGCTCCTGGTCGAGATGGACGGCTTCGAGACCAACGAGGGCGTCATCCTGATCGCGGCCACGAACCGTCCGGACGTCCTCGATCCGGCACTGCTGCGGCCGGGCCGCTTCGATCGCCGGGTCGTCGTCGATCGTCCCGACATCAACGGCCGCCTGGGGATCCTCCAGGTCCACGTCCGCAACCTGCCCATCGGCGAGGACGTCGAGCTCGGCAAGATCGCGCGCGGGACGCCCGGGTTCGCCGGCGCGGACCTCGCCAACCTGGTCAACGAGGCGGCGCTGATCGCGGCGCGGCGCGACAACAAGAAGGTCGAGATGGCCGACTTCGAGTTCGCCAAGGACAAGGTCCTGATGGGCGCCGAGCGCAAGTCGCTGGTGCTCACCGACGACGAGAAGCGGGTCACGGCCTTCCACGAAGGCGGCCACGCGCTGGTCGCGGCCTTCCTGCCCGGCCACGATCCACTGCACAAGGTCACGATCATCCCGCGCGGCCGCGCCCTCGGCGTCACGATGCAGCTGCCCACCGAGGACAAGTACACCTGGACCCGCGGCTACGTCGGCAATCAGATCGCCATCATGATGGGCGGCCGGGTGGCCGAGGAGATCACCCAGCGCGACATCACCACGGGCGCCGGCAACGACATCGAGCGCGCCACCGGGCTGGCGCGGCGCATGGTCTGCGAATGGGGCATGTCCGAGCTCGGACCGCTCTCCTTCGGCGACGGCGACGAGCCGGTGTTCCTGGGCCGGGACTTCGCCCAGCGGGCCAACTACAGCGAGGAGACCGCGCGCCGGATCGACGAGGAGGTCCGCCGGCTGGTCCAGGAAGGCTACGAGAAGGCGCGCGACATCCTGCGCGCCCACCGGCCCGTGCTCGACCGGATCGCCGCCGAGCTGCTCGAGCACGAGGCCCTGGACGGCGACGAGGTCTACCGCCTGATCGAGGAGATGACGGGCCAGAAGCTGACGCCGGTCATGCCCACCAAGCCGCCGGATCCGGGCTCCCCGGCGCCGGCCGCGGGCGAGCCCGAGTCCGCCGCGGACGGCTCCTCGAGCCCCGCCGTCGGCCCCGACCTCTCGCCGCGACCGACTCCGGCCTGAGCCGGGAGGTCGTCGGCGGCCGTCCGGGCCGCTCGCGACCGGCCGGGAAGTCGTTTCTTCCTGTAAACTTGGCGCGGAGAGCGCCGTTTGCAGACGACCGCCACCGATCGCCAGAGTCCGAGAACCTGGACGCTCGAGCTGCCCCGGGGCAGGTCGTGGGCGTTGTACGCGGGGCGTCCCGCTCTTCTCGGCATCGTCAACGTCACGCCCGATTCGTTCAGCGACGGCGGTAGGTACCTGGCGCCGGACGACGCGCTCCGTCAGGCCCTGCGCCTGCTCGAGGAGGGCGCGGTCGGCGTCGACCTGGGAGCCGAGTCGACGCGTCCGGGCGGCGGCGTCTACGGCGCCGGCGCGCGGACGGTCGGCGTTCGCGAGGAGCTCGACCGCCTGCTCCCCGTGCTCGAGCGGCTGCGCCCGCTGACCGACGCCACGATCTCGGTGGACACCCGCAAGGCGGAGGTCGCGCGCGCCGCCCTCGACGCCGGCGCGGACATGATCAACGACGTCTCCGCGCTCGGTGACCCGGAGATGGCGGCGGTGCTCTCGGACCGGTCCTGCCCCGTCGTCCTGATGCACAGCCGGGGCGAGATCGCTTCGATGCAGGTGGGGATCCGGTTCGCCGACGTCGTGCGCGAGGTCCGCGACGAGCTCGCCGTCACGCTCGAGTCCGCCGAGCGGGCCGGGATCGCCTCCCACCGGGTTCTGCTCGACCCGGGCCTGGGCTTCGGCAAGACGGCCGAACAGAACCTCTCGCTCCTGGCCCGCCTGGACGAGCTCGCCTTGCTCGGCGCCCCGCTGCTGGTCGGCGCCAGCCGCAAGAGCTTCATCGGCGCGCTGGCGGGAGCCCCCGCGGACGACCGTCTGGCCGGCAGCCTCGCCGCCGCAGCGGCCGCCGAGGACGGCGGCGCGGCCCTCCTGCGCGTGCACGACGTCGCCGCGACCCGGCAGTTCCTCGAGCTGCGCCGCGCGATCGCCGGAGACGAGGTGCCGCCGCGATGACCTGGCACACCCTCTTCGAGCTGCTGACCTGGCACGACCTGGTCGACATCCTGGTCGTCACGATCCTCTTCTACAACCTGCTGCTGCTGATCCGCGGCACCCGCGCGGTCCAGGTCCTGACCGGGATGTTCCTGGTGGCCGGCGTCTACTACGTGTCGCGGCTGCTCGAGCTGCGGGCCCTCGAGACGATCATCGAGAGCGTCCTCATCTTCCTGCCCTTCGCGGTCATCGTCCTGTTCCAGCAGGAGATCCGGCGCGCCCTCGCCAACTTCGGCCGCAATCCGCTGCTGCGCTTCGGCGGCCGTCCCAAGGTCGAGAGCGCCTTCAGCGACGTCGCGCTCGCCGCCACCACGCTGGCGACGCGGAAGATCGGCGCCCTGATCGTCTTCGAGCGCCGCGAGGGGCTGCGCAACTACGTCGAGAACGGCATCCCGCTGGACGCCGTGGTGACTTTCGACCTGCTGCTCAACCTGTTCACGCCGGACACACCGCTGCACGACGGCGCGGTCATCGTCCAGGGTGACCGGATCGCGGCCGCCGCCTGCTTCCTGCCCCTGACCTCCAACCCGGAACTGTCCAAGGAGGTCGGCTCCCGGCACCGGGCGGCGCTCGGGATCAGCGAGGAGACGGACGCCGTGGCGGTGATCGTCTCCGAGGAGACCGGCAACATCTCGCTCGCGGCCGGTGGGCGGCTGGAGACCGAGCTGGACGCCAAGGCCCTGCGCAGCCGGCTGTTCAACCACCTGGTGACCGAGGCCGGGCGACCGGACGCCGAGGAGGACGGGGAATGACCGACGGCGCCGGTCGCTGGGGACTTCGCCTGCTGGCGCTGGCCAGCGCGCTGGTGGTCTGGTTCTTCGCTTCCGTCGAGAAGCGGGAGCGCATCTCCGAGAAGGTGCTCGACGCGTCGGTGACCTACAACCTGCCGATCGGGTCGATCCTCCTCGACCCGATCCAGACCGTGAAGGTCCGGCTGCGTGGCCCCGACCGCCAGCTCCGGACCCTGGCCCCGTACGCGGTGAACGTCGTCGTGGACGTCAGCGACCTCGAGCCCAGCGGCGCCGAGGTGGTCCATCTGGCCGCGGCCAACGTCCTGCGCCCCGACGAGACCGACGTCGTCTCCGTCGAGCCGAGCACGCTTCCGGTCCGGCTCGACCTCGAGACGACCCGCACCCTGCCGGTGGTGCCACGGATCGTCGGCGAGCCGGCCGGAGGCGCGGTTCCGGGGGAGATCCGGGCGGTGCCCGAAACCGCCGTCGTGCGCGGTCCGCGCAGCCTGCTCGGGAATCTCGATTCGCTGGCCACCAGCCCGGTCTCGCTCGACGGCCACGCCTTCTCGTTCGAGCAGACGGTTTCGGTGATCCCGCCCGACCCCCTGGTGCGGATCGTCCAGCCGGGCGCGGTCACCGTCCGGGTTCCGATGCACAATCCGGACGCGGAGAACCTGCCGCCTCCCGGCGACCGTCCGAACCGGGGCAACCCGCCTTGAGCCGACGCCTCTTCGGCACCGACGGCATCCGGGCCCGCTTCGGGGAGGAGCCTCTCGTCGAGACGACGGTGCGGACCCTGGGGGCGACGCTCGGACGCCTGCTGACCCGGCAGGAAGACGCGGGAGCGCCGCCCCGGGTCCTCGTGGCGCGGGACACCCGGGCTTCGGGCCCGACGCTGGAGTCCTGGCTGACCGCCGGCCTCGCCGCCGGCGGCGCCCGGGTAACGGACCTCGGGGTGCTGCCCACCGCCGCGGTCGCCCGCCGCGTGACCGAGGTCGGCGCCGCCGCCGGCGTCGCGCTCTCGGCCAGCCACAACCCGGCCTCGGACAACGGCATCAAGCTGATCGACGAGCACGGCTACAAGTGGGGCGCATCCCGGGAGGCCGAGCTCGAGGACGCGATGCCCGACGGCCCCGCGGCGGTCGCGAAGGCGGGCGCCGCGCCCGCTCCCGACGCGGATCCGGGGGCGGCCTCCGCCTACGTCGCGGCCCTGGTCGCGACGCTGGGCGCCGCGCACTCTCGAAGGCCTGCGCGTCGCCCTGGACTGCGCCAATGGCGCGGCCTCGGGAGTCGCCGGCGAGATCTTCGGGTCGCTCGGCGCCGAGGTCACCCTCCTCCACGCCGCCCCGGACGGCGACAACATCAACCGCGACTGCGGCTCGACCCATCCGGAGGTGCTCGGCGCGCGGGTCGCCGAGGGGCGCTACGATCTCGGATTCACCTTCGACGGCGACGCGGACCGGGCGATCCTGGTCGACGAGCGCGGGACCGTACGCGACGGCGACGCCATGCTCGTGCTCTGGGCGCGGTCGCTCCACGCCGCGGGAGATCTCGAGCCGGCGACGATCGTGGCCACGTCGATGAGCAACCTCGGGCTGGAACGCGCCCTGGCGCGGGACGGCATCGAGGTCGTGCGCTGCGGCGTTGGCGACCGCGAGGTCGTCGCCACCCTGAGGTCCCACGGTTTGCGCCTGGGCGGCGAGCAGTCGGGGCACCTCGTCGACCTGCTGCGCTCGACGACCGGGGACGGCCTGCTCACCGCCGCCACCCTCGCCGCGATCGTGAAGCGATCGGGCCGGCCCGTCTCGACCCTGCTCGCCGACTTCCGCCGCTATCCGCAGCTCCTGCTCAACGTCCGGGTCCGCGCCAAGCCCGACCTGCTCTCCCTGCCGGCGATCGCGAGCGCGGCCCACGACGCCGAGCGCAAACTGGGCCGCGACGGCCGTCTGGTCCTGCGCTATAGCGGAACCGAGCCGCTGGCCCGGGTGATGATCGAAGGACCGGACGAGGACTCGGTGCGCGAGCTCGCCGAAGGGCTCGCCGAGGCGATCCGCACCGAGATCGGCGCCGCCTGACGCCGCAGAGCACCTGCCGGCGGCGGGCGGGCGCGCGGGCCAACGCCCCGGCCCCTCGAACCAGAAGCAGAGACCTCTCTGTTCAAGACAAAGACAAGAAGCAAGAAGCAAGAAGCAAGAAGCAAGAAGCAAAGACTTCCATAGAAAGGGGAAGTGGCAGGACGGCCGTTGCGGCTGCCGTTCGCCCCTACGCCACCTCGACCGTCCCTCCCGTGGACAGACCTCGAGTCCGCGGACCGGCGAGGCAGTGGATTCCCCGAAGGGACACCCTGGCTTGCTGGGTGTCCCCTGGAGACGCCTTCGGTCCGACGAGGCACTCGTCCGACGCGCCGCAACGCTCGCCCCGTCCCCTTCCCCCTACAGGGGAGCTTTTCGTCTTTGGTCTTTGGTCTTTGGTCTTTGCTCTTCGAGCTCAGGGAGCCGGAGCGCTCGGGGCGAGGGCGGCGACGTAGGCGCGGACGGTCGCGTCGAGGCCGCGGAAGAGGGCGTCGGCGATCAGGGCGTGGCCGATCGAGACCTCGGCGAGGCCGGGGAGATGCGACGCCAGGAACGGCAGGTTTTCGAGGTCGAGGTCGTGGCCGGCGTTGACCCCCAGCCCTAGGTCGACCGCCCGTTGTGCCGTCCGCCGGTACTCTTCGAACACGCGCTCGCGATCCGCGCTCGCGAACGCGCTCGCGTAGGCCTCGGTGTAGAGCTCGATCCGGTCGGCGCCGGCGGCCTTCGCTCCCTCGACCTCCTGCGGGTCGGGATCGAGGAAGAGGCTGACCCGGCAGCCGCGCTCCCGCAGCCGCGCGACGACCTCCGCCAGCCAGATCCGGTCCACCCGGCCGAAGCGCCAACCCGCGTTCGACGTCAGGACGTCCGGCGGATCCGGGACCAGCGTCGCCTGCGCGGGACCGATCTCCTCGACCAGGTCGAGCCACTCGGGCCCGGGATAGCCCTCGATGTTGAGCTCGACCGGCAGCCAGGACGCCAGGTCGCGGACGTCCTCCGGCCGGATGTGACGCCGGTCGGGCCGCGGATGCACCGTGATGCCCTGGCAACCGGCGGCCACGGCGACCTCGGCGGCGCGCCGGACGCCCGGCCGCTCGCCGCCGCGCGCGTTGCGCAGCGTCGCGACCTTGTTGACGTTGACGGAGAGGCGGATCAAGCGCTCAGCGCTCGACCTCGGTGGCGAGGCCGGGCATCTCCTCGACCTCGGCGGCGATCAGGATCGTCCGCTGGATCGGGAGCAGGGTCCGGCGCAGCCCTCCGGCGGTCTGCAGGTTGAGCTCGTAGTAACCGTGGGGGCTGGTCGAGAGCAGCATGCCGCGCTTCGCCTCTCCCGCGATCTGGTCGAGGTAGATCAGGACGTCCGCCGGGGTCTCCATCTCCGCTCACTCCTCCCAGTAACCCTGCTCCTTGTAGTCCTTGAGCTTGCGCTGGAGCGTGCGCAGGCCGATGTCGAGCAGGCGCGCCGCTTCGACGCGCCGGCCGCCCGTCCGCGTGAGCGCCGCGAGGATCGCGTCGCGCTCGATGTCCGCCATCGTCTTCGGTTCCGGCCGCGCCTCGGGCGCTGGCTCCGAACCGGTCCGTCCACCCGGCCGGGCGGCTTCCGCGGCTGCGGGCCGGACGGCGCGCGGGGGCGGCGCCTCCAACCCCAGGGCGGCCCGGATCTCGGCCGGCAGGTCCTCCGGCAGGACGTCGTTGTCGCGGTTGAACACCACGATCGACTCCATCGAGTTCTTGAGCTCGCGCACGTTGCCCGGCCACGGGTACGCCTGCAACGCCTCGACCGTCTCGCGCAGCAACCGCTTCGGCTCCCTGCCGTGCTCCCTGCAGAAGCCGCGCAGGTAGTGCTCGGCGATGACCGGAATGTCCTCCTTGCGGTCGCGCAGCGCGGGAATCCGGAGCGTGACCACCTTGAGGCGATAGTAGAGGTCCTCCCGGAAGCGGCCCTCGGCGATCTCCCGATCGAGATCCTTGTTCGTCGCGGCGACGAGCCGGAAGTCGACCTCGATCAGGTCCGAGCCGCCCACCCGCATGATCCGGCGGTCCTCGAGCACCCGCAGGAGCTTGACCTGGAGCTCGGGGTAGAGCTCCGAGATCTCGTCGAGGAAGAGCGTCCCCTTGTGGGCGAGCTCGAATTTCCCGATCTTGCGCCCGATCGCGCCGGTGAAGGACCCGCGCTCGTGTCCGAACAGCTCGCTCTCCAGGATGTCCGACGGGATCGCGCCGCAGTTGATCGCCAAGAAGCGCTCGTCGCGGCGCGGGCTCGCCCGGTGCAGGGCGTTCGCCACCAGCTCCTTCCCGGTCCCGCTCTCACCGACGATCAGGACGTTGGATCGCGTCGGAGCCACCAGCTTCATCTGCTCGAAGAGGTTCTCCATCGACGGCGCGCGTCCGATGATCGACTCGAAGCCGTAACGCTTGTCGAGCTGGCGGTTGAGCTCGACCACCTTCTGCGCGAGCTGTCTCTTCTCGAGCTGGGTCGTGACCTTCTTGCGCAGCTCGTAGAGATCCACCGGCTTGGTCAGGTAGTCGTCCGCGCCGACGCGCATCGCCTCGACCGCGGACTCGATCGATCCGAATCCGGTGACCAGGAGGACGGCGAGATCGAGCCCGCGCGTCCGGACCTCCTTGACGAAGCCGAGGCCGTCGAGCCCCGGCATGCGCAGATCGCAGATCGCGAGCTGCGGCGTCGTGCTCTCGTCCAGGAACTCGAGCGCCTTGCGCGCGTCGTCGAAGGTCCGGACCGGGAATCCCGTTTTCTCGACGGCCAGCGCCATCGACTCGCGCGAGCCGGTCTCGTCGTCGATGACCAGGATCTGTGGTTCGCTCGCCACGGCATGCCATTCTGGCACAGGGCCGGTTGGAATGGGGGGGCCGGCCACGCTGCGGCGAGCGGGTACCGGTGCGACACCGAAGGCGTCTCCAGGGGACACCCAGCAAGCCAGGGTGTCCCCGGCGGAGGCCACGGCTCGGCGGAGGCGTGCTTCTGCGCACCGAAGGCGTCTCCAGGGGACACCCAGCAAGCCAGGGTGTCCCCTCGGGGAATCCACTGCCTCGCCGGTCCGCGGACTCGAGGTCTGTCTACGGGAGGGGCGGTCGAGGTAGCGCGGGGGCGAACGGCAGGCGCAACGGCCGTCCTGCCGCCTTCCCCTTCTATGGAAGTCTTTGCTTCTGGTCTTTCGTCTTTGTCTTGAACAGGGGGGTCCTGGCTCTTGTTGCGCGGGGCCTGTGGACCGCGTCCTGCCCAGCTATGGAGGTCCCTCGAGAAGGCGGGTCAGGCCGTTCTCGTCGAGGACTTCGATCCCCAGCTTGCGGGCCTTCTCCAGCTTGCTGCCCGCGTCCTCGCCCGCGACCACCAGGTGGGTCTTGGCGGAGACCGAGCTCGCCACGCGGGCGCCCAGGGCCTCCAGCCGCGAGGCCGCCTCCTCTCGCGTGTAGGCCGTCAGCTTGCCGGTGAGGACGATCGTCTTCCCCTGGAGGGGCCTGTCGCCCGTGGCCACGACGGCGGCGGGCGGCTGCACGCCCGCCGCGGCGAGGGCGGCCAGGCGCTTCCGCTGGCGCGGGTCCTCGAAGAAGTCGCGCACCGCACGCGCCACCTTGGGGCCGACCTCGGGGACCGCCGTGAGCTCCTCTTCGGAGGCCGCCGCCAGAGCATCGAGCGAGCCGAACCGCTGCGCCAGCAGCTTCGCCACGCGCTCCCCGACCATCCGGATGCCGAGGGCGAAGAGCAGGCGATGGAGCTCGCGGGCGCGGCTGGCTTCGATCTCGGCGAGGAGATTCTCGGCCGACTTCTCGCCCCAGCCCTCGAGGTCCACCAGCTGCTCCCGGCGCAGCCGATAGAGGTCCGGGAAGTCCGAGAGCCTCTTCTCGCGCAGAAGCTGGTCGACCCGCTCCCCTCCCAGCCCCTCGATGTCCATGGCGTTGCGACCGACGAAGTGGCGGATCGACTCCGCCAGGACCGCCGGGCAGACCGGGTTGACGCAACGCCAGGCGACCTCTCCCGGCTCGCGCTCGACGGGCTCGCCGCACTCCGGACAACGCTCGGGCATCTCGAACGGAGTCGCCTCTGGAGGTCTGCGCTCGACGACGACCTCGACCACCTTGGGGATGACGTCGCCGCCCTTCTCGAGACGGACCGTGTCGCCGACCCTCACGTCCTTGCGCGCCAGGTCCTCGTAGTTGTGGAGCGTGGCGCGGCGGACCGTGGTGCCGCCGACGAACACCGGCTCGAGCTCGGCAACCGGGGTGAGCACGCCGGTGCGGCCGACCTGCACGGCAATGCCGCGCACGACGGTCTCGACCCGCTCGGGCTCGTACTTGTAGGCCACGGCCCAACGCGGGGACTTGGCGGTCGAGCCCAGGCTCCCGCGCAGCGCGAGGTCGTCGATCTTCAGCACCACGCCGTCGGTCTCGAAGTCGAGCTCCCGGCGGCGCTCCCGCCATTTCTCGACGTAGCTCTCGACCGCGGCGAGATCCGGGCACCGCTGCCAGCTGTCGTGGACCGGCAGCCCCCATCTCTCGAGCCGGCGCAGGACGTCGGAGTGCGTCTCCGGCTGCGGTCCGTCGGCGAGGTGGTAGACGACCGCCGCGAGCCGCCGCGCGGCGACCTCCCGGCTGTCGAGGAGGCGGATCGCTCCCGCCGCGGCGTTGCGCGGATTGACGAACAGCGGCAGCCCCGCCGCCTCCCGGTCGCGGTTCAGCCGGCGGAAGGAGGTCTTGGGGAGGTAGACCTCCCCGCGCACCAGGAGCCGCCCGGGCGGCCGCCCCCGGAGCCGGAGCGGCAGCGAGCGGATGGTCCTCAGATTGGCCGTGACGTCGTCGCCGACCTGCCCGTTGCCGCGCGTCGCTCCCCGCACCAGGACGCCGTCCTCGTAGAGCAGCGAGATCGAGACGCCGTCGACCTTCAGCTCGGCGACGAACGAGAGGTCGGCGTCGGGCTCCAGACGACGGAGCCGGCCGATCCACTCGCCGACCTCGGCGAGGGAGTAGGTGTTGTCCAGGGACTGCATCGGCGGCTCGTGCCGGACCGGCTCGAATCCTTCGACCGGGGCGCCGCCGACGCGCAGCGTCGGGCTGTCGGGGGTCGCGAGCTCCGGGTGGGCGGCCTCGATCCCGGCCAGCTCGGACATCGCGTGGTCGAACTCCCGGTCGGAGATCTCCGGGATCCCGCGGTCGTAGAGCTCCTGGTGGCGGTGGAGGTAGCGGCGCAGCTCGCTGGCGCGGCGCGCCGCCTTGCGTTCTCCGGGGCTCATCGCCGGGGAAGTCTACCGGGCCGACGCCGCAGCGGGCGCCGGCCCGGGGAGGTACCGTTCAGCTGTCTGGAAC
This sequence comes from uncultured Acidobacteriota bacterium, assembly GCA_963781755.1. Taxonomy (GTDB): domain Bacteria; phylum Acidobacteriota; class Thermoanaerobaculia; order Multivoradales; family JAGPDF01; genus JACTMI01. The sequence goes on from CAWAGZ010000007.1 coordinate 49,455, forward strand.
GGGCTCAGTACCGCGGCTCGTCCTCTTCGTCCGGAGGGGGCGGGGGCGGCGGGGGCTCGGCCGCGACGGGCTCCTCCTCGTCCGGCCCGGATCCCTCTTCGAGCCGCGGCGCGGCGGCGGCCTCGGGGGCCCCGCGCCGCCAGTCCCGTCCCAGAGCGGTCAGAGTCATCGCCCCCATCCCCACCGTCCACGCCGCGTACTTGAGGAAGAAGCCGAGCGCGACGAGCGCGAACCCGAGGGCGCCGAAGACGCCTCCCGGCAGAGCGACCACACGTCCCACGAGACCCGTCGCCTGGATCAGCAGGATCCCGACCACCACCGCCAGCACGCCGCTCGAGAAGGCGCGGCCGCGGCGCCGCTCGATCCACGAGCCGACGGCGTGGGCGACGGCGACGAATCCCATCAGCGCCGCGACGAGGAAGGCCAGCACGGCCACCGGTACGAGCGCGAGCAGCGGAATTCCGATGATCGAGACCGCCAGGAGCACGGTCACCAGGAGCAGCACCGGGAAGAACAGGAGCTGGAGCAGCAGGCCGGCGAATACCGCCTTCCACGGCTCCACCGTGGCGCGCCGCTCGGCGCGGTCGATGGCCGGCCGCAAGAGCAGGAAGGCGAGGACGCCGAGCAGCGTCAGCAGGCCGGTCCGGAAGATCGATCGGACCAGCTTGGCGGTGTCGCTGAAGACCCCGAACGGGAGCGCCCAGACGCTCCAGTCCTTCTTGTGCAGTCCGTGCCGCAGCGACTCGCCGATCCCGACCGAGGAGCGGCCGCCGTGAACCTGGCCCCCCTCCTCGACGTTCACGGTGCCGCCCACCGCGGTCGTCTCGCCGTCCACTTCGGCGTCGCTGCCGACGTCGACGCTGCCGCCGATGGCGACGGCGTCGCCATGCGCCAGACCGGTCACCGACACGCTGCCGCCGACGGCGACCAGGTCTCCGAAGGCTTCGCCGTCCATGGTGATCGAGCAGCCGATGCAGACGACGTCGCGGGCCGACTCGTCCTCGGCGATGTGGACCGAGTTGCCGAACGAGACGCGATCGTCCCGCGAGGAGCGGACGCGCACCTTGGGAACGTGCGGAACCGGCGGGACCGGCGGCACCGGCGGCACCCCGCGGACGCCCGGAGCTTCCGGAGCCTCGGACCGCGGCGTCTCGGGGGCCACTCCCAGGGCCAGGCGGAGCTGGTCGAAGTCGAGCTGCGAGAGCGCGACGAGCCGGCCGCCGTCGTCGCCCAGGAAGTCCCGGACCTCGGCCTCGTCGAACTGCTTGCCGTTGACCAGCACCTCGCCGTCGGCGGTGATCTCGATCGACCGGACGGCCGAGCCCTCCTCGCGGGGCCGCAGGAGCACGGCGTCGGTCAGGGCTTGGGCGGTGTAGCGCTCGAGCAGGGCCTGGCCGTCCGCCGAAGGACGGGCCGGGGCCGCCGGCGCGGATTCGTCGGCGGGTCCGGCCCACGAAGGGGCGGGAACCGCCAGGCTGCCGAGCAGCAGAGCCAGGGCCGGGAGGGCCCAGGCGACGGAGCGCAGGGAACGATCAGCGCGGAACATGCACGAAGCTCCTTTGCGAAGCGACGATCCGGACCAGACCCCGGAGGGCCAGGACCGCGATCGCGAACTGGACGACGAGGAGCAGCAACAGGCGCGGCTCGAGCAGGAGCCGGCCGCAGACCCGGGCCGCGGATTCGATCGGAATCCAGGCCGCGAGCCCCGCGGCGAACCGGGTGGTCAGGGCGGTGATTCCCGCGATGACGAGCCCGGGGAAGCCGCTCGGCCGGACCAGCGATGCCACCGGCCCGACCAGGGGCAGCAGGACGGCGGCGGAAACGGCCATCACCACCAGCGCGGCGACCAGCGCGGCCCGGACCGCCGGGAAGGCCAGCCAGGACCGACGCCGCGGGAGCCGGGCCACGACCCGCGAGGCGAAGCCCGCCGAGGGCTGCAGATGCGGCAGCTCGGCGAACAGCGCGACCCACGCGGCCTCGGCCCCGGGGTCGGGGCCGGGCGGCTCGGGTCGTCTGGGTCGTGGCAGGCGGTTCATCGATCTCGTCTCCCGTTCCGCCCTACGCGCCCGGGCCCCCGGAGTTTCGCTCCCCACGCCCTCCGGCCAGGTCCAGGCCGGCCTCCCGGAGCCGCCGGGCCAGGTCCTGCCGGGCCCGGTAGAGATGGACCTTCACCGTACCCAGCGGCGCCCCCGTCACCTCGGCGATCTCCTCGTAGGAGAGGCCTTCGGAGAAGCGCAGCAGGAGGATCTCGCGGTAGGCCGGGCGCATCTCGGCGATCGCGCCTTCCAGCAGACGTCCGGCTTCGCGTCCGAGCGTGCGCTCCAGGGGGTCTTCGGCCCGCGGATCGGCCGGCAGCTCGTGGACCGGCTCTCCCGCGGCCGGCGGGCCGTCGAGGGAAAGGGGGTCGGGGTCGCGCCGGCGCAGCGCGTCGAGCGCGGTGTTGTGGGCGATCTTGAACAGCCAGCTCGAGAACTTGCGCGAGGCGTCGAACCGATCCAGCGCCCTCCAGGCCTTGACGAAGCTCTCCTGGGCCAGGTCCTCCGCCAGCTCGGGCCGGCGGACGATCCGCACGAGCAGGCTGAAGACCGGGGCCTGGAATCTCTCGACGAGCTCGCGGAACGCCTCCTCGGAGCCGCCCCGTGCCTCGACCGCGAGCGTCTCGTCCGAGCGCTCCTGTCCGCGCATGACGTGCCTGTCCGGGGCCTCCGCAGGCTAGACTACCGCAGACGCCGCCGTCGCGGCTGTCGCCGAGCCGAGGAGGAACGATGAGAATCCGTCTCGCCATCGTGGCCCTGCTTGCCGCGTGCCTCGCCTACACCCCCCTCCGTGCCGCCACCGTCGCCGGCGTCAGCCTCGACGACACGATCACCGTCGACGACGCGCAGCTCGTCCTCGACGGCGCCGCGCTGCGGTCGAAGTACTTCTTCAAGGTCTACGTCGGCGGCCTCTACCTGCCCGAGCGTGAGAGCGACCCGGCCAAGGTTCTCGGCGCCGACGTCACGCGCAGGATGTCGATGCACTTCCTGCGCAACGTCTCGTCCGGCCAGCTGTGCAACGGCTGGAAGGACGGCCTCGCGGCCAACGCGCCGGGGGCCGGAGCCGACGTCCAGGCGGACTTCGAGCGCCTCTGCTCGCTGATGCAGGACGTCCACGACGGCTCGGTCCTCCTGCTCACCTACCGGCCCGGGAAGGGGACCGAGATCGCCTTCGACGGCACCCTCCGTGGAACCATCGAGGGCAAGCCGTTCGCCGACGCGCTGCTCGGCTGCTGGATCGGCCCGAAGCCGGACCCCGGCGCGGACTTCAAGAAGGGCGTCCTGGGCGGCTGACGGCCGGGGTCACGTCTCCGGCTCGGGCCGCTCGCTCCGCGCCCGCTTCTTGCGCGACAGGCGGGTCTTGGCCTCCAGGCGGCGCACCTTCGCCGCCTTTCCCGGCCGCGTCGGCCGGCGTCGGCGCGGCGCCACCGCCGCCCGGGCGACCAGGTTCTCGAGCCGCGCCACGACGTCCTTCCGGTTGGCCTCCCGGGTGCGGAACCGGCGCCCGATCAGCACGATCTCTCCCGCGGCCGTCGCCCGGCTCCCTGCCAACGTCAGGAGTCGCCGCTTCGTCGCCTCGTCGATCGCCAGGGAGCCGCGGACGTCGAAGCGCAGGCGCACCGCCGTCTCGACCTTGTTGACGTTCTGGCCGCCGGGCCCCGAGGAGCGTTGGAAGGTGAGCTCGATCTCCGAGGCGGGGATCCGGGCCACGGTCTCAGAAGACCTCGGCGACGCAGCAGCGCAGGCTGCCCCCCGCCTTCTCGATCTCGTCGAGCGCCACGGACCGGACCTCGAACCCCCAGGCCCGGAGGGCGTCCCGGCTCGCCGGTCGCATCGCGGCCGCGGCCCGCGTGCTCATCCACACTTCGTCCGGTCGGAGCGCGATGCAGTTGCCCACGAACGCCGCCTTCTCCTCGTCGGAGAGCCGGAGCACCCGGTCGCCGTAGACCTCCGCGATCGCCGCCGGCACCGCAGGGTCGCGGAAGGAGCCCTCGTGGAGCACCAGACCCCGGCCCGCCAGCACGGCCATGAAGACGTTGGTGTGATATTCGCCGGCGGCGAGGTCGAAGACGAAGGTCAGCTCGAGGCCGAGCGCCTCGTGCATGGCCTGGGCGCCCGCGCGGTCGCAGCGCTCGCTCAGGCCGCAGAAGCCGATCGCGCGCGCGCGATCGATGACGAGCGGCCCGGTCAGCTCCGCGACCAGGCCGTCGCGGTGGGACAGGTCCACGACCTCGTAGCCGAGCTCGTCGCCGAGGTAGCGGCGGATGTCGGCGCGCTCGGCTTCCCGGCGGCGCACCGCGTGGCGCATGCGTCCGATCACCGCGCGGCCTTCGACGGTCGCGAAGACGTTGTTCGGGAACACCGCGTCCGGAGTCTCCGGGGCGCCGTCGAAGATGCGCACCGCGAGCGACCCGGAGATCGCCGACGCCAGCTCGGCGTGCTCCGACCGGGCGCGCTCCTCGGAGACCGTCGAGCCCGCCGCCATGTAGCGGTTGTCGGACCTCGACTCCTCCGCCAGCCGGAAGCCGTCGGGACGGACCAGCAGCGCGGCCCGGGCGGTGGCCCGGGGGAGCTCCGGGAAGACGCCGGAGGCGACGGCGGCCCGGAAGGCGGCTGGAGACTCGACGATCATGGGCGGGGGCGGCGCGCTCCCGGCCACCGGCGCGATACCGCGCCGACGACCCGGGGCCCGCGTGTCAGCCGGTGCCGCTCCGGCGCGTCTCGCGCCCGCCCCGGACGGCGGAGCGGATCCAGTCGCGGTTCATCCGCGCGATGAAGTCGACCGAGATCCCCTTCGGGCACACCGCCTCGCACTCGCCGTAGTTGGTGCAGCTCCCGAAGGCTTCCCGCTCGAGCTGCGCCACCATGCGGGTGGCGCGGCCCCACCGCTCTGCCTGCCCCTGCGGGAGCAACGCGAGATGGGAGACCTTCGCTGCGGTGAACAACTGCGCCGCGCCGTTCGGACACTGCGCGACGCAGGCCCCGCAACCGATGCATTGCGCCGCGTCCATCGCCGTCTCGGCCTCGTCCTTGCCCACCGGGAGCGCGTTGCCGTCCGGCGCCGAGCCGGCGTTCACCGAGACGTAGCCGCCGGCCGCGATGATCCGGTCGAATGCGCTGCGGTCGACGATCAGGTCCCGGACGACCGGAAAGGCCTTCGACCGCCACGGCTCGAGCGTCAGCTCGTCGCCGTCGTGGAAGTGACGCATGTGGAGCTGGCAGACGGTGGTCGTGGGCATCGGGCCGTGCGCCACACCTTCGATCATGAAGCCGCAGGAGCCGCAGATCCCCTCCCGGCAGTCGTGGTCGAACGCCACCGGCTCCTCGCCCTTCCCGATCAATCTCTCGTTCAGGACGTCGAGCATCTCGAGGAACGACATGTGCTCGCTGACGTCCGGGACCTCGTACCGGACCAGGCGGCCCGCGGCTTCGGGTCCGGGCTGGCGCCAGATGTGGAGCGTGAGCTTCATCACTTGTAGCTCCTCTGGGACGGCTTGACGTGCTCGAACTCGAGCGGCTCCTTGTGCAGCTGTTGCGCGCTTCCCTCGCCGGTCCACTGCCAAGCGGCGACGTACATGAACCTTTCGTCGTCGCGCTTCGCCTCTCCTTCCGGAGTCTGGTACTCCTCGCGGAAGTGGCCGCCGCAGGACTCGTTCCGATGCAGCGCGTCGCGGCAAAGCAGCTCCCCGAGCTCGAGGAAGTCGGCCACGCGTCCGGCCTTCTCCAGCGACTGGTTCAGCGTCTCGCCCGATCCCAGGACGTTGACGTCGCTCCAGAACTCCTGGCGCAGCTCGGGGATCCGTTGCAGGGCGGACCGGAGCCCGTCGGCGGAGCGCGCCATCCCGCACTGCTGCCACAGCAACTGACCGAGCTCGCGATGGAACGAATCCACCGTGCGCTTGCCGCGGATCGAGAGCAGGCGGGTGACTTGGTTGCGCACGCCCTCCTCCGCCTCGCCGAACGCCGCGCTGTCGGTCGTGAGCTTCTCGCCGAAATGCCCGGCGAGGTAGTCGCCGATCGTGTACGGAATGACGAAGTATCCGTCGGCGAGCCCCTGCATCAACGCCGACGCACCGAGGCGGTTCGCCCCGTGGTCGGAGAAATTGGCTTCGCCGAGAACGAAGAGCCCGGGGACGGTCGACATCAGCTGGTAGTCCACCCACAGTCCACCCATGGCGTAGTGAACGGCGGGGTAGATCCGCATCGGCATGGTGTACGGATCCTCGCCGGTGATCTTCTCGTACATCTCGAACAGGTTTCCGTAGCGTTCCTCGATGACCTCCCGGCCCACGCGCCGGATCGCGTCCGAGAAGTCGAGGAAGACGCCGAGGCCTCCGGGGCCCACGCCGCGCCCTTCGTCGCAGACCTGCTTGGCCGCGCGCGAGGCGATGTCCCGGGGAACCAGGTTGCCGAAGGCCGGATACCGGCGCTCCAGGTAGTAGTCGCGCTCCGCTTCGGGGATCTCCGCGGCGCGTCTCCCGTCGCCCTTCTGCTTCGGCACCCAGATGCGACCGTCGTTGCGCAGCGACTCCGACATCAGCGTCAGCTTCGATTGGTAGTCGCCCGACACCGGGATGCAGGTCGGGTGGATCTGCGTGAAGCAGGGGTTGGCGAAGTAGGCGCCGCGCCGGTGGGCCCGCCAGGCGGCGGTGCAGTTCGAGCCCTTGGCGTTGGTCGACAGGTAGAAGACGTTGCCGTAGCCGCCGGTCGCGAGGACCACCGCGTGGGCCGCGTGGCGGCGGATCTCGCCCGTGATCAGGTCGCGCACCACGATGCCGCGCGCGCGACCCTCGTCGACGACCAGGTCGAGCATCTCCGTGCGCGGGAACATCCGGACCTGGCCGCGGTCGATCTGACGCGCCAGCGCCTGGTAGGCGCCGAGAAGGAGCTGCTGGCCGGTCTGGCCGCGGGCGTAGAAAGTGCGCGACACCTGGGCGCCACCGAACGACCGGTTGGCGAGCGTGCCGCCGTATTCCCGCGCGAAGGGAACTCCCTGCGCCACGCACTGGTCGATGATGCTGGACGAGACCTGCGCCAGCCGATAGACGTTGGCCTCGCGCGAGCGGAAGTCTCCGCCCTTGACCGTGTCGTAGAAGAGCCGGTAGACGCTGTCGCCGTCGTTCTGGTAGTTCTTCGCGGCGTTGATCCCGCCCTGGGCGGCGATCGAATGGGCGCGCCGGGGCGAATCCTGGAAGCAGAGACACTCGACGTCGTACCCGAGCTCGGCGAGCGAGGCCGCCGCGGAGCCCCCGGCGAGCCCCGAGCCGACCACGATCACCTTGAACCGCCGCTTGTTCGCGGGATTGACCAGCTTCATCCGGAACTTCGCGTTGTCCCACTTCTCCTCGATGGGACCCTCGGGAATGCGGGCATCGAGCGTCATCACTTCACCCATCCCATCCAGACCGCGACCGGGAACGAAACGTTCCCGACGGTCACCACCCAGGCGAACAGCGTCGCGAAGTGCCGCCGCCATCGGTTGAACTTGGGGTTGTTCCAGCCCAGCGACTGGAACAGGCTCCAGAGGCCGTGGTAGAGGTGGAGCCCGAGCGCGAGATTGGCCACGACGTAGAGCCCGGCGATCCACCAGCGCTGGAAGCTGGCGACGAGGTTCTCGTACGGGTGCCCCGGCTGGAACGCGGGGTTCGCCCATCCGAACGTCAGGTCGGCCAGGTGGTAGAGGACGAACAGGAGGATGATCACGCCGCCCCAGCGCATCGTCCGGGAGGCGTAGGAGGCATCGACCGCGGCCCTCTTCACGTAGTCGCGCGGCCGGGCGGCCCAACTCTGCCGGGTCGTCACCCAGGCCGCCCAGAGGTGGACCCCGACCGCCGCGAGCAGCACGATTCGGAAGATCCAGAGCGCCTCGCCCCGCCCGAGCACCGGCGCCCCCACTTCGCGGAGGTACTCGCCGTAGGCGTTCATCCGTTCGGCGCCCTGGTACAGGTGGAGATTCCCCGCCATGTGCGCGAGGACGAATCCGAACAGGACGATCCCCGACACGGCCATGAGGACCTTGAGTCCCACGGCCGTGCGGAGTCTGGAAACAGCTCTCATCTCGTTCTCCTTGCCCGGCGGATCCTAACCCGGACCCCCAGCGACGACGCGCCTCGGATCGCGGCTCGCGAGCGGACCGCCGACGTCAAGAGCCTCTGCGTCCGCGCCGGCGGCGTCGAGACGGTCGACGGCGCTCGACCTGGTCTTCGTCCTGGCTATCGTCGCGCGCGAGCGTCGGTTGCGCACCACCCGGAAGGACTGGACGCCGCCGGGCGGCCGCCTGCCACTGCGCCAACTCCTGGAAGCCTTCCCGGGTCGCCTCGGCGAGCAGCTCGAACAGCCAGAGCGCATCGGCGAAGAAGGGCTTCGCCGCGACCCGGACCCGCTCGGCGCCGTTGCGATGGGGCTCGCACAGGCGCAGGAAGCCGTCCAGCGCCTCCAGCATCTGCCGGGTGCGCTCCTTCGAGATCGAGAGCCGGACGAGGAACGGCCCGGTGACGTCGCGGACCATGTCGTGGAGCTCCTTGCGGCGCATCGATCGTTGCGCCGCCGCTTCGACGTCGTAGCGTCGGAGCAGCACGGTCGGCAGCAGCAGCGCCGCCAGCAGGGCGCCGTCCGACGCCTTGCGTCCGGCGGCGATCTTGCGGTCGAGCACCGGCAGGATCTGTCCGAAGTCGCCCAGGCCCCGCTCCCCCGCCTGGACCATCGCGTAGGCCTCCGGCAGGATGACGCCGAGCAACCCGAGGTCCAGCATCCACTGCAGCGACGGTCCCGCGCTGCCGCAGCGCAGCAGCTCGATCAGCTCCTCGGTCACCCGGGCCGGCGAGGCCTTGGCCATCTCCCCCACGAGCTCCTGGATGGCGGCCTGCGTTCGCGACTCGACGCCGAAGCCGAGCCGGCCCGCGAGCTCGCAGGCTCGCATCATCCGCACCGGGTCCTCCCGGAAGCGCACCGCCGGGTCTCCGATGGCGCGGATCGTCCGGTGCTGGAGGTCGTCCACTCCCCCGACCCAGTCGATGATCGTGAAGTCGGCGATGTTGTAGAAGAGAGCGTTGACCGTGAAGTCCCGCCGCCAGGCGTCCTGCTCGGGGTTGCCGAAAGCGTTGTCGCTGGTGATCAGGAGATCGTCGGGAGAATCGCCGCGCTGCTCCGCCGGATCCGGTTCCCTCCGGAACGTCGAGACCTCGACGACCTCGTCGCGGAACAGGACGTGGACGAGGCGGAATCGCCGACCGATGACCCGCGAGTTGCGGAACAGGCGACGGATCTCTCCCGGCCTCGCGTCGGTCGCCACGTCGAAGTCCTTCGGCGTCCGGCCGAGCATCAGGTCGCGAACGCTGCCGCCGACCATGTAGGCGAGATGTCCGGCGCCCGAGAGCCGGTACATCACCTTGAGAGCTTCCTTCGCGATGCTCTGGCGGGAGACGGGATGCTCGGCGCGCGGCAGGATCCGCGGTGTAACGGGCGCGTCGGCACTCACGTGCAGGGATTGTAGCAGGAGACCCCGACACCGGCGCCCGCCGTCCGCTTCGTCCCGCGCCCGGGACGCCTCGACCCCGCGCCGACGGTCCGCCGCAGCGGGAATGCGGTTCGCCCCCCGAGGGCGACGGCCGGCGCCAGTCGCTCCAGGCGTTCGCCGGATCGCTCCGGCGCCCCGGATCGGCGCCCGTCCCGCCGCCTTCCGGTGCCCGCGACTTCCACCCTCAACCTACTGTGAAAGCTGCGTTTGCGACGACCTCGCCGGATCGCGGACGAACCGGGTACGCCGCTTGCGCTAGCGCCACGTCAGTACCTCCGGACAGCGGGCGGGCCCAGGCGCTCGGGCGGAGCGTGCGACAACGACACGAAGGAGGACAGAGGATGAAACGGAATCCCGCAAGTCTCCTCGCCGCAGCCGCGTGGCTGGTGGCGACCGCGCTCGCCGCCCAGACCACCGGGCGGATCGAGGGGCGGATCCACGACGACACCGGCGCGGCCCTGCCCGGCGTCGCCGTCGTCGCCACGGGCGCGGAGCTCCCCGGCCAAGCCCAGGCGAGCTCGGCCTCCGACGGCACGTTCCGGCTGGTCAACCTGCCCCCCGGCGTCTACGTCGTGACCGCGGCGCTCGATGGCTTCAACACCGTCGAGCAACGCGACATCAAGGTCGGCATCGACCGCACCGTGGCGCTCGACCTGACCATGACCGCCGCCTTCGGCGGCGAGGTCACGGTCCTCGGCGAAGCCCCGGTCGTCGACACCAGCAAGGTGACGTCGGGAGTCAGCGTCTCGAGCGACACCTTCGACCGCCTGCCGCTGGCCCGCGACTTCTACGCCGTCGCGCAGATCGCGACCGGCGCCGCCAAGGACGCCGCCGGAACCAGCTTCTACGGCTCGACCGGAGCCGAGAACCAGTACGTCATCGAGGGGCTCAACACCACCAGCGGCCGTCTCGGGACCGAAGGCAAGACGCTCAACTTCGACTTCATCCAGGAGGTCGAGGTCAAGACGGGCGGCCTGCCGGCGGAGTACGGACGCCTGACCGGCGGCCTGATCAACGCCATCACGAAGTCCGGCGGCAACCAGTTCGAGGGCAACGTCTTCGGCTTCTACGAGAACGCGAACGACAACTCGACCGCCCCGGAAACGCCTCAGACGCAGGCCACCGTCGCCAGTCTCGACAGCCAGTACGACTACGGCTTCTCGCTCGGTGGTGCGTTCGTCAAGGACAAGCTCTGGTTCTTCAGCGCGTACGACCGCCAGCAGACCACGAACAAGAACGACGTCGTGCGCAGCATCGCCACCGTCGCAGGCTTCGAGGCGCCCCCGCCCATCGGCTCGACCATCAAGACCGACACCACCACGGATCTCTACTCCGGCAAGCTGACCTGGCGCCTGAACCCCAACAACAGCCTCGCCCTGTCGGTCATCGGCGACCCGTCCACAGTGGACGGCGCCGTGTTTCCGATCGCCGGTCCCACCGACTCGTTCAGGGGCAAGAACGAGACCGGGAGCGACGACTACCTGCTGCGCTACGACGGCGTCGTGGGTTCGTCGTGGGTTCTCGAGGGCTTGGCCGGACACCACGAGGACAAGAGCACGTTCTCCGGTCCCGGCACCGAGATCCCGCTCTACATCGACCGCACGGGAGCGACGCCCTTCCCGGTCGCGGGCGGCTTCGGCTACTACGAGAACCAGACGAACACGCGCGACGTCCTCAAGGCCGACGTGTCGAAGTTCTTCGGCAGCAAGCTGGAGGTCAAGTTCGGCAGCGACCGCGAGCAGGTCAAGGTCAACACCGACCGGTACAACGGCGGCGCCGGGCAGCGCATCTACATCTTCAACAACCGCACCACGCCCGGCGGTCCGCTCGTCTACCGGCACCGTTACTACGTCGATCCCTTCGCTCCGGGCTTCGACCCCACCAACTCGGCCACCTGGCAGCCCCTGCTTCCTCTCCACGTCGAACCCGAGTCGATCAACACCTCGGCCTACGCGCAGGCTTCCTGGAAGCCGCTCTCCAACCTGACGTTGAACATCGGGATGCGCTGGGAGGAGCAGGAGGTCGACGGCGCCGGCGGCGTCACGGCGATCAAGATCAACGACAACTACTCGCCGCGGCTCCAGGTCGTGTGGGATCCGCTGTCGAACGGCCGCTCCAAGGTGTTCGGTTCGTACGGCCGCTACTACGAGTCGATCCCGCTCGACATCAACGTGCGCGCGTTCGGCGGCGAGACGTTGTGCTTCTGCTACAACTTCGACCCCAACCCCGACAACCGCCAGCCCGACGCGACGACCGGCTTCCGCTCGTCGCTGCTCGGCGGCGCCACCGAGCCGGTCGATCCCAACCTCAAGGGTCAGTACATCGACGAGGTCCTGCTCGGCTACGAGTACGAGATCGCGCCGAATTTCTCCGTCGGCATCCAGGGCACCTACCGTGACCTGGGCCGGGTGATCGAGGACTTCCTCATTCTCAGCCAGGGCAACTACTTCATCGCCAACCCGGGCGAGGGGATCGGCAAGACCGTGACCTTCTACGACTACACGGAGGCTCCGGCGCCGAAGGCCAAGCGCACGTACAAGGGCGTCGAGCTCGATCTGCGCAAGCGCTACTCGAACGGCTGGCAGCTCTATGCCAGCTACCTGTGGTCGAAGCTCGACGGCAACTACGACGGCACGTTCCAGGCGTCGACCGGCCAGCTCGACCCCAACATCAACTCGGCGTTCGACTACGCGGACTTCCTGATCAACGCCGACGGCAAGCTGTCCAACGACCGCACCCACACGGTCAAGGTCAACGGCAGCTACACCCTCCAGAGCGGCGCCCTCGACGGCCTCAACTTCGGTCTGTCGGCCTACTGGCGATCGGGGACACCGCTGACCGCCTACGGCTACTCCTTCGCCTACAGCAACTGGGAGTACTTCCTGACGCCGCGCGGCTCGCTGGGCCGCAATCCCTCGGACTACGAGGCGGACGTCCACGTCGGCTATCCGTTCAAGATCGGCGACCACGAGCTCCAGGTCCTGCTGGACGTCTTCAACGTCCTCGACCGGCAGGCGATCACCAACTACGATCAGCGCTACAACCTGGACTCGCAGGCTCCGTGCGCGGGGATCCCCGCGGCGGACTGCAACGGCGACGGCGGCCTGATGCACAACGGCACGTCGCTCGACCCCACCCAGCAGCTGACCGATCCGCGGGCCACCGCGACCAACCCCGACTTCCTGAGCCGGGGCGCCGCGTTCACCCCGCAGCGGACCTACCGCTTCGGATTGCGATACCGGTTCTGAACCGGCGCCGGCTCCCGCCGGTGGCCGACGGCCCCGCCCCTCTCCGGGGCGGGGCCGTTCTTCATCCGCCCGCTTCGCCTCGATTCGAGGTCGCCAGTCCGAGGTCCTCGTAGATCGCTGCCGTCAGGCGCTCGAAGCGGGCGCGATGCACCTCGTCTCCGGGGAGGCCGTTGACCGCCAGCGCCACGACCACGCCCGCGTCGGGATCGGCGAACGCGGCCGAGCTGCGCGCCCCGCTGTGGCCGAAGGTCCGCGGCCCGGCGTGGGGCCCGTAGCCGTAGGGCGCCCGCGGGTCGCCGTAGTGCGCGGAGTTGACGATCACGCCGAGCCCCCAGTCGAGCCGGGTCTTGAAAGTGTGATCGAGCAGGCCCACCCGGTGTCGCGCGACCATGGCCTCGACCGCCTGAGGCGACAGATACCGCCTGCCGTCCAGGACGCCGCCCGCCAGCAACATCTGGTAGAAGCGCGCCAACTGGGAGAGCGGTCCCACGCCGTTGGCCCCGGGCGAGCAGACGGTCAGATGGCGCTCGCCCAGCCACGGGAGCTCCCGCGGCGGGCCGTCGCCGATGGCGTACATGGGCGCGATCCGGTTCCGCTCCTCCAGCCAGCGCTCGCGCGGCATCCCGACCCAGCAGTCGACCGCGCCGATCGGCTCGAGCAGGCTCTCGCGCACCCAGACCTCGAACGGACGGCCCGAGAGCCTGCGCACCAGCTCGCCGAGAATGAACCAGCTCGATGCCAGGTGGTAGCCCGCCTTGCGTCCGGGAACCCAACCCGGCTCCAGCTTGCGCGCGCAGACGCGGGCGACGATCTCGGACCACTCGCTCCCGGGCCATCCCGTCTCGAGCATCCGGATGCCGGCGGTGTGAGTCAGCAGGTGGCGGATCGTCACGCCCTGCTTGCCGCCGGCGGCGAACTCCGGGACGTGGCGGGCCACCGGGTCGTCGAGCTCCAGCTTCCCTGCCTCCCACAGGCCGACCACCGCCAGCGCCGCCAGCGGCTTGGTCGAGGAGAGCCAGAGCATCCGGTGACCGCGGGTCAACGCCACCCCCGGCCGGACCTCGCCGAACGCCGCGTCCGCCACCATCCCGCCGGAGCGCGAGACGTAGATCTGCCCGCCGAGCTGAAGACCGTCGCGGATCCCCCGTTCGAGCTCCTCCCGCGTCGCTGGAAGCCCGTCCAGGTCGCCGTCGAGCCGGAGCGCGGCGCTCAATCGACGTTCTCCGTCCGCTCGATCCTGCCGTCCTCGAGCCGGATCGCCGTCAGAGCTCCGCCCCACGCGCAACCGGTGTCGAGCGCCACGGCGTCCTCACGAAGCATCAGGCCGAGCGCCGCCCAGTGACCGAAGACGACGCGGGAACCGGACGAGCGCCGTTCGGGGGCGTCGAACCAGGCCGAGCTCCCCGCGGGTCGTCCGCCCAGGGTCCCCGTGTAGTCGTAGATCGGCCGGCCGTCGCCCGCCACCGTCCGCAACAGGGTCAGCACCCGGATCGTCTCCAGGTCCAGCGGGTCGACCTCGCCGCGAGCGGCGGCCGTTCGCGGCCGGTAGCGGGCCAGATAGGGACGCGCGGTCTCCGGACGCGCGAGCGCGGCTTCTGCCCGGCGCGCCCGGTGCTCGACCTCCGCCACCGTCCAACCGGGCAGCAAACCCGCATGGACGAGAACCGTCCCCTCCTCGGCCACGAGCAGGGGCCTCGAGGTCAGGTACGAGGCCAGCTCCTCGCGGTCCGGCGCATCCAGCAGGGCCCCGAGCGTGTCCCGTTTCCGGGACGTCGTCACGCCGGCGGCGACGGCCAGGAAGTGGAGGTCGTGATTGCCGAGCACGACGGTGGCGCGAGCGCCGAGGTCGGCGACGTAGCGCAGCGTCTCGAGCGACCGCGGCCCGCGGTTGACCAGGTCGCCCACGAACCAGAGCCGGTCGGTGGCGGCGATCCCGGCCGCGGAGAGCAGCTTGGAAAGCGACCGGTAGCAGCCGTGCACGTCGCCGATCGCCCAGGTCGCCATCGGCCCGAGAGCTTCCCCGATCGCCGCTTCTCCGCGCAAGCCCGGCCCGCCCGTCCGGGCGGCTCGCGGCCGCCTCGCAGGGCGGTCACCCCTGCCCCGCCGGGGCTTTCGGGAGACTCATGCGCCGGCCTCTAATCCGCGCACGCCGACGCCACCGTTCGAGACCCGCACGATCGAGCTCCCCGACCCGGCCGGGGCGTCGCGAATCCGCCCATGAACTGGCCCCAGATCCACCAGATCCTCGTCTACATTCCGGTCGCGACACTTCCCCTGGGGTTTCTGCTGCTGCTCGCGGGAGCGGCGCGTCACCGCCACCGGCTGCGCCGGCTCGGGCTCGGCTTGCTGCTCGGCGCCTCGGTGGTGGGGTTGTTCGCCTTCGCGGCCGGCGGTCGCGCCAAGCTCGCCCTGCTCGAGCGCGGCGGCGTCGCCGCCGACCGCATCGAGCGCCACCAGCAGGGCGCCGAGGCCGCCCGCATCGCGATGGCGGTGCTCGCCGCCGCCTCGATCGCGGTGCTGCTGGTGCGCGACGACAGCGCTGCGCACCCCTGGCTGACCGGGGGCCTCGTGATCTTCGCGCTGGTCGCGACGCTGCTGCTGGGACGCGCCGCGCTGCTCGGCCGCGCGATCCTCCACTCCGCCCCGGCCGCCGGAGCCGCGGTCTCCGCACCGCCCTGACCGCGGCCCCGCCGGGCGCCGCCCGGCCTCAGTGGTCCTGGGGCAGGATGCCCATGCCGCTGCGGTCGGGATAGGCCGGCCGTTTCGGCTCGACGAACGGGTGCGTCTCGAGCTCGCCCATCAGATAGTCGATCGCGGCGTCCAGCTGGACGTCCTTGCCGCCGACCATCTTCGAGGGATCGTCCACCACCTCGATGTCCGGGTCCACCCCGTAGCCCTCGATCCCCCAGGTCCCGTTCTGCTCGAAGAAGGCGAAGGTCGGGATGGTGACGATCGCGCCGTCGATCAGGCTCGGGCTGCTCCCATAGCCGACCAAGCCGCCCCAGGTGCGGGTGCCGATCAGCTTGCCCACTCCCGCCTTGCGGAACCAGTACGGGAAGTAGTCGCCGCCGGAGCCCGCGAGGCCGTTGATCAGCATCGCCTTGGGCCCCTGCAGGGCGTCCGGGGGCCAGGGCACGTCGAGGCCTTCGCGCAGCGCCCACCAGTTCGCGATCGGCCGGTTGAGCAGCTCGACGAAGCGGGTCGGGACCTGGCCTCCTCCGTTCCAGCGCTCGTCGACGATCAGCGCCTGACGGTCGACCTGGCCGTAGAACTGCCGGAACAGCTCGTCCTGGCCGAAGATGCCGGTGTTGGGCACGTAGACGTAGCCGACCTTGCCGCCGCTGCGCTCTTCGACGTGGCGGCGGTTGGCCTCGACCCAGGCCCGGTAGCGCAGCGGCACCTCGGACTTGGCGAGCTTCACGACGACCTTGCGCGCGGAGGCGTCGAGCTTCGGCTGCTTCGAGACGGTCAGGGTCACGACCTTGTCCGCGAACCCCTGGAAGGCCGCCCACGGGCTCTTCGTCGCGTCCACCGGGACGCCGTTCACCGCCAGCAGGTAGTCCCCCTCGGCGACGTCCGTCCCCGGCTCGCCCAGCGGGCCGCGGGCATCGGCGTCCCAGGGCGCACCGCGGTAGATCCGGGCGAAGCGGTAGGCGCCGTTCGCCAGCTCGAAGTCCGCCCCGGGCATGCCCACCGAGACGCTCGGCACGCCTTCGGGGCCGTCGTCGTGGTAGTAGGCGTGGCCGACGTTGAGCTCCGAGATCATCTCGCGGATGACGTAGGCCAGGTCCTGGCGTGAGGCACAGTCGGGAAGCATCGTCGCATAGCGGTCGTGGACCGCCTGCCAGTCGACGCCGTGCATGTGCGGGTCGTAGAAGAAGTCGCGCTCCAGCCGCCAGGCCTCGTCGAACATCTGGCGCCACTCCGCGCGCGGGTCGACCGTGACCGCCAGACCGTCGAGCGAGACCTTGGAATCCAACTTCTGGTCCGGCTTCGGCTCCACCAGGGCGTAGTCGTGGTCCTTGAGGACCAGGAGCTTCTTGCCGTCGGCCGAGATGCGGAAGGAGTCGACGCCGGACACCACCGTCTTGACCCGGTCCTCGTCCTTCTTGGCTCCCGGATCGAAGATCTCGATGCTCCCTTTGCCCTCGGTCCCCGAGGGCGGTCGCCGGGTGTAGACGAGCTTGCCCTCGTCGGTCACCGCGAGATCGGCGAAGTTGCCGCGGTCCACGGGCAGCTCGACCGCCCGGCCTTCGAAGCCGCCGAGGTCGATCGCGACCGGCTCCGGCGCCTTGGCCTTCTCCTCCTTGCCGTTCGCGCCCTTCCCCGATTTGGCGTCGTCCTTGGCCGCGTCCTTCCCCGACTTCTCCTCGGCCGCGGCTCCGTTCTCCTCGTCGCTCTTCGGCAGCAGCGGCGACGCGACGTCGCGACGCAGCGGAACCGCGTAGACGCGACCGGTACGCGCGTAGACGAAGGTCGTCCCGACGTCCTCGTAGGTCGGGTCGCTGAACTCCCGAGCGCTGGTGAAGTAGAGGAACTTGCCTTCGCGGTCGAAGGCCGGCCATCCGTCTGCGAAGTTGCCGGAGGTCACCTGGGTCGCCTTGGCCGCGCGCACGTCGTAGAGCCAGATCGACGACGTGAGCCCGTGGTCGCCACCCTTCGGGTAGGCGATCCAGTTCGAGTCCGAGGACCAGCTCACCCGCGGCGGCGGGAAGCCGACCCAGCGGTCGGTGTCGACGGCCACGGCCGTGCCGGTCGCGACGTCGGCGAGCCGGAGGGTGCCCGAGAGGTCCCAGTAGGAGATCTTCTTCGAGTCCGGGGACCACGTCGGATGGGAGAGGAAGCGGTCCGCGCCGTGGGTCAACTGGCGCGGCTCGCCGCCGTCCGCGGACTGGACGTAGAGCTCGTACTCGCCCGTGGCGTCCGAGAAGTAGGCGATCTGCTTGCCGTCCGGGCTCCCAGCGGGCTCGCGCTCGGCGCTGCCGCTGGTCCGGGTCAGATCGCGCGGCGAGCCGTGCTCCGCCGGGACGGTCCAGACGTCTCCCCGGGCCTCGAGCAGGACGCGTTGGGCGGTCGGCGACGGGCTGGCGTCTTCCGCCAGCTTGGCGACCTCGACCCGGACGGGTCGAAGTTCCGCGCGGGCGCCGGGGATCCGGATTTCGACCGTCCGCACCGTCCCGGTCCCGAGGTCGAGCAGGTCGAGGTCGGGTCCGAGCTGGAAGACGACCTCCCCGGCGCCGTTCGGTCCCGGACCGATCGACGGCCACTTGACGTCGAAGTCGGAATACGTGGTCAGGGCGCGATGCTCGCCGGTCGCGGCGTTCCAGCGCCAGAGGTTCAACCGGTGGGTGGGTCCTTCGTCGGAGAGGTAGACGATGTCCTTGCCGTTCCACATGGGAAGGGTGTCGGTACCCGCCCAGTCGGTGATCTTGCGCGCGGCGTGGGTCTCGAGATCGTAGAGCCAGATGTCGGTCGCCATGCCGCCCATGTAGCGCTTCCAGGTCCGCTGGTCACGCGAGTGCAGGGTGTAGGCGAGCCAGCGGCCGTCGGGACTGACGGCGCCGTTGGCGCCGTACGGAACGGGGACCTTGGCGGCCAGCCCGCCCTGCGCCGGGATCGTCCACAGCTCGGAGGCGCGAGGATAGGTGCCGCGGCCGAAGCCGTAGAAGATCAGGCTCCCGTCGGGGGTCCAGCCTGTCAGCGTCTCGACCGACGGGTGGTAGGTGACGCGCACGGGAACGCCGCCCTCGACCGGAACGGTGTAGAGGTCGACGTTGCCGTCGTAGTTGCCCATGAAGGCGATGGTCTTGCCGTCGGGGCTGAACTTCGGCTGCGACTCCTCTCCCGGCGGACTCGCCAGCGGGATCGCCACGCCCCCCTCCCGGGGCGCCAGCCAGAGGTCGTCGGCGTAGAGGAAGACGATCTGGGTCGCCGAAACGTCCGGGTAGCGCATCATCCCGGCGTGGGGACGGACGTCGTCGGCCCGGCCCGTGGCGGCGGCCAGCGCCGCGGTGAGAAGGACGGCGGTGAAGCGGATCGGGCGGACGCGGGGGCGAAGCGAAGCGGGCATGGTTCCTCCTCCCGGGAGAGTTCCCTGCTTCGTATACGTCGCCTGGGGCCCGCGGGTTCCACCGCCCGCGGCGACCGCGCCCGAGCGACCGGGATCAGCGCTGGTTGGCTTTGAGGATGCGCTTGCGCAGGCGGAAGGCCTTGGGGGTGACCTCGACCAGCTCGTCCTCGCGGATGAACTCCAGGGCCTGCTCCAGGTTCATCGTCCGCGGCGGCACGAGGTGGACCGTGTCGTCGGAGCCGGAAGCGCGCATGTTGGTGAGCTTCTTCTCCTTGACGATGTTGACGTCGAGGTCGTTGCCGCGCGCGTTCTCGCCGACGATCATCCCCTCGTAGACCTCGTCGCCCGGCGCCACGAACAGCTCGCCGCGGGGCTGGAGGTTCTCGATCGCGTAGGCGGTCGCCCGGCCCGGACGATCGGCGACCAGCGCTCCGGTGGGACGGTGGTCGATATCGCCGTGCCACGGCTCCCAGCCCTCGAACAGGTGGTTCATCAGGCCGGTGCCCCGGGTCTCGGTCAGGAACTGGCTGCGGAAGCCGATGAGGCCGCGGGAGGGCACGCGGAACTCCATCCGGACGCGGCCCGTCCCGTGGTTGGTCATCTTCATCATCCGGCCGCGCCGCTCGCCCAGCCGCTGGGTGACGACGCCGATGAAATCCTCGGGGCAGTCCACCACGAGAATCTCGACCGGCTCGTGGAGCCGCCCCTCGTGGGTGCGGGTGACGACCTCGGGCTTGCCCGCCGAGAGCTCGAAGCCCTCGCGGCGCATCATCTCGATCAGGATGGCGAGCTGGAGCTCGCCGCGGCCCGAGACCTGGAACGCCTCGGCGGTGGCGGTCGGCTCGACCCGGATCGCGACGTTGGTCAGGATCTCGCGCTCCAGCCGCTCCTTGAGCTTGCGGCTGGTGACGTGGGTACCCTCGCGGCCCGCCATCGGCGAGGTGTTGACGGCGAAGATCATCGAGATCGTCGGCTCGTCGACCTGGATCCTCGGCAGGGGCCTGGGATCCTCGAGCGAAGTCAGCGTGTCTCCGATCGTGACCTCCTCCATCCCGGCCACCGCCAAGATGTCGCCCGGTCCGGCCTCCGCGATCTCCACCCGGCGCAGCCCGTCGTAACCGTAGAGGATCGACGCCCGGAACGGCGCCAGCGTGCCGTCCGCCCGCGCGTGCGCCAGGTCTTCGGCCTTGCGGACCGAGCCGTTGAAGATCCGCCCGATCGCCAGCCGGCCGACGTAGTCGTCGTAGTCGAGGCTGGTCACGAGCAACTGCAGCGGCGCTCCGGGCTCGAAGCGGGGCGCCGGCACCGTGCGCAGGATCTCGTCGAAGAGCGGCTCGAGGGTCGTCTCCGGGCCGTCGGGCGAGGTCCGGCAGGTTCCCTTGCGCGCGTTGGTGTAGAGGACCGGGAAGTCGAGTAGCTCCTCGGCCGCGTCGAGGTCGATGAACAGGCCGTAGATCTCGTCGAGGACCTCCTGCGGACGCGCGTCCGGGCGGTCGATCTTGTTGACGACGACGATCGGCGGCAGGCCCGCCTCGAGCGCCTTCTTGAGCACGAACCGGGTCTGCGGCAGCGGTCCCTCGGAGGCGTCCACCAGGAGCATCACGCCGTCGACCAGCTTCAGGGTGCGCTCGACCTCGCCGCCGAAGTCGGCGTGGCCCGGGGTGTCGACGATGTTGATCCGCGTCCCCCGCCAGTGCACGGCGGTGTTCTTGGCCAGGATCGTGATCCCCTTCTCGCGCTCCAGGTCGTTCGAGTCCATGACCCGCTCGATCACGGTCTCGTTGGCGCGGAAGGTGCCGCTCTGCCAGAGCAGGGCGTCGACCAGGGTCGTCTTGCCGTGGTCGACGTGGGCGATGATGGCGAGGTTGCGGACGTCCGTCCGCTCGGACAGGCTCACTTCGGACTCCTGAGGTCGGTCGGCGGAAACGGAGCGCGTGCTCCCGTTCCCCGGGGTCGGTTTCGGATCGGTGTCGGGTGGGTTTCGGGCCGGGGACGACGGGGCTTCCCCGGAGGCCATGAACGATAGCAGAGTCGCCGCTCCGGCGCTGGGCGCACCCCGCGGGGGTACCATGCCCACTCCATGTCCGCGCCCGTGCCGCTGCCGGTCGACGAGGCGCTGCCGCGCCTCCTCGCCGCCGTCCGCGACCCCGGCTGCGCGGTGCTCCAGGCCCCGCCGGGGGCTGGCAAGACCACCCGGGTGCCCCCTGCGCTGGCGGCCGCATCGTCCGGCGGCCGCGTCGTCGTCCTCGAGCCGCGGCGCGTCGCGGCCCGGGCGGCGGCCCACCGGATCGCCCGCGAGCGGGGTTGGCAGGTCGGCCGGGAGGTCGGCTGGTGGATCCGGTTCGAGCGCCGCTTCCGCTCCGACACCCGGATCGTCTTCGCCACCGAGGGGGTTCTCCTGCGCTGGCTCCAGGCCGACCCGCTGCTGGAAGGCGTCTCGGTCCTGCTCTTCGACGAGTTCCACGAGCGCTCCCTGGCCGCCGACCTCTCGCTCGCGCTGGCCCGCAGCGTCCGTCGCGAGGTCCGGCCGGACCTGCGCCTGGTCGCCATGTCCGCCACCCTGGAGGTCGGACCTCTGGCGGCCTACCTCGACGGCGCGCCGGTCGTCCGCAGCGACGGACGCCTCCACCCCGTGACGACCCGGCTCGAGGAGCGCGTCGACGACCGCCCGTTGGCGCAGCGTGTGGCCGCCGCGAGCCGGCGCGCGCTCGCCGAACAGGGGGGCGACGTGCTCGTCTTCCTGCCCGGCAAGCGAGAGATCCGCGACGCCGAGACGGAGATCTCGGGCGCCGCTGGCCGGAACGCCCTGGCCGTGCTCCCGCTGCACGGCGACCTGGCCGTCGAGCAGCAGGAGGCGGCGCTGCGACGGGGCGCCGGCCGTCGAATCGTCCTGGCGACCAATGTCGCGGAGACCTCGGTCACCGTGGAAGGCGTCGGGACGGTGGTCGATTCGGGCTGGGTCCGCCGGCTCCGTTTCGATCCCGCGAGCGGCCTGGACCGACTGGAGACCGTCCGCGTCTCGCGCGCTTCGGCCGAGCAACGCGCGGGACGCGCCGGACGCGAAGGTCCCGGGACCTGCCTGCGGCTCTGGACCGCGGCCGACGACCTGGCGCTGCGACCCTTCGAGGTCCCCGAGGTCCGCCGCGTCGACCTGGCCGGAGCCGTGCTCGAGCTCGCCGCCTGGGGCGAGCCGGATCCGGCCGCGTTCGACTGGTTCGAGGCTCCCGAGCCCGAGCGGCTGGAGCGCGCACAGCGCGAGCTGCGCGACCTCGGCGCCCTCGACCGGCACGGCCTGACGACCCTCGGACGGCGGCTCGCCGCGCTCCCGCTGGCGCCACGGCTGGGCCGCCTCGTCGTCGAGGGCGAAGCCCGCGGCGTCGCCGAGGAGGCCGCGCTCGTCGCCGCGCTGCTCTCCGACCGCGATCCGACCCGCCCAGCCACGGGAGCCCACCGCGCCGGCACGCGATCCGACCTGCTCGACCGCCTCGATCGCCTCGACCCGAAGCGCCACCCGCGCGTCTTCGCGGCACAGAAACAAATACTCGGTCTGTTGAAGAGCGGAAAGGCTTCCATGGAAGGGAAAGGCACCAGCGGTCGCCCCGTGTTGCCGGTCGACTCACCGGAAACGCCGCCCGACACCGAGAGCCGAGCGCCGTCTTCCCTCGCGAAGCGCCACGCCGAGATCGGGGCCACCGACCCCCATCACTGGAAGCCTCTGTCCGGCCCGGGGCGCGGCGACGCCCTGCTGCGTGCCGTGGCGGCGGCCTATCTCGATCGGCTCTGCCGGCGGCGCGAGGCGGGGTCCGAGCGGGCGCTGATGGTCGGCGGACGCGGCGTCCGGCTGGGGCGCGGGAGCGCCGTGCGCGACGCGGAGCTGTTCGTCGCCGTGGAGGTCGACGCCGGACGGCCCGGAGCGCGCTCCGAAGGATGGGTCCGGGTGGCATCGGCGGTGGCGCGTGACTGGCTGCCGCCGGAGATGGTGAGCGCCGCGCGCGAGCTGGTCTGGGACGACGCACGGGAGCGTGTCGTCGCCCGCGCCGTGGCTCGCTTCGAGGACTTGGTGCTCGAGGCGAAGGAGGTTCCGGTCGAGGATCCGGAGGCCGCCTCGGCGCTGCTCGCCGAGCGCGCCAAGGCCGCCCTCGAGCAGGCGTTGGCGCTCGACGATCCCGCCGTCTCCGGCCTGCTCGACCGCCTCCGCTTCCTCTCCCGCGCACGGCCCGAGCTCGAGCTGCCCGAGCCTGACGCCGCGTTCCTCACCTCTCCGCTGCCGGTCCTCTGCTCCGGGATCCGGTCCTTCGCCGAGCTGCGGCGGCGGCCCCTGGCCGACGCGCTGCTCGGGATGCTCGATCCGCGCGTGCGCCGGGCGCTCGACCGGGATGTTCCCGAACGCCTGGAGGTGCCCTCCGGAAGCCGGATCCGGATCGACTATTCCGATCCGGATCGCCCGGTGCTCGCCGCGCGCATCCAGGAGCTGTTCGGGCTCGCCGCGACTCCCCTGCTGGCCTCCGGCCGGGTACCGGTCCTGCTCCACCTGCTGGCGCCCAACGGGCGGCCGCAGCAGGTCACGGCCGACCTGGCGAGCTTCTGGGCCACCACCTATCCGGCGGTGAGGCGCGAGCTGGCCGGGCGCTATCCCAAGCACGCCTGGCCCGAGGATCCCCTGCGCGCGCGTGCCGAGAGGCGGCCGCGGAGGCGTTGAGCCGCGGCTCAGGTCTTCGGACCGAACAGCTCCGCGCAGCGGGCGGCGGGCGAGTCCTGCTCACCGGCCGGAAATCCGGCGCACACCGCGTGGACCTTGGCGGCGAGGCGGTCCACCAACGCGCCGCGCGCGGCGTCGGCGCCGCGCCAGGCCTCGAAGTCCGCCGTGAGCGCTTCGAGACGACTCCAGTTGCCGAGCGAGAACGCGTCCGGGCTCGCCAGCAGGTCGTCGAGGACGGTGTCGGCGTCCGTCGCGATCGCCGGAGCGTCCGGAGTCAGCTTCATCGCCTGATGCAGGTACCTCGATCCCCAGCGGAACGGTGTCATGGCCGCACCGCCCGGGCCGACCGCGCCGCGCGCCCCCTGCCACGCTTGGCGATACTGGTCCACGGCCTCCTGCGGATGACCGGTGCGCGCTTCCAGCCCGGCCAGCCAGCCCCGGAAGTAGTAAGGCGCCGCCGTCTCGCCCAGCTTGTCCGCCAGCAGCGTCTTGGCCTCCTCGACCAGCCCGGCCTGCTCGAGCAGGTCGGTCATGGTGCTCATCACCGCCTGCATCTCGTCCTCGCCGTGCACCGCTCCGGCGGCCCAGCGCACGCGCTCGCGAACGCGGTCGGCGAGCGCTGCGGGCAGCGGCGTCTCCGCCCCCTCCGGAGAACCGGAAGCGAGCCGCGCCAGCTCGATCTGCGGCATCAGCGCCGACAGCCGGTCGTCGGTGGTCAGTTGGGCGTCCTCCTCGAGCGCGCGCGCGGCCCGGGTCCAGTCCGCGATCAGAGCGTCCCGATCCGGACCGGAATCGGGCGCGAGCATGCGCACGACGTCGCCCGCGTCGTAGAAGACGAGGTCGAGGCTGGCCGCGCGCAGGTCGCGGTCGGCGAGCAGCGCCGGCAGCGCCGCGGCCATCTCCGCGCGCGCCGCGGCGGAGGGCGCGACGGCCGGCGATTCGCCCGCGCCCGCGGCCCAAGCCATCAGGTCGAGCGCCAGGAACCGGCTCTTCTCGACCCGGTCCGTGGCGGGGGTCTCCCGCCAGAAGCGGTCGAACAGCGCCCGCTCGCGCTCCGGCGTGAGCGCCAGGACGCCGTCCTGGTCGTAGGCGTAGAAGGCGAGCAGGTGGAGCTCCGCGGGAACGAGCGAGGCGGGGCCGTTGCGTTCGGCCGCAGCCAGCATCGCCGGGATCGGACGGCTGGCGTCCAGGGCGCGCGACAGGACGTCCGCGTACTGCGCGAACGGGAGGCTGCTGTCGAGGCGGGTGAGCTCGTGACCGTCGGGGTCGAAGACGATCACGGTCGGATAGCCCTGGGTCTTCAGCTTCTCGCCCCAGATCTGGGCCCGCTCCGTGTCTCCGTCGAGGTAGACCGCCACCGTGGACGCGATCCGGGAGCGGAACTCCGGCCGGGTGAACAGCTTCGTCCTCAGCGCGTGGCAGGGCGGGCACCAGACGGCTCCCCAGTAGAGGAAGACCGGCTTGCGCTCGCGCCGGGCCAGGGCGAAGGCCTCCTCCACCGACCCCTGGAACCAGGGCAGGTCGTCGCCGGCCTCGGCGGGCCGCGCTCGCGCGGCGGGCCCGGCCGGGTTCGCGGTCGGGGTCGCGACCTCGGGCGGTGCGCCCGGGTCGGGGGCGCGCCCGCAGGCGGCGGCGAAGGCGACGAGAAACGGCAGTGCGGCGGCGGTGGCGAAGATCCGGCCGGGTGGGCGTCTCATCGTCGTCCAGCCTACCGGATCCGGAGCCGCCTCCCGGGGGCTTGACAGGGGCCTCACCGCTTCCGATAGTATATTCCCGTATGGTTATTAAGAGATTTCTTGCGGCCTCGATCGCCGCCGCCAGCCTCGCCGTGCCGGCGGGCGCTTCCGCGGCCGGTGGACCCGACTCCGGCGCGACCCTCGATCTCTCCGGGGCGATGGCGCGGGCGCGCGCGCAAGCGCTCGACGTGGCCGCGGCCCGTGCCCGGGGCGCGGCCGCCGACCAGGACCTGCGCCAGGCCCGCGGCAGCCGGCTGCCGCAGGTGAGGGTCTCGGAGAGCTGGATCCGGACGGATTCGCCCGCCGAGGCCTTCGCCCTCCAGTTGAATCAGGAGCGCTTCTCCTTCCAGGACTTCGTCGCATCGGACCCGAACCGTCCGGCGACCCTCGAGACGGCGATCTCGCGCGTCGAGGTCGAGCTGCCGATCTGGACCGGCGGCGAGATCTCCGCCCGCGTCGAGCAGGCGCGACTGGCTGCCGGCGCCGCCGCCTCCACCACCCGTCGCGTCGAGGACGCCTCGGCGCTCGCCGCGGCCGAAGCCTGGGTCGGACTGGCCCAGGCGCGCGAGTACGTGACGCTGCTCGAACGCTCCCGCGCCACCGTCGCCGCCCACGTCGACCTCGCTCGCGCCTACTCGAACCAGGGGATGCTGGTGCGCTCCGAGCTGCTGCGCGCCCAAGTCGAGCTGGCCCGGATGGACGACCTGCTCGCCGCGGCGCGGGGCCGCGAGCGCATCGCCCAGGCCGCGCTCGCTTTCCGTCTCGGCGATCCCGGGGACACCGTCTACGCGCTCGCGCCGCTGCCCGATCCCCCCGCGCTCGGCGGCGACCTCCCCTCCTGGCTGGCGCGCGCCGACGCGCGGCCGGACCTCGCCGCGGCGCGCGGGCAGCTCGCCGCCGGCGAGCTCGAAGCGCGCGCGCTGCAGGCGCAGCGGCTGCCCCGCGTCGGTCTCCTCGCCCGTCACGACTGGACCGACGACCGGCTCCTCGGCGATCACGGCGAATCCACCTCCGTCTACGCCGGGATCACGCTCGACCTGTTCGACGGCGGGCGCAAGCGGGCCGCCGTCCAGGCCGCCCGCGCCCGCGCCGAAGCCGGCAAGCAGGACGTGGCGCGCCTCGAGGCCGGTATCGGCCTGGAGGTCCGTCAAGCCTGGGAGGCCGCCCGAACCGCGCTCGAGCGCCGCGCCACCGACCGGGAAGCGCTCGACGCCGCGGCCGAGGCCCTGCGCATCGTCGAGGAGCGCTTCCGCTCCGGGGTGGTCAAGACGCTCGACGTCCTCGACGCCGCCACCGCCCGGCGTGAGGCCGAGACCCGCGAGCTCGTCGCCCGCGCCGAAGCGAACCTCGACGAGCTCCGGCTGGCCGTCGCTGCCGGCGACGCGCCCGAGTCCGCGCTCGCTCCGGCGCCGCAGTCCACCCCCGACACCGCCGCAACCTCACCCACGACTCCCTGAGGGAGAGCCGACTTGAGAGCCGCTACCCGAACCGTACTCGCCCTGTTGCCGATCGCCGCCGCGATCGCCTGCGGACATCATCCGGAAGCGACCGCGCCGGCGACGCCGGCTCCCGTCGCCGTCCGTCTCGCCACCGCCGAGCGCCTCTCCAGCGCCGCGCAGACCGAGCTCGCCGGCACCGTCGAGGCCGACCGCGTCGCCGCCGTCTCCAGCCGTGTCATGGCGCTGGTCACCGCGGTTCCGGTGCGCTTGGGAGACGAGGTGCGCGCCGGCCAGACGCTGGTCGAGATCGATCCCACCGCCGCCGACGGCCAGGTCGCCCAGGCGAGCGGCGGCCTCGCCCAGGCCGAGGCCGCGCTGACCCTCGCCGCGCGCAATCACGAGCGCTTCGACGCGCTCGCCGCCAGCCAGGCCGCGTCCGAGCTCGAGCTCGACCTCGCCCGGACGCAGCACGAGCAGGCGCAAGGCGCGGTCGAGCAGGCGCGCGGCGCGCTCGCCGCCGCGCGGTCGGTCGCCCGGGAGTCCCGGGTCGTGGCGCCCTTCGCCGGGCGCGTCGCCCGGCGCATGATCGAGGTCGGAGACCTCGCGGCGCCCGGCCGGCCGCTGCTCCAGATCGAGTCGGAGCGCGGTCGCCGGCTGACCGTGGCGGTTCCCGAGACCGTCGCCCGCGGCGCCGGCCTCGCGCTGGGTCAGCGGCTCCCGATGGCGTTCGACGCCCGTCCCGACCTGGGCGAGATCTCCGGCACGGTGGTCGAGATCTCCCCGGGTCCCGATCCGGCGACCCACGCCTTCACGGTCAAGCTCGACCTCGACCGGGCCGACATTCCGGCCGGCTCGGCCGGCCGCGTCTGGATCTCGGGCCGGACCCGCGACGCCGTCTTCGTGCCGCGCGAAGCCCCGATCCAGGCCGGGGGGCTCGACCTCGTCGTGGTCCGGGACGCGGAGGGGCGCGCGACCTCGCGCGTGGTGACGCTCGGCGCCGAGCGCGCCGACGGACGGGTCGAGGTGCTCTCCGGCCTCGACGGCGGAGAGACCGTGGCGCTCGCGCTCGCGGCGGCGCCGCCGGCCGGCACCCCGCTCGAGGAGGTTCGCCCGTGAGCGCGGAGGACTCGCGCACTCCTCCGGGCGGCGACCCCGCCGCCGCAGGCCACGGGCCCGCGAGCGGGCTTCCCGAACGGACCCGACGCGACGCGCTGCGCCTCAAGGCCAGCCGGCGCCCGCTGGGATTCGCCGGGCGTATCGCCCGCGCCTTCCTGGACTCCAAGCTGACGCCGCTCCTGGTCGTCGCTTCGCTGCTGCTGGGCACCTTCGCGGTCCTGGTCACGCCCCGCGAGGAGGAGCCCCAGATCCGCGTGCCGATGATCGACGTCTTCGTCCAGCTCCCGGGCGCCACCGCCGCGGAGGTCGAGCGCCGGATCGTCTCGCCGCTCGAGAAGGCGATCTACGAGATCCCGGGCGTCGAGTACGTCTACTCCACCTCGCAGCCGTCCGGCGGCCTGATCATCGCCCGCTTCCTGGTCGGGACCGATCCGGACCAGGCGGCGCTGCGCGTCCACACCAAGCTCGCCGAGCACCGCGGAGACCTGCCCGAAGGGGCGCCGGCTCCACTCGTCGTTCCGCGCGGAATCGACGACGTCCCGGTCGTCGCCTACACCCTCTGGTCGCGCAGCGCTTCGACGCTCGAGCTGCGCCGGGTCGCCCAGGAGCTGCGCACCGAGCTGGTG
Organism: uncultured Acidobacteriota bacterium; assembly: GCA_963781755.1. GTDB lineage: Bacteria > Acidobacteriota > Thermoanaerobaculia > Multivoradales > JAGPDF01 > JACTMI01. Next base: position 77,941 of record CAWAGZ010000007.1, read on the forward strand.
CGGCATCCCCGGGTCTCCCGGGTCGACGTCCTCGGCGGCGCGCGGCGCGCCGTCTCGGTGCGCTTCGACCGCGAGCGCCTGGCCGCCCACCAGGTCTCGATCCTCCAGGTCTGGCAGGCGCTCTCGGGCCTCGACTGGAAGCTGCCCGCCGGCGAGTTCGCGGCCGGCGACGTCGACACGCAGGTCGAGGTGGGCAGCTTCTTCTCCTCGACCGAGCAGGTCGGCGCCGCGGTGGTCGGGGTGGACTCCGGGCGTCCCGTCTACCTGCGCGACGTCGCGACGGTCACCGACGGTGAGGACGAGCCCTCCCAGTACGTCTGGCTGAGCGCGGGCGCCGCGGCCGCGGAGAAGGGGCTCGCCGCCGACGTCGACGCACCCGCGGTCACCGTCGCGGTGGCCAAGAAACCGGGCACCAACGCGGTCGACCTGATCCACGAGCTGGACGCCCTGGTCGGCCGCCTGCGCGGACCGGTCGTGCCGGCGGACGTGGAGGTGACGAAGACCCGTGACTACGGCTTCACCGCCGACGAGAAGTCCAGCGAGCTGATGAAGCACCTCGCGATCGCGACGCTCTCGGTGGTCGCCCTCATGGCGTTGGCGCTCGGACGGCGGGAGGCCGTGGTGGTGCTGGTGGCGGTTCCGGTGACCCTGGCGCTGACCCTGGCCTCTTCCTACCTGTTCGGCTACACGCTCAACCGGGTGACCCTCTTCGCGTTGATCTTCGCGATCGGAATCCTGGTGGACGACGCCATCGTGGTGGTCGAGAACATCCATCGCCACTACCAGCTCGGCTGGACGAACCCCCGCGACGCCACGGTCTACGCCACCGACGAGGTCGGCAACCCGACCATCCTGGCGACCTTCACCGTCATCGGCGCGTTGCTGCCCCTGGCCTTCGTCTCGGGCCTGATGGGGCCCTACATGAGGCCGATCCCGATCAACGCCTCGGCGGCCATGCTCTTCTCGCTCGCGGTGGCGTTCGTGGTCTCGCCCTGGCTGACCTTCCGGCTGTTCCGCCGGCACGCCGAGGCGATCGCCGCCGGGCAGCACGCCCGGCCCGACTCCGAGACCGTCGAAGAGACCCGGCTGCACCGGCTCTACCAGCGCCTCTTCCGGCCCCTCCTCGCCCACCGCTCGTGGCGCTGGGGCCTGCTCGGCGGAGTCGCCGTGCTCATGCTGGCCGCGGTCTCCCTGTTCCCCCTGCGCTTCGCCGTGGTCAAGATGCTGCCCCACGACAACAAGAGCGAGGTCCAGGTCGTCATCGACATGCCCGAGGGCACGACCCTGGAGCGGACCGCGGCGGCCGCGCGCGAGATGGCGCTCGCCGTCCGGGCCCTGCCCGAGGTCACCGACGTCGAGACCTACGTCGGCACCTCCGCTCCGTTCAACTTCAACGGCCTCGTCCGCCACTACTACCTCCGCTCCGGACCGCTGGTGGCCGACCTCCAGGTCAATCTGCTGCCGAAACACCAACGCGACCGCGCGAGCCACCCGTTCGCGCGCGATCTGCGGCCGCTGCTGGCGCCGATCGCGCAGCGCTGGAACGCCAACGTCAAGGTCAGCGAGGTGCCCCCCGGTCCTCCGGTCCTCTCGACCCTGGTCGCCGAGGTCTACGCCCCCAGCCTCGAGCAGAGGCTGGGGCTCGCCGGGAAGGTACGCGAGATCTTCGAGCACACTCCGGGCGTCGTCGACGTCGACTGGTTCGTCGAGGATCCGGGGCCCAAGCTCGACCTCGAGGTGGATCGCGACAAGGCCGCCCGCGCCGGGGTCTCCCCGGAGGTGATCGCGCGGACCCTGAGGGTGGCGCTGGCCGGCGGCGACGCCGCGCGGCTCCACGACCAGCGGGCCCGTGAGCCCGTGCCGGTGGTGCTGCGCCTGAAACGCTCCCAGCGCTCCAGCGCGGCCGACCTGCTGGCCGTCGACGTCCACGGCGCGGACGGCCGCATGGTCCCGCTCTCCGAGCTGGTCCGGCCGGTCGCGGACACGCGCGAACGGTTCCTCTACCACAAGAACCTCCGGCCGGTGACCTACGTGGTGGGCGACGTGGCGGGAGCCGCGGAGTCTCCCGTCTACGCCCTGCTCGACATGGGCGACCGCATCCGGGCGCTGAAGGGACCCGACGGCCGCGCCGTCGAGATCCTCTTCTCGGGCGCTCCGGACGACTCGACCCGGCCCGTGCTCAAGTGGGACGGCGAGTGGCAGATCACCTACGAGGTCTTCCGCGACATGGGGATCGCGTTCGGCGTCGTCCTGGTCCTGATCTACCTGCTGGTGGTGGGCTGGTTCCGTTCCTTCGTGACCCCCCTGATCATCATGGCGCCGATTCCTCTGACGCTGGTCGGCATCATCCCGGCGCACGCCCTGGGCGGGGCCTTCTTCACCGCCACCTCGATGATCGGCTTCATCGCCCTGGCCGGGATCATCGTCCGCAACTCGATCCTCCTGGTCGATTTCATCAACCTCGAGCTCGAGGCCGGCGAGGCGATCGAGGACGCGGTGATCAAGGCGGCGGCGGTCCGGTTCCGGCCGATCGCGTTGACCGCCGCGGCGCTCGTCGTCGGCGGTACCGTGATCCTCCTCGACCCCATCTTCCAGGGGCTCGCCGTGGCGCTGATCTCGGGCGTCGTCGTCTCGACCGCGCTGACCCTGGTGGTGATCCCCCTGCTCTACTACATGTACGTCCAGACCGTCGGCGTCGCCGCGGTGATCGGCGCACCCGGCAACCCCGACGCCTAACCGTCCCATGCCCGGAAAGGAAACCTCTCGATGACCCTCAACGAAGCATTGCGCGCCATCGCCGGCACCTTCGTGCTCGCCTCCCTCGCCCTCGGCTGGTGGGTTCACCCCGCGTTCTTCCTCTTTACCGCTTTCGTGGGCCTCAACCTCCTCCAGTCGGCGTTCACCAAGACCTGCCCGATGATGGGCATCCTGCGCCGGTTCGGGATGAGCGGGTGAGCCCGTGAAGTTGGTGATGATCGTCGTCGACGAGTCGAAGAAGGAGGAGCTCGAGGTCGTGCTCGAGGAGGCCGGGGTCGAGGGCTACACCGAGCTGTCCCACGCCTCGGGCCGTGGCTCGACGGGACCCCGGCTGGGCGGGCGCGCCTTCCCGCGCACCTCGGCCGTGGTCTTCTCCATCCTCTCGGACGAGGCGCTGACCGGCCTCCGGGCGGCGATCCGGGCCTTCTGCGAGGACTGCAGCGAGCACCTCAAGATCGTGGCCTGGGACGTCGAGGACGTGGTGTGAAGCCCGACGACCACCTGTTCTCGCGTATCGCGGACCGGCTCAAGGCCCTGTCCGACCCGAGCCGGCTCAAGATCCTGCACGCCCTCGAGGACCACGAGCTGTGCGTGCGGGAGATCCAGGAGCGGGTCGGCGGCAGCCAGGCCAACGTCTCGAAGCACCTGGCGCGAATGCGTCAGGCGGGGCTGGTCGAGTCGCGGCGCGCGGGCACCAACGTCTACTACCACGTCACCGATCCGGCCGCATTCGCGATCTGTCGCACGGTGTGCGACTCTCTCGAGCAACAGCTCGAGTCCGAACGGACCGCGCTGCGGCGGGGACGCTGGCCCGCTCCGGCCGGCAGGAGGAGGACATCGTGAAGAGCTCCGAAATCGCATTCGAAGCGGTCACCCCGCTCGGCTTCGACGCGGCCGTCGAGCGCTGTCGCGCCGAGCTCGCCCGCGAGGGCTTCGGCGTGCTGTCCGAGATCGACATCGCCGCCAAGCTGCACGAGAAGCTCGGGGTGGACGTGCCGCCCAACCTGATCCTGGGCGCCTGCCACCCGTCCTCGGCGCACCGCGCTCTGACGGCCGTGCCGGCGATCGCGGTCCTGCTGCCCTGCAACGTGACGATCGCGGTCGAGGACCGCGGCACCGTGATCCGGGCGATGAACCCGGAGTCCGCGATGCAGATGTTCGACGATCCGGAGATCGCCGCCGTCGCGAGCGAGGTCGGCGCCGCCCTGCGCCGAGTCGTGGAGCGGGCGGGCGCCTGAATCGGTTTAGACTGCGGCTCCATGGCGCCGCGCTTCAAGACCGTCGTCGATTCCGCCGCCTTTGCGCACGACGCGATCCCGCGCGTCGGCGTGCTGATCTCGAACCTCGGAACGCCCGCCGCGCCGGAGGCGGAGGCGCTGCGTCCCTACCTGCGCGAGTTCCTCTCCGACCCCCGGGTGATCGAGCTGCCGCGCTGGAAGTGGTGGCCGATCCTCCACCTCTTCGTGCTGCCGACGCGGCCCCGCAAGTCCGCGGAGCTCTACCGGAAGGTCTGGAGCGATCAGGGCTCGCCGCTGCTCGCGATCACCCGGCGCCAGGCCGCCGGGGTCGCGGCGAGGCTCCGCCCGAGCCTCGGCGAGCAGGTCCGGGTCGCCGTCGGCATGCGCTACGGCCAGCCGTCGATCGCCGGTGCGCTCGAGGAGCTCGCGCGCGCCGGCTGCCGCAGGATCCTGGTCCTGCCGCTCTATCCGCAGTACTCCGCGGCGACCACCGGCTCCACCTTCGACGCCGTCTTCGCCGAGATCGGAAGCTGGCGCTGGGTGCCGGAGCTGCGCACGGTCGGCGGCTACCACGACGAAGCGGGATACATCGACGCGCTCGCCGCCAGCGTCCGCGAGCTCTGGCAACGCGAGGGCGAGCCGGAGAAGCTCCTGTTCTCGTTCCACGGCATGCCCGTGAGGTACTTCCGGGCCGGCGATCCCTACCACTGCTTCTGCCAGAAGACGGCCCGCCTCGTCGCCGAGCGCCTGGAGCTTCCGGCCGACCGCTGGCTCCTCGCCTTCCAGTCGCTGTTCGGCCGCGAGGAGTGGCTCAAGCCGTACACCGACGCCACCGTTCGACGTCTCGCCGGAGAAGGCGTGCGAAGTCTCGACGTCGTGTGTCCCGGATTCTCGGCCGACTGCCTCGAGACGCTCGACGAGATCGACGGCCTCAACCGGGAGTTCTTCGCCCACGCCGGCGGCGAGCGCTTCCGCTTCGTCCCGTGTCTCAACGACCGAGGCGACCACCTCGACTTCCTCGGCGCTCTCGCGGCCCGTCACCTCGCCGGATGGGAGGACGGCCTGGACGAGGAGGAGCGGACGCGGCGGGCCGCCGAGAGCGCGCGCCGCGCCGCCGAGCTCGGGTCGGGAGCCGCCCGCTGAACGGGCTCTCCGGCCCCCCCGCCGGGTAGTCTTCGGCGGCGCTGACACTTCCGTGACACAGGCCTCCGGGCGCGCTGGTAGGAATCTCGACATGGAATCGATCGGACTGGTCGGAATCACGTTCAGGCAGCATGGCGCCGATGCGGTGGCGCAGCTCACCGTCGCCCGCGAAGCGCGGCGCGACCTCGTCGCGCGACTGAGAGACGATCTCGACGTGACGGAGCTCGTCTACCTGGCGACCTGCAATCGCGTCGAAGTCATCTACCGCGAGCGTGCCGCGCGCCGCGCGGTCGACCGCCGGCGCCAGATCTTCCGCACGCTGCTCGGACGCGAGCCCGAGGCCGGCGAAGCCGAGCGCGCGCTCCGCGGCTGGCTCGGCGAAGGCGCGGTCGAGCACCTGTTCGTCGTCGCGGCCGGACTCGACTCCGCCCAGGTCGGAGAGCGCGAGATCCAGGGCCAGCTGCGCGACGCTTTGACGACCGCGCGCGAGGCCGGAGCCGCGGGTTCATTGCTCGACCGGCTGGTCGAGGAATCGCTGCGCGTCGCCCATCAGGTCCACCGCCAGACGCATCTCGGAGACGGCCGCCTCTCGCTCGCCGAGATCGCCGCCGATCACCTCCTCGAGCGCGTCCGCCGCATGCCCGGCACGGTCGCCCTGGTCGGCGTCTCGCCGATGACCCGGCGCTGCGCCGAGGCGCTCGTGCGCGAGAAGACCCGGATCGTGATCGTCAACCGCCACCTCGAGAAGGCCGTGGAGATGGCGGCGGACTTCCCCGGCGCGGAGGCGATGGACCTCGACTCCTTCCGTGCCCGCCCGCCGCGCCTGGAGGCGCTGCTCACCGCCACGGGATCGCCGGAGGCGGTGCTCGACCGCGCCTGCCTGGAGCGCCTCGCGGGGCGCACCGAGAGCGGCGAGCCCCCGCTCGTCGTGGACCTGGCGGTACCGCCCGACGTCGAGCCCGAGGCGGCCGCCGCCGCGGGGGTACCCCGGCTCGGCATGGACGAGATCAACGCCGAGGCCGAGACGCAGCGCGTGCAGCGACGGGCCGAGTCGGCCGCCGCGCGCGACCTGGTCGACCACGCGCTCGAGGACCTGCGCCACCGCATGGCCGAGCGCGTGCTGGCGCCGGTGATCGCGAAGATCAACCAGCGTTACCGGCAGACCGCGGTGGAGGGCGTCGAGCGGCTGCTCGCCAAGAAGGGGGTCGAGCTCGACGCCGAGATGCGCGAGGCGATCGGCCGCTGGGCCGAGACGCTGGCGCGGCGCTTCGCGCACCTTCCGACGCTGGGTCTGCGCGGGCTCGCCAGCGAGCTCGGCGTCTCCGCGGTGGGCAGCTTCCTGTCGGCCGGGGACGACGAGCTCTACCGCGAGTTCCATCAGATCGCCTCCGAGATCGACCGCCTGGCCGACGCCTCCGGGATCGAGGTGACGCCGTGACCACCGATACCCGCAACCCGGTGGACGCCGCGGGACCGGCCTCGCGCGCCTGGTTCGAGCGGGCGCTCGCGCGCATTCCGGGCGGTGTCGACTCGCCGGTCCGCGCCTTCGGCGCGGTGGGCGGAACGCCGCTCTTCGTGGACCGCGGCGAAGGCGCCGAGATCGTCGACGTCGACGGCCGCCGGTACCTCGACTTCGTCGGCTCGTGGGGGCCGTTGGTGCTCGGCCACGCCCATCCCGAGGTCCTCGCCGCCGTCGCCGGAGCCGCGGCACGCGGCCTGACCTTCGGCGCTCCGTGCGCGGCCGAGGTCGAGCTCGCCGAAGCCGTGGTGGACGCCTACCCGGGGCTCGAGCAGGTGCGCTTCGTGTCGTCGGGAACCGAGGCGACGATGAGCGCCGTGCGCCTCGCCCGCGGCGCCACCGGACGCGACCTGATCGTGAAGTTCGCCGGCTGCTACCACGGTCACGCCGACCACCTCCTGGTCGCCGCGGGCTCCGGCCTGGCGACCTTCGGACAGCCCTCCTCGGCCGGCGTGCCGGACTCCTTCGCCGCGCTCACCCGGGTCCTGCCGCTGGACGACGAGGCCGCGGTCGACGCGCTGTTCGAGCGCGAGGGTGACCGCGTCGCCGCCGTGATCGTCGAGCCGATCCCGGCCAACAACGGCCTGCTCGTGCAACGCCGCTCCTTCCTGGCCCGGCTGCGCGAGCTGACCGCCCGCCACGGCGCCCTGCTGATCTTCGACGAGGTGATCAGCGGCTTCCGCGTCGCGCGGGGCGGCGCCGCCGAGCGGCTGGACCTCGTGCCCGACCTCGCCACCTTCGGCAAGATCATCGGCGGCGGCATGCCGGTCGGCGCCTTCGGTGGCCGGGCCGAGCTGATGCGGGAGCTGGCGCCGCTGGGGCCCGTCTACCAGGCGGGAACGCTGTCCGGCAACCCGGTGGCGATGGCCGCCGGCCTGGCCACCCTGCGCGTGCTCGAGCGCGAGCGCGCCTGGGAGCGCCTCGAGGAGCTGGGCGGACTCCTGCAAGCGGCCGTCGCGCCCGTGCTCGCCGCGGCCCCCGTCCCCGCACGGTTGGTCCGCTGCGGCTCGATCTTCTGGCTCAGCCTGCAGGACGGCGAGCCGCCGCGCCGCGCCGACGCCCTCGATCCCGCAGCGGCCGGCCTCTACGGCCGGCTGTTCCACGCCCTGCTGGCGCGCGGAATCGCGATGGCGCCCTCCGCCTTCGAGGTGGGCTTCCTCTCTCTGGCCCACCGCCCGGAGCAGATCGACCGCTTCGCCGCCGCCCTGGCCGAGGCTCTCCGCGAGGCGGCGGCCGAGCCGTGAGCGCCCCGCGGGACCGCACCCGGCCGCTGCAGATCGCCTTCCTGGCGATCCTGCTGTTCTCCGCCGCGCAGGTCGTCTGGTGGATGTACGACCAGGCTCTGCTGGTCCGACGCGAGACCGAGCGCCTGCGGGTCCTCCACGACGCCGATCGCAGCGCCGCCGGCCGATTGCTCGCCGAGGGCGTCTCCCGCGACGAAGTCGTGATCCTGTTCCCGTCCTTGATCGTGGGCGACTCCGGCATCCGGGTGAACCCGGCCGCCCTCGACGCCGTCGAGGTCGAGCACCACCGCCGGCTGCGGCAGTACGCCTTCGAGGGCGGCTTCTTCCTCGTCGTCCTGGCGGCCTGCATGGCCGTCATCGGCCGCACTCTGCGCGAGGAGACGCTGCTGCGCCGGCGCCAGGAGAACTTCATCGCCGCGGTCACGCACGAGATCAAGAGCCCGATCGCGAGCCTCCAGCTCTCCGCCGAGACCATCGCCCTGCGCCACCCCGATCCGACCCAGCTCGAGCGCCTCGTCGACCGCATGCGCTCCGACATCCGGCGCCTGGAGGGGATGGTGGGCAAGATCCTCGACACCGCGAGCCTCGAGGCCGGGCGGTTGCAGCTGCGCCGTGAGCGGGTCCCGCTCGACCGTTTGGTCGCGGACCTCGCCGAGGAGTTCGGCCCGCGCGGCGAGCAACAGGGCGTGGCGCTGACACGGTCGATCCCCGACGGCCTCGAGATCGCCGCCGATCCCGCCGCGGCCCGGACCGTGGTGCGCAACCTGTTGGAGAACGCCCTGCGGGCGACGGCGGGGAGCGGTGGCGGCACGATCACGATCCACGCGCGCGAGCAGGGACGCTTCGCCGAGCTCGAGGTCGCCGACACCGGAGTCGGGTTCGATCCGGCCGAGGCCGAGCGCCTGTTCGAGAAGTTCTACCGGCCCGGGGACGAGATGCGCCGGACCTCGCGCGGCACGGGTCTCGGGCTCTACGTCGTGCGCCGTTTCGTCGAGCTCGAGCACGGCCGGGTCACGGCCGCCAGCGAGGGGCCCGGACGGGGCGCCCGGTTCGTCGTCTCCTGGCCGCGCCCATCCGAGGAGGACGAGGGATGAACGAGCCGCGCTCGATCCTGGTCGTCGAGGACGAGGAGCACCTCGCCCAGGGCATCGCCGAGAACCTCGAGGCCGAGGGCTACCGCGTCGCGATCGTGGGCGACGGCCGCACGGCCCTGGCCCAGATCGTGCGCGGCGGTCAGGACCTGGTGATCCTCGACGTCATGCTCCCGGGGCTCGACGGCTTCGCCATCTGCGAGAGCGCGCGCAAGCAGGGCGTGCGCACGCCGATCCTCTTCCTCACCGCCAAAGCCAGCGTCGACGACCGCATCCGCGGCCTCGAGGCCGGCGGCGACGACTACCTGCCCAAGCCGTTCCACCTCCAGGAGCTGCTGGCCCGCGTGCGGGTGATCCTGCGCCGGTGGAGCTGGTACCAGAGCCCGGCCGCCGGGACCGACGTCCTGCGCTTCGGCGACAACGAGTTCGACTTCTCGACCTTCCAGGGACGCTCCTGGGACGGCGCCGGCCAGCAGCTGACCCACAAGGAAGCGGTCATCCTCCGGGTCCTGGCCGAGCGCGACGGCGAGGTGGTCTCGCGCGAGGATCTGCTCGACAAGGCGTGGGGCTACGAGCTGTTCCCTTCGACCCGGACGATCGACAACTTCATCGTCCGGCTCCGGCGCCGCTTCGAGCCGGACCCCCAGGCGCCGCGCTATTTCCACACCGTGCGCGGCATCGGCTATCGCTTCACCTCGAGAGGAGAATCGGCGTGAGCCGCCCGCTGCGCATCGGCACCCGAGGATCGGACCTCGCCCTGTGGCAGGCCCGCCACGTCGCCCGCCGGCTCGCCGAGCTGCCCGGAGCCCCCGCCGCGGAGATCGTCGAGATCAAGACGGAGGGCGACCGGGTCCTCGACCAGCCGCTCTCCCAGATCGAAGGCAAGGCGTTCTTCACCAAGGAGATCGAAGAGGCGCTCGCGTCCGGAGCGGTCGACCTGGCGGTTCACAGCCTCAAGGACCTGCCCACCGAGCTGCCTCCCGGGCTCGCCCTCGGCGCCGTGCTCGAGCGCGAGGACCCGCACGACGTCCTGCTCGCGCGCGAGGGCGCGACGTTCGAATCCCTTCCCGCCGGCGCGCGGATCGGCACCAGCAGCCTGCGACGCCGGGCGCTGCTCGCGCGCTGGCGCCCGGACGTCGCGCTCGTCGACCTGCGCGGCAACGTCCCGACGCGCGTGCGCCGCCTCGAGGAGGGCCGCTACGACGCCATCGTCCTCGCCGCCGCCGGGGTCCTGCGGCTGGGTCTCGAGAGCCATGTCACCCAGTCGCTCCCCTTCGAGCGGGTGCTGCCCGCCGTCGCTCAGGGCGCGGTGGCGGTCGAGATCCGCGCCGGCGACACCGACACCGCGGCCTGGGTGTCCCGCCTCGAGCACTCGGTGACGCGGCTCGAGACGATGGCCGAACGCGCGCTGCTGGAGCGGCTGGAGGGGGGCTGCCAGGTCCCGGTCGGGGCGCTCGCCCGGGTGTCCGGCGGCCAGCTCGAGCTCACCGCGGTGGTCTGCTCGCTGGACGGGCGCCGTGCCGTCGAGGGGCGGCGCCAGGGACCCCGCGACCGCGCCGTGGAGCTCGGCACCCAGCTCGCCGGGGAGCTCGTCGCCTCCGGCGCCGGCGAGATCCTCGCCGCCGTCCGCGGCTCGGAAGGGCGCGACTCGTGAACGCTCCCCGCCTCGCCGGCAGGGTCGTCGTCGTGACCCGCGACGAGCCACCGCGCGGCCCGCTCTCCGGACGGCTCGAGGCGGAGGGAGCGCAGCGTGCTGGCCTGGCCGACGATCGCCCTCGAGCCGCCGCGGGATCCGGCGCCGCTCGAGCGCGCGCTGGGTCGGCTCGAGGAGTACGACTGGCTGCTGCTGACCAGCCCGCGCGCGGTCACCGCGATCGCGGCTCGGATCGCCCGGCTTCCCGACCGCCTGCGCGTCGCGGCGGTGGGAGCCGCGACCGCCGCGGCGGCCGCGGAGTCCGGCTGGCGGGTCGATCGCGTGCCGGAGGAGTTCCGCGGCGAGGCCTTGGCCGCCGCCTTCGCGGCCGCCGGGGACGCCGCCGGAGCGCGCTTCCTCTACCCCGCCGCCGACCGCGCCGGAGACGAGCTGCCGCGCGCGCTCGCCGCGCTCGGCGCCCGGGTCGAGCGCGTGGAGGCCTACCGGATCCGCACCGCGACGCTGGACGCGGCCGCCTGTCTCGCCGCCGCGGAGCGCGACGGCGTGGACGCGGTGACCTTCGCCAGCCCGTCGGCGGTCGAGGGATTGGCGAGCGCGCTCGGCGAAACGGCGCTCGCCCGGCTGCTCGATCGCGCCCCGGCGGTGGTCATCGGCCCCACGACCGAGCAGGCGCTCGTCCGGCGCGGCATCCGGCCCGGCGCCGTGGCGCGCCCGAGCACCCTCGACGGCCTCGTCGAAGCCGTCGTCCAGGTCCGCGAGCGAGTCGGATCGCAACTCCAGAGAGGATGAGAGAGATGCCCTTCCCCCGCCACCGCCCCCGCCGCCTGCGCTCCCACGCGACCTGGCGCTCGATGCTCGCCGAGACCCACCTCGCCGCGACCGATTTCGTCTACCCGCTGTTCGTCGTCCCCGGCTCGGGCGTCGTCAACCCGGTCTCGGCGATGCCCGGCGTCGCCCAGCTCTCGGTCGACCAGCTGGTCGAGGAGGCCGCGCGGGCCCACGCCCTCGGCGTGCCCGCGGTGATCCTGTTCGGGATCCCGGAGCACAAGGACCCCGAGGGCAGCTCCGGCTACGACGAGGACGGCATCGTCCCGCGTGCCATCCGGGCGCTCAAGGCGGCGCTGCCCGACCTGCTGGTCTGGGGCGACGTCTGTCTGTGCGAGTACACCAGCCACGGCCACTGCGGGCTGCTCACCCCGGACGGCGAGGTGGACAACGACGCCACGCTGCCGCTGCTCGCCCGCGCCGCCGTGGCCTACGCCCGCGCCGGCGCCGACGCGGTCGCCCCCAGCGACATGATGGACGGACGCGTCGGGGCGATCCGGACGGCCCTGGACGAGGCCGGGTTGACGGGCACCCCGATCGTCTCCTACGCCGCCAAGTACGCCTCGGGCTTCTACGGCCCGTTCCGCGAGGCCGCGCAGTCGGCGCCCACGTTCGGCGACCGCCGCGCCTACCAGATGGATCCCCCCAACGCCGAGGAGGCGCTGCGCGAGGTCGCCCTGGACGTCGAGGAGGGGGCCGACATGGTGATGGTCAAGCCCGCGGGGCCGTACCTGGACATCATCCGGCGGGTCAAGGACACGTTCCGGATGCCCACCGCCGCCTACCAGGTCTCCGGCGAGTACAGCCTGATCAAGGCGGCGGCCGAGAAGGGCTGGATCGACGAGCGCCGGGTCGCGCTGGAGAGCCTGCTCGGGATCAAGCGTGCCGGCGCCGACGTCATCCTCACCTACTACGCGCCCGACGCGGCGCGCTGGCTGGAGGAGGGCTGAGCGAATGGCGCCGACGGTCGCCACCCTGCCGCCGTTCCTGGCCGCCTGCCGGCGGCAGCGGTCGGAGCACACCCCGGTCTGGATCATGCGCCAAGCCGGCCGCTACCTGCCGGAGTACCGCGCCCTGCGCGAGCGTCACGACTTCCTGACCATGATCCGGACGCCGGAGTTGGCGGTGGAAGTCACGCTCCAGCCCGTGCGCCGGTTCGAGCTCGACGCGGCGATCCTGTTCAGCGACATCATGACGCCGCTCGGCGGCATGGGTCTGGGGCTGCGCTTCGATCCCGGTCCGGTGCTGGAGCGCCCGGTGCGCAGCGCCGCGGCGGTCGACGCGCTGCGCTGGCCGGAGCCCGCCGAGAACGCCGCCTTCGTCGCCGAGACGGTGCGCGCGCTGGTCGCCGAGCTGCCCGCCGAGGTGCCCCTGATCGGCTTCGCCGGGGCGCCGTTCACGCTCTTCTGCTACCTGGTCGAAGGGCGCGGCTCGAAGGGGTTCGTCACCGCCAAGTCGTTCCTGTTCGCCGAGCCCGAGGCCGCCACGCGGTTGCTCGCCGGTCTCGCCGCGAGCACGGCGGCGTACCTGCGCTCGCAGGCCGAGGCCGGCGCCCGCGCTCTGATGCTCTTCGACTCCTGGGCCGGGCTGCTCGGCCCCGAGGACTACCGGCGCTTCGCCCTGCCCGCCGTGCGCGCCGTGCTCGAGGAGCTGGCTCCCCTCGGACTGCCCCTGATCTACTTCCCGAACCAGGGCGCGACGCTGCTCGGCGAGCTGGCCGGACTGCCGCTCGACGTGGTCGGCATCGACTGGCGGATGCCGCTGTCGCGCGCGCGCGCCGTGCTCGGCCCCGACGTCGGCGTCCAGGGCAACCTCGACCCCGCCGCGCTGTTCTCCCCGCCGGCCGAGCTCGACCGCCGGATCGACCGGGTGCTCGAGGAGGCCGGCCCGGGTCCCGGGCACGTCTTCAACCTCGGCCACGGGATCGAGCAGGGCACCGATCCCGACCAGGTCGCCCGTCTGGTCGACCGGGTCCACGCACGCACCTCCGGAGGAGCCCGACCATGACCGTGCCGCTGCCCGTCGTCGATCCCGAGGTGGTCCGCCGCTACGACCGCCCGGGACCCCGCTACACCTCGTACCCGACGGCGGTCGAGTTCCACCCGGGCGTCGGCGCGGAGCGCTACGCCGAGCACCTCGCCGCGGCCGACCGCGAGCGTCCCGGCGAGCCGTTGAGCCTCTACGTGCACATCCCCTTCTGCGCCAAGCACTGCTCCTACTGCGGCTGCCACGTCATCGCGACGCCCAAGCGCGAGGTCGCCGCCACCTATCTCGACTACGTCGGACGCGAGCTGGCCGCCGTCGCCGGGCGGCTGCCCCACCGGCGCGAGCTGGTCCAGATGCACTGGGGCGGGGGCACGCCGACCTACCTCGAGCCGTCGCAGCTCGAGCAGCTCCACGAGATGGTCACCCGCCACTTCTCGCTCGCGCCCGGCGCCGAGATGGCGATCGAGGTCGATCCGCGGGTGACCACCGAGGAGCACCTCGCCGCGCTCGCCCGCCTGGGCTTCAACCGCCTGAGCTTCGGCGTCCAGGACTTCACCCCGGAGGTCCAGGAGGCGATCGGCCGCGGCCAGACCTTCGAGCAGACCCGCGACCTGATGGCGGGCGCGCGCCGGCTGGGCTTCGCCGAGGGGATCAACCTCGACCTGGTCTACGGCCTGCCGAACCAGACCGAGGAGACCTTCCGGAGCAGCCTGGACCGCGTCGTCGAGCTGCGCCCCGACCGGCTGGCGATCTACTCCTTCGCCTACGTGCCCTGGATCCGGCCCAACCAGAAGCGGATCGACGAGGCCGCGCTGCCCCGCCGCGAGGCCAAGATGAGCCTCTACCTGGCCGCCCTCGAGCTGCTGATGGGCGCCGGCTACGAGCCGATCGGGATGGACCACTTCGCCCTGCCGACCGACGAGCTCGCGCGCGCGGCGCGCGAGTCGCGCCTCGACCGCAACTTCATGGGCTACACGGTCAAGCCGTCCTCGACCATGATCGCCTTCGGCGTCTCGGGGATCGGCGAGGTCGAAGGCGGCTTCTTCGCCAACCAGAAGAAGCTCTCGCGCTACTACGCGGCGCTCGACGCCGGCGAGCTGCCGATCGAGCGCGGCTACGAGCTGGACGCCGACGACCGGATCCGCCAGTACGTCATCCGCCAGCTGATGTGCAACTTCCGGGTCCGCAAGAGCGACGTCCGGGAGCGCTTCGACATCGACTTCGACGACTACTTCGCCGCCGACCTCCCGGGGCTCGACGAGCTGCGCGGCGAGGGCTTCGTCACGGTCGACGCCGACAGCGTCTCGGTGGCGCCGGCGGGCCGACTGTTCGTGCGCAACGTGTGCATGGTCTTCGACCGCTACCTGGCGGCGAAGCGGGCCGGCGACCGGCCGGTCTTCTCGCGCACCGTCTGAGGACGGCCCCGGAGCGGATCTGGATGGAGGAGACCCGGATGGCCCCGATGCCCCGGATCGTCGTCGTCGGCGGCGGGATCGCCGGGCTCGCCACCGCCTTCGGGCTGCGCCGCGCGGCGACCGGCGTCCCCGGCGGTCTCGACGTGCGCGTCCTCGAGGCCTCGGATCGCACCGGCGGCAACCTGCGCACCGAGAAGGACGACGGCTATTCGGTCGAGTGGGGTCCCAACGGCTTCCTCGACAGCGTGCCCGAGACCCTCGACTTGGTCGAGCGCGCCGGGCTGACGGCCGAGCTGCAGCGGGCGGACCCGGCGGCGGCGCGCCGCTTCCTGGTCCGCGGCGGACGACTGCGCGAGCTGCCGTCGGGCCCCGGCAGCTTCCTCTTCAGCCGCGTCCTGAGCCTCGGCGGCCGCCTGCGGGTCCTGGCCGAGCCCTTCGCGTCGCACCCGCCGGAGGGCGACGAGACGGTGTTCGAGTTCGCCCGCCGCCGGATCGGCCGCGAGGCCGCGGCGGTGCTGGTCGACGCCATGGTCTCCGGCGTCTTCGCCGGCGACTCGCGCCGCCTGTCGCTGGCGAGCTGCTTCCCCAAGATGGCCGCGATGGAGGCCGAGCACGGCGGGCTGGTGCGCGCGATGCTGGCGCGGCAGCGCGAGCGCAAGGCAGCGCGGCGCCATCTCGAGGCGCTGCACGCCGAGGGGCAGGAAGCGCCCGAGCTCTCGCGCCCGGGAGGACCGGCGGGCCCCGCCGGCACGCTGACCTCGTTCCGCGACGGCATCGAACGATTCGCCCGGGGCCTCGAGAGCGCCCTGGGAGACGCGGTCGAGGTCCGCCGTCCGGTGCGCGCCCTGACCCAGATCGCAGGCACCGGGCGCTGGCGGATCGAGACCGACGGCGGCGAGCCGCTCGAGGCCGACGCCGTCGTGCTCGCGATCCCCGCGCCCCACGCCGCTCCCCTCCTGCGCCACCTCGACGAGGAGCTCGCGACCGAGATCGCCGCGATTCCGACCGCGCCGCTGGCGGTGGTCGCGCTGGCCTACGACGCTGCGGCCCTGGGTGGCGCCCCGACGGGCTTCGGCTTCCTCGCCCCGCGCGGCGAGGGGTGCCGCATCCTGGGCTGCCTCTGGGACTCGAGCATCTTCCCGGGCCGCGCGCCGGCGGGCAAGGTCCTGCTGCGCGCGATGGTCGGCGGCGCCCAGGACCCGGCGGCGATCGCGCTCTCCGACGACGAGCTGCTGGCCACCGTGCGCGCCGACCTGGCCCGAGCGATGGGGATCCAGATCCCGCCCGAGCGCCACTGGATCTTCCGCCACCGGCTGGGAATCAGCCAGTACGTCGTCGGCCACGGCGCCCGCCTCGGCCGCATCGCCGACCGGCTGCAGCGCCTGCCCGGTCTCGACCTCGCCGGGCAGTCGTACTTCGGCGTCAGCATGAACTCCGCCGCCGAGCGCGCCGCGCGCCTGGCGCCGGAGCTCGTCGCCCGGCTCGCACGCCGCGGCGCAGCCGAGCCCGCGCCGGCTCGCGCGTAGACTCCGGGACGATGAGCTCCTTCCTGGCCGCCGCCTGCCAGATGACGTCCACCTCGGACGCCGCGGCGAACCTGCGCCAGGCCGAGGAGCTGATCCGCGAGGCGGCCGCGCGCGGCGCGCGCCTGGTCGCGACCCCGGAGAACACCCACTACCTGGGCCCGCACGCCGAGAAGGTGCGCCGCGCCGAGAGCCTCGAAGGACCGACCGTCGCCCGCTTCTCGGCGCTCGCCCGGGAGCTGGGAATCCACCTGCTGCTCGGCTCGTTCAACGAGCGCGCAGAGGATCCCGGTCGCTGCTCGAACACCAGCGTCCTGTTCGGGCCCGACGGCTCGCGGCTCGCCGTCTACCGCAAGATCCACCTGTTCGACGTCGACGTGCCCGGCGGCGTCTCCTTCCGCGAGTCGGAGACGGTGGCGCCGGGGCGCGAGGTCGTGACAGCGAGCACGCCGCTCGCCCGCTTCGGCCTCTCGATCTGCTACGACCTGCGCTTCGGCGAGCTCTACCGGGCGCTCGCCGCGGCCGGCGCCGAGGTGCTCCTCGTCCCATCCGCCTTCACCGCCAAGACGGGACGCGCGCACTGGGAAGTGCTGCTGCGCGCGCGGGCGGTCGAGACGCAGTGCTGGGTGATCGCCCCGGGGCAGGTCGGCCACCACGACGACGGCGGCCTGAAGGAGAGCTGGGGCCATTCGATGATCGTCGATCCCTGGGGCGAGGTCGTCGCGGAGCGCGACGAGGACGGACCGGGCCTGGCGCTCGCCGAGGTGGACCTCGAGCGGGTGGCCCGCACCCGCGCCGCGATCCCGGTCGCCGCCCACCGCCGCCTCCCCGGCTGACCGAACGCAACCCCGCCGCCCCCGACGGCGTACCTCGAAGGATGCCGACGAGGTCCGGCTCCCGCTCGATCGCTCTCGCCGGAGCGATCCTTCTTGCCCTCTGCTCCGCGGCGCGCGCCGGGACTCCCGCGCCGGCGCCCGCACCGGTCACGGCCGATCCGGCCGCCGCCGAAGCCCTCTTCGAACAGGCCCTGGCCGCCCACGAGCGCAAGGACTGGCCCGCCTACCGCGACCTGCTGCAGCAGACGGTCGCCCGCCTGCCCGATCCGAGCCGGCTGTTCTACCGGCTCGCCGCGGCGAGACTCCTGGCCGGCGATCCGAAGGGAGCGATCGACGCCCTGAATCTCCAGGTCGCCGCCGGCATCGACCGCGACCCCGGAAACGACCCCGAGTTCGCCACGCTCGCCGGCGACCCGGGCTTCGCCAAGGTGCGCGACCGGATGGCCGCGCTGCGCACCCCGGTGGTCGCCTCGACGGTCGCCTTCACCCTCCCCGAGCGCGACCTGCTGACCGAGGGGATCGCCCACGACCCGGCGACCGGCGACTTCTTCGTCGCCAGCGTCCACCGCCGCAAGATCGTCCGTCACCCCACCGACGGCAGGGCCGAGGACCTCTTCCCCTCGGGAGCGCACGGCGCCGCCGCGATCCTGGGCCTCGCCCTGGACCCCGAGCGCCGCCTCCTGTGGGCGATCTCGGCCGGCCTGCCCCAGGCTGCCGGCCTGCCGGAGCCCGAACGCAAGCGCAGCGCTCTCCTGGCCTTCGACCCCATAGATGGAGCTTTGAAGCGAAGAATCGACTCCCCTCCCGGCGATCACCTCTGGAACGACCTCGAGCTCGCCCCGGAAGGCGCGGTCTACGTCTCGGACGTGTCCACTCTCTCCGTCGTGAAGATCACCCCCGACGGCCAGATCAGAACCGTCGTCGAGGGCCACGGCCTGCGCTCCCCCGGCGGCCTCGCGCTCTCGCGGGACGGAACGACGCTCTACGTCGCCGACTGGGCCTACGGCCTGGCGGCAGTGGACGTCGCGTCAGGAGGTCTCGCCTGGCTCGCCCCGCCCCCCGGCGCCACGGTCCTGGGCGTCGACGGCCTGCGCCGCGACGGCAACGCCCTGATCGGCATCCAGAACGGCGTCGCCCCCGCCCGCATCACCCGCTTCGAGCTCGCCCCCGACGGCCGCTCGATCGTCTCGGCGAGGGTCCTGGAGCGCGCCGTCCCCGGCTGGGACGAGCCGACGTTGGGAGTCATCGTCGGCCGCGACCTCTACTACGTCTCCAACAGCCACTGGCCCCGCTTCGGCGACGACGGAGCCGCGCCTCCGGCCGCAGACCTCGATCATCCCGCCATCCGCAGCTTGCCCCTCGACCGCGGATCCGCCCGCGACTAGGAGCGGCCGAGGAGGTCGGCGAGGATCTCGACGCCGCGCAGCGCGCGTTCCGGCTCGACCGCGGTGTAGCAGAGGCGGACGTGGTGGGGGTAGGGGCCGAAGCTGGGGCCGGGGGCGAGCAGGAGGCCGCGGTCGACGCAGCGCTCGAGCAGGCCGCCGAGGCCGTCGGCTCCGAGGCGGTCGGCGACGTCGAGGAAGAGGAAGGTGCTGCCCTCGGGCGGGTCCACTCCCAGGCGCTCGGCAGCCTTCCTCCCGGTCTCCGCGTACTGCTTGCGCGCCGCCTCGGCCCAGGCGTCGCCCGGGCCGGCCAGAGCCTCGACGGCGGCCCACTGTGCGGCGGTGGGGGTCGAGTAGAAGGTGTGGGTCGAGACCTTGCGCAGCTGGCGCATGACCTTTCCGGGGCCGACGACGTAGCCGCAGCGGTTGCCCGCCATGCCGTAGCACTTCGAGAAGCTCTGGGCCAGGAAGGTGCGCTCCGGAGCGAGCGGCAGCGCGCGCACGTGCTCGCCGCGAAAGACCAGCAGGTCGTAGACCTCGTCGGTGAGGATCCAGAGATCCTTCCTTCGGGCCCACTCCACCATCGCCTCGATCCAGGGCCGCGGCAGGAGGCGCCCGGTCGGGTTGTTCGGGGTCGAGAAGTAGAGCGCGACGGTGCGCTCGGTCGCCCGTTCCTCGATCGCTTGCACGAGGCCCTCGACCGAGTCCACCTCGCCCGCCAGCACCGGCACGGCGACCGGCGTGCCGTGGAAGGAGCGCACGATCCCCTCGATCAGCGGCCAGTAGGGGGCGAGGATCAGCACCTCGTCGCCCGGGTCGAGGATCGCTCCGGCCACGGCGCCGAGACCGCCGGTCGCGCCCGCGGTGATCAGGACGTCGTCGCGCTCGACCGGGAGACCGGTCCGCCCGCGCTCGCGCGCGACCACGGCGTCGAGCAGCTCGTGGAGGCCGTGGACCGAGGCGTAGCGGTGCATCCCCGGATGGTCCTCGACCCTGAGGTCCTGCATCCGGCAGCCGTCGGCGGGCTCCATCCAGGTGTCGCCGACGTGCAGCGGATAGCGCTCGCCTCGGTACCGCGCCAGTCGCCCGGCGAGCGACGAGTAGACCGAGTCGGGGATCCCCTCGAGGTGTCCGGCGGCGTGCGGGGAGCGCGGCATCGGGCGATTCGATCAGATTCCGCCGAGGCGAGGAAGGTCGGACGGGCGCCCTCGTCGCCGCCCTCCAACCTGCCCACCGCTCCGGAACGAAGCTTGCAGCCCGATCGTCACCTCGGCCAGGATGATCCGATGAGACTCCGTCCCCTCTCGCTGCTTCTCGCGCTGGCCGTGGCCCGCGCACCCCTGGCGGCCCAGCAGGCCACCTTCTCGGGCAGCGTCGAGGTCCGGGTCGTCAACGTCGACGTCGTCGTCCTGGACCGGGACGGCAATCCGGTGACCGGGCTGGGCCGCGACGACTTCGAGCTGCTCGAGGACGGCAAGCCGGTCGGGATCTCCAACTTCCTCGCCTACCAGGAGCCCGGCTCCACCACGAGCTTCGCCGCGCCCGGGGAGGCGTCGAGCGCGGCGCCGGCCGCCGTGGCGCCGGAGCCGGAGAACGCAGTCGCCCCGGCGGCGACCTGGGTCGTCTACCTCGACATCGCGCGGCTGGATCCCGGACCGCGCGCCGACGTGCTCCGGCAGGTGCGGGAGTTCCTCGGCCGGGCGCCCCGGCCCGGGGACCGGTTCCTGGTCGCCTTCTTCGACGGCAACTCGCTCCATCTCCTCTCGCCGCTGACGACGAAGTCCGCGACGGCCGACACCGCCATCGAGAAGCTCCAGAAGCGCCGCGGCAACCTCTCCCGGCTCGAGAGCGAGAGAGACTTCCTCAAGCACAGCATCGCCAACGTCAACCTGAGCGAGCGCGGCGCCGCCGACGAAGCCGCGCAGATCCTCGACGACATCGACCACCTCGCCGACCAGGAGGTGATCGCCGGCCACTTCGAGGTGAGCGCGGCGCGCGACCTGCTCGCGCTCCTCTCCGGCGTCGAAGGCCGGGTGGCGATCCTCTACGCCGGCGCCGGCATCGAGACCCGTCCCGGCGAGGCGCTCTACGAGCTGTGGAAGAACAAGTTCGCCGAGCTCCTGGGCCGCGCCGAGGTCGAGCGTCTGACTGCCCGGCAGAACGACACGCGCTGGACCAGCGTCCTGTCCGAGTACAACCAGCTGCTGGTGGCGGCGAACGGGGGCCGGTTCACCCTGTTCACCATTCAGGCCGGGCGAAATCGCGGACCCGACGTCTCGGCCGAGACGCCAGGCGAGCTCGGATACGAGAACCCGGTGGGCGGCGACGCCACCGGCTTGCGCGAGGGCAGCTCGCTCGCGGCGCTGGCCGAGGAGACCGGCGGCCGGACCTTCGTCGCCTCGCCCAAGCTGGCGACCCGGCTGGAGACCGTGCGCCGCGACCTGGTGACGTACTACTCCCTCGGCTACCACCCCGAAGGCGAGAAGCCGGGCCGCAAGCGCCACATCGACGTCCAAGTGCGCCGGCCCGGCTTGCGCGTCCTGCACCGCTCCGAGGTCTCCGACCGGAGCTGGCAGGAGCAGGCCACCGACGCCACCGTCACCGCGCTGATCTCCGACTCCGTGCCCGAGAATCCGTTCGGCGTCTCGATCGACACCCCCGCTCCGGACGCCAAGCAGCGAAAGCGGGGCCGGACCCGGCTCCAGCCGGTCGAGGTCCGGGTGCCCCTGCGCGGGATCACGCTGCTTCCGGAAGGCGGCGGCCACAAGGGCGAGCTGCTCTTCGAGTTCGCCCTGCGCGACTCCGAGGGCGGCTTCCGGCGGCTCGAGTCCCGATCGCTCCCGCTCCAGATCCCCGATTCCGAGCTGAAGAAGGCCCTCGGGGAGCACGTCTCCTACCGGGTCGAGCTCGCCCTCCCGCCCGGGAGCTACACCCTGGCGGCGACGGTGCTCGACCAGGTCGGTGGCGGCCGCTCCACGGCCACCGTGCCGCTCGAGGTCGCGAAGCGCTGAGATCGCGTCCGGGCCCCGGTTCCCGGTAGGCTGGGCTTTCTGATGCGCGTCCTGAAGCTGCAGGCGGCCGGAATCGGCCTGTTCCTGTTCATCCCCGTCGTCCTGGTGCTCTTCGTCCGGCACCCCGAGCCGATCGCGGCGAGCTTGGTCGGCGGCGTGGTGCTGATGCTGGGACACCGGTTCGTCGCCCGGCCGTACTTCGATCGCGTCCGGGGGGCCAAGTGCATCTGGTGCAACCGTTGGCTCGAAGGCCGGGAGGGGGGCGGCGAGCCCGAGCGGCTGGAGATCGAGGCCGGCGGCGCGGCGGTGGGCTTCGTCGCCTGCCCGGGGCACGCCGAGCCCGCCCGGCGCTTCTTCGCCTGGGTCGACGATCGCCGCCTCCTGCTGCGGCTCGGCATCGGCGTCCCCCTGGTCGCCCTGCTGGCGGCGCTCGCCGCGGCGGTCTTCGGCGACCGGGAGTGGCTCGCCGGAGCGACCTCCTGGTTCCGGCTCGTCATCGGAATTACGGTCAACGTCGCGTCCCTGGGACCGTTCGTCCCACCCACCCGAACAGGCGTTCCGCGGGCCGCCTTTCCGCTCCATAATTTCTCGTTGCTCGGCGTGCGCGCGATCCTCTGGATCTTCCGCTTGGTCGGCGCTTGGTGGATCGTCACCGGCGGGCTCGAGATCCTGCGCCACGCGAGCTGAGACCTCGCCACCGGGAGTGCGGGATCTTTCGCGCCGCCCGCCGAAAGGGAGCTTCGCCATGCATCTCGCTCGATCCGCCGCGCTCGCCTGGCTCGTCGCCGTAGCGCCCCTCGCCGCCCAGGAGACTTCGCCGACCACCTTCCTCGACCAGGTCGTCGTGCGGGTCATCGACGTCGACGTCGTGGTCCTCGACGCCGACGGCAATCCGGTGAAGGGCCTCGGGCGCGGCGACTTCCGGCTCCTCGAGGACGGCAAGCCGGTCGAGATCTCCAACTTCCTCGCCTACGAAGAGCAGGCGCCGGCCTTCACCGTCGTCACCCCGGCGGCGACGGAGGGCGAGGCCCCGGCCAACGCCGCGCCGACGATCGCGGCGGCGCCGGCGGTCACCTGGGTCGTCTACCTCGACCAGGCCCGGCTCGACCCCGGACCGCGCTCGGACGTCCTCAAGCAGATCCAGAGCTTCCTCGGCCAGGCGCCGCGCCCCGGCGACCGGTTCCTCGTGGCCTCCTTCGACGGCAACTCGCTGAAGGTCGACTCCGCTCTGACCACCGAGCGCGCCAAGGCCGACGCGGCGATCGACGGGCTGCAGAAGAAGCGGGGCAACCTTTCGCCGCTGGAGAGCCAACGCTCCTTCATCCGCCAGCAGGTCACCGCCGTCGACACCAGCGGCGGCGGCGGCCTCGGCGGCGGCCTCTCGACGGCGCCCGAGGAGGCGGACACCCTCCTGGACGACATCGACCACTTCGCCGACCAGCAGGTCTTCGCCGGCCACTTCGAGGTCACCGCCGCGCGCGACCTGCTGGCGATCCTCTCCGGGGTCGAAGGGCGGGTGGCGATCCTCTACGCCGGCGCCGGCATCGAGACCCGGCCCGCCGAGTCGCTCTACGAGCTGTGGAAGAACAAGTTCGCCGAGCTCCTGGGTCGCGACACGGTCGAGCGCCGGGCCTCGAGGCAGCTCGACCCGAGGTGGACCCAGGTCCTGCACGAGTACTCGCAGCTGCTCGAAGCGGCCAACGGCGGCCGCTTCACCCTGTTCACGATCCAGGCGGGCCGCAACCGGGGACCCGACATCTCCGCCGAGACGCCGAACGACGTCGGCTTCCAGAACCCGGGCGGCGGCGACACCACGGGGCTGCGCGAGGGCAGCTCCCTGGCGGCGCTGGCCGAGGAGACCGGCGGACGCACCTTCGTCGCCTCGCCCAAGCTGGCGACCCGGCTGGAGTCCGTCCGCCGCGACATGGTGACCTACTACTCGCTCGGCTATCACCCCGAGGGAGACAAGCCCGGGCGCAGGCGCCATCTCGACGTCCAGGTGAGCCGGCCCGGCCTGCGCGTGCTGCACCGCTCGGAGGTCTCCGACCGCAGTTGGCAGGAGCAGGCCACCGACGCAACGGTCACCGCGCTGCTCGCCGACTCGGCGCCGGACAACCCCTTCGGCATCACGGTCGAGACCGGGGCGCCCGACACGACCTCGAAGGTCAAGCACGGCTCCACCCGCCTCCCGGTCGTGGTCAAGGTCCCGCTGCGCCAGGTCGCCCTGCTGCCCGAGGGGCAGCAGCACAAGGGCGAGCTGCTGTTCGAGTTCGCGCTGCGCGATCCGGACGGCGGCTTCCGGCGGCTCGACTCGCGACCTCTCGCCTTCCAGGTGCCCAACGAGAAGCTCAGCCAGGCGCTCGGACAGTTCGTCTCCTTCAAGGTCGAGCTCGACTTCGCGCCGGGGTCGTACAAGCTGGCGACGACCGTTCTCGACCAGTTCGCCGGGACCCGCTCGACCGCCATCCTCCCGATCGAGGTCGCCCAACCGTGATCCGGCGCGCCACCGCGCTGACGGCGTTGGCGGCCTGCCTCGGCGCGGCGGTCGTCGCCCGCGCCCAGACGCCGGCGCCCACGCCGATCGTGCGGCCACTGGGCGGCGTCCGCTCGGAGACCGCCGCCCTGCTCGCGCGCGGCGGCCAGGGCGGCAATCTGCGCATGGCGCTCGCCGCCGTTCCTCTGGGCGAGCCCCAGGGCGGGAAGGTGCCGGCCCTGCTCATCGTCGAGCTCGACGGAGCGGATCTTCTCGCCGGCTTCCCGGGCGGCCGGCTGGGGATCGAGATCGCCACGTACGCCGTCGCCGGAGACGGCCGGGTGGCCGCCTCGCGCAACGACGGCGTGGCCGTCGACCTGGGCGCCGCGGCCGGCTTCGAGAACAGCGGCCTGCGCTACCTCGCGCGGCTGGACCTCGAGCCCGGGACCTACTCCGTGCGGGTCGCCGCGCGCGTCCACCGGACGGGCGCCTTCGCCCTCGGCACCGCCGCGCTGACACTTCCGGAAGCCACACCGGCGCATCGCGCGCCCTCCCAGAGGACCTGGATCGACGCGCTCGCGCCCGGCCTCGAAGCGGCCGACCTCGAGTCCTTCCGCCAGGCGGGAGGCCTGCCGGCCGCGGTGCCCACCGCCGTCGCGGCCGTGCCGCCGCCGGCGGAGACCGGTCTCACGGCCGAATCCTCCGTGCCGGCCCGGCTCGTCCCGTTTCTGCGCGCCTACTCGACCGGCTACCAGGAGGTCGCCGCCGGGCGCATCGCCACCGCCGTGAAGAACCTGCGCGAGTTCGAGGCCCACGCGGTGACCTTCGATCCCGGACACGGCATGGGCAACCTGCAGCGGATCGACGGCGCTCTGCTGGTGCAGATCGCGAAAGCCGACCGCGAGGCCCTCCTGCCGCTCGGCATCTTCTACGAGGACCTCGCCCGCGCCCACGTCGACACCGGGCACGTCGGGCTGGCCCGGCGGGCGGCCGACATGGCCGAGCGTGCGCTCGACGGCTTCGCCCACGCCGGCAGCGAGGAAGCGCGCCTGGCCGGCCAAGCCCTCGACGGGCTCGCCGCCGACTACATCGACCTCAACGCCCCGGGGCGCGCCATCGCCGTGCTCCAGCACGCCGCCGAGATCGACCCCGACCGGGCGACACGCTGGCTCGCGCTCACCGTGATGTTCGAGAACGACTGGCGGCTCGTCGACGCCGAGAAGGCCGTCCGGCACGCCCTTGCCGCCGCGCCGCGCAATCGCGAGGCGCGCCTGCGCGCCGCCCGCCTGGGCGCGCTGCGCGGCGACACGCAGCGCGCGGCCACGACGTACGACGGGCTGATCGCCGAGCCCACGAACGACTGGGTGGCGGCGGTGGCGGCCGAGGAGCGGGCCCGGATCTACTTCGACGCCGGCCACCCGGAGCTCGCCGTGCCGATGCTCGAGCGCGAGGTCGGACGATTCCCGGAGGAGCCCTCGCTGGCCGTGACGCTGGCGTACGCGAGACTACGCTCGGGCGCGCGCACGGCGGCGCTCGACGCCGCCGAGCGCGCGGCCGCGGCGGACCGCGCCTACCGGGTCGCGCCGCGCCGCCGCTACTCGGAGCCACCCATCGCGGCGCTGCGCGCAGGGCGCAACGAGGCCGAGCGCGCCGCGATGTTCCGGCTCGACCCGCTGCGCGCCGCGCTCGACAAGGGGAAACCACAGTGACCGCGCGTCGCCGCCTGCCGCTGCTTCTGCTCGCCGCCCTGGTACTGGCGCCCGGACACCTCGCCGGCGCGCCGCGCTTCGACGTCGGCATCGTCGAGCCGCTGGCGGGAGCTCCGGTCTTCGGCCGGATCGCGATCGCGGCCGACGTCCGGGGCGGCGTGGCGAAGCGGGTGGAGTTCTGGATCGACGGCGTCAAGGCCGGCGAGCTGACCCGGCCCCCATGGCGCCTCGAAGTGGATCTCGGCGAGCAGAACCTCCGGCGTCATTTCCGCGTCGTCGCGATCGCCGCCGACGGCAGCCGCGCCGAAGCGGAGCTGGTCGCCGAGCCGATCCAGATCAACGAAGTCGTCGATCTGCCACTCGAGCAGCTCTACGTCACGGCGACCCGCTCCGGCAAGCCGGTCCTCGACCTCCAGCGCGGTGATTTCCGCGTCGTCGAGGGGGGCCTGGACCAGAAGCTGGTGACTTTCGAGCACGGCGACGTGCCGCTGACCGCGGTGTTGCTCATCGATTCCTCCTCCTCGATGCGCGGCGGTCCGCTCGCCTCGGCGCTGGCCGGTGCGCACGCCTTCGCCTCGCGCATGGCGCCGCTCGACGAGGCCCAGCTCCTGCTGTTCTCGGACCAGGTCGTGCACCGGACGCAGTTCACCCACGATTCCGACCAGCTGGTCGGTGGCCTGACCGGGGCCGAGGCGCGCGGCGGCTCGGCGATCCACGACCACCTCCTGCTCGCCCTGCTCGAGCTCGAGCGGCGACAGGGACGTCGCGTGATCGTTCTGCTCTCCGACGGCGTCGACGTCGAGAGCGTGTTGCGGACGGAGGACCTCGAGGAGGTCGCCGGGCGCAGTCCCGTCCTCATCTACTGGATCCGCCTGGGCGGAGATCTCAAGCTCGCCCGCAAGCACAACCGCTCGGTCTGGCGCAATTTCGACGAGCACGACATCGAGCTGGCGGGGCTCGCCAAGCTGGTGCGCACGAGCGGCGGCCGGATCCTCGACATCGCCCGGCCGGACCAGGCCGCGGCGGCCTTCGGCGAGATCCTCGACGAGCTGCGCGGCCAGTACGTGCTCAGCTGGTATCCGAGCGGCCTGCGCCACGACGGCTCCTGGCGCAAGATCCGCGTCGAGGTGAGCCCCGGCGGAGTCGACCTTCGCGCCCGCGACGGCTACTTCGACGACTGAGGAAAAGCCGTCCAGGACCGTTGTCTGCCTCACCCGCCGAGCCTCGGCGCGACAGAAGCTTTCAGTGATGGAAGAGACCGGGCGCGGACCGCGCCTCGGGCCACGAGGCACCGGGCGAAGTCCCGTCTTTCCCTGCTCCGCAAGCTTCTCCGACCTCGGTCCCGGCGTACCCAGGGCCGGCAGGCGCGAGCGAGGGCGTCAGGCTCACCCCAACGGGAACCGATTCCAGGTTTCCGGACTCCGATAGGATCGCTTCCGAAGCCCGCGTCTTGGCCACTCCGATCCCCACCAACCGCGCCCGATTCGAGCTCGACGAGCTGCTCCGAGCCACCGGCGGACGCGCGTTCGAGGTACCTGCCACCGCTTTCGTCGAAAGCGTCTCCACCGACTCCAGGAGTTGCACGCCGGGCGGCCTCTTCGTCGCGCTGCGCGGCGAGACCCACGACGGCCACCGATTCGTCGCCCCGGCCCGGGAGCGGGGAGCGCTGGCCCTGGTGGCGGCGGACTCGGGCGTGGAGGGCCCCCGGATCGAAGTACCCGACACGCTCGAAGCGCTGGCGGCGATCGCGCGCGCCCACGTCGACCGCTCCTTCGCCGCGCAGGGGCCACGGCCCGTCCTGGCCATCGGCGGCGCGGCCGGAAAGACCACGACCCGCTCGCTGGCGGTCGCCGGCGTGCGCTCGCTCTTCGGCGAGACCCTGTTCACCGACGGCAACCTGAACAACCGGATCGGCGTGCCGATGACCCTGCTCACCCTCGGCGTGTCCCACCGCGCCGTGGTCGTCGAGTGCGGCACCAGCGTGCGCGGCGAGATCGCCGCCCTGGGGGCGACCGTTCGCCCCGACGTCGCAGTCGTGCTCAACGTCGATCTCGAGCACAGCGAACGCCTCGGTGGCTTGGAGGAGATCGCCGACGAGGAGGGCGCCCTGCTCACCGCCGCCCGCCGGGTCGCCGTGACCTCGGCCGACGAGCCGCTGCTGGTCGAGCGGCTGGCCCGCTCCCCGGCCCCCCTCCGGCTCACCTTCGGCCGCTCCGAGACGGCGCATCTGCGCTGGCTCGACCGGCGGGTCGAATCGACCGGCCGGGTCGGCCTCGGCTTCCGGCTGAGCGGGCCTCTGGCCGGAGACGCCCACGACGCCGAGCCCGCGGAGGTCCGGGTCGACGTCGGGACCGCGCTGCTCGGCGCCTCCGCCGCCCTGAACGTGGCCGCGGCCCTCGCCGGCGCGCTCGCGCTGCTCGGCCGCCCCGCCTCGGCGCTCGAGCTCTCGACCGTCGCCGACGCCCTGGGCGGCGTCGAAGCGGTCCCGGGCCGGCTGCGGCTCCGCGCCGCGCCCGGCGGAGCGCTACTGCTCGACGACACCTACAACTCCAACCCGCGCTCGGTGGCCGCGGCCCTCGAGGCGGCGCGCGAGCTCGCCGGGCAGCGCCGGACGGAGCATCCGGACGCGCGTCTGGTCATCGCCCTCGGCGACATGCTCGAGCTGGGCGGATTCGCCGCGCGGGCGCACGACGAGATGGTGCGCGCCGCCGACCGCTCCGCGGCCGCGCGCCTCCTCCTGGTCGGACCCGAATCGGGCGCCGCCGCGGCGCGCGTCGGGCCGCGCACCGCCACCGACACCTTCGCCGATTCCGCGGCAGCGGCCGCCGCGATCGCTGGGACGCTCGCGCCGGGCGACGTCGTCCTGGTCAAGGGCTCGCGCGGAACGAAGATGGAGCTCCTGCTGGAAGCGCTGGGAGTCCCCTCCGACTAGCCGACGGGAACGCCGCGCCCAGGCCCGACAGAGACTTCCAGGGAAGGGAAGGACCATCGGTTCACCGGCTGCGCGCGCCTGCCGGCAGCCGGGGGCGCGGAGGCGAGCGCTCGAGAAGACGAGGGCCTGCTCCGGCCAGGCGCAGCCGGGTCGGCAGGCGCAGCGGTCGGGTCCGAGGTCTTTCCCTTCTATGAGAGTCTTTCGTTTTCGGTGTCTCTTGAGTCTGGACGAATGAACATGGAGCCTTGGAGATGAGCGCGGATCCGAAGGTCGGCATCGTGATGGGTAGCAAGAACGACTGGGGCGTGATGGCGGAGGCCAAGCGCATCTGCGACGAGCTGGGAATCGCCTGCGAGGCGCGGGTGCTCTCGGCGCATCGGACGCCCGACGAAGCCCTCGCCTACGCCGCCGGCGCGGCCGGTCGGGGGATCTCGGTGCTGATCGCCGGCGCCGGCGGCGCCGCCCACCTGCCGGGCGTGCTGGCCGCCAAGACCCTGCTTCCGGTGCTCGGCGTGCCCATCGACTCCTCGGCGCTCCAGGGGCTCGACGCGCTGCTGGCGATCGTCCAGATGCCCAAGGGCGTTCCGGTCGGGACTCTGGCGATCGGCAAGGCCGGCGCCGCCAACGCCGCCCTGCTCGCGGCGGAGATCCTGGCCCTGGCCGACTCCGGGCTGAGGGAGCGTCTCGCCGCCTGGCGCGAGGGGCGCAAGCGGGACGTCCTGGCGCAGAGCCTGCCCGCCGACTGAATCCGGTCTCGCTCCCGGGCGCTCAGGGAGTGTCGGATCCCAGGCCGTAGCGCTCGCGCAGGATCCGCCGGTGGTGCAGCTCGTGGCCGGCGATGATCCAGGCCAGCGCCCGGACCGAGATCGGTTGTCCGCTCGCCACCCCCCGGCGCAGCCACTGCTCCGGAGCGAACGACCGGAACAGATACAGCGTCGAGGCCCGCACCACCCGGAACTCGTCGAGCAGGTCCCCCCAGGACCGGCGTCCGGCGCCGCTCGCGGGCACCCAGTCGTCCTGCTCGAAGCCGGCGAGCGGCGTCGGGTCGCCGCGCCCGAACCGCAGGGCGCGGTAGGCGAAGACCCGTTCCGCGTCGGTCACGTGGACCAGGACCTCGCGGACGCTCCACTTGCCGGGGGCGTAGGCGTGGTCCGCCCGGTCCTGCGGCATCCGGCGCAGCAGGCTCAGCGCGTTCTCGCCTTCGAGCTCGAGGGTCGCGAGGACGTCGCCCGGCGGGACCTCCGCGAGGTAGCCGGCGAAGAAGGGCGAATGCTCGTCGCTGCCCGGCCGCACCGAGCGATCGAGATCCGTCATCGGTTCCTCCCCGCGGGGCATCCTCTCAGATCCCGTGGCGAGCGGCGCAGTAGAATCGAAGAAACGGTTACTCCATCCACGGGAGCGGCCCGAGATGGCCCAACGCGAGGACTGGGCTCCGAGCACCGACGGGACTCTGCGCTTCCTTCGGGTCGTGCAGCGCAACCGCTGGGCGGTGATCCGCCTCGTCGCCCCACAGATCGGAGGGAAGGGCCGATGAGCCCGGCGCCCACCCCCCCGACGAAGCCCCCGCGCGTGCTCGTGGTGGACGACCGGTCCGAGAACCGCGAGCTGCTCGCCGCGATCCTCGGCGACGAGGGATTCGAGGTCGCGCTCGCAGGCGACGGCCTGGCCGCCCTCGACGCCGTCGCCGCGGATCCGCCCCAGGCCGTCCTCCTCGACGTGATGATGCCGAAGATGGACGGCTTCGAGGTCTGCCGCCGTCTCAAGTCCGCCCGCGCGACCTGCTTCACCCCCGTCGTCCTGCTGACCGCGCTCACCGACGTCGAGAACAAGCTCCGCGGCCTCGAGGTGGGCGCGGACGACTTCCTGAACAAGCCCTTCCATCGCGCCGAGCTGCTCACCCGGCTGCGCTCGCTCTTGCGTATCCGTGCGCTGCGCGACGAGCTGGACTCCACCGAGAGCGTCATGTTCAGCATGGTCGATCTGCTCGAGGGCAAGGACCCCCGCACCCGGCATCACTCGCTCCGCGTCGCCGCGCTCGCCGCGGCCACCGGCCGCCACATGGGGCTCTACGGCCGCGAGCTGCAGGATCTCGTCTTCGGCGGGCTGCTGCACGACATCGGCAAGGTCGGCGTCCCCGAGTCGGCGCTGCTCAAGCCGGCGGCCGAACGCACGGCCGGCGAAGAAGCGCTCTACCGGAGCCACCCGGGACTGGGCCGGCGGATCCTGGAGCCGATCGCCTCGCTGGCCGGCGCCCTCCCGATCGTCCTCCACCATCACGAGAGGCTGGACGGCAGCGGCTATCCCGCGGCCCTCCGGGGCCCCGACCTCGACCGCTCCGTCGAGATCGTGGCCGCGGCCAACGAGCTCGACATGGCGCGCATCGCGAACCCCGGGGCCGGGCTCGAGGGCGCCTGCGCGGCGCTGGCCGCGGAGGCCGCCGCCGGCCGCTTCAACGCCGAGATCGCGGAGGAGGTGATCGCCGCCGCCCGCGAGCTGCCGGAATCCCCCGTCCTGGAGGAGATCCTGCCGGTGCCCGTGCCGGATCCCGGGGGGAGGATCCTGATCGCGGACGACAGCCGCTCCAATCTGCAGCTCTACTCCGCTCTGCTCGCCAGCGAAGGGTTCGAGACGATCACCGTCTCCGACGGCCACGCGGCGCTCGAGGCCTGGAGGTCGGAGCGGCCCGACCTCGTGATCCTGGACATCCGCATGCCGAAGAGATCCGGCGACGAGGTGTGCCGCGAGATCAAGAAGGATCCCTCCTCCGCCTTCCTGCCGGTCGTCCTCGTCACGGCCCACGAGGAGCGGGACTCCCGCCGTCGGGCGGTCGAGGTCGGCGCCGACGACCTTCTCATCGCGCCGGTCCATCGTCTCGAGCTCCTCGCCCGGGTCCGGTCGCTGCTGCGTCTGCGCGTCTACCACCGGGACCTCGTCCGCCACGAGAGCGTGGTGCTCTCGCTCTCGGCGGCGCTGGAGGCGAAGGACGCCTACACCCGCGGCCACAGCCAGCGCGTCGGCGAGCTCTCGGCCCGGCTCGCCCAGGAGCTCGGCGAGCCGTCCGAGTCCTGCGCCCGGCTGCGGCTGGGCGGGCTGCTTCACGACATCGGCAAGGTCGCCGTCCCGGAGAACATCCTGCACAAGCCCGCCCAGCTGACCGATGCGGAGTTCCGTCGCGTGATGGTGCATCCCGTCGTGGGCTGGGAGATCTGCCGTCGGCTGCGCAGCGCCGCCCCCGTGCTCGACGTCATCCGCTCCCACCACGAGCGCTTCGACGGCAGCGGCTATCCGGAGGGCCTCGCCGGGGAGGAGATCCCGTGGCGGGCGCGGATCCTCTCGGTGGTCGACGCGCTCGACGCGTTGACCTCGGAGCGCCCCTACCGCGCCAGACTCTCGGTCGCCGGGGGAATCGACCTGCTGCGCGACGAGACGGCGCGTGGCAAGTGGGACCCGCGCGTCTTCGACGCCCTGGAGCGCCTCCACGCCCGCGGCGAGGCCGATCCGAAGGCCCTCGGCACCACCTAGCAGAGACCTCCCCCGCAACCGTCCTCGGCTCTCGCGGAGTGGACTTTCCTGCCGGGATGTGAGATCTTCTCGGTGTCGTTGCGGTTCGCCCGTCCTTGCACGGGCCGCTCTTCACGGCGCGACGACGATTCGCCGGGCTCCGACCCGGAGCCCCCGACGGCGGCCCTCTCCGGCAGTTCCTCCGTTTTCGATTCCTGATTCGCCGGATGTTCACGCGACGCTCGCGCCCAGCCGTGGCGCCCGAGCCCGCACAAGGAGTACGCATGTCTTTCGCTTCACTCGGACTCGACCGTAGTCTGCTCGACGCGGTCCAGTCCCTCGGCTACGAGAAGCCGACCCCGATCCAGTCCGCGGCCATTCCCGCCGCCCTCGCCGGACGCGACATCCTCGCCTGCGCGGCGACCGGCAGCGGCAAGAGCGCCGCATTCCTCCTGCCCGTCCTGCAGCGGCTCGGCGGCGGCCGGACCGGGCGCGTCCGCGCCCTGGTCCTGACCCCGACGCGCGAGCTCGCCGCACAGGTCGACGAGCACCGCCGCGCCCTGGGCCGCGGCACGCGGGTGTCGGGCGCAGCCGTCTTCGGCGGCGTCGGCATGGGGCCGCAGGAGAGCGCCCTGCGGCGCGGCGTCGACGTCCTGGTCGCGACACCGGGACGCCTGCTCGATCACCTCCAGTACCCGTACACGAAGCTCGACGGCCTCGAGATCCTGGTCCTGGACGAAGCCGACCGGATGCTCGACATGGGCTTCCTCCCCTCGGTCGAGAAGATCCTCGCCCGCCTGCCCAAGAACCTGCAGGTCCTGCTCTTCTCCGCCACCATGCCCCCGGCGATCGCCCAGCTCGCGTCCCGGCTGCAGCGCAACGCCGAGCGGATCGCCCTCGAACGCCGGGGATCGCCCGCCAAGACGGTCGCGCAGACCGCCTGGCCGGTCCCGCAGGAGCTCAAGACCGGGCTGCTGCTCGAGCTCCTCCGGCGCGGCGAGCTCGAGAACGCGCTGGTCTTCACGCGCACCAAGCACCGGGCCAACCGCGTCGCCGAGTGGCTCGCCAAGCGCGGCATCGAGACCGCCCGCATCCACGGCAACCGCAGCCAGTCGCAGCGCACCGAGGCGCTCGACGGCTTCAAGCGTGGCCGCTACCGCGTCCTGGTGGCGACCGACGTCGCCGCGCGCGGGATCGACATCGAGGCCCTGCCGCACGTGGTCAACTTCGACGTCCCGGCCCAGCCGGACGACTACGTCCACCGCGTCGGCAGGACGGGACGCGCCGAACGCGAGGGCGACGCCTGGACCTTCGTCTCGCCGCAGGAGGAGGGGGACCTGCGCGCCATCGAGCGCATCGTCGGCAAGCCGATCCCCCGCCGCCGCCTCGACGAGTTCGACTACGCCCACAAGGCGGCCGAGAAGCTCGAGATCCCGCTCGCGGACCGCATCGCCGCGATCCGCGCCCGCAAGTCCGAGGACCGCAAGCGCGCCGCCGCCAAGGCGACCCGCGCCCCCCGCGCTCCGGCGCGCGAGATCTCCCCGCCGGCCGGCCCGGCCTCACGCACGGGCCGCAAGGACCGCTTCGCCCCGGTCGGCCAGCGCGCCCGCCCCGGCCGCAGAAGGTCCTCCTTCTAAGCAAGAAGCACCGCTGCTTCGCAGCGCGATGGGCTCGCTTCGCTCGAACGGCGCGCTCGCCCCTGTCGGCCAGAGACTCCCAGTGATGGAAAAGGCTCGGGTCCCGGCTGGCAGGGGCAGCTCGCTCCGCTCGACCAACCCGAGTGCTCGGGCGCGCGGCAGGCTCTCCGTGGAGGGGAAGGAGCCGGGGAACCGCGCGCGCCCGTCGAGCAAGGCGAGTCGCCTCCGCGCGTCGAGCCCGCAGGTCTTTCCCTTCACCGAAAGCTTCTGTGTTGCCGGTTCGCCGGCGTGAGACGAGCGCAGCGAGTCGCCCACCGCGGCGAGGCCGCGATGGAACCGGTTTCCGGAGAGGATCCCGTCCTCCGGATGGCGCTCAGGGAATGAAATCGCGCAGGAGCGGCGGGCTGGCTTCCGGGTCGTCGAGCAGGGCGAGGGCCGCTTCGATCACTCTTCGCTGGAGCTCCGGGTCGTCGGGGCGGCCGAGCGGGAAGCCGAGCGGGAAGGGCACGAACAGCGCCCGCGGCGGCCGCACCCGCTCGACGATCTCGCGCAACAGCGCCAGGGCCACCGTGGCGATGCCGTTCCTCTCGAGCTCCGCTGCGACCAGGCTCACGGCCTGGTTGCACATCGGTCAGACCGGGACCAGGAGCGCGACGTCCACCTGATCGCCGGTCAGCGCTTCGGCGATCTCCGGCGCGGTGCGGCGGACCAGCCTTCCCGGCGCGGTGATCGAGCCCATGATCGAAGCGTGCACCGACGCGACCGAGCCGATCTTCCCCGCCCGCGCCAGCTCGCGCAGCCGGTCCAGCGGGAAGGCGAGGTTCCGGTCGGCGGCGATCCCGCCGTGGTCGAAGGTGTCGCTGCGCTGGTCTTCGCGCAGGGTGGCCACCTCGATTCCGCCGTCGATTCGCCGCCAGGACCAGTCCCCGCCGCGCAGCGTGACGTCGAACGGCTCCTGATCCGGGGCCGAGAGGCCGGCGCTGGTGACCAGCGCGATCCGCGCCGCGGCGGTCTCGCGGCGCGGTCGCGCCCACGGCACCGGCTCGATCCGGCGCCACGGATAGGCGCGCAGGAAGAGGCGCTCCGAGAGCGGCAGCTCGGCGTTGCGCGCCACGGGATCAGCGCCCCGCCGCGGTCCGGATCGCCGCCACCGAGCGGTCCACGTCGGCCTCCGACGTCGACCAGCCGGAGACCGAGATCCGCATCGCCGCCCGCCCCTGCCAGGTGGTGCCGGAGAGCCAGAGCTCGCCGCTCTCCTGGACCCGGCGCACGGTGTCGCGGGTCCAGGCGTCGGTCGCCTCCGCGTCGCCGCCCGAGGGGGGGAGAAGCGGACCAGGACCTGGTTGAGCACGACCTCGTTGAGGACCTCGACACCCGGCAGCCCACCGAGCGCGGCCGCGAACCGGCGCGCCCGCGCGCAGCCGTCGTCGACCAGCTCGGCGACGCCCCGGCGTCCGAGCGAGCGCAGCGCGGCCCAGACGGCGAAGCCACGCGCCCGGCGCGAGAACTCGGGCGTCCACTCGAAGGGGTCCCGCTCCCGGCCCGCGCTCTGCTCGAGGTAGGAGGCGGTCGCGGTGAGCGCCATCCGGTGCGCGTCCGGGTCGGCGCAGAAGACCAGCCCCGAGTCGTACGGGACGTTCAGCCACTTGTGCGCGTCGGTCGCCCACGAGTCGGCTCCTGCGGCGCCCGCCACCAGCTCCCGATAGCGGGGGCTGGCCGCGGCCCACAGACCGAAAGCACCGTCCACGTGGAGCCAGGCGCCGTGCGCGCGCACGAGCGGGACGATCTCGGGAAACGGGTCGAACGACCCGGTGTTGACGTTGCCCGCTTGGGTGCAGACCAGGGTCGGCCGGCCCCGCAGCCCGGCGAGCACTTCGGCCAGGGCGTCGGTCCGCATCCTCCCCTGCCCGTCCGCCGCCGCGACGTGGACACGCTCCCGGCCGAGACCCAGCATCTGGAGCGCAGTGTGGATCGTCACGTGCGCCTCGCCTCCGAGCACCACCTCGATCTCGGGCGCGCCGTAGAGCCCGCGCCGCTCGACGTCCCACCCGACGCGATCGAGCAGGGCATGGCGAGCTGCGGCGAGAGCCGAGTAGTTGGCCCCGCCGCCCCCGGTCACGAAGCCGAAGCTGACGCCCGGAGGCAGACCGAGCAGGTCGGCGGCCCAGCGGCCGGCGACCTCCTCGCACACCGACGCCGCCGGGGCGAGGACGTAGAGTCCGGCGTTCTGGTCCCACGCCGTCGCCAGCCAGTCCGCCGCCAGCGCCGCCGGCAACGTGCCGCCGACCACGAAGCCGAAGAAGCGCGGTCCCGAGGACGCCATGACGCCACGGTCCGCCGCCGCCGCGAGCCGCTCGACCACCGCGATCGGCTCCTCTCCGGCTTCGGGCAGCTCGCCGCCGAGCGCCGCGCGCATCTCCTCGACGCCCACCGGCAGCCCCACGGGGCGCTCGGGCAGCGAGTCGAGGTAGCCGGCCGCGAGCTTCGCGGTCCGTCCCAGCAGCCTCCGGGTCCCCACGCTCCCCTCCTCCCCGCTCTCCGGCGCGGCCTCCGGCACCGCCGCGGACCTCGGCGGCGTCCGGTCAGGCGCCGACGGCACGTCTCACGGCCGTTTCGAGCACGCCCGGCTCCAGCTCCTCCAGCTCGTAGGTGACCTTGGCGAGCGGCTTGTCGATCGTGAGCACCCGTCGCAGGTCGATCGGCGTCCCTTCCACCACGACGTCCGCCGGCGTCGCCTCGATCGTCTCCTGGAGGTCCCGGATCTGCTGCTCCCCGTAGCCCATCGCGGGCAGGATCTCGCCCGCGTTGGGGTACTTGGCGTAGGTCTCTCGGATCGAGCCCACGGCGTAGGGGCGGCAATCCACGATCTCGGCGGCTCCGGCGTCGCGCGCCGCGTACCAGCCGGCACCGTGGGTCATCCCGCCGTGGGTCAGGGTCGGACCGTCCTCGATGACGAGCGCCCGCTTGCCGCGGACGAGCTCCGGCGACTCCAGGGTGATCTTCGAGGCGCAGAGGACGACGGTCGCGCCGGGGTTGTAGCGGCGGCACCGTTCGACGAGCTCCTCGACCTTCCCGGGCTCGGCGGTGTTGACCTTGTTGACGATCAGGAGGTTCGAGAACAGGAAGTTCGTCTCTCCCGGGTAGTAGGTCAGCTCGTGCCCGGCGCGGTGGGGATCGAGCAGCGTGATGTGGAGGTCGGGGCGGTAGAACGGCGTGTCGTTGTTGCCGCCGTCCCACAGGATCACGTCCGCCTCCTTCTCCGCCTCGCGGAGGATCCGCTCGTAGTCGACCCCGGCGTAGACCACGAAGCCGTGGTCGAGATGCGGCTCGTACTCCTCGCGCTCCTCGATGGTGCACTCGTGACGGTCGAGGTCGGCGTAGTTCTCGAAGCGCTGACAGACCTGGCGGGCGAGGTCCCCGTAGGGCATCGGATGGCGGACCGCGACGACCTTCTTGCCCAGCTTCTTCAGGATGCCCGACAAGTAGCGCGTGGTCTGCGACTTGCCGACCCCGGTCCGCACCGCGGTCACGGCGATCACCGGCCGGCTCGATTCCAGCATCGTGCGCCGGGCCGAGGGGACGACGAAGCTCGGCCCCCAGCCGATCACGTGGCTGGCGACGTCCATCACGTACTGGTGAGGCACGTCGGAGTAGGAGAACCAAACCTCGTCGACGCCGCCGCCGGCGACCAGCGACTCGAGCTCCGATTCGGCATGGATCGGGATGCCCTGCGGATACTGCTTCCCGGCCAGGACCGCGGGGTACACCCGCCCCTCGATGTCCGGGATCTGCGTCGCGGTGAAGGCGACGACCTCGGAGTCGAGATCGTCGCGGAGAAGGGTGTTGAAGTTGTGAAAGTCGCGCCCGGCGGCGCCCAGGATGACGATGCGTCTACGAGACATCAAATCCTCCAGGAGGGAATACGACCTGCAGGAGGATCCTATCGTCCCTCGGGCGTCGCCCGCACCTCAGTCGAACTTGAAGTCGCGCACGTAGTGGCAGGTGTAGCCGCCGGGGTGCTTCTCGAGGTAGTCCTGATGGTACTCCTCGGCGCGCCAGAACTTCGACGCCGGGACGATCTCGGTGACCACCGGCCGCTGCCACTTCCCCGAGGCGTCCACCAGCGCCTTCACCTTCTCCGCCGTCTCCTTCTGGGCTTCCGACTCGTAGAAGATCGCCGACCGGTAGGACGTTCCGATGTCGTTGCCCTGCCGGTTCGGGGTCGTCGGGTCGTGCATCCGGAAGAAGAACTTGAGCAGGTCCTCGTAGGAGAGCCGGGTCGGGTCGAAGACGATCCGGACCGCTTCGGCGTGTCCCGTGACGCCGGAGTGAACCTGCTCGTAAGTCGGATTCTCAGTCGTCCCGCCGGAGTAGCCGACCTCGGTCTCGAGCACGCCCGGGAGCTTGCGCAACAGCTCTTCGACCCCCCAGAAGCAGCCGCCCGCCAGGATCGCCTCCTCGCGGTGCCCGGACGCCGTCGCGGCGGGTGGGTCGAGGGCCGGCCGCGGGTCGTCGCCGCCGCTCGTCGTCGCGGACGCTCCGGGGTCGGGGCGGCCGAACAGCGGCAGGTACCGGCCGTACCCTTCGGCCGCCATCTGATCGACCGGGACGAAGCGCAGCGAGGCGGAGTTCATGCAGTACCGCCTGCCGGTGGGCGCGGGACCGTCGTCGAAGACGTGGCCGAGATGGGAGTCCGCGTGCTTCGAGCGCACCTCGGTGCGGACCGTCCACAGCCGGCGGTCCTCGCGCGTGACGACGTCCGCGGGCTCCAGCGGCTTCGAGAAGCTCGGCCAGCCGGTGCCCGATTCGTACTTGTCGAGAGACGAGAAGAGCGGCTCACCCGAGACCACGTCGACGTAGATCCCGGCCTCGTGGTTGTTCCAGTAGGCGTTGTCGAAGGGCGGCTCGGTCGCCTCCTTCTGAGTCACCTGGTACTGGACGTTGGTCAGGCGCTCGCGGAGCTCCTGGTCGGACGGCTTCTCGTAGTTCATCCAGCGGCCTCCCTGGCTCTCGGTCGCATGGGTCGCGGAAGCGCTGCTCGCCGCGGAATGGCTCCCGGCGTCCGCGCCCCCCTTCTTCGGTTCGGTCCCGCCGGCCGCCCCGGCCTGCCGGCAACCGACGAGCGCGAGCACGGCGAGGAAGGGGATCAGTCCCAGACCGCGGATCCGACTCCTGAGCATCTTCACATCCTCCCGTAGCACGATACGGGGCCGGCCCCGCCATCGGATGTTCCCACATCCGACGCGCGACCGCCGCGACGCCTCCATTCTCCGGCCCCGTGCGACAATGCCGGCGGTGCCGCGCCCCCACTACCTGCTGTTCGGGCTGATCGCCTACGTCACCGCGATCGGGCCGATGGTCTACCTGGTGCCCTTCCTCGCCGACCGGTGGGTCGCCAAGACCGTCGACTCCGGCCCGGCCGGCCCGTCCGTGGTCGCCCTGGCGGTGGACCTCGCCCTGCTCGCCGCCTTCGCGCTCGTCCACAGCGCGCTCGCCCGCCCGCGGGCGAAGCGGCTGGTGACCCGGTGGCTGCCGGAGGCGCTCGAGCGCTCCTTCTACTCGCTCGTGGCCGGCCTCCAGATGATCGCGTTGCTGGCTTGGTGGCGGCCGCTGCCGGCGGCGCTCTGGAGCGTCGGCGCGCCGTGGGCCCGCGCGGCGCTCTGGGGCCTGTTCGGGCTCGGTTGGGCAGTCGTGGTGGCGGGGCTGCTCTCGCTTCGCAACACCCGCCTGTTCGGCCTCGCGCAAGCCTGGGCGGCCGCCCGCGGCCGGACGCTCGACGAATCCGGTTTCCGCGTCCGGGGCGTCTTCCGGTGGCTCCGCCACCCGCTCTACGCCGGCACCCTGCTCTCGTTCTGGGCGACTCCGGAGATGTCCGTGGGGCACGCCGTGCTGGCGGCGGTCTTCTCCGCCTACATCCTGATCGGGCTCCGCTTCGAGGAGCGCGATCTGCTGGCGCGCCACGGCGAATCCTACCGACGCTACCGCGAGGCGGTTCCGGGATTGCTGCCCTGGCCGGCGCCGTGGCGCCGTGGCCGGGCGCTGGAGGTCGTCGCGGCCGAGCCGCTGTCGAGCAACCGGGAGTAGAAAGCGTCGCGCACCCCGCGCGCGTTCGCCTCGCACATCGGGACCATCTCCCCGTCGACGGCGACGCGAAAGACGCAGGCGGCGAGTCGCTCGCGGCCTCTGGACGAGTCCGTCTCCGCCGGCGACATGAAGTGGTGCGAGACGATCTGGAAGCTGTCGGCGCGCAGCTCCCCGCGCAGCAGGTCGAAGACGAGCGCCGCCGGCGAGGTCCCGAGCTCCGCCGCCCGCTCGCGGATCCACGCCGCGACCTCGACGAGCAGGAAGGAGGGAGACGAGGCCAACGCTCCGCACACGCGCAGAAAGCGCTCGCGCGGCGGATCGTCCCGGAAGGCCAGGCCGGCGAGGGGCGATTCGAGGAAGCGCGCTGCGATCTCCCGGTCCTCCGGCCGCCCCGGCCGCACCACCGGGACGATCCACGGGGCGCCCCGGCGCCGCTCGAGGACCAGCGTCGGCTCGACCCGCGTGCAGTCGGGATGCCCCAGCCGGAGCGGGCTGCGCGCGGCGGCGTCGAAGCCGAACCGGCGGAGCGCCCCGCCGATCCGCGACCACAGCTCGTCGGCTGCGACTCCGCGCAGCTCGGCGCGCGTGCGGCCGACCCGGGCGAGCGGTTGGAAGGAGATCAGCCCGAAGGCGTCGCGCCGGCGCACGGCGCCCTCGACCACGCCGGGGACCTCGTCCAGATTGTCGCGGGCGACGGTGAGCGTCGTCGCCGCCCGGAGCCGGGTGCCGGTGCGGCGGCGGACCTCGCGCACGCGTTCGGCGAACTCGTCGCGCAGCGGCTCGAGCTCGCTCTCGGTCGCCGCCTCGCGGTAGGCGTCGCGCCGACCCCGCTGCAGCGAGTCGACGTGGATCGAGATCTCGGTCAGTCCCGCGTCCACCAGCCGTTCGAGCAACTCCGGGCGTCGCCGCAGCGTCTCGCCGTGGGTCATGAGCATCGGGATCAGGCCCAGACGCCGAGCTTCCGCGACGATCCGCAACAGGTGCGACTCGGGCAGCAGCGTCACCTCGCCGTCCGTGATCTGGAGATTGCCCTTGGGCCCCAGGTGCCGTCGCAGGTTCTCGAGCTGGCGGCGAACCTCCGGCCAGGGCGCCGGAGGCACCGAGTTGGCGTCGCGCCCCAGGTAACAGCCCCGGCAGTCGAAGTCGCAGCGCGGCGAGACGCCGAGCGTGGCACCGCACCCGGTGGTCTGGCGGCCGAAGCCCTGCAGCGGCTCGCGCCAACGCGGATCGAGCTCCGCCCAGCGCGCGGCCAGCAGCCGCCGCTTCTCGGCCGGAACCGGCTCGACCAGCAAGCCCAGCGCGCGCGCGAGGTCACCCAATCGCTCCTCCTCCGCAGTCGGATCCCGCCCAGGATACGAAACCGGAGCGCAGCCGGATGGCCGGCGGTGGCACCGCGCGTGCCATACTCTCGACGCCGCGCATCCGCCGCCGGGCGGAGCGCCGTACCTCCCAGGCCGCGCCGACCGCGGCGGGGGGCCCGTCGATGACGTCCAGCCGAGCCCTGAGCCCGTTCCGCATCGTCCTCTGCGCGCTCGTCGCAGGCACCCTCGGGAGCGCCGCGGGCCGGGCCGAGCCCTTCTCGCACTCCGACTGGACGGCGGTCCTCCAGCGCTTCGTGGACGCGCGCGGCTTCGTCGACTACCGCGGGCTGACCGACGACCGCTCCGACCTCGACCGCTACCTGGCGAGCCTGGCCCGGACCAGCCCGGACTCCGACCCCGCCGCCTTCCCCACCCGCGACGACGCGCTCGCCTACTGGATCAACGCCTACAACGCCTTCGTCTTCGCCGGCGTCCTCGATCGCGGACCCGGCACCGAGAGCGTCTGGGGCGACGGCTTCTTCGGCCTCGGGTTCTTCACCGCGCACAGGTACGTCGCGGGAGGCCGCACGTTCAGCCTCAAGGAGCTCGAGGACGACGTCGTCCGGGGCCGCTTCCACGATCCGCGGGTGCACGCGGCGCTCAACTGCGCGTCGCGCGGCTGTCCGCGCCTCCCGCAGCGGGCCTTCGAGGGCAACGGGCTCGACCGCCAGCTCGACGACGCCATGCGCGAGTTCGTCGCCGCCCGGCGCAACTGCACCCTCGACCGCGAGCACCGGACGGTGTACCTGTCCAAGATCTTCGACTGGTTCGAGGACGACTTCGTCGCCTTCGAGCATCGGCACGGAACGCCGGCCCCGACCGTGGTCGACTATGTCAACCGCTACCGGCCGGCGACCGACCGCGTCCCGCCCGGTTTCCGCATCCGATTCCTCGCCTACGACAAGAGAATCAACCGCCAGGGAGACCCCGAATGACCCCACGCCGTACGCTTCGGCTCGCCGCATTCGCGCTCGTCGCCTCGATCGCCACGGCCCTGGTCGCCGCCGCCCCGGCCGACGATTTCGACTCCCAGCTCGCGGCCTGGAAGCAGTGGCGCGTGAGCCGGCTGGAGCAGCCCGACGGCTGGCTGACGCTGGTCGGGCTCTCCTGGCTGCACCCCGGCGACAACGCCGTCGGCGCAGACCCCGGCGCAACCGTCCGCCTGCCCGACGGCAAGTCGCCCGCGCGTCTCGGCACGATCCGGGTCGAAGGCACGAAGGCCGCGTTCACCGCGGCTCCGGGCGCCGAGGTCACCTCCTCCGGCAAACCGGTTTCGACCCTGGTGCTGGCCGACGACGCGGCGGCCGACGGGCCCACCCGCCTCGAGCACGGGAGCCTCGCCTTCTACGTCATCGAGCGGGCGGGGCGGCTCGCGGTGCGCGTCAAGGACTCCGATTCCGAGACCCTGCGCCGGTTCGCCGGCCTCGACTACTTCCCCGCCGACCGCGGGTGGAGGATCCCCGCCCGCTTCGAGCCGGCCGCGGCGGGGAGCACCCTCGAGGTCCCCAACGCGCTCGGCTTCTCGGAGA
This sequence comes from uncultured Acidobacteriota bacterium, assembly GCA_963781755.1. Classification (GTDB taxonomy): domain Bacteria; phylum Acidobacteriota; class Thermoanaerobaculia; order Multivoradales; family JAGPDF01; genus JACTMI01. Next base: position 120,791 of record CAWAGZ010000007.1, read on the forward strand.
AGATCCGCCAACCGGGATGGGTGACCTTCGACCTGGCCGGGCACAGCTACCGCCTGACGGCCCTGGACGACACCGGGGACGGCCGCCTGTTCATCGTCTTCGGCGACCTGACCAACAGCCACGAGACCTACGGCGGCGGCCGCTTCCTCTACACCGACCCGCCCCGCGACGGGAAGGTCGAGATCGACTTCAACCGCGCCTACAACCCCCCCTGCGTCTTCACCCCGTACGCCACCTGTCCACTGCCGCCGCCGGGCAACCGCCTCCCCGTCCGGGTCGAGGCCGGCGAGAAGAAGTACGCGCTCGCCGTCCATCACTCGTGACGGTCGACGGCGGCCTCTACGAGCGCGTGCTCGCCGCCGCAGGCGGCGCCGCGCCGGTGCTCCCGCGACCGCCGCGCGCCTCGGCGGCGGTCGTGCCCTGGCGCGCGCGTCCGGGCGGCGGCGTCGAGGTCTACTGGCTCCGGCGTGGCCGCGCGCTCCCGTTCATGGGCGGCTGGCACGCCTTCCCGGGCGGCGCCGTGGACCGCTCCGACGCCGGCCTGCCGGTCCGGGGCGTTCCGCGCCACCGCGATCCCGGCGCGAGAACCCCCGGCGGGCCCGATTCGGAGACACTCCCCGCCGAGCCCGATCTCGCCCCCGGAGTCGCCGCCGGCGCCGCGCGCGAGCTGTTCGAGGAGGTCGGGATCCTGCTCGGGGCGGAGTGCGATCCCGGCTCCCTCGAGAGCTTCCGCAGCGCCTGCCTGGACGGCTCGACGGAGCTCGCAGCGGGCCTTCCGCCGGGATGCCCGGCCCTGGACGTCTCCCGGCTCGTCTTCGCCGGGCGCTGGCTGACCCCACCGTTCGGCGCCCGCCGCTTCGACAACCGCTTCTTCCTGCTCGAGTGGCGCTCCGGCGACGGCGAGCCGAGGGTCGCGCCTCCGGAGAGCGAGGAGGGGGAGTGGATCGCGCCCGCCGAAGCGCTCGAGGCCTTGCGCACCGGCGCCGCTCTGACCGCGCCGCCGGTCGAGCACCTGCTGCGCGTGCTGGCGGAGGACGGACCCGAGGCGGGGCTGCCGCGCCTGCTGGACACCGCGGAGGCGGACCTGGGCCCGCTGCGCCGGATCGAGTTCCGCGCCGGCATCCTGCTGTTCCCCCTCGCCGCGGCGACGCTCCCGCCCGCGACCCACACCAACGCGCTCCTGCTCGGAACCGGCGACTCGATCCTGGTCGATCCCGGGACGCCGTACGCGGCGGAGCACGAGCGTCTGGTGGCGGCCCTCGGCGCCGCGCGCCGGCAGCTGGGGCGGCGCGTGACCGAGATCTGGCTGACCCACCACCACCCCGACCACGTCGCGGGAGTCGAGCGCCTGCGCCGCGAGCTCGCCGTCCCCGTCGCCGCGCACGCCGCCACGGCCGAGCGACTGGCCGCGCGCGGCCTGGCGGTCGACCGCGAGCTGGTCGACGGCGAGCGCCGGCGCCTGGACGGCGATCCGGCGCTCGAGCTCGTCGTCCTCGCGACCCCCGGCCACGCCCGCGGCCACGTGGCGATCGAGGTCCACCCCGGGCCGCACCTGGTCGGCGGCGACCTGGTGGCCGGGTTCGGCACCATCGTCATCGATCCTCCCGAGGGCGACATGGATCAGTACCTGGACTCGCTGGCGCGGATGCGCGGGCGCGGATTGCGCACCCTCTTCCCCGCCCACGGCGCGCCGGTGCTCGACGTCGAAGCCAAGCTCACCGAGTACATCGAGCACCGGCTCGAGCGCGAGCGGCAGGTCCTGGAGTGCTGGCAGACGGGGACCCGCGAGCCCGCGGCGATGGTCGGCACCGTCTACCCCGACGTCCCGCCCGCCGTCCGGCCGCTCGCCGAGCGACAGATCGTGGCCCACCTGGAGCGGCTGCGCCGCGCCGGAACCCTCGGCTGAGGCGCGCGGCTCAGGCGGCGGGGGGCGCCGCGGGGGCGGGATCGCCGCCGGGCCGGTCGAAGAGCGCGCGCACGGTGGCGCGGGCGAGCACCACCAGGGTGAAGATCCCGAGCAGCGTCCCCAGAGGTTGGAAGAGGCACTCGCAGCAGGCCGTCACCTGGCAGAAGGTGTAGTTGCGCCGCTCGGCGAGGTACTTCCCGGTCAGTGCGAGCAGGACGACGAGCCCGGTGGCCATCAGTCCCCCGATCATCGCGACGACGACGAAGCAGCCCCCGAACAGGACCGCCGGGGCCGCCTCCGGCTTGCCCTCGGCCATGCCGGAGCCGACCATCGCCAGCCCGAAGACGCCGTAGAAGAGCGGAACCAGCCCGAGCAGGGCGACGAAGCCGGCCAGGATCCAGTGGAAGATCGAGAGCAGCCGCAGGTGCTCGGCGTCGGTGCCCGTCGCGTCCATGCCCCCACTCTAGCCCAGCCCGCGGACCGGGACGATTCGATTCAAGACAAGAAACAAGGGACTTTTCCAATGAAAGGGGAAGGGGGCGGGGTCCGCGTTGCGGCCGAGGACGGTCGCCGGGGCAGGTCGTCGTCGCTGAAGCACTTCCGGCGAGGGTCACGCCGCGCGGTCGGTTTCGCGGCTACCGGCAGGCGCGAGCGTCCGGGCTTCTCCCGTCTTTCCCTTCTATGGAAGCCTTTCGGTCTCTGCTTCGCGCTTACGCGGCAGACTCCGTCACCTTCGCGGGCTCGACCAGCACGGCGGGCTCCCACCAATCCGCTCCCGCCTCGAAGGCGCGGCCCTCGTAGGAGCAGGTGGCTCCGACGTGGTCGTGTCCGTACTCGGGCTTGCCCGAGTGGCGCGCGGCGAAGCGGGGATAGACCGAGTGGCAGCCCTTGCAGAAGCGGCCGACCACCGGGCCGCGCCGCTCGGTCGGAAGGCTGGACTCGGGTGCCGGAATGGAGCTGTGCATGACGCGACCCTCCTGGCCTCAGCGTCCCGCGATCAGCTCGGCGCGGGCGAAGAAGAAAGCCGTCTCGAGCGCCGCGTTCTCGGGCGAATCCGAGCCGTGGATGGCGTTGCGCTCGATCGACGTGCCGTAGAGCTTGCGGATCGTGCCCGCCGCCGCCTTCGCCACGTCCGTGGCTCCCATCGTCGCCCGCAGGTGGGACACCGCATCCTCGCGCTCGAGCGCGACCGGGATCACCGGACCCTCGGTCATGAAAGCGACCAGCGAGGTGAAGAAGGGGCGCTCGCGGTGCACGGCGTAGAACGCCTCGGCCTGGGCGCGGCCGAGGTGCAGGACCTTGAGGCCGCGGATGGTGAAGCCCTCCTTCTCGAGGTGGGCGAGAACCTTGCCGGCGTTTCCCGCGGCGACGGTATCCGGCTTCAGGATGGCGAGAGTCGTCTCCATGGTGCTGCGTTCTCCTTCGGGGAACTGGGTTCGGTCGGTCGATTCCGCAGCGCCGTCGTCGGGGCCGGGTGCGGCCGCGGCGGCACCGGCGAAGTCTATCGCAGCCGCGACCCTCCGGCCCGCTTCGACGGCCGCGGAGTCAGCCCTGGCCCTGTTCCCGGATCGCCGCCAGCACGTCGGCGGCCTGCTTCTCGGTCGAGGCGGCGAGGTCCCGCCAGACCAGCTTGCCGTCCTCGAACAGGTACGCCTGACGCTTGGCGAAGCCGGTCAGGTGCGGCACGCCGAAGGCGTTCATGACCTTCTTGTCCTGGTCGGCGATCAGCTCGAAGGGCAGCTTGTACTTCTTCTGGAAGGCCTTCTGCGCGGCGACGTCGTCGGCCGAGACGCCGAAGACCCGGACGCCCTCGTCGGTGAGCTTGGCGTACGCGTCGCGGATGCTGCAGGCCTGCTTGGTGCAGCCCGGCGTGTCCGCCTTGGGGTAGAAGTAGACCAGCGTCCAGCCTTTCCCGCCGGCGGCCGCGAGATCGACGGTCTGGCCGTCCTGATCGAGCCCGCTGACCGCGGGCAGCTTGGCGCCCAGCGCCAGTTCGTCGGCCTTGCCGATGAGTCCGAAGAGCATGAATCCTCCGATCGCGAGCGTGAGAACGAGTCCGATGCGGCTGCGGCGTTTCATCGTCGGTATCCCCCTGGATGCCCGTAGGTCCCTCTCTCCGTACGGACGGTTCGAGACTATCCGAGGCCGCCGGGAGCCGGCTCGGCGCCCGGAACCAGCGGCACCAGGTCGGCCTCGGGCGCGGCCAGCGCGAAGATGTCGCCGGCGGCCTCGAAGGTGCCGCCGGGACCGAGCAGCAGCGCCGAGCCCGCCGACAGGCCGATGCCGCGCTCCACCCCGGCGGATCCGAGCAGCTGGCGCAACCGGCGGTCGTGACCGGGATCGAAGTTCGTCACCACGGCGACCCCGTCGAGCAGTCCCAGGCCGGGGAGCCAGCCGCGTCCGGTGACGCTGCGCACCGCGGCGCCGCAGCACTGCGCGGCTGCGGCGATCGCCGCCACCACTCCTCCCACCTCCCGCTTCCGTCGCAGCGCCTCGAGCGCGACCGAGCCGGCGAGCGTGTCGAGCAGCGAGTCGGGGGCGCCGCCGCCGAGGTAGACCGCGGCGCAGGCGTCGATCCTCTCCGCGTTGCGCGCCCGCCGCGCGTCGCGGGGGCGGTAGATCGGAACCAGCTCGAGCCGGCGGGCGAAGGTCGCTTCGAGGTACTCGGCGAAGTGGCGCGGGTAGTCCTCCGAGCCGGAAGCGGCCGGGACGAACCCGATCGGACCGTCGCCGGCCTTCTCGAGCCAGGCGCGGTCGGCCTCCAACGTCTCGCCGAAGGAGAACTCGCCGCCGCCGAGCAGCGCCAGCCAGCCGCCTGCGCTCATCGCACCGCCCTCCCTCTCGCCGCGTCGGCGCCGGGATGCGCCGCTCCCGAGCCGCCCGGCACGGGGGGCTCACGCACGACGCGGAAGCCCAGGCTCGGTCCGCGATCCTGGGGCCGGTGCCAATAGCGTACCGCCGAGCGCGCACTGTCGGCGTTGAAGGTCCAGCTGCCGCCGCGGATCACCTTGCGGCCGGAGTCGCAGCGGCGCAGCGGATCCACCTCGCCGTCGGGTCCGTAGGGGCAGAAGTCGTCCTCGCACCACTCCCAGACGTTGCCGTGGAGATCGAACAGTCCCCAGGCGTTGGGCGGATACGACGCCACTGGCGCCGGTCGCCCGAGGAAGCGGCCGACGTCCTGCCCCTCGAGCGGATAGCGCCCGTCGTAGTTGGCCCGGTCGGTGGTGAGGATCGCCCCCGTCGAGTACGCGGTCGTGCTCCCGGCGCGGCAGGCGTACTCCCACTCCGCCTCGGTCGGCAGGCGGAAACGGTTGCCGGGCGACAGCCGCTCGAGCCGGTCGAGAAACTCCCGGACCTCGAACCAGCTCACCTGCTCGACCGGAAACCGCGGACCGGCGTCCGCGAAACGGCTCGGATTCGACCCCATGACCTTCTCCCACTGCCCCTGGGTCACCTCGGTGCGGCCGAGGTCGAAGGGGTGCGGAATGACCACCTCGTGCGCGACCTCCCAGGCTTCGTGGCCCGGCTCGTCGGGCGGCGAACCCATTCGGAACCGTCCGGCCGGCACGCGCACGAACTCGATGCCGGTCACCGGCTCGGTCCAGGCGACGCGGGGGCGCGCGCCGCACCCCGAGGCCGCAGCCGCCAGGAGCGCGAGCAGAAGCCCCGCAACCCGGACGGCGAGGATGCCGGCGGGGCGCCCTCCGGACGCGCCGGTCGCGACCCGCCCCGGACGTCGCGCCGCCGCCCTCAGCTCCTGCCGAGCGCGCGGGCGACGGTCGAGCCGAGGTCGGCCGGAGACTCGCAGACGTGGATTCCGGCCTCGGCGAGGGCGTCCATCTTGGCCTGCGCCGTCCCCTTGCCGCCGCTGACGATCGCGCCGGCGTGGCCCATCCGGCGTCCCGGGGGCGCCGTGCGCCCGGCGATGAATCCGACCACCGGGCGATCGAAGTTCTCCTGGACCCACGCCGCGGCGGTCTCCTCGGCGTCGCCGCCGATCTCGCCGATCATGATCACGGCGTCGGTCTCCGGGTCGGAACGGAACGCCCGGAGGACGTCGAGGAAGCTCGTGCCGTTGACCGGATCGCCGCCGATGCCGATGCAGGTCGATTGGCCGAGGCCCAGGCCGGTGAGCTGCCAGACGGCCTCGTAGGTCAGCGTGCCCGAGCGCGAAACGACCCCGACCCGGCCGGGGCGGTGGATATGGCCGGGCATGATCCCGATCTTGGCCTGTCCGGGCGTGATGATGCCGGGGCAGTTGGGCCCGATCAGCCGGACCCCCGGGCGGGTCGCCAGGAACTCCCGGACCCGCAGCATGTCGGCGACCGGGATACCCTCGGTGATCGCCACGACGAGCTCGATCCCCGCGTCGGCCGCCTCGCAGATCGCGTCGGCCGCGAACGGCGGCGGCACGAAGACCATCGAGGCGTTGGCGCCGGTCGACTCGCGCGCCTGGGCGACCGAGTCGAAGACCGGGATGCCCTCGACCGAATCGCCCCCCTTCCCCGGGGTCACGCCCGCCACCACCTGGGTACCGTAGTCGCGGCAGCCGAGGGCGTGGAACTTTCCTTCCTTGCCGGTGATGCCCTGGACGACGAGGCGGGTGTCGCGGTTGAGCCAGATCGCCATCACGCGCCTCCCTTCACGGCCGCGACGACCTTCTCGGCGGCGTCGGCCATCGTCTCCGCGACCTCGAAGTGGAACTCGCTCTCGCGCAGGATGCGCCGCCCCTCCTCGACGTTGGTGCCCTCGAGACGGACGACCACCGGGATCTTCGCGCCCCCGAGCTCGGCGAGCGCAGCCACCACCCCGGCGGCGATGCGGTCGGTCCGGGCGATGCCGCCGAAGATGTTGATCAGCACGGCCTTGACCGAGGCGTCGGAGACCAGGATCTTGAACGCGTTGGTGACCGCCTCCTGAGAGGCCGAGCCACCGACGTCGAGGAAGTTCGCGGGTTCGGAGCCCGAAAGCTTGATGATGTCCATCGTCGCCATCGCCAGCCCGGCGCCGTTGACCATGCAGCCGATCTCGCCGTCGAGCTTGATGTAGTTGAGGTTGAACTTCGAAGCCTCGACTTCGAGGGGGTTCTCCTCGGCCGAGTCGCGCATCGCCACGACGTCCTTGTGCCGGAAGAGCGCGTTGTCGTCGAAGTTCATCTTGGCGTCGAGGGCGACGACGTCGCCCTGCGCGGTCACCATGAGCGGGTTGATTTCGGCCAGCGAGGAGTCCATCTCGACGTAGGCCAGCGCCAGCGACGTGACCAGCTTGGCGGCGCGGTGGGCGGTGTCGCCGGAGAGCCCCAGCCGGCGCGCGATGCGGCGGGCCTGGAAGGGCAGCAGCCCGAGGAACGGGTCGAACGGCTCGCGGTGGATGGCGCCCGGGTCCTTGGCCGCCACGGCCTCGATGTCCATCCCGCCCGAGGCCGAAGCGATGACCACCGGTCGGCCGGCGGTCCGGTCCAGCGTCACCGCGACGTAGAGCTCGGCGGCGATCTCGGCCGCCTCCTCGATCAACACCTTGCGCACCTTCTGCCCTTCGGGGCCGGTCTGGTGCGTGACCAGCTGCATGCCGAGAATCGCGGCGGCGTGGCGCTCGGCCTCCTCGGGGCTGGCGGCCAGCTTCACGCCGCCCCCCTTGCCGCGCCCGCCGGCGTGGATCTGCGCCTTGACCACGCAGCGCCCGCCCAGCTCGGTGCAGATGACGCGGGCTTCGGCGGGGCTGTCCGTCACGCGCCCGCGCGGGGTGGCGACCCCGTAGCGGCGCAGGATCTCCTTGGCCTGATACTCGTGGATCTTCAACGATTCCTCCTCCCCGAGATCGCCGTCGGACGACGGCCCCCGAAGCTTACCGCACGAGTTGCGCCCCGCCCCGACCGCCGGGGCGGGGCGAGCGGGCCGGCGGCGGTCTCAGGCGAGGCGCAGGACGAGCAGCGTGAGGTCGTCTTCGCGCGGGGCGTCGCCGATCCAGCTCTCGACCTCGGCCAGCACGCGGTCCCGGACCACCGAGGCGCCGTTGCCGGCGACCTCGCGCAGGATCTCCTCCAGGCGGTCGAAGCCGAACGGCTCGTCACTGCCCTCGCGGCAGGCCTCGATCAGGCCGTCGCTGCACAGGAAGACCGTGTCGCCCGCCTCGAGCCGCGCGACGCGCGGCGTGACCTCGATCGTGGGGCGGACGCCGAGCGGGTAGGCGACCGACTCGAGCACTTCGACCCGACCCGCGGCCGTCACCCGGTAGGGGAAGAGGTGGCCGGCGCTGGCGTAGGTCATCTCGCGCCGTTGCGGGTCGACGAGGGCGTAGCAGAGCGTCGCCAGGAGGCGCTTGCGGGCGCTCTGGAAGACCATCCGGTTGAGGGTCCGGAAGACCGCCTCGACACCCGGATCGAAGGTCACCTGGACCGCGAGGGCGGACTTGGCCATCGACATCACCAGCCCGGAGGAGACGCCGTGTCCGGCGACGTCGCCGACCGCCACCGCGACCCGCCCGTCTTCGAGCGCCAGGACGTCGTAGAAATCGCCGCCGACCTCCGTCGCCGGAAGGTAGGTGTGCGACAGCTCCAGGCCGTTGAGCGAAGCGGGGAGCTGGGGCAGGATCGAGCTCTGGATGTTGCGCGCGGTCTCGAGCTCGACGCGCTGGCGCTCCCGCTCCGCGATGCGCCGGACGTGGGGCGGGACGTCCTCGTAGCGATAGACGAAGACCCGGTCCGAGACCAGGTGGCGGGCGGTGAGGATCAGCGGGACGGCACCGGCGAGCAGACCGATCCAACCCTGCAGCTGCACCGCGGGCGACGTGGCCGCCACCAGGGGATAGGCCGAGAGCACCGCCGTCGCGGTGAACCCGGCGAGAAAGGTCGTCAGCAGGTCGGTGGCCAGGAAGAGCACGACGGACGCGGCGCTGAAGGCGATCCAGATCGGGATCGCGGCCTTGAGCGGCAGCACGATCACCGGGGCGAAGAAGACGAAGCTGGTGATCAGGGCCGTCAGGGTGCCGCCCACGATCCGGCCCGTGCGCCGGACCAGGAGCGGCAGCAGGAAGAGCCGGCCGAACAGCGTCTGGTAGAGGCCGAAGATGACCAGGAACATGACCAGCGCGAGGCCGGGGAAGCGTGCCTGGTTCCAGAACGGTCCGAGCTGGAACGCGAACGGCGCCATGGCTCCGCCCCGTTCGGCCGCCAGCACCAGGCCCAGCGCTCCGCCCGCGATGGCGAAACCCGCCGCGTAGCCGCGCAACGAGGCCAGGGCGACCGTCCGGTTGGCCCAGCTGCCCTGGAAGAGGGCGTCGAAGGCCGCCAGCTTGCGGCCCCAGCGCTCGCGGCAGAGCGACTCCCCCACCGACCAGGAGAGGAACGCCGCGATGGCGATCGGGAGGATGAACAGCACCACCATCTGGGCGCCCCAGATCCAGCTCACCTGGCGCCGGGCCAGGACGCCGAAGCTCTGACCCTCGATCGAGCCGGCCGAGACCTGGGCGAAGAAGAGCACGCCCAGACCCAGGCAGAGCCCCAGGATGTGCAGCCCGCGGCGGACCCCGATCTCGCCTTCGTGGTAGCGCCTGAGGAAGATCGGCGCGACGAAGGGCAGGACCAGGAAGGTCGAGAAGAAGGCGAGCTGGGCGAAGAGGCTGACGGGTTGGAGCGCCGCGGTGATCTGCTGGCGCTCGGGATCCTCCTCGAAACGCGTGAAGCCGGCGAGCTGCCCGCCGGCGAAGTCGACCTCGAGCCCGTAGGCGAAGCGGTCGCCCAGGGCGTGCTCGCGGCTGGCGAAGCGCACGAACAGGTCGGTCCGCTGCTCGAGGTCCTTGCGCCGGACGGTGGGCGCCTCGTAGCCGGCCAGGTCGATCCCCTGGACGCCCAGGAACTCCCGCGCCCGGCGGACCGCCTCGGCCTCCTCGAGGCTGCCGCCCGGCTCGGTCTCCTTGAAGTGACGGCGCAGCGCGAGCACCCGGCCGTCCAGCCCGAGCTCGGCCTGGAGCGTCCAGTCGCCGGGCTGGGCCCCCTGCGGATAGACCGTGACGCGCCAGAGCATCACCCGGTCGGGCAGCTCCGAAGCCGCGATCGCCCGCCCCTTGCCGGCGGCGAGGCCCTCCAGGAGCCGATACTCGAGGCGGGCGTCGTCGTCCATCTGCACCACGACGTAGGGGTCCGCGGGCAGCGAGCCGAGGTCGCGCAGACGCTCGAGCGAGATCTCCCGTGCGTCCTGGCGCGCGAGCGTCCAGCTCCGGGGCGCCAGGGGAAAGACGCGCGGGAACAGGCCCCGGACGGCCAGGACGCCGGCGAGCAGAACGGCGAGCCAGACCAGGGTCGATCGGACGGGAGCGCGGTCGGACGAGGTCACGAGAGGAGTACGTGTGCGAGCCGGGGAGGTTCCGTCCGCCGGAGCCTACGCGAACCGGGCCGGGGCCGCGGCGCGGCGACGTGCTAGCCTGCCCGGGACATGGACTGGGATCCCCTCGTGGCGGCTGCCGCCGCGATCCGGGAGCACGCCTACGCACCCTACAGCGGCTTCGCCGTGGGTGCCGCCGTACGGACGGAAGACGGCGGGCTCTTCGTCGGCTGCAACGTCGAGAACCGCTCCTTCGGGATCTCGCTGTGCGCCGAGCGCTCCGCGCTGGCGGCTGCCGTGGGCTCGGGAGCGCGTCGGGTCGTGGCCGCCGTCGTGTTCGCGGACGCCGATCCCCTGGCGACGCCGTGCGGGCTCTGCCGCGAGTCCCTCGCCGAGTTCGGCGACGAGGACCTCCCGATCCTGCTGGCGGCTCCGGACGGCAGACGCCGCGAGACCCGTCTCGGAGCCCTGCTCCCGGATCCGTTCCGGCTCCCACGCTCCCGCGCCGGGTCGTAGACGCAGCATCCGAACTTCAGGAGGCAACCCGATGGTGGCTCGCTCCTTTTCGCTCCTCCCGCTCCTGCTGTTGTGGACGGCGCCGGCCATGGCGCAGGCGGCCGCCGGGCAGCGGCCCGCATCGCCGGCCGCCGCCGTCGCGACGGCCGCCACTCCGCCCACGCTGCGCCTGCCGGAGGGCGCCCGCCCGCTCCGGGTCCTCGCCGACCTGACGCTCCGGCCCGACCAGGAGACCTTCCCGGGCCGGGTGACGATCGAGCTGGAGCTGGCCCGGCCCACCTCCCTGCTCTGGCTCAACGCCAGCCGGCTCGAGATCGAGAGCGCGCACTTGACGACCGGCGGCGCCGACCACGAGGCCGGAATCGTCCCCGGGGGCGACGACTTCGTCGGCTTCGACTTCGGCGCGCCGGTGCCCGCCGGGCGCGCGACGCTGGTGGTCGACTACCGCGGCAAGCTCGACCCGGTCGAGACCGACGGCCTCTTCCGCCAGCAGGACGGTGGCGACTGGTACGTCTTCAGCCAGTTCGAGTCGACCTACGCCCGGCGGGCGTTCCCCTGCTTCGACGAGCCCTCCTACCGGGCGCCCTGGAAGCTCGTCCTCCACGTCCCGGAGAACGACACGGCGGTCTCCAACACGCCGGTCGTCGCCGAGCACGCCGAAGGCGACGGGCTCAAGACCGTCGAGTTCGCCGAGACGAAGCCGATACCCTCCTACCTCGTCGCGCTCGGCGTCGGTCCCTTCGAGGTCACCGACGGCGGAGTCTGGGGACGCGCCAAGACGCCGATTCGCATCGTCTACCCGCGCAGCGGGAGCGGACAGGCCGGCTACGCCGCCGAGGTCACCGGCCCGCTGCTCGAACGGCTCGAGGACTACTTCGGCATCCCTTACGCCTTCGGCAAGCTCGACGACCTGGCGATCCCGCAGACGGTGGACTTCGGCGCCATGGAGAATCCCGGCCTGATCACCTACGTCGGACGACTGGTGCTGATCGATCCCGCGAACGACGCGGTCGGCCCGCGTCGGCGCTACGCCTCCGTGGCCGCACACGAGATGGGCCACCAGTGGGTCGGCGACCTGGTGACCATGGCCTGGTGGAACGACATCTGGCTCAACGAGGGCTTCGCCGACTGGATCTCGGACAAGATCGTCGCCGACTGGAAGCCCGAGTGGTTCTCGCCGGAGGACCGGGTCGACCTGCGCGGCCGCGCGCTGCGCGCCGACAGCGTCGCCTCCGCGCGACCGGTGCGGCGACCGATCCACTCCAACGACGACATCGTCACCGCATTCGACAGCATCTCCTACGCCAAGGGCGCCTCCCTGCTCAACATGTTCGAGGCCTGGATGGGACCCGAGCGCTTCCGCTCCGGCGTTCAGCGCTATCTCCGGGCCCACGAGCTCGGCAACGCCACTTCGGACGACTTCCTGGCGGCGCTCTCCGAGGAGCACGCTCCCGAGGTCGCCCACGCCTTCGCCAGCTTCCTCGACCAGCCGGGCGCCCCGGTGGTGACGATGAACCTCCGGTGCCCGGAGGACGGCCCCGCCCGGCTCGAGCTGGTCCAGCACCGCTACGTGCCGCTGGGCTCGCCCGCGACGAAGAACCAGGTCTGGGCGGTGCCGGTGCGCTTTCGCTTCGGCGAGGGCGACCGCTCGAACGAGTCCCGGACCCTGCTCGACGCCGCCGAGTCCTCCTTCCAGCTGCCCTACTGCCCCGAGTGGGTGGCGGGCAACGAGGACGGGATCGGCTACTACGTGACCTCCTACGGCGGCGACCTGCTGGCGCGGCTCGCCGCGCGGCCCGCGACGCTCTCCGCCGGTGGACAGATCGCGCTGCTCGAGGACTCCGCCCTGCTGGTCGCGTCCGGCGAGCTGGCGCCCGCCGCCGCCCTCGACCTGCCGCCGCGGTTCGCGGACGCCTCGGACCGGCGCATCGTGGCGGCGGCGATCGACATCGCGGGTTCGGTCGGCGACGAACACCTGGTGGATTCCGAGCACCGCCCCAACTACCAGCGCTACCTCCACTCCGTGTTCGGAGCGCGCCAGCAGTCGCTGGGACTGGATCCGCGACCCGGCGAGCCGACCGACGACGCGCTCCTGCGCACCGAGCTGGCGAGGCTGCTCGCCGGTCCGGGCGACGACGCGACGATCGCGCACGAGGTCCGCGCGCGGGTCGACCGCTGGCTGGCCGACCGCTCCACGCTCGACGCCGACCTGGTCGGCGACTACCTGCGGATCGCGGCGCACCACGGCGACGCCGCGCTGTTCGACCGGCTGGTGGACGCCGCGGCGGCCGAGACGGACCAGCGCGTCCGGACCCAGATCCTGGAAGCGATCGGCAGCTTCCACGACCCGGCCCTGGTGGAGCGGGCGATGGGCCTCGCGTTCTCCGGACGCTTCGATCTGCGCGAAGGAAGCAGGATCCTCTTCAACCTCTCGCGCGAGCGTGAGACGCGCGCGCAGCTGTTCGACTGGGAGCGGGCGCACTACGACGAGCTGGCCTCGAAGCTGCCGCAACGATTCGCCTCCTACATGGCGTTCACCACGGTAGGGTTCTGCGATCCCGACCACCGGAAGGCCATCGACGAATTCTTCCGCCCGCGCGAGGCCAAGCTCCCCGGCGGCGAGATCGTCCTCGACCAGGTCCTGAACATCGTCGACGTCTGCATCGCGCGCCGGGCGGCGCAGCAGAGCGCGGTCTCGGAGTACCTCTCGAGCTACTGAACCCGGCGCCGGGGATCCGGGCTCAAACGGCCAGCAGCCGGCCGAGCGCGGCGGCGTCACCGGCCCGCAGGTCGGCCCGGATGCCGGCGCGCTCCTGCGACGTGGCGAACCCCCATTCGACGAGGGCGAACGGCGTCCCGGCGGCCTCGGCGGTGGCCGCGTCGATCGGGCTGTCGCCCACCATCAGCAGCTCGGCGATCCCGACCTCCAGGCGGCGCGCGATCTCGAGCAGGCCCGCGGGATCCGGCTTGCGCACGGCGAGGGTGTCGCCGCCGATCACCCACTCGAATCGCCCGGTCCAGCCGAAGTGCTCGAGGATGCGCCGGGTCGGTCGCTCGGGCTTGTTGGTCAGCAGGGCCAGCCGCCGACGACCGGCTTGCTCGGCGAGCAGATCCTCGACGCCCGCGTAGGCGACGGTCCGGACCGTGCACGCCGGCTCGTAGTGGCCGAGGAAGATCTCGAGCGCCCGGTCGGTCCGCGCCGCCGACGGATCGCCGCCGAGCGCCGAGCGCACCAGGTTGCGGGCACCTCGCCCGACCATGCGCACGATCGCGGGCACCGGCAGCGTCGCGAGCCCGAGATCGGTCCGCATCCGGTTGACCGCCGCAGCCAGGTCCCGGCGCGAGTCGATCAGGGTACCGTCGAGGTCGAACGCCAGCGCGCGCAGCCCCGCCGGGTTCATGTCTCGGGGTCGAACTCGGCGCGCACCTGCCGCGGCAGGAGACCCGCGGCGTACGCCCGGTCGAGCAGCTCCTGGACCGCCCGGCGGCCGGCCTCACCGTAGGCCCGAGTCCAGTCGTTGACGTACATCGCGACGAACCGGTCGGAGCGGACCGGGTCATCCTCGAGATCGCGGGCGTAGCGCGTGGCGAACTCCAGCACTTCCGTCCGGTGGTCGAGGGCGTAGGCGATGCTCGCGCCGAGCAGGCGACAGAGCCGGCGGCGCAGCTCCGGCTCGAGGTCGCGCCGGATGCCGTTGCCGCCGAGGGGCAACGGCCCGCCGGTCTGCTCCCGCCACCACGCGCCCAGATCGATCACCGACGCCAGGCCCCGGTCGGCGAAAGTGAGCTGCCCCTCGTGGATCACCACGCCGGCCTGCGCCCGCCCGCTCTCGACCTCCTCGAAGATCCGGTCGAACGGCACCACCACGGTGCGCGCTTCCGGCTGCCAGAGCTTCAGGACGAGCGCGGCGGTCGTCAGCTCACCGGGGATCGCCGTCACTCCGCGCGGGATCTCGTCCCGCCCCATGGGGTGGCGGGCGACCACGACCGGACCGTAGCCGTCGCCGAAGCTCGCCCCCGAGGGCATCAGGACGTAGCGATCGGCGAGGTGGGCGTAGGCGTGGAAGGAGATCGCGGAGATCTCGTAGGTGCCCTCGAAGGCGGCCCGGTTGAGCGTCTCGATGTCGGCCAGCACGTGCTCGATGACGAGGCCGGAGGTGTCGAGCACCCCCTGCGTCAGGGCGTAGAACATGAAGGCGTCGTCGGAATCGGGGCTGTGGGCGATCCGGACCCGGGTCGCTTCCCGTTCGGTCGCGCTGCTCGACGGAGGAGTCGTAGATGCCGGTTTCATGACGGGCGCGGAGGTTATCAGGACGGCGTCTGTGAAGCGCTCCACGACGCGGCGAAAGCGTGGATTCCGGTGGACGCGCCGGTCTGCGCGTGGTAAGCTCCTGCGACTCTGCCGTACAGGCGTCGGAGTCTAAAGGCCAACCCGGAGTGAGAGGAGCCCCGGATGAGACCTACCCGAATCGCCGCCATCGCCGCAGCTCTCGTCGCCATCGCCGCGCAACCGACTCTTGCGGGGGTCGTCTACCTGCCCGGCTCGTTCGTCACCCAAGACGGAATCCAGCGCCAGTCGAAAGTCGTGCTGTCCAACCCCGACAACTCGTCCATTCAAGGAGTTCACTACCGCTTCATCGATCAGAACGAAGCCGGGACGCCACTGCCGGACGGCGACTACCCCGTCTTCTATGTACCCGCCGGCGGGACCAGCGTCTACAACATCCCGACGTCGACGCTCCCCGCGGGACACGCGGGCATGATCGAGATCGGTCCGGGCGCCAACATGATCGTGGGCGGCCGGATGCGGTACTCCAAGGAGGGAGTTTTCGGGACCACGGTGGACCTGCCCGCGATCTCCTCCGGCCTGATGCGCCCGGCCGGCACTTCGCTCTTCCTCCAAGGCGTCGAGCACGACCTCCAAGCCGACACGGTGACCGACGTCGCAGCCTTCAACCTGGGCACCGCGACGGCAAACTGCACGGTCTCGGTCAACAGCGCGGACGGAACGGTGATCGCACCCGACACCCCGTTCACGATCCCGGCCCTCTCCTCGCAGATGTACGCGGACCTGTTCGGCTCGGGCGGAATCCCGCTGACCGTTCCCCGCGATTCGTGGGCGAAGGTCTCCTGCGACCGGGCGTTCTGGACTTACGCCGTCCGGCTCAACATCGTCACCGGCGAGGCGCGCGTCATCGAGGGGACCGACTCGCTGGCCCAGTCGACGCTGGTTCAGCCCGGCCAGACTCCGCCCCCGCCGCCCCCGGGCGGTGAGTTCAGCTTCCAGCTCCCCGGGACGTTCCTGACCTGCAGCTCGGGCAACAAGTTCTGGAAGACGAGCCTCGACGACTCCCGGGTCCACGGCGAGACGTTCCACAAGATCGCCGTCGACTTCGACGTCTACCAGGCCAATTGGGATTCCAACCACACGGTCCACATCTACATGTGGCTGCAGAACGGCCAGAGCTGGTCGAGCGACTTGTTCGGCTACCTGGTGGCGATCCGGGGCCGCAATCGTTGGCGCTTCTCGCTCAAGTACGGTTCGGGGGCTTCGGTCGACACCACCCCGGGGCCGCAGACCGGCAACACCTACCACGTCCACTACATCTGGGACGGAGTGGCGCGCGAGGTGTCGTACCAGATCACCCGCAACGGCAACTCCGTGAACAGCCGCTCCGTATCGCTCAACAAGAGCACCTTCAACGTCCACAGCATGTTCCTCGGCCTGGGCTCCTGGCCGACGAACGGCGGCCCCGAGGCCCTGCAGTACGGCTGGCGGTACTCGAACATGGTGGTCGACTACACGCCGTAGCCGCAGCGCCGGTCGAGGCCGTAGCGAAGGCGACCCCGGGCGACGGGGTCGCCTTTTTCGTTTCGGTCCGCTGTCCCGGCGGGTCGCCGGCGAGGCCCGGTCAGCGCTCGAGCGCGAGCCGGCAGATCTCGCCGCAGAGCTCGGAGAAACCGATCCCTGCGGCCGCGGCCGACTGCGGGAAGAGGCTGCCGCCGGTCATCCCGGGGAGGGTGTTCGCTTCCAGGATGCACGGCCTGCCCTGCGCGTCGAGCTTGAAGTCGACGCGCGAGAAATCGCGTAGGCGCAGCGTGCGGTGGGTGTCGAGCGCCAGCTCTCCCATCAGCAGCGCCAGCGCCGGCGAGAGGTCGGCCGGGAAGACCTCGCGGCACATCCCGGGGGTGTACTTGCACTCGTAGTCGAAGAAGTCGTGGGAGGGCACGATCTCGCCGACCGTCAGCGCCCGGTCGCCGAGGACGCCGACGGCGAACTCCCGGCCCGGCAGGTGGCTCTCGACCAGCACTTCGCGATCGACGGCCGCCGCGCCGGCCACGGCGCGCTCCAGGCGGTCGAAGTTACGCAGGATCGAAACGCCGACCGAGGAGCCGGCGCGCGCCGGCTTGACCACCACCGGGGTTCCGAGCTGACGCACCGCGTCGAGAGCCGCGGGCCAACGCAGCCACTTCGCCTGGGGCAGGTCGGCCTGCGCCAGAAGCCGCTTGGCGACCTCCTTGTCCATCGCCAGCGCGCTGCCCAGCGCATCGCTACCCGTGTAGCGCAGGCCGGCGAGGTCCAGGAGGGCCTGAAGGCCCCCTCCTTCCCCCTGTCCGCCGTGGACGACGAGGAAGACGAGGTCCGCCTCTGCGAGCTCGGGCCGGCCCACGAGCTCCGGCAGGTTCTCCTGCGCCGCGAGCTCGCGCAAGCGGGTCGGCGTCGGTGGCTCGCGGCGGATCTCCTGGCCCAGGAAATCCTCCTCCCGGGCCCTCGACAGAGGACCGTAGACGGTGTCGACCACGATCACGTCGTGGCCGATCGAACGCAGCGCCGGCGTGACCTGCGCGGCGCCCGCCAGGGCGACGTCGCGCTCCGCTGTCGAGCCTCCGGTCAGCAGGGCGATGCGGGCCACGGCGCCGGTCCGGTCCTACTCGTACTGGATGAACCCGGGGGCGACGATGCCGTCCGGGTCCCAGCGCTTCTTCGCCGCGCACAGCCGGGGCCACTGGTCACCGAAGTGCTGGGCCCACCGCTCGGGGGTGTCGAAGGTGATGAAGCCCGAGAGGTAGCGCTTGCCGCCGTAACCGATGGCCAGCTCCGAAGCCATGTCGAGCTTCGCCAAGCCCTCCTCCATCCACGCCGGCGGCACGGACCCGAGGATCCCCCAGCCGAGCACGAACTCGCCCGGGGGGTGGACCAGCAGCGGGACGGACGACGACGCCGCGCGCGCGGGCCAGAGCAGGACGTGGCCGCCGGCGCCCAGCGCTCCGGGCGGCAGGTTGGCGAGCACGGTGTCGATGTACTCGCGCGCCTTGTCCCAGGGGAGGATGACCTCCATCCAGGGGTGCGGCTTCTCCCAGTAGCCGCTCATCTTCCACATCTGGAACATCGGCTCCATGCGCCGCGCGTGCTGCACGAGCGGCATGTCCTCGACGTTGGCGACGCGGTAGGGCTCGAGCCCTGCCAGCGTCCGCGAATCGTCCGGCTCGGCGCCCGGCTCGAACTCGACGGTGAGGAACATCGGGAAGATCCAGTGCGCGAAACCCTGCACGCCGACCCCGAGCTCGAGGCCCTCGCCGATCTGGCGGAAGCCGAGCGGCGCCGGCGAGCAGATGCCGCCGACGCTGGCGAAAGTCGGATTCGACGGATTCATGACCTGGAGCGCATCGTCCATGAAGCGCCCGAGGTCGTCGTAGACCAGGGTGTACTGGCGGACCCTCGACCGGGCTCTGCGCAGGCGCGTCCGGACCCGCGTGATGAACCCCATCTGTCCGAGGCCGCAACGCACCGAGTCGAACAGCTCGGGCTCGCGGTCGCGCGAGCAGACGACGATCTCTCCGGTCCCGGTGACAACTTCGAGCTCGATCGCCTGGTCGGCCTGCGAGCCGTAGCGGAACGAGGCCACGCCGAGGCCGGCGACCGAGGTCGTCCCCGCGACGCTGACCGAGAGGTTGTTGGTCAGGACCGGAGGGATCCAACCCTTCTGCGCGGCGACGATGACCAGATCGCGCCAGATGACCCCCGCCTCGCAGTCCGCCCAGCCCTCCTCCTCGTCGATCGACAGGATCCGGTTGAGCGCCGAGGTGTCGATCAGAACCCCCTCGGTCAGCGACTGTCCGCTCTGGGTGTGCCCCTGGCTGCGCGGAGCCACCGGGATCCCCTCTTCACGGCAGAACCGGATCACCGTCGCGACCTCCTCCGCGCTGCGGCAGCGTGCCACCGCCGCGGGCGTCCGGAACCTCCACCGCCCGAAGTCGCTCTGGAACTGCTCGCGGGTGCCACGGTCGAACAGGATCCTGCCGGGCAGCAGCTCGGCGAGCCGTTCGACGGCGGCGTTGAGGTCGGTCGGGGGCGCAACGGTCATGGACTCTCCTCGGGCAGTCGGTGTGATGCCGCGGAAACCCGCGGGCGGACTCGTCGGCGCGACATTCTCCCGGATCGGCGCCCGGGCTGGCAAGCCGCTCCTCAGCCGCACTCGGCGGCGAGCGCTGCCTCCATGTCGGCGTAAATCGGGAAGAGCTCGCCGAGCTGCACCACATCCAGGAGCCTGCGGATGCGGTCCGAGGGTCGGACCAGCACGAGGCGGCGCTTGCGCTCCTGGAAGCGCCCGAGGTAGCCCACCAGCTCGCCGATTCCGGTCGAGTCCATGTAGTTGATCCCCTCGAGATCGAGCAGAACGTGTCCGCCGCCCTCCTCGAGAATCCTCTCGAGGGTCTGGGCGAGGAACTGCGCGCTCTCTCCGAGCTTGACCACGCCTTCGACGGCGAGGATCGTGTGCTCTCCGACGCGGCGCTTTTCGACGATCATCGATTCGGAGTTCCGGGTACCGGCACCGGGACTCTAGCAACCGGCGGGGCGCGCCTCAAGGACGGGGCGTGCCGCGGGCCGTGGCGGCCGCGCCGCGGGCCCGGCCGCCAGGTCCGAACCTCGAACGGCGGTCGCCGCGAGCGCCAGCGCGAGACCGGTCGCCAGCGGCGGTCGCGTGCCAGCAGGCGGACCGCGGTCGTCTGCCACGCGTTCCAGCGCCGGTAGTCCAGGCTCTCGAAGGCCCCGCCGCCCGGCAGCGGCCGGAAGCTCACGAGGAGCGCGGGCCGGCCGGCCGCCAGCCAATCCCCGAGGCGGGCGCGGACGCGATCGGGAGGGTCGTCCCCGGACAGCCCGCGCAGGCCGCGCACGATGGGCGCTTCGCGCCCGCTGGCGCGCCAGGCCTGCCAGCGCACCGAGTCCTCGGAGATCTCGTTGCACCCCCCCACCAGCCCGACGCTTCCGGGAGCCGCGAGCACCCGGCGGACGACCTCGGCCAGGGGACGGCCGAAGCCGCGCTCCACGGTCAGCGCGCGATGGTCGAGGCCCAGGCGCGCGTGGGCGGCTTCCGTCCACGGCAGGGCCGCCGCGACCAGGAGCACGGCGGCGAGAAGGCCCTGGCCCGCGACGCCCGCGCGCGCGACCCGCACCAGCGCAAAGGCGGCCAGCAGGAGGAGGAACGGAGCCACCGTCGCCAGGAACCGTGCCTCCTTGAGCGGGTGCAGCGCCGTCGCGGCGAAGCCGACCGCCGCGACCGGAGACAGCCAGCGCGCCGGGTCGCCGCGGCGCGACACCAGCGCGAGCCCGGCCACGGCCAGCAGACCGATCGCGATTCCGAGGGCGACGCTGCCCGCGAGCTGCGTCGCGACCACGCGCGGATAGAACGCCAGCGCCGCCGGCGAGAGCGGCGCGAGGTTGCCGGAACGGTTGTGCAGGAAGGAGACGAGGTTGCGGGGATGGATCGGATCCGGCGACAGGCACCAGATCCAGATCGGCGCGACGAGCGTCGGTACCAGCGCCCGGAGCGGAGCCCGCAGCGCTCCGTCGCGCTTCCGCGGACCGGATCGGCGGCGCCGCACCCGCCGGACGCACCAGGCGCCCGTGCCGACTACGAGGGCGCCGTAGATCAGGCCGCCGGGGTTGCGTCCGCCGAGCAGCAGCAGCCCCGCCGCCGCGACGACCAGCGCGATCCAACGCGCCGGCGAGCGCCAGCCCCGGGAGAGGAGCGCGCGCCGCAGAGCCCGTACCGCGTCGCGCCGGCCCTCGGCGTCGAGATCGATCCAGGCTCCCACGGCCAGACCACCCGCCAGCAGCGCGAAGTAGTTGACCTTGACGAAGAACAGCGCCAGCAGCAGCAGACCGGCGACCCGGTAGCCGCGGGACGTGCCCAGGCGACGCGCCCGCAGCCAGGCCGCGAAGCAGGCCACGGCGAGCGCCGCGCCCACCGATTCGCGGTAGACCACCGTGGCCAGGGCGCGCTCCAGCGGCGCCGCGAGCCAGAGCAGGCCGGCCAGCAGCCCCGCCGTGGCGCCGCCGCCACCGGGCTCGGACTCCTCCCCGGCCCAGACCAGCAGCGGCGGCGTCAGCGCGAAGCCGAGCGCCGGCAGCAGGGTCGCCGCCTCCCGCCCGCCCCCGAACGCGGCCAGGAAGGGCATCAGGAGCAGAGAGAAGCCGAAAGGCCACTTGTCCTGGGCGTTCACGCGGACGAGCAGGTCGATCCAGCGCCCGTCCTGGATCGCCGCCAGCAGCTGCGCGCCACCCCACCCGTTGCCCGCGGCGTCCCAGGCCGGCAGGCGGCCGAGCGGCCAGGTCCACGCCAGCAGGCCGGCGGCGGTCGCGGCTCCCGCCACGGCGGCGACCGCGGCCGCGGCGAGCGCCAGCCGGCGCCTCATCCCGGTCCCGCCGCCGTTCTCAGGCCGGCACCGGCGTGCGCGCGAACATGCCCGGCGCGTAGGCCGTGATCCGGCCGGTGAAGGCCGAGGCCGCGACGGTCAGCGGCGAGGCCAGCCACAGGCGTCCCGGGCCGCTGCGCCCCTTGTAGTTGCGGTTGATGGCCGAGATGGTGACCTGCTCCGCGGTGTTCGAGACTCCCGGGCCACAGCCGATGCACGCGCCGCAACCGGGCGGGATGATGCGCGCCCCGGCGCGCGCGAAGGTGTCGTAGAAGCCGTGCTCGCGGATGAAGCGCTCGACCGCCTCCGAGCCGCACTGGATGATGAACTCCACGCCGGGGGCCACGCGCAGTCCGGCCTCGACCGCCTCCTTCGTGACCTGGTGGTAGAAGACCAGGTCGTCGATCTTCCCCGCGGTGCAACTGCCCGCGTAGGCGATGTCGATCGGCACTTCGCCGATCTCCGCCACGCGGGCGCCGTTCGTCGGATCGGACGGGACGCCGTGGTCGGGATCGCCGGGGTGGGCGACCATCGGCTCGATCGCGGCGAGGTCGATTCCGTGCACGCCGCCGGCGTACTCGGCGCCGGGGTCCGGAGACACCGCCCGCCCGCGCGCCCGGTCGACGTCGCATCCCGGCCGCCAGGCCCGGAGCCAGCGGAAGGTCTCCTCGTCGGCGAGCACGATGCCGCCGCGCGCCGAGCATTCGGTCGCCATGTTGGCCAGCGTCGCCCGCTCGTCCATCGACAGCGTCGAGACTCCCGGCCCGGTGAACTCGATGACCCGGTTGAGCGTCGCCTGCGGCTTGGCGTACTCGAGCAGGATCTGGAGCATCAGGTCCTTCGCGGTGACGTTGGGCCGGAGCTTTCCGGACAGCTCGAAGCGGATCGACTCGGGCACCTCGACCATGGTGAAGCCGGAGTGCACCAGGGCCGCGTACTCGGTCGCGCCGACGCCCCAGGTCAGGGCGTTGTTGGCGCCGCCCATGCAGGTGTGCGAGTCGGTGGCCTGGACGAAGTCGCCCGGCCCGACCATCTGCTCGCGCGCGACCTCGTGGCAGATCCCCGGCGAGATCCCGTCGCGCGCCGAGAAGTCGCGCACACCGGTGTGGCGCTGGAACTCCCGCTGCATCTCGCGCAGGATCTCGATCTTGGGCAGGAAGGGCCGCATCCGCTCGACCTCGTCGGCGTAGATGAGGTGGTCCTCGAAGACCGCGAACCGCTCCGGGTCGTCGATCCGATAGTCGGCGCCGTACTGCTCGGCGAGGAAGGCGTGGACCTGCGCGGTGGTGAACTCGTGGGAGTAGCCACCGTCGACACCGACCACCACGGCGTCGCCCGGGCGGACGAACCGGGGCTCGTCGCCACCGCCTACCAGGTGCCGGGCCAGGATCTTCTCGGCCATGGTCATCGGCCGTTGCCCGGTTTCCGGCCGCGGCAACTCGACCTGTCCCTCGGCAACCGCCTTCGAGAACGGGAAGAGTCCGCCCCACTCGATGATCCGCCGGGTGATCGAGTCGTGGCCGCGCTGGAACTCCTCGAGCGCGATCCCCTCGCCGCCCTGCAGCCGCGCGAGCATCGCGTGGTCGCCCATCAGGGTGCCCAGGTTGATGTTGTTGCGGGCGTGGATCGGCGCGAAGGACGCCGCGATCGCGATCCGGATGCCCGAGTACGCCTCGCACTGCGCCGCCGTCTCGCGCGAACTGCCGACGCCCTTGCGGTATCCGGAGACGATGACTTCGAAGCCGCCCCGGAGCAGCGCGTCCTGCGGGATCAAGCGTTCGCCGTCGACGATCAGCCCGGCGTAGGCGTTGCGTGCGATCTCCTCCGGCTTCCAGTCGAAGCAGACCCAGGCCGGCGTCATCGCGTCGGTGTTGATGTCGTCGAGCAGGTCGTCGACGCTCAGGTCGTCCATCCGGAGGTCCAGCTCGCCGGCCAGCTGGCGGCGCACCAGCGCGGGGTCCTTGGTCAAGAACAGCACCCGCTTGCCGGGCGTCAGACGGACGATCGGATCCGGTTTCATGATCCCCATTCTAGTCCGCCCGCCGACGCGGCGACGGTGAGCCGTGGCCTCAGGGAGCGGTCACGGACCACGCCTCGGTGGAGCCGAGCTCGAAGCCGGAGCGGAAGATCTCGTTCGCGCGCCACCACTGCAGCAGATGACGCAGCGCCAGCGGCGAATTGACGGGCGGCGGGTCACCCGCCTGGTCGTGGGAGTTCAGGCCGTGGCAAGAGGTGCAGACCCGGATCTCTCCGGGCTGGAAGGTCAGCCAGTAGCGCTCGCGCACCACCGCGGTCCCGTCCGGGTCCACGAGCTGCCAGGACATCGCGCGGTGCGCCGGGACCAGCGCCGCCATCGAGCCGTCGGAGGCGATGCCCACCGACCCGGAGGGTGCACCCGGAGCCGGAGGATTGGCGGCTCGCGGGTCGTGCAGCACGCGGGCCAGCACCCTGCGGCCCGGCCGCGGGTCGCCGCTCCCGCCCACGCCGCGCAGCAGGTCCCCCTGGAAGAACTGGACGAAGCCGACGTCGTAGACGCGCCCGGAGGCGCCGATCGTCGAGACACCGCCGGGGACCGAGAGGTTGAACGGCTGCTGGCGGTCCGCCGCGTCGCGCGTCGTGACGTCGCGGCTGACGGCCAGGGCCAGCCCGTTGTCGGCGAGCTCGCGGCGGAAGGACGCAGCGTCGACGCCCTCCTGGTCGAACACCGTCTGCTCGGGGCCGGGCAGCGTCGCGGTGGTCATCGGCGGCACCACCCGCGGTCGCACCTCGACCGGCTCGAGCTCCCACAGCGTGACGCCGACGTAGTCCACCCGCACGTCGGGGTCCCAGTACCAGAGCGTCTTGGTGATCCCCGGAGTCAGCGCCGCGCCGTATCTCCGGTACGGCGTGCACGGCGCGGCGGCGGGCTGGGTCGCGCGGAGCCGGAACCGGTAGCGGGCGACGGGCGCGGCGCGGGTTCCCTCGTTGTGCGCCCCGCGCGTCTCCGGCACGCCGGGGCTGCGCTCGCCGGCGTGCACCGCGATCAGCGATCCGTCCGACAGCGGCAGCGGGTCGCGGTAGAGGCCCGAGTGACAGGGACCGGGGGTGTCGGTGAAGCTGCCGGTGTCGGGGTGGGTGACGTAGGTGACGACCATCTGGTCGGCCGGACGCGCCGGTCCGGCCTGGGTCCAGACGACGCGGCCGGCGGCGTGGGTGTAGAACTCCGGGGCGTCGACGCCGTAGTAGCGCCCCGCCGAGATCGGGCTCTCGCGGATCTCGAGCAGGTTCGTGATCGGGTTCGGATTCGTCCGCCCCGACACCGCGGCGATGAACTCCACCAGGTTGGGGTCGTCGTTGAAGGCGCGATCGAAATAGGTGTGGAGCTCGTGGCGCCCGACGTGCTGGAGGGTCTCGAGCTCGCTGCCGTCCTGGTTCGAGGTCCAGGGGAAGAAGTGGTTGAAGGTGTGGCCCTCCTCCCACGGCTGCAGCAGGTCGACCCGCTCGGGACGCGGCTCGGGAAAGACCTCGTTGCGGGTGGCCAGCGGCACCGAGCCCGGACCTTCGCCCGACCAGTCGAAGGTGCCGTACGGATCGCCGTCGGGGTCGAGGTCGTCGGCGTCCGCCTGCTGATCGCGCTGGAGGTGGTCCCAGCGGGTGAACACGATGCGGCCGAAGCTGTCGACGCTGGGCCGGAAGTCCCCCGACGGCGCGTGGTCGAGCAGGTCCAGCTCGCCGGTCGCCGGGTCCAGCACCCAGAGCCCGGAGACCGTCGGCGCCTCCTCGTACTCGTCGAGCTGGGGGCGGAGGTTGGGTGCGCCGTCGCGCGGCCGGTCCGAGGTGAAGGCGATCCTGCCGTCGGAGAGGTAGACCGGGCTGACGTTGTTGGCGCCAGCGGGCTGGTGCGGCACGCGCGTGATCACCGGAGTCTGTCCGGCGCCGATTCCGGTCACCTCGTAGAGCTGCCAGTACCACGTGCCCCACTGGTACTGCTGGGTCGGCGCGCCCACGACCATGCTGAACACCGCCCGGGTACCGGTCCAGTCCACCGCCGGGTCGCGCACCGCGATCGAGTCGGCCCCCTGGAACCCCGAGTCGACCCCGAAGCCCGCCAGCCGCGTGAGATTGCGCAGGGTGCCGTCCGGATCGAGGACGTAGAGGTCTCCGCCGCGCCCGACCGCGCTCAGGTCGGTGAGCTGGTTGCCGAACACCGAGCCGATGGTCGTGAAGTCGCCCGGGATCGGGACCTGGGTGACGAACAGGATCGGATACGGCCGCGTGGCCCGCGCCGTGGCGGCGGCCAGCGCGCAGAGGGCGAACAGCGCGACGGCGGTCGCGCGTCGGTGCGGCTTCGGCATGCGTCTCTCCCGGTGGTCGGCGCGGACGCTACCCCGGTTCGCGAAGCGGCGGTGTGGTACCTCTCACACCGCCTCGGATAGGGTGGTGACGCGATGTGCGGCCGCTACTTCCTGACCACTCCCGGCGAGGTCCTCGCCGCGGCGCTCGAGCTCGAGTCGGTGCCGGAGCTCGAGCCGCGCTACAACATCGCGCCCAGCCAGCCGGTCGCGATCGTCCGGGCGGCGGGCCCGGGACGCGAGCTGGCGCAGGTGACCTGGGGGCTGATCCCGGGCTGGGCCAAGGAGCGCGCGATCGGCAACCGCCTGATCAACGCCCGCGGCGAGACGGTGGCCGAGAAGCCCTCTTTCCGCGACGCCTTCCGCAAGCGCCGCTGTTTGATCCCCGCCGACGGCTTCTACGAATGGAAGAAGCTGTCCACCGGCAAGCAGCCCTTCGTCCTGCGCCGCAAGGGCGGCGGCCCGATCGCCCTCGCCGGCCTCTGGTCGAGCTGGAAGGACCGGGAGACGGGCGAGGAGCTGGAGACCTGCGCCATCGTCACCACGACCCCCAACGAGCTGGCCGCGACCGTCCACGACCGGATGCCGGTGATCCTCGGCCACGACGCCCGGACCGCCTGGTTGGATCCGGAGGCACCGCCGGAGATCCTCGCCGCGCTGCTGGCGCCGTACCCCGCAGCGGAGATGGAGACCTATCCGGTCTCGCGCCGCGTCAACGACCCCGGGAACGACGACCCCGCCTGCATCGAGCCCCTCCCCGGCTCCATCTGAAACACGAAGATCCTCTCGGTTCAAGACAAGAGCAAGAAGCTTCCATAGATAGGGGATGGCGCCGCACCGCCCGCCCCGCCTCCCGCCAAAGGAGCGCGGCTCGGCGGACCGGCGAGGCAGCCGATTCCCCCAGGGGACATGCAACGAAGCTGCTTGTCCCCTCGAGACGCCTCCGCCCCGCCCGGGCACCCGCCCGCCGCGCCTCCGCCACGCCGCGTCGCCGGCAGTCCGCTTCGCCACCGCACAGGACCGCTTCGTCCCTCGTTTCGTCCCACGCGCCCGGCCTGCTACATTGCTCCGGTCGGGGCGCGGCGCCCGTCGCGCCCCCCAGCGATCCGGAGGCCCCGATGAAGCGATTCGTACCCGTTCTCGCCCTGGTTCTGTCAGCGCTCGCCACGCTCGCGACGCTCGCCGCGCCCGTCGCAGCCGCCGAAGCTCCGGCGGCCGCCGGTGGGACGGCGTCGTTCCAGCAGTCCGTGCTCTCGGCGATGGATCCCAACGCCGACCCGTGCAACGACTTCTACCGCTACGCCTGCGGCGGCTGGCTCGACACGTTCAAGCTCCCGGCGGACCAGTCGCGCTGGACCCGCAGCTTCTCCGCCATCGCCGAGGAGAACCGCGAGATCGTCCGCGACCTGCTCGAGGACGCCGCCGCCCATCCCGGCGAGCCCGGGACCGAGCGCCAGAAGATCGGTGACTTCTACGCCTCGTGCATGAACGAGGCCGCGGTCGAGAAGGCCGGACTCGCGCCGCTCGCATCCTGGCTCGACGCGATCTCCAAGGTCGGCGACGTCCGCTCGGCGCTGGAGCTGGCCGGCAAGCTCGAGCGGCTCCAGGTGCGATCGTTCCTGCGCATGGGCGCGACCGCCGACTTCAAGCACCCGAAGGAGGAGCTGCTGTTCATGTCCCAGGGCGGCCTCGGGATGCCCGACCGCGACTACTACGTCAGCCAGGATCCGAAGAAGCAGGAGCTGCTCGCCGAGTACCAGAAGCACGTCGCGCACATGCTCGAGCTCTCCGGAACGCCCGCCGAGCAGTCCGCGTCCGATGCCGCAGCGGTGGTCGGCTTCGAAACCGAGCTGGCCCGCGCCTCGCGCGAGCGCGCGAAGATGCGCGACCGCGACAAGCTCTACCACAAGATCGATCTCGCGGGACTCGAGAAGCTCACCCCCGGGCTCGACTGGCCGCGCTACTTCACGGCGACCGGCTATCCCGACCTCACCTCGATCAACGTCGCCGTGCCGGAGTTCTTCGAGGGCCTGGACAAGGCGCTCGCCGGGGCGTCGCCCGAGACGCTGCGCGCCTACCTGCGCTGGCACCTGCTCCACGGCGCCGCCGACTATCTCCCCAAGGCCTTCGTCGACGCCGACTTCGACTTCTACGGCCACCAGCTCTCGGGCCAGGCGGAGATCCAGCCGCGCTGGAAGCGCTGCGTCGCCGCCACCAACGCCGCCCTCGGCGAGGCGATCGGCAAGCTCTACGTCGATAAGAAGTTCCCCGGCAACAGCAAGCAGGTCGCGCTCGAGATGATCGGCGACATCGAAGGCGCTTTCGAGGCCAATCTCCCGAAGCTCACCTGGATGGACGACATCACCCGCTCGCGCGCGGTCGACAAAGTCGGCAAGGTCACCAACAAGATCGGCTATCCGGACAAGTGGCGCGACTACTCGAAGCTGGACATCCAGCGCGGCGACTACCTCGCCGACGCGATGGCCGCGGCGAGCTTCGAGTTCGACCGCGACATGAAGAAGGTCGGCCAGCCGGTAGACAAGACCGAATGGCTGATGACGCCGCAGACCGTCAACGCGTACTACCAGCCGACCAACAACGAGATCGTGTTCCCCGCCGGCATCCTCCAGCCGCCCTTCTTCAACAAGGACTTCCCCGCCGCGATGAACTACGGCGGGATCGGCGCCGTCATGGGCCACGAGCTGACCCACGGCTTCGACGACCAGGGCCGAAAGTCGGACGGCGACGGGGTGCTGCGCGAGTGGTGGGAGCCGGAGGTCTCGGCGAAGTTCGACAAGGCCGCGCAGTGCGTCTCGGACCAGTTCTCCAAGTTCGAGGTCGAGCCCGGAGTGCACGTCAACGGCCAGCTCACCCTGGGCGAGAACATCGCCGATCTGGGCGGAGTGAAGGAAGCCTACTCGGCGTACAAGGCGTGGGAGGCCAAGCACGGCGCGCCACCGCCTGCGGTGCCCGGCCTGACCAACGACCAGCTGCTCTTCGTCAGCTTCGCCCAGGTCTGGTGCTCGGTGCAGACGCCCGAGTTCCTGCGCCGCCAGGTGACCACCGACCCGCACTCGCCGGGGGCGGTGCGCGCGGTCGCCGCGGCGATGAACTCGGCGGCGTTCCGCCAGGCGTTCTCCTGCAAGGCCGGGGACCGGATGGTGGCGAACCCGACCTGCACGGTCTGGTAGCCGGCGCCCGGCGCCGCCGGGACCGCGGGTCGTTCAGCCGCGGATCCGGAGGGTCCCGGTGCGGCCCAGGCTCTGGGCGATCTCCAGCAGCTCGCCCAGGTTCTCGAGCGTGATGACCCCCTCGAGGCCGTCCGTCCCGACCACCAGCACCGGGTGGGTCGGACGGCTCTGGAGCACGCGCAGGACCTCCTCGAGCGGCAGGTCGGGCGCGACCACCGCCGGATCGCGGTCCATGACCTCGAGCACCGCCCGGTCCCTGCCGTCGCCCGCCAGGGCGGCGAGCAGGGCCGACCGGTGCAGCACGCCCGCCACCTGCCCCCAGGCGTTGAGCACGGGGAAATCCTGCTGGTGCGTGGCGAGGAGCAGCTCGGCGGCGCGCGCCAGCGAGTCCTGCGGCGCGAGGGTCTCGAAGCGCGTGACCATCGCGTCGTGGGCGGTCAGGCCGCGCACCGCGGCGCGGCTGCGCTGGAAGGCCGCCTCCTGGCCGGCGCCGACGAAGACGAAGAACGCGATCAGCAGCCAGATCGGCTGGATCGGCCGGGTCATGAACGCCGCCACCGCGAACAGCAGCGCCAGGCCCTGACCGATCAGCGCTGCGACGTGGGTCGCCCGCGACTCGCCGACGAACAGCGACAGCGTCGCCCGCAGGACGCGGCCGCCGTCCATCGGAAACGCCGGCAGGAGGTTGAAGCCGAACAGGATCACGTTGGCCCAGAACAGCTGCACCAGGATGGAAGCGCCGCTGAACAGCTCTTCGGGCGAGCCCGGGATGCGCGAGCGCAGCGCGAGCAGCGCGGCTCCCAGCAGCAGTGCGAGGACGAAATTGACGGCCGGCCCCGCCAGCGCGATGACCAGCTCGGCCTTGCCGGACGGCATCCTCTCGATCCGCGCCACGCCCCCGAACGGGTAGAGCACGATCTCGCGCGTCTCGACGTCGTAGCGCCGGGCGGTCAGGGCGTGGCCGAGCTCGTGCAGCACGACGCAGCCGAAGAGCAGGAGCATGAAGACCACTCCGCCGACGAACCCCTCCCCCTGCTGCGCCGAGACGGTGCCGAACCAGAGCAGGAGCAGGAAGAACGTCAGGTGGATCCGGATCGGGATTCCCGACAGGCGGCCGAGGCTGAGGGTCCAGGGAGACCCGCCGGCCGCGGCGCGCGTCGCTCTCGAGTCTCTGGCGTCGTCGCTCATTGCCGCCGATCGGGTCAGTTCCAGCCGCAGACCTGTCCCTGGTTCTGTTCGTCGAGCCACTTCTTGAGCGGCGCGAAGTACTCCAGGATCGCCGTGGCGTCCATGTGGCGCTCTCCGGTCAGGACTTCGAGCGCGTCCGGCCACGGCTTCGACGCGCCCATGCGCATCATGCGGTCGAGCCTCTCGCCGGCCGCCTTGCTGCCGTAGATCGAACGCCGGTGCAGCGGGCCGGTCTCGCCCGCGGCCTCGGTCAACGCCCGATGAAACTGGAACTGCAAGATGTCCGCCAGGAAGTAGCGCATATACGGCACGTTGGCCGGCACGTGGTACTTCGCGCCCGCGTCGAACCACTCCTCGCCGCGCGGCGACGGTGGCGCCACGCCCTGGTACTTGCGCTTCAACCCCCACCAGGCCTCGTTGTACCGGTCCGGCGGGATCGCCCCCGAGAAGACCCCCCAACGCCACTTGTCGATGGTCAGGCCGAAGGGCAGGAAGGCGACCTTGTCGAGCGCGAGCCGCAGCAGCAGCGCGATGTCGGCTTCGGGCGGCGGTTCCTTGTCGATCAGCCCGATCCGCTTCAGATAGCGGGGCGTCACCGAGAGAGCGATGGTGTCGCCGAGCGCCTCGTGGAAACCGTCGTTGGCGCCGTCGCGGAAGAGCGGGTCCTGGGTGT
The DNA here is from genome assembly GCA_963781755.1 of uncultured Acidobacteriota bacterium. GTDB lineage: Bacteria > Acidobacteriota > Thermoanaerobaculia > Multivoradales > JAGPDF01 > JACTMI01. Next base: position 151,612 of record CAWAGZ010000007.1, read on the forward strand.
TGTGGTCACGCTGGTAGAAGTTGTGACCGAGCTCGTGGTGGATGGTGTAGAAGTCCTCGGCGTTGACCTGGATGCACATCTTGATCCGCAGGTCGTCCTTCTCGTCCACCGACCAGGCGCTGGCGTGGCAGACGACGTCGCGGTCGCGCGGCTTGGTGAACATCGACCGTTCCCAGAACGTCTCCGGTAGCGGCGCGAAGCCGAGCGAGGTGAAGAACGCCTCGCCGGTCTTGACCATCTCGAGCGGGTCGTAGCCTTTCGCCTTCAGGCGCTCGGTCAGGTCGTAGCCGGGGTCGACCACGTCCTTGGGCTTGACCAGGTCGTAGACGTTGCCCCACGACTGCGCCCACAGGTTGCCCAGCAGGTCGGCCGGGATCGGCGCGCCGGGCTTGACCACGTCCGGCCCGTAAGTCTCGGTCAGCCGGGTCCGGACGTAGCAGTGGAGCGAGTCGTAGAGCGGCTTGACCTGGAGCCAGAGCCGCTCCAGCTCGACCTCGAAGGCCACCGGGTCCAGGTCGTACTTCGAGCGCCAGAGGTCGCCGAGGTCCGCGAACCCGAGCTCGCGCGCTCCCTCGTTGCCCAGCGCCACGTAGCGCCGGTAGTCGTCGCGCATGCCGTGGGCGGAGATCGCGTGCCACCCCTCCCAGGCCGCGCGCAGCTCGGCCGGGTCGTGGCTGGTCGCCAGGATGTTCGAGATCGCGTTGACGTCGAGGCACTTCTCGCCGCCGCCGGGGCACCACTCGCCGCGGCCGTACTCGCCCTCCATCTTGGCGGCGAGCCGGGTCAGCTCGGTACGCAGGGCGGGGTCGGACGGTGCGGGCAGGGTGAGCGCGAGCTTGAGCAGCTTCATCTTGCGCGCCCAGGGCTCGGGCAGATCGAGCCGGTCGAAGCGGGTCGCCTCGCGCGCGAGCTCCATCGTCGCCGCGATCACCTCTTCGTTGGCCCGGGCCGAGAGCAGCTCGGTGTCGTCGGTGATGTAGGTCGCCTGGACCCAGCCGGCCCGCTCGCGCTGGATCCAGAGGTCCAGCAGCCTGGCTTCGGCGCCGGTGAGGAACTGCTCGGCCTCGGCGACGGTCGGCGGGTTCGAGGGCGGCACGGGCTGGGCGGTCAGGCGGGAGGTCGACATGAGCAGGACGGCTCCGGAGAGGACGGCGGCGAGACCGAGGCTCGAACGCAAGCAAGGGTTCGACATGCCTGGCCCTCCTTTCGCGACAAGCCTACCGGACCGGGCGGCTCGGGGGCAGCCGCGAGGCGGCGAGCGGAGGCAAGGCGCGGGCCGCGGGTCGGCCAGCGGAGGCGCAACCTCGGTTCGCGGGGAAGGGGACACGCAGCAAGCTTGCATGTCCCCTGGGGGTCACACCGCCTCGGCACTGGCGGAGGCACAGGTTCGGGTACGGGAGGCCAGGCATGAGCCGCGTCTCCGCCCCCGGGAGACTCGACGCCCGCCCCGCCTCCCGCCGAAAGACCTCCACGCCGCGGACCGGCGAGGCGGCCGATGCCCCCAGGGGACACCCTGGCCTGCTGGGTGTCCCCTCGAGTCGCCTTCGTCGCGCCACAGCACCCGTTGGCCGAGACGCAGCCTACGCCGGGGACGCGCTGGCTTCCTGCATTTCCCCTCATGACGCCTTCGTCGCGCCAGGGCGCCGGCCAGCTGCGCGTCGCCTCGAGACGCCAGCTACGAAGAAGCCTCCTAGTGCTTCTCGAGGAAGCGGGCGAGGCGCTCGAGGCCCTCTTCGAGGGTTTCCCGCGAGCAGGCGAACGAGATGCGTACGTGGCGGTCGCTGCCGAAGGCCTCCCCCGCCACCAGCGCCACGGCCTCCTCTTCGAGCAGCCGCTCGGCGAACGCGACCGAGCCGGGCAGATCCGGCCCGAAGTGGGCGGAGACGTCGGGGAAGACGTAGAAGGCGCCCGCGGGGCTGCGGCAGGAGACCCCGGGCAGGGCGTCCAGACGCGGCACCAGGAGATCGCGCCGGGCCTCGAACTCGGCGACCATCGCCCGCACGTCGGGCTCGGCGCCCTCCATGGCCGCCAGCGCGCCGACCATCGCGAACGAGGTGGCGTTCGAGGTCGCGTGGCTCTGGATCCTCCCCGCCGCGTCGACCAGCTCGCGCGGCCCGACCAGGTAGCCCAGACGCCAGCCGGTCATCGCGTAGGTCTTGGAGAACGATCCCGCGATCGCCACCGTGTCCGGGTACTCGGCCGCCAGGGTGGCGACGCTCAGCGTCGGCGCCCCGTCGTAGACGAGGCGTTCGTAGGTCTCGTCGGCCAGGAGCAGGACGCCGCGCCGCGCACACCCCTCGACCAGGGCGCGCAGGTCTTCGGCGCCGATCGTGCCCCCGGTCGGGTTGCACGGCGAGTTGAGGATCACGGCGCGGGTCCGCTCGGTGATCGCCGCGAGCAGATCGCCGGCGTGGATCGTGAAACCGTCCGCGCCGTCGGTGGCGACCTCGACCACGTCGGCGCCGCAGAACCGGATCTGCTCGGCGAAGGTCACCCACGAAGGCGTGTGCAGGACGACCTCGTCGCCCTCCTCGTAGAGCGCCAGCGCGCTCTCGAACAGGGCGCCCTTGCCGCCCACGGTGACCAGGGTGTCGGCGGCGGTCCAGGGCGCGCCGGACTCGCCCCGGTAGCGCCCGGCGATCGCCTGGCGCAGGCCCGGGATCCCGGCGTTTGGCGTGTATTTCGTGAAGCCGTCGGCGAGCGCCTGGCGCGCGGCTTCGACCGCCACGGCCGGCGACGCGAAGTCGGGCTCCCCGGCGCTGAAGTCGACGACCTCGACCCCTTTCGCCTTCAGCTCGGAGGCCCGGCGCGACGCCCTGAGCGTCGCCGATTCGCCGATGCGCTGGACCCGACGCGAGAGTCTCATGGCCCGCCATGCTATCATCCGCGAGGTCCCGGGGCGCTCCGAACCGGGCCTCCAAACCATGTCGAATCAACGTCTTGCAGTACTCCTCCTGACCGCCTCCACGATCCTCGCCGCGCCGGCGCGGGCCACCGGTCCGCTGGCCTGGAGCCGCGACCCGCACGCCGCCTTCGCCGCCGCGAAGAGCTCCGGCAAGCTCCTCCTCGTGGACGCCTACGCCGACTGGTGCGGCTGGTGCAAGAAGCTCGACCGCGACGTCTTCCCCGATCCGCAGTTCGTCGAGGTCGCCCGCGACTTCGTGCTGCTGCGCATCGACGTCGAGGACGGCGCCGAGGGCGGCCGGCTGGCCGACGAATACGGCGCGGACTCGCTGCCGACGCTCCTGCTGCTCGAGCCCTCCGGCGCGCTGGCCGGCGCCGTGACGGGTTTCCAGCCCGCCGGCGAGATGGCTGCCAGCATCCGCGCGGCGCTCGCCGCCCACCGGCGCGCGCTCGACGAGTTCCGGCGCACGTTGGCGTCGGACGACCTCCAGAAGCTGCAGCTCACCGCGCTCGACTTCTACGGCCACCACGACGGCGAACGCGCGGCCGAGCTGTTCGAGAAGGTGCTCGCGGCGACCACCCAGGCGCCGCGTGACGAGGCGTGGACGCGCTACCTCCTCGCGGACGCCTGGCGCATGGCCGACGACCTCGTCAAGGCGCGCGCCGAAGCGAAGCGCGCCGAGGCGGCCGCCGCCCGCGCCCGGGACGCCGGCGCGGAGCTCGGCGACCGCGTCGCCCTGCTCCCCTTCTGGATCGCCGAGACGGGGGGCGACTGCGGCGAGGCGGCCAGCGCGCTGACCCGGTTCGAGCACAGCCACCCGAAGAGCCCCTTCCTGTCCGAGGCGCGCCGCGCTCTGGCGCGCCTGCGCGCCGAGCCGGACTCGCGCTGCTCGTGAGCCGCAACCCAGGGCGGCGAACGGCGCTCGGGATCGCGCTCGCGATCGCGGCGGGGACGTCCATCTTGCCGGCGCGCGCGGATCTTCCGCGCGAGCAGCGCGCCACGCTGCGGCTGGCCGCCGACCGCACGGCCTACGCCCCCGGCGAGACGGCGCGGATCGCGGCGATCGTCGAGGTGACCCCCGGCTGGCACCTGCAGGCGCACGTCCCGACTTACGATTATCTGATCCCGACGACGCTCGCGCTCGACACTCCGGCCGGGTGGCCGGCACCGCAGATCGCCTACCCGGAGCCCGAGAGCTACAAGTTCTCGTTCGCCGAGGACGAGCTGGCGGTCTACGCGGGGACCTTCCGTGTCGCGGTCGAGCTCGCGGTTCCGGACGGGACGCCGGACGGGCCGGTCACCCTCCACGCCCGCCTCCACTACCAGGCGTGCGACGACCGCCAGTGCCTGCCGCCGGTCACCCGCGTGGCGGACGTGGTGCTGACGGTCGGGCCCGGCGGCCGGCCGGCGGCCGCGGCGGACGGCCTAGCGCCGGCCGCGGGCGGCGGCGGCCCGCCCGCCGGCGGCCGCGGACTGCTCGGCTTCCTGCTGCTCGGCCTGGTCGGCGGGCTGATCCTGAACGCGATGCCGTGCGTGCTGCCGATCCTCTCGCTCAAGGTCTTCGGTCTGGTGCGCGCGGCCGGCCACGGGCGCCGGGCGGTGACCTCGGGCGCGTTGACCACCGCCGCCGGGATCCTGGTCTCGTTCTGGGCCCTGGCCGGCACCGCGATCGCGGCGAAGGCGGCCGGCGCCGCGGTGGGCTGGGGGATCCAGTTCCAGCGCCCCGGCTTCGTCGCCTTCCTCGCCGCGGTGATCCTGCTGTTCACGCTGAATCTCTGGGGGCTGTTCGAGATCCAGCTCCCGGGCCGGCTGACGAGCGCGGTCGGCGAGGCCGACCACGGCGGCTTCGCCGGACACTTCGCTTCGGGGTTGTTCGCGACGCTCATGGCCACGCCCTGCTCGGCGCCGTTCCTGGGCACGGCGGTGGGCTTCGCGCTGACGCGGCGCGCGGTGGAGGTGCTGGCGGTCTTCACCGCGATCGGCATCGGCATGGCGCTCCCCTATCTGCTGCTCGCCGCGGCGCCCGGCACCGCGCGCTTCCTGCCCAAGCCCGGGAACTGGATGGAGACGCTCAAGGGGGTGATGGGCTTCCTGCTCGCGGGCGCGCTGGTCTGGCTGCTCTACGTCCTGGGCAACCAGATCCCGGTCGAGCGGCTGGCGCTGGTCGAGGGCGCGCTGCTCGCGGTGGCGCTGCTGGTCTGGCTGGCCAGCCGCTCGGCGCTCGGCTCGCTGCCGCGGCGGGGCTGGATGGCGGCGGCTCTGGCGGCGGCGGTGGCTTCGATCGCGCTGGCCGGAACGTCGGCCGCCGCGCGCCCCACGGGCGTGCTCTCGCCTTCGAACCCGGGCGCGGACGGGATCGCCTGGCGGGCCTGGGACCCGGCCGAGGCGGAGCGGTTGGCGGCCGCCGGAACGCCGGTGTTCCTGGACGTGACGGCGGACTGGTGCGTGACCTGCAAGGTGAACGAGCGGCTGATCCTGGCGACGGACGAGGTCCGCAGCGCGCTCGCCGAGGGCCACGTGGTGGCGATGCGCGGCGACTGGACGAACCGCAACGACCGCATCGGCGACTTCCTCGCCGCCCACGGCCGCTACGGCATCCCTTTCTACATGCTCTACCGCCCCGGCCGCGAGCCCAACGTCCTGCCCGAGCTGCTGACCCGCGACCTGGTCGTCACCGCGATCCGCGACGCCGCGAAGCCGGTCAGCCCGCCTCGGCCTCCTGCGGAATGATCAGCCAGAGCACGATGTAGACCAGGATCCCCGGAAACGCCGCGGAGACCACGGAAACGATCACGTACAGGACCCGCAACAGCGTCGGGTCCCGATCGAAGTAGTCGGCCAACCCGCCGATCACCCCCGCGATCATCTTGTGCTCCCGGGACCGCCGCAACGGCTTCTCGCCCATCGTCGAACCCTCCTCGCCCCCTACTACGAGATCGAGCCCCGAGTCGTTTCAATCCCGCCCGGCCCCGACCTGCTCCTACTGCTGGAGGTTCATGACCAGCCGGGCGATCCGGGCGCAGAGCGGTGAGTGGCAGACGGCGGGATCTTCCGGCTGCTCGAAGGTCGCGGTGGACCGCGCGTCGAATGGAGGGAGTTGCACGTAGATGATCGTCCCGTCGGACGCGAAGGTGATCGTGCCGTCGGAGTTCGACTCCATCTCCCCGAAGGTGGCCGGAAGCTCCATTTCGTGGAGCTCCCCGGCGAGCTGCCGGGCCTCGGATGCCAGCTGGTCGGTGGCGGGGGCGAGCTCTCCGGTCCGGCAGAGAAGAACCCGCGCGCGCTTCGACACGCGGCCGGCGCACTCGCCGTCCATGAACTCCTGTGCGGCGCGCCTCTCGTCGCTCGACGAGTACGGCCACCAGTCGAAACTCTCGACTTCGGCACTCTCGTCCTGGAACTCGATCGCGTAGACCCGGTACGGGTGGATCAGGGAGGTGTCCACCCAGACCCGCAGCGCCGCGCCACCGTGCGATACCTCACCGAGCAGCCGCGAAGCCGCCTCGATCTCGACCTCTCCCGCCGGGGCCCCCCGGATCCCGGCCGACCCGCAACCGGCCGCGAGCAGCAACAATGGGCTCGCGCAGAAGGCCGCTCGCAGAACTCTGTCCAAGAGAGCCCGACCCGATGGGCGACTCACGGCTTCCCCCGCGTTCGCTCGGCCAGGTGGGCCAGGGCCTGTTCGACGAGTGCCGCGCCAGACGGTCCCATCTGAGAAGGGTACTGCGAGCGGTACGTCAGCGCCGGCGCAACGGCATCGTCGACGAGCTCCTCTGGGCCGATTCCCATCAGGCGTGGCAAGTTGAAGACGGAGCCGTAGGCTCCCCGGCCGGGACCGTCGTTGGCGAGGATGGAATCGTCGAGCTGTTGCTCCAGCAGGCCGATCGCCGGCGAGGGAGATCCTCGTCTCAGCCACCGCAGCATGAGAACCGTGCCCGTCGCCTCGCCGCTGTTCATGTACCCCGCCGCCGCGAAGCCCTTCCCGAATCCATCGACGCCGCCCGTAAAGTATGCCGCCGACACGGCGGCCAGGAAGCCGACAACCGTCAGCCCCCTGCGCGCAATTGGATGCATGATCTCTGTCCCCCCGAAGATGCGTTCAGCGGGTGGCCCCGGCGGAGCCTCCGCTGAGAACGAGAGGGTCGCAGATGACAGAGCGGGGATTCCATACTGCGATGTCAGCGCCTGTCAGTCGGGGAAAGGGGCTTCTAGTCGAACTCCCGCCTCGGCGCGGCCTGGTCGGGGCCGACGCGGCCGGGGGTGATTTCGGCTTTGTAGTAGTTCTCGCCCTTGATCGGGGCGCCGGAGAGCCGGCGCAGGAGGGCGAGTTGGCCGGCGTGCCAGATCGCGTCGGCGATGGGGCCCTGGAGGAGCTTTTCGGGCGGGGCCGCGAGCGGGGCGTCGGAGGCGAGGAAGGTGTCGAAGGCGGCCAGGGCGGTGTGGAAGCGGAAGATCTGCTGGTCCCACGGGAGCGCCTCCGTGTCCGACCACTTCTGCTTTCCCTCGGCGATCGAGAGCGCCCAGTCGATCAGGTCGCCCATGTGGGCCAGGATCTCGGCCGGGGTGCGGATCGTCGGACCGGCCTGGAATCCCGCGAACTCCGCGGGGGCGCCGCGCAGCGCCTTGCCGGCGCGGTAGGCCAGCGTCGCCACGGCGTGGCGCAGGAACACGCGTCCGGAAGTCGTCTCGTCCATCGTCGATGCCTCCCCTCTGTCCGGTCCGGAGCTCCGCCGCCGTTCACTGTCCCGTGAGCCAGCGGAAGAAGCGGTGGCGCAGGGGCAGGCGGCGCTTGCGCTGGATCCAGTCGCCGCGCTCCGTCTTGATCCACTCCACCTCGCTGCCCTGGACCCGAATCGTCGTGCCCTCTCCGTGGTCCACGAAATCCAGCAGGTTCGGCGCGAACCAGAGCGCCTCCTTCAGGTCGTCGAAATAGACCCCGAGCGCCACGTCCTGAGCCGTGCCGCCGATCACCTCCACACCCGAGGCCGACGGCATCGTGAAGCCGTGGATCTCGCCGATCCGCCCGGCGACCCCGCGCGCCGTCGTCTCCTCCGAGGCGCGGATCTTCACCCGGTCCGCGAACGACAGCCCCTCCCGCTGCTCCATGCTCGGCATGCTCCCCCCCGTCCGATCGACTTCAGTCCTCTTCCTGCCGCGCCTCCCGCGACGGCTTCCGCTCCCCGCGCGCCGCCGCGCGCCGGCGCTCGAGCTCGGCCAGCCGCTCCGCCAGCCGCGCCTCGAAACCGTTGCCGCCCGGCTCCCAGAAGCGGGTGCCGGCGAGCGCCTCGGGCAGGCAGTCCAGCCCGGCCACCCCCGACGCCGTGTCGGGAGCGTAGACGTAGCCGTCGCCGTAGCCGACCTCCTGCATCAGCTTCGTCGGCGCGTTGCGGATCACCGCCGGCACCGGGTCCGCCGGGCGCCGCGCGATCGTCTCGCGCACCTTGCCCCAGGCGCGGTAGACCGAGACGCTCTTGGGCGCCACCGCGAGGTAGGCGACGATCTGCGCCAGCGCCAGATCGCCCTCGGGGCTGCCCAACCGGTCGTAGGCCGCCCAGGCGGCGAGCGCCCGCTCGACCGCGCTCGGGTCGGCCAGCCCGACGTCCTCGACCGCGAAGCGCACCAGCCGGCGCGCCACGTAGCCCGGGTCCTCCCCCGCCTCGAGCATCCGTCCCAGCCAGTAGAGCGCGGCGTCCGGATCGCTCTCGCGCAGCGACTTGTGCAGCGCCGAGATCAGGTTGAAGTGCTCCTCGCCGCTCTTGTCGTAGAGCAGAACCTTCCTCTGCGCCACCCGCCACACCGCCGCCTCGTCGACCACAACTTCCGCGCCGTCGGGCGCCGAGCCGGCGTCCTCGACCGCGAGCTCGAGCAAGGTCAAAGCGCGGCGCGCATCGCCGGAGGCGAGCTGGGCGATCGATTCCAGAGCTCTTTCATCTATGGAAGTCTCTGTCCCGCCCAACCCGCGATCCCTGTCGGCTAGAGCACGATTCAGTAGAACCAGAAGATCTTCACTGGAGAGAGGTTGGAGCACCACCACCTTGCAGCGCGACAGCAGCGCCGAGTTGAGCTCGAACGACGGGTTCTCGGTCGTGGCGCCGACCAGCACGATGTCGCCGCGCTCGACGTAGGGCAGGAAGGCGTCCTGCTGGGCGCGGTTGAAGCGGTGGATCTCGTCGACGAACAGCAGCGTCCGCCGCCCGTGGCGCGGCGCAGCCGCTCGGCGTCGGCCATCACACGCTTGATCTCCGCGATCCCGGCGACCACCGCCGAGAAGGGGACGAATTGCGCCCGGGTCGTGGCCGCGATCAGCCGCGCGAGCGTCGTCTTGCCCGATCCGGGCGGACCCCAGAAGATCAGCGAGGGCACGCGGTCGGAGTCGATCGCCCGGCGCAGGAACCCGCCCTCGCCCACCACCGCGGCCTGCCCGACCACCTCGTCGAGCGAGCGCGGCCGCATCCGCTCGGCGAGCGGAGCCCCGGCCGCCGGCTCACCGGGCGCGGCGACGGCCGCGCCGGAGGACGGCGGCGCCACCGCCTCGTCGAACAGCGGCGTCTCGACGTCGCGCTTGCGGGACATCGCCGCCGATTCTCGAATCACGGCTTCCCCCGCGTTCGCTCGGCCAGGTGGGCCAGGGCCTGCTCGACGAGTGCCGCGCCAGACGGTCCCATCTGAGAAGGGTACTGCGAGCGGTACGTCAGCGCCGGCGCAACGGCATCGTCGACGAGCTCCTCTGGGCCGATTCCCATCAGGCGTGGCAAGTTGAAGACGGAGCCGTAGGCTCCCCGGCCGGGACCGTCGTTGGCGAGGATGGAATCGTCGAGCTGTTGCTCCAGCAGGCCGATCGCCGACGAGGGAGATCCTCGTCTCAGCCACCGCAGCATGAGAACCGTGCCCGTCGCCTCGCCGCTGTTCATGTACCCCGCCGCCGCGAAGCCCTTCCCGAATCCATCGACGCCGCCGGTGAAGTATGCCAGCCGACACGGCGGCCAGGAAGCCGACAACCGTCAGCCCCTTGCGCGCAATTGGATGCATGATCTCTGTCCCCCCGAAGATGCGTTCAGCGGGTGGCCCCGGCGGAGCCTCCGCTGAGAACGAGAGGGTCGCAGATGACAGAGCGGGGATTCCATACTGCGATGTCAGCGCCTGTCAGTCGGGGAAAGGGGCTTCTAGTCGAACTCCCGCCTCGGCGCGGCCTGGTCGGGGCCGACGCGGCCGGGGGTGATTTCGGCTTTGTAGTAGTTCTCGCCCTTGATCGGGGCGCCGGAGAGCCGGCGCAGGAGGGCGAGTTGGCCGGCGTGCCAGATCGCGTCGGCGATGGGGCCCTGGAGGAGCTTCTCGGGTGGGGCCGCGAGCGGGGCGTCGGAGGCGAGGAAGGTGTCGAAGGCGGCCAGGGCGGTGTGGAAGCGGAAGATCTGCTGGTCCCACGGAAGCGCCTCCGTGTCCGACCACTTCTGCTTTCCCTCGGCGATCGAGAGCGCCCAGTCGATCAGGTCGCCCATGTGGGCCAGGATCTCGGCCGGGGTGCGGATCGTCGGACCGGCCTGGAATCCCGCGAACTCCGCGGGGGCGCCGCGCAGCGCCTTGCCGGCGCGGTAGGCCAGCGTCGCCACGGCGTGGCGCAGGAACACGCGTCCGGAAGTCGTCTCGTCCATCGTCGATGCCTCCCCTCTGTCCGGTCCGGAGCTCCGCCGCCGTTCACTGTCCCGTGAGCCAGCGGAAGAAGCGGTGGCGCAGGGGCAGGCGGCGCTTGCGCTGGATCCAGTCGCCGCGCTCCGTCTTGATCCACTCCACCTCGCTGCCCTGGACCCGAATCGTCGTGCCCTCTCCGTGGTCCACGAAATCCAGCAGGTTCGGCGCGAACCAGAGCGCCTCCTTCAGGTCGTCGAAATAGACCCCGAGCGCCACGTCCTGAGCCGTGCCGCCGATCACCTCCACACCCGAGGCCGACGGCATCGTGAAGCCGTGGATCTCGCCGATCCGCCCGGCGACCCCGCGCGCCGTCGTCTCCTCCGAGGCGCGGATCTTCACCCGGTCCGCGAACGACAGCCCCTCCCGCTGCTCCATGCTCGGCATGCTCCCCCCCGTCCGATCGACTTCAGTCCTCTTCCTGCCGCGCCTCCCGCGACGGCTTCCGCTCCCCGCGCGCCGCCGCGCGCCGGCGCTCGAGCTCGGCCAGCCGCTCCGCCAGCCGCGCCTCGAAACCGTTGCCGCCCGGCTCCCAGAAGCGGGTGCCGGCGAGCGCCTCGGGCAGGCAGTCCAGCCCGGCCACCCCCGACGCCGTGTCGGGAGCGTAGACGTAGCCGTCGCCGTAGCCGACCTCCTGCATCAGCTTCGTCGGCGCATTGCGGATCACCGCCGGCACCGGGTCCGCCGGGCGCCGCGCGATCGTCTCGCGCACCTTGCCCCAGGCGCGGTAGACCGAGACGCTCTTGGGCGCCACCGCGAGGTAGGCGACGATCTGCGCCAGCGCCAGATCGCCCTCGGGGCTGCCCAACCGGTCGTAGGCCGCCCAGGCGGCGAGCGCCCGCTCGACCGCGCTCGGGTCGGCCAGCCCGACGTCCTCGACCGCGAAGCGCACCAGCCGGCGCGCCACGTAGCCCGGGTCCTCCCCCGCCTCGAGCATCCGTCCCAGCCAGTAGAGCGCGGCGTCCGGATCGCTCTCGCGCAGCGACTTGTGCAGCGCCGAGATCAGGTTGAAGTGCTCCTCGCCGCTCTTGTCGTAGAGCAGAACCTTCCTCTGCGCCACCCGCCACACCGCCGCCTCGTCGACCACAACTTCCGCGCCGTCGGGCGCCGAGCCGGCGTCCTCGACCGCGAGCTCGAGCAAGGTCAAAGCGCGGCGCGCATCGCCGGAGGCGAGCTGGGCGATCGATTCCAGAGCTCTTTCATCCATGGAAGTCTCTGTCCCGCCCAACCCGCGATCCTTGTCGGCTAGAGCACGATTCAGTAGAACCAGAAGATCTTCACTGGAGAGAGGTTGGAGCACCACCACCTTGCACCGCGACAGCAGCGCCGAGTTGAGCTCGAACGACGGGTTCTCGGTCGTGGCGCCGACCAGCACGATGTCGCCGCGCTCGACGTAGGGCAGGAACGCGTCCTGCTGGGCGCGGTTGAAGCGGTGGATCTCGTCGACGAACAGCAGCGTCCGCCGCCCGGTGGCGCGGCGCAGCCGCTCGGCGTCGGCCATCACACGCTTGATCTCCGCGATCCCGGCGACCACCGCCGAGAAGGGGACGAATTGCGCCCGGGTCGTGGCCGCGATCAGCCGCGCGAGCGTCGTCTTGCCCGATCCGGGCGGACCCCAGAAGATCAGCGAGGGCACGCGGTCGGAGTCGATCGCCCGGCGCAGGAACCCGCCCTCGCCCACCACCGCGGCCTGCCCGACCACCTCGTCGAGCGAGCGCGGCCGCATCCGCTCGGCGAGCGGAGCCCCGGCCGCCGGCTCACCGGGCGCGGCCACGGCCGCGCCGGAGGACGGCGGCGCCACCGCCTCGTCGAACAGCGGCGTCTCGACGTCGCGCTTGCGGGACATCGCCGCCGATTCTCTCACCCTCCCGCGCCGGGCCGATCCGGCCCGCCCGCCGCCCGCGCGGGGCCCAGCGCAGCGGCCCCGCGTAACAGAAGCCAAGACCTTTCCGTTCAAGACAAGGACAAGAGCGAAGACTTCCATAGAAGGGGGAAGCGGCAGGACGGGCGTTGCGCCTGCCGTTCGCCGCAGCTCCACTTTCGCCGCCCCTCCCGAGGACAGACCTCGAGTCCGCGGAGTGGCGAGGCAGTGGATTCCCCGAGGGGACACCCTGGCCTGCTGGGTGTCCCCTGGAGACGCCTTCGGCTCGCGCCGGCACCCTGGGGCCTAGGCGCGGCCTCCGGCCGGCCGTCAGCCGGAGCGCCGGGATCCGCCGGGGACCAGGAAGGTCAGGAAGCGCTCGTTGCCGCGTATCAGTTCGACGCGCACCGGCTCGTGCTCGGCCCGGGCGAGCTTCGCCGCGAACTCGCTCCAGGTGAGGTTCGCGGTGTCCTCGCCGCCGATCGTGACCAGGATGTCGCGCGGCTTCCAGCCGGCGCGCGGCGACGGCGGTGCCGGCGCGGACCGCGAGGACCACCGGCCGCAGCGGACCCGCCAACGAGCGGAAGATCAGGAAGTCCGCGCCCAGGCGGTCCACGGCGCTGCGCTCGGCCGACGGCGTGGCCGGCGCCGGCAACCGGTCGGCCAGCGCCGCGGCCAGGCGGGACGCCGAGAGCGCGGTAGTCCTCCTCACGGCTGTCGTCCCAGGCGAGTCCGCGCCAAGCCAGGGCTCCCGCCGCTTCGAGCCCGATCGCGAGCCGGTGCTGGTAGACCAGTCGGACCGGAGACGGACGACTCGACCGCTTCCGAGCCTCCCGGAGCCGCGGCGTCGTCCGGTCAGGGTGTCGCCGCTCAGCGGCGTGGTCAGGCCCGGATGGAGCTGCGACGGGAGCGGCGCCGGGGAGCTGCCGACGTAGGCCACGTCGCGGCTCGTCGACGAGCCGTCGCCGAGCTCACCTTCAGATCGGCGTCCGCGCCCGCCTCGGCCGGGCTCCAGCCCCGGCGCTCGAGCAGCGAGACGACCAGCGGCCGGACCTCGGCCGGGAGCCGGGCGCCGCCGGCGCCGGTCTCGACGACGAAGGTCGAGGCCGCCGCGGGCAGGATTCGAATGGGAGCGGATCCGTGGTCGAAGCCGCGGCCCGGCGCGGAAGAGATCTGTCGGCTGGACCGAACGGGTCCCCGCCGACGAGCAGCCGAGGGCCAGGAGCAGCGCCGCCGCGGCAGAGGGAGAGAAGCGGGCCCGATCGCCGCATCCGTCACCTCCTTTGGGAATCCTGCCCCGATCCGAAGCAAGATCCGTTCCGGGGCCCCGGCCCGCAGACGCCTGCCGGCGGCGGGGGCGCGGGGGCCGGCGGGTGCCGCGGCAGGACGAAGGCGTCTCCAGGGGACAAGCAACTCGTCAGCATGTCCCCTGGGGGAATCTTCCGCCTCGCCGGTCCGCGGACTCGAGGTCTGTCACCGGGAGAAGTGGCCGAGGCTGGAGAAACCCCGCCGGCGAAGCCAGGCGGCGCCACTCGGCGGGTTGGTGGGGGTGGGTGGGTGGGCGGCAGGGCGGCGAACACCTACGGAACCCGAGGCGCGACGGGAGCCAGTTCGAGCCTCAACCGCCCGTCGACGGGCTCGAAGAGGCGGGAGAGGACGATCGCGCGCGCGCCGTCCTCGAAGGCGAACACCACGTCCTCCGGGTCCAGCCGCCCGGGCACGCCGCGGTCGCGGTCCAGGATCACGATCCGGTCGCCGGCGCGCAGCAGGTCGCCGGGCAGCGCGTCGCTGCCCCAGCGCGGACCGTCTGGGCCGAGCACCACGTCGTGGAAGGCGAGCTGTCCCGCCGCCACCCCGGCCGCGTCGAGGTGCTCGACGAGCAGACGGTCGCTCTCCGTCACCAGGTGACGCGCCATCCAGCTGTCGATCCGTCCCCGCGCCTCCGGTCCGATCTCCGGTCCCGGCTTCAGCACCGGCTCGCCGAACGCGGCCGACACCGCGGCGAGCGGCTCCGGCAGCGTCGCGATCAGGGAGGTCACCGGCTTGGGATCGTCGATCACCCGCTCCGCGCCCGGCGACGAGGCCCGCGCCATCGGCGTCAGCGCGTCCGCGCGGGCGTAGAGCTCGACGCGGACCGCCCAGCGCTCGGTGCCGAAGCCGAGCGGCCGCAGGTGGTCGTCGGGCTCGATCAGGGCCAGCTGCGGGTCCACCACCCCCGGCACGCTCCACCCCGAGCCCCAGTCGGGGTGGAAGTTCTCGACGAAGCGCAGGTGGTCGAGATCCGCTGCCGACGCGACCTCGAGGAAGGGCCGGGAGCCGTCCACGGTGAACCAACGGACGCGAACGACGCGCGCCGCCGGCCAGCGCCGCAGGCTCCCGCGCGGGACGTCGCGGCCGCCGAGCCGCAGCGCCGGAGCGTCGGAGTACCAGACCGTGCCGCCGGTGACGGTCTTCGCCTCGAGCACTGCGAAGAGACGGAACGCCCGTCCCGCCTCGAGGCGGTGCGGCCCGTCGGTCGCGACGTCGTCGCCGTCCGCGAGCAGCGCGACGTAGGCCGCGGCCGGACGCGGCTCGAGCGAGCGCTTCCAGCCCGGCGCCCAGCGCACCAGGGCGAGCGCCACCAGGATCGCGGCGACGATCCACCAGATGCGACGCGATTCGCCGTCGCGCCCCGCGGGCAGTCCCGTCTCCGAGCCTTCCATGGCGCGATTCTACGGCGGGGCGGGAGTCGTGGCCCGGCGATCAGCGAGGGCCGAGCTCTTCGAGCTTGGCCACCACGTCGCGGTAGTTCGAGTTGACGCCGTAGATCTCGACGAAGGTCTTCTGGGCGCGCTCGGTCTCGCCGGTCGAGAGATAGAGGTTGCCGAGGTCGTAGAGCAGGCCGAGCGTGGCCTCTTCGGGCAGGTCGGATACCTCGAGGCCCTTGCGGTACCACTTGATCGCCAGCTCGGGCAGCCCCTTCTCGAGGAAGCAGCCGCCGAGCAGCGAGCAGCAGTCGATCAGGTACTTCGAGTCCTTGGCCGCGAGCTGGAACTCGCCGATCGCCTCGTCGATCAGCCCCATCTCGCGATAGGCGATGCCGAGGTTGAAGTGAGTGTCGAAGTCCTCGGGCGACAGGCTCTCGGCGA
Organism: uncultured Acidobacteriota bacterium; assembly: GCA_963781755.1. Taxonomy (GTDB): domain Bacteria; phylum Acidobacteriota; class Thermoanaerobaculia; order Multivoradales; family JAGPDF01; genus JACTMI01. The sequence goes on from CAWAGZ010000007.1 coordinate 167,189, forward strand.
CCCCCTTCTTGAAGCCCTCGACGATCTCGTCGAGCGACGGTTCGTCGCGCGTCAGAACGCTGGGAACGAGCAGGTCCTCCTTCGACAGCTCCTCCTCGAGCTCGGCCGCGAGGTCGAAGAACCCCTCCTCGTCCTCGAACAGCTTCTCGTCCGCGCTCGGTGCCGGCGCCGGGGACGACGGCGGCGGCTGCGAAGCCGGCGTCGGCGCCGCGGCGCGCTCCGGCGCCTCGTCGAGCCAGGCCAGCCCTTCGTCGGGCGCGGGCGGAGCGGCCTCGGGCGGTAGCGCTTCGGGGGCCGGCGCCTCCGGCGCCCGCGCCGCGCGCTTCGGCTTGGGCGGCGCCTCGGCCGGGGGGATCTCGATCACCGGCGGCGGCTCCGCCGCGCGGCGCTTCGACGCCTTCGGCTTGCGCGTCTCGCCGGTCAGTCCGACCAGGTCCTCGAGCAGCGCCGCCACCGAGTCCTTCTTCGGCCGCTTCGGCTCCGGCGCCGCGACCGGCCGGCCCGCCTCGAAGGTGAACCCGGCCTTGGCCAGCTTCTGCTCGATCGACGGCCACAGCGACTCCCCGGCCGGCGTGCCGCGCACCAGGCTCTCGAGATGCTCCGCGCGCGTCAGGATCTTGTCGACCTTTCCCTCGTCGAGCAGGAGACCGATCTGGAGCGCCAGCGCCTCGAGATGCTGCGGGTCGTGCTGGAGGATCTCGCGCACGCGGTCGTGCGCCTTCTCGCGCAGCCCGTACTTGCGGAAGACCTCGGCCTCGGCCAGCAAGTCGGCCAGCCGGCGGTCGATCGGCACCTCGTCGGGGACGACCTCGTAGGCGGTCCGCTCCAGCTCATCGAGGTCCAAGCCGACCTCGAACGCCGCCGGGGCGCCGGGTGGCTCGGGCAGCGCCGGCGCCAAGTCGGCTGGCGCGGCGGCCACTTCCGCCGGCGGCTCCGTGCCTTCCGGTGCCGCGGGCACCTCCCCGAGCTCCGGCAGCTCCAGCTCCAACTCGGGCTCGGCCTCGAACTGCCACTCGATGGGACCCTTGGGGGCGGCCGGCGCCTCCTCCGTCACCTCCGCGGCCGCGACCGGGGGCGCATCCTCGTCGATCGGCTCGATCTCGAGCTCGAACTCCGGCTCGACCTCGACTCCGCCGTCCGTGCCGGGGTCGAACCAGGGCGAATCGGGAGAGCGCCGGAGCATCTCCTCGGTCGGCCGGATCTCGGTCGAGGCCGCGGACTCCTCGTCCGGCAGCTCGACGACGAAGTCGCCCTCCTCGGGGACCTCGGGCCGCGGGATCGCGGCCGAGCGCTCCTCGAGCTCCGGCGGCGCGGGTGCGACGTCGCGCACGCGCAGGCCGGTGCCGGTGACGTCCCGGGTGGGCGTCGCGATCTCGGCGCCCCCGCCCTGCTTGCCGATCCCGGCCAACCGGGCGATGCGCTCGGCCAAGGGGTTCTTCTCGACCGCGATGGTCAGCAGGCGGGCGGCGGCACCGGCCTGGCCCGCGTCCTTCAGGCCCAGCACGGCGTCGGTGATGAAGGCGAGATCGTCGGGGGCGGCGGCGATGGCGCGGGCGAAGACCTGACCGGCGTCGTCGAATCGCCCGTGGCGCATCATCAGCTCGGCCAGCGCCCGGTACTCCTGGAGCTCGCGCTCGCGGTCGCCGAGCGAGTGGAAGGCCTCGGCCAGCCGGACGCGCGGCGTCGGGTCGTCCGGGTCGAGCTGGGCCATCTTCTCGAGGACGTTCGCCCCCGCGCGCAGGTCGCCGTGCTTCTGGTGGTAGTCCACCAGGACCTGGTACTGGGAGCGGGCCTCGTTGGCCAGCCCCTGCTTGTGGTAGAGGTCGGCGAGCTTCTCGTAGACCAGCAGCCGCGTCGGGTCGAACTTGAGGATCTTCTTGTAGATCGCGATCGCCTTGACGAAGAAACCGTCCTCGGCGTAGCGCTGCGCGAGCTGCAGGAACAGCCGGACGGCCTCGTCGTTGCGGCTGATCCGCACGTAGAGGTCGCCGACCTTGTTGAGCAGCGCGATGTCTTTCGGGTTGTCCGCGAGGAGCTTGCGGTACTCCTGGATGGCGCCGTCGATCTTGCCGCGGGCGACCAGCTTCTCGGCCACCTCCATCACCTTGTCGCGGTTGATCGCCATCAGGCGGCCTCCCGGCGCGGCACGACCCGCGCGAAGGTCAGGCGATGGACCGGACTGGGACCGAAGCGTTCGAGGGCGGCGAGGTGCTCGGGGGCCGCGTACCCCTTGTGACGCGCGAATCCGTAGTGAGGCCACTCGCGGTCGAGCTCGACCAGGATCCGGTCGCGTTCGACCTTGGCCAGGATCGAGGCGCAGGCCACGGCGTAGCACCAGGCGTCACCCTTGACCACGGGCAGGCAGGGCACGCCGAGGTCGGAGAACGGCAGGGCGTCGGTGACCACGGCGTCGGGGCCCGGCTCGAGCTCCGTCAGCGCCCGGCGCGCGGCCAGGCGGGTGGCGGCCAGGACGTCGGTGGCGTCGATCGTCGCCGGGCCGCACACGGCGACCGCCCAGGCCCTCGCCTCGGCGCGGATGCGACCGGCCAGCCGGACGCGGACCTCCGGCGCGAGCTTCTTCGAATCGTCGACCCCCGGCAGCGGACGCTCCGGGTCCGGGATCACCGCCGCGGCCACGACCGGCCCGGCGAGCCCGCCGCGCCCCGCCTCGTCGACCCCGGCGACCGCCGCGAAGCCGGCGTTGGCGAGCGTTACCTCGAGCCGGCTCAGGAGGCCGAGGCGAAACAGCTCACCGCAGAGATCTCCGAAGTTCGCCAACCACTCCCTCCCCGGACCACCGCCGTCGGGCGGGCTCCGGTCAGTCCTTCGCGGCGCCGGCCGGGGCGTCGTCTCGGCGCTCTTCGATGCGCGCGGCCTTACCGCGCAAGTTCCTCAGGTAGTAAAGCTTGGCGCGGCGCACCCGGCCCCGGCGCACGACCTCGATCTGGTCCACCACGGGCGCGTGCAGGGGGAAGATCCGCTCGACCCCGACGCCGCCCGAGATCTTGCGGACGGTGAACATCTCGCGCGATCCGCCCCCCTTGCGGGAGACCACCACGCCCTGGAACGCCTGCAGGCGCTCCTTGTCCCCTTCCACCACCTTGACCTGGACCCGAACCGTGTCGCCGGGCTTGAATTCCGGGACGTCCTCGCGCAGGTATGCGCGCTCGATTTCCAAAAGCTGGCTCATCTCGACCCCTCTTACAAAGGACCTGGAATTGTCTCAGTAATCGCGACTTCCGGCAACCCCGGGCGGTCCGGCAGGGCACCCGCGGGAGACGGGGAGAGACGGGAGCCGTGTTCTGAGGGGACAAGCAACTTCGTTGCATGTCCCCTGGGGGAATCTCCCGCCTCGCCGGTCCGCCGGGCCGAGGTCCGTCGGCGCGGCGGGAGGCGAGGCGGAGGCCTCGACGCGGCGGAAGGGTGCCCTGGCGCAGCGAAGGCGTCTCCAGGGGACACGCAGCCAGCCAGGGTGTCCCCGGCGGAGGCCGTGCCTCGGCTAGCGGGTGCCACTGGTGAACCGAAGGCGTCTCCAGGGGACACGCAGCAAGCCAGCATGTCCCCTGGGGGAATCTGCCGCCTCGCCGGTCCGCGGACTCGAGGTCTGTCAGCGGGAGGGACGGTCGAGGTAGCGCGGCGGCGAACGGCAGGCGGAACGGCCGTTCTGCCACTTTCCCCTTCTATGGAAGTCTTTGCTTCTCGTCTTTCGTCTTTGCCTCGGACAGAAGGGCCTGGTTTCGGGTTCGCGATGGCGCGTCGGCTGGCGTCAGCTCGGGGACGGAGCGGTCCCGGCCGCCGGCGGGACTCTCGCGCCGACGAGGACCAGCCAGAGCATGAGCGCAAGCTCCCCGAACAGGACCGGGGTGGCGATCTGGGTGACCAGGCCGAGATGCTGAGGCACCAGCAGGCCCGTGGCGCTGAGGACCAGATAAGCCAGGCCGTTGACGAAGAGCCAGACGCCCAGGAACCGGGGCAGGAAGCGAGATCGATAGACGAGCCATCCGAGCGGCAGGAGCCAGAGCCCCCAGAAGACCTCGGCGACCGCGACCCCCCGCTGGTCGAACTGGATCAGCAGAGTGGCCAAAGCGTCGCGTTGCGGCGGGTCGAAGACCGACAGGGCACCCGGGCTTCCCAGGACCTCGAGGGTTGCGGCTTCGTTGGCCACGCCCAGGAACGCCAGCGGCGCCTGGATCAGAATCAGGATCACCATGACGGCGGCGAGCTCCGGGCCGACCCCCTTGAGGAGGCGGTAGAGAACCAGCACGACCGCCACGAAGAGCAGCTCGGCGACGATCCCGACGGCGATGTAGGTTCGGAACAGCGTCGGATGCGCGAGGATGTTGGCGGCGGTCGCGGTGGCGTCTCCGGACACGAACAGCTTGCCCGGCACGTAGAAGAGCAGGAACGGGCCGGCGATCACGACCAGCAGGTAGAGCAGCCCGGCGACTCGTGCGGTCTTCCGGATCGAGCTCATGGCGTTGCCTCCAGGGTCCGGCCCCAGTGCGGCGGCGTCTCCCGATCTCTCGTCCCCGTCCACCCGATGCCGGCCCTACACGGGCCCGCGCCGGCGGCGGAGGCGCACGGCTACCACGAGGAAGACCGCGGTCGAGGCCAGTCCCAGCCAGAGTCCCGGGCTGAGGAGGAACCTCACCGGAGCGTCGGGAACGAGCGCGGCCAGGGTCATCTGCCCGCCGTCGGACGTCATGGCGCCGGGGCCGCCGGCGAGTCGGCGACCGAGCCAGGCACCGAAGTACGAGGTGTCGAAGGCGATTCTCTCGACCAGGGCGATCGCCAGAGGCGGCAGCGCCGCCCACAGGAGAGGCGCCCGCCGCGACCATGCCGACACCAGCAGCATCCAGCCCCAGAACGGGGCATACCAGAGACCGTGAATCACGACGAGGTGGTAGAGCAGATCCATCGCCATCCGACCGAACGAGAGGTGCGACCAGACGCTCAGTCCGGTTCCGATCAGCCTGCCGCCAGCCAGCGCCAGCATGACCGCCTGCACCGCCACCGTGACTGCGAACGTCACCACGGGCAGGACGACGATCGGAACGCTCGCCTTCGCCAGGACGGCGGTCGCATCGGAGACGGGAAGCGACTTCCAGAACAGGACCGCGCGGTCGCGACGCTCGCCGTAGAGAGCGTCGAGGCAATAGAAGATCCCGACGACGACCGTGGTGAACATCAGCAACATCGCGGCGTAGACGTACGGGCGCTCGACGGCCGCTTCCAGGCTCGCCGGGTCGAGCGCCGAAGCGGCTCGCAGCTGCTCCGGGAGGCGGAACAGACCGAGCGCGAATCCCACCACGATCAGGGCCGCGACCGCCAGCGGCGCGACGTAGATCGACCGGTGCTCCCACAGCTCCCGCCGCGCGCACCAGAGGTACCGGCGCAGCGGCCCGACGTCGGCGACGAATGGCGGCTCCACGCGAGGCCCGTTCGGGCCGCCGGGGCTCATTCGGCGCCTCGCGACGTGTGGCCGCCGTGGCCCCCCATCACGGCGACGAACAGGTCCGAGAGGCTGGGGGTGCGCAGGTCGCCGAAGGCGGCCAACCGCCGCCGGTCCACGCCGTCGAACAGAAGGATGCAACGGTCCAGCGACTGCCGTTCGTGCAGCGGCTCGAGCGCCCGGGCGGCCACGGCGCGCTCCGGGTGCACCAGCACCTCGACGAAGCGCGATTCCACCTCCTCCATGCTGCGCTCGAAAACGATGCGGCCGCGGTCGATGAACAAGACGTCCGTGAGCACGTGCTCGATCTCCTCCACCTCGTGGGTGGCCACGACGATCGTTCGCGCGGAGTTGAAGTAGTCGCCCAGCAGAGAGTCGTAGAACTGCTTGCGGTAGAGGATGTCGAGGCCGAGGGTCGGCTCGTCGAGCACCAACAGGCGCGCGTCGATCGCCATCACCAGCGCGAGGTGAAGCTGGGTGACCATGCCCTTCGACAGCTCCCGCACCTTGCGGCTCGGGCCGATGGTGGTCGTCGCCAGAAAGCGCTCCGCCTTGGCGCGTTCGAAGCGCGGATGCACCCCGGCGACGTAATCGAGCAGCTGTCGGACGCGCATCCAGCGCGGCAGCACCGCGACGTCGGCGATGAAGCACGCGTCGCGCATCAGCCGGCTACGCTCCCGCCACGGGTCGCGCCCGAGCACCGTCAGCTCGCCGTCGATCGGAGTGAGCCCGACGATCGCCCTCAGCGCCGTGGTCTTGCCGGCGCCGTTGGGACCGATGAGCCCGACGATGCGGCCCTCCGCCACGGACAGGTCGATGCCGGCCAGCGCGACGTTCGTGCCGTACGCCTTTCTCAGACCGCGAGCCTCTATGCAGGGCATGGAGTCAACCCTTCTCCTCTCCGGTTCCCGCCTTCGAGCGGCGTCGACCGCCGGCGCGCAGGAGCTCGTCCGGCTTCAGCCCCAGCCGCTCGATGGTGGCGTGGATCCGTGGCCACTCCCGCGTCAGGAATTTCTCCCTCTCGTCCGCGAGAAGTCGCTCGTGCGCGCCTTCGAGAACGAACAGGCCCAGCCCTCGCCGCTTCTCCACCAACCCCTCCTCCGTCAACTCCTGATAGCCCTTGAGGACCGTGAGCGGATTCAGCCGGTACTCCGCCGCCACGCGACGAACCGAGGGCAGGGGATCGCCCGCCTTGAGCACGCCGTCGAGGATCATCGCCACCACCCGGTCGCGCACCTGGCGGTAGATCGGCTGTCGATCGCTGAACTCATGGTCCATCCGGTGTTCTCGTTCGTCCCCGCCGTCACCAGGAGGTCGGTGGCGCCGGGTTCATCCGGTGCAGGTCGAAGTGGGCGTGGGCCGGCGTGCCGTCCGGCAGCATGTAGGTCCAATCCTCGGTGTGGTGGTCGGAGTCGACGTAATGGAAGGCGGCGTGGTGCATGTGGCCGTGCGCCGTGCCTCCCGAGAGGTCGACGAGATCGAACTCGACCGTCTTGCCGTCGGGCGAGGCGGTTCCGATCATGCGTGGCCGGTTCCCGGCGTCGCAGTAGTGGACCAGCGTCAGCTGATCTCCGTCCAGGTAGAGCATCGTGACCGGGTGATCGTACTTCGAAGGATCCACGGGGGTGCCCGCCTGCTGGAGCTCGTGCACGAGCGCGTGCCCGCGGGACGTCACCCGCAACGAGACGTGGTAGAGCGCGGCGTCCCCGGACATCTGGAACTGCTCGGGGACGACCGTGACGCGTCCCTCCCAGTCTCCGGCGAGACTCTTCAGGGTGTCGAACGAACGCTCGGCCCACGTCGGCTGGGCGACGGCCGGAGACGATCCGGAGGCCGGCGTACCGGAAGCCGGCGACCCGGACTGGGCGAGCGCGACGGCGGCGAGGGAGGTCAGGAGGGCGGGCAGCAGGTATCGGGCGGGCTTCATGGTCTCGGACTCCGTTGCGAAGGGTGACTTTCCGTCCACCGGAGCGTTCGGTGGCCAGGTGATGTAGTGCACTATAACACCACATCACGAGCTGTCAAGCCCCGGCCGGCGGGTGCTTTGGCAGGCCGAAGGCGTGTCCAGGGCACACGCAGCGAGCCAGCATTTCCCGGCGCAGGCCACGCCTCGGCCAGACGGGTGCCGCAGCGGACCGAAGGCGTGTCGAGGCGACACGCAGCAAGCCAGGTTGTACCCGGCAGAGCCGTGCCTCGGCGAGCGGGTGCCGGTGCGAACCGAAGGCGTCTCCAGGGGACACGCAGCAAGCCAGCATGTCCCCGGCGGAGGTCGCGCCACGGCCAGCGGGTGGTTCTGCGAACCGAAGGCGTGTCGAGGGGACAAGCAACTTCGTTGCATGTCCCCTGGGGGAATCTCCCGCCTCGCCAGTCCGCGGACTCGAGGTCTGTCTACGGGAGCAACGGTCGGCGCGGCGCGGCGGCGAACGGCAGGCGGAACGACCGTCCTGCCGCCTTCCCCTTCTATGGAAGCCTTTGCTGCTTGTCTTTGTCTGAAGCGGGAAGGCTTCTGTCTCTGGCTCTTCGGGTGCTCCCTCACACCCTAGCGGGCGCGCAGGCGGTCGAGCTCGCGGCGTTCGGCGGGGGTCAGCTCGGCGTCCTCGAGCAGGTCGGGGCGCTTGGCGAGCGTGGCTGCGAGGGCCGCCGCCCGGCGCCAGCGCTCGATCGCCGCGTGGTCGCCCGAGGTCAGGACCTCGGGCACCCGCAGCCCCTCGACCTCGGGCGGGCGGGTGTAGTGCGGGTAGTCGAGCAGGCCGGAGCGGAAGCTGTCGCGCTCGACCGACTCGGGCTGCTGCACCACGCCCGGGACCTCGCGCGAGAGCGCCTCGACCAGCACCATCGCCGGCAGCTCGCCGCCGGACAGGACGTAGTCGCCGATCGAGACCTCTTCGTCCACCACCAGCTCGCGCACCCGCTCGTCGATCCCCTCGTAGCGTCCACAGAGCAGGAGCAGGTCGCCGCGCGCCGCCAGCTCGCGCACCTTGGCGTCGTCGAGCCGCCGGCCCTGGGGCGAGAGCAGGACCCGCCAGGGGCTCGCCCCGGCGGCGAGCTCGCGCACCGCGCGCAGCCACACCGGCGCGGTCATGACCATGCCGCCGCCGCCGCCGTAGGGGACGTCGTCCACCGTGCGGTGCCGGTCGCTGGCGAAGTCGCGCAGGTCGCGCACGGAGAGGTCGAGCAGGCCGCGCCCGACCGCCTTGCCGACCAGCGAGACGGTGGCGAAGCGTTCGAACAGCTCGGGGAAGATGGTCAGGATCTGGAGGCGCATGCTTCGATCAGGCCTTCCGGCAGATCCCAGTCGATCTGCAACCGCTCGCGGTCGACGGCGACGACGTAGCGCTCGACGAAGGGCAGCGGCAGCCGCGACCCGTCCGGCCGCTCGACGACCAGCAGCCAGCCGCCGCCGTCGGCGACGAGGTCGATGACCGTACCGAGCTCCCCGGCCCGGCGGTCGAAGCAGCGGCAGCCGGCGAGCTCGAAGACGTAGTAGGTGCCGCCCGGGGCCTCGGGCACCGCGGCGCCCGGAACGGTCAGACCCGCCCCGCGCAGCTCCTCGGCCCCCTCGCGCGTGGTCACGCCCTCGAAGCGCACGCGGAAACCCCGGCCGTGCGGCGCGCCGCTCTCGACGATCAGCGACCGGACGGCCCCGGCGCGCGGAGCCGCGGTGAGCTCGCTGCCCGGAGCGAAGCGCCCCGGGACGTCCGACGACACCTCGACCATGACCGCGCCGCGCACGCCGTGCGGACGCAGCACGGTTCCGACCAACACCTGCTCGGGGGGGGTGCGGTGGCGCTCAGCCTTCGAGGAGCTCGACGGCATAGGCGTGCCCCTCGCGCTCGCCGCGGACGCGCGCCAGGGAGCGCAGCGCGTCGATCGTCCGGCCGTGGCGTCCGATGACCTTGCCGCGGTCGCTCTCGGAGACCGCGACCCGCAACTCGGTGCCGCCGTCCGTCGCGACCTCCTCGACCGCGACCGACCGGGGGTCGTCCACCAGCAGGCGGACGACGGAGAGCAGGTCCTCGGCGACGGCGCTCGGGGGCATCAGCCGGCGGCGGCGCGGGAGGCGACCAGCTCGCGCACGGTGTCGGAGAGCTGGGCGCCCTTCCCAACCCAGTGGTCGACGCGCGCGCGGTCGATCTCGACCCGCGGCGGGGTCTGGCGGGGATCGTAGTAGCCGATCTCCTCGAGCGCCGAGGCGTTGGGAGCCTGGCGGGAATCGGAGACGATCACCCGGTAGAACGGCCGGTTGGTGGCACCCATCCGGCGGAGCCGAATCTTCAGCATCGCTTCGCTTCCTTCTTCGTTGACGGTTGCGGACACGGCCCGGCGGGATCGCCTCCCGGTGGGGCCTCCAAAACGCCAACTATACCATTCCGAGGCACTTCGCCGGCCGCCTGGACGTGCCAGCGCCGAGGCTCGGCGTCCCGGTGACAGTTACGCCACATCTCCGATGTGGCGTAACTGTCACCTCTCGGGCGCCTCTCGAGCGGCGCCATGGGCCGCCGCCGCTGCAAGAGGGGCACCCCGGCCAACCGAAGGCGTCTCCAGGGGACACGCAGCAAGCCAGCATGTCCCCGGCGGATGCTGCGCCTCGGCCAGCGGGTGATTCTGCGAACCGAAGGCGTGTCGAGGGGACAAGCAACTTCGTTGCATGTCCCCTGGGGAATCTCCCGCCTCGCCGGTCTGCGGACTCGAGGTCTGTCAGCGGGAGAAGGGGCCGAGGTTGGAGACACCCCGCCGGCGAAGCCAGGCGGCGCCCTTCGGCGGGTTGGTGGGGGTGGGTGGGTGGGCTGCAGGGCGGTGATCCCAGTAAACCTCGAGAAGGTGGGCTGCAGAGCGGCGGCCTACCGACCGAACGCCTTCTTGAGCCACTTCCCCTTGAGCCCCTTCATCATCTTCTTCATCTGCAGGTACTGCTTCATCAGCTGGTTGATGTCCTGGACCGAGGTGCCGGAGCCGCGGGCGATGCGGCGCTTGCGGCTGGCGTTGAGCAGCGCCGGGCGGCGGCGCTCGTCCGGCGTCATCGAGTCGATGATCGCGCCGATCCGCACCAGCCGCTTCTCGTCGGCCTCGCCGACCTCGCCCATGCCCTTCATCGCTCCGAGCGGCCCCATCTTGGGCAGCGCGTCGAGCACGCCGCGCAGCGGGCCCATCTTCTTGACCGCGCGGAGCTGGTCGCGCAGGTCCTCGAGGGTGAACTCATTTCTGGTCAGCCGCTCGGCGAGGCGCTCGGCCTCCTTGGAGTCCACCGCCTGTTGCGCCTTCTCGATCAGGGCCAGGACGTCGCCCATGCCGAGGATGCGCGAGGCCATGCGGCCGGGCGAGAACAGCTCCAGGTCCTCGGGCTTCTCGCCCACGCCGGCGTAGCGGATCGGGACCTGGGTCACCTCGCGCACCGAGAGCGCCGCGCCGCCCCGGGTGTCGCCGTCGAGCTTGGTCAGGACGACCCCGGTGAGCTTCAGGACCCGCGCGAACTCCTGGGCGCTGCGCACGGCGTCCTGGCCGGTCATCGCGTCGGCGACGTAGAGGATCTCCTGCGGCGAGACCGCCTCGGCGACGGCGGCGATCTCGGCCATCAGGTCGGCGTCGACGTGGAGTCGGCCCGCGGTGTCGATCAGCACGACGTCGCGCCCGCGCTCGCGCGCCTCGCGCAGCGATCGCTTCGCCACCTCGACGACGCCCTCGCCCTCGGCCGGCGTCAGCACCGGGATCTCGACCCGTGCGCCGACCTGGACGAGCTGCTCGACCGCGGCGGCGCGCTGCAGGTCGGCGGCGACCAGGAGCGGGTAGCGCCCGCGGCCGGCGAGGCGCTTGGCCAGCTTGCCCGCGGTGGTGGTCTTGCCCGAGCCCTGGAGGCCGCAGAGCAGGATCACCGCCGGCGTGCCGTCCACCCGCAGCTCGGAGGCGTCCTCGCCGCCCAGGGTGACGGCCATCTCGTCGCGCACGATGCCGATGACCTGCTGCGCCGGGGAGAGGCTCTCGAGCACCTTCTCCCCCGTCGCCCGGGCCTCGACCCGGGCCAGGAACCCCTTGACGACGCGGAAGTGGACGTCGCCCTCGAGCAGCGCGATGCGGATCTGCTTGAGCGCCGCGGCGAGGTCCTCGGCGGTGATCCGGCCCTCGCCGCGCAGGCGGCGGAAGACTTCCTGGAGCTTGCCGGACAGGCCTTCGAACATGGGGCCGGAAAGCGTATCCCAGATTTCCCGTATCCTCCCCCGTCATGGCGCACGGGAGCGAACGACGGGCCAAGATCGTCGCCACGCTGGGGCCGGCCACGTCCGACCCGCGGGTCCTGGAGCGATTGCTGGCCGCCGGCGCCGACATGGTGCGGATCAATCTCTCGCACGGCAGCCCCGAGGAGCACCGGCGCACGATCCGCAAGGTCCGCCGCGCGGCCGCGAAGCTGGATCGCCACGTGCCGCTGCTGCTCGACCTGATGGGCCCGCGCTTCCGCCTCGGCACGCTGCCCGAGCCGCGGACGCTGCGCCGCGGGGAGCGCGTGACGCTGGGCGGCGACGCCGGCGGGGCCGACCTCCCGGTGGACGATCCCGGTTTCCTGCGCCGGCTGAAGCTCGGCGAGCGGGTGCTGATCGCCGACGGCCTGGTCGAGCTCCGGGTGACCGCGAAGCGCGGCGGACGGGTGACGGCGAAGGTGGTCGCCGGCGGCACGGTCTCGACCCGCAAGGGGATCAACCTCCCCGACTCGAGGATCCCGTTCACGATCTCGGAGCGCGACCGCGCCGGCATCGCGCTGGCGGTGGAGGAGAAGGTCGAGTACCTGGGCGCGAGCTACGTCGGAAGCGCGAAGGACGTCGAGGCGGTCCGCTCGGTCGTCCGGGAGCTGGGCGACGAGATCCCGATCGTGGCCAAGCTCGAGCGCCCTGCGGCGGTGGAGCACCTGGAGGAGATCGTCGCAGCGGCCGACGCGGTGATGGTCGCCCGCGGCGACCTCGGGGTGGAGATCCCGCTCTACGAGGTCCCGGTGCTCCAGAAGCGGATGATCGCGGCCGGAAGACGCCTCGGCAAGCCGGTGATCGTCGCGACCCAGATGCTCGAATCGATGATGTCCCACCCCCGTCCGACCCGAGCCGAGACCTCGGACGTCGCCAACGCGGTCCTCGACGGCACCGACGCGGTGATGCTCTCGGGCGAGACCGCGGTCGGCAACTACCCCGTCGAGACGGTCGAGACGATGGCGAGGATCGTCGTCGAGGCCGAGCGCTACAGAAACGACGAAGCGAGGGAGGGCATCCTCCCCGCCAGCGAGGAACCCACCGCCGGCCGCTTCCCGTCGCTCCACCACCGGAACAGGAGAGGGACCCGCGCCGAAGACCCGGCGATCGCCATCGCCGACGTGATCGCCGCCGCCGCCGTCTACGCCGCCTCGAAGCTGGCCCGCGCCAAGATCGTCGCCTTCTCCCAGGGCGGCTTCACCGCCCACCGCCTCGCCCGCTACCGCCCCGCCGTCCCGACCATCGTCCTGACCACCGACGAGCGCGTCGCGAGGCGCATCCAGCTCCTCTGGGGCACCCTCCCGATCCACCTGAAGCGCAAGCCCAAGCCCACCGAGGACCTCCTCCCGATCATCGAACGCGAGCTCCTCGCCCGAAAGCTGGTGCGCCCCGGCGACACCCTCATCCTCCCCATGGGCTCCCCGCTCGAGGCGAAACCCAGGACCAACCTCCTACGCATCCACCGGGTCGAGAACCGCTGACCCGGCTGCGCGGAATCACTCGTAGCAGACGTCTTCGCAGTATTCGATGAGACAGGGTCTGGGCAGGTCGCCGCAGTAGTCGTAGGAGAACACGGGGTGGCAGACGAACTCCTCTCTCCGGCAGCCGCTATCACCTCCGCCACCACCACCCGGCGGCTCCTCGATCGTCCGGTTGAAGGGCCCCCGACCGTTGTGGGCCCGGCGCGGGAGCGCCACGGGTTGCAATTCGGTGCATCGCCCGCAGTGGCCGGAGAAATCCCGCTGTCCGTCCCAGATCTCACGGCCCGTGAAGCCGAAGGAGACACCCGCGAATCCTCCGAACACCGAGATGTTGCCTCCACCGCAGCCCGTGAAGGGACATTGCTCGACGAAGCAGGCCCATCCGGCGGAGCATTCCGCTGCCGTGATGTTGCCTTCGACCTCCGTGCGAGGAAACGCGGCGTCATGTGTATGCGTCACGTGTTCGTAGGGACCCGTCGAACCGCTGTCGTTGCAGACGGTGGTGGCCAATGACGGCTGACAGTAGGAAAGACAATTCGTGGCACACGTGCAGGAGAAGTTGAAGCTGGCACTGGCGTAGTGGTTCCCGGATGCGTGCCCTTGAGTTCCGATCACGCGACTCAGTGGATAGACGTAGGTCTTGTTGTCGTACTCGCAGGACTCCGGGCTGGACTCGTGCAAGCGATCCGCTAGCGCAGATTGGTCCATCAAGTGCACCATCTTCTTGGAATCGACCTCGCGCTGCGACATCACTGGCCCCGATTCGGCCAGCGCTTCGGCAACGCGGTCCGCCACTGAATCACTGATCACGACCCTGCTGTTCTTGCGGGTCGGCCGAAAACCACATCGAAATCGCCCTGTAGGACTGGGTTCGCCCCAGCATGAACGCCGTGACTGCATAGGACACGATGTGGTCGGGCGGACCATCGAGTGTACCTTGGTCATAGTGGAGTTGCAGGAAATCCGAGATGGTCGCATCCAAGATACTGCGGCTGAATGAAGCTGCTGGGGTCTCGCACCTCCCAGTGGGCCTTGTACACGACTCCGATCAGCTCGTCGGGCCCTCCGTTCTCGCTGCGATATTGCTCGCTCCGGGTGATATTCAGGCGTACCGGGGGGTTGATGGTGAAGATGTCGCCGAAGCGGGTCTTGGGGTAGCTGGGCGGGTCGTAGCGCTGGAAGTCGCTCAGGTCGAATGCCAGGTCCTTGCCGTCGGCGTTGACCATCCGCTCCTCCGCCTTGTAGGCGGCACGGACGATGCGCTCCTCCATCGTGTCGCCCGGCGGCAGGTCGGAGTAGCCCATGTGGTTCGAATGTGCGCCCTCCGTCGTCGGCAGACCCTGTCCTGGATCGAAATCTCCGGACTGCGCCCACGCCGCGAGCGCCATAGACGCGAGCATTGGCATCATCATGGACAAGATTCTTGACGGCGGCCTTCGAGTTCGCTGCATCGTCACCTCCCCCGAGCCGTCGGGAACGCGACGGCTCCATCGTTCGTCGGACCGGTTCCGCGAGTAGCAACCCGACGGAATCGGGACTCGAGAAGAAGACTTCCCGGATTGTCTTGTTACTTAGACGAACGAAGGGGGCGGTTTATACCCCGAGCCGGGAAATTAGCCTCGCGAAGGTCGCGAGGATTCTCCGTCCGGGCCGTGCAGGACGCGGCGGGCGCGGCGCAGGGCGCGTTGGATCCTGGGGCCGACCTGGTGGATCTCGCAGCCGATGCGGGTCGCGATCTCGGCGTGGGAGAAGCCGAGCGCGAAGAGGCCGAGGATCGTGCGCTGCGACTCGGAGAGGCCCTCCAGCGCCTGCCGGACGACCAGCCTCCGGTCCGGCGCTTCGATCGTCGGGTGCGCCGGTTCGTCGACGCCCTCGATCGGGAGCGTCCGCCGGCGCTCGTCGTGGCGCCGGCGGTCGGTCAGCAGATTGCGCAGCGTGACCCGGAGCCAGGCGACGGGCCGCTTCGGCGCGGGTTGCTGGACAAGGAGCTTGAGCAGCGCCTCCTGCGCCAGGTCCTCCGCGACGGCGGGCTCCCCCGGCGCCAGGGCAACGGCGATCGCCCGCGCCCGCCGCTCGAGCGCCCGCCACTCCAGAGGCTCCGCCCGGCGCCCGCCCGTTACGGTCTTCCGCTCTCGAGCCGTCACTTCCCTCTCGCTCCACCGTCCAGAGACGGATTCCCTATCCAGGATCTCGCCGACCCTAGCAGGAGCGGGAGGAGATGCGGAAGCTACCGGCGTCGCTGCTGTCGAAGAGGTTCCCGCTAGATCCGCTCGCCGATGTAGAGGGTGTGGCCCTGGTCGTCGCGGAGGACCAGCTCGCGCGTGCCCCAGGGGGTGTCGTGGACGTCCTCGACCAGCGGGACGCCGCGGTTCTGCAGCGTTTCGGCCATCGCCTGGGCGTCGTCGGTCTCGAGGTAGAGGTGGAAGTGGCCCTCCTTCGCCACCCATTCGATCGACGGGTCCGTCTCGTCCACCAGCTTCAGGTGGAAGAGCTGGTCGCCGGCGCGAATCCCGGCGTAGAAGTCCTCGTAGCGGAAATCGAGCGTCAGTCCCAGCTTGCTCGTGTAGAAGTCGATCGAGGCGTCGAGGTCCGTCGTCCGCAGCTGCGCGACGGCGTTCGTGATTCGCATCCTTCCTCCCTGGAGTCGTCCGTACCGTTCCGGTGTGTCCGAGGATTCCAGTCCGCGCGCGTCAGAGATCGGCGAAGGCGAACGAGACGTGGATGCCGCAGTCGGTGGCGATCCTCTGGACCTCGGCGAAGCCCTTCGGGCGATCGAGGTGGGCAACCGCGACGAGCTCGAGGTCGTCCGCGGCGACGCGATCTCCGAACAGGACCAGCGAGCGCACGCCGTCGTGGCGGCGGGAGACCCAGAGCAGACCGTCGACGCGCTCGGATCGCTCCCAGAGCCACTGCGCCCAGGCCGCCGTGCGCGGGTAGTCGAGCGTCGGGCTCGAGGGGACGATCAGCCGCTCGCGGGACACGTGGAGGCGGGTCAGCCCCTCGCCGTAGAGCTGGGCGAAGCGCAGCTCGCGCCGGGTGACGAGCTCGGCGTGCGCGCGGCCGCGGACGTCCGCCGGTCCGATCGAGAACACCGGACCACCCGGCTCGTCCTCGTTCCACGCCCGGAAGACGGTCTCGAAGTACGCCCCCGCGGGCGCGAGCGCGGCGTAGAGCGTCGGCACCACCGACCCCGCGCCGTCGCGCACGGGCCGGAAGCGCAGGGAGACGTCGCGCGCGTCGAAATCGGTCGGAGCGACGTGGGTGTGCCGGTAGATCCGCCAGAGACGGGTGCCGGCGGGAAGGACCTCGACGCGGGGCGTCCGACGGGTCGGGGGATCGGGGACGACCGACTTCGCCGGCAAGCTCTCAGTCCGCGTACTGCCACTCGGCAGCGGCGGCGACCTTGGCAGGATCCTCCGCGAGGACCTTCGCGGGCACATCGCCACCGAGATAGGCGTGCGGCGAGGCGAACCAGAAGGCGGCCGGCCAGCCGTCGTGTCCCGGTCCGAGCAGCTCCAGGATCCGGCGCACCTCGGGCACCGGCTCGCCGTCCCGGAACTGGAACTCGGGGTAGCGACTCACGCCCTTCCATCGCACCGAGAAGATGCGTCCGTCGCGCCGCCACCTGGAGGCCGCAGCCGCGGGGTTGGACTTCGACCGCGAGCGCCCGGGGAGCGAGTCCACCTCCCGCGCCGAGAGCACCCGGAACCGCTCCAGGAACTCCCGCGTGGCGCGGCTCCTCAATCGCGCTTGCGCCAGCGCCAGCTTCGGGGTCACCGGCTCGGCCAGCAACTCGTCGGCGAGCGCCGCGACCGGGTCTCTTGCCAGCTTGTCGGAAGCGACCAGCACGGCCCGGATCCACTCGAGCGTCCGCGGATCGTCGGAGGTGAGCACCAGCTCGTGAAGGGCGGCCGATCCCCGGGGGCGCGCCTTCGCCGCCCTCTTCATGGACTTCTCGTGGACCTCGCCGGGAGTGACGCTCATGGGAGAGCCTCCGTGATTTCAGTGAATCTATCACATGACTTCACCTACATCACATCAGCGAGAGAGGACCGGCATCCCCCGCGATCCTCTAGCATCCGGCCCTCGTGATCCCCCTCGGAGACTCCCGTCGCCGGAGACGCTTCGCCTGGGCGACCTGGAGCCTGGTGGTCGCCAACGTCGCGGTGTTCCTCTGGGAGCTCTCGCTCGGAGGGCGGGCCGAGGGGGTGATCGAGGGGCTGGCGATCTCGCCGGTGCAGGTCGTCTCGCTGGCCGATCCGCTGCACCTCCCCTTCCGGGTCCTGGCTTCGCTCTTCCTCCACGCCGGGTGGATCCACCTGCTCGGGAACATGGCGTTCCTCGCCGTGTTCGGGGACGACGTCGAGGAGCGGCTGGGCGGGCTGCGGTACCTGGCGCTCTACGCTCTGTCCGGACTGGTCGCGACCGCCGCCCAGATCGCCGCGACGCCGCGCTCCGCGGTGCCGCTGGTCGGCGCCTCGGGGGCGATCGCCGGAGTGCTCGGGTGCTTCCTGGTGCTCTTCCCGAACGCGCGGCTCGAGGGCGTGCTGCCGCTCGGATGCCTGCTCGTGCCGCTGCGGACGCGCGCCTTCCTCTTCCTGCCCGGCTGGTTCCTGCTCCAGCTCCTGGGCGTCTGGCTCGCGCCGCCCGGCTCGAACGCCGGCGGCGTCGCCTTCTACGCCCACCTCGGCGGCTTCGTCGCCGGGCCGGTGCTGCTGCTCCTCCTGCTGCCCCGCCGGGGGCGCCGCAGACGCTGAGCTAGGCGGCGGCGCGCGCGGAGGTTGCTCTCGCCACCGCGCGCCATTTCTCGTCGTTGACGCCCCGGATCAGCAGCCAGAGGCAGAAGGAGGCTTCGCCGACGAAGGCGGGGAGGACCATGATCTGGAACATCGGGCCCGAGAAGCTCGGGGCGAGGATCAGCACGAAGGTGTTCGCGATGTAGGCGACGCCCGCGATCTGGTAGAGGACGCCGATCGTCTTGGGGAAGAAGGTCGAGCGGAAGATCAGGCGGCCGGTCGCGAGGAAGTACGGGCCGAAGATCAGCAGCGCGATGCCGAAGCCGACCGCCTGCGAGCGGATCGCCATCCGGGCCATCGCGGCGAGCTGATCCGCGGTGAACGCCTTCAGATACGGGGCGTCGCCGAGCGGGAAGAGCGTCTGGACCAGGAGCAGCGAGTAGGAAGACTCCACCGCCGAGGCGAGCACGCCGAAGCCGACCATCAGCAGGGCGAGGAAGCGGCCGACCGGCTTCAGCAGGACGTAGAGGATCATCAGCAGGGGGATGCTGGTCAGCGTCATCGTCAGCTCGCCGGCGATCCCGAGGCGCCAGAGCGATTCCATCGAACGCAGGTTCGCGGCCGTCGCCGCGGCGTCCCCCGCCACCAGGATCCGGCCCTTGACGAAGGCCTCGTCGAAGATCCCGATCGCGATCTGGATCAGGTAGAGCAACCCGCCGACCCGGGCCAGGGTCCGGGGCGAAGCCGCGATACCGAGCTCGTCCATCGCCTTCTCCTTCTCGGGAATCGAGTCGTGGATCTCCACCCTAGTACGAACCGGGACCGCCTTCCATTACGGTTCCGGCGGGCGCCCTTCCCCATCCCGGCGGCCTCTGACAGACTCCTGCGAGCCTTGGAAGACCTCAAGCTCCTGATCCAGTCGCGGTACCCGATCCTCTACGTCGAGACCTACGAGGAGGAGCGGCTCGAGGAGCTGCTCGTCGCCGCGGCGACCGAGCTCGGGCTGCCCTTCTGGACCTGGTCGGTCACCCAGGGTCTCGAGCGCAAGGGGATCGATCAGCCGGTCTACGACACCACCAAGCCGCTCGTCGCCCTGCGCCACATCGCGTCGCTCTCGACTTCGGGCCTCTACCTGCTGCGCGACTTCCACCCCTACCTGACCGACCCGACCGTCGTGCGCGAGCTGCGCGAGTTCGCCCAGAACGTCTCCGGGCGGCTGGTCACGCTGGTGCTCTGCTCGCCGGCGCTCGAGCTCCCGATCGAGCTGCGCAAGCTCTCGGCGCGTTACCAGCTCGACCTGCCCGACGAGCAGGAGATCCGGATGGCGGTGGTCGAGACCTTCCGCCAGCTCAACGCCCACCACCGCTTCCGCTACGAGCTCGACGAGGCGGCGCTGACCCGCTTCGCCAGGAACCTGCGCGGCCTGACCATGGCCGAGGTCCGGCGCCTGGTCACCCGTTCGGCGTTCGACGACTTCGCTCTGAACGAGGCCGACATCCCGCGCGTGCTCGAGCGCAAGCGGGCGGCGCTCGAGTCCTCGAGCACGCTCGAGTTCGTCTCGGTCGATTCCGGCGTCGCGCCGCTCGGCGGCCTCGGCCACCTCAAGCAGTGGCTGGACCGCTTCCGCGCCGGTTTCTCGGAGCGCGCCCGCGAGCTCGGCCTGCCCGCCCCGCGCGGCGTGCTGCTGGTCGGCGTCCAGGGGTGCGGCAAGAGCCTGGCGGCCAAGACGATCGCCCGCCGCTGGGAGATCCCGCTGGCGCGCCTCGACCCCTCGCGCCTCTATGACAAGTACATCGGCGAGTCGGAGAAGAACTTGCGCGACGCGCTGGCGACGGCCTCGGCCGCCGCCCCGATCGTGCTCTGGATCGACGAGATCGAGAAGGTCTTCGCCGACACCGGCGGCGACGCCGACGCCGGGCTGGGCCGGCGCCTGTTCGGGACCTTCCTGACCTGGCTCCAGGAGCGCAAGGAGATGGTCTTCGTCGCCGCGACGGCCAACGAGCTCGACCGGATGCCGCCCGAGCTGCTGCGCAAGGGCCGCTTCGACGAGATCTTCTTCATCGACCTGCCGGGCGAGGCGGAGCGCAAGGAGATCTTCGCCATCCACCTGCGCCTGCGCAAGCAGGACCCGGAGAAGTTCGACCTCCCGCAGCTGGTCCGCGCCACCGCCGGCTTCAGCGGCGCCGAGATCGAGCAGACGGTCGTCGCCGCGATCTACGGCATGCTGGCCGAGAACGCCGACACCCTCACCACCCAACGCCTCCTCGACGAGATCGGCCAAACCTCCCCCCTCTCCTGGACGAGACGCGAACAACTCGACTCCCTCCGCCAAAGACGCCCAGGGCCGCTTCGTGATGGCGAACTAGGAACTGCACTTGCTACCTCCATCTCACGCAGTACGGGATGGACCGGCCAGGAGGCGACCAGAGGCCGCAGAGTGCGGCCGCCACGCCGGTAGGCCCTAGCGAAACAGGTACTCCTCAAGCCACTCCAGTCTCGCTTCGACGCCCGGGAAGGCTCGAGGCCGTCTGCACGCCCGCTGTCGACAACTACTGACAGAGCCTGTCATCGCGTCATCAAGCCGGGCCATTCTGTAAACTTCCCCGAGCCCCAGCCCCGGCTGGGGGACAGCGGAAGGTGCCAAGTTATATCACCAATACGCAATGCCCGCGGATGGCTCCACCTGACTCCCGGTCCACTAGCGGGCACTTCGGTACCGCTCAGTAGAGGTTCCTGCACTCCAGGAACCATGCCCGGGCAAGATTTCTCCGCAACCGCATTCAACCTGCCTTCGGCGCCTTCGCGCCCAAGTCGGATATGTGGCAGACGACGGCTCAAGGCCAAGAGCAGGGGACTGGCCTAATCTTTTCGAGAGGCTTGAATCAGAAATTGCAAATGGCCACTTCAGATTCCGCGCCCTTTCACGCCGCCAGATCCGCGGGCGCGCCACTTTCGTCACTTCGAACCTGAATGACATCTTCGTCATCCGGCGGATCAACGGGAAGATCCGTCGAGCCTACCGAATAGGACAGCTAGCGAGGTTTGACGCAGTTAAGCAGCTTAGACAGGCCCTTGGTGAAGGCGTTCCAAAGACCGTGATCCGACTGGACGTACGGCGTTTCTTTGAAACTATTCCCACACGCAGTTTGCTTCAGACGTTGAGGAAAGACCGGCTCGTCTCTGCAACTACTATTCAACTACTCAACCAGCTGCTTCGAAGGGCTCACCACCTCGGCGCCTCGGGAATCCCTCGTGGGCTCCAGATCAGCTCGACTCTAGCGGAGCTCCACGCACGCAACCTCGAGTCGCAACTACGGCGCATTGCTGGCGTCTATCTCGTCGTCAGATACGTCGACGACATCTGGCTATTCTCATACAAAGCCAAGCCGCTAGTAATGCCGCAGATCCATCGGTCCTTCGAAAACGTACGGTTGCGGATCAATCGCAAGAAAATGCAAATCTGCAGCGTCGGATGCAGATGTTCTCTCACTTGTGCACACGCTCCGAACGACTGCCCATGCGCAGAGCGCTGTAGGTGCCCAGTTCTACTCGACCACGAGCATCTAAGGACTCTCGACGTGCTTGGCTACAAGCTGGTGTTCCCGGATGTCAACGAGGGTCGACAGCGACCCAACAGTGTTGGCATCTATCTCGGCGCCAGGACTATTTCGAAGCTCTCTCGGCGGCTCTTCCGCACCTTCATCGCGTACGAGGAAACAGGGAACGCAGAACTCCTCATTGACCGCGTCCGATTTCTGACGCAGGGCATCGCTCGACTCTGCCGTGGGCGGGTCGAATCCGAGGCGGGCTTCCCTACAGCTATCTCCTCTACTCTCCGTTCTCTGATGCGTCGGTACTTCCAAACAATCGCCTTGAGCATCTCGACCGGCTACTCCGCGATGGCCTGGGCTACTGCTTCGCTACGGTTCCTCCTCCGTCCCGGCGGATCCGTCGTCAGGCAATGCGCCTTTCTTTCACAAGAGGCCACAGGTTCCGGCGAATAGTCCATCTATCGGCCCGAAGGATCAACGAAGTCCGGAGCTGCTGGAAAGATGGCTAAGCTCAAGCCCGTCGCCACCACAGACCCTGCGCGCATCCTTCTTACCGAGGTCCTCCCTTACGAGCTCCCCGTCTACTTCTCCGACCTAAAGCTGCACGCGCTCCTAAGTTCGGGCGTCCTGCCACCAGAGACACCGCCCGGAGTCAGAAAGCTCCTCTCGCTAGCTAGTCGCGGGAAGCGCGGAAGGCGCCCAACAGTACCCTATGAGTACCGAATTCAGCGAAGCAACGGAAAGCTCCGCACGCTCTCGATCATGCACCCGGCGAACCAACTTGAGTTCATTCGGTTCTACAAGGACTATGACTCTTACATTCTGAATGTTTGTGCAAGAAGCGAGTTTTCGCTTCGCCGCCCCGTCCATGTAGCCTCGGCCTTCGCCGAGAGAGACTTCCTTGATCCGGATGCTGAAGAACCCGCCGCCGTAGGTGATCCAGCTCCGTCCCTCGATTCAGTCCAGCGTTCCTACGCTTCCTCATACTTCTACTACGCTCGCTACAGCCAGGTATGGAAGTTCTACGACTCGACCGAATTTCGACGGCTCGAGCAAGACTTTCGGCATCTTCTCTTGCTAGACATCGCCGAGTGCTTCCCGAGCCTCTATACACACTCGCTTTCGTGGGCGCTGCGCGGCAAGGAATTTTCGAAGCTTCACAAGAATGCCTACTCCTTTGATGGTGAACTCGACAGCCTTATGCAGTCCGCGAACTGGGGAGAGACGAACGGAGTGCTCATAGGCCCCGGGATCTCCCGGCTCTTCGCCGAGATAGTCCTCCAAGACATCGACATCCGGTTCGAGGAGGTGCTCCGGACCAGGGACTTCTTGAAGCTCGCGTGGCCGTCCGACGATATGTCGACGACCTGTTCCTGTTTGGAGTCTCGGACGAAGACCTTGACAAGGCCAAGCGACTTCTTCTTGAGGCTTTTCGCGGATACAGCTTGAGTTTGAATGAGACCAAGACTCTCAAGCTCCACTCGCCGCTAGTTACGCCTCTGTCCATCACTCGCCGAGCAGTTCGCGAAGTTCTCGACGCCGAGATTGGACGAAGGCTCACCGATTGTGTCCCTAACCCGGACGATTCCAAGGCTGGTAAGAGTCCTGCGCCACTTTGGTACTCGCAGCGAACTCCGGACGCAGTCATCTGGCGCCTCAAGGCTGCGATAGGGGCAAGCGAGGCAGGATATGCCGCGACTGTCCCTTACGCACTCGGGACGATTCTCCGAATGCTCGAGCGCACAGCCTCGAAGCTGAAGCGGACAGAGTTTCTGAAGGAGAATCGCACTCGGCTGTCCCAGGTTCTTTCTTTCATCCTCGAGGTGGCCTACTTCCTCTACCGCATGGACGCCAGGGTTCCCACAACTTACAAGATCTCTAGAATCGCGCAGGCATGCAGAGAGGTCGCGAGGAGGTCTGGAGGAACAGATGTCCTTCTGCGACAGGAAATTGTTGACCACACTTCGTCCGTCCTCGGGCAACTGAAGAAGGCAGATGTCCGAGGACCAGAGATCCTCAATCTCCTCGTCCTCTTGGCGACAACGGGCGGGTCTGGTGTACTGAAGCAGGAGGAACTCGAAGGGTACCTCGGAATTGCGTCAATAGAGGACCTTTCACAAGTTGACTACTTCAGCCTGGTCTCTGTCTTGTTCTGCTCGAAGGACAATGGCGCATTGACTGAGCTAGTGAATCGAGTTGAGCAGGAGATCGTTCATCGTTTTCGGGCTGCCGACAAGAACACGCCGTTTCGAAGCGAAATTGCACTCTTGTTCATCGATTCACTGGCCTGCCCACACATCAGTCCAGCTGCCAAGTCTGAACTCGCCGAGGCAATGTCAAGAGCTCTGCTAAACCGGGCTCCCTCCAATGGGGAGGTCTCCGACCTAGTCAGGTTCTGTGCCAACCGCCTGAGCTTTACCGATTGGAGCCGAGACTTCGATCTGTCCTGGCACCTCGCTCGCACCGTACGTCGCCCGGCCTACGAGTAGTGGGTATAATTGAACTGCGAGATCGCGGCGAGAGCGTTGCGGCCCTTCGGGGACCGTAAAGTTGCGATAGCGGATTCCGTCCTCGCCAAAGTCGCAAGGTACTTCCGAAGCGCGAGCAGAGACGCTGCACGCGGGCGCTTCGGTGATCGCCCCACACACCACCGCATCGCCGCGATCTCGCGTTCTATTCAAGTCTGCAGGGAGGATCAGGCTTTTGCCGTCTCACTCCTTCTGCCGGGCCTGGTCGGCCAGGCCGCGGTTGCGCCAGGCGAGCCAGGCGGGGACGACGAGGATGGCGACCAGGGCGGTGGCGAAGGTTCCCAGGAGGGAGACCAGGCCCATCGAGACCAGGCCGGGGTAGTGGGAGGAGGCGAGCGAGCCGAAGCCGACCATCGTCGTCAGGGCGGCCAGGAAGACGCCTCTCGTCGTCTCCTCCACCGCGTCCTGCGGGTTGCCGCCGGGGCGCTCCTTCTCCTCCAGGAAGCGGTGGATCACGTGGATGCCGTAGTCCACGCCGATGCCCAGGATCATCGTGATCACGAAGATGTTCATGAAGTTCAGGTGCAGGTCCAGCGCCACCATCGCCCCGATCATCCAGAGGATCCCCAGCGCCAGCGGCACCAGCGACAGGAACGCCAGCCGCGCCGAGCGGAAATCGAGCGCCAGCAGCAGGATCACCAGCAGCAGGCCGATCAGGGCCGAGACCACCGCGTCGTGGCGGACCTCGCCGCGCAGGCTCTTCGACATCACGTTGATCCCGGTCAGCGTCGCCCCCGGGCCGAGCGAGTCCGCGAGATCCAGCGCCGCCTGCGGCACCTCGCGCTTCGGCCGGCCGGGGAGGTTGTAGATCTTCACCACGCTCTTCCAGCCGTCCGGCCGCTGGCGCAGATAGCGGTTCAGCAGCGCCTCGCCCTGGGGCAGCGCGAGCACCGTCTCGCGCGTCACCGGGCCCTCCGGCTCCAGAGCGCGCGCCAGCAGGTCCAGCCCCGGCTCGAACGGGGTGATCCGCAGTCCCTCGGCCTCCGCCGCGCGGGTGAACGACGCCCGGATACGCGCCGGGTCCAGGCTGCCGTCGGCGCGGCCGCGGGCCAGCCACGCCATCGCCTCGTGCTGGCCGGCGAGCGGCGGCAGCACCGACGTCACCGCGTCGAAGCCGCCCAGCCGGCCCGCGGCGACCAGGTCGCGCGCGCCGCTCGCGGCACGCTCGGCCAGCGCCAGCGTCTGGTCCAGCGTCGGCGCCTGGACCACCAGCGACATGTGGTCGAAGCCGGCGCCGAAGTGCTCGTTGATCTCCTGCTGCGCCAGGATGCCGCGGTTGCCGCCGGGCCGCAGCGCCTCCACGCTGTCGTCGAACTTCAGCTCCGGCGCGGCGGCCAGCGCCACCAGGCTCACCGCCGTCGCGACCGCGAGAGTGGTCAGCGGCCGCCGCATCGCCAGCCGGGTCAGCCGCTCGATGCCGAAGGCGAAGACGTGGAGCCGCGGCTCGCTCTCCCGCTTGCGATGGTGCTCCTCGCTCCAGCCGATCATCGACGGCACCAGCAGCAGCACCGCCACCAGGCAGAACAGGATCCCGGTGCCGACGATCAGTCCCATCTGGTAGAGGCCGGTGAAGTCCGTGATCAGGAAGGCGTAGAACGTCGCCGCCGTGGTCACCGCGCCGAGGATCACCCCGCGCGCCGTGCCGCCGCCCATCGCGCGCAGCGACGCCTCGACGTCGGCGCCGCGCCAGCGCTCGGCGACGTAGCGGCCGTAGAGGACGATCACGAAGTCGTTGCCCAGCCCGATCAGCAGCGCCGCGACGCCGGCGGTCGTCGAGGCCAGCTTGCCCACCGCCAGCGCGGCGAAGCCGAAGGTCACCGTCAGGCCGCAGGCGAGCGGCGCGAAGACCAGCGCCAGCAACGAGGTGCGGCGGTACGCGATCCAGAACAGCGCCAGGACGCCGACCACCGTGCCGACCACGTTCAGCGTCACGTCGTGCCAGATCAGCGACTCGTCCGAGAGCGCGATGACGTAGCGGCCGCCCCAGAAGACCTCGGGCGGCGCCAGGTCGGCGCCCTCCGAGAAGTCCGGCCAGCGACCGTCGAGAGACTTCGCCAGAGCGTTCATCGAGTCGACCAGCCGGTGGTTGAACGCCAAGTCCTGCGGCGAGCGGATCGGGCGGCCGAGGACCAGCAGCAGGCGATGGTCGCGCGAGAGGTAGTGGCCGCTCGTCCAGTCCACCGCCAGCGGCCCGCGTCCGGAGGAGAGCCGGTCGAGGAAGACCGACGACAGGCCCAGCGGGTCGAGCTTGAGCAGGCCCTTGAGCGCCACCGCCTGCGGCGTCTCGAGCGCGCGCCGGAGCTCCTGGACCCGGCGCTCGATCGCGGCGTCGGTCAGCCGCGCGGCGAGCCGCGCGCGCTCGGGGGCGTCGAGGAACAGCACCGAGCGGGGCAGGAACTCGCGCAGCAGGTCCTCGGGCTCCCCCAGCCGGTGCTCCACCGAGGCGAACAGGCCGCTGGTCTGCATCTCCGCGGCGAGCTGGTCGGCGAAGGCGGCGTAGGGGTCCACCGGGGCGCCCTCCGGGATGCGCACGGCGGCGACGAAGTAGTCCACCGTGCCGAACTGCTCGAGCGTCTCCCGGTAGACGCGGACCGCCTGGTCGTTGCTCGGCAGCAGGCGCAGCACGTCGGGGTCGAACTCGAGGTGGGCGGCGAGGATCGCCGCCAGCGCGACCACCGCCACGGTGCCGGCGAAGACGCGCCGCGGCCTCCTGCCGGCGGCCACCAGCAGGCGCTCGACCCACGATCTGCGGATCACCGGCCGGTTCCCCCTCCGGCCGCCTCCCGGGCCTCGTCCCGCGCCCCACCGTCTCCGACCGCCCCCGTCGTTCCGTTGGCCACCACCAGAGTCTCCCGGTGGCGCAGGAAGTACTCGAAGCCGGAATAAACCGTGACGATCATCGCGATCCAGAGCGACAGCGGCGCCAGGTGGCGGAACTCCCCGAGCTGGTTGTGGATGATGAGCAGCGAGACCGCCACGATCTGCATCGTGGTCTTCACCTTGCCCGACCAGCCGGCGGCGATCACCCGGCCGTCCGCCGCGGCGATGTTGCGCAGCGCGCCGACCGCGAACTCGCGGGCCAGGATCACCGCCACCATCCACGCCGGGGTGACGTGGGGGTTGAGCTCGACCAGGGAGACGAACGCCGAGGCCATGAGGATCTTGTCGGCCGCGGGATCCAGGAGCTGGCCCAGGCGGGTGACGACGTGGAACCGCCGGGCGATGTAGCCGTCGAGGAAGTCGGTCAGCGCCGCCGCGAGGAAGAGGGCGAGCCCGTACCACTCCTTGCCCTCGACCTTCGTGAACAGCACGGTCACGAGGATCGGGACGAGGAGGATCCGGCCGACCGAGAGAATGTTGGGGAGGTTCTTCACCCGTCGGCGCCGGAGGTCGTCAACCGGATCCGGTTGTTGGGATCGCGCACGATCCGGACCGGGCGGCCCTCGGGCGTATCGTCCTCCTCGCAACCGCCGCGCAGGAGACAGAAGACCGCGTGGACGTAGTTGCGGGTCTCCTCGAAGGGCGGCACCCCGGAGTACTGGGTGACGGCTTCCGGGCCGGCGTTGTACGCCGCCAGCGCCAGCTCGAGGTCGTCGAAACGGTCGAGCAGCCGCTTCAGGTAGGCCGTGCCGGCGCGGATGTTCTGCTCCGGGTCCCACGGGTCCGCGACCTCGAAGTCGCGCGCGGTGTCGGGCATCAGCTGCATCAGGCCCATCGCGCCCTTCGCGGAGAGCGCGCGCGGGTTGTAGCCGGATTCGACCTGGACCACGGCGCGGACGAGCTCGGGGTCGAGCTCGCGCTCCAGCGCCCAGCGCTCGATCAGGTCGCCCGTGCGCCGGCTCGGGATCGCGACGAAGTGGTGGGCCAGGCGCCGGGATCGGGCCGCGCCGGGCTCGTTCTTCATCAGCCGGGTGCCGTCCTCGCGCACCGAGATCTCCACCTTCCCCGCGCTCGCGGGGACCGCCGCCAGAGCGGCGACGAGCAGGACGGTCAACCTGCGATCCATCGACATGTCCTTAGGATGTTACTCCCGTCGGCCTGCCGTTTCAGCCGCCCGCCCGGGCGAGCTCCCCCACCCGCTCCGCAACGCGGCCCAGCGCGCGTTCGAGGTGCTCGGGGTGCTTGCCTCCGGCCTGCGCGAAATCGTCGCGTCCGCCCCCCGAGCCACCGACCTCGGCGGCGAGGAGCTTGAGCAGCTTTCCGGCGGGAACCCGCGCCCGGACGTCGTCCGAGACGGCGGCGACCAGGCTCACCTTGCCCTCGCCCCGGGTCCCCAGCACGACGACCCCGGAGCCGAGCTTCGAGCGCAGGGCGTCTGCCATCCGGCGCAGCTCCGCCGGCGGCGCCGGCGGCACCTCGCGGGCGACGACCCGGATCCCCTCGACCTCCTGCTCGGCGCCCGCGCCTCCAGCCTCTCCCGCGCCCCCGCCGCCGGAGACCAGCTCGACCCGCAGCCGGGCGAGCTCGCTCTCGCGCTCGCGCAGCTTCTGGCGCAGGGCTTCGATCTCCTCGCGGCCGTGGCCCGGCCGGGCGCCGGTCTCGTGCTCGATCGCGGCCAGCTCGGCGTCCCGCTCGCGGAGGTAGCCGAGCGCGACCTCCCCGGTGACGGCCTCGATCCGGCGCACGCCGGAGGCGACGCCGCGCTCCGCGCGCAGGACGAACGGGCCGATCTCGCCGGTGTTGCGCACGTGGCAGCCGCCGCACAGCTCGAGCGAGAAGCCGGGGACCTCGACCGTGCGCACGCGGTCGCCGTACTTCTCGCCGAACAGCGCCATCGCGCCGGCGGCGAGCGCCTCGTCGATCGGCCGGTCGGGCGTGATCTTCGTCTCCACCGCCCGGAGCACCCACTCGTCGACCAGCTTCTCGACCGCCGAACGCTCCTCGTCGGTCAGCGGCCCGGAGTGGGTGAAGTCGAAGCGCAGGTGGTCCGGCGCGACCAGCGAGCCCGCCTGCCGCACGCCCTCGCCCAGTACCTTTCGCAGCGCCGCCTGCAACAGGTGGGTCGCGGTGTGGTTCCGCTGCGTCGGGAGGCGATGGTCTGGAAAGACGAAAAGATCCATAGCAGGGAAAGGCTGGCCCAGGTCCCCCTCGAGGAGGGTGACCAGGTGGAGGATCCGACCGGCGTTGTCCTTCTTGGTGTCCTCGACCCGCGCGCGGCCGCCCACCCAGCGAAGCTCACCACGGTCGCCGACCTGGCCACCCGACTCGGCGTAGAAGATGGTCCGCTCCAGCACGATCACGCCCTGATCGCCCTGCTGGAGACGGTCCGCGCCCCCAGGGGCCAGAGGCGCTACCGGTCGCCCAGAGGCCACCCGGAAGACCCAAAGTGGCTTCACCCCTTCCATGGAAAGTTTCTGGTAGCCGTCGAACGGCGTCGCTTCCATCTCGCTCCAGCCGTCGAGTCCTGCGGCCTGATCCTGGATTCCTTTGACCCAGTCGGTTGCGCCGCCTCCGGCGGCGCGGGAGCGCTGGCGCTGCTCCTCGAGGGCCGATTCGAAGCCCGGCTCGTCGAGGGCGAACTTCTCCTCCTCGGCGATCTCGCGCAGGAGCTGGATC
This sequence comes from uncultured Acidobacteriota bacterium, assembly GCA_963781755.1. Classification (GTDB taxonomy): domain Bacteria; phylum Acidobacteriota; class Thermoanaerobaculia; order Multivoradales; family JAGPDF01; genus JACTMI01. Next base: position 196,723 of record CAWAGZ010000007.1, read on the forward strand.
GGCAGGCCGTAGGTGTCGTAGAGGCGGAAGGCGACCTCGCCCGGCAGCCGCTTCTCGCCCCTCGCGCGCGTCTCCTCGATCGCCTCCTGGACCCTCCGGGAGCCGATCGCGATCGTGGCCAGGAACTTCTCCTCCTCGGTGCGCACTGTCGCCTGCGAGGCGGCGCGGGTCGCGCCGAGCTCCGGGTAGGCGCCGGCCATCGCCTCGTCGACCACCGGCAGCAGGCGGCAGAGGAAGGGCTCGTCGAAGCCCAGGCGCATGCCGTGGCGGACCGCCCGGCGCAGCAGGCGGCGCAGCACGTAGCCGCGTCCTTCGTTCGACGGGATGACGCCGTCGGCGAGCAGGAAGGCGACCGCGCGCAGATGGTCGGCGACCACGCGCAGCGAGACGTCGGCTTCGGCGTCGCGGCCGTAGGCCGTCTCGGCCAGCGTCGCGGCGGCGTCCAGGATCGGCCGGAACAGGTCGGTGTCGTAGTTCGAATCCACCCCGGCGAGCACCGCGGCAACCCGCTCGAGCCCGGCGCCGGTGTCGATCGACGGCCGCGGCAGCGGCGTCGTCTTCCCCGCTGCGTCGCGCTCGAACTGCATGAACACCAGGTTCCAGATCTCCAGGTAGCGGCCCGAGTCGGTGCCCGCCTCCCAGCCGACCGCCGGGCGCTCCGGGTGGAGGTCGACGAAGATCTCGCTGCACGGGCCGCAAGGCCCGGTCTCCCCCATCGCCCAGAAGTTGTCCTTCTCGCCGCAGCGCTGCACGCGCGCCTCCGGCAGCCCGGAGATCTTGCGCCAGAGGTCGAAGGCCTCGTCGTCGCGCTCGAAGACCGAGGCGAAGAGGTGCTCCGGCGGAAGACCCCAGACCCGGGTCACCAGGTCCCACCCCCACTCGATCGCCTCGGCCTTGAAGTAGTCGCCGAAGCTGAAGTTGCCGAGCATCTCGAAGAAGGTGTGGTGGCGCGCGCTGGGGCCGACGTTCTCGAGGTCGTTGTGCTTGCCCGAGACGCGCAGGCACTTCTGGACCGTCACCGCGCGGCGGAACTCCGGCGTCGCGGCGCCGGTGAAGTAGTCCTTGAACTGGACCATCCCGGCGTTGGTGAACAGCAGCGTGGCGTCGCCGCGGGGGACCAGCGGGCTCGAAGCGACCCGGCGGTGTCCGCGCTCGGCGAAGTAGTCGGCGAAGCTGCTGCGGATCTCGGCGCTCTTCATGGGGAGATTCCAGGGACCTCCGGTGGGACCGGCGAACGGCGGCTTCCGGCCCTTCAGTCGGGTTCCGGCGCGGACCCGTCCTCCGGCATCAACTCTTTCAGAACGCGGAAGATAACACGGGCCGGGTGGCCCTTGCGGGAGAGGTGGCGCCCGAGCGCGTCGCGGTCGGGGGCGTGGCTCGCGAGCCAGCTTCGCGCCGCTTCGCGGGCGGTCTCGAGGTCGGCCTCGCCGGAGTCCTCCCCGGCGAGCGCCGCCGCCACGACCTCCGCGTCCACCCCCTTGCGGCCCAGCTCGGCCGCGATGGCGGCCGTCGAGAGCGCCCGGCGGGCGCGCAGCCGCGCGACCTCGGCGCGCGCCAGCCCCCGGTCGTCGAGGTAGCCGAGCTCGCCGGCGCGGTCGAGCGCAACGCGGATCTCCTCCTCCGGGAAGCCGCGCGCCCCCAGCTTGCGCTCCAGCTCGGCTCGGAAGTGGGGGCGGCGCGCGAGGAGGCGGAACGCGAGGTCGAGCGCCGAGTCAGCCACGCAGCTTGCGGAAGAATCCCTTGAGGGCGCCCGCGGCGGGCAGCTTGCGCTCGATCTCGTCGAGGCCGCCGGGCAGCAGGACGACGTTGCGCCGGCGCAGGTGGAGCAGCAGCAGGTCGATCTGGTCGGCCTGGGTCTCCTCCTCGGTGGCGAGCAGGCGGCGCAGCGTCGCGCGGCCGTCGAAGCCGCCCAGGAACGCGCGCAGCGCGGGCGCCAGCTCGGCGACGTCGGCGTCCTCCGGCGGCTGGATCCAGACCGGCACCAGTCCCTCGAAGACGTCCATCGGCACGATCGCCCGCTCGCCCCGGACCTTGACCCCGCCCTCCTGCGCCTCGAGCTCGATGAGCAGGTCGGCGATGCGCATCTCGCGGCTGGAGTGCAGCTCCACCGGGTGGTGGCGGTCGATGACCAGGATTCCGGATTTGACCAGCCGCGCCACCGCCTCGAGGAACGGGAACTCGACCCCGCCCACGGCTCCGCGCAGCGCCGAGAGCGAGGCCTCGGGCTTGCCCGCGCGCGAGATCCGGCCCTCGAACGGCGCCAGCATCTCGCCCGGCCAGAAGGTCCCGGGCCGCACCACCACGCCGTCGTCGGGCAGGAGCTTCCGGATCCGCGCGTGCTCGTCCACCCAGTGCATGCCTTCGAGCGCCAGCTCGCGCGCGTCGAGCTCGATGACGAGCGGCGTCTTGCGCGGCGCCTGCTCGTCGAAGAAGAAGACGCCCCGCGGCCACAGGAAGAGGTCCTGGACCGACTCGGACATCCAGCGCCGCAACAGGCCGGTGATCGCCTCCTCGGGGATCACTCCGGCCTCGACCAGCGCGCGGCCGAGCGGCAGGCCCTGCTCGCGCCCGAGGGCGAGCGCCTTGCTCACCTGGTCGACCGTCACCCGCTCGTGGTCGAGCAGGTAGCGACCGAACAGCTCGCGCGGCTGGTTGGAGCGGCACTCGACGACCCGGCCGTCGCGCAGCCCGATTCGCTTCTCGGCGCTCGACCGGCGCACCACCAGGGTGCCGGAGGCACGCTCCTGCCACGCCCACTGGAGGAGGCTGGCGGCGGGAAAGGCCGCGAGGCGGCCGGTGAACTCCATGGTCTCCGCGGATGCCGCGAGCGCGCTCTCGTCCGGCGCGCTCAGCGCTTCGGGCCCTCGATGCGCTCGATCTCGAACGGCGACTCCTCGCCGCCTTCGCCGCCGAAGCCGCTCGGCGCCTCGATCGACTCCTCCATCTGCTCGCGCGCGACGTCGGCGGTGAACTGGACGCCCTGGAGCCGGAGCTTGAACTCGTCCGGATTCGTCGCCCGGCGCATCGCCTCCTCGAGCGTGATCAGGCCGGTCTTGTAGAGCTGGAAGAGCGACTGGTCGAAGGTCTGCATGCCGTACTGGCTGGTGCCGAGCGCGATCTGCTCGCGGATGTACTTCGTCTTCTCCTTGTTCTCGATGCACTCGCGGATGTACGCCGTCGCGATCATCACCTCGGCGGCCGGCACCCGGCCGATGCCGTCCGCACGGGGCATCAGGCGCAACGAGATCACCGCCTTGATCACCTGGGCGAGCTGGATCCGGATCTGCTTCTGATGGTGCGGCGGGAAGACGGCGATGATCCGGTTGATGGTCTCCGTGGCGTCGAGGGTGTGCAGGGTCGAGAACACGAGGTGGCCGGTCTCGGCCGCGAGCAGGGCGGTCTCGATCGTCTCGTAGTCGCGCATCTCGCCGACCAGGATGACGTCGGGGTCCTGACGCAGGGCCGAGCGCAACGCGACGGCGAACGCGCGGGTGTCGACGTCGATCTCGCGCTGGTTGACGATCGACTTCTTGTCGCGGTGGAGGAACTCGATCGGGTCCTCGACCGTGACGATGTGCTCGTTGCGGCTCGAGTTGATCAAGTCGATCATCGCGGCCAGGGTCGTCGACTTGCCGGAACCGGTGGTCCCCGTGCACAGGACGAGGCCGCGCTGCTCCTGGCAGATGCGCTCGAGCACCGGCGGCAGCAGCAGCTCGCGGATGGTCAGGATGCGCCCGGGAATGACGCGCAGCACCAATCCGACCGTTCCGCGCTGCTGGAAGACGTTGCAGCGGAAGCGGCCGAGCCCGGGGACCGAGTACGCGATGTCGATCTCGAAGTCGTCCTTGAAACGCTGCTTCTGACGGGCGTTCATCATCGAGAACGCCATCGCGATCGTGTCCTCCTGCATCAGGCGCTTGATCTCGGGCAACGCGGTCAGCTCGCCGTCGATGCGCAGCACCGGGTGGCTCCCCACCTTGAGGTGGAGGTCCGAGGCCTTGCGCTCGACGGCGATCTTGAGCAGGTCGTTGACGTTCATCGCGCCTCCCCCGTGTCCGGCGTCATCGAGTCGTTGCCGCCGCTCGCCGGTCAGCCCGCCGGCAGCTCGACCGCCGCCGGCACCGGCGACAGCCAACCGTGGCGATCGGGCAGCTCGCCACGGGTGATGCCCAGGAACTCCGCGATCAGCTTGCGGGTGATCGGCCCGGGACGCCCTTCGCCGACCGCCACCCGGTCGATCGACCGAATGGGGGTGATCTCGACCGCCGTGCCGGTGAAGAAGGCTTCGTCGCAGGTGTAGAGCATGCCGCGCGGAATCGCCACCCGCCGGACCTCGATGCCCATCTCCTCGGCCAGCGTCATGATGCTGTTCCGGGTGATTCCGGGCAGGATCGACGACGACACCGGCGGCGTGTAGAGCGCGTCCTCCTGGACGATGAAGATGTTCTCTCCCGAACCCTCGGAGACGTAGCCCTGGCTGTCGAGCGCGATCCCCTCGGCGTAGCCGTTGGTCACCGCCTCCATCTTGATCAGCTGCGAGTTGAGGTAGTTGCCGGTCGCCTTGGCCAGCGCGGGCGAACCGCCCAGGCCGGCGCGCCGCCAGGTCGACACACACGCCTCGACCCCTTCCTCGATGGCGTCGTCGCCCAGGTAGCGCCCCCACGGCCAGACCGCGATGACGGTCTCGACCGGGCTCTTCAGCGGGTTGATCCCGGCGGTGCCGAAGCCGCGGAAGACGATCGGCCGGATGTAGCACTCCTCGAGCTCGTTGGAGCGGATGGCGTCGAAGACGGCGCGGGTGAGCTCGTCGGGGGTGAACGGGATCTCCATCCGGTACACCTTGCACGAGTTCTCGAGCCGCTTGAGGTGCTCCGGCAGACGGAAGACCGCGGGACCCTTGGGGGTCCGGTAGCACCGGATCCCCTCGAACAGGCCGGAGCCGTAGTGCAGGGCGTGGGCCAGGACGTGGACGGTGGCCTTCTCGAACTCGACCAGCCGCCCGTTGACCCAGACCCACTTCAGCCCTTCGAATGGACTCTTCTCCGCCAAGCCGACCTCCTCCGTCCGAGAGATACCGGGACGCGGGCCATGCTAATCCCACCCCCTGGGGCTGTCAACGCGAGAGGACACAGGCACTTGGGCCTGCTCTAGGATGGCGACCATCGCCATGCGCCGCCCGCCGCCCTCCCGGCCGATCCGCCTCCTGCCGGTGCTCCTGCTCGCCGCCCTGCTCGGTCCCGGCTGCGGCTCGAAGAGCCCGACCTCGCCCGGCGGAGGAGCGACCTGCGGCGGCTACCCCGACTGGAGCACCTCGCCGTTCGTCCTCCCCTACCCGGTCGGCACCTCCTACGAGGTGATCCAGGGCAACTGCTCGGGCTTCGGCCACAGCGGCGACTACGCCTACTCCTACGATTTCGGCATGGCGATCGGGACACCGGTCGCCGCGGCGCGCGACGGCGTGGTCTCGGAGACCCGCACCGGCTACCGCGACGGCGACCTGACCCCCGGCCACGAGAACTTCGTCAAGATCCAGCACTCCGACGGCCTGATCTCGGCCTACTCCCACCTCTCGACGGTCCACGTCGTCCCCGGCCAGAGCGTCCGCGCCGGCGACCTGGTCGGCACCAGCGGCAACACCGGCAACACCGGCGGCACCCCCCACCTCCACTTCCACGTCAACACCTGCTCGGAACCCGTCGACTGCGGCACCGACCCGGTCACCTTCCGCAACACCGACCCCAACCCCGAAGGCCTCCTCGTCCGCCACGTCTACCCGGCGTACCCGTACTGAAGCTCGAGGCCGCAGCTACCGAGCCAAGCCTCGGCGCCAGAGGGAAGTGCTCGAGGCGACTGTCAGGTCAGAAGCACGTCGAGCAGGAGGACGAAGACCGGCAGCGAGGCGATTCGGACCAGCAGGATCGCTCTTCTCACCGAGGCGTTCTCCCGCCTCCCTTTCCCGAACCCCCAGTAGTAACCGAAGAAGCGCATCGCCTGCACGGGGTGGAAGTGCAATTCCAGCCAGGTGGGCTCGCCGAGATCCCTCCAGTCTCCAGGCTCGTGGATGCGCATCTGGCGAAGCAGCCAGCCGTACGAGGTCTCCGCGAGGACGAGCGCGAGGATTCCTCCGTAGAACCAGCGATTCCTCGCGGCCTCGCTCGCTGTCGGGCCCTGCCCCTCGGGGCTTCCACCGACTGGCGCCGCAACGCCGCTCTCGTCGCCCGGCCGGCCGGTCGAGCTCGCGAAGAACAGGAGCAGCGCCACGAGGAAGATCACCACCGCGGCGATCTGCGCTCCTCTCACTGCACGGATCATTCGCTGCGGGGGAGCATCCCCGGCGAGATCCGGTACGTTCGTCCAGATCAGACGCCGGTGCCCCTCCGTGGATCGGGGTACGGGGAGGGCGAAGATTCGAGGCCGACCCAGCCCCACCCAGACCTCCGGGTGCCTTCTCTGCACACGGGCGATCACGACCACTTGCAGGATCCCCCCCGCGACGATGCACGCCCCGAGCGCGACGACACAGGCCGCGAACAGATCAACCATGGTTCCTGGAGTCCCCATGGTCGCGACTGTTCTGGGCAAGGTCCTGGTCCGCGAAGAGAGCAGCTCCTTCCTCGTGCACTTGGTCCAACCGTCTCCTGGTATCTCTCGAGGTATCGCCCGTGGCTCTCGAGGAGGATCGAGAGATCCGCCCCCAAGACGACCGAGACCACCACCAGCAGGCCCGTGCTCCAGCCACGGGAGGCCGCAGTCATCCCCGGCCACCCCCGGTCGAGATAGATCGCCCATCCGGCAAGTGCACCGAGAAGCGCGAGGTAAAGCATCCGCCTCGCGAGGTGCTCGGCCCGGCTCATCGGCGGACGCTTCACGGCAAGGGTCGGGAACCTCACCAGAGCCTTCCATCTCGGGAGGTCATCCCAGCTTCTCCAATGCCGCCTTTCGCTCCTGATCGGCATACCGGAGAGAGTAGCCTCGGACGACGTCGGGCCAGGGCTCGTCGTAGGAGTACCCCTCGAGCATCGACAGAACGCCTCCTCGAACGAAGAGCAGGAGAGCCGGCTCCGTGCTTCAAACCCTCCATCTCCGCGTGGACATCGCCGATCTCGAGATCGTGATCCACCACCGGGGCGCAGTCTTCGACCTCGAAGTCGCAGAAGAACCCGACCCCGGTGTTCTTCCGACCCACCAAGCGGGCGCGGTCCAGCTGTCGACGCAGAGTGGCCAGGACCGGGTGATCCCCGGCGAGCAGCCACTCGAGCACGGCTTCTTCCAGTGGGTTCAGGCCCTGCATCACCGTCAGCTCTCGTCAGGAAGGGACTGACAGGCGGTCATTTCGACGCGCGACCGGCTTCATGGCCGGCGGCCAAGGCGCTCGCGATCGACGCACTGAGGGTGAAGCCCAAGAGCAAGACGACAACGGAAGCCCAAAGGACTCCCTCCACATTCCCCCGCCAGATCTCCCAGAACATCTGCGCGAAGGAGAGGGCGAGGACCCAAGAGGCGAGAACGACTCGGCGCTTGGCGGCTCGAACGAACTCGGGCCCGGGAGCCGTCCTGGCGCGCACCGCATTCCGAACGCTCAAGGCAAGAGCGACCAAGGACAGGCCGATCGCGACCGGGTAGTAGTAGCCGAGGGGCCGGATTCATTCGGAGTCTCCTCTCCATCGCCTGGCAGGAGGCCACATCGTCCTCAGCCTCCGGACCCGCGCCCGGGCGCCGCTTTCGGGGGCCCGCACTTCCCGCCGCCGCTTCTGGGATCGGGAAACGGGACCGGCTCGGCCCACGCCGTCGTCGCTTCCGGATCGCTCCGGACCCGCACGCGGAAGGTCAGCCACCGGACCTTGCCCGCCTCCACCTCGGGGCTGACCACCTCCATCGTCAGCTCGAACCCACGCAGGCGGAAATGACGGACCCGTCCGAACTCCGGGTAGTTTCCGCAATTTCCGACGATGTCTCTGCTCCTGAACTGGCCGCGGCTGAACCACGCCGCCGAATCGTCCTCGGAGAGCAGGGAGGCTTCGGCCTCCTGGCTCCCTTCGTTCAGGATGCACAGGAGGGGACCCACGTAGTTGATGTCTATCCGATCCATCAGCGCATCCAGATACTCCTCGCTGCCCCCTCGACACACCAGCCGGTAGCGGACCTCCCCGGATCGATCCAGGAGGGGAACGTCCAGGTAGATCCTCCGTGCGCTCCAGTCCATCCCGGCGGAGACGTCGACGTCTTGGATCTCCGGCCAGGGAGCGTCGAACGTCGGATCGTCCCGGCGCGCCTCGACGAGGTCCCGCCCGATGCAGTGCTTCCTTCTCAGCTTCATCTGGAGCTTCTCGAGCTCCTTGCCGTGGATCTCGTCGAAGAGCACGCCGTCGCTGACCCGAGCCGTCCGCTTGTTGACGTTGAAGTAGCCCATGAGTCCATTGTCGGCGGAGGTCCTGCCCTCCTCCGACGCCCAGGCGCCGAAGAAGAAGAACTCGTCGTTGCGGCCGCCGTCTGGCTCCCATCCTTCGATCATGAGCTTCCCGCCCCGGTCCTCCACCGCGAGGTTCCCTGGGACCGCCTCGACCAGGGACCGGGCTTCGCTTCTAGATATTTCAGTCGGTTGGCACTCTTGGCCCGTATCTGCGCCGTCCGGGCCGGATCCGCGGACCGGAGCCGCCGGGTTTCTCCCCTCGTATTCGATGGACTCCAGCCGAGTCACCCTCTTGATCGAACCCGAGAAGAGCGAATCCGTTCCCTCGCCCGAAGCATCGAGGATTCCCTCGAGCAGGACATGCTCTCCGCTGAGGTCGATCAGATCGCTCCTGGGCTTTCCGATCGCCTCGTAGTCCAGCTGCAACGCAAGGCAATCCTTCAGCATCAGGAACTTGACGGACTCCTCGGAGAGGCAGATCTCGTCGCTGTCCCCTTCGAGCAGGACGACTCCTTCCACCCGGACCTTGACGCCGTCGAAGTCCCTCGGAACCGCGATCAGCCTGACCAGAGAGACGTCGATGCTGGTCCGGTCGACGCGGCCACCGCCCCGCACCCCCGAGGCCGTGCCGATCGACGGGAAGACGGCCAACGCCGCGGCAAGTCCAGCCGAGACCTGAGCCAGCTTCATTGCCCCTCCTTCCTAGTCCTCTCCTGCGGCGAGGATTCTTCTGCCCTAAAACCGAAACCCCAGCTCGGACACTCTTCCATGGTCAGTACCCGGTGGTTTCCATCGGAAAACGACCCCGGATTCACGGCCCTCCAGGCCCAGCGGCTCCTGCCGGGTGCGTTTCAAGAGAGATCGATCGGCCAGCCAATACCTGTTCAACGAGGCCTTCAAGACTCCTTTCGGGATCCTACCGACGCCGCTCGTTCTCGATAGCGCCGGAGGTATCTGTCGTACGGTTCCCAGAGGTGGATCAGGTCGAACCCGATCGCGCCCCACACCAGGTAGAGGGCGATATCCGCGGTCGTCTTCCAGGCCGGCGAGAGGGTGGCCACGAACTCCACGAGCCAGGTGGCAAGAGCCGACGACCAGGATCAAACCCGAGCAGCCGAGCCGCCAGGCCGTGTGCTCCCGCCGGGACATCGGTGGAAGCTCCGGTTGCACCGGGAAACCGTGGATCCTCGGTACCTGACGAGCCTTCTTCCAGGGAAACCACTCAGCCATCACACTCTCGCATCCGCGCGCCGAGAGCTCATTCGCGGATCCTCGTTCTTTCGATCCTCCGCGAGAGGGAGCCGACCGGGCCAGCATCGCCGGACACCGGTTCGGCTCCAGTCACAGCTACTTCTCCTCACGCAGAGAGCCCGTCGCTCCGAGCCAACCGGGGAGCCGGAACCAGGCGCGTGGCGAGATCATCATGTACGCGCCGTTGATCACGAAGACGACCGCCACGACGATCGCCACGGCGATGAGGAAGAACCGCATCATGATTCAGCACCTCCTCTGCCGAAGCGTCGCTCTCTCCCCCACCCCTCGGGTCAACCACGAAAGAAGAGCACCCACAGCATCACGGAAACGGCTGCGAGAAGCGCTCCGCCGACCACGCGAAGATGACGATCTCTCCAGCGGCCATCCTCTCCGTGCTCGATCAGTTTGACGTCGACCCTCAACCAGCCAGGTAGCCGGTACCAGGTGGGTGGCGACGCCAGCATCACGACCCCGTTGACCGCCGCCTGGAGGCAGATCAGGGCGCACCAGATCTGGACGATGCGCCACATCATCGAGAGATCCCGCCGGGCATCACCATGGCTCCGCCAGCGGAGAGCGCGTCCCGCTTCGGAGATCCCAGCGAAGAGCGGCGGCGGAGGTACTGGAACTCGAGGTAGAAGATCGCGGTCCACAGCCACGGGCTCCCGGGCGGCAGGGCACTCCTGATCTCGCCGTAGAGAGCCGACCGCGACAAGATCGCGGCCCAGCACGAGACGAAGAACGCGAGACCGGGAAGCAACAGGTCCGGCCGGTAGATCTTCAGAAACCCAGCAGCGAGCGCCACGCCCCGTCTCCTCGGAAGCTCCGCCCATGCTACCGCCCGGCGCGAACGGGGAGCGCAGGTCGCGCGGCCAGAAGACGTCCGACGCTCGTCACTGTCAGCCGCTGTCAGTGGACACTCCCGCGACGACGAGCAGCGTAGAATCGTAGGCATCAGATTCCAGGCCTTCGCGGCAGGACTGGCCGGTCTCGCTCTGTCGTGGCTCGTTCTTCCGGCGTCCTCGGCGGCCTCGGTCCGCGTCGTCTCGCGGAGCGATCCGTCGTTGCCCCACCAAACTGGAGCGCGCTTCTCCTTCCTGCACGACTTCGGGCGCCCCATCACTGCCGACGGAAGGTACGTGGCCTTCTCTGGCTGGGCTCCGGATCTCGTCCCCGGGGTCTATCTGCCGGGCTATGAAGTCTTCCTCTTCGATCGCCAGAACCTCGTCACGACGCTGGTCTCCCGCTCCGCGCTGGATCCCACGCGCGGCGCGCTGGGAGGACAGTCCGCACAGGCCGTCGTCGCCGGCGACGGATCGAAGGTGGCGTTCGCGAGCGACGCTCCGGACCTGATCTCCGGCTATTCCGGAAGCGGGCTCCAGGTCTACCTGTGGGACCGCGCCACCGGAACCGTGCGTCTGGTGAGCCACGACCATGCCAGCGCGACGACCGGCTCGGACCAGGGCGGGACGCCGGTCGCGGTCTCCTCCGACGGGAGATTCCTGGTCTTTCTCAGCTCCTCCGGCGACCTGTTCCCAGGCGTGGTCGCGACGGGTTCCCAGATCTACCTCTACGACGCGCAGCTCGACGTCCTGACGCTCGCGAGCCCCGCAGCGGGCTCCACGGTCCAGGGAAGCGACGCGAGCGCCCAAGACGTCCACATCAGCGCGGACGCCGAGTGGATCACCTTCGACAGCGGCGCGACCGATCTCGTTCCCGGTTACTCCGGCGCGGGCTTCCAGATCTACCTCTTCCGGCGGTCCACCGGAGAGGTCCGCCTCGTCTCCCACGCCGCCGGACTTCCCGCCCAGGGTTGCAACGCCTACAGTCGGGATCCGGCGATCTCCGCCGACGGCAGCCGCCTCGCGTTCACCTCCTTGGCGACCGATCTCGTCAGCGAAGATCCGCGTGGATCCGCGCAGATCTACGGTTACGACATCGGCTCCGACTCACTCGCGCTCGTGACCCTGTCCCAGACAGTGCCGGCCTCGGGCGGTGACGGAGGATCGGGCGAGGCCCGGTTGAGCGCTGACGGCCGATACCTCGTCCTGGCCACCGCCGCCAAGGACCTCCTCGACCAGCCGCTGCCGCAGGACGCGACGATCCAGGTCCTGCTCTTCGACCGGACCACCGGGGACCGCCAGCTCGTCAGCCACGGCTACGCGGACCCGGGCCTTCCCAGCCTGGGAAGCATGTCCGCCCCCCGGATCTCCGACGACGCTTCGACGGTGGTGTTCGAGAGTACGGCGACCGATCTGGTGCCCGGATACTCCGGCGGCTACTGGTCACAGCTCTACTCCTGGTCCCGGACGGGCGGAGAGATCCGATTGCGTGACGCCCGCCGTGGGAACGACGGCCACCGGTTCGGACGAGGATGCGGGCAGAGGCGCGAACCTGGTCGCGGACGGCTCGCTCGTCGTCTTCACGAGCAAGGCGGACGATCTCGTCGCCGGCGACTGGAATCGCGCCTGGGACGTATTCGCCGCGGCGACCGACGGCTCGGGACTCGAAGCCGTGTCGCGGCACGACCCGCTGGCGCCGATCTCCAGCACTGCCGGTGGCACGAGCCGGCTGATGGGCTCCCGGGGTGTGCTGACGACGTCCACGAGCAGGTGGTGCTGCCGCGTTCTGGCTCCGGGTGCTGGTGCAGCGTCTACGACGGCGCCAGCCATCCCTTCTACGACGCGGAGACGGACCGGGTCGCGGAGATCCTGCCGCCCGGAGCGACCCAGAGAGAGCCTGGGGCCGGTACGCTCCCGCCGGGAGCGTCTCGGCCGACGGGGCCACGATCCTGTTCGAGGCTTGGACGCCGACGGTCGGAAACGAGTACGTGCAGACCTTCCTGCTGGATCGCTCCAGAGCCTCACCCGTCTCGTCTCGCATCGCTTCGACTCTCCGGACGTCGGCGCCGCCGCGGACTCATCTCTGGCAGAGCTCAGCCGCGGCGGCCTCGTCGCGCTCTTCCACAGCTCCGCGGACGATCTCGTCGCCGGCTACTCCGGTACCGGCACCCAGATCTTCCTGTTCGATCGGACCACTGGCGACAACCGGCTCGTCTCGCACGCGGCCGGCGCTCCGACCACAGCGGCGAACGGCGGCAGCGTCGCGACGGGTGTCAGCTTCGATGGCCGCTGGACCTCTTCTACAGCTGGGCGACAAGGACCTGGTCGCCGGCTACACCGGCTCGAACGAGCAGATCTACCTGTTCGACGCGGCGGACAATTCGGTGCATCTGGTTTCCCATGCCGCCGGACTCCCCACGCAGGCCGGGAACGGCGGATCGGGCAGCGCCGATCTCAGCCGGGACGGGCGGTACGTGGCCTTCCAGAGCTGGGCGCGGGACCTCGTCGACCCACCGCTCCCCGCGCCCAACGGAGCGCAGCTCTTCCTCTGGGACCGGACCATCGACTCGACACGCTTGGTCAGCCACGCGGCGCTCGATCCCACGGAGATCTCGGACGGCCGGAACTCGAGGCCGGCGATCAGCGCCGACGGTGGATACCTCGCCTGGACCAGCGACTCGACCAACCTCGTCGAAGGCTTCCACGGCGGCTACCAGTACGTCTACCAGGTCTACCTCTGGAGCCGGGATCTCGACGCGACGATGCTGGCTTCACACGCCGACGGCGACCCGACCCAGGCCGCGGGATACGGGGCCGCAGGCGACCCGTCGATCTGCTCCGACGGGTCGCGGATCGCGTTCGTATCCGATTCCTACGACCTGCTTCCCTATGGTGAGTACGGCCGTCTCGACACCTACGTCTTCGACCGCACCTCGGGTTCGCTCCGGCGCGTCTCGCAGGCCTCGGCGGACGGCGGCGACTTCTACCCGCAGTCCGAGATCCGCTCGCAGATGACCGACGGCCGGGTGACGGCGTTCGAGTCGGACTCCTGGTACGTGACGCCGCGCGACTGGAACATGGCGCTAGACGTCTTCCTCCAAGGGAAGACTCGGCGATGCGATCTTCATCGACGGCTTCGAGAGCGGCGACACCTCCGCCTGGTCGGCGACCGGCGGCGGCTGACCGTCCTGCGCTCAGCGACCGGCGTCGGCGGCGAGGACGATGCCGGCGGCGAGGATGGCGGCGGTTTCGACGCGCAGGGCGCGGGGGCCGAGGGACCAGCGCGGGAGGTTCGCGGCGTCGAAGCGGGCGAGCTCCTCGTCGGTCCAGCCGCCCTCGGGGCCGACGATCAGGGTCAGCGTCGGTGAAGCGGTCGCCGTCCGGTCGCACGGGCAGCGCGGGGGGTGAGGGGGCGCCCTCGGCGTCGAGGACGACGCCGGGGCGGTGCTCGCGGGTGAGCAGGGCGAGCTTGTCGGGGAGCGAGAGGATGCCGGTGACGTCGGGCACGACCGCTCTTCCGCACTGCTCCACCGCGCCGACCGCGATGCGGTGGAGGCGCGAGATCTGGGCGTGGCCGAAGGCGCCGTCGCGGACCGAGCGGTCGGTCGCGACCAGGTGGATCGCGGCGACCCCAACCTCGGTCGCCTTCTCGACCAGCCACGCGGCGCGCTCCGGGCGCGGCGGCGCCACCAGCAGCTCGACGCGCAGCCGCGGCTCGAGCGAGGGCACGGCGCCCGCGAGCGCCACGACGCCGCGCGCCCGGTCCACCCGCGCGATCACTCCTCGTCGCGCCCGCCCCGAGCCGTCCACCACCCGCACCGACTCGCCGGCGCGCAGCCGCTTGGCGCGGAACAGGTGCTGGTAGGCGTCGCCGTGGACCTCCACCTCGGTGCCGTCGAACTCGATCGGCGTCACCACGATCGTGGTCATCCGTCCACCTCGCAGCGAACGCGATCCACTCCCCCGCCGCGCCCCTCTCCACCACTCGGAAGCCGTGCTCCGCCAGCCGGGATTCCGCCGATTCGCCGGCCGAGTCGAGGATCCCCGAGAACAGCGCCCGTCCGCCGGGCCGCAACAGCCGAGCCAGCAGCGCGAGGTCGCCCGCGATCTCCTCGGGCACGACGTTGACCAGCGCGAGGTCGAACCCGGCAGCGACGTCCGCCTCTCCCCTTCCCGCGCCGATCCCCCCGGGATCGGTGCCACCCAGCGCCGCGCCGTCCTCCGCCAGAGACTTCCAGTGATGGGAAAGACCCGCGGGGCGCTCGCCGTGCCGTTCTCCGTCTTCCGGCTCGACGGTTCCTCGAGCACCTTCCCTTTCACTGAAAGCTTCGGTTCCGCCGGATCTCCGGCTTGCGCCCCGTCCCGGGGCGCGGAGGGCGTGGACGCCGCCGGTGAAGGCGGGGAACCACAATTCGTTCAGTGCCATCGTCTGCGGGAGCAGCAGCGCCGCCGCGGGATCGACGTCCAGGGCGATCACGCTTCTCGCGCCGAGGCGGAGCGCGGCGATGGCGAGGATTCCCGAACCCGTGCCGACATCGAGCACCGAGCGGCCCTGTAGGTCCTCCGCTTCCAGGAGCTCGACGGCCAGGCGCGTGGACTCGTGACTGCCGGTGCCGAAGGCCGTGCGCGCGGGCAGCCGGATCAGGCAACGTCCGTCCGTCTCGAACGGCTCCGTCGCCTCCTCCGGCTCGCGCGGGTCGACCAGGAAGTGCTCGCCGACCTGGATCGGCCCGGCCTGGACGCGCCAGGTCGCCATCCAGTCGTCTCCGCCGATCGCTTCCGGAGTCGAGACGGTGATCGCGGGATCGAATGCGAGGGCGCGGACGCGCGGCTCGAGGTCGGCCTCGGGCCCGGCGAAGAAGCCGTAGATGGAGAGCCGGCCGTCGCCGGCGGCCTCCGACCAGCTTCCCTCCGAGCCGGCCGCGAACAGTCGCCCGAGCAGCTCGTCCTCGAGCTCGGCCGGCGCCTCACCCGGACCCGCCAGAAGCGTTCCATCACCGCTCCGGCAGCAAGACTTCCACGGAAACGGGGCGACCGCAAAGCCGGGGGCGGCGGGGCGAGCGGGTGCCGTGGCGGAACGAAGGCGTCATGAGGGGACACGCAATGTGCATGTCCCCTTTGGGTATCTGCTGCCTCGCCTGCGAAGCCGCAGGCGGTTCTCGGACGGGAGCCTGCCGATGGCGGGGGGGCGCGGGGGCGAGCCCCGGGGTCTTCTAGTGGAAGAGGTCTTTGACGCGGCCGACGATGCCGCGGTCGTTGGGCTTGGCGGGGCGGCCCTCGAGCTCGCCCAGGCGGGTGAGCAGCTCGCGCTGTTCGTCGGTCAGCTCCGACGGGCGCGGGACGCGGAGCGCGACCTCCACCACGTGGTCGCCCTTGCCGCTGCCGCCGAGGCGCGGGATCCCCTTGCCCTTGAGCTTGAACTGCTGGCCGATCCGGGTGCCGGCGGGGATCGTCAGCTTCTCCGTACCGTGCACCGTCTCGACCTCGATCTCGGTGCCCAGCGCCGCCTGCGAGTAGCCGATCTCCTCCACCGTGAGGACGTGCGGGCCCTCGCGGTGGAAGCGCTCGTGCGCCTCGACGCCGAGCACCACGTAGAGGTCGCCGGTGCGGCCGCCGCGCCGCCCGTGCTCGCCTTCGCCGGTCAGGCGCAGGCGGGCGCCGGAATCCACCCCGGCGGGGATCCGGACCTCGAGCTTGCGCCGGCGCTCGACCCGTCCCTCGCCGCGGCAGTCCGGGCAGGGGTCCGCGATCGTGCTCCCCTCGCCGCTGCAGCTCGGGCAGGTGCGGGCGACGGTGAAGAAGCCCTGAGAGAAGCGGATCTGGCCGCGCCCGCCGCAGGTGCGGCAGGTCGTGGGCTGCGTGCCCTCGGCGGCGCCGCTGCCGCCGCAAGTCTCGCAGGTCTCGAGGCGCGGGATCTCGAGCTCGCGCGCGACGCCGAAGACCGCCTCCTCGAACTCGATCGTCAGGTCGTAGCGCAGGTCGGCGCCGGGCTCGGGACCGGCGCGGCCACCGCGGCCGCCGAAGCTCCCGCCGAAGCCGAACAGGTCGCCCAGGATGTCCGAGAAATCGCCGAAGACGCTGGAGCAATACGTAACGGCGCCGGCCTGGAGCAGGGCGATGAATTGCCGCGATATGGGCGGTCAGAAAGGCCGCCGGCGCCCGGGTGGTTGCACCCTATCTCAGCGGCCTACAGACGGCCGAACCGGGTGTGTTCACGGGGCCTATGAACATCCCCACCCGGGCTGAGGCCAGAAACTATTACCTATCCTCGATATTCGGTGAAGATAAGCTGACGACCTGGATCAACCTGGCCGCCGGCGTGTTGTTGACCCTTGTGGTTGGAGGTGCACTTTGATCAACAGCGTTGTTCTCGTCATGGCGGGTCTGGCAGCCGGTCCGCTGCTGGGCGGTGTCGTCAGCGGTCTGGACCGCATATTGACCGCGCGCCTCCAGGCCCGAATCGGGCCGCCGGTCTGGCAGCCGTATTTCGACGTGCTCAAACTTTTCGGCAAAGAAAAAATGGTCGTCAACGTCTGGCAGGCATTTTGCGCCTACTGCTACCTGACGGCCAGCGCGATTGCCCTGGCCCTGTTCTGCCTGCAGTCCGATCTTCTGCTGATTTTATTTGTCCAGGCGGCCGGAGCACTTTTTCTGGTAATCGGAGCGTTTTCTTCCACCTCGCCCTTCAGCCAGATCGGTGCCCATCGTGAACTTTTGCAGATCCTCTCCTACGAGCCGCTGCTGGTGCTCGTGACGGTCGGGATCTATCTTGAAACCGGCAGTTTTAAAATTCAACCGGTTTTCAGCGTGCCTGAACCGCTGCTATTGAAACTGCCTTTTTTGTTCGTGGTCCTCGGCTATGCCCTGACCATCAAACTTCGCAAGTCGCCCTTTGATTTGTCCACCTGTCACCATGCCCACCAGGAACTCGTCAAAGGGCTGCTGACCGACTACTCCGGGCCTTTTTTAGGTCTGGTCGAGATCGGGCATGGTATGAGGTCCTGCTGCTGCTGGGGCTGTGCGCGCTGTTCTGGGCGACCAGCTGGGTGGGAATGATCCTCATCGTCGGTATGACCTACCTGCTGGAGGTCCTGATCGACAACGTTTCGGCGCGCATGAACTGGCGCTGGATGCTGGGATATGTCTGGGCGATGGGGCTGGCCCTGTCGATGGTGAATCTGGTCTGGCTGTATGCCCGTTGAGAGGTGTACCGGTATGCTCGAAAACATCATTCGAAAATCACGCATCAAATCGCCCTGGCTGCTGCACTTTGACTGCGGCAGCTGCAACGGTTGCGACATTGAAGTGTTGGCCTGTCTGACACCCTTATACGACATCGAGCGCTTCGGGATCATCAATGTCGGAAACCCCATGCATAGCGACCTGCTTCTGGTGACCGGCACGGTCAATCATCGCAACAAGAAAGTGCTGCTCAACCTTTACGATCAAATGCCCGGGCCGAAGGTGGTCGTGGCCGTCGGCGCCTGCGCCTTGTCGGGCGGCATATTCAGAGAAGCATACAATGTGCTGGGCGGTATCGACAAGGTCCTGCCGGTGGATATTTATGTGCCGGGATGCCCGGCCAAGCCCGAGGCCATTATCGATGGGGTGGTCATGGCCCTGGAGCATTTAAAACCGGAAAAAGCTGAGGATAAATTTCATGCTTAAAGAACTGCTGCCCGTGGGGCATCGATAATCTGTTCGGCGAAACCGCCGCCGCCAAGATGGCCGGCTACCGGTTTGTGACCCTGACCTGTACGGCCCTGGATGAGAATCATTTCGACATCCTGTATCATTTCGACCTGGGACTTGAGCTGAAGCATTTGCGCCTGACGCTCGCCGCGGGCACCGCGGTCCCGAGCATCTCCCCTATTTATTTTGCCGCGTTTCTGGTCGAAAACGAAATCCAGGATCTGTTCGGCATCCGTTTTACAGGGCTGGCCATTGATTACGAACGCACCCTGTATGGGGAAGAGAAAACCCGCATCACGCCGTTTTGCAAATACACCGTTGTGACGTCTAACGGCCCAAGGGACCCATCCGGGCCGGAATCCGCCGGCACGCGCACGCAGGAGGACGCCTGATGTTGAAGACCGTCATACCTTCGGCCCGCAGCATCCGGTGTCTGCCGGAGCCGATTCATTTGCAGCTGACCGTGGAAGAGGAAATCATCACCGCGGCCGTTCCGGCAATGGGATTCATTCACAGGGGACTGGAAGCCCTGGCGGACCGGCGCGATT
The DNA here is from genome assembly GCA_963781755.1 of uncultured Acidobacteriota bacterium. Lineage (GTDB taxonomy): Bacteria > Acidobacteriota > Thermoanaerobaculia > Multivoradales > JAGPDF01 > JACTMI01. The sequence continues at coordinate 215,469 of CAWAGZ010000007.1, forward strand.
TTCACCAGATGGTCCAGGTGGTTGAACGGGTGTGCGGCATTTGCTCGATGATTCATGCCATGTGCTACTGCCAGGGCATCGAGGAATTAATGGCAATCGAAGTGCCGCCCCGTGCCCGATACCTGCGCGTCATCTGGTCCGAACTGCATCGCATGCAGAGCCATCTGTTGTGGCTGGGTCTGTTTGCCGACAGTTTCGGTTTTGAAAGCCTGTTCATGCAGTTTTGGAAAATCCGCGAGAAGATTCTGGACATTCAGGAAGCCACCACCGGCAACCGGGTGATCGTATCGGTCAATGCCGTCGGCGGTGTCCGCAGGGATATGAACCCCGAGCAGCTGCAATGGATTCAAGTCGAGCTGGCGGAAGTTAAAAGGGAGATCAATCGACTGGGCGGGACCCTGTTCGACGACTACACGGTAAAAAAACGAACCGTCGGCAAAGGCGTGGTCACGAAAAATGAGGCGTATGAGCTGGGTCTGGTGGGCCCGACGGCACGCGGTAGCGGTGTCGCCCAGGATATGCGCACACTGGGATATGCAGCTTTCAATGAGTTGGACTTTGCGCCGGTGCTGGAAACAAACGGCGACTGTCACGCCCGCAGCAAAGTGCGATTTCGTGAGATGTTGCAGAGCATCGATCTGATACGGCAGGCGATCGCCAAAATACCAGAGGGTGATGTTCAGGTGAAAGTCAAGGGACGGCCCACGGGTGAGACGGCGGTCCGGGTTGAGCAGCCGCGGGGCGAATTGCTTTACTATATCAAGGCCGACGGCAATAAAAATCTGGTCAGGCTGCGGATCCGCACGCCGACGTTTGCCAACATCCCGGCGCTGATAACCATGCTGCCGGGACAGTGGCTGTCGGACGTCCCCGTCATCGTTTTGTCGATCGACCCGTGCATCAGTTGCACGGAGAGATAAAGGAGGGAAGATTCATGTTTAAAATGACCCCCAACGTTCTGAGAAATCTCGTATTCCAAAAAACCCACGCGGCGTTACCCGTATGAAGTCCGCCCGTCCTTTGAAAACCAGCGGGGGGAACTGTTCAATGACATCGAAAAATGCATCTTTTGCAGTGTATGCGCCGTCAAGTGCCCTTCCCAGTGCATCAGCGTAGACAAAAAAGCTGCCACCTGGACCTGTGACCCCTTTGCCTGTGTCTACTGCGGCATCTGCGTGGATTCCTGCCCCGTCCAATGCCTCCACCAGGAGCAAGCCTACCGCCGGCCGGTCCACGCCCGCCGGATCATTTTCTTGAAGGGTGAACCCGGGAAAATCTGAGCCTTAAAAGGTTCCCTCCTTCAGCTGCCCGGCTTCCGACTTCGTCACGCGTGCAGCGTAACTACGACGCGACAGGACGGGGAGCAGGCCGGATTCAGCCCCGCCGTCATTCCTGCCTAAAAAATATGGTTAAATCTTGCTATTTATTTTTTCTGTACTAAATTTATGAATTGATTTTTCGGCTGCACGATTTTGATCCGACATCAAAGGAGATTTGTCGCGGTATGAAAAGGTTGATTTTGCAGAAGTGTCCCATCGGAAGGGGCGTTTTTGCCGGCGAGAGAATTTTTGCCGGCGAGGAAATCATCACATTTTTAGGACCGCTCATCCGGCGTCGGGATATGCCGGCGATTCACAGCCAGGATGAAGACTATTATCTTCAGGTGGGCGACAATGTATTCCTTGGTCCGTCCGGCGAGATCGACGACTATATCAACCATTCCTGTGACCCCAATTCCGGAGTTGTTATGGACGGCGAAACCTCGAAACTGGTTGCCATCCAAACCATTGGACGCGGCGAGGAGATTCGATTTGATTATTCCACGACCATGTACAAGCCCGTGCTGGTGATGCAGTGTGCATGCGGATCGCCCATCTGCCGCGGCAAGGTGGTGGATTTCATTTTTCTGCCGGAGGAGGTTCAGGCCAAGTACATCGCGCTCGGCGTTGTACCTGAATATATAACCAGAAGAATCACGGGAAGACCCAGCCGGATTCAGCGCGATTTCGCGGCTGCCAATCTGCGCCGAAGATGAATCCGGTAAGGGATGGCATTTATTCTAACATTGCAAACCTGGTCCTGTGGGCCAGGATTCTTTACTATGTGAATTGGGTTGGTGCTTATGAACTTACGAACTCACCAGCTATCTAACTTCCTATCTTCCCCTGGTATCCCAACTTCTCAACTTCTCAACTTCTCAACTTCTGTCTTTACCATCCCCTCCAGCAACTCCGTTAACAGCCTTACCCCAAAACCCGTCCCACCGGGTCCGCAGTAAGCATTTTCATTTTTGAGATAGGCCGGTCCGGCGATATCGATATGGGCCCAGCGGGTATCACCCACAAATTCGGCCAGAAAAAGAGCCGCGGTGATGGCGCTTCCCCAGCGGCTGCTGGGCATGTTGTTGATGTCGGCAAAATCGCTTTTCAAGAGTTCCTTATAATCATCGGGCAGCGGCATGCGCCAGCAGCGTTCATGGGTTTTTTCTCCCGCCGACGCAATTGAAGCGGCCAGATGCTCGTCATTGGAAAATACCCCGGCAATCTTTTCCCCCAATGCAACCACACAGGCCCCGGTCAGCGTTGCCAGGTCGATCAGCATTTGCGGTTTGTACCGCTTTAGAACGTAAGCCATGGCATCGATCAGAATCAGGCGTCCTTCGGCATCGGTGTTTCCGATCTCGATGGTTTTGCCGGCATAGCTTCGAATAATATCTCCGGGCCTGGTGGCGTTGCCCGACGGCATATTTTCCACAATGGGAATGGCGCCGATAAGGTTGACTTTGGTTTTTAACCGGGCGGCGGTGATCAACGTGGCCGCAACCGCAGCCGCCCCGGACATATCCGATTTCATATCGGCAATGGAGCCGCCGGTTTTGATATTAAGACCCCCTGAGTCAAAGGTCACCCCTTTGCCCACCAGGGCCACTGTCTTTTTGGCGCCCGGTACCGTGTGCTCCAGCAGGACCAGGCCGGGTTTGCATTGGCTGCCGGCCGCCACAGCCAGCAGGGCGTCGAATTTTTTTTGTTTCAGCTGGTTTTCGCTGAGCACCTGAATTTTAAGGCGCTGTTTTTTAGCCATTTCGACGATGGACCGGGCAAATTTTTCCGGTGTCTTTTCGTTGGAGGGGGTACTGATCCAGTCGCGGGCCAGGCAGGTTCCTTCACAAACAACGGCAACTCTGGAACACAGGCGGCGCAGATCTTTAACGATCCGGGGTGTCGTCAAAAAAATGATCTGCCTGAGGGCCGTCTTTTTATTCTCTACTTTGTACTTATTAAATATATGATTGCCGAGCAAAGCACCTTCCTGCATGGCTTCCAGAACCGCCGCCATCTCAAGGCCGATCCCGGCCGCCGCGGGGACCGCGAACCACAGGTCGGCCAGTTCTTTCTTGATGCAACTTTTAACCGTCCTGCCGGCCATGCAGCGCAAGGCTTCCAGGTCAAGTTTCTCGGCTTTGCCGAGACCCAACATGATTACCCGCCGGGCCTTGAGATCCGGCACATCGTAAAGCGTCACTTCTTCGTCCTTTTTTCCGTTGAATTCCTTGAGGGCCAGTGCTTTTCGGACGACGGCCTTAATCAACGGGTCTGCATGGATATCTTTATCTTCACATACGGGAATTGCCAGTATTTCCATCGCCTGTTTTTTTAAATCGGCGGATTTCAGGTGAAGCATAAATATTTTTCTCCTTTACTGTGGCAGAGCCTTTGTTTTAAACAGCAGGCTGTCAAAAACTTAAAGGTTTCGGGCGTCAGGTGTCAGCGCCGCCGCCGGCCTAAACAGCGGCCGGTTTGATCGAAAAAGAAACTTCTTTGGAACCTGAAAATAGTTTAAAAAGTTTGTGGGAGCGGTTTTCCCTCCGGGGCGTAAGCCCTGCGGGCTGGAGGAAACCGCGATGAGCGCGGTCGGACCACCCTTTAGAATCGTATTTGAAAACCACTGCCACCAGGCATTACTTCAACATGCGCAGTATAATGCTATTAACCCGTCGGATCTTCGATCAAACGACTTTCTTCTATTTTCAACTAACAGTTCACAATCCTGCAAATGCTTCTTATCAGGGCAGATTAATTAGCACTGTTTGACGAAAATATCAATTTTTTCATAACTACACCATGATAAATATTCTTCAGCGGCAAAGCATCTTTCATTTTTATTTCGCCGCCAAATCCTTTAAATGCGAAATCAGTTCCCAGGAAAACGGTTCTTTGCGGCAGGGGAGGATGGCGTTATTGGTGAATATCGGATCGGAAGCAAGATCGTAGCGGGATGCCGCTACCGCCTCAGGCCACAGCGCCGTATGCGGAATGGGGGTGTAATACGCGGGCACCGGCGATATACCGCTTTCTGAAACGGCCCGGATGGAATACTCAATAGCGCTTAGTTTCTGGCCGGGAAGACCGACCAGCAGATAGGCGCCCACCCGTTTTTTGTCAAAACCGGCCTCGATCAGGCAGGTCACCGCTCGGTTAAACTCGTGCTGAGAGACTTTCTGATCAAGTTTCAGGCGGTGTTCAAATTCAGCTGTTTCCAATCCGAGACGCAGGGTCGTAAAACCGGCCCGGTGCATCAGCCGGGCCGTTGCGGGGGTGATGCCGCGAATATGGAGCGCATTCGGCGTGTGAAAACGAACCTTGAGACCGGCTGCGCAGATGCCTTCCAGCATCGGAATGGCATGGTGGTCGGCATCCACCAAAAAGGCGTCGTCGTACAGGACAAAGTCGATCAGTCCATACCGGCCGTGCCAGTAACGGATCTCTTCAATAACGGATTCCGGACTGCGCCGCAGGGGGTTGGGCTCCAAAAAACGGGAAGCGCAGTAGGCACAGTTAAACGGGCAGCCTTTGGTGGTCAGCAGGGGTACATAATTAATCCTGGTCTGCAATTCCAGGGCAGGGTAGGGGTAGGAATCCATATTTAACGGATCAAATGCCGGTGCGGCCGAGTAGCCTGTAAAGTCACACAACAGGGCCATTAAGCATTTTTCCGCCGGCTCGACGGCGATATGATCGGCGCCGGAATTGCTTCCGGCATGCTCAGCGCATAATCGGGCATAGATGCCGCCCAGCACGATCGGCGTATGCGGAAAAACCGATCTGACAGCTGCAATGGTTTCCTGCACCCCCGGGTACCAGTATGTCATCAGCGAGGTGATCAGCACAAGATCGGGTGGGGCCAGTCCAAGAAGATCTTCCTGGAACCATTGCGGTTTGATACCGTAGCGTGAGAATTTACGGCGGACGTCATCCAACCCGGCCGGTTTAGGGATGCGGGATTTAAGATACGGACCCCGGCCGTATCTGGCCGCAGGATCGGTTTTAGCGGCCCGGGGATGAAAACGGTCCAGACAGTCGATATAGGAAACCGCAATGCCGTGCGCCTTTAGCAGGCCTGCAATGATGAGCAGTCCCAGAGGCTTGGCCCAGAAATCGTAGGCGGCAAAATCGTGGATCCAGGGATTGATCAGAAGAATATGGGGTGCATTACCGGTCAAGTGATCGCGATCCTAAGAAGAAAGGACATCTTCTATTTTTTTTATCACGAAAACGCGAAATATATAAAGCACGAATTTTATCCTGTCTTTTTTTGGGATTTTTGCCAGCTGCGCAGCTCCAGAGAATGGCACCGGGGTGCTTGCGTGATTCATTAGTAGGTGGAATTTTCGGTACCTTTCTCGACGACCTTATCAACCTTGTGCATCATAAAAAGGGACCTCAGACAACCGGATCTTTGATGCGGGCCGGTTTAAAGTCGAGATCTTTAAAATACCGTGCTTTGACTCAGCAGTTCATGAAACGGCATAAAGCAAACTTTTGTCTGGTTGATTTCAATGGTTTTGTTCAAACCAAAATTTATAATAAAGGCTCGCTCCGGCTGGTATTTGTCGATGAAACTGCGCAAGGATACCGGCACCTTATCCTGTCTAAGCTGCTTATGCTTAACCTCCACCGGAATGAGTCTTTTACCGGCTTCGATCACAAAATCCACCTCGGCTTTATCCTTTGTTCGCCAGTAATTCAACTTGGCGGCTTTGAATCTTAGTTTTTGCCTTAAAAGTAAAAAGACCAGGTTTTCAAAGACAAACCCTTTTTCCATTGGGCTTTCAAGGTGTCCGAACAGTCCCAGGGAATAGTTTCTGAGGCCCAAATCCCAAAAATAAGGCACGGGTGATTTGCTGATTTCTTTTCTGACATTGCGCGCATAGGGTGGGATAAGTTCCACTATGAATATTTTTTGAGCATACCAGAGGTAGTTTTTAACAGTGGCAAAAGACACATTCAATGTCGATGCCAGCTCAGTGTAGTTCATCAACTGCCCGATCTGGCCGGCAAGAATCTTGATGAGCGCTCTGAAAACATCAGGCTTGTCAAGTTTTAAAAGATAGGCAATATCCTTTTCCAGGACACTGCGGTAGATTTCATCGATGAGACGAAGCTTTTCAACTTGTTCCAAAGCTAAAACAATCCGGGGATACCCGCCGAACTGCATGTATTCAGACAGCAGCTGCCGGGCATTGTCCGTTTCAATTGCCATAAACTCGGCAATATTTTCTTCATACCGATAGTCCGTTCGGTGATTGATAAATTCCTCGAAGGTCAGGGTGGATAATTCAAACAGTCGTTTGCGGCCGACCATCGATTCATGGATTTTTTCTTTCAGCTCCAGGCTGCCGGAACCGGAAACGATAAATTTATAAGGCAAGTTGAGATCAAAAAGGCCCTTTAAAAATAAACCGGCATCACCTTTGCGCTGAATTTCATCGATAAAAACGTAACCGCGCCGTCGGCCCAGCTCCAATTCAATTTTTTTTAGAAGAGCTGCCTGAGATTCAAAATGAAGTCTGTCCCACTCGACGTCGAGGTTTAGAAACAGCGTGCGCTCACCGCTCTTTTCCAGATGTGCCTGCAACATCTCCATCAGGGTCGTTTTGCCGGCCTGACGGGGGCCGATTATCAGGCTCATCTCCTTTTGCGGAAGATGGCCCACCAATTCTGAAAACAACTTTCGTTTAATCATGGTTTAATATTAACCCGATAATTTATAAAGTCAACTGAAAGTATTAAGTGTGAAATTTGAACAAATTCCGGCCGGTGCCGGAATAACTGGAATTATCACCGTGTTTCTTTTAGTGCCGCCGGCTGTGTCTGTCGCATCAAAAGGCTAGCACAAATTTAACCGCAATCTAACGTTATGATAACAATAAAGAAATAGATTGCTCACCGGGAAAAAATAAATTACAAAGCAAGATAAATTCCATTGTCAAAACGGTGAGACAAGGCGATGCCAAAAGAACGGATTCTCGTGGTTGAAGATGAGGAGGATATCCTCGAGCTGATCAGATACAATCTGGTAAAAGAAGGGTATCAGGTTACCGGGGCGTTGACCGGGGAAGATGCACTGAAAAAGGCCCGGGCAGAAGTGTTTGATCTGGTCGTTCTCGATCTCATGCTGCCCGGTATCGACGGACTGGATGTGGCCAAAAAATTAAAAAGCGACCCAAAGACCGGGAATTTTCCGATTCTGATGCTGACGGCCAAGGGTGAGGAGGCCGACATTGTCACCGGTCTGGAACTGGGCGCCGATGACTATGTGACCAAGCCGTTCAGCCCCCGGGTGCTGATTGCAAGAGTGCGGGCCATCCTGCGCCGCAAAACCGGCAAGCCGGATGAGGGAGATGTATCCATGCTTCGGATCTATGATCTGGAGATAGATCTCGGCCGGCGCAGTGTTCTGGTCTCCGGTCAGGCTGTTGATTTGACATATACCGAGTTTCAGGTGCTGTATCTTCTGGCCCGGCGACCGGGGTGGGTGTTTACCCGCAGCCACATTGTGGATGCCGTGCGCGGTGACGACTACCCGGTTACCGACCGCAGCGTGGACGTCCAAATCGTGGGATTGCGAAAAAAACTGGGTCCATCCAGCCGGTACATTGAAACCGTCCGAGGTGTCGGATATCGGTTCAAAGAAAACAATGAATAGGAAAAAAAGACTGATCTGGCAGCTGTTTCCTTCATATCTGCTGATCACGGTGCTCTCGGTATTGGCGGTCAGCTGGTATGCCTCCAGTTCGCTGCACCATTTTTTCATGGACCAGACCGCAGCGGATCTGAAAATCCGCGCCGTACTGGTCGAAAAGCAAATCACCGCCCACCTGACGCCTTTGGATGCTGCCGCAGTGGACGCCGTCTGCAAGGAAATCGGCGAAAAATCCGCCACCCGCATCACCGTCATATTGCCCGACGGGCAAGTCGTGGGCGACTCCCGTGAATCACCCCGGGTGATGGATAATCATGCCGAGCGGCCTGAAATTGCAACAGCACTTAAAGGCCATACCGGCCTGTCCCGGCGCTACAGCAAAACACTCAAGCAAAAAATGATGTATGTCGCTGTCCCTTTGCAGCAGGGTAATGCCACCTACGGGGTAATAAGAGCGTCCCTGCCCACGACATCGATTGACCGGGAGCTGCAGTCGATCCAGATCAAAATCGCACTCGGCGGTCTTTTAATTGCCTTGATGGCCGCCGGCATCAGTTTGTTGATTTCACGCCGCATCAGCCGGCCCATCGAAGAAATGAAAAAGGGCGCAGATCATTTCGCGGACGGTGATTTAACCCACCGCCTGGCGGCGCCGGATTCCGAAGAATTGGCCAGTCTGGCCGAGGCCCTGAACCAGATGGCCGCCCAGCTTGACCGTCGCATCAAAACTATTGTCAGCCAGCACAATGAACTGGAGACCGTGCTGGCCAGCATGCTGGAAGGCGTCATTGCCGTCGACAATGAGGAAAGGATTATAAACATGAATGCAGCGGCAACCGATTTTTTCGACTGCGACCCCGAAAAGTACCAGGGCCGGGACCTGCAGGAAGTCATTCGCAATTCGGTGCTGCAGCAGTTTGTCGGCCGGGCCATATCCAGCAAGGTTCCCAAAGAAGACGACATCGGTCTGTATCATAAGGGCGAAAAGACGCTGCACCTGCAGAGCTCCCCTCTGCTGGACGCCAATAAAGACCATATCGGAACCCTGGTGGTATTCAATGACGTCACCCAACTCAGACGCCTGGAGAACATGCGGCGCGACTTTGTGGCCAATGTCTCGCATGAGATCAAAACCCCGCTGACGGCTATCAAGGGCTTTGTGGAAACCCTGCACCAGGGCAGTGTCGACAATCCGGAGGAGGCCAGGCGATTTCTGGGCATCATTCAAAAACATGTGGACCGCCTGAGCTCCATCGTCGAGGATCTGCTCGCTCTTTCCAGAATCGAGCAGGAAGATGAAGGCAAGACCGTTAAGCTAGAAGAGGGAAACATCGGCAATGTTTTTCGCTCTGTAATGCAACTATGCCGTCCGAAGGCCGAGGAAAAAAATATCACCGTTGCCATCGCCGGCGATGAGCAGATTTCAGCCAAATTTGACAGCTCACTGCTCGAGCAGGCGATGGTTAACCTGCTGGACAATGCCATTAAATACAGCGAACCCGAGAGTGTCATTCATCTTAAAGCTTGGCGGAACGGCTCGGAAATTCAGATCAGTGTTGAAGATCAGGGCATCGGCATTGCGAAAAAACATCTGCCCCGGCTTTTTGAAAGATTTTATCGGGTGGACAAAGCGCGCAGCCGCAAAATGGGCGGCACCGGTCTCGGACTTGCCATTGTCAAACACATTGCCCAGGCCCATGGCGGCAATATCACCGTGGACAGCACGCTCGGCAAGGGCAGCACCTTCACCATCCACCTGCCTATCAGTTAGCCGGTTTGCCGGTTGGCCCGTGTGCCGGTTGGCCGGTTGTCCCGTGTGCCGGTTCGCCGGTTCGCCGGTGTATTGAAGCAGGGCAACCAGCCAAGAGAACAACCAGTCAACAGGCCCACCTGTCAACGAGATAAAAGGCCCACGGGCCCACTGGTCAACGGGCCAACGGGTCAACGGGCCAACGGGTCAACGGGCCAACGGGTCAACGGGTCAACGGGAGCCAGGGGCCCAACGGGTCAACGGGCCAACGGGTCAACGGGCCAACCGGCCAACGGGCCAACCGGCCGAAGGCCTACATTTTTCATTCATTTCTAATGATTCGCTAATATCCCCCTAACAGACATATCCTATCCATATGAATTAATTTGTGCAGCGGCGGGGTTTATCCCCGCCGAACGACGTATCACGGTTCATAAAAAATCAGTTATGACATCCTTCGGCCATCTTGAACGCCCGCTCCCGGCTGATTTCAGAAGAATAGAGCCGCACATTGCGTACGGTTTCAGGATTATCGATCTCTACAGACTGACTGCCTTGCAACTGGAAGAGTTTAAGCAAATCAGTATCAAATAAATATGTGAATGCATCATGCTGAAGAAACAATTCGCCCATATTTTTTCTCCTTTCTAAGCCTAACATCTGATTCGAAATATTTCTCGCTGTGCAACGACCTCATTGCCTTCCATCATTTTCGTCAGGACCGGGGTAACCGGGTCAAAGCATTCCGCCAATTTTTCCAGGACCATTCTCTCGGAGGCTTCCTGCCACTCATCCTCTCCCAATTTTTTGACTTCAAAGCATGATACTTTAAATTGCATACTTAAACCTCAGCCGAATAGTCAGTTTTATAGAATTTCCGAATATATTTTGATGGTGCTATAAGGGTTTGCGGCCGGAGTAATAGTAGGATTGATGCTTTAGACTTTTATTAGGAAGATGTTAGAAATGAGTGAATTAAAACGAAAATAACCCCTCAGGAAGATACATTCAGCCGGGTTGATGCGGAGGATTTTAAAGCCACCGTCTGACTTCGGCCCTGTATGCCAGATACCGGCTGCCGAAAGGGCGCTGCAGATATGATTCTTCCGGTTTGACGGCAGTGATGTCCAAAAGCCTGAAATATTTTAATGGAAAAAGATAATCCAGCAAAAAACCGGCACCCAGCAACACAAAAAAGATGAGCGGCGGCGGTAGGTTGACTGGTGGACGATCTTTGGCATCGGTTTCCATAGTGAGACTCGTAGACCCTTTCCCGTTGAGTAAAGACCTCGATTTTGCACGGCATAAAAATAACTGATACCTGAATTTTTAAAACCAAACAGCGATCGAAGTCAATCCTCACGGTGTCACTTCGAACGCTGTGAATGTGATTTGCGTGCAAAATTCAGGTATCAAACTCGAACCGCACCTCTAATTCCATGGCCGCTGCCAGCAGTAAATCCGTTTCAAAATGTTTCCAACCCTTTTTGATTTCCAATATTCCATCGTTCCATATTTCATTTGATTGAGAAGGGTTATAGACCTCTAAACCGGAAGTCTCGGTTGAAAGTGGTAGGTAATTAATGAATTTAATACGGCAAACCCGCCGCCAAAGATGTTGCGTGTCTTCCTGAGGATAGGTCCTGCGTCCCACGGGATATGGCAAACCCCTTATAACCAGCCCCCAAGACAAAGGATCTCTTATCGTCTCAAAAGTTTAACCAAATTTTATCTAACCGCTCACAAAATCCTTGCAAAGCGATGGAATCATAACCTCAAAATCTATTTCAAGAAGCAGCTTTACTGACCCTGCCCCGGGGTACCAAAAAGCCCAAATCCTGAACGCCAGGTTCGAGATTCGGGTTTTGCGGCTCTCCGTGGTGAACCGGTGCTACATCAGCGAGGTTAACATCGGTAGCCCCGAAAGCTAAGCAGCAAGGAACATTCCATCAGATCGATACAGTTCCATCAACCGCTTCAGCCTGAATAAAATAATGGCCGTGAAAGTGTGTCAAGGAAGGGAGGTGATGCGACCGACAGAAAAATAGTCTCAAATACTTGTAGGACAAGATTGCTTGTAATGTAACATCAATTCACACCATTTTTGAGAAAAGGAGTATTTTCAATGAAAGCAAAGTCATATTTGAAAACATTTTTTGTTCTGGCAGTTGCTCTGGTCGTCCTCATGGCAGCCGGACCGGCATCGGCAAAATCCTGGAAGGTCGGCGTTATTTCGGATACCCAGTGGACGAAAACTGATGATGGCTACAACCCCAATACTGTAGCAGCTAATATTATAGCCCAAATCGACCAGAAGTTTATTGAAGAGGGCGTTAAGCTCGTGATAGCCGTCGGCGATACCTGCGATAGTGGCAGCCAAATCAATATTGATACGCGTGCCCTCTACGCCCAGACCCTCTATAATGCCGGTATCGGTTTTTATCCTCTCCGAGGGAATCATGAAGCCGCGCATGGTGATTATTTAAACTCAGGTCTTGAAATGCGCTACGCTTTCCCCCAGATCGGCACCGGTATCAACAACAATACTCCGGCCGATATTACCACCGATTTGATTCCCGCCGCCGACCTGACCTATAATCCTCCGGCCGTCAAGACCGGCAAGACCTTCACGGTGGGAACCAATTTCTCCGAACCTGCCAGCGTCAATTTCCGCAACAACAGCGTATCTTACGCCTTCCAGTACAAGAACGCAACTTTTATGCTGCTTGACCAGTTCAACGTCGCCGGCGACTATTATTCCAGCACCATTCCCGACCAGATGGACTGGATCGACTCCACACTTTCCAGCCGCCCCGCCGATACTCACGCTTTTGTCTTCGTCCATAAGAATATTCTGGGCGGCAATCATAAAGACAACATGTTCGGCGGACCTATCGGAAACGATCCCGGCGACGGATATGGTGTTGATGTCGGCTCCCTCTCAGCCGAAGACCAGGCAGCCCTGGCTGCCAAGCAGGCCGCCGAGAGCGATTTCATCGCTTCTATGGAAGCCAACAAAGTCCCCTTGGTTATCTCCGGGCACGACCATCACCACCACCTGTCCCTGGTTACCAGTCCCGATGGCGAGCATCACGTCCACCAGCTCATCACCCAATCCGACAGCTCCAAGTTCTACACCCCGGAAGGACCGGCTTCAGCCAATGATGTTCCCATACAGCAGGACCTCGGCCGTATCGGTTACTACATCTTCACCGTGGACGGGACCCAGGTAACCATTGACTACTACGGTGATACCACCGGGGGCGGATATTACGGGCCTGATGGCGGCGGCTTCGACTTCGTCAAGATGTCTACTGTCACTTACAACCTGAACGGGCTGGACCCAATTGTCGCGCAGGGCGGCTCATACAATACTATTAGTGATGATACGTCCAAAGCTTCTGCCATGGAGAACGGCTTTAAGGGCACCTCGATGTCCATTCTTTCCGGGACCAATGGTGACGCCAGCACTACCAATTATGGCAAACCAATCAGCAAAGACGTTACAACCGGTTGGGCCAAAGCAGAACCCGGCCTGGCCAGCGACATCCTTACTCTCGGAGGTATATCAATGTTGCCGGGTGAGGAGACGGACGAATACGTGCTTTCCATGAGCTTCGATGGCCGAGGTCACCTGCCGAGCGGCGGATTCGGGATTGCCACTAAAGACGAAGATGGCAACTGGGTAAACGCAGTTGACATGAACTTCGACGGTACGCCCGAGTTTGTATCCGGACCCTGGCAATCCAGCTACGGACTGGGAACCTACGGTGTCGACCCTGCCACCAGGACCGCCTGGGCAGTCATCAACTACGACGGCAGCTTCGCAATCGACGATGGGATTGTTTCGGTTCCGGGTCATAGAAAACCGGGCCACGGAAAATGGGGTCATTGGAAATAAAGCAAACTCTAACAGCTATCTATTGCTTTCAGATAAACAAAGTGAGGGCTATCCAGTTAATATAGGATATCCCTCACGTACCTATTCGCCATCATTATTTTTCTTCTATTGAGAATTTTTTCCCCTTGCTACAGATCCCTTTTTCCGACTGCTCTGATTGCAAAGCCGGATTGCCGGACAGCGATGTTGACGTGGTCCTGCTGTACGACACGTTTCATAAACTCCTCCAACCCGATGATGTGCTGAAGGAGCTGCACAGGGTGTTAAAGTCGAATGGCACTTTGTCTTTCAGCGACCACTACCTGAATGAGGAAGACCTACGCGTAAGGGTAACGAATACGGGCTTGTTCAGACTGCGGGCACAGGGCAAAAAGACATACAGCTTTTCAAAATAAGGGGAAGGCTAGGGTTCACGAAAAAATAAGTTCACAATTTTAGGCGTTGCGGCGCCCGGCCGGCAAGGCGCGAAAACGCAGGAATATCTGGATATTCCGAGCTTTCGCAACGCAGCCAGGCGGGATGCAGCGGCGTATAAAATGTGAAGTTATTTTTGAGTGAGCCCTTAGATGCCGTGTTCAGCAATGGTTCACAGCATGAGGGGTCCGAGGTGCAACAGACTCTGGAGATTCTTCTACCCTATATCCATTCAACCCTGACCATGGATTCCAATTTTCCCGCAAATAGAGTCCAGCAGCTTGATATGCTCATTCTGCAACCCCCTGCGCCTGGCACCGTACCTTAAATAGAAAATAAGATTTTTCAGATTGCTGACGTATTCGGATCCACAAATCTGACCTTCAACCAGCTCTTTTTGAGGCCCAAGTAATTGTCTTTCAGCTTCAGTCGCCTCTTTATCCAGTAAGTAGATCATTTCAAAGTAATCTTTATTTTCCAGCTTTATGATAAATTCTCGAATATTGCAATTGGCTGAAATCATGAGGCTCTCCCTCTCACTATCCGGTTTATTTCTACCTAAATTGAGCTATTTCCAGGTTCATGCACCCCGTTCGGGAGGGGGCGTAAAGCCCGCCCCGGCCATAGCTTGCTTAACCTGCCGGGCAGGGGCAAGGATTATCCTCACCCGCCCGGAACTATATCCGGGGAGTGGATACAACGGAATTGTTAGGATTTTATTAGGATTCAAAAAAAAATGCCCAAACCAAAAAAAATAAAATTTTAATATAATTCAAATAGTTCGGTGGCATTATGGGAAAAATAGAGGAAACCAAAGGAATTACTAATGGCACCACCTAACTGCTTTCTGAAGAAAGGAATCCAACTACTATAAAAATATTCTACGCAACACCGAAACCGGAAGCACTTCCCGCAAAGTCCTCAATGCGCTTGACGATTGGCTCGGCAGCAACCCGGACGGAGTATGGGAAAACAGCTGGGTCCGGCTGCCGCAAAAAACGCTTTGCAGCTATGCCCGGCGGCTTTTCGAAACGGATCTGCGGGCCGACAAAACCGATCCCGGCGGACCGTCCAGACCCGCCGCCACAACATTCTTGGCCGCATAACGTGCGGCATAGGCCCCCACCCGATCGATCCGCAGCGGATCTTTGCCGCTCAGCGCATCGCCGCTGTGGCGCGCGTATTCGCCATAGGTGTCCACGGCACTCTTTCTTCCGGTAAGACCCGAGTGATGGGTCGGTCCGCCCAGATAGGGTCCATCCGGATTGATGAATATTCGGGTGCGCTTGTCGGGCCGTATGGATTCATCTTTGAAAACAGGCTTGATAACGTGTTCCAGAATCTCCTGGTGCAGTCTTTTGGGTCCGGGCTTGTCGGGGTTGTTTTGGCTGGCGGTAATCGTTACACTATAAATCCCTTTGGGTTTGCGGTCCTGAAAGGCCACTCCCACCTGTACCTTGCCGTCGGGTTGAAGATAAGGCAAAATTTTATTCCAACATTGAAAACCTGGTTCTCAGGGCCAGGTCAGAGATGATCGGCTCTGCCATAGGTCAAATCGGTTCATGGTTTCAGGTTTCAGCGCAGCCGCCAGCCAAAACAACGGCCGATCTGATCGAAAAAGAAACATGATAGTTCACCGCAGAGCCCGCCGAGAACGCCGAGAAAGAAAATTTTAATTAATCTCCGCGCTCTCTGCGCTCTCAGCTTGCAGCCCATAGGGCCGCGTATCTTGCCGGTGAAAGTCCGGCTGCGGTAATTGGTTGTTTGCCGTATAGTTATAATCGACGTCTGCATGGGGTGACCCAGCCAGGCGAAAGCTCGATCGTAAACGTCCTTGCCGGTGAAGGGCTAGCAAGACTCCGGGCCGTAGCATAAAGCGAACTTTGCAGCCTCGTTACGCAGCCCACATGAGAACCGGCGTGTGTGGGATGCGGTTGCCGAGCCTGTGCAGAGATGGCGAAGGCTATTACTGTTGGGGAAGAAACAACCAGATGCACCCGACAGGACCGCCGGGGTACGGAAGATGGCACGGAGTCACAGATACGCGGAGCAAATTGGGGAATCTGTCTGTTCCAGCCCATACGAGGCCGTAGGGCAAAGACCCAATGGACGAAGAAAATAAGCCATTGGGAGGGGCAGACAGACTCGGATGAGGCCATATTAAGCGATGATCTGGAGTGACAACATAACACCTGGAGAGCTAAGGGCCTCTGGACTGGATAGGCTGTGGAAGCATCAGGCTCCGCCAGACATGCCTAATGGGCCACAGGAGCAGAGCGTCACAGCTTTAGTTGCGTATAAGTTGTAAGGTGCATGGTGCATGTGGGCCTCGCACTTAAACCCTGTGTCTTTTCAGCGAAGGTCGCAGCTGAATTTCAGTTTGAAGCCGTACTGGGGAAAACCCAACGTACGGAATTTTAGAGGGGGAGCAGGAAACGTGATGCGACGTTATGTTGCATGCGCGCGCCTGCTCTCCACTCGGCGGTGAGACACTTCGTAAAAATGGCATCGAATTTAAGGTAGTTTCATATAAGCGCCGCCTCTGGCCGCGAGCGTCCAGTCTGATCGTGGAAGAAACTAAATGTAGTTTCACACGAGATTATTTAAGGAATACTTTAAAAATATATTAGCCGCGGGAGGCTGTTTTAGTGTATATGGATGAAAATCACTTTGCAGGGGAATCCGACTTCTCAAAAAAAGTGTGTTAATTTTTAAAAGTCTAACTATATAGGTGCATTCGGAACGAATTAGCCGATTCCTAATACCGCCCTAACAATTTTCTAACGAAATATGGGCATGTTAACCGTGATAGGCGCTTAAGAGTGAAGTTGCTGCAGGTTTTCAAGAACCCTATATAACCCGGAATGTGCTGCTTTTCAGGGCGCATTAATTGGCATACAGGTGTAAATCCATGGAAAAAATGATTCGAAAGCATTTCTCCCGCGAATTGGAGAAAATTAAAAAGCAGATTCTTTCCCTTGGCGCCATGGTCGAAGAAAGAGTGCGCATGGCTCTGAATGCAATCGATAACAATGATGCCGAGTTGGCGCACCAGATAATTAAGACCGATTATGAAATTGATGAGATGGAGGTTGAAATCGAAGAGGAGTGCCTTAAAATTCTCGCCCTGCATCAGCCCGTGGCGGTGGATTTAAGGTTTCTGATCGCGGTCATCAAAATCAACAACGACCTTGAAAGGATCGGCGACCAGGCGGTTAACATTGCCGAGCGGATCGATGTTATTGCCAAGCGGGATCTGTCCGATTTTTTCTTCGACTGTTCAGCCATGGGGGAAAAAGCCCAAAACATGCTGAAAATGAGCCTGGATGCCCTGGTGAATCTGGATACCGAAATCGCCTTCAAGGTTGTCATGCTGGATGATGAAGTCGACAAAATTAAAAGGGAAGCCTACGATCAAATTAAACAGGCGATGAAAGAAAATCCGGATAAGATCGGCTACTTAATCAATTTGCTGCTGATCACCCGCCACATTGAACGTCTGGCCGATCACACCACCAATATCGCCGAAGAGGTAATCTACCTGATTGAAGGGGAAATTATCCGGCACGCACCCTATGATCAGATCCAATAGGGGCTCAGATGACGTTTCATACGCGATTTCTGGTGCAAGGCGTCTGGAAGAGGGTTTACCTACGGTTGAGGGTATGCGCCATATTCCCATTTCGATCAAAATGAACACCCTCCGGATTCAATCATCTTCATCGGAAGGAAAGTATACCATCGAGATTTTCTTCAGCTCCTTGCGGCTGAAAAGCAGCGCGTAGTCTTCAACCTCTGTTTCCCGCGACATCCGGCGGGCGACCTGGCGGCAGGATTCTTTGTCGTTGGCATGAATCATGGCGTAGAGATTGTAGGGCCAGCGGTCAGTGGGATTGCGGCGGTAGCAGTGGGAAACCTGTTTGAATGATGCCATCTGGTTGCCGACCGTCTCAACGCGGTCTTCATCAACCTTCCAGGCGGCCATGGCATTGGCGGTAAACCCTGTTTTCTGGTGGCGCAGGGTTGCGCCGAAACGACGGATGATCCCCCGTTCACAGAGTTTTTGCAGAGTTTCAAGCAATGTCTCTTCAGAGATCCCCAGTTTTTCTGAAATTTTAAGATAGGGCCGCGCGGTTATCGCCATATCTTCCTGTATCGAAGCAATGATTTTTTTTTCCAGATCGGTCAGCATTCCAAATCCTCGTTAATTTGTTGATTAAGTTGATTTGGTTTATTGAGTTAATAGTGCATTGTTCATAGTTGATAGATGATAGTTCATGGTTGACAGTTACTAGTTGATGGCTTGTGGAAACAGGAATGCCGAAAAACTGCCCCAATCCGCTTCGCAGCTTCCCAGCTTCTAATCTTCTGATCTTCTCAGCTTCATACCCTCTCAGCCTCTCGACTTCCCAACTTCCCAGCCTCCCAGCCTCCCCTGCATCTCCCCTTCTTACCTTCTTACCCTCCTACCCTCTCACCCTCTCCCCTTCTATTCTAGGTCATTTGCCTTTTTCCGGAAACAGCCTGCGGATGTCGGCTTCCGTGGCCTTGCAAATTCCACGCTCGGTAATAAATCCGGTGACATACCTGGCCGGCGTGACATCGAAAGCAAAATTGGCGGCCGGACTCTCTCGGGGACAAATCAATACATGGGTGGTGTGATCCCCGGCCAGACCGTAAACATATCTTATCTCGTCCGGATCGCGCTGTTCGATGGGGATTTCGTTGATGCCGTCTTTGATGTTCCAGTCAAATGTGCTGGAGGGCAGGGCTACATAGAAGGGCACCTGATTGTCCCAGGCAGCCAGGGCTTTTAAGTAGGTACCGATTTTATTGGCGACGTCACCGGACACCGCCGTTCGATCCGTGCCCACGATCACTATATCCACCTTGCCGTGCTGCATCAGATAGCCGCCGGCGTTGTCCGCAATAATGGTATGCCGGACCCCGTGTTTGCCCAGCTCCCAGGCTGTCAGGCGGGTGCCCTGATTGAGCGGTCTGGTCTCATCCACCCAGACGTGGATATCAATACCGTGATCAAAGGCGGCATAGATGGGGGCCGTAGCCGTGCCGTGTTCAATACAGGCCAGCCATCCGGCATTGCAGTGGGTGAGAATATTGACGGTCTGCCCTTGCTTCCGGCGGCTGATCTGCTCTATCAGGGTCAAACCGTGCTCGCCGATGCGGCGGCAATTGGCCACTTCCTCTTCGGTGATGGCATCGGCGGCTTGGCGGGCTGCATCAATTTTCGCAGCAGGATCCGCGGTGGTCAGTACTGCAGACAAAACCCTGTCCACCCCCCAGGCGAGGTTGACGGCCGTCGGCCGGGCGGATTTGATGCGTTCGGCTGCCTTTGTCATATAGTCATCGTCGATGCGGGTGTCGGGTGCGTTCAGGGCGGCTAAATAAACGCCGTAAGCTCCGGTGGCTCCGATTAGAGGCGCCCCCCTGACGTACATGTCTTTGATGGCTGTGACGGCGTCGTCCACCGTTTTCAGATCCACCACTATAAATTCATGGGGCAGTTTACGCTGGTCGATAATTTTTACTGCTTTTTGATCTTCAGCAAGCCAGATCGTGCGAATGTCTTTTCCGTCGACGTTCATAAGAAACTTCCTGTATGTCTTTATTTGCTTACTCGGATATTAAGCATTCTTTAACTTGTCGTGTATTATGGTCACTTCTTCGCCAACACGAAGTCCTTTTGGACTTCACCCAAAAGCACATGCCGTTTAAACACCTGGCGCATCCGGTTGGCTTCCATTTTTTGATAGACAATCGGTGCGGCGCCCTTAATTTCAACCGTTACGTTGGGTTCACTGCTGCACATGCCCATGCAGCCGGATGTGAACACCCGAATGTCCTGGCGATCGGTCTGGGCCATCTCCTCCATCAGCGCGTTCATCACCCCACGCGCTCCGGCGGCAATGCCACAGGTTCCCATGTGAACGGTGATTTTTACATCGGCTGCACCATCACGCAGGGAAGTGCTCTTGGCGGTTTCCGCCTTTATTTTTTTCAAATCATCAATTGTTAATTTAGCCATGACTATCCTCCGTTGGTTCAGACGTGCCGTCTTTTAATGCCAGCCGGTTGAGAGAATTGCGGATACTTTGGGATAAATGATGCAGGATGACCGGATCCGCCAGGGTATTGTCCGCCGATCCCTCTTTGAGATCCCTGGTGTCCAGCATGAATTCCTCGGCGTCGATAATGTGGCGGTAAACAAGATCAACCCGCGGATTTCCCATAATTAAGGTCGTTATCGTTACGGCCATATCCCCGACGGGCGCGCGATCAATATGAGTGTAGCGGAAGGTGGCCGTAACCCGGCTCCCGCGGCCGGCTTCAGTCTCAATTGCAAGCCTTCCGTCACATCGCTCGGCCGCTGCGGCCAGCAGCGACAGACCCATTCCTACCTTGCGGGTCGTGCGGGAAGTAATAAACGGGTCGGTGGGGTTTTTGAGTTTTTCAGCCGGCATACCTCGTCCGTTGTCCGTAATGGCAATCGTCAGTAAATCTTCCTTTCGATTTTCATTGATCAGAATTTGAATACAGTCGGCCCCGGCGGTAATGCCGTTTTCGGCAATATCCAGAATGTGAAGTGACAGCTCATGCAATCAGACCACATTCCTCCTTCCGTCAAGTTGCAATAATGATTGGCGGACCTCTTCGACGGTGGGCCCCGCCATCCGGAATACGGTCCACACCTTTCCAATGTCTTCAATAAAAGCGGATTTCCATGCCCGGCGGAACGTGAAGGCCTTTTTTTGGCCTTCGCGCACGGCTGCCTCGGCATTTTTCGCTGTATTATGATCGCAGATCGCAATTAAATCAAGCCCCACTTCCTGACTTCTTTGGATAATCGGTCTGGGACTCATATCCCAATCCGCGCAGCGCGATAGACAGCTGTGGATGTGCAGGTCGGCCTTGTATTTTTTCAGAGTATCTTCGACATTCGTCATTCGTCATTCTCTTTCTTAAGGATTGCCCACTCCGATGGCATACAGCTGCCCTGCAAGTTGATAGGCCGAGTCGGGCGAAAGCAGGATAGGAATGCCTTCCTGATTTGCCTTGTGCAGGGTTTCATCATCCGGTGTCCGGCCGCCGGTTATGATGATGCCGGCCATTTCACGCAGGACGCCGACCGCCACAATGTTTTGATGTCCCTGAATTGTCAACCAGACACAGCCTTCGGGGGCATTGGCCATTATTTCGCTGAGCAGATCGCCGCAGTAGCCGTCTGCGATTTTACGTTCAAGGCCTTTTTCACCGGCCGCAACCTGCAGGTCAAAACGTGCCACGAGATCATTTACCGTCATGTTGCCCATTTCCTTTTTTATTTACAATTGCGCGCACATGAAATTTTATTAAATTCATGTCATTTTCAGACTGGAGTTAATAGTTGGCCGGAGCGGTATTTAACCACGATTACAGATGTTGACTTGAGCGGGTTGATCGCGGTTAAAAACCGCTCCCACAAGGTCATTAAACTGTTGTCAGGGTCCCCAACAATTTTGTCGCAGTGATCCGAAGGTCGGGTGCTCACGGGAATTTAAGTTGCCCAAAGTATAGATTAGGGCAGAGATGGGTGTCAAGGAGCAGATGGCCGCTATCAGCATCCTGTTAATTAAGCCGCCTTGATATATGGGCTATTCAGAGGTGGATAGGGTTTTTGAAAACTGATGAAGCTTATTTGATCGAAGCCCCGGCGGCTTAATTATTTGAGTTAAAATCCTTTACCTTAAGCGCTTTTTTTGCTATTTTATTTTGCTGAGCAAAATTCAGGATGATAACCACATTGTGTGAGTCGCGGAAAGGAGTCTTTAATGAAGATCGGAGTTATCGGTGGTTCCGGATTAGATGATCCTGATATTATAAAAGATCTGCAAAGTCAAAATCGGGCGACGGCCTACGGCGAAATATCGGTTAATTCCGGCAAGCTAAATGATATTGAGCTTGTTTTTGTGGCCCGCCACGGCAATCGTCATCAGTTTAGCCCGACCCATGTAAATTATCGCGCCAATATTCAGGCCTTGAAGGATTCAGGCGCCACCCATATTATTGCGACCAATGCCTGCGGCAGTTTAAAGTCCGAAATTCAAAGAGGCGACTTTATTATACCCGACCAGTTTATAGACTTTACCAAACGCAGAATCAATACCTTCCACGATGATTTCAGTCAGGGTATGTTTCATGAGGTTATGGCGGACCCCTTTGATAAAAACTTAAGCGATCTGCTCTATTCCGTTGCCTCCGCAATGGGATTCAGGGTTCACAAAAATAAAACGCTGGTAACCATTGAAGGTCCCCGATTCTCAACCAGAGCGGAATCAAAGATGTTTATCCTGTGGGGAGCGGATATCATCAATATGACCGTCGCAACAGAAGCTGCGCTGGCAAAAGAGGCCGGTATTCCCTATGCGGTTATCGCCATGTCGACGGATTACGACTGCTGGAAAGAAGACGAGCAAATGCCCGTCTGGCAGGATATTTTGGCAATTTTTAATAATAATGTTGATAATGTTAAAAAAATACTATTGGAAACCATTCATCGACTTTCCCAACAAGAAGGTGCAAAATGAAATCCCCGACTTCCTCCTCGGCTGTGAACTATGATTATCAGAAGGCCTGTGACTACATTAAAAGCAAAGTCAGGTCCATCCCGGATTGGCCTATCAAAGGTGTCATCTTCAGAGATATTACAACTTTATTGCAGGATCCCCTGGCGCACAGGGAAATATGTGACATTTTTTACAACCGCTATGCCAAACAGAATATTGCTAAAATCGTGGGCATCGATGCCCGGGGATTTCTATTCGGGTCCGTGTTGGCATACAAGCTGGACGTAGGATTCGTGCCGGTCCGCAAGAACGGCAAACTGCCCTATAAGACCATCCGCGAATCCTATACCTTGGAATACGGGGAAGAAACGATCGAGATTCATGAGGATGCCATCGAAAAGGGCGAACGCGTGGTTATCGTGGATGATTTGATGGCAACCGGGGGCACCATCACGGCAGCTGCAAATTTGGTCGAAAAACTTGGCGGCGAAATTGTTGAATGCGCATTTGTCGTTGAACTGCCCGATCTTAAAGGCAGAGAGAAACTCGGCAACCGAAAAGTCTTTTCAATAATCGAATTTGAAGGAGACTGAGGAAGTACGGATGACGAACCTTTGGAATGACGAATGACAAATGTAAAATGACGAATTAAGGCATTCTGACCATTTTAAAGTGCTCCATAAATTTAGATGACTGAGCGAAGCGATTTCCACCGTTCTGCATTCGTCAATCGTCGTTCGTCATTCCAGAGGGTCGTTGACATTTATATGCGCTTATGTGATATTGCGACGTTTAATTTTTTTATCCCCCGACCAGGTCATCACTCATCAACCGGAGGTTATGCATGACTTATGACATTCATCCCCAGCATCCTGATATCCAAAATGATATGTGGACTAAAATCGATGAGATTATCGCCGCTAACCGGGATATCCCCGGATCGGTCATCGGCGTTTTGCGGGAATGTCAGGATGTCGTTGGATATCTGCCTGTCGAGCTGATTGATTATATCAGCTACGGACTCAATCTTTCCAGCAGCGAAGTTTACGGTGTCGCCTCGTTTTACGCCCTTTTCTCATTTGAGCCCAAAGGCCGCCATATAATTAAGGTGTGCATGGGAACGGCGTGTTACGTCAAGGGCATCAAGGAGGTTATCGGCCGTATCGAAAACAAGTTCGACCTGAAAGGGGGCGGCGTCTCCGAGGATCGGCGGTTTTCGCTGGAAGCGGTCAGGTGTTTGGGAGCTTGCGGCCTTGCGCCTGTGATGGTGGTGGATCAGGACACCTATGGCGGTGTTAAGGCCGACAAGGTTGTAGAGACCCTTGAAAAGTACAAATAGAAGTAAACGGTCTTAGAGGACGTGATGGTTCCTGGTAATTGAATTGCAGGAGAAAAGAATGAATAAGGTTAGAACCCATTTGATGCTCTGCGGCGGTACGGGTTGTCATGCCAGTGGGACAAAAAAATTTGCGGAAACACTTCAACAGGAGCTCGAGCGGCAAGGGCTGGCCGAGGAGATCAAGATCATTGAAACCGGCTGCAACGGCTTTTGTGCCGTCGGGCCGGTCATGCTGGTTCAGCCCGAAGGCATTTTTTATCAGAAGCTGAAAGCGGAAGATGTTCCCCATCTGGTAGAAGAGCATTTCCTAAAAGGCCGCCCGGTTAAAGAGTTGTTTTACAAGGAGCCCACTTCCAAAGAAACCATCCCGAATATGGCGCAAATTCCTTTTTTTGCCAACCAGATGTTCAGGGTAATGCGGAACAAAGGACTCATCGATCCGGAGGTGATTGACGAATACATTGCCAGGGACGGCTACTTCGGAGCCGCCAAAGCGTTGCAGGAGTTGACTCCCGAGCAGATCATCGAAGAGGTAAAAACTTCGGGGCTCAGAGGGCGCGGCGGTGCCGGCTTCCCAACCGGATTAAAGTGGGAGTTTGCCCGCCGGAGTCCGGGAGATATCAAATATGTGCTGTGCAATGCGGATGAAGGTGATCCCGGTGCCTTTATGGATCGCAGCGTCCTCGAAGCCGATCCGCATGCGGTTCTGGAAGGGATGATTATTGCCGCCAGAGCTATTGATGCCCATCAGGGCGTCATATATGCCCGGACGGAATATCCCCTGGCTATCCGCCGGCTGGGAATCGCCATCAAACAGGCCAGGGACTACGGACTGCTGGGCAAAGATATTCTGGGAACCGGCTTCGACTTTGATATTAATATTTATCAGGGAGCCGGTGCCTTTGTTTGCGGCGAAGAAACGGCTTTGATGCGGTCAATCGAGGGCAAGCGCGGGATGCCGCGGCCCCGTCCGCCGTTTCCGGCCCATCAGGGACTGTGGGAGAAGCCGACCGTCTTAAACAATGTGGAAACCCTGGCCAATATCGGCCAGATTATTTTAAAAGGAGGGGCGTGGTATGCCAGCGTCGGCACCGAAAGCAGCAAAGGAACCAAGGTCTTCGCTCTGTCCGGCGATATTAATAATATCGGTCTGGTAGAAGTGCCGATGGGAACAAGCCTCAGAACCATTGTCTATGATATCGGGGGCGGTATTCCCGGCAAGAAAAAATTCAAGGCGGTCCAGCTCGGTGGTCCTTCCGGGGGCTGCGTTCCGGAGCAGCACCTGGATACACCGGTTGATTACGAAGCCATTGCCAAAGTGGGGGCCATCATGGGCTCCGGCGGGGCCATTGTTATGGATGAGAACACCTGCATGGTGGACATGGCCCGATTTTTCATGGACTTTGTGCAGGATGAGTCCTGCGGCAAGTGTACTCCCTGCCGTGAGGGCACCCGACGGCTTTTGCAGCTGCTGGAAAAAATCTGCGAAGGCCGGGGGGAACCGGATGATCTGACAACCATGGAGGAGCTCTCGGCCGCCATCAAGGAAACCGCCTTGTGCGGCCTGGGCCAGACCGGACCCAACCCGGTGCTTTCCACCCTGCGCTACTTCCGGCACGAATATGAGGCCCATATCTATGAAAAACGATGTCCGGCCAAGCGCTGCACGGCGCTCTTGAAATTTGAAGTCAATCCGGACATGTGCACCAAATGCGGGCTTTGTTTCCGGAGCTGCCCGGCCGATGCCATTGTCTGGAAAAAGAAAGAGGTTGCCTGGATCGATAAAGAAAAATGCATCCAATGCATGACCTGTTTTGAGAAGTGCAAGTTTGATGCGATTTTCTGACGGGATGCTGGATACTGGATACTGGATACTGGATACTGGATGGTGGATGCTGGATGGTGGATGCTGGATGGTGGACAAAGAGAGTGTTGCCTCCCACAAATATGTTAAAAAAGTGAAACTGGATAGCTATACTATAGTTGATTCTTTGAGTATAAAAAATTCCAAGCACCAAAAAACAAATAACAAACAATATCCAAGCTCCAATGACCCAAACAGGTTTTGACTCGCAGCCAAGTGGTTCCTTCGGTTTGAACTCAGGCAGAATGAAGCTTATCAGAGTCAGTCGAATGGACTTGATTCGCTGAAAACTAAGAAGTGTTTCGAATTTGAGTTTTGTGATTTGATATTTATTTGTAATTTGTGATTTGATATTTGGAATTTATACGAAATCATGGAGAAGAAAGCATTGTCAATTCAACCCATGTTTTGTAAATTATATAAAGGACATGACACCAATTATATCCGATTCGGGAGTATGAAATGACCACAGCGCTTATTTTGATGGGAGGCATGGGACTGATCATCAGTGCCGTTCTCGCTCTGGCATCGAAACTTTTTTACGTATATGTTGATCCCAAGGTAGAGGCCGTCGAAGGCGCGCTGCCGGGCGCGAATTGAGGCGGCTGCGGGCTGCCGGGTTGCAGCGCCAATGCCGAAGCGATCGTGTCCGGAATTTCAGCGCCCAATTCGTGTGTCGCGGCCGGTGCCGAAGTGGTCGGAGCCATCGCCGAAATTATGGGAGTTAAAATCGAGGCCAAAGAGCCGGATATTGCCCGACCCGGCTGCTATTTCGGGGTTCAGGCTGCCGATACGAAATATGTCTATGACGGCCTGGATGATTGCCGGGCCGTCGCCCTGCTGGGCGGCGGCATGAAAGTTTGCACCATCGGCTGCCTGGGGCTGGGAACCTGCGCCAAAGCCTGCCCTTTTAAAGCGATTGTCATGGGGCCCGAAGGACTGCCGGTGGTGATTGAAGATAAATGTACCGGCTGCGGTACCTGTGAAAGGGTTTGCCCCAAACACATCATTAATCTGTCTTCCGTAACCCGCCGCATCATGCGCGAGTATACGACCGAGGAATGCACCACGCCCTGTCAGCGGGGCTGTCCGGCCGGCATCAACATTCGCGAATACATCCGGCAAATTTCTCTCGGGAATTATCATCGTGCGGTTCAGGTCATTAAAGAGCGCAATCCTTTTCCGGCGATTATCGGCAGGATTTGTCCCCGTCCCTGCGAACTGGAATGCCGGCGCAATTTCATCGATGAGCCCGTGGCGATTAATTATCTCAAGCGCTATGCCGCCGACTATGAAAGAGAAAGCGGTGAACGCATTCAGCCGTACGCAGCCCCGGCCTCGGGCCGCCGCATCGCGGTGGTCGGGGGCGGGGTGGAGGGCCTGTCCACGGCCTTTTTTGCGGCCCGCCTGGGCCATGCAGTTACCGTATATGAAGCGGGTCCGCAACTTGGCGGGCTATTGCGCAGTGCCATTGCGGCTGAAAGGCTTCCCCGGGAGATTCTGGACTGGGATATCGAAGGCATCCTTGAAATGGGAGTCAAAGCGGAGACCGGCCGGGTCATGGGAAAGGATTTTACCGTCGACAAGCTGCTCCAACAGGATTTTGAAGCAGTTTTTCTGGCAGCCGGCGGCTGGGACGGCAGAATGGCGCGTGGAGCGGCGAGCGAAATTGAATCGCCGGTGCCCGGTACCTATCTGATGGTCGATCTTTTAAAATTGGCGGCCGGTACCGATATATTTGCCGGCCAGTCGAATGTGGTTATTTTCGGCGGCGGCAAGCTGGCGCTGAAGGCGGCCGGCATTTGCAGGGCGGCAGGTGCGCAAGAGGTTACCCTCATGTTCCGCGAGGATCTGGAAAATAGCCCGATCACCGATGCCGATGTTAAAGACGCGGGCCTTGAAGAAGGGCTGCATGTCATTTATAATGCCGCGATTCATCGTCTGCGCGGGATTGGAGATCGCCTGGCGCAACTGGAGTATGTTGAAACCAAATCGCGGGCAACCGGCACCCTTGCAGCCCAAACCCTGATCATGGCGACGGGGCGTTTTCCGGAGCTGATCTTTGTCGAGCAAAAATCAACGGAAGGTGAAACCGACCGGCCTTCCGATCAACCGCTGAAATGGGAGGCCGTCCCGCCCTATAAGCCGCCGGCATTCAAGGACGAAGTCGGTCTGTTTTCAGATGGAGAGGTTCTGGCCGATTACAGTGCCGCCATCAAGGCCATCGGGGCCGGAAGAAGAGCAGCCGCCTCGGTGCAGCAGATCATGTACGGAATTGGACCGTCCCTGACCGAACATGTCATCACACCGCATTCCGTATTGCAGGATGTCGACCACGTCGAAGCGGTTGCGGCCAGTCAGCGCCGGATCATGCCGATTTGCAGCGGACGGCAGCTTGCAGCCTGCGGTGAAATCGAGAGGGGCTTCAGCAGCGAAATGGCCCGAGCCGAAGCTTCAAGATGCTTGCAATGCGGATTAATATGCTATGCCCATCCAGCGCCGCCGCAGCAGGCTGAAGAGGAAGCCGTCGGCGAAACATTAGAATGACGAAGGACAATTGACGAATGAAGAATGACGAATAAAGGAAGTCGCTCGCGCAGCGCGGCGTGTCGCTTCGCCACTTATCTTGGTTCATACATTTTTAAAATAGATAGTATCCTTTAATTCGACATCCGACGTTCGTCATTCTATTTGCTTTTGCTTCTATAAAGAACAAGCCCAACATAAGACAGACAGCATACCACAAATATTCAATCTTCAATTTTCAATATTCATTCACAAAGGACCACTGAAATGGCTACCGAACAGGGCGTTGTCATTAAAACCGATGCAGGAGCGGCATGGGTGAAAACCGTCAAAAGCGGTGGCTGCGCGGGTTGTTCAGCCAGGGAGTCCTGTCATTCTTCAGGCGCCAGCGAGGAAATGGAGGTGGAGGTTATCAATGACGTCGGCGCCAAAGCGGGCGACCGGATAGTTCTGAGCTTTGAAACCGGATCTCTGTTAAAGGCAACCTTTTTGCTTTATATGTTTCCCATATTGGTGCTGATTTTAGGTGCTTTTATCGGGCAGGAGACGGCTTCCTATTTCAATTTCAACTCCTCCGGATTTTCAGCCGTTACAGGGTTTTCGTTTTTTGGCGCCGCCTTGCTGATCGTTAAAATCAGGGGCAATCAGCTGGCAAAAAAAAAAGAATACCGACCCAAGATCATCAAAATAGTGAAGTAGCTAGGTCGTCCCCGGTTCTTTCGGACCGGTGGTGGGGAACAATTCGCTGATGCCGTGGTTCTTTATTTTGGACAGGCAATTCTCCAACGCTTCCGTCTCGGTTTTTCCGGTACCCTGAAACACCTGGCGGGCAACGATATTGATCAGATTCGGAACCGCAACAAATTTTCCCGCCAGATTCCCGGCCAGGCTTTCATGTACGTCAATATAAATCAACCTCTGGCTGCGAATCAAATTGTATCTGGAGACCTTCGTTAGTATGTCGTTATCCATCAACTCCAGCATGGTCACTCTTCTTCCAATGATAATTTTAATGGGAATCCATTTTCCCGGGCCAGTTCAGTCACCTGGAGGATTTTGGTCTCAGCCACTTCCAGGGGATAAATTCCGCAGACTCCCACGCCGTTTTTGTGCACCTGCCACATAAGCCGGGTAGCATCATCCTGTGACTTGTTGAAAACCGCCATCAATATTTCCACTACAAATATTTTAGTCGTATAGTCATCATTGTGCAGTAACACCTTATACATGGAGGGTTCGGTGATCTCTTCTTCGATTTCTGATTCTATTTCCCTCTCTCGATCCGGAATGTCGCCGCTCATCAGATGAGCCTCCTTTGCCCTGATAATTTGTTTGCACTCAATATGTACAATCTAATGGTCAAGCACAGAAAATCAAGTGCGGTTTTAAAAAATAAAAAAGGCAGTTTTCAGCCTGTTGAAAGCTGAAGAACTGCCCTTTTTGGTGCTAAGGGTGCACGAAAAAATTAGTTCACAATTTTAGGCGTTGCGGCGCCCGGCTGGCAAGGCGCGAAAATGCATGAATATCTGGATATTCAGAGCTTTCGCAACGCAGCCAGGCGGGATGCCGTGGCGTATAAAATGTGAAGTTATTTTTGAGTGAGCCCTCAGATCGGGTTAGACGGATTCTTTGAGTTTTTTGCCGGCTTTGAATTTGACTACATTGCGGGCCTTGATTTTGAGAGGCTCGCCTGTTTGGGGATTACGGCCTTTACGAGCCTTTTGGCGGGCTTTCAAAAAAGTGCCGAACCCCACCAGGGTTACCTTGCCGTCTTTCTTTTTCAGGGCTTTGGTGACATTGGCCATGAATGAGTCCAGAACCGCGCCGGCCGCTACTTTGGAGACGTTCGCATCTTTTGCCATTTTGTCGATTAAATCTACTTTGGTCATTACTGCCTCCTTCTTGAGTGTTTAAATATAAAGCTTCTATAAGCTTTGTTGAATTCAATTTAACGCAAATCACTTAAAAAGTCAACAAGTAAAAGCTTGCTTTTCATAGTTTTGCAAGAAGATATTCCTGAAAAGTGGCTAATGCCAGACCTTTTTCAGGGTCGCAGATTTCGTTTTTTTCGGAACCCTGGAAAACATTGCCCCGGCTGGGTCTTGCGCGACGATCGGCCGGCGGTTAAAATTCTGTTTCAAAAAATCCTTTTTCATGATAAAAACAATGGTGAATTAAAACATCGTTAATACATTTTGCCTGTGTGCTGTCGGGGAATATGCCATGTTGGAAAAGGTCTATATCACTAGTAAGCAAATGGCCACTTTTGTCTGTCCGAAGTGTGAGAAATCAAAGACGGTGAATGTCGCGCAAT
Source organism: uncultured Acidobacteriota bacterium (assembly GCA_963781755.1). GTDB lineage: Bacteria > Acidobacteriota > Thermoanaerobaculia > Multivoradales > JAGPDF01 > JACTMI01. Next base: position 246,124 of record CAWAGZ010000007.1, read on the forward strand.
ATGCCAATCTAGATAAAATGGTCAAGGTCAAGGTAAAATGCCCATGCGGATATGCTTATACCTCAATTTTGGAAAAACGAAAAAAATACCGCAAGGAAACAAATCTGCATGGATCATTTATCCGCCTTGTTGACGGCAGGGAGACGACCAGCGGCCTGATGACCGTCAGGGATTTGTCCATGACCGGCATGAAGTTGCATATCAACGGCAATCACGGCTGTGAAGTCGGAGACGTTATCAAGGTCGAATTCTACCTTGACGATGCCCAGCGATCGCTCATTAGAAAGAAAGTGATTATTCGCAACATATATCGATCTGAGATCGGTACGGAGCTGGCTCCCACGGAAGCGGTGGACAAGGCCCTTGGGTTTTACCTCTTTAGCTAGGGGAGCGGTGGTCAGGAGCAAGAATGGTTTCAGGTGTCAGCGCCGCCGCCGGCCAAAACAACGGCCGGTCTGATCGAAAAAGAAGCATAATAGTTCACCGCAGAGCCCGCAGCCTCCGGCCCATAGGGCCTACGCACCGGTGGGAGAACGCCGAGAAAGAAAAGTTAAATTAATCTCTGCGCTCTCTGCGCTCTCAGCGGTGAGACACTTCGTAAAAATGGCATCGAATTTAAGGAAGTTTCATATGAGGTTTCAGGTGTCAGCCAAGCCGCTCAGCGCCTCTGAGTTTATGGAGCGGGGGCGGCCAGTTTGATCTAAAAAGAAACTGAGAATGAACATCGATGTTCGATGTTCGACGTTCATCTTTGAACAAAAGAATTTTCATATAAGGTTTCACGTGCTGACACCTGAAGCCTTGTCCCACTTGGTATCTGCAGGTAATTGGCAATTGATGCCGGATCGTAGAAGCAGGTGAATAAAGGAGGAATTTTGTGAAAACCAGATGCGACTGGGCGGGGTCCGATCCGCTCTATATAAAATACCACGATACCGAGTGGGGCATACCGCTGCACGATGATCGCAGCCTGTTTGAATTTTTAATCCTCGACGGTTTCCAGGCCGGCTTGAGTTGGCTCACAATCTTGAAGAAACGTGAAAACTATCGCGAGGCTTTTGATGGTTTTGACCCGCTTAAAATTGCCGCCTACAACACCTCCAAAATAAAGGCGCTCCTGGCAAATACCGGCATCATCCGCAACAAACTTAAAATTGAGGCCGCAATTCAGAATGCCGCATCATATCTGTCCGTTCAGCGGGAGTTCGACAGCTTTGACAGATATATCTGGCAGTTTGTCGGAGGCGGAACCTTGAAAAACAGGTGGCAAACGATTGCTGCAATTCCGGCCTGGACGAAAGAGTCGGCCGCCATGAGTACCGACCTTAAAAAGCGGGGCTTTAAATTTGTCGGACCCACGATCTGTTATGCATTCATGCAGGCTGCAGGTCTGGTAAATGACCATATTGTCGGATGCTTTCGATATGAGGAAGTTTGACTATACGGTTGACCGGTTGTCCGGTTTGCCCGTTAGCCCGTGAACCGATTGTCCGGTTTGCCCGTTAGCCCGTGAACCGGTCGGCCGGTTAACCGGTCAACCTGTTTGCCGATAAGTCGCCTATCCGGTTTATCGCGGGCCAGCGGATTAACTGGCTAACGGACCAACAGGCTTACTGGCTCAACGGGAGAACGGGCTCGACGGGTTAACTGAAAGGAGAAACATGGCATACTGCTCGTTGTGCGGCCGGACCCATAACGTGGGTTTCGTATCGACTCGATTGGCGGGAACGGACGGGGTTTCTCTGGAGACGGCCAAGTGGGCCGATGTATTTGAGAGGGTGGGGTTCTCCTGCCATTATTTGGCCGGTGAGCTTGACCGGCCGCCTGAATCTTCATTTCTGGCTGAAGAAGCGCATTTCCAGCATCCGGATATTAAAGATATTTACCGCAACTGTTTCGGCGCCCGGGTGCGGGAACGTTTTGTCACTCGAAAAATTTACGAACTCAAGCGGAAGCTGAAGGATGATCTTTACAGATTCATCGAAAATTTTGATATTGACCTGCTCGTGCCGGAAAATGCCCTGACGATTCCGTTGAACATTCCCCTGGGCATCGCCCTGACCGAGGTCATTTCTGAAACCGGGATGCCGACCATTGCGCATCACCATGACTTTTTTTGGGAACGCCAGCATTTTATGGTCAACGCTGCCTGGGAGTACTTGAACATGGCGTTTCCGCCGCACCTGCCGCCGATTAAGCACGTGGTCATCAACTCATCGGCGGGCAATCAGCTGAGTCTGCGAACCGGCATATCATCGACCATAATTCCCAATGTGATGGATTTTGAAAATCCACCGCCAATAGCCTCGAGTGCAAAATCCTGCGGCATAGCGGCCGTGGATCAGGCATCCGCGGTAGACGAGTACGCTGCCGATGTGAGACAGGCTCTGGGGGTTGGAGATAATGAGCTGTTAATACTTCAACCGACACGGGTTGTGAAACGCAAAGGAATTGAGCACGCGATTGAACTGGTCCACCGGCTGGGAATGAAAGCCAAACTGGTCATCTCGCACGCATCGGGGGATGAAGGGTATGACTATGAACGCCGGGTTAGAGAATATTCCAAAATGATGAAGGTCGATACGTACTTTGTTTCCAACATCATCAATGAGAAAAGAGGGCTGACGAAAAATGGCCGCAAGATCTATACGCTGGAAGACATCTATCCCCACGCCGACCTGGTAACTTATCCTTCCACGTTTGAGGGATTCGGCAATGCCTTTCTGGAGGCTATCTATTTTTGCCGGCCGATTGTGGTAAACACCTATGCCATATACACCATGGACATTAAGCCGAAGGGCTTTTCCGTAATAGAGATTGACGGGTACGTGTCCGATGAGGCGGTTCGCAAAACCAAAAAGGTGCTGACCGATTCGGAGTTTCGCGATAAGATGGTGCAGCACAATTACGAAACCGCCAAACAATACTACTCCTACTCGGTCCTGTACGATAAGCTAAAAAACCTGATAAAAGACTGTACCGGCTGCCCCCTATCGAAATGAATATTGAAAATTGAATATTGAATATTTTAGAATTGCGGAAATCGCTTCGCTCGACCCTAATTGTAGCCTCAACGAAACGTCTTGATTCCCGGCAGGTTGGGTAGAGTCCGACCGGTATTGCCCGCCGAGGCCGGATCAACCCAACCTGCGAAAATTAACCTCTTATTTGCACCGTTTTACAATATTCAATTTTCAATCTTCAATCCACTAGTCTCCCATCTTCGCCATATAATCGTCATATATGGTTTCCAAGGCCAGTTTATGTTTCGCCTCTTCCTGGCAAAGTACTTTAAATAAGGTCTTGCTTTCATCCGAATCTGCCTGGGTCAAAAAATCATTATAGAGCTTCAGCGCTTTTTCCTCCCGCTTCATGGCCAGCATGAGGATTTCGTTATAAGGCATTCCGGGGCTGTATTCGAGATCGACAACATAGTCGCTGCGTTTGATGTCCGTAATCCATTTAAAATTATATTTCTGCAGGCTTGCGCTAAGACCTTTGGTTTTAAACTCCTCGAGCATGGCCTTGTGTTTTCGTTCTTCCTGCGCAAATTCATCAAACATCTTACCGGCCCCGGAAAATACTTCCTGCTTGCTGATGCTGGTGTAAAATTCCGCCGCTTCCAATTCTTTTTCAATGGCAAAATCCAAAATGGCATCTAAATTTTCAAATTCCATGTTGTTCTCCTTTTTTTAGAGTTGACGCGAGTTTGCCTTTTTCCGCTTTGGCGCCGCAATTCACGCATTTCTTCGTTTTTTCCAAGGCCTAATATCAGTATTCGCGCTGGATTTCAACAATTCTATTTTTATTCCAACATCGAAAAGCGGGTCCTCCGGGCCAGGGAATACTGAAAATCTGGGTTTGGCAAAACGAGGCCTTTTTTGCTACTTTATGGTTATTTTCACCATCGTCCTCATTATGCCATAATTTTCAAATCATTATGATATCAGGAGGTTGAGTCTAAAACTGTCATTGGCATGCTAAATGCTCTACATAGGTCAGAAAAAAATAATAAGGAGGTTTTACCATGGGCATATTCACACGATTTCGGGATATTGTCGGTTCCAACATAAACTCCATGCTCGATCGGGCGGAAGATCCCGAGAAACTGATCCGGCTGATGATCCAGGAGATGGAAGATACGCTGATCGAACTCAAAGTCGCCTGCACCGGAGTGATGGCGCAAAGCAAGCAAGTTGAGCGCCAGCTGCAGGTGCTCGAAAAACGCGTCGGTTACTGGGACGACAAAGCCGGTTTGGCGGTTAGTAAAGGGCGTGACGATCTGGCAAGGGAAGCGCTGCTTGAGAAACGTCGTTATGCCCGGAGAGCCGAATCACTCGCCAATGAGTTGAGCGACCATGAAACCTTGCTGGCGCATTACAAGGACGACATCCGTCAACTGGAAGACAAATTGAAGGCCGTCCGCGAAAAAGAGCGCCTGCTCGTGCAGCGCCATATCCATGCCACCCGCAAAAAGCGGGCCCAGGAAGAAATCCGGCGCATGGACAGCGCCGATGCCATTTTTAAATTCGAAGAGCTTGAACAGCGCATCGAGCAAATGGAAGCCGAATCCGACCTGGAAAATTCCGGCCGTAAGCCGACCCTGCAGGATGAGTTGGAAAGGCTTGCCCGGGATGAAGAGATTGAAAGCGAGTTAAAAGCGATAAAATCTTCATCCATAGACTTGATGGAGAAAAGAGTCGAAGCGCTGGAAACCATAATGGATGATAATGAGAGAAAGGAAACATAACATGCGCAGATATGACAGCCTGTCAAAACGCGGATTCTACCGCTCACGAAACGGCATCCTATTGGGTGTGTGCCGGGGGGTAGCCGAATATTTTGACTTTTCGGTGTTCTGGATCAGAGCCCTGGTCGTCATTGTGTTTATATTTACCGGCTTCTGGCCGGTGGTCGGCCTTTATATTTTGGCGGCCCTCTTAATGAAGTCGGAGCCGGCGGACTACGCCCGCAGCGGGCCGGACCAAAAGTCCGGCAGCCGGTATCACCGCGCGCGAAACGACGCGGCCCAGCGGCTGAACCGGAAATGGAAACATCTGGAAAAGCGGATTCGCAAAATGGAAGACAAAGTTACCTCCCGGGAATTTGACTGGTACAGCCGGTTTCACGGATAATTAATCCGCCCTGGAAAACAGCTTCTTCAAAATTGTAGATAGTTCTTTGATCTAAAGAATCAATTAGACCCAAGGGCCGGCGGGTCGCTAAAAGATGCGCTGCCCAGGCGGCAGTAAAGCGCATAAAAAAGATAAAACCCAGGATAAATTTCGAGGTCTGACCGGATTGCTGGATGATCAACCTATTTGCTTGCATTTTTCCAATGGGTGGCATAAATTCATGACGGGTTGCCAATGGCATCCGGATTCGTGCGTCTCAGCGAACGACCGACACAGGGGCGGTAGGAGCCGGATGCGTCTTACCAATATTGCAGGCGGCTCGAATTAAAGCCCCCAAGGATGCTTTGATGGATTCAGATGATCAAAACAGCATTATTCTGCGGGCGATCGACGCCTTCAACCGCAGATTTCTTGTGGTCTCGCCGCGGTTTGAGATACTGGCCCTCAAGGGCAGGCTGGGTGATGTCCAAAAATTCAGCATACCCGGCGCGAAATGCTATGATGTGCTCTACGGTCGGGATTTGCCCTGCCAGGACTGTCCCACTCTGGAAGTCGGCCGTAACCGCCAACCGGCGTTGAGCCCCGGCTACCGTCCGGTTTCCCGGTCCGGCAGGATACCATGCCTGTATTCCTATCCTATTTTTTCCGGCAAGGAGATCGAGGCGTTCGTGCTGCTGGATTTCGATTTTACCGCCCTGGATTCACTCGAGGAAAAGCTGCGCCATGCCAATGCTTTTTTGAACGACCTGATTCACAATGCTGTGGACTGCGTCATCGCCGCCGACATGGCGGGCAAGATTCTCATTTTTAACGATTCGGCGGCGGAGGTTTTTGGTTACAGCGTAGAGGAAGCCTTAAATGATTTAAACATTCGAGACCTGTATCCCGATGGAGGTGCGCGTGACGTCATGCGCAAGCTGCGCAGCGACGAATTCGGCGGTCGGGGTAAGTTGAAAACCTACCATGTGGATGTGCTGTCAAAAGGCGGGCAACGCATACCCATCAGCCTGTATGCCTCGATAATCTATGAGAACGGCCGTGAAATCGCCACGATCGGTTTTTTTCACGACCTGCGCGAGAGAATGAAGATCAGGGCCGAACTGGAGAAGACCCAGCTGCAGCTTTTGCAGGCTGAAAAGATGTCTTCCCTGGGAAAGCTGGCGGCCGGTGTCGCCCATCAGATCAACAATCCGCTCGGCGGCATCACGCTGTTTGCCAAGCTGATGCTGGAGGAATACGACCTGCCGGAAGCCGTCCGCAGTGACCTGATTCGGATTCTCAAGGATGCCGAACGGTGCCGGGATACGGTCAAGGAGCTTTTGGAGTTTACCCGCCAGACCCGACATCTCATGGGGCCCCATGATATCAATGAGGCGATTTCACGCACCTTGTTTCTGCTCGAAAACCAGAGCCTGTTTCATAATATCCAGACTGCCAGAATGTTCGGAGAGCAGCTGCCGCCGGTGCAGGCGGATGTCCAGCAGCTGAACCACCTGTTCATGAACATCATTCTCAACGCCGCCCAGGCCATGAAGGGCAAAGGCAGGCTGACGATAAGAACCTTCCGGATATCCGAGCGGGATGAGATCGGCATCGAGATAGCGGATTCCGGTCCCGGCATTCCGCCGGAGGCTCTACCCCGCATTTTCGAGCCCTTCTTTACGACCAAGGTGGAGGGAGATGGAACCGGTCTGGGACTCAGCCTTGCTTACGGAATCGTCGAAAACCATCGGGGCCGGATCACGGCTCATAACAACCCCAATGGCGGGGCCGTATTTACGATAACGTTTCCCGTAGCCGAGCTGGTTAAGCAAGGAGATCAACGTGCAGAAAATTGATGACGCCATCCAGGTATTGGTGGTCGATGATGAACTGAATATTCGGGATGGGTCGCAGCGCATCCTGAGCCGGGCGGGATTCGACGTGCTGACAGCAGCCACCGGACGGGAGGCGCTCGATCTGCTGCAGGAAAAAACCATTCCGATTATCTTGCTGGATATGAAAATGCCGGGGATGGACGGCATGGAAGCATTAAAGCAAATCCGTCAGCTGGATCCGGCGATATTGGTCATCGTGATAACCGGCTTCGCCACGGTGGAAACCGCCATCGAGGCGATGAAGCAGGGCGCCTATGATTTCATCCCGAAGCCGTTCGAACCCGAACAGCTGCGGATTGTTGTCAAACGCGCCGCCGAAAAATTGCAGCTTACCCGCGAGGCCCGGGCCTTGGAGCGGGAGCGCAACCAGACCCTGGCCGATCTGAATAAGGAGAAAACCCGCATCCGCACGGTGCTTGAATCTTTGCCCAACGGCGTCGGGGTCGTCAACGCCAAAGGACAAGTGGTCCTGCTGAATCCCGCCTTTTTGCGACTGCTGGATCTGCCGCCCGATACAGAGGCGGGCAAACAGATCGAACACTATATCGGCGAAAAGGATCTCTGCTGCCTGATCCGCGAAATTTCCCAGGGCCGGCACGTGGACTACGAGGATATTCCGGCCTACGAATTGAGGATTTCAGATGAGAAGTTCATTCAGGCCCGCAACCGGCCGGTGCTGGGGGAGCGCCGGCAGTGTCTGGGGGCGGTTGTGAACCTGGTGGACATCACCAACATGAAAATTATCGACCGCATGAAATCCGAATTCGTTGCCAAAGTCTCCCATGAGCTCAGATCGCCGCTTGCCACCATTCATGAGCAGCTGGTGCATGTGTTGGGAGAAATGGTGAAGGAATCCTCCAGCGTCGACCAAAATATTCTCATGCGGGCCAAGGAAAAAACCCATGGCCTGATTTCCCTGATCGGTGATTTGCTCGACCTGTCGCGGATCGAGGCCGGCATGATCTGCCAGGAGCCCAAGAAGGTGCAGCTTGAGGGTTTATTAAATGACATTGTCGATTTTATGCGGGACCGGGCCACGGAAAAAAATCAGGCCCTGTTGCTGGAACTTCCCGCAAAGCCGCTCCCGGCGCTTACCGCTGACCCATTGGCGCTTGAAAGTATTTTCGGCAACCTGATTACCAATGCCCTGAATTACACACCGGCAGGCGGGACAATCAGCGTCAGGGCGGACCTGGTCGGGTTGAGCATTCAGGTGAGTGTGGTTGACAACGGCTTCGGGATTGAGGCCCGCCATCTGGAAAAAATTTTTGAGAGATTTTACCGGGTCAAAAATGAAAATACCAGGTTTATCACCGGAACCGGCCTCGGGCTGCCGATTGCAAAGGGCCTGGTGGATTCCCTGGGCGGGTTTATCGAGGTGGAGAGCACGCCGGGCAGCGGCAGCAGATTCACCGTTGTCCTGCCGGTGAACAGAACAGAATGACAATGCCATTGGCGTTTGAGAGGTTTGCCGGCCTTTCGGCCCAATCGATCTGTTCTCAGGGCAGGTGAAAACTAAATCACAAATTCCAAGTAATTTGGGATTTACCTGCCCTGTTAAATTGCATTGGTACGATTTTCAAAATAGATAAATTCTTAAATTTCCGCGTCGAAGACGGTCATGGCCTTTAGCGAATTATTTAACAGGGTAAATTATTTGGTGCTTGGGATTTGGAATTTATAATCCGCCGATTATGATTCAGCCTTTTAGTTTATCAGCTGTCAACCATGCGCTCTCAAACTATCCCTCCTCCAGTGCCTTTAAAAATTCCGCTGGATCGACTTCAACCCTCGTCCACAGGGCCAAGGTCCGCCGGGCCTGGAAAGCCAGGGCCGGCAGTCCATCCATGAATTGGATGCCCAGGCGGGCGGCCATATCCCGCCAAAAATTCTGGCGGCGGCCATAGTTGAGATCTATCACCAGCCGGCAAGCCGGCAATTGGAGCTCTTGGGTCAACCGTGCAAGTTCAGGTGCTTCCCGGGGGCTTGAGACGGAGGCGGCATTGACTACGATGTCGGCGGCCATCGGCCGTAGCGCAAGTTCCTCGATGGTAGATGCTTCGACTTTAAACCGTTCGGCGACGGCGGCCGTTTTCTGCGGATCGCGGCCTGCGACCCGGATATTGCCGGCCCTGAGCCAGTTCAGCATGAAAACAACCGCCTTGGCGGCCCCGCCCGTTCCGAATACTACCGCCGATCTACCGGCCACCTCAAAGCCGACGCTGTTTAAGGCGTCCATGAAGCCGATGGCGTTGGTATTGTAGCCTTTGAGGCTGTTGCCATTGCATACGATGGTGTTGATGGCGCCGATGATATTGGCGCCTTCCGATAGAACATCCAGGTGCGGGATAACCTTTTCTTTATAGGGAACGGTGATGTTGGCGCCGGCAATATTTAATGTTCTAAGGCTTTGCAGCGCGAGACCGATATTTTGCGGTTCGACTTTAAACGGCACGTAAACAGCCTGGATTCCAACCCGCTGAAGCACCCTGGAAAACATAGCCGGCGATCGCGAACTGTACACCCGCTCGTCGCTTAAGATGCAGAATACCTTCATGCCGATCTTACAAGCCCAGCAGCCCCTTGATGGTTTCGGTGATCTGCTCCGCAGACGCCGGTTTGGCCAGGTACTCATCGGCCTCCGTGCTCTTGCCGTCAGCATGCGAGTAGCGGGTGGAGGTTACATGGGATGCCACGGCGGTCAGCAGAATAATGGGAATACCGGCATAGCGCTCATCGGCCTTCAACTCCGCACAGACCTTGTATCCGTCTTTTTCCGGCATCATGACATCCAGCACGATGGCATCGGGTGGATTGGCATGGACTTTTTCAAGGCCTTCAACCCCGTCGTAAGCAATATCGACCTCAAAGCCTTCTTTTTCCAGGTTTTGCTGCACAATGGCAGCGAAATCAGGCTCATCATCCACAACCAGAATTCTTTTTTTCCCGCTCATCTTGACCTCCTTTGGTTAGGTAAACCCACTCGGCGAACACAACTGCCCGGTGCAGATCGTAACTTTGTGATGGTCGCATTGCGACCCGGATTCAATCAAGCTTAAGCCGGGGATAGAGACCGGCGGCTTCTACTATTTCGGGCACTTTTTCTTCCCATTCGATGGCCATGATATGAAAGCCGGACACACCTTCCACCTCTTTGAGGCGCTGAATGGATTCGATGCAAATTTTGATTCCCTCTTCAGCCTGCTTTTCTTTGGGCGTGCCGGCCAGCCGGTCCACGATTTCATCGGGCACATCCATGCCGGGTACGCGCTTTTTCATGTACCTGGCCATGCCGACATTCTTTATGGGAGTCAGTCCGGCCATAATGTAAACTTTTTCGTGCAGACCCCGGTCGCGGACCTGCCGCATCCATTCTTCAAATTTGTCCAGGTTGTAAATACACTGGGTCTGGATGAATTCCGCGCCGGCGGCGATTTTTTTGGCCAGCCGGGGAACGCGGATTTCAAATGGATCGGCAAACGGATTGGCGGCCGCCCCCACAAACATTTGCGGCGGCCGTTTGATCTCGTCGCCGCTGAGAAATTTGCCCTCATCGCGCATATGTCGCACCGTCTGAATCAGCTGCATGGAGTCTATATCGTGAACATTCCGGCCCTGAGCGCAATCACCGAAACTCTGGTGGTCGCCGGACAGACACAGGATATTGTGAATATCGAACGAGGCGGCTCCCAGGATGTCGCTTTGCAGTGCGATGCGATTGCGGTCGCGGGTCACCATCTGCAAAACCGGTTCGAGCCCCAGCAGTTTCAAACGGATACAGGCGGCCAGGCTGCACAGGCGAGTGACCGACGTTTGATTGTCGGTAATATTGATGGCGTCCACATGGTTTTTAATCAGCTCGGCTTTTTTGATGATTGTCTCCGGATCGCTGCCCCGGGGAGGTCCGCATTCGGAAGTCACGGCCAAATGGCCTTCACTCAGAATCTTTTCAAGTTTGCTCGGTGTCTTTACACTCATTGATGCACATCCTTTGGCGGGCGATGCAACGCGCCCTCCCCAGGGACTTGAGCAGCAGCACCGTTGGAACGATGATGGTGCTTTGCCGATCAAAGCGCTTCTTCTTTGGAATTGAAATGAAAATTTTAATTCAAATCACGTAAAATTTATATACGTTTGGATTATTAATATCAATTGTTTTTTTATGACTAAATTGGTATGGTTTAACAAGCCGAATCGGCTGCATATTATTAATTTTTGGATATTATTTGGATTACATTCGTTTAATAAGACACGGTTTTCCTTGACATCCTTTGTATATTTTGATAAAAAGTACTCTTTTTAATTTTTAACCAAAAGCGCATTTAAACGGCAACAGCCGGAATAATTTTTGAGGACGGGATAAATACCATGAAAAAGGACAATGCGGTCACAATCGGATCGGTGCTGGTTCTCGGCGGCGGCATCAGCGGGATGCAGGCAGCCCTGGACCTGGCTGATTCCGGCTACTACGTATACCTGGTCGAGGAATCGGCGGCCATCGGCGGTGCCATGGCGCAACTGGACAAGACCTTTCCGACCAACGACTGTTCAATGTGAATTATTTCGCCCAAACTGGTCGAGGTCGGCCGGCATCTGAACATCGAACTTCTCACGCTTTCAAAACTTACCGCCATCCAGGGGGAAGAGGGCAATTTTACCGCTAAGATAAAGAGGTCGCCCCGCTACGTAGATTTGGACAAGTGCATTGCCTGCGGCGCCTGTGCTGAAAAATGTCCGGCCAAGACCGCCGATGAATTCAACAAGGGGATCAGCAAGCGCAAGGCTATTTATGTCCCCTATGCCCAGGCCGTGCCCCTTAAATATGTGATCGATCCGGACCGGTGTATTTTTCTTAAAAAAGGCAAATGCGGCGCGTGCCAAAAAATCTGCCCGACCGGTGCCGTTAATTTTGATGACAAAGAGGAGGAAATTTCCCTCAATGTCGGGTCCGTCATCGTTACCGCCGGTTTTAAAACCTTCGATCCTTCCGCCTTCGACAATTATCAGTACGCCCGACTTGCCAACGTCGTGACCAGTATGGAATTTGAAAGAATTCTCTCGGCTCGGCGGGCCGACGGGCGGCCACGTGCTACGGCCTTCCGACGGCAGGCCGCCCGCTAAAATCGCCTGGCTGCAGTGTGTCGGCTCCCGCGATCAGAACAAATGCGACAATGAGTACTGTTCTTCAGTTTGCTGTATGTATGCGATCAAGGAGGCGGTCATCGCCGGGGAGCATCTGGCGGCCGGATTTCAGGGAAGCATATTTTATATGGATATGCGGACCCACGGCAAGGATTTCGAGCGCTATTACGACCGGGCTAAGGCCGGCGGCGTCCGCTTTATTTGTTCCAAGGTCCACACCATCACCCAGGCTGATGAGAGCGGTACCCTGAGCCTGGAGTACGTCACCGATGACGGCCGGAGAATAACGGAAGATTTTGACATGGTCGTGCTGTCCGTGGGCATGGAGCCCGCCGATTCGGCGGTCGAGGTAGCCCAAAACCTGGGAATTGAGCTCAATCACTATAATTTCGTGAAAACCGACGATGTGCGCCCGGTGGCCACCTCACGGCCCGGGATTTACGTTGCCGGTGTGATCCAGGGCTGCAAGGACATTCCCCAGTCCGTGATGGAGGCTAATGCCGCCGCCTGCAGTGCCGGCCTGGCGCTGTCGTCGGCGCGCGGAACCCTTGTCAAGGAAAAGCAGTTTCCCGCCGAAAAGGACGTCAGCGGTGAGCCGCCGCGGATCGGGGTCTTTGTCTGCAACTGCGGGATCAATATCGGCGGGATCGCCGATGTTCCGGCGATTACGGAATATGCCGCCGGCCTGCCATATGTGGTTCACGCGGAAGAAAATCTTTTTTCCTGCAGTCAGGATACGCAGGAGAAAATGGTGGAAATTATTCGTAAACAAAAATTAAATCGGATTGTGGTGGCCGCCTGCACCCCCCGAACCCACGAACCGCTGTTCCAGGAGACCATCCGCAATGCCGGCGTAAATGCCTATTTGTTCGACATGGCCAATATCCGCAACCAGTGCACCTGGGTGCATTCCGGCGATCATGACGCCGCCACCTCCAAAGCCAAAGATCTCGTGCGGATGGCGGCGGCCCGCGCGGCGCTGCTGGAGCCGATTCCGGATATTTCCGTGGACAGTCAACAAGACGGCGCTGGTCATCGGCGGCGGTGTCGCCGGAATGACCGCCGCTCTCAGTCTTGCCGACCAGGGCTTTCCGGCGGTCATTATCGAACGTTCAGCCTAACTGGGCGGCGCCGCACGGGATATCACCGCCACCTGGCGCGGTCGGGAATGTTCGGTCGTTTTTAGACGATTTGATCGCCGACGTGCAAAATCACCCGGATATAGAAGTGCTGCTTAATGCCGAGGTGACCAATGCCGGGGGATTCGTGGGCAACTTTGAAAACCCAGGTGACATCCGGCAATCTGACCCGGATCGTCCGGCACGGAGCAACGGTGATCGCCACGGGCGCAGAAGCATCCGGCACAGATGAGTACCTTTACGGCAAGAATCCAAAAGTGATGCGATGGCATGATATCGACCAGCATCCTGAACTGTTGCGGGATGACGTCCAGTGTTGTGTTCATCCAGTGTGTGGGCTCCCGGGACGAACAACGGCCCTACTGTTCCAGAATATGCTGTACGACATCCGTGTCCCAGGCCATTGCCGTCAAGGACCGGCACCCCGACGCCAACGTGTATATTTTATACCGTGATATCCGAACCTTCGGGGAACGAGAGGCTCTTTACAAAGAAGCCCGGGCCAAGGGCGTTATTTTCATCCGCTACAGCCTGGACAATAAACCACTGTTTCCGAGACGGACGACGGGCTCGAAGTGCGGGTTTTCGATCCGATTTTGCAAAGGAAGGTGTTGATTAAAGCGGATATGATCAACCTGGCCACCGCCATCGTTCCGACGGAGAACAGCCGGTTGGCGGCATTTTATAAGTTGCCGGTCAATTCGGATAATTTTTTCATGGAAGCCCATGCCAAACTGCGGCCGGTGGATTTTGCATCCGACGGACTGTTTGTGTGCGGTTCGGCCCATTATCCCAAACCCATTGATGAAACCATTGCCCAGGCCAAGGCGGCCGCCGGCCGTGCCGCAACAGTTCTGGCAAAGACTTCCATTGCGGTGTCGCCTTTGGTTTCACAGGTGGATGCCGAAAAATGCATCGGATGCGGTCTTTGTGTTGAAGTTTGCCCGTTCGGGGCAATGGAGCTTGAGGAAATCGAGGGCAAGGGATATCGCGCCAAAAACATCTCGGCTTCCTGCAAAGGCTGCGGCTTGTGCGCGTCCAGTTGCCCCGAAAAGGCTATCGACATGCTCCATTTCCGGGATGAGCAGATCATGGCGGCGGTGTGTTCGGTAAAGGCGGGATAGGAAATTGAATATTGAAGATTGAAAATTGAATATTTGTGGAAGTCGCTTGCGTATCTACATGTGGTTCAAGCGCCGGGGGTCGTTCCACCATTCTTTGACAAGTCGTTTTAATAAAAATGGATCCGCCAAAGGCGTACCTTAAATATTCAATATTCAATCGACAATTTTCAATCACTTGAAAATAAGGAAAATAGCCCAATAATATTTTTTTGCATTAAATAGCTCTGAAGGTACCAAAGGATAAAAGTATGTCCGATTTTGAACCTAAAATTGTTGCGTTTCTGTGCAACTGGTGTGCATACGCCGGTGCGGATCTGGCCGGTGTTTCCCGGTTGCAGTATCCCAGCAACCTGAGAACCAT
>CAWAGZ010000008.1:0-244715 GCA_963781755.1 uncultured Acidobacteriota bacterium
CCGTGCAGTCGCAGGAGGTGCTCGACGCAGTGGCCTTCTTGATCGAGCACCAGCCGCCCAACCTCCACCTCGTGATCTGCAGCCGCGCGGAACCCCGCCTGCCGCTCGCGCGGCTGCGCGCGCGCGGTCAGCTCGTCGAGGTCGGCGTCGACGACCTGCGCTTCACGCCCGAGGAGGCGGCGCGGTTTCTCGAGCAGGCGACCTCGCAGCGGCTCTCGCCAGAGGGGAGCCATACCCTGCACGCGCGCACCGAAGGGTGGATCGCCGGCCTGCAGCTCGCCGCCTTGTCGTTGCGTCGTACGGCCGATCGCGAGAGCTTCATCGCCAGCTTCGCCGGCGATCACCGCCACGTTGCCGGCTATCTCGTCGACGAGGTGCTGCGACACGAGCCGCCGGCGGTGCAGGAGTTCCTCCTCGCCACCTCGGTGTTGCGCAAGCTCACCGGCGATCTGTGCGACGCGGTGACTGGAGAGAGTGGGGCTGGCGGCGAGGCGATGCTCGCCCAGCTCGCGGCCGGCAACCTGTTCGTGCAACCACTCGACGAGCAGCAGCGCTGGTATCGCTATCACGGGTTGTTCGGCGAGCTGCTGCGGCATCGTCTCGACGCCAGCGACCCGGCGGCGGCGCCGATGCTGCACCGGCGCGCCGCAGCCTGGTTCGACGAGCACGGCCTGGTCGGCGAAGCGATCCACCACGCCCTCACTGGCGGCGACAGCGAGGGGGCGGCACGGCTCGCCGAGCGCCATGGTCACCTCCTGCTGGCGCGCGGCGAGCACCGCGCGGTGGTCGCGTGGCTGTCGCGGCTTCCTGCCACCGCGTTTGCGCGCCATCCGGAGCTCGGCGCCGTCGACGCATTGGCGCGGCTCGCCGCCCGCGACGTCGACGGCGCGGCCCGGCGGCTGGCGAGCGTCGAGCGGCGGATTGCCGAGCTGCCCGCGCCGCCGCTGGGGCTCGTGCGCTCGCTGCGCGTGGCGGAGGCGGCGGTCTGCCTGTTCCGCGGCGACGCCAAGGGCGCGCTGGCGCTCGCGGCGGAGGCGGACGCCATCGCCGCCGAAGCGCCGTCGTCGCTCGGCGGCGCGCTCGAGACGGTGATGGCATTGGCGCACCACGCGCTCGGCGAGCTGGGCGAGGCGCGCCGCTTCGCCGAGCGCGGTTTCGCTGCCGGCGTCGCGGAGGAGTCCCCGCGTCCCCTCTTCCTGCTTGGTGCATTGCTCGCGCGCATCGACATCGTCGAAGGCCGGTTGCGCCGCGCCGAGACCGACACCCGCGATCTTCTTTCGCTCGCCGTGAGGAACAGCTGGTGGGAGGTGAGCTTTCGCTCTGCGCCCCAGCTCGTGCTCGCCGAGGCGCTTTACGAACGCGGGGCGCTCGAAGAGGCGGAGGAAGTCCTCGCGTCCGCCCACGAGCTCGCGGCCCGCCTCGGCCCGGACGAGCATGAGGACCTGGCGGCCGAATGGCTCACCCGCGTGCGGCTCGCGCGCGGAGCGGCGCCGGCCGCCGGCCGCCGCGACCCCGCGCGCGCCGCGCAGCAGGACTTCTTCCTGCACCTCTTCGAACCGCCGGTGGTTCACCGGCTGTGCTGGGAGCTCGATGCCGGCGACGCGCTCGCGGTCGAGGCGGAGCTCCGCCGGCGCGGCATCGAGGCGCACGCGCGGGCGCCGGAGCCCGCGCGCGAGCGCGAGTACCTGCTGCTCGCGCGCGCTCTGGTGGCGCGCGGCCGCGCCGTCGAGGCCTTGCCGCTCCTCGGCCGCCTGCTGCTCGCCGCGCAGGCCGGAGGCCGGCGCGGCACGGTCCTCGCGGCGTTGGCTCTGCAGGCGGTCGCGCGGCACCTTCTGGGCAGCGCACCGCAGGCGCAGGAGGCACTCGGGCGGGCGCTCGAGCTCGCGGGCGATGAAGGCCACGTTCGCGTCTTCGTCGATCTCGGCGCGCCGATGCTGCATCTCCTGCGCCATGCGGCGACCGCCGCGGCCGCAGCGACCGCAGGGGTCGCCGCGCCGGGCAGAGCCGCCATCGAGCGGCTGCTCGCCGCCTTCGCCGAGGCGCCCGCCGCGGCGCCGCCGGCGGCTGCGCCGCTCGGCATGCCCATCCGCGAGCGCGAGCTCGACGTGCTGCGCTGTCTGGCGGCCGGCATGTCGCAACCCGAAGTGGCGGCGCAGCTCTACCTGTCGCCGAACACGGTGAAGACGCACGTGCGCAACCTCTACGGCAAGCTGGGAGTGCAGAGCCGCAGCCAGGCGCTCGGCCGCGCGCGGGAGCTGCGACTGATCCCCTGAACCGGGCGCCCCCGCCCGCGAAACACCTCGCCCCGCCGACTCTGCCAAAGATCACCCTGCGGTTTCACCCTCCCCGGGTGATGCGGGCCGCTCTCCGCCGCTCTAACTTGAGCACGTGGAGATCGGAGCTACGAACCAGTTCCACAAGACAGGCAGACAGACAGACTCGCGCGGCATGATGTCGCGCGACAACAATCAGGAGGAACGAAAATGGAACGCATGCTAGTCGTCGTATTCGACAGTGAGACCCAGGCGTACGAGGGCAGCGCGGCGCTGCACCAGCTCGAGCAGGAAGGCAACCTCTCGATCTACGCCGGAGCGGTGGTGGTCAAGAACGCGGACGGTACCACCGGCATTCGTCAGGCCGAGGACTTCGGTCCCTTCGGCACCCTGCTGGGAACGTCGGTCGGCAGCCTCATCGGGCTGATCGGCGGACCGGTCGGCGTGGCGGTCGGCGCGGTGTCTGGTCTCGCGCTGGGCGGCCTGTTCGATCTCGACAACGTCCGCGTCGGTGAGGACTTCATTGACGAGGTCGCGGCCTCGCTGACGCCCACCAAGGTGGCCGTCATCGCCGAGGTCGACGAGGCGTGGACGACTCCGGTCGACGCGCGCATGGAGGCGCTCGGCGGCAAGGTGTTCCGCCGCGGGCTGTGGGAGGTCGAAGACGCCATCCGTGACAAGGACATCGCCGCGATGGAGGCCGACCTCGCGCAGATCAAGGCGGAGATGGCGGATGCTCATGCCGACCGCCGCGCCAAGCTTCAGGTCAAGGCCGGCGAGCTGCAGGCGAAGCTCAACGCCAAGGTGAAACAGACCAAGGAGCGCCGCGCTGCTTTCGCGCAGCGGCAGTCGTCCAAGAGCGAAGTGCTGAAGAAGAACGCCGCGACGGCAGGCCGTGCGCTCCGGGAGCTGGCGAACACGCCGGTCTGAGTCCAACGCTGACACTCGACAGAAAGGGATCGATCATGACTACGAAATCGATATCGCAGGAGATCTCGCAACGTGCCGGCTGGAGCATCGTGATGGGTGTCGTGACGGCGGCCGTCGGCGTGACGATGATCGTCTATCCGGCTGCCACGTCGGCGCTCTCGACGGTCTTCTTCGGCTGGTGCCTGGTGGTCGCTGGTGTGGCGCAAGGGATTTTCGCCTTGAGCTCGGAGACGCCGGGCAACTTCTTCCTCAAGCTCCTGGTCGGCGTCCTCTACGTCGTCTCCGGGCTCGCCCTGGCGGTGTTCCCACCGCTCGGCGTCCTCACCCTCACCATGATGATCGGCTGGCTGCTGGTCCTGGAGGGCGTCCTCGAGGCAGTGTTCGCGTTCGCGCTCGAGGCCGGCAAGGGTCGGGGCTGGCTGCTGTTCAGCGCTTTCACCAGCCTGGCGCTCGGAGTGCTCATCCTGGCCAAGTGGCCGGCGAGCTCGGTCTGGGTGATCGGCACCCTGCTCGGCGCTGCCCTGGTGACCAACGGAATCACGCGCATCGCGGTCTCGGCCACGGTGCGTCAACAAGCTCGCGAGGCGGAGCGGTTCCTGACCGCCGCCTGAAACCCCATCGCCAGGGCGTCGCCGACCGCGGCGCCGCCCTGGCTTTTCTTTTCGAGGAGATCATCATGAAAACGACGTCGAAGTTTGTCGCCACCCTGATGGTGGCCATCGCTCTGCTGCTCGGCGTGCCGGCATTCGCCGCCGACAGTGGCGCCAGCCAGCCCGCCTCTGCCCCAACTTCTTCGGATGTCGCCCGCGCCCGCGCGGCCACCGCTGCCAAGCAGGCCCGCGCGGCAGAGGAGGAGGCGAGGAAGGCCACAGGCGAGGCGATCGCAGCGACCGCGAAAGAGGCAGCGCAACATGCCGTCACGACCTTGGACGAGGCGGCGGTGCGCCTGCAGTCCGCGGCGAAGCAATCGGCGAAAGATGCCGAGCGCGCGCTTCAGGACGTGAACGAAGCCAACAAGGAGCTCGCCAAGAAGGCCGTGAAGGCGGCGCGCGAGGCCGCCACCGCAGCCAACGAGGCGGCAGAGCGGACGCACGCTGCGGTCGTCGCGCAAGCGGCCGCGAACAAAGAGGAAGCACTTGCTGCGGCCGAGCGCGCGCGCGAGTCGGTCAACCGCGCGGCGAAGGCGGCGACGGAAGCTGCGAAAGCCGCAAAGAAGGCCTGGGAAACGGAAATCCAGCAACCCGTTACATCCGACAAGCAGTGACCTCTCACGTCGGCGATCTGCCCGCGCAACCCGCGCGGGCGGTCGCCGGCCTTCACCGGCACTTACCAGTTACCCAAGGAGACAGAGATGAATGCAGGAAACGCCACCGCCACGCTGACCGCGAGCCGCGGCGGCAAGGTGCTCTACTGGGCGAGCACCGGCTTCGCCGCTCTCGCGCTCGCGGCCATCGGCAGCACGGACCTGCTCCGTCTGCCCGCTGTGATCGAAGGTCTGGCCCATCTGGGCTATCCCGCCTACTTCGCCACCATCCTGGGCTCCTGGAAGCTGCTCGGGGTAGCGGCGATCCTCGCGCCGGGGCTCCCACGCCTCAAGGAGTGGGCCTACGTCGGATTTTTCTTCACGCTGACCGGCGCCGCGCTGTCGCACGCCATCGTCGGCGATCCGATCTCGAAGATCGCTGTGCCGCTCATGGTGCTCGCTCTCGTCGGCGTTTCGCGGGCGTTGCTGCCGGCGCGCCAGGCGAGGATCGCCGCTGCGCGACCGGCGTTGCGGGTCGCCGCGTGAGCGCTTCGCCCGAGGCCGTCATGGCGAGCCAACCTTGCGAACGCTGCGAATGCCGCGAATGCCGCGAAGGCTGTGACCAACGGCTGCGCGACGAGCGGCCGGAGGGACCGCGATGAAGCTGGAACGACGCTTGGGAGCGGCCGCCGGCGCGCCCTTCCCGATCCACGCGGACCTCACGACGCGGCTGCTGGCTGCGCACGCTACCGGTACTGACCGCGATCCGCTGGTGGCACACGTGCTCGGCACGCTTGCGGCTTACGCCTACGCCGATACCGACACGGTGGCGGCCATGGCGGGCAGACTGGGGCTCACGGGCAGCGGTTGCGTCGGTATCGCCCAGACCGTGGACGCGATGCTGGTGTTCTCCACCGCGTACGTGCTGCAGAGCGCCTGCGGCCGCGTCGCCATCGTCTGCTTCCGGGGGACGGAGGCCGCCACCTTCGGCAACTGGCTCGGCGACGCCGACGTCGGCTCCGAGCGCATGACGCTAGGCCAAGCTTCACTCGGAGAAGCCTCGTTCGTCGTCCACGCTGGCTTCCGCCGCAACATGCGAGCGACGCGCTGGGGCGTTCTCGAGCAGCTCCGGCTCGCGCTCGAGGGCAGGTCGGTGCTCGCTCCGGCGCAGCACGTCGGCTCGCCGCTCGAAGCTCTCTACGTCACCGGCCACAGCCTCGGCGGTGCCATGGCGGTGCTGTTCGCGCTCTCCCTCGTCGATGAAGCGGAGCAGCGCGAGCTGCTCGCGAGGCTGCTCGGCAAACTGCGCGCGGTCTACACGTTCGGGCAGCCGCTCGTCGGCTGCGAGCCGTTTCCGCCGGCCGTCGCCCCCATCGCGCAGAAGCTCTATCGGCACATCCTTCCACGCGATCCCATCCCGGCCCTGCCGCCTTCGCCCTGGGGCCGCCTCACCCATCTCGGCAGGGAGTACCGCTGGGACGGCGGCGAGTGGCGGCCGGCGGAGAAGCCGGTGGCCCAGCTCGCCAATCTACGCGAGGTCCCGCGCGCGCTGCTCGCCTTCTTCGCCCGCGCCGAGCGCCGGGAGCGGTCGGCCTACGCCATGGCCGACCACGCGCCGCACCACTACCTGGCCGCTCTGCGGCCGCCCGGCTGCGTCACCGAGCTCGGGGACCGCTCCTAGGACCCTGCCGTCATGCGCTTCCGTCGCGTCCTGCTTGTCACCACCCCCGGAGCCCCGGCGCATGCCGCCATGGCCACCCTGCGAGGTGTCTCGCCGGACTGCGAGCTGCTGTGGATCGTCCTCCTTTCGCCCCGGCCGTCGCCCTGGGCCTGGCTGCAGGCAGAGAAGGCCTTCGTGGACACCACGGACGAGCAGTTGGCGGAGCTGCGCCTCGCCGCGGCGGCGGCGGCGCAGGAGGTGCGGATCGAGCTCGTCGAGGGCGTCGGGGCGGACGACCTCGATGAGCGCGTCGCCGCTGCCGAGGTCGAACTGGTGGTGCTGGCGCCGGCGGCTCAGCGCGTCGCCGCGGCGGTGGCCGAGGTCCGGCGTCGGCGCCCGCTGCACGTGCTGTGGGCGGCGGCCGAGGGAACGTGGCTTCGGCCAGCGCAGCGCTCGCTGCCACTGCAGCCATCGAAGCCATCGCAGGCGCCGCGCGAACTCCTTTGCGATGCGCTGACCCCGCAAGCCCGGCAGGCGCTGGGCTCTTTTCTGCGCGACTACGCCACGCCCGAAATTCACTGCCGGCTCCTGGTGACCGCGTCGCGGCCGCCGGTCGACCTCGCCGCGACGCTCGCCGCCGAGGGCATTCGCGTCTCGGCCGAGCTGGCGGGCGGAGCGCAGGTCGTGCGCGACCTCTGGCGGGGAGAAGGCCCGCAGCAACACGCCGACCTGGTGGTCCTCGCGCGCTGGCCCGGGCGCCTGCCGGCGGTCGCCGCGCCGAGCGTGCCGTTCCTGGTGCTGCCCCGGGCGCAGGCGCCGGCAGGGCAACCCGAGCGGGCCATCGACTTGCCGGACCTGCTGGTCGTCGACGGCTTCGCGCGGGCTCGCTTGCGGTATGCCCGCGGTGTCGGGCGGCGAGAGCCGATGCGCGACCAGCCGGTGGAGGTGGTCGCTGGCGGCGGCGTCATCGCCGCCCTGCGCACCGAAGGCGGTCTCCTCGAGTTGGCCGACGCCCTCTGCGGCGATGGCCTCGGCGTGCGGCGCAGCGGCCGCAGTAACGAGGGCGGGAACCAGGGTGCGAACGAGGGTGGGTCGATCGCCACCGAGATCCACGTGCGGGTGATCCGCCCGGGGCCCCGGCCCCTGGTGCTGGTGGACGAGTCCCTGCCCGGGGGCGACCTCGCGACCCTCGCGGCTCACTCGGCGACCGTCGACGTGCTGCCCGTGCGGCTGCGCCCGTTGCGCAGCTGCCGGGCCATCCGGGCGCGCTGGCAGGCGGCAGGCATGCCGCCCCTGGTGGCCGACGCCGCGGCGGTGCTCGACGAGGGCGACGCCCTCGATATCTCCGCCGCAGCCGACGCGGTGCGTCTGGCGCGGGTGGCGTCACGCCTGCGCGCCAACGGCTACCCGGTCGCCGCGATCGTCTGCACCGGGCCTCACCGGCCGTACACCGCCGGTTTCGCGGTGCTTCGCCCCACGGAGCTGGCGGAGATAGCGGGGCTTGCGGCCGCCGCGTCGGATTCCGGGGGGGTGACGGAACCGCCGCCACCGCCGAGCCGAAGCATCGGCGAAGGGCTCGCCGCCCTCGGCGGATCGCTTGCGACCGCCGGCAACCGCGTCGAGGTCGAGCTCGACAACGCCACCGCCCGCCGGTGGCTTCTCGACGCGCTCGGTGCCGCGCGCGAGCGCGTCCACTTCCAGGTCTACATGGCACTCGACGACGACGTGGGCACGGCGGTCGAGGCGGCCCTCGCCGCGACGGCCGCGCGCGGCGTCCCCGTCCGCGTGCTCGTCGACTCCCTGCACGGCTTCCACGGCTCGCTCGGCGCCCACAACCCGCTGCTCGACCGGCTGGCGAGCCGGCCCGGCGTCGAGCTCAGGGTGTCGCGGCCGGTGACCACCTTGCCTTCCCTCGAGGACTTGAAGCAGCGCAACCACCGCAAGCTCCTGATCGCCGACGGCGCGTTGGCGCTGGTCGGCGGACGCAACCTCTCGCACGAGTACTACACCGGCTTCGCCGAGGTGGCGCTCACCGCGCGCTCACTGTGGCGCGAGGTACCCTGGCTCGACGCCGGCGCGCGGATCGAGGGGCCCGCCGTCGCGCGGCTGGATGAAATCTTCCGCGACAGCTGGCAGGAGGCCGGGGGGGCGCCGTTTCCAATCTCCGTGCGCCCGCCGGCGGGATCCTCACCCGTCCGGGTGATCTCCCACGACGGGCTGCGCGACGCGGCCACCCTCGAGGCCTTTCTGGCGCTGGTCGACGGCGCGCAGTCGCATGTCTACGTCATCAACGGCTTCCCGCTCCTGCTCGAGATCCAGCACGCCCTGCTGCGGGCTCTGCGGCGCGGCGTGCGCGTGCGGACCCTGTTCGGCAATCTCACCCCGACGCACGCCGGCATTCCCTTCGGTGGGCCCTGGTCGTCGGCGAGGATGGCCGCCACCGAGCTCGTGCACTCGCGCCAGGACCTCCTGGTCCAACACGGTGCCGAGGCCTACCGTCTGGCCGTGCCGGAGCAGCCCGGTTGGGAGCCGGGTGTCGGCAGTGTCCGCCCGCACGTGCACGCCAAAGCGCTCTCCGTCGACGGGTTGGCCTGCGCCGTCGGCAGCGCCAACCTGGACATCACCGCGTCCTACTGGGAGAGCGAGGTCCTGCTGGTCGTGGAGGACCCGACCGTGGCGCGCGTTTTCGAGGCGCGGGTCGACCAGCTGCTCGCCGCCTCCGAGCGCGTCGACCGCGACGATCCCGAATGGCAAGCGACGGCGCAGCGGCGCCAATGGATGCGGCGCTGGCCGGGCGTCTTGTCGGTCTGACCTGATTGGGAGGCTGTCCATGGCTAGACTCATCATTCTCGGGGCGACTGGGTCTCTCGGCCGCCAAGTACTGCATCAGGCACTCGCCGCCGGACACGAGGTGACGGTGTCCGTCCGTGACCCGTCCAGATTGCCGCCCGATCTACGGGAACACGTGTCCGTCGACTCACGCGACCTCAGCGAAGGGTTGCCGCTCGAGCTCGTCCGAGGCCAGGACGCGCTGATCAACTGCGCCGGACACGTCGCCGATGGCGAGGCGTTCGTGGGCCTCATCGACCGCCTGGTCACCAGCGTCGAGCTCCTTCCGAGAGCCGAGCAGCCGGTTTGCTGGTTCCTCGCCGGCGCGGCACTGCTCGAAATCGACCCGTCGGGGCGTCGCGGCGTCGATCTCGGCCCGGTGAAGGCCACCTACTGGCCCCACCAGGCAAACTTCGAACGCTTGCGCCGCTCGTCACTGGACTGGAGACTCCTCTGTCCCGGGCCGATGGTGGAGGACCCGCCCCTCGGGACCGACCGGCTGCGGATCTCGCTCGACATCCTGCCGGTGGAAATGGCCGCATCCGCGAGGGACCTGCCCGATCCGCAGCTCGTGCCGCTCTTCGCCTCCGTGGTCCCCGAGATGATCGTGCCGTATGCGGACGCGGCGGCCGTGATGCTAGCGAACCTCGATCGCGGCAACGCCATGGCGCATCATCGCGTCGGGCTGGCGCTGCCCGTCGGCATGCGCGGGCGCAAGCCGCAATAGCGCAAACCGTCGCTCGTTCGGTGCAGAGGAGTCCATCCCAAGTGAGGATGCGACCGACGCGCTGGTATTCGTCGAGGATCGCGGCGGAAAGAACCAACTGCAGCCGACCGTCGCGCCACGCCTCGCGGATCCGTCCGGGGACACCGCCGAAGAAGACGGCCGAGACGAAGACGTTCGTGTCGAGGACGATCCTCACCGAGCGGCGCGGGCCTTCGCGACGGCGCGCTTCACGTCTGCCCGCTTCATGCCCGCCTTCCGTGCTGCGCCCCGCGCCGTGCGCACATGCTCGTCGAACTCCGCCATCGCCGGCGTCGCGATCGTCTTGAGAATCACGACATCGCGATCCCCGACGACCACGAACTGTGTCCCTTCCTTGAGTCCGAGACGCAGGCGAATCTCCTCCGGGATGACGACTTGTCCTCTGGATGAGAGCTTGGTTGTGGCGAGGGATCCCATGGCGCCTCCGATCTTACGGGTAAGATCCTAGACGGAGGCAAGGAGTGGGTCAAGCAGTGGAGGGCGGGTCGCGCGACCCGAAGAGATACGAACACTCCTAACCCGTTGAAGCAATGCGAGTTGCCCTGGAAGGCGGCGCCGGCGGGTCAAGAGTCTCGAAGCGTAAGTATTTGCAGCAGAATGAGATTAGAAATGGTGGAGCAGAAGGGATTCGAACCCTCGACCCCCACGTTGCGAACGTGGTGCTCTCCCAGCTGAGCTACTGCCCCACCGCGGGAGACGCGGCAGTCTATGCCGGGGCCGCCCGGGCGGGCAAGGCCGCAGCCGGTGTCAGGCGCGGCCGGTGAGGTCGGGGTCGGTGGCGTCCAGCGGGTCCCGCTCGTCGGCCGGGTCGGCCTCGGCCGCTTCGACGAACCCGGCTCCGGGCAGGGCGGCGGAGCCGCCGCCTGGCCGGCCGCGGGTGAGCCAGTCGTCGAGCGACGTGCCCTCCAAGGCCTCGGCGCGGGCACCCGCGACGCGTTCCCGGATGCGGTCGAGGGGATCGGGCGGCGTGGCCTCGCCGGGCTCGGGCGAGACCTCGCGCCGGGCGGGGTCGTAGGCGGCGAAGATCGACTCCAGGCGCACCCGGCCGGGAGCGACCGCCAGCCGCCAGTTCCCGGCGACGGTCAGCGGCGCTTCGACCAGCCCACGCTCGGCGAGAGGCGCCAGGTGCGCGCGCAGAGCGTCGGGCGGGATGCCGAGCTCGGCGGCGAGCTGGGTCGCCGAGTAGGGCGGGCGTCCGGGAGCGGCCAGCCGCTCCAGCGCCTCGAGCGCGAGCCACGGATCCGGCTGCGGTCCGGCGGTCTCGTCGCGGCCGGCGCCGGTCAGTCCGAGGCTCGCCGCGAGCTCGGCGCCGTAGAGCATCATCCACCAGGTCAGCTGCACCGAGATGACGAAGAACAGCGCGATGGCGAACGTGCCGTAGACCGCGCGCTGGACGTGGGTGAACGACGAGACGTAGACGCGGAAACCGAGCTTGAGCAACTCGACCAGGACGGTCGCCACCGCGCTGCCGGCCGCGGCGTGGCGCAGCCGGATGCGGCCGTAAGCGGCGCGCCAGAAGAGCATCGTCAGGCCGAGGAAGGTCACCAGGGCCGGCACGCCCTTCAGGATGCTGCCGCCGCGCAACAGCTCCCCGAGCGTGCCGCGAGTCTGCTCGAGCACCAGCAGGCCGGCGTAGGCCGAGCCGATCAGCACCGGGCCCCAGAAGAACAGCAGCGTGAAAGTCAGGATGCGGCGCGCCAGCGACGGCGGCTCCGAAACCCGGAAGATCGCGAACAGCGTCTCCTGGACCGAGAAGAAGGTCATCAGCGAGGTGATCAGGAAGCCGATCACGGCCAGGCTCGACACCGACTCGGCCTGCGCCACGAAGCTCTCTAGAGCCGAGATCACGGCGTCCTCGCGGTAGGGGAGCAGCTCGGCGATCAGGCGCAGCGTGCGGCCGTTGTCCTCGCGCATCGCCTGGGCGAGGAAGATCGACACCACCGCGAGCAGCGGCACGGCCGACAGGAGCGTCGAGTAGGCGAGCGACGAGGCGCGGCGGCCGATGGCGTCGCGGTGGCCGCGGACGAAGGCCCGGCCGAGCAGGGAACCGGCGGCGAGCAGCCGGGCGCGGATCACCACGGCGCGCCGGAGCCGGCGAGCGGCAGCTCCGGTCGCGGCCAGCCGAGCTCGGTGAGCGCGGCGGCGAGCGCTTTGCGGGAGGGGTCCTCGCCGTGGTTGAGGAAGACGCGACGCGGAGCGGCGGGCAGCGCCCGGGCCCAGCGCAGCAGCTCGTCGACGTCGCCGTGGGCGGACAGCCCGCCGATCGACACGATCTCGGCATGGACGTCGATTCGGCGGCCATGGATCGAGACCGTGTGCGCGCCGTTCAGCATCGCCCGCCCCCGGGTGCCAGCCGCCTGGTAACCGACGAAGACGACCGCGGTGCGGGCGTCGGGGAGTCGGTGCGCGAGGTGGTGGACGATCCGGCCGCCGGTGGCCATGCCGCTGGCGGCGACGATCACCGCGGGCTCCTTGCGCTCGTTGAGCCGCTTCGAGTCGTCGACCGAGCGACAGCGCCCGAAGCGGTCGGCGGCGAGGGGATTGTCGTGGTTGGCGATGCGCTCGCGCAGCTCCTCGTCGAACTCGGGGGTGGCCTGGCGGTAGATCTCGGTGGCGCGGATCGCCATCGGGCTGTCGAGGAAGACCGAGCTCTCGTCCAGCCGGCCGGCGTCGACCAGGCTGGAGAGGTGGTAGAGGACGTCCTGCGTGCGGCCCAGGGCGAAGGCGGGGATCAGCACCGAGCCGCCGCGCGCGAACGTGCGGTCGATGATCGCGGCCAGCGCCTCGACCGGGTCGCCGTGGTCGTGGCGGCGGTCGCCGTAGGTCGATTCGAGCAGCACCGTGTCCGGGGCCTCCTCGGGCGGCTCGGGATCGACCAGGATGGGGGCGTCGTAGCGGCCGACGTCGCCGGAGAACAGCCAGCGCCGGCGCTGGCCGTCCGATCCCTTGGCGGCGAGCTCGATCGACGCCGCGCCGAGCAGGTGTCCGGCTCGGAACCAGCGCGCCCGCAGACCCGGAAAGGGCTCGAACGGCTCGTGGAAACGGATCGTCTCGAGGCGCTGGATCGCGGCCTCGGCATCGTGCCGGTCGAACAGCGGGCGCGGCTCGGCGTGGCGGCTGTAGCCCTTCTTCGCGGCGTAGCGGGCCTCTTCCTCCTGCAGCTCGGCGGCGTCCTCGAGCACCAGCCGGGCCAGCGGCCGCGTCGCCCGGGTGCACCAGATCGGACCCGTGAAACCGGCCGCGACCAGCCGCGGCAGCAGCCCGGTGTGGTCGAGGTGGGCGTGGGTCAGCAGGACGCCGTCGACCTGCGACGGCTGGAAGGGGAAGGGTTGCCAGTTGCGTGCCTCGAGCTCGTCGCCCCCCTGGTACTGGCCGCAGTCGACGAGCAGCCGCTTCGATCCGAAATCGAGCAGCGTGCAACTCCCGGTCACGGTGCCGTAGGCGCCGACGAAAGTCACTTGTGCCAAGGTTTACCCTCCGCCCGGCAGTGTAACATCGGGTCTTCCACGGGATCGGGAGCAGGTCGCACGACGGATGAGCGACGCCGCTCCGACCGGCCACCCCCGGACCGCCGCTCCCGCAGGAGGTGAGCCGCATCCGGGCGCTCGCATCTACCGGCCGGCAGCGCGACGTCCCGGCCGCCGAAAAGCTCTCTGTCGAAGGGAAGAAACGGGGCGTTCGCAGGCGGAGCGTGGCCCGAGGCGGAGACCGGGCCGCCTCGTCGCGTCATTCCGCAAGTCTCTGTCGTGCCGAGCCTCTGCGAGGCTGGTACCGGGCGCCACCGGGCGGTAGGATGAGACGTGTCACCCCCGCTACGGCGGGGAGAGGAGGCAATCGATGGGCAACGACAAGACGATCGATCGCGCACGCGAGGCCGTGGCCGACGCCGCCCAGGACGCGCGCGACGTTCTCGACGAAGGGCTCGACGAGGCGCGCGAGCGTTTCGAGGAGGCCGCGGAGGATCTCGGCGGCCGGGCGCGGCGCACCCAGCGCGAGATCCGTCGCCGCGCCGAGAAGGTGGGTGATGCGGCCAAGGAGCGCTACGACGCGGCCGTCGAAGGCCTGCGGTCCGGGTACCACAAGGTACGCAAGGACGCAGGTGACCTGGCCGAGGACGTCAACGCCTACGTGCGCGAGAACCCCGGCAAGTCGGTGATGATCGCGGCCGGCGCCGGTTTTCTGCTCGGCCTGCTGCTGCGCGGCGGACGCCGTCGCGACGACTACTGAGAGCGCGCGGATTCCGGCCGCCTCCGCCATGAACGAACCGCGCCGCCTTCGCCCGCACGGGGTCACCGCTCCGGACGCTCCGGACGCGCCGGACGACCGCGACGGGCTCGACGCCCCCGGCGAGGGTCGGTCGAACGGGGCCGACCGGTCGCTGGCCGACGAGCTGCTGGACGATCTGATGCCGCCGGAGTTCGACTGGCGCGGCGTGGTCCGCCGCCACCCGATCCCGGCCCTCGCCGTGGCCGCGGCGACCGGCTACTGGGTCGGGCACAGCCGCCGCAGCGCCGCGCTCGTCGATGCCGTGATGGGCGCGGTGACCGCCGGCGTGGTGGCGAAGATCGGCGGCCTGGCCGGCGACGCGGACGACTTCGAGACAGCCGACGAAGGCGAGTGACCGGTCGGCCGGGTGCACTCGCTCCTCCACCTCTCCGACGTCCACTTCGGCCCCAAGCATCTCGCCGGGCCCGCCCGCGCGGTGCTCGAGCTGGTGCGCGTCGAGCTGCCCGAGGTGGTCGTCGTCTCGGGCGACCTGACACAGCGGGCCAAGCCGGCCCAGTTCCGCGAGGCTCGGGCTTTCGTCGAGGCGCTGGCCGCACCCGTGGTCTGGGTCCCGGGCAACCACGACGTACCGTTGTGGCGAGTCTGGGAGCGGGTCTTCGCGCCTTTCGGCGCTTGGCGCCGCGACTTCGATCCCGAACTGGTCCACGACTACCGCGGCGAGGGCCTGTCCGTGGTCGGGGTCAACACGGCCCACGGCTGGACGACCAAGCACGGACGCCTGCGGCACGCCGACCTCGTCGACCTCGAGGCGCGTCTCGACCGGCTGCCGCCCGGCGGTGCCCGGGTCCTGGTCGCCCACCACCCGGTGGCCGAGGGGCCGGACCTCGAAGGCGAACCGGTCGCCCGCAGCTCCGACCGGCTGCTCGACGTGGCCCGCCGCCACGGCGTGGATCTGGTGCTCTCCGGGCACCTGCACCGCTCCTTCGCTCTGTCGGCTCCCGGCCCCGAGGGCCGGTCCGGGCCCGTCGTCGTCCACTGCGGGACGACCCTCTCGAGCCGGGGCCGGGGCCGCGAGCGGGGCCGCAACAGCCTCTTCCGGATCGACATCCACGGCGTCGAGCTGGAGGTCGAGAAGCGGCTCTGGAACCCCGAATCCGGACTCTTCGAGCCGGTCGAGCGACGGCGGTTTCCCCGGCCGGCCAGCTCGCGCGAGCCCGAGCCCGCCGGCTGACGCGGCGGACCCGGGTGGCTCCGGGGCCGGCACGCCGCCGGGATATCATCCCGACATGGACGGCTGGGAGGTCGTGCGGACGCTCGGTACCGAGGAGGAGGCCTCCCTGGTGGCCGGATTCCTCACCTCACGCGGTTTCGAAGCCAGGGTGGAGTCGCTCCGGTTCCACCAGGAGCCGGTGAACTTCGGCAAGCTGGGAGAAGTGCGCGTCCTGGTGCCGGCAGCTGCGCTCGGCAGCGCGCGTGACGCGCTCGAGGACCTCGACGTCGGGGTCGAGCTCGCCGAGGACGATCTCGGGCAGGACGACGAGGAGGGCAACTAGGTGCAGCGCCTGGAAGAGGGCGGACAGCTCGGCCGCTATCAGATCCTCAAGCGCCTCGGAGCCGGCGCGATGGGCGAGGTCTTCCTCGCGGAGGACCCCCAGATCGGCCGCCAAGTGGCGCTCAAGACGGTCCGGGTGGAGGAGGGCCGGGCCAAGGAGATCGAGGAGCGCAAGCTCCGCCTGCTGCGCGAAGCGCGCGCCGCCGGAAGGCTGCTGCACCCGAACATCGTCACCCTGTTCGACGCCGGCGAAGACGGCGAGATCCTCTATCTGGCCTTCGAGTTCGTCGAGGGCCGCGACCTGGCGGAGCGGGTGGAGGAGGGGCCGCAGCTGTCGCTCGGCGAAGTGCTCGCGATCGTGCGGCAGGCCGCCGACGGACTCGACTACGCCCACCGGCAGGGAGTGGTCCACCGCGACATCAAGCCGAGCAACCTGATGATCACGGCCGACGGCCGGGTGAAGATCGCCGACTTCGGGATCGCCCGCGTCGCCGACCAGACCTCGGACCTGACGATGACCGGCTCGGTGGTCGGCAGCCCGCACTACATGTCGCCCGAGCAGATCCGCGGCGACCCGCTCGACGGCCGCACCGACATCTTCTCGCTCGGCGTCCTCTTCTACGAGATCCTCTGCCACCGGCGCCCGTTCGAGGGCGAGACGCTGACCACGCTCGTCTACCAGATCCTCAACCAGGACCCGACCCCGCTGGTGGTGCGCCGGCCGGACCTCGGACCGCGGCTCGAGCAGCTGGTGATGAAGATGCTGCACAAGGACCGCGATCAGCGCTTCGCCAACGCCGCCGAGGTGGTGCGCGAGATCGCGGCCTGCGAGCGCGAGCTGAGCCCGACCCTGCTCGCCGGCGCCGCCATGCCCGGCGACGCCGTCGAGGGCGCCACGACGCGGATGCCCGAGGACGTCTCGACGACCGTGCGGCCCGCGGGAGCGCCCCCGCCGCCTCCGCCGCCGGGCGCCGCAGCGCCGGCGGTTCCGCAGCCGGCCCAGTCGGCGGCCGCGGCGCCGAAGTCGCGCTTCGCGCTGGTGGCCGTGATCGTGGTCGTGATCCTCGCCGTGCTGGTCGCGGGCGGACTGGCCGCCCGCAGCTTCGTCGGCCACTGGCTGGCGAAGCGCGCGGAGGCCCGGCTCGCGGCGGCGGCCGAGAGCAGCGCGCAGGAGACGTCTCCGGCGACGGTTCCCGCGAGCGGCCCCGAGGCGACGCAGCCGGCAGCGAAGCCTCCGGTCTCGAACCCGCCGACGGCCGCGGATTCGGTCCCGGCCGCGACCCCTTCGCAGGGTGCGGCGACGGCCGCCCCGACGAGTCCCGAACCGGCTCCGACCTCGAGCCCGGAGTCGAGCCCGATCCTGACGCCGGGGACGCGGGTGAAGGTGCCGCAGCCGACCCCCGCCGAGGTGCAGCCCCGGACCGAGCCGGAGCCGGCGCGTCCGGTGCGGCCGCGGCCGCAGGTCGAGGAGAGCCACGCGACCTCCGCACCGAAGCCCGAGCCGCGCGTCGAGCAGCCCCCGGCGGAGCCGCCGCCCGATCCGCGCGAGATGCGCGAGGCGGTGATCGAGCGCCTGCCGGTCGACCGCGAGATGACGACGGCGATGAACCTCTCCTTCGACGTCCAGCCGAAGGCCGCGGCCGAGCGCCTGATCGTGCGCCTCGACAAGATCGTGATCGGGACTCCCGCCGACTGGAACGCCGGCAAGCGCGGCGGTCGCTCCTACGGCGTGCCCGATCCCGGCCTCCACATCGTCTCGTTCCTGCTCGACGGCAACGAGATCTACCGCATCCGGATCCGCGCCCAGGTCGGCGGCGCGCCCAGCCCGACCACGATCTCGGTCTCGCTGCCCCAGGCCGGGGGGCGCCGCCGGCCCTGAGCCTTGGCTGCGCAGCCCGCCCCACCGCGTCCGCCGGCGCTCGCCGGCGAGATCGAGGTCTCGAAGCTCGCCAACGGGCTCGACCTGTGCCTGGTGCGCAATCCGCAGGCGCCGCTCGTGACCTCGGCGATCTTCTACCGGGTCGGCGCCCGCGACGAGGATCCGGGGCGCGGCGGACTGGCCCACTTCCTCGAGCACCTGATGTTCAAGGGCTCCGAGGACTACGGCCCGGGTGAGATCGACCGCCGCACCCAGGCGCTGGGCGGCTCGAACAACGCCTTCACCAGCCACGACGTCACCGCCTACTGGTTCACCTTCGCCTCGGATCGCTGGACCGAGGCGCTGGCCATCGAGGCCGACCGCATGCGCGGGCTCAGGCTGGACCCGCGAGAGGTGGACGCCGAGCGGCGGGTGATCGTCGAGGAGATCGCGATGTACCGCGACGAGCCGTGGGACGCGCTCGAGCTCGACGTTCTGGCGGCGCTGTTCCCCGGCCACCCCTACGGCCGGCCGGTCCTGGGCACCGCCGAAGAGCTCGCGGGCGAGGGCCCGGAGATCCTGGCGGCGTTCCACCGGCGCTACTACCGGCCCTCCAACGCGGTGCTGGTGGTCGCCGGAGATGTCGAGAGCACGGCGCGCGAGCGCGTCGAGGCGGCCTTCGCCGGACTCGACGGCCCGCCGCCGCGGCGTACGCCGCCACCGCCGGCGCCGCGCAGCGCGGCGCGGGTCCGCATCGAGCGCCGTCACGGCGAAGTGGCGCGGTTGCTGCTCTCGCTGCCCGCTCCTCCGCCCGACGAATCCGACCACGCCGGGCTGCGGCTGCTCGCGACGCTGCTCGCTTCGGGCCGCTCGAGCCGGTTGCAGCGGTCGCTGGTCGAGGAGGGGCACCACTGCCTCTCGGTCTCGGCCTCGCTGGCGGACAGCGAGGGCGACGGGTTCTTCTCGATCGCAGCGGAGCTCTTGCCGGGAGCCGATCCCGGTGAGGTCGAGCGCAGGGTCACCGCCGAGCTCGCCGAGCTCGCCACCGTGCCGGTGCCGACCGAGGAGCTCGAGCGCGCGCGGCAGGTCTTCCAGGCCGACTGGGCCTGGGGGCAGGAGCGCA
Organism: uncultured Acidobacteriota bacterium; assembly: GCA_963781755.1. Taxonomy (GTDB): domain Bacteria; phylum Acidobacteriota; class Thermoanaerobaculia; order Multivoradales; family JAGPDF01; genus JACTMI01. The sequence goes on from CAWAGZ010000008.1 coordinate 18,462, forward strand.
TCCATCAGCAGGCCGTGGCGGTCGGGCTGGCGCGGACGCAGTTCGACCTCGGCCAGCCGGGCCGGCTGCTCGACGCGGCGCTCGCCGCCGGTCCGAACCGCCTCGCGGCGCTCGCCGGCCGTTGGCTCGACCCGGTCGCCGGCGGCGTGCTGGGCGTCTCCCTGCCCGAGGTCTGAAGCGTGCGCCGCACCAGCGCGGGGGGCGCGACGAGCGGGACGGAAGCGACGGGGACCGCGCGGCGCGTCCGCCGCGTCTCGGGCGCACCGGTCGTGGCCGTCCGGGTCGTGCTGGCCGGCGGAGCGCGCGCCGAGGAGATCCCGGGCACGGCGCTGGTCGCCGGGCGCGCGCTGGCCGAAGGCACGACCCGGCGCGACTGGCGCGTGATCGCCGCCGAGGCCGAATCGCGCGGCACCAGTGTCGCCGGCTTCGGCGCTTTCGAGACGACGGGGGTCGCGGTCGACGCGTTGGCCACGGAGTGGCAACGGGCGCTCGCACTGGCCGCCGAGCTGGTCTTCGACCCCGCCTTCCCGGCGGAGCGGTTGGAGTGGCTGACCCGGCAGGCCGGCGCCGAGCTCGAAACCCTGGCCGACGAAGCCGACGTCCTGACCGGACGCGCCTTCGCCGAGCTGCTCTACGGGGCGCACCCGATGGGCCGGCCGCTGCAGGGGAGCCGGGAAAGCCTGGCCCGGATCGACCGCGAGACCTGCGCCCGCTTCCACGCCCGCGCTCTGGAGCGGGGTGGCTGCGTCGCGGTGGCGGGCGTCATCGACGAGGACGCCGTCGCCGCCGAGCTGGAGCGGCTCTTCGGCCGCCTCTCTCCACCCGGCGGCGCGGACGCGACGCCGCCCGCGCCGCCCGAGCGCGGCGCGCGGCGCCGGGAGATCCGCACCCGCGCCCGCGATCAGGCGCACCTGTTCGTGGGCCAGCTGACGGTCGAGCGCCGCCACCCCGACTGCGCCGCGCTCGAGCTGGCAGCGGTGGCGCTGGGCGCCGGCTCCGGGCTGTCGGGGAGGATCCCGAACCGGATCCGCGATCGCGAGGGGCTCGCCTACCACTCGTGGGCCGACGCCGTCGCCGGCGCGGGGCTCGACCGCGGCCGGTTCGTGGCCTACGTCGGAACGGCGCCCGCGAGCGTGGCCCGCGCGGAGCGCGCGATCACCGAGGAGACGCGGCGCCTGGTCGAGTCGGGGCTGACGCCGCGCGAGATCGCGGAGGCGCGCTCCTACCTGCTCGGTCGCGAGCCGTTCCGGCTCGAGACGGCGCGGCAGTGGGCGGACCTCGCCGCCCTGGGCGAGATCGAGGATCTGCCGCTCGCCGATCCGGACTGGGCGCGGGACCGGATCGAGCGGACGACCGACGCCGAGGTCGAGGCGGCGCTCCGCCGCCACCTCGACGCCGACCGCCTCGCGGTCGCGGTCGGTCTGCCAGGACGCTGAGCTCGGGTTCCCGCGCCGGGCGCGGGTTCAGACGGAGACGCTCTCGTCGCGCACGCCGCCGGCGAAGATGCGCCAAGTGGTGACCTTCTCGTCGATCTCGCGCAGGCGCTTGGCGATCAGCCGGCAGAGCAGCTTCAGGAACTCGAGCGAGGCCTCGGGGTCGAGCGCGAGCATCTCCTGAATCGTCCCCTGGTCGAGGGAGAGGACCGTGACCGGTCCGCCGTGGGCGCGGGCGTCGGCCGACCGGGGCTCGCCGTCGATCAGCGACATCTCGCCGAAGAAGTCGCCGCGCTCGAGGATCGCGAGGGCCTCCTCGCCGGCCCCCGGGATGTACTTCGAGATCAGCACCTTGCCGTCGAGCACGACGTACATCTCGTGGCCCTCGTCGCCCTCCTCGAACAACGCGCTGCCGGATTCGAAGCGCAGCTCGCGCGAGAAGTTGGCGAGCGTGGTCAGCTCTTTGCCCGAGAGCCCCTGCTCGCGCAGCATGCGCATCTTCTCCTCGCTCGGGACGTCGATGGTGCCGGAGACCGTCTCCCGCGCGCGCCGCAGGCGCAGGAAGTTCTCCGGCTGCTTGTCCGAAGCGAAGAAGGTCTTGAGCTGCTCGTTCGTGGCCCGCAGCTTGCCGGCCAGCGAGTGCCACAGGCCCCAGTAGATCTGGACCCCGAACTCTGCCCAGTGCTGCGCCTGGCCGGCCATCGCCTCGCCGTCGAAGCGCAGCATGCGCGCGGCCTTGGAGACCAGCGCGTCGCCCGAGCGCGGACCCGACGCCACGAATCCGACCTCGCCGAACACCGAGCCCGGCTTGAGGATGGCGAGCGGGAAGGTGCCGTAGGGCGTCGGGCGCTGGATGGCGACCTCGCCCTCGTCGAGCAGGTAGAAGTCGGTTCCCACCGAGAGGTGGGCGAAGACGAGCGTACCCGCCTCGAGCGATTCCTCGCTCACCGAGGAGGAGAGCTTGAAGATCTGCTCGTCGGTCAGGTGCGACCAGGTCTCGCAGCGGCGCAGGCGCGAGGCGATCGAGAGTCGCCCCTGGGATCCCTCGGAAGTGGGCGACGGCACGTCGGCCAGCGCGTCGGCGTCGTGGAAGCGCTCGCGCCGCCACTGCAACCGGTCGAAAGCGATGTGCAGGACGTCCTCGCGGTCGCGGAGCAGGCCGCTGACCTGGTGCGACTGCCACCCGAGCAGGTGGCGCAGGGTGCGAATGCGCCGGCGAAGACGAATGGCGCGCTCCTCTTCGGTCGAGGGCAGGAGGAGGAAGGCGTCGATGGTCGCGGACATGGCGTCGACATACTGTCGCCGCTCGTATTCGACCTGTCCCAGCAGCTCGGCGGCCTCTCGGTCGAAGGGGTTGAAGCGCAGCGCCTGGCGCAGCTGCTCGGCGGCGGCGTCGAAGTCCTGCAGGTGGTAGTGCAGGCGGCCGGCGAGCTTGAAGGCGCTGGGGGAGATGGGGTCCTTCGCGCGCGCGATCTCGAGGCACTCGAGAGCGCGGTACTCCTCCCCCTTCTCCGCGTAGAGCCAGGCCAGCCCGACGAAGTGCGAGGCGTCGATCGCCGCCCGCCTCAGCTCGTCACGCAGGACGTCGACCGGGTCCTTGTCGCTGTTGGTGTGGGACTGGGCGCGCTTGAGCTTGCGCAGCCGGGCGACCGCCAACCGGAGCCCGAGGTCCTGTGGCTCGAGGCGCAGCGCGAGGCCGAACAGCTCGATCGCCTCCTCGAATCGCTTGCGGTCGGCGAAGCGTCTCGCGAGGGCGACGAGCTCTTCCAGGTCGGGAGAGCCGGTGGGTCGTTCGGTCATCGCGAGCTCGGCCGCGGGGTTCCTCGAAATAGTGTCGAAAGTGTAGCATGGACGAAGGATGTCGAACGAGTCCGTGGACGCCTCGGCCCTGGCCGCGAAAGGGGTCTCCCTGTGTCGCGAGGGGGACTGGGACCGCGGTCTCGCGCTGCTCAGCGCCGCGGCCGAGGGCAAGAGCTCCGGCGAGGAGCTGCCGGGCGTCGTCTACTCGTTCCTGGGATACGGGATCGCCGCCCATCAGCGCCGCGCCAAGGACGGGCTGCGGCTGTGCGAGCACGCGGTCAAGATCCAGTACTACGAGCCCGACAATCACATGAACCTGGCGCGGGTCCAGCTCCTGATGTCGGACCGCAAGGCGGCGGTCAGCTCGATCGCCCGCGGCCTCAAGCTCAACCCCAACCACAGAGGTCTCAAGGATCTGCGGGTCGAGATCGGCGTGCGCAAGCGCCCGGTCCTGCGCTTCCTCTCGCGCACCAATCCGATCAACGTCCTGCTCGGCCAGCTGCGCAACTTCCTGCGCTCCAGGAACGACTGAATCCGGTGCGCCTGACGGTGGGGCCGCGGCGCACTCTTCGCCGCGAAGGCCTTTTTGAAGGGAAAGGCTCCCGAGCCGAGACGCCTCGGGACCGGGAGCGCAGGCGGAGGTCCCGGTCCTTCCCTTCCATGGCAGCTTCTGTCGGATCGGACTCCAGGATGCGATCGACGGAGTGGCCCGACTCGGTCGCCTCAGCCGAAGCGGCCGGTGACGTAGTCCTCGGTCTTCTTCTGGGCGGGGTTGGTCATCACCGTGGCGGTGTCGTTGAACTCGATCAACTCGCCCAGAAAGAGGAAGGCCGTGTAGTCGGAGATGCGCCCGGCCTGTTGCAGGTTGTGGGTGACGATCGCGACGGTGTAGTCCGCCGCCAGCTCGCGTACCAGCTCCTCGATCGCGGCGGTCGCGATGGGGTCGAGGGCCGAGGTCGGCTCGTCGAGCAGGAGGACTTCGGGCTTGACCGCGATCGCGCGCGCGACGCACAGCCGCTGTTGCTGACCGCCCGACAAGCCGCGGCCGGTCTGCTTGAGCTTGTCCTTGACCTCCTCCCACAGCGCCGCCTTGCGCAGCGCCCATTCCACGCGCTCGTCCATGTCGGCCGGGCGCAGGCGCTCGTAGAGCCGCACGCCGAATGCGATGTTGTCGTAGATCGACATCGGAAACGGAGTGGGCGCCTGGAAAACCATGCCGACCTTGCGTCGCAGCAGGTTGAGGTCGTAGCCGGAGTCGAGGACGTTCTCGCCGTCGAGCAGGACCCGGCCCTCGGCGCGCTGTCTGGGATAGAGCTCGAACATCCGGTTCATGGTCCGTAGCAGCGTCGACTTGCCGCAGCCGGAGGGGCCGATGAAAGCGGTGACCCGGCGCGTGTAGATCGTCAGGTCGATGCCCTTGAGCACCTGCTGCTTGCCGTAGAAGAACTTCAGCGCGTCGACGACGATTCTCGGCTCGAGCGGGCCGGCGTCGGTGACGAGCGGAGCGGCTCCGAGCGAATCGGGAGCGGGAGCGGCCGATTCGACGCGGTTGCCGAGCTCCGTCGGCGACACCCCGTCGGCGCCTGCTCCGGGTGCCCGGGGCTCGGTCCGGTTCTCGAGAGGGGAAGCCATCGTTCAGCCGTTCCTTTCTGGGCGCAGGGTGGCCCGGGCCACGATGCTGAGAACCAGGACGCTCAGCGTGATCAGCACCGCTCCCGCCCAGGCGAGGTGGTGCCAGTCCTCGTAGGGGCTCATGGCGAACTGGAAGATGACCACGGGGAGGTTCGCCATCGGCCGGTTCATGTTCGTGCTCCAGAACTGATTGTTCAAGGCGGTGAAGAGCAACGGCGCCGTCTCGCCGCTGATCCTCGCCACCGCGAGCAGGACCCCGGTCAGGATACCCGACCTCGCCGCCCGGAACGTGATCAGGACGATCACCTTCCAGCGTGGCGCACCGAGAGCTGCCGCCGCCTCGCGCAGGGAGGTCGGCACCAGCCGCAGCATGTCTTCCGAGGTGCGGACGATGATCGGGATCGCGATGATCGCGAGCGAAGCGACGCCGGCCCAGCCGGAGAAGTGCCCCATGGTGACGACCATCACCTCGTAGACGAACAGGCCGACGATGATCGAAGGCGCCGAGAGCAGGACATCGTTGACGAAACGGACCAGGTTGGCGAAACGCCCGGAGCCGCCGTACTCGGACAGGTAGGTTGCGGCCAGGATGCCGATCGGGGCGGCGAGTCCGATCGCCAGCCCGGTCATCGCCAGACTGCCGACGATGGCGTTGGCGAGACCACCGTCGCTGCCCGGAGGGGGCGTCATCTTCACCAGGACGTCGGGCCGCAGCGCGCCGAGGCCGCGGGCCGCCAGGGTCCAGAGGATCCAGAGCAGGACGAAGAGCCCGGCGGCGGTGGCGGTCACCGAGAGGCCCAGCGCGATCCAGTTGACCAGACGGCGCCGGCGGTAGAGCCGCCTCGAGACCCCGGGAATGGCCGCGACCGCCATCAGCTCGTCGTTCCCTGACGCTTCTCCAGCCGGTTGAGCATCAGCTTCGAGAGGCTGATCACGATGCAGGTGATGACGAACAGAATCAGACCGAGCTCGATGAGCGAGGACGTGTAGAGATCGCCCACCGCCTCGGTGAACTCGTTGGCGAGGTTGGAGGAGATCGTGTTGCCCGGCATGAACAGCGAGGCATGCAAGTGGTGCGCGTTACCGATGACGAAGGTCACCGCCATCGTCTCGCCCATCGCGCGCCCGAGGCCGAGCATGATGCCGCCGGCCACGCCGACCTTGGCGTAGGGCAGGACGACGTTCCAGTTCACCTCCCAGGTCGTCGCGCCGAGGGCGTAGCTCGACTCCTTGAGCACGCCGGGGACGGTGAGGAAGACGTCGCGCATGACCGACGAGATGAACGGGATGACCATGATGGCCAGGATCAGGCCGGCGGTGAAGATGCCGATACCCATCGGTGGACCCTGGAAGAGCGCTCCGACCACGGGCCAGTTGCCGAGGTGCGAGGTCATCCAGGGCTGGACGTGGTCGGCGAGGTAGGGAGCGAGCACGAACAGTCCCCACATGCCGTAGATGATGCTCGGGATCGCCGCCAGCAGCTCGACCGCGGTCGACAGCGGCCGGCGCAGCCACCGCGGACAGAGCTCGGTGATGAACAGCGCGATGCCGAAGGAGAGCGGGACGCCGATCAGCATCGCGATCAGCGACGTGACCAGGGTGCCGTAGATCGTCACTCCGGCGCCGAACTCCTCGGTCACGGGGTTCCAGCGCACGCTGGTCAGGAAGCCGGTCCCGAACCTGCGAATCGCCGGCAGGCTGCCCTCGAAGAGGGTGACCAGAACGGCGAACAGCACGCTCAGGACGAGCAGGGCGAAGAACAGCGTCGTGCCGCGGAACAGGCGGTCGCCCAAGCGGGCGGCGCGCGCGTTGCCGCCGGCGGAGAGGTCCGCCGCGGGCGGGTCGGTCTGGGCGATGGGCGGGGTCACGAGGTCAATGGGGGCAGCCCCCGCGGACGGGAGCTGCCCCTCCGGTTGGAAGCGTGAGCTCGGGCTCGAGGGCTACGGGCTCAGCGCCCGGTCCAGACGGCCTTGCCTCCGCTCTTGATCTCGTTGTGCCAGGCATCTTCGACCAGCTGGACCACCGAGTCGGGCATCGGCACGTAGTCCAGCGAGTTGGCCATGTCGTCGCCGTTCTTGTAGGCCCAGTCGAAGAATTTTAGCACCTCGCGCGCGGTGTCCGCGTTGGCCTGATCCTTGTAGAAGAGGATGAACGTGGCGCCGGTGATCGGCCAGCTGTCCTTGCCGGGCTGGTCGGTGAGCAGGAGGTGGAAGCCGGGGGCCTTCGCCCAGTCGGCGTTGGCCGCGGCGGCCTGGAAGCTCTCGGCCGAGGGCGCCACGAAATTGCCCTCGCTGTTCTTCATCAGGACGAAGGCGAGCTTGTTCTGCAGGGCGTAGGCGTACTCGACATAGCCGATGGCGCCGTTGATCCGGCCGGTGAACGCGGCGACGCCCTCGTTGCCCTTGCCGCCCACTCCGGTCGGCCACTCGACCGAGGTGTTCTCGCCGACCTTCTCCTGCCAGGTCGGGCTGACCTGCGACAGGTAGTGGGTGAAGATGAACGAGGTGCCCGAGCCGTCGGAACGGTGGACGACCGAAATCGCCTGGTCGGGCAGGTTCACGCCGGGATTGAGCGCCTTGAGAGCGGGGTCGTTCCACTTCGTGATCTTGCCGAGGTAGACGTCGGCGAGGGTGGGCCCGTCGAGCCGGATCTGCCCGGCGGCGATGCCCTCGATGTGGACCACCGGGACGACGCCGCCCATCACGGTCGGGAACTGCATCAGGCCGCTCGCGTCGAGGTCCTTGACCTCCAACGGCATGTCGGATGCGCCGAAGTCGACGGTCTTGGCCTGGATCTGCTTGATGCCGCCGCCCGAGCCGATCGACTGGTAGTTCATGCCGACGCCGGTCTTCGCCCTGTAGGCCTCGGCCCACTTGGCGTAGATCGGGTAGGGGAAGGTGGCTCCGGCGCCGGACAGGTCGGTCGCCGCGAGCGGGGCCGCGGCGACGGTCGCGGCCGCGAGCAGGGTGAGTCCGAGAATCAGGGAGCTCCTGCGGTGCATGCGCTTTCTCCTCCTTTTGGGGTTGCTCGGGATCGGTACCTTGCGCGGAGAACTATCTCGTGCCGTTGTCACACCCGTGTGACCGAGCGCAGAAGATCGGGCGACCGGAGGGCGCAATTCCGGCGGGGTCCGGCGGCGCGGCGGGAAACTGGCGCGAGCCGCCGGCCGGCGGGTCCCCGACGCAGGCTCCCGCGGCGCGCGGCAAACCCGCCTTCGGGCGGGTCAGTTGGTCGTCTTGGAGGGCTCTGGGCGCGCGCTGTGGCGGATGTCGCGTCCCTCGACGAAGAAGATCACGTCTTCGGCGATGTTGGTGGCGTGATCGGCGATCCGCTCGTAGTTGCGGGCGATCAGGAGCAGGTGGAGCGCCCGGGTGGTGGTCCGGGGGTCTTCGACCATGAAGCTCAACAGCTCGCGGAAGAGCTGCTTGTAGAGACCGTCGACGTCGTCGTCGCGGCGGCAGACGTCGATCGCGGCCCGCGCGTCCCGGCGGACGAAGCTGTCGAGGGCGTCGCGCACCATTCCCTGGGTGATCTCGGCCAGCCGCGGCAGGTCGATGTAGGGCTTGAGCGGCGGCTCGCGGTTGAGGACCGTCGCGGCCTGGGCGACGTTGACCGCCGAGTCCCCCATGCGCTCGAGGTCGGTCGCGATCTTCATCGTCGAGACCAGGAAGCGCAGGTCGACGGCGGCCGGCTGCTGGGTCGCGAGCATCCGTGCGCACAGGCCGTCGATCTCCTTCTGCAGCTCGTCGACCTCGTCGTCGGTGCGGAGGACCGCCTCGATCCGGTCGGCGTCGCGCTCGACCAACGCCTGCATCGCCTCCCTGGTCATGCGCTCGACCAGTCCCCCCATGCGCAGCAGGGTCTGCCGGATCTTGTCGAGCTCCTGGTCCTGATGTCGTTCCATGGCGGGTTCTCATGATAGCGCCGAATCCGGAAGCGGAGCTCGGCGGGGTGGGGAAAAATGCGGGGGAGGCCCCGAGGCGAGGGGCCCCCCCCGACCGAGGGAGGGCGTCGGTGCGGCGACGGGCGGACCGCCGCCGCACCGGCGAGCCCGAGGATCAGAAGTTGTAGACGAACCAGGCGCCGACCTCGCTGTACTTGCCCTTGGCGCCGGCGACCGTCGAGCCGACCGAGCCGTTGCTCGTCCCGGTCACGCCGCCCTTGCCTTCGGCGTACTTGTAGGCGAGCGAGGCGGCGAGCACCTTGTTGAACTTCTTCTGGATTCCGAGGTTGTAGTAGGTCAGCTCGCGGTCGGGAGCCAAGGTCTTGCTCGGCTTGGCGTCGTCGTAGCGCAGGAAGATCGTCAGGTCCTGGGCGGGGTCGAAATGCGCCCAGATCGAGTAGCCGTCGGCCTTGTCGGTGGTATCCGTGTCCACGTTCTTCCAGTTCTTGGCCTCGAACCACTCGCCGCCGATGCCGAAGCGGTCGTTCTTCCAGTTGATCAGGGCGTTGGTGCGCTCGGCGGTGTGCTTGGCCGGCGAGGCGTCGGTGTCCTTGCCGAGCTTGCCCGAGTACCCGCCGACGGCGAGAGTCAGACCCTGGACCGGGGTGATGGCCAGCCGGCCCTCGAAGTCCATGCTCTTGGTGCGGTCGGGATTGCTGTAGCCCTTGCCGTTGACGGCGCTGACCTGGTACGACACGACGCCGCTCTTGCCGAGCAGGTGGATGCCCCAGTCCGCGGAGGTCCCGAAGCCCAACGAATCGGTGGTGGTGTTCTCCAGGTAGCGCATGCCGTACATGCCTTCGGCGAACGGAATCCAGGCCATGTCGGCGGAGCCCAAACGCACCGTGAAGGCGTCGGAGAACTTGCCCTGCAGGAAGGCCTTCTTGACGAAGACGTCGTAGCGCTTGGTGCCGTGATCGCCGATGTCCGACTGGAACTGCGCCGACCAGGTGTCGTCGATCTTGTGGGTGACGGTGAAATAGAACCGCTTGACGTCCACCCCGATTCCGCTGTCGGAGCTCTTGGTGCCGGTGCCGTCGTCCTTGTTCTCCTTGCTGGAGAAGTCGGTGTAGAGACGGCCCTGGATCGTGGTCGATGACGACTGGGCATGGGCCGCGACCGTCCCGGCCACCAGGGCCAGGGCCGTGAGGCCGGCGACGACGTGGGTCTTGCGCATGACTCTCCTCCTCCGATGTGAGGTCGAAATCCGGGGGTTCGCGTCGGCCGCCGCCGTCGGGCGCGCGGCCGTCGTCGGATCGGGAGAGACACTAGGCCGGACGCGCGATCGGCGCGGCGACACCCGAGTGACAGGCCTGCGACACGCGGACGCGCCGCCTCTCCGCTCGCCGGGTCCGGAGACCCGGCGGAAGGCTTGGTGCGGGAGTCAGCCCCTGGCGGTGGACGCCGCGCCGTTGTCGTCGCTGACAAGACTTTCTGATGAAGGGAAAGACCTGCGGGAAGATCGCTTCGGGTCCGGAGCCGGCGGCCGGAGCCCGCGCTCCTCCCTGGAAAGACCTTCTGTTGAAGGGAAAGGAACCCGGGATCGTTGCCTCGGAGCCCGCGGCGGGGCCAGTGCCCGAGGCCTTCCGCTCCTGGAGAACAGCGATCGGACCTGGCTTCGCGGCCTGCGGTGCCGGCCCCGGTTCCTAGCCGTTCCGATCGATGGAAGCTTCTACTTCGTCTCTTCTGGAGGCTGAACGCGAAGCGGCGGGACCGTCTTCCTGGCTCGGGCCTTCAGCCGCGGGTCATGGGCAGCAGGACGCGGAAGGTGGAGCCGGTGCCGGGCTCGCTCTCGACCTCGACTCTCCCCTGGTGGGCCTGGGCGACGTGCTTGACGATCGCCAGCCCGAGGCCGGTGCCGCCCTCCTCGCGCGCCCGCCCCTTGTCCACCCGGTAGAAGCGCTCGAAGATGCGCGCGACGTGCGAGGCCGAGATGCCGATGCCGGTGTCCACCACCTCGAGCGCGGCCTGGCCCTCCCGCTCGGCGAGCCGCACCTCGACGCCGCCCCCCGGCCGGTTGTACTTGATGGCGTTGTCGAGCAGGTTGGCGAGGAGCCGCAGGAGCCCGTCCGCGTCGCCCTCGACCACCAGCGGGGGGCCGTCCTGGACGCGGACCGTGACCGAGCGGGTTGCCGCGGCGGCGGCGACCATCTCGACCGCCTCGGCGACGATCTCGCGCAGGTCGACCCGCTCGACGGCCCGGAAGGGCTCCGTCCCCTCCAGTCGCGAGAGGGTGAGCAGGTCGTCGAGCAGGTCGCCCAGCCGGCGGCACTGATCCAGGATTCGGGTGCTGAAGCGCAGCGCGGTGTCGCGCTCGTCCACGGCGCCGTCGACCAGAGTCTCGGCGTAGCCGCGGATCGCGGCCAGGGGCGTCTTGAGCTCGTGCGAGACGTTGGCGACGAAGTCCTTGCGCGTCCTCGACAGCCGCTCGGCCTCGGTGACGTCTCGCGCCACTACGACCAGCCCCTCACCGGCGGCCAACGAGGAGGAGAGCAGCGTCAGGCTGCGCGGCTCGGGCTCGAGCAACTCGAGCTCGGTCGCGCCGCCGCTCCCGGACTGGAGCGAAGCCGCGATGAGGTCGGTCAGCCGGGGTTGCCGGACCAGCTCGAGGACGGTCGCGGCGCCGGCGTCGGCGGGCAGGCCGAACAGATCACGAAACGCCGGGTTGACGATCTTCACCCGGCCCTGCCGGTCGGTGACCAGGACGCCCTCGTTCATGCTCGCCATGGTCGAGCGCAGGTGGTCCCGTTCGGCCTCGACTGCCGCGATCTGCCGCTCGGCGCGCGTGGCGATGCGCTCGAGCGCCCGCCCCAGGGTCGCCAGCTCGCTCTCGTCCGGGATCTCGGGACGGGCCGAGTAATCGCCCTCGCCGAGGCGGTGCGCCGTCGCGATGAGCTCCGAGAGCGGCTGGAAGAGGGAGCGCGTCAGCCACCAGGACAACGCCAGGGTGAGCACGGCGGCGACCGCGGCGGAGAGCAGCAGCACCCCCCAGAGCCGCCGGCGCAGCGCGCCGAGCGAGCGCAGCGGCAGACCCAGGCGGACGACCGCGGCGCGGCCATCGTCCCGGCGCACGACGCGCGCGGCGTAGGCGGTCTCGAGGCCCGTCGTCTTGCTCGTGCGGACCGACCGTCCTTCGCCCGATTCGAGCGCCGCGACGACCTCCGGCCGGGTGCGGTGGTTGTCCATCACGCCGACCTGTTGCGGGGTCCGGTCGCTGTCGGCGACCACGCCGCCGTCGAGCTCGATGACCGTGATGCGGTAGGGGGTCTCGTCGGCGAGCGCGGTGATCCGCTCCTGGATCGCGGCGTCGGGACGGTCCCCGCCGGGACCGGGCAGCGGAACCGAGGGGGCGACGATCCGCAGCGCGGCCTGGAGCGACTCGGCTTCGCCGTGGGCGAGGGTCCCTGGCAGCAGGGCGATCGCCAGACCCGCGACCAAGACCAGCGCAGCCGCCGCCGGGATGAGCGGGGCGAGCCGCAGCTTGGGGGAATAGGGGATCGACATCGGGGCGGGCGGCGCAGTGTAGCAGCGCCGCGACGGGGCTCCGCGCGGGCTCCGGGCATTCTCCGCAGCGGGTGCGGAAAAGCTTGTCGAAAACCGGTTCCGGAAGCCGCCGGCGCGCGCTCGGCGTGGGTCCCGCGCGCGTTCTGCACCCATTCTTGTGCAGGCGACGTAAGCCCCGTGATGTCAGAGGTTCCGGCCTGGAGATCGCGCCGGTCGTGGACCGGCGCGGGGGCGCTGCTGTGGGGTTTTCCGCAGGGGGCCGCGGCAGGCACCGGATCGGCGTCGGTTAACTCTCTGCGACAGAGCGACTTGGGCGGGTGGGACCGGGCTCAGCGCGGGCGTCGCCGCGAGCGCTCGAGGCCGGGCCGGTACTCGATCCGGCGGCCGAACACCTTCTCGAACAGGTCCGAGCGGTGGCGCGCCGCGTCCAGCTCGAGCGTGACCTGGTAGGGGGAGAGCACCTCCACCACCACCCGCCGGCGCCGGGCCAGCGAAGCGTAGAGCTCGACCACGCGCGCGGCGTGCGTCCGGTCGAGCGCGTTGGCGATGCGCAGCAGCGCGCCGAGCGCGAGCACCACCTGGCGCTGCCAGGGCTCGAGCGCGGCGAAGTCCTCGTGCCGCCCCTTGGGCAGGGCGCCGCGGTGATAGCGGGCCACGTTGGCGACGACCTCGATCTCGCGCGGATCGAAGGCGTCGAGCTCGGCGCTCGAGATCAGGTAGAGAGAGTGCTTGTGATGGCGTTGGAAGTGGATCGAGTAGCCGACGTCGTGGAGCAGCGCGGCGTACTCGAGCCACTCGCGCTCGCGGGAGCCGAGGTTGTGAACGGGAGCGGTCAGGTCGAACAGCCTCACCGCGAGCTTCGCCACCTGGCGGGCGTGCCCGGCGATCGAAGGCGCCCGCTGCGCCAGCTCGGAGACCTGGCGACGACGGACGTTGGCCGGCGTCGCACCGTCGCCCGCGGGGGCGCCCAGGGCTTCGAGCAGCAGACCCTCGCGCAAGGCCCGGTCGCACAGGTGGAGCCGTTCGACTCCGGCGTGGCGGGCGAGCTCCTCGAGCAGGATCGCGCCAGCCAGGATCGAACCGGCGCGCCGGGGACCGACCGCCGGCAGCGCCGCGATCTGGCGGCGCCGGAGCGCGCGCAGCCGCTCCACGACCTCGCCCAGCTCGCGCAGCCGGAGCTCGCGCAGGCCGCCTGCGGCCAGCCGGCGGTCCCGCCCCGCGAAATGGTCGGCCAGGTCGCCGCAGCACATCGCGGTCCCCGAGGTCGCGATCAGTCGCTCGACCCGCGCCGGCGCCCGCAGCGAAGAGATCGTCGCCCGGAGCTTGCGGCGCAGACGGTCGATCGAGGCGGTCGCCGGCGGGTCGCCGTCGAGAGCGCCGGCGCAGCGCAACGACCCCAGGCGAAGGCTGCGCACCGCGCGCAGCTTGCCGGCGCGCGCGGTGCACCACTCGGTCGAGCCGCCGCCGACGTCGACCAGCACCGACCAGCCCCTCCCCAGGTCGACCGCGTGCCGCACGGCGCGGAAGACCAGCGCGCCCTCTTCGTTGCCGGTCAGCTTGCGCACCTCGACCCCGGTCAGGGCGCGGACCTGGTCGAGGAACTCGGAGCCGTTCGACGCCTCCCGGACGGCGCTCGTCGCGACCGCTTCGATCCGGAGGGCGCCCTTGAGCCGGGCCAGCGTGGTCATCCGCAGCAGCGCCTCGAGGCCGTCGCGCACGGCGCGTTGGGAGAGCGATCCGTGCGCCAGCGCGCTCTTGCCCAGCCGCACCATCTCGCGCTCGCGGGCGAGGACGCGATAGGCGCCGGCGCCGTCCCCCTCGGCGACGATCATGTGGATCGAGTTGGACCCGATGTCGATCGCCGCCACCCGCTCGCCGTCGGTCGCGGCGGCCGGAACGGCAGGCGCGGCGCTCCGGGTCGCCCCGGACCCCGACACGGTGCGGGCAGCGCGCTCTCTCATCGGGAATATTGGATCACGGCCGGGTCTCGGCGCCGTGACGCCCGTGCGTCAGGCGCCGCCGGCGAGAAAGGTGACGACGTAGTACGCCAGGGCCGAGACCAGGCCGGCGATCGGAATGGTCAGGATCCAGGCCCAGACGATGCGGCCGGCGATCCCCCAGCGCACCGCCGAGAGGCGGCGGGTGGCGCCGACGCCCATGATCGCGCCGGTGATCGTGTGGGTGGTCGAGACCGGGATGCCGCCCAGGGTGGCGCCGATGATGGTCAGGGCGCCCGCCGTCTCGGCGCAGAAGCCGCCGATCGGGTGCAGCTTGGTGATCTTCGTGCCCATCGTGCGGACGATCCTCCAGCCGCCGAACAGCGTGCCCATGGCGATCGCGAAGTGCGACAGGAGGATGACCCAGATCGGGACCTCGAACCGCTCGAGATACCCGGTGGCCACGAGCAGGCCGGTGATGATGCCCATCGTCTTCTGGGCGTCGTTGCCGCCGTGGCCGAGACTGTAGAAAGCGGCCGAGACCAGCTGTCCCTTGCGGAAGAAGCGGTCGATCCGGCCCGGGTGCCAGTGGCGGAAGATCCAGGTCACGGTGATCATCAGGATCAAGCCCAGGACCAGCCCGAGCACCGGCGCGACGACGATGAACACCAACGGCTTGATCCAGCCGGAGACCAGGATCGCCCCGAAGCCGGCCTTGGCGATCGCGGCCCCGGCGTAGCCGCCGACCAGGGCGTGGGACGACGACACCGGGATGCCGTAGTACCAGGTGAAGAGGTCCCAGAGGATCGCGCCGATCAGGCCGGCGAGGATGACCTGCTGGGTGACCAACGACAGGTCGATCATTCCCTTGCCCATCGTCTTGGCGACGTGCGTGCCGAGCACGAAGGCGGCCAGGAAGTTGAAGAACGCGGCCCAGGCGACGGCCAGGCGCGGCGACAGCACCCGGGTCGAGACCACCGTCGCGATCGAGTTCGCGGCGTCGTGGAAGCCGTTGAGGAAGTCGAAGACCAGCGCGACGAGGATGATGCCGACGAGCCAGGTCATCGCTCGCGCCGCAGGGTCAGGCGTTCTTGATCACCACGTTGCCGAGGACGTGGGTGAAGTCCTTGCACTTGTCGCAGGCGTCCTCGAGGTCCTGGTAGATCTTGTTCCACTTCATGACCTCGAGCGCGTCCAGTCCGTTGTCCTTGCGGAACAGCGCGCCGAGCGAGGTCAGGTAGAGGGCATCGGCCTGATTCTCGAGGTCGGAGATGTGGACCATCCCCTCCTGGATCCGCTCCGCGTTGGACAGGTCCCAGATCAGGTGGGTGAGCTCCTCGATCTGGCGGCAGAGGTCGCGCAGGATCTCGGCGAACCGGGTCAGCGGCTCCGGCGCGTCGCCGATCTCGAAGAGAACGATGAACTGGGCGATCCCCTCCAGGTAGTCGAGGGCGTCGTCGACGTCGACCGCGATGGCGCGGATGTCCTCGCGGTCGAAGGGCGTGATGAAAGTGGAGTTGAGCGCCTCGAAGATCCGGCGGGTGATCTTGTCGCCCTGGTGCTCGACGGCCTTGAGCTCGACCAGCTTGACCTTGCGCTCGGCGACGTCGCGCGCGCGGGCGATGGCCAGGAACAACTCGGCGGCTTTGACCAAGTTGGCCGAGGCCTGCTCGAGCAGCTCCCGGAAGCGGCCCTCGCGCGGGAGCAGGAAGCGGAGGATCGAAGCGAATCCCATGGCTCGAATGGCTCGGATCGGTCGGTTCGGAAGGTCGAAGACGGCGCGGGGAAACTAGCATCCCCGTCACACCTCCGTCACACCCCCCGAGGTGGGCCCCGGCGCGAGGGTGGGGCGCCGCCTGGTCGCGCCCTCGCAGCCCCGCTGCTGGCCCGGCTTGCATAGACTCTGCGAAATGTCCTCCTCTCCTCTGGCCGGCCGAGTAGCGATCGTCACCGGCGCGAGCTCGGGCATCGGCCGGGCGACCGCGGTCGAGCTGGCGCGGGCGGGCGCCTCGGTGGCCCTCGTCGCGCGCCGCCGGGAGTTGCTCGACGCGCTCGCGGCCGAGCTCTCGACCGCCGGCCCGGGCCGCGCCGTCGCGGCGCCCGCGGACGTCGCGGACGAGGCGGCGATCGAGAAGATGGTGCGCGCGACGCTCGGGGCTTTCGGCGCGCTCGACATCCTGGTCAGCGCCGCCGGCGTCGGCGCCTTCGCGCCGGTCGCCAAGATCTCGGCCGCCGCCCTGGACCGGCTCTGGACGGTCAACGCGCGCGGAGCGATCCTGTGCGCCAAGCACGTCGCGCCGATCCTCGCAGCGCAGGGGCGCGGCGCGCTGGTCCACGTCGGGTCGGTCTCCTCGAAGCGCGGCTGGGCGCAGGGCACGGCGTACGTGGCCTCGAAGTTCGCCCTGCGCGGCGCGACGGAATGCCTGCGGGCGGAGCTGCGGCCGCACGGCGTGCGCGTGATCCACGTCTGCCCGGATCTGGTGGACACCGGCTTCTTCGCCGCCAGCGGCGTGGCTCTGTCCGGCGGCGAGGCCCTGCTCGCCGCCGCCGACGTGGCGCGCACGATCCGCTTCGCGCTCGAGCTTCCCGAGAGCGCAGAGCTGGCCGAGCTCGACCTGCTCCCGGTGCGTCGGGGGTGACCGGGTGACGCCCTCGTCGGCGCGGCTCGCCGGCAAGCTCGCCCTGGTCACCGGCGGCGTGCGCGGCATCGGACGGGCCACCGCCGAGCGGTTCCTCGCCGCGGGCGCGCGGGTTGCGGTCTGGGACGTGGAGCCGGGGGAGGCCGACTCGTGGCCGGAGCCGCGGCCGGAGGTCGCGCGGGTGGACGTCGCGGATCCCGCTTCGGTGGCCGCGGCGGCAGCCCGGCTCGAGGAGGACTTCGGAGGGATCGACGTCCTGGTCAACAACGCCGGGATCAACCTGGCGCGGTCGCCGGCGCTCGGCGACGTCCGCGAGGACGAATGGAGGCGGGTCCTCGACGTCAATCTCTCGGGCACCCTCCACGTCACTCAGGCCGTGCTGCCGCTGATGCTCAGGCGGGGCGGAGGGCGGATCATCAACTTCTCCTCGGTGCTGGCGCTCGCGGGCTTTCCCGGCCAGACCGCTTATGCGGCGAGCAAGGCGGGGATCCTGGGACTGACCCGGGTCTGGGCGCGGGAGCTGGGGCCGCGGGGGATCACGGTGAACTGCCTGGTCCCCGGCTACATCGAGACCGCGATGAACAACGCGGCGGCGGTGGAGTTTCGCCGTGCCGTCGTGGCGCGCACGGCACTGCGCCGCCTCGGAACACCCGACGACGTCGCCCGCGTCTGCCTGTTCCTCGCCTCCGAGGACGCCGCGTTCGTCACCGGAACCGCGATTCCGGTCGACGGCGGCCTCGCGACCTGAGCCCGGCAGGGCAGCACCCCTCGGCGGCGAGGGCGCCGGGGTTTCTCGGAACGACGCCGCGCGGACCGTCTTCAGGTGAGCGCGGCCACGGCCTCCGCTTCCGACTCGACCGAGACCGAGGCGGGCGGCGAGCCGAACAGTGCGCTCAGGAAGGCGTCCCAGCCCCGGTTCTCGGCGCTCCGGCGGGCGGCGCGGCCGAGCACGTGCCGCAACGTGTCGTCGTGCAGCAGCCGCGAGAGGGCGGCGGCCAGGGGCGCCGCCGCGGCCGCGTCCACCACCAGGCCCTCGCACCCGTCCTCGATCTGCTCGGCCGGCCCCCCCTCGCGGGCGACCACCACCGGCAACCCCGAGGCCATGGCCTCGAGCACGGCGTTGCCGAAGGTCTCCGTGCGGCTGGGGAAGACGAACAGGTCGGCGGAGGCGTAGGCGGTCGCCAGCGCGTCGCCGCCGCGCACGCCCGCGAAGGTCACCCCCGGACCCGACCGGCGCTCGAGGCCGTCGCGCGCGGGTCCGTCGCCCACCAACACCAGGCGCGCGCCGGGGTGGCTCTCGCGCGCCCGGGCGAAGGCGTCGAGCAGGACCTCGAGGTTCTTCTCGGGCGCCAGCCGGCCGACGTAGAGAGCGACCGGGCCGCCCTCGACGCCGAGCCCCGGGAAGTAGTCGCGCCTCCGGCGGTCGGGGTGGAAGCGGTCGGTGTCGACGCCGCGCGGCAGGTGCGCGAGGCGGCCCGGCTCGACGCCGAGCTCGAGCAGCTGCGCCCGCGAGCTGGCCGAGGAGACCCAGACCCGGTCCATCTGGCCATAGAACCACTTCAGGTAGCCGGCGGCGAAGCCGGCCAGCTTGACGCCGCCGCCCAGGGCGGCGACGTAGCGCGGGAAGTCGGTGTGGTGGATGCCCACCGCCGGCAGGTCCAGGAGTCGCGCGGCCGCCAGCGCGGCCAAGCCCACCGGTCCGGGGGTCGACACGACGATCTCGCCGATCTGCTCGCGCTCGACCCACTCGACCACCTCGAGCAGTGGCGGGAAGCTCAGGACGAGCTCCTCGTAGCGCGGCACCGGCATCTGCCAGATCGGCGGGAAGTTCTCGAGCTCGAAGTCGGTGCGCGGTGTCGCTGGCAGGCAGGTGAGCACCGTCACCGGGAAGTCGCGCCGGCGGGCGAGCCCGGCCGCGGTCGCCACCGTGCGCGCGACGCCGTTGACATCGACCAGGGTGTCGGTGGCCCAGACCCGGCGCGGGCTCTTGGCGCGCAACGGCGCGAGCTCGGGGAAGGCGTCGGCCACCTCGCGGTGGAACGGCTCGTCCTTGTGCTGGAAGCGGAACGCCGCGAGATAGGGCGACGCGGCGACCAGCCCCGTGGCCAGCGTCGAGAGCGCCGGGAGCGCTGACAGCGGCCGCCCCGCTTCGAGCGCGGCGGCGCCGGCGTCGAGCGAGCGGGCGAGGGCCCGTTGCGCCAGCCGGGCCGAGCCCTCGAACACCGCCCTCTCCTCCTCCCGGGCCAGCGTGGGCTCCGCGGCCCGCCGCGTGCGAGCGACGATCGCGGCCAGCGGGCGCGGCGGACCGAAGCTGGGCAGGAAGGCGGCGAGAGCGCGCAGCGACTGGCTCCAGGCGCTGCCCTCCGGGTTGCGTGGATCGATCTCGCCCGCGGCCATTCGCCGCAGCAGAGCGGCGATCGGGTCGTTGCGCCAGCGCGAGCCGGCGAGAACCTTCTGACGGTAGTAGTCGTGCGCCAGCGCCTGGAAGGCGCGGGCGAGCTTGAGCGAGGAACCCACCTCGCCGCCCGGGGCGTGGTCGCCGGCGGCCAGACGCGCGAGGTACTCGGAAACCGTGGCGGCCGGCGGCGTCTCGGTCCAGGTCGTGCCGACGTAGAGGCCGCAGTGGTCGTCGCTGCCGCCGACGAAGCGCTTGATCCACGGCTCCGGTCCCGACGGCTCGAGGCCGTGGCGGTCGGCGAGCTCGGCGATGCGCAGCGGCGTCAGGGCGTCGACCACCGCGGAGAACAGGGTCGTGGCGCGCGGGTCCCGCGTGCCGTTGACCAGCTCGAAGGTGCGGAACAGGAGCAGGCAGCGCTCGAGCTGGCCCAGAGTGAGCCGGTCGTCGACGCGGAAGAGCGGGTGGGCCAGAGCGTGCGCGATGCCGCGCTCGCACAGGTAGGCGACGAGCGCGTAGAGGTCGCGGCGCAGATCCTGGGTCTCGCGGTGCTCGGCTTCGGTGATTCCCCAGACCAGAACGTGGACCTCGGTCCCATCCTCGGGAAACGCGGCGGTGATCTCGCACGACAGGAAGGTGCCGGGCAGGTGCGCGATCTCGAGACCGCCGTCGATCGAATCGTGATCAGTGACGGTGACGAAGTCCATGCCGCGAGCGCGCGCGATGCGCACGATGTCGAGTGTCTCGGTGAAGCTCTCGGGCGCTCCGATGCGCTCCAGGTACCACTCGCTGGGTCGGTCGGAGCGGCGGCTGTGGACATGCAGGTCGCAGCGGCTCGGCATCGGTCTCGTCTCCTCGCGGCAGCGGGCCGGAGCCCGGACGGTTCTTCCCGGCGAGCGGCGGACAGCTGGCCTCCACGCCGGGCCGGGAACACGCTAGGCGCCCGGTGCGGCGGCGGCGTCACCGACGCGCGGCGCCGGGGCGACGTTCGCGAGCTGGCGCGTACCGTCACCGGCTCGTCGATGCGCCGCCACCGCCCGGTCGGCACCGGGCGATAGAACGCGTCCATGGAGACTCCGACCGCGGTACTCGAGCTCGGCCCTCTGCGCTGCCTGTCCCTGAATCTGCGACGGCTCGAGAGGTGGCTTTCGGCGCGCGGCGCTGCGCGGCGTCCTCGCACTGTCGGGCGGCGCGGTCCGCGTCGAGGGCGCGGACCGGCTCGCGGCGGCGCCGGAGCCGTCGATCTTCGCCCTGACCCACCACAACGTCTGGGAGGCGCTGCTCGCGCCCGCGGCGTTGATGGCGGCGCGCCGCGGCCGCCCGGTCCGGTTCCTCATCGACTGGATGTTCGTCGACCTGCCGTGGACTGGGTGGCTCCTGCGTCGCTTCGCGCCGATACCGGTCTACGCCAAGCCCGCACGCTTCCGGCTACGCGAGCGCCATCGCCGCGAGCGGCGGCGCGATTCGGCGTTCGACGCCGCGGTGGCGGCGCTCGGCGAGGGTCAGGACGTCGGCCTCTATCCGGAGGGACGGCGCAATCCGGATCCCTGGTTGCTCGGCGCGCCGCGCCGCGGCCTGGCGCGCCTGGCGTTGCGCGCGGGCGCGCCGGTCGTGCCGATCGGCATCGACTTTCCCGCCCGCGACCGGCTCCAGCGCACCCCCCGAGCCGGCCGTCTCGTGCTGCGCGTCGGCGAGCCGCTTTCGTTCGGGGCGGAGCACGCGGCCTGGCGGGACGCGCCTTCGGGAGGAGAGCGGCGCCGGGTCGAGAAGCGGCTGGGGCCCGAGATCGCCGACCGGGTCCACGAAGAGCTGGCGCGCCTCGCGCGCAAGGTCTACGTCCGCAGAAGCCGGCCGGAGAAGGAGGCCACGGTGGCGGGGGCGGCGATCGAGAGCGGGCTGTCGGTGGCGAAGGTCCTGGATCCGGCGATGCGCGAGGCCGCGCTGGGCGTGATCGCGGAGGTCTACGGCGAGGAGAAGCGCTGGCTGGCGGACGCGGCGCCGGAGATCCCGGTCGATCCGACGGCGGACTCCAGAGTCAGCTGGTTCCTCGCCCGTTCGGCGGGCGAGCCGGTGGGCGTCGTGCGCCTGTCCTACGATCCGCCGCTCGAGCTGCCGCGGGACTTCGAAGTCGAGATCGACTCCGGGATCGATCTCGAGCGGCTGGCCGCGGGCGGCCGGTTCGTCGAGGTCGGCAGGCTCATGATCCGCTCGAGCTGGCGCTCGCGTCCGGCGGCCGTCCTGGCGCTGATGCGGTCGGCGCTCGCCGAGGTCGTCGGGCGGGGCTACACCCACCTGTTCACGGCGGTGTTCGAGGACGACCCGCATTCGCCCTATCGATTTCACACCCGTCAATTGGGTTTCGAGCGCGTCGGCACCCATCGCCACGGCGAGTTGGAATGCGAGAGCCGCAGGATCCTGCTCGTGCTCGACCTGGCGCGCGCCTGGCGCCGTCTGAGGGCGCGCCGGGCGGCAGTGGTCGGTCACCTGGCGCGCGGTCTCGAGGAGCGACTCGAAGGGCTCGCGGTCGCTTCATCGTGACGCCGCCGACGCGCCGAGTTGACGCCCGAGGCGCAAGCTCTGGACGCGGCGGAGAAGCGTCCGGAGGCCGGCGACCATGAACCTCGACACCAGAACCCTCGGACCCCGGCTGCAGGAGCTGGAGGTCGGGCTCTGCCAGCGCGCCGTCCGCATCCAGGAGCGCCGCGCGGTCCTGGCTTTCTTCCGCACGGTCTCGCGCCTCGGCGACGGCGGGCTCTGGATCGCGTTGGCGGGTTTGCTGGCGGTCGTCGGCGGCGAGCGGACGCTGGCGACGGTGGCGCGGATGGCGGCGGTCGGCCTGGCTTCGACGGTCGCGAGCAAGCTGCTCAAGAGGTGGGCGTGCCGGCCGCGGCCGTGCACCGTCGCGGCGGGCATTGCGGCCGGCGCGGCGCCGCTCGATCCCTGGAGCTTCCCCTCGGGCCACACCCTCCACGCGGTGGCCTTCACCGCGGTCGTGGGCGCCGAGCTGCCGACGCTCGCCCTGCTGCTGTTGCCGTTCACCCTCGCCGTCGCCGCGTCGCGCGTCGTCCTCGGCCTGCACTATCCGAGCGACGTCGCGGCGGGCGCCGCGATCGGACTGGCTCTCGCCGGCGCGGTCCTGGCTTTCTCGTGAACCCGCGCGTCCTCTTCCTCTCCGACGTCTACTTCCCGCGCGTCAACGGCGTCTCGACGTCGATCGGTGTCTTCCGCCGCGAGCTGGCGGCCCACGGCGTCGAGGTCGAGCTGATCGCGCCGGCCTACGGCCGTACCGCCGGTGATGGAGAGGAGGCGGGGATCACGCGGGTGCCGGGGCGGAGCTTGCCGTTCGACCCCGAGGACCGGCTGGTCGCGGCGCGGCGCATGACCCGGGCGGCCGCGGCCCTGGAGTTCGACCTGGTCCACGTCCAGACCCCTTTCGCGGCCCACCGCGCGGGAGTCCACCTGGCCCGGCTCCGGCGGGTGCCGTTGGTCGAGACCTGGCACACCGACTTCGAGCACTACTTCGAGCACTACGTGCGCTGGGTCCCGGCGCCGCTCGCCCGCGCGCTGGCGCGGACCCTGGCGCGCCGCGTCGCCCGGCGGGTGGACCTGCTCGTCGTGCCCTCGGCGGCGATCGACCGCGCCCTGGCCGCGATCGGCGTCGCGACCCCGCGCGCCGTGATCCCGACCGGGCTCGCTCCGGGCGAGCTCGGCGCGGGGGACGGCGCGCGCTTCCGCGCCGCCCACGGCATCCCGGCCGACCGCAAGGTGGCGGTCCACGTCGGCCGCGTCGCGCGCGAGAAGAACATCGGCTTCCTGCTCGAGGCCGCAGACCGGGCGCGCCGCGAGATCCCCGACCTCTTGCTGGTCGTCGCCGGCGAGGGACCGGCGCGCAGCGAGCTCGAGCGGCGCGCCCGGGAGCTCGGGCTGGGATCGAACGTCTTGTTCGTCGGTTACCTCGGTCGTTGCGGCGAGCTCGCCGACTGCTATTGCGCCGGCGACTGCTTCGTCTTCGCCTCGCGGACCGAGACCCAGGGCCTCGTGCTGCTCGAGGCGATGTCGCTCGGGGTACCGGTCGTGGCGCTCGCCGAGCAGGGGACGGTGGACCTGCTCGTGGCGCGGCGCGGCGCCCTGGTGCCGGCAGCGGAGCCCGGCGACTTCGCCGCCGCGATCGTCCGCCTGCTGCGTGACCCCGCGCTCGCCTCCCGCCTCGGGCGCGAGGGACGCGAGGTCGCGGCGGAGTGGTCGGCGCCGGCGCTCGCCGGCCGTCTGGCGGCCCGCTACCGGGAGCTGCTCCCGGCACCGCTAGGGGCCGGAGAGGGTGTGGTGGGCGCGCCGGGCGCCGCGGTGGCAGGCGAGCTCCGTCACGTCGCCGTCACCGCCCGGGACTAGACTCCGGAGGCGATGACGTCCGAGACGACGGCCCTCGGGGGCCCGGCCGGGGAAGTTGGAGCATCCGCCCGCGAGCCCGGCGGCGCCGCGGCGGACGGTGGTCCGGGGGCCGGCGCGGAATCGCCGTTCTTCGACCGCGAGCTGTCCTGGCTCGAGTTCAACCGGCGCGTGCTCCACCAGGCCGAGGACGACTCCCTGCCGCTGCTCGAGCGGCTGAAGTTCGTCGCCATCTTCGGCGGCAACCTCGACGAGTTCTTCATGAAGCGGGTGGGGGGCCTCAAGCTGCAGCTGCTGTCCGGCCGTTCGACCCGGTCGCCGGAGGGCCGCACCCCGGCCGAGCAGCTCGACGCTGTCGCCGCGGCGGTGCGGCCGCTGGCCGACCGCGCCCGGGAGGTGCTGGTCGGCGACCTGCTCCCCCTGCTGCGGCAGCGGGGCGTCGAGCTGGTGAGCTGGCGCGAGCTGGGACCCGAGGAGCGTCGCTGGGCGCGCGATTACTTTCTGCGCACGGTCTTCCCCATCCTGACGCCTCTCGGTCTCGACACCTCGCACCCCTTCCCGTTCATCTCCAACCTGTCGCTGTCGCTGGCGGTCGCGATCCGCAGCCCGGCGTCGAGCGAGGTGCGGTTCGCGCGCGTCAAGGTCCCGCCGTCGCTGCCGCGCTGGGTCCAGCTGCCGGAGGGCAACCGGTTCCTGGCGCTCGAGGACCTCATCGCGCAGCATCTGGAGAAGCTCTTCCCCGGTCTCGAGCTGCTCGAGACCTACGCCTTCCGGGTCACCCGGGCGGCCGACGTCGAGCGTCACGAGGAGCCGGCCGAGGACCTGCTCGAGTCGATCCAGGAGGAGCTGCGCGAGCGCCGCTTCGCCGCGGTGGTGCGGCTGGAGGTGGTGCCCGAGATGCCGGCGTGGATGCGCGCCCTGCTCGCCGACGAGCTCGAGATCGAGGCCACCGATCTCTACGAGACCCGGCCGCCCCTGGCCGCCCGAGACCTGTTCCAGCTCGCCGCGTTGCCCGTGCCGGGTCTCGTCGAGCCGCCCTGGCAGTCGGTGACGCACCCGCGCCTGGCGCCGGGCGCCGACGGGCGCGAGCCCGACCTGTTCCGCGTCCTGCGCGGAGGGGATCTCCTGGTCCACCATCCCTACGACTCGTTCACGAACTCCGTCCAGAGGTTCCTCCAGGTGGCGGCAGAGGACCCGGCGGTACTCGCCATCAAGCAGACCCTGTACCGGACCTCGCGCAGCTCGCCCGTGGTGCGGGCGCTGATCGAGGCGGCCGAGCGCGGCAAGCAGGTGGCCGTGCTCGTCGAGCTGCGGGCGAGCTTCGACGAGGCGCGCAACATCGAGTGGGCCGAGGCGCTGGAGCAGGCGGGAGCTCACGTGGCCTACGGCGTGGTCGGGTACAAGACGCACGCCAAGGTCTCGCTCGTGGTGCGTCAGGAGAGCGACGGACTGCGCGCCTACAGCCACTTGGCGACCGGCAACTACAACACCGACACGGCGGAGCTCTACACCGACATCGGGCTGTTCACCTGCGATCCGGAGATCGGCGACGACAACGCCCAGCTGTTCAATCTCCTGACCTCCGGCCACCTCGCGGACCAGAGCTTCTCGAAGATGCTGGTCGCGCCGGTCAACATGCGCCGCGGGATCCTCGAGCGCATCCAGCGCGAGATCGAGCACGTCCGGGCCGGCAGGGGCGGACGCATCCAGGCCAAGATGAACGCCCTGGAGGACGCGGAGATCGTCCTCGCGCTCTACGACGCGTCGGCCGCCGGAGTCGAGATCGACCTGCTGGTGCGCGGCGTCTGCCGGCTGCGCCCTGGGCTGGCCGGGCGGAGCGAGAACGTCCGGGTGATCTCGATCGTGGGCCGCTTCCTCGAGCACGCGCGGATCACCTGCTTCGGCAACGGCGGCGAGCCCGAGTACTTCATCGGATCGGCGGACTGGATGTCGCGCAACCTCGATCGCCGGGTCGAGGCGATGGTTCCCGTCAACGCGCCGCCGCTGCGCCGCGAGCTGCAGGAGATCCTCGACCTCCAGCTGGCCGACAACCGCAACGCCTGGGAGCTCGGGCCGGACGGCTCCTGGCGGCGCAAGCTCCCGGCTCCGGGCGAGCCCGAGTGCGCCAGCCAGCGAGTCCTGATGGAGCGGTCGCGCGCCCGCGTCGCCCGCGTCGAACGCTTCCCGGCCCCTGGCGACGAAACGCCCGGCGGGTCGCCCGTGCGCTAGCCGGCAGCCTCGCCGGACTGGCCGGCCACGGCGAGAGCGTCCACCAGTCCGGCGATTCCGGACTCGAGCGCCGCCGCCTCCGGGGCCTCCTCGGCCAGCCAGCGTTCCGCGAACTCGGCGGCGAGCCGGTCGCGGCGTTCGGCGATCCGGCGCGCCAGCGCCGAGCGGCCGGCGCGACCGCCGGGCAGCCGCGGCCGTCGGCTCCCCCCCGTGGCGGCCAGAACCCGGCTGCGCTCGCCCTCCGCGGCCTCGGCCGCGAGCTCGGCGGCGAGCACCGCGAGATCGTTGGCGGCGCCGAGCAGGTCCTGGAGATGGCGCAGCCGCGCGACCACGGCGCGGGCGGCCGGCAGCCGCGGCGTCACCGGCTCGAGCAGGTAGCGCAGTCGCTTGGCCGCGATGCGGACGCGGTGGATCCGGACCGGCTCCGGGGACTCCCGCGCGAGGTCCAACGCGGCGAGCAGCGCGTCGGCGTGGCGGGCGAGCTGGGCGCCCAGGGCGGCGCGGAACGGACGCTCGGGCTCGGTCTCTCCGTCGAGGCGGATCTCGACCCGCCAGATGCCGAGCGTCTCGCGCAACCCCGCGATCAGCCCGTCGAGCTCGCCCAGCCTCTGCTCGCGGACGTGACGGTA
Source organism: uncultured Acidobacteriota bacterium (assembly GCA_963781755.1). Lineage (GTDB taxonomy): Bacteria > Acidobacteriota > Thermoanaerobaculia > Multivoradales > JAGPDF01 > JACTMI01. The sequence goes on from CAWAGZ010000008.1 coordinate 44,989, forward strand.
GACCTGTTCGCGGCGGTCGCTCAGCCGGCCGGCGAGGACGCCGGCCGCACGGCGCTCGCTGCCCTCGGCGCCGTCGGCGAGCTGGGCGAGCAGAGCCGCGCCCACCTCGGCGTCGCGCCCGGGGTTGGTCGCCGCCGCCAGGCGGCGCACCCGGCGCCGGAGCTTGCGTCCCACGGCGTCGCCGAGCTCGGGGCGGAAGGCGCGCAGGTCGCTGCGCAGGCGGCGCAGGGCCACCCGAAGGTCGTGCAGAGCCTCCGGGTCCCCGCCGCGCTCGAGCGCGAGCCGGGCCTGCTCGGCCCGCGCGACCTCGGCGAGCGCGATCCGGCGCGCCGCCTCGCCCGCCGGACGCTCGAGTAGATCGCGCGGCAGCGCGGGCTCGCGGATCACGGCGCGAGGTCCCGCGCCTGACCGGCGGTCAGGTGCCAGAGGAGACGTCCGCCCCCGGCCCGGATCGAAGTCCGGAAATCGACCAACGCGGCGCCGCCCTTGCGCATCGCCGCGATCGACTGCGCCCGGCCGGTGACCATCAGTCCTTCGAGCCGGGAGAGCCCGGGCTCGTGGCCGACCAGCGCGATCGCGGCGAGCTCCCGGCGTTCGGCAAGGAAGCGCAGCAAGGGCGCGCCGCCGCCGCCGGGCGCGAGCGCCCCGAGATCGACGATCTCGGGATGGCGGGGGTGGGCGTCGCGCAGGAGCTCCGCGGTCTGCCGGGCGCGACGCAGGGGACTCGTCGCGATCAACGCCAGCCCCGGAACGTGAGCCGAGAGCCCGCGGGCGCCGCGTCGGAAGCGACGCTTGCCCTCGGGCGTCAACGGCCGGGCCCGGTCGTCGTCGGGAGAGGCGCCGCGCTCCGCGGCGATGGCATGACGCACCAACAGCACGCGCACGGCGCGCGACGCTAGCAGAGAGGTGTGACGGTTCGCGGCGTCAGGCGCGCAGGCGGTAGCCGACGCCGATCACGGTCTCGATCCGGTCGGCTTCGGCGCCGAGCTTGCGGCGCAGCCGGCGCACGTGGGTGTCCACCGTCCGACTGTCGACGTCCTCGGCGTATCCCCACACGTCCGAGAGCAGCCGCGAGCGGGTCTGGACGCGTCCCTGCCGTTCGAGCAGGACCTTGAGCAGGCGGAACTCGGTCGCCGTCAGGGTGACCTCCTTGCCCCGCGCCTCGACCCGGTGCGCCGATGCGTCGAGCCGGAGGCCACCCGCCTCGATCACGTCGCCGGCGTCCTCTCCGGCGTGACGGCGCAGGACCGCCTTGATCCGGAGCACGACTTCGCGTGGGCTGAACGGCTTCGGGATGTAGTCGTCGGCGCCCAGTTCGAGTCCCACGATGCGGTCGACCTCCTCGCCCTTGGCGGTGAGCATGACCAGGGGGACCCGGGCGGTCGCCGGGTCGCGCTTGAGCAGGCGGGTGAGCTCGAGACCGTCCAGGCCCGGGAGCATCAGATCGAGCACGATGAGGTCGGGCGGCTGGCGCCGGATGGCCTCCAGGGCGCCGTCGCCGCGACGCAGGACCTCGACCCCGAAGCCCGCCTTCTCGAGGTTGAACTGCAGCACTTCGGCGATGTCGGGCTCGTCCTCGACGACGTAGATCCGCTGTTCGGCCATGCGCAGCGGACGCTAGCACGGGCCTTCCGCAGGCCATGCGGAAATGTCTGCGGAAAAGGATCCTCCACCGGGGTCCCGGTGCCCGTCTCGGCGGGCTTTGGAGCGTTTTGCACACATTCTTGTGCATCGAAGGCAACTCCATGGTGCTCAACGCGTTACGCTCAAGTCCGTGGACCGATTGAAGAAAGCGCTGCGCAACCGGGCACCACTTTTCCACAGCGACCGGTGACGGGCCGGTAACGGCGGCCGTAAATCTTTGCAACGCTTCGTCTTGACAGCCCGAGCGGGCGGCGGTTACCGTCCCGTCAGTGGTCCCCGGACCGGCGGAGGCTGGAGCATGACGATGACGACGCTCGCGACGATCCGCTCGTATCTGATCTTCACCGGCACCGGTCCGATCCTCGTGCTGTCGACCTATCCCGAGCTGCGCGACCCGCGGCTGCTCGCCAAGCTCCAGTACAAGGGCATCTCGAAGTTCATCGCCTACGAGGTCGCGCTCGACGCGGTCAAGAACCGCTACGAGCACGCCTACGGCAACATCGCGCACGATCTCGACGAGGTCGAGGACATCCGCGTGCTCGACTTCAACGGCCACCAGATCATGGCCAACTTCTCGCTCGACGAGCTCGGCGACCCGATCAAGTTCGGCGGCTGACCGCCGCCGGGTGCTGGCGGCACTCCGCGCGAACCCGCGGCGCATCGCGATCCACGGTCTCGCAGGCTCGCAGCAGCGACTTCCATTGAAGAGAAGACCTCGGGTCCAGGCCCGCGCCGCGAGACTCGAGGCGCCGTTCCGGCTGCGGTCCTTTCCATCATTGGAAGCTTCTGTCTCTCTCGGCACGAAGGCGCGATCCGCTTGGCGGACTCAGGTTGCGCGGCTCGATCTCCGCCGGCCCCGTCCGGGGCCGGCGGCCGAAAAGCCCATCTCGGCCAGCAGCTGCCCGACCAGCGTGAGCGGCAGGCCGACGACGTTGTCGTAGTCCCCGTCGACGTGGTCGACGAAGGCGGCGGCGCCGCCCTGGATGGCGTAGGCGCCGGCCTTGTCGAGCGGCTCCCGACCGGCTGCGTAGGCCGCGATCTCCTTTGCGCCGAGGCGGCGGAATGTGACCTCGGTGCGGCAGGCGCGGGCGAGCTCGCGGGCGACGGTGCCCGGGGCGCCGGACCGGACGACGGCGACGCCGGTCCAGACGTCGTGGCGGCGGCCCGAGAGCCGGTGCAGCATCCGCTCGGCCTCGGCCGCGTCGGCCGGCTTGCCGAGCAGCTCGCCGTCGACGGCGACCACCGTGTCGGCGCCGATCACGATCTCGCCGGTCCGGGCCGCGGCGATCGCCTTGGCGCGGGCCAGACGCAGGGCGAGACGCTCGGGCGGTTCACCGGCTCGCGGAGTCTCGTCGGCGTCCACCGGGCGGACCTCGAACTCGAGGCCGAGTCGGAGGAGCAGGTCGCGCCGGCGGGGCGACGCCGAGGCCAGGACGAGCCGCGGCGGACCGGGACTTCCGCTCACGGGTAGTAGCCGGTCGCGGTGCGCACCGTGACGCCGGGCCGGTCGACCGCGACCTCGACCTTGCGGTACCCGTCGCCCCCGGGCGAGTCCGACTGGTAGGCGAGCAGATACTGCGAGCGCAGGTCCTTCTCGATCTCCTCGTAGATCGGCCCCAGGCGACTGGCGCGGTCGACGCGGAAGGAGCGCCCCCCGGTCTCGCGTGCCAGGCGGTCGAGGGCGACGCCCGCGGTGGGCGGATGGGTCGGGACGTCGAGGCCGATGGCGTAGATCGCCACGCCGCTGCGCCGGGCGTAGTCGAGGACGTCGTCGAACCGGGTGCGGCTGTTCGAATCCTGGCCGTCGGAGATCAGGATCAGGGCGCGCTTGCCGCTCAGTCCCGCGAAGTAGTGGAGGGTGAAGGCGAGGCTGTCGTAGAGGGTGGTCTCGCCCTCCGCACGGAGGTCGGCGAGCCCTCCCGCGAGCCGGTCCAACCGGCCCGTGAACTTGACCGCGAGGCGCGGCGAATCCGCGAACGTGATCACCGCGGCCCGGTCGAGGGGGGTCAGGACCTGCTCGAAGAAGCGCAGCGCCGCGCGCTCGGCCTCCTGGAGCTCGGCCGCCATCGAGCCGGAGGTGTCGAGCATGACCGCGGCGTGGATCGGCACGTCGCCGATCTTCTCCAGGCGCAGCAGCTTCTCGGGACGTCCGTCCTCGCGGATCTCGACCTCCTCGGGCCGGAGATCGTCGACGGGTCGGCCGTGACGGGCGAGGACGGTGGCGAACAGCTCGACGAGGTCGACGTCCACCTGATCGTTCGTCGCCCCCGCGGCGCCGAGCGTGCGCACGGCCTCCGCCGCGCCGCCGCCGGCGAGGAAGGCGACGGCGCGGATCCACGTGATCGGAGCTTCGGCGGGCGTCTCGAGTTGCTGGACGAAGGGCGGTTGGAAGAGCGTGGCGCGCAGCTCGCCGCCGACGCGGAACTCGACCCGGTCGAGCGTCCTCGCCCTCGGGCACCGCGACGGCGGCGCGCGCCTCGACGGCGCCGGGGGCCGGCACGGCGGGTTCCGCCAGCGACAGCCGGACCGCGAAGCGTTGCGGTCCGGCGTTGAGCGTCGCCTCGTCGCGCGCCAGCTCGGCGCCGCCGGAGTCGAGCGCGACCGCCGCGACCCGATGCAGCCTGGGGCTCGACCCGAGGTCCAGCTCGACGGTCCACGGCGGACGGCTCCGGGTCATCACGCGGTGGCCGTCGAGCTCGAAGCCGACGCGGTCCACCCGGTCCCCCCGCACGTCGGCGTCGAATCGGACCTTGCCGGTCAGCAGCTCGCCGACCGGCGCGAGGAGGCGGACGGCTGCTCCCTCCCCGGTGGCCGTCGTCGCCGTGGCGGGCGCACCCGGGACGTCGAGCTCGCGCGACTCGCGGTGGCACCTCCCGGTCGCCTCCTCCTCGAGCGCCAGCTGCATCCGGTAGTGGCCGGCCGGCAGCCGGCGCAGGAATTCCAGTCGCACCGGATCGGCGGACGGCGGCGGCGAGAAGCGGTAGCGGAAGCCCTCGATCCGGCGGTCGCCGCGGACGATCTCGCCGTCGAGACGGTAGGCGCCCGGCCCGGCCTCCGCCTCCCGGCCGGCCGTGCCGGTCAGCGTCAGCGTGCCTTCGACCCGGGTGCTGGCGGAGCCGCGGTCGGTGAAGGCGACCGAGAGGACGGCGTCGAGCTTCGGGGCGTTGGCGGGGCAGGGTCCGGCGGTGGGCTCCGGCGCGGTCGTCGCCGCCGGGAGCCGACCCGGTACCGCCAGCAGGAGCAGCAGGGTGACGAGGGCGCGCATGCCCCGATCCTAAGCAAATCCGGCGTCCCCGTGGGGGGGCCGCGGTCGGAGCCGCCGTCAGGGGTAGTAGCCGCGCATGGTCTTGGCCTCCAGGCCGGGGCGGTCGACCTTGACCTCGACGGTGCGGAACTTCGTGTCCTGGTTGGTGTTGGTGGACTGATAGGCGAGCAGGAAGCGGGAGCGCAGCTCCTTCTGGATCGCGTCGTAGACCGGCGGCAGGTCGCTCGCCTTCTTGACGAAGAAGCTGCGCCCGCCGGTCTCGTCGGCGAGGCTCTTGAGCACCTTGCGGGTCTCGAACTCGGTGCGCCCGATGTCCAGGCCGATGGTGTAGATCGCCACCCCGGCGTGGCGCGCGAAGTCGAGCGTCTGGTCGAAGGTGAAGCGGCTGTTCTCGTCCTTGCCGTCGGAGAGCACGAGCAACGCGCGCTGGCCCTTGAGGCCGTTGAAGTAGAACAGGCCGAAGACGACCGAGTCGTAGAGCGACGTGCCGCGTTCCGCCTTGAGGCCCGCCAGGCCGCCGGCCAGATCCTCGATCCGGTTGGTCATCTTGACCGCCAGGGTCGGCCGGTCGTTGAACGGGATCAGGGCGGCGCGGTCGCGCGGCGTGATGGCCTGCTGGAAGAAGCCCAGGGCGGCCTGGCGCGCGACGTCGAGGCTGGGCTCCATCGAGGCCGAGGTGTCGAGCAGCACGGCGACGTGGATGGGCAGGTTCTGGAGCTGCTCGAAGCGGACGAGCTTCTGCGGCACGCCGTCCTCGGCGACGGCGAAGGCGTCGCGGGGCAGGTCGGAGACCGGGTGTTTCGCTCGGTCCACCACGGTGGTGTAGAGCTCGACGAACTGGACGTCGACCTCCTCGAGGTTCTCGGGCGCGTTGACGAAGACCAGGTCCTCGGTCGAGTTGCCGTCGGTCAGGTAGGCGACCGCGCGGACGTAGGCGATCTGACTCTCGGGGGGCAGGACGATCGGTTGGGTGAACGGCTCCTGGTAGAGCGTCGCGACCAGCGTCTCGTTGAGGTAGAACTCGACCCGGTCGAGCGAGGAGTCCTCGGGGACCTCGACCTGGGCTTCGGCGCGCAGGCTCGAGCGGTAGCGCTTCCCGCGCCGGGGCTCGATCAGGCGGATCGAGAAGCGGTGCGCGCTGGCGTTCAGCAGGGCCTGGTCGGAGGCGACCTCGTGGCCGGCGGCGTCGTAGGCGGTGGCGGTCAGGGTCCGCGTGCGGGGCACCTGTCCGAGGTCGAGCTCGACCGAGAACGGCGGGCGGTTCTTGCGCAGGATCGGCTTACCGTCGATCGCGAACTCGACCTCGGAGATGTCCGGTCCGGTGGTCAGCGTGTCGAAGCGCTCGAGGCCCGACTGCATCTGACCGCTGGGCTCGACGATCTTGATCGTGTTGTCCAGCGTCGAGAGCGCGGCGTTGGCCTCGGTCAGGAGACGGGCGGTCTGGTCGTCGGCCGGCGGCGGCAGCGGCTCCGTGGACTCGGGCACCGCGAGCGGACGCTCGGCGCGGAAGTACTTGTCGCCGTTCAGGTCCTCGACCTTGACGATCAGGGTGTAGTCCTCGCCGGGGCGCAGGAAGCGCTCGAAGACGAGCGGTATCGAGTCGGATTCGATCTGCGAGGCGGGGAAGTCGAACTTGTAGCGGAAGGTGTCGAACAGCTTGCCGCGCAGCAGGACCTCGCCGTTGAGCAGGAAGTTGTAGGAGTGGCTGCCCGCGATGTCGGCGGTGCCCGCGGCGTCGGCGGGGATCGCCACCGTGCCCTGGACGACGGTCCGGCTCTGGCGACGGCCGGGGAAGGCGAGGGTGAGGTCGCCGGGCAGCTCGCCGGCTCCCTCCGGGACGTCGGTCGAGTAGGAGTTGAAGGTCGAGACCCACTCTCGCGAGGGCCCCTGGATCGGCTTCAGCGCCACCGCGATGAGATTGGCGTAGTCGAGCTGTCCGCGATTCAGGACGGCGCTGACCGCAGCGGCCATCCGGTCGGCGCGCACGCAGCTATTGCTGATCTGGTCGATCAGGTCGTACGCCGAGGTGTTGGGAGCGGCTGCCTGGAAGAGCTTGCCGACGCCGTCGGCGGGCATCCAGAGCCGCCAGTCCCCGCGGCCGAAGGGCTGGTAGAAGACCAGCACCAGCACCTCCCGGACCCGCTCGCTGGGCGGGTAGATCCAGGCTTCCGTGGGCCACAGCAGCACGCCGCAGGTGTCCACCTGGCGTAGCGCCGGCGCACCGTTGAGCAGGTACATCCGAGCGCGCACGTCGTCGAGGGTGCCGAACTCCTGCCGGGCCTCCTCGACGCGCGCGGACCAGCTCTCGCGCAGCTCGTTGCGGGCGGTGTCCGGGTAGGGGTCGCGGACCCGCCAGAAGCTCTCGATGAAGGCGTCGCGCTGGTAGTCCTTCTCGAGCTTGAGGAACGCCTCGCGCTCCTCCTTGGTGATCAGCGGCGCCACCTCCTGGAGCCACTCCCGATAGGTCTGCGGGAGGTTGGCTACCGCCTGGCGCTCCTCGGCCTTCTTGCCCGCACCGGCGGGCACGACGACGACGAGGGCGGCCACCGCGGCCAGAGCCGCGACGGCGCGCCGGATCCGCGCGCGCGATCGCATCGCCCGGGATTGTTGCAGATCCGGTGCCCAGCGCCGCCGGCGCTACAATCGCCCGACCGTGACGCGCGTCTACCTCGATCACAACGCCACCACGCCGCTCGACCCGCGGGTGCGCGAGTCGATGCTGCCCTGGCTCGGCGACCGCTGGGGCAATCCGTCCTCCGCGCACCGCGCCGGGCAGGAGGCGAGCGCCGCCGTCGAGGAGGCCCGCGAGCAGGTGGCGCGGTTGATCGGCGCGCGGGCTCCCGAGATCGTCTTCACCGCCTCGGGAACCGAGGCCAACAACGCGGTGGTCCGCTCGGCGCTGCTCGGCGATCCGGAAATCTGGACCCGGAGCCGCGAGCGTGCCGCCGGCGCCCCCCACCTGGTGATCTCGGCCTTCGAGCATCCCTCGGTGGAGGTCGCGGCGGCCGATTGGGCCCGGGCTTCGGGCGCCGAGGTGACCCGGGTGCGGCCGGACCGGCACGGCGTGGTCGATCCCGAAGCGGTCGTCGCGGCGCTGCGTCCGGAGACCCGGCTGGTGGCGCTGATGCTCGCCCAGAACGAGGTCGGGACGCTGCAGCCGGTGGCCGAGACCGCCCGGCTCTGCCGCGAGCGCGGCGTGCGGGTGCTGTGCGACGCGGTCCAGGCGCTGGGCAAGGTGCCGGTCTCGGTGGCGGATCTCGGCGCCGATTACCTGACCCTGGGGGCGCACAAGTTCCACGGCCCGCTCGGCGCCGGAGGGTTGTGGATCCGCGCCGACGCGCCGCTCGAGCCGCTCCTGGTCGGCGGCGGACAGGAGCGGCGCCGGCGGGCGGGCACGGTCAACGTCGCCGCGGTGGTCGGGTTCGGGCGCGCCGCGGAGCTCGCCCGGACCGAGCTCGCGCGGCGCGCCGAGCGGCTGACGGAGCTGCGCGACCGCTTCGAGGCCGGGCTGTCGTCGGCCGTTCCCGACGCGATCGTCCACGGCGCCGGGGCGCCGCGCCTGCCCCACACCTCGCACGTCGCCCTGCCGGGCACGGTCAACTCCGAGCTGATGATCCGCCTGGACCTCGCGGGGTTCGCGGTCTCGACCGGCGCCGCCTGCTCGTCGGGGGTGGTCGAGCCGGGTCCGGCGATGGTCGCGATGGGCGTGCCGCACGAGCAGGCCGTGGCCTCGATTCGCGTCTCCTTCGGTATCGGCAACACGCCGGCCGAGGTCGACGCCTTCCTCGCGGCGCTGGCGGCCGAGGTCGCGACGTTGCGCCGGGACGTCGCGGCGTCACGGGCGGGGCGATGAGCGCCGATCCCGCGACGACGCGCGGCCTGACCGCGGTGGCGATGAGCGGCGGCCTCGACTCGAGCGTCGCCGCCTGGTTGCTGGCGCGCGAAGGGGAGCCGGTGATCGGTCTCTCGATGCTGCTCTGGGACCGCTCGGGCGAGGCCCGCCACGGCCGCTGCTGCGGCGCGCTCGACCTCGGCGACGCGCGCCGGGTGGCGACCCAGGCCGGCATCCCGCACTACACGCTGAGGCTGGACGAGGAGTTCCGCCGTCACGTCGTCGACCCCTTCGTCGCGGACTACCTCGCGGGGCGCACACCGTCGCCGTGCGTGCGCTGCAACACCTTCGTCAAGTTCGACCTGTTGATCGAGCGCGCGCGGCGGCTGGGCGCGACGCGGCTGGCGACCGGCCACTACGCGCGCATCGTGGAAGGCGGGGACGGTCCGGAGCTGCACGCGGCCGTGGACGCCGCCAAGGACCAGAGCTACTTCCTGTTCGAGCTCGACCGCGCGCAGCTCGCCTTCAGCCGCTTCCCTCTGGGTGAACGGACGAAGCCCGAGGTGCGCGAGCTGGCGCGCGAGGCGGGGCTCGCGGTGGCCGGCAAGGGCGAGTCGATGGAGGTCTGCTTCGTCGACGGCACGGTGCGCGAGTTCGTCGAGAAGGAGGCGGGTGAGCGCCCGGCGGCGCACGGGCCGCTCCCGGCCGCCGGGGCGCGGGTGATCGACCGCGAGGGCCACGAGCTGGGGCACGGCGACCCCTATTTCCGCTACACGGTGGGCCAGCGCCGCGGTCTCCACATCGCCGCGGGCGAGCGCCGCTACGTGCTCGAGGTGCTGCCCGCCGAAAACGCGGTGGTGGTCGGCGCGGAGGCGGACCTCTACGCCCCGGGTCTGGCCGGCGAGCGCCTGCACTGGATCGGCCCGCCGCCGCCCGGCCCGGTGGAGGCCACCGTCAAGATCCGCTCCCGCCACCCGGGCGTCGCCGCCCGGATCCGCCCGAAGAGCGACGGCGAGGTCGAAGTCGACTTCGCCGAGCCCCAGCGCGGCGTCGCCCCCGGCCAAGCCGCCGTCTTCTACCAGGCCACGAAGGTCCTCGGCGGCTGCTGGATCACGGGGCAGGCTGTGAGTCGGCGTCGGCCCGAGCTGCCGCTCCTCCTTCTCGCCTGGGTCCTCGCCTGCGCGCTGCCGCCACGCCCCGCGAGGGCCAGCGCGGTCAAGTCTTTCCAGAAGGACCTCCAGCGCATCGAGGACCGACTGCACCGGGGGGAGTGGCGCCAAGCGAGCGATTCCTGCGATCGCGTGATCCGGGACCTGGTCAACGAGGGCGCGCACGGCAAGGGGGCGCGACCGCTCTATGGTCTCGCCTTCGCCTTCCGCGCCATCGCCGAGAGTGATCTCGGGGACGAAGCCGCCGCCGTCTGGGATTGGTCCGTCGCCGGCCAGATGTCGCCGCAGACGACGACTTTCGACCTCGCCCGTTTCGGAGCGGCGGGGAGCCACCTCGCGGCGATCCTCGCCGAGCGCGCCGCCGATCCCGATCCCGTCTACGTATTCGACGAATCCGACGACACCCTGAAGGGTCCGAAGAAGATCTCGGCCGAGCAGCCGGAATACCCGAGATGGGCGAGGCAGGCGGGCATCCAGGCAGTGATCCGCACCAAGGTGGAGATCGACCGGTCGGGGCGACCCGCACGAGTGCTGGAGATGGATCCGTCCGAGCTCGACGCCCATGCGGCCATCGCGGTCCTGACCTTGAAGGCGATTCGCACCTGGCGCTTCGAGCCCGCGACGCGCGACGGCCAGCCGGTCCGGATCTCCTACGAGCTCACGGTCTCCTTCAGCCTGTGGGATGCGTGGGGGAGGCCGGTCTCCCACTGAAGCTGGGCGCAGCACGCGGACGCCGCCGCGCGGCGGCGCGACAGAGACTTGCAGTGATGGTGGGGGGTGACCGGTCGCCGGCGGTGGCTGGCGGCAGCTCGCCGGGCGCACTCTCCGTTCCCTTCATTGGAGGTTTCGTTCTCGAGGGCGCGCACGGATTCGTTGCGGCGCCTCGAATCGAAGCGCGCTGGGAGGAGCTGTTTCCGGAGGACCCGCGCACCGGCGGGTCCGGCGCGCCGGGCTTCGTGACGGCGGTCTCGGGCCGGGATAGGGTGAGGCTCCGATGAGCGTCGCTCCGAGAGGATGGTCCCCTGTGGCAGCGGGACTAGCGCTCGCGCTGGCGTGCGCGCTCGCGGCGGCGCCTTCGGCGCGAGGGCAGGCGACGGCGGAGCAGAGAGAGTGGAACCGGCCGGTGGAGCCGTTCAAGATCATCGGGAACATCTGGTACGTCGGGGCGAGCGACATCACCTCGTTCCTGATCACCACGCCCGAAGGGCACATCCTGATCGACGGCGGCTTCGTCGAGACCGCGCCGCAGATCCTGGCCAACATCGAGAAGCTCGGGTTCCGGTCCGAGGACGTCAAGTTCCTGCTCAACAGCCACGCCCACTTCGACCACGCCGGCGGGCTGGCCGAGCTCGAGAAGGTCACCGGCGCGCGCATGGTGGCGAGCGCCGAGGACGCGATCCAGCTCGAGCGCGGCGGCAAGGGGGACTTCGCCTTCGGCGACGAAGCGACCTTTCCGCCCGTCGCCGTCGACCGGGTGATCGCCGACGGCGACACCGTCGAGCTGGGCGGCACCACCCTGGTCGCCCACCTGACCCCCGGGCACACCCAGGGCTGCACCACCTGGACGATGCGGGTCGGTCCCGCGCCCGGGCTGGCGGTGGTCTTCCTGTGCAGCGTCTCGGTCCCGGGCTACCAGCTCGTGGACAACCCGCGCTGGCCGGGGATCGTCGAAGCCTACGAATCGACCTTCGAGAAGCTCGAGGCGCTGCCCTGCGACGTCTTCCTGGCGGCCCACGGCTCCTTCTTCGGCCTCGAGGCCAAGCGCCGACGGGCGCTGATGGGGATGAGCGCGGGTGGCCGGGGACCGGCGCGCGGTCCCGCCGCCGGCGCCGGGCCGGCCAATCCGTTCGTCGACCCGCAGGGCTACCGCGACCACCTGGCGAGGATGGAGAAGGCTTTCCACGCCGAGCTCGAACGCCAGCGGCGCGCCGCCGGGCACTGAGCCGGCGTCAGCCCGGTTCGCTCTCGGGGCTCTCGCCCGCCACGACCAGCACGAACTCCCCCTTGAGCGCGGGGCGGGCGCCGAGCTCCGCGCGCAATCCGCCGAGCGTGCCGCGCAGCACCTCCTCGTGCAGCTTCGTCAGCTCGCGCGCGACGGCGGCCGGGCGCTCCGGTCCCAGCTCGGCGATCGCGTCGTCGAGGCTGGCGAGAAGACGGTGGGGAGACTCGAAGACCACGAGGGTGTGCCCGAGCGCGCCCAGCCCGGCCCAGAACCGGCGCCGCCGGCCGCTCTTGGGCGGTGAGAAGCCCGCGAAGGTGAACGGGTAGGGCGGCAGGCCCGAGACCACCAGGGCGGCGAGGATCGCCGAGGGCCCCGGGATCGGCTCGACCCGGATCCCCCGCGCCGCCGCTTCCCGGACCAGCGGGAAGCCGGGGTCCGAGACCAGGGGCGTGCCGGCGTCCGAGGCGACCGCCACCGTCTTGCCCGCCTCGAGAGCCGCGATCAGCTCCGGCACGCGCCGCCGCTCGTTGTGCTCGTGGAGCGAGACCAGGGTCTTGGCGAGGCCCAGGTGACGCAGCAGCTTGCCGGTGTGACGGGTGTCCTCGCAGGCGACCAGGTCGGCCTCGGCCAGGGCGCGCGCGGCGCGCGGCGAGAGGTCCTCGAGATGGCCGATCGGGGTGGCGACGAGCAGGAGCCGGCCGGGCACGGAGGGCATCCTATCGGCGGCGGGCGCGAGCGTCGCTCGGAAGGTCTCCGGGAGCGCGGATTCGACGTCCAGAATCCGGTGGACGGCGCCGGCGGGTCAGAATACGGTCACGGCATGAACGGAGCCCTTCCCCCCCGCCCCGAGATGGACCGGGCGTGCCGGTCCCGCGACGCGTCCTACGACGGCGTCTTCTTCCTCGCCGTGCGCACCACCGGGATCTTCTGCCGCCCGTCCTGTCCGGCGCGCCAGCCGCGGCCGGAGAACGTCGAGTACTTCGGCGACGTCCGCTCGGCGCTGTTCGCCGGCTACCGGCCCTGCCTGCGTTGCCGTCCGCTCGAAGCCGACGGCCGGCCGCCCGACTGGGCCGCGGCTCTGATCGCCGAGATCGACCGCGACCCCGCGGCGCGGATCGACGACGCCGAGCTGCGCCGGCGCGGGCTCGAACCGGCGCGCGTGCGCCGCTTCTTCCGCAAGGAGTACGGGATGACCTTTCACGCCTTCCGACGCGCGCGCCGCCTGAGCGGCGCCCTGGACGAGATCCGCCGCGGCGGCGGTCTCGACGACGCCGGCTGGGACGCCGGATACGAGTCGTCGAGCGGATTCCGGGAAGCCTTCGCCCGCACCTTCGGCGACGCCCCGGGGCGCAGCCGCGACGCCGACTGCATCCGGATCGGCTGGATCGAGAGCCCGGTCGGCCCGCTGTTGGCGGGGACGACCGCCGAAGCCGTGTGCCTGCTCGAGTTCACCGACCGGCGGGCGCTCGAGCGCCAGATCGCCACCCTGCGCCGCCGCTTCGACCGGGCGATGGTGCCGGGCGAGCACCCGCTCCTGGACCGGCTGCGCGCGCAGCTGGGCGAGTACTTCGAGGGCCGGCGCGAGCGCTTCGATCTCCCGCTCGAGACCCCCGGAACGGAGTTCGAGAGCTCGGTCTGGAGCGAGCTGCGGCGCATCCCGTACGGCGAGACCCTGTCCTACGAAGAGCTCGCGACGCGGGTCGGCCGGCCCGGCGCCCAGCGCGCCGTCGGCAGCGCGAACGGCCGCAACCGGGTGGCCATCGTCGTGCCCTGTCATCGGGTCGTCAACAAGAGCGGCCAGCTCGGCGGCTACGGCGGCGGGCTGTGGCGCAAGAGCTACCTGCTCGACCTCGAGCGCCGCCACTCGGGCCTGTTCGCTGCGCGCGCTCCGATCGAGCCGGTGGCGTAGGCCGCGGCCGCTCCGCGGCGGCCGTGCTAGGGTCCCGCCGATGCGGCGAGTCTCGTTGCTGCTGCTCGCGCTGGTCTTCTTCGCCGGCGGCTCGCCGGCCGAATTCCTCCTGTGTCCGGTCGTCCACGGAAGCTGCGCCCGCGCGGCCTCGACGACGACCCCGCACGGCTGCGCGCGCGGAGCGGGGGACCAACGTCCGCGTGCGGCGATGCCGGCGTGCCCCTACCTGGCGCGCGCCGCGCGGGCGGCCGCCTCGGCGTGCCCGTACCTGCGGTCCGTCGCGGGATCGCTCGACAGCCGCTGTCGGATGCGGCCCGCGCCGCCGGCGAACTCTCCCGAGGCGCCGGCCTCGGTCCATCCCCCGCGGCTGATCCGGGTCGCCTCGACGTCCTCGCCGGACCCGGCTCCCCTGCGGCGTGTGCTCGCGCCGCAGCGGATCCGTCCGCGGATCGGCTCGCCGCCCGGGAACCCCCCGGACTCTCCGCGGCCGCCCCCGGCCACCTTCGTTTCTCCCGCGCGCTGAAGTCGTACGTCCACGCAGGAGAACCGCCGGAGGGCGAGGTCCCTCCGGCAGGGAGAGAGACCATGAGCTCCACCGATCGAAATCGTTGGCTGTTCGCCGGGGCGGCGATGACCGTCGCGCTCGCGGCCTGGTTCGCGCTGTCGCCGCTGAGGGCCGCGGAGTCGCAGGCCGTCCCGGCCGCGGGGACGGCGACCACGGCGTCGCCGGCACCGGAGTCCGGCGAGGCCGGTTGCTGCTGCTGTCGTCACCGGGCGGCGGAGGGGAAGGCCGCCGACTGCCCGCGTCACGGCGAGGGGAAGGCGATGGATTGCCCGCGTCAGGGCGAGGGGAAGGGGATGGACTGCCCGCGCCACGGCGCAGAGAAGGGCATGGACTGCCCGCGGCACGACGCAAAGGGTGAGGCCGGTGCGGGGATGCACCACCGCCACCACGCCGCGCAGGCGGCGAAGGCCGACGGAGGTTGCTGCCGCTGTGCGGGGCACGGCGGCGAAGGCTGCGATCGCAAGGGCGGCGCGGACACCGGCGGGAAGCCGGCGGCACCCGCTCCGCCGGCCGCGCCGAACTGAGTCTCGAGAGGTCGATTCACGGGCGGGGGGCGCTCGGCGCCTCCCGCCCCTTCGCGATCGGGCCGCTCCGTCGTAACCTCGGCGCGACAGATCCGGAGCGCAGATGGACGACCGCGAAGAATCCCACGACGGCGAGGCATCGGCCGATCCGGCGTACGCGCCGACCGAGGCCCTGTCGGCGCCCACCGCCCCGACGCTGCACCTCTCCGACCCGGCTCCGCCGGCCGCCGGCACGGCGCCGACGGTCCTGCTGCCGGAGCCGCCGGCGGCCGCGGGCGCGGAAGGCTCCGCCGCGACCGGCGGCTCGACCGCCGACGAGGCGTTGCCCGCGGGACCGGGAGCCGACCGCGATCTCGAGCTGCTCTCCCGGCAGACGCGCTTCCGGAT
Source organism: uncultured Acidobacteriota bacterium (assembly GCA_963781755.1). GTDB lineage: Bacteria > Acidobacteriota > Thermoanaerobaculia > Multivoradales > JAGPDF01 > JACTMI01. The sequence continues at coordinate 60,226 of CAWAGZ010000008.1, forward strand.
CGAGAAGCTGCTCGGCGAGGGCGGGATGGGCAAGGTCTACCGCGCGTTCGACACCGAGCTCGCGCGGCCGGTGGCGCTCAAGGTGCTCTTCGCCTCCGATGGCGAGGCGGATGCCCGTTTCGCGCGCGAAGCCCAGGCCCAGGCGCGGGTCGACCACCCGCACGTCGGCAAGGTCTACGAGACCGGCGCGATCGGCGGTCGGCGCTACATCGTCATGCAGCTGATCCCGGGCGAGACCCTCGACCGCGCCGGCGCCGCGATGACCCTCGAGCAGAAGGTCCTGGCCGTGCGGCGGGTCTGCGAGGGCGTCCACGCGGCGCACCGGATCGGCCTCGTCCACCGCGACATCAAGCCGTCGAACATCCTCGTGGCGCGCACCGAGGAAGGGGAACATCACCCCTACGTCCTCGACTTCGGCATCGCCCGCGACCTCGAGGCGGGGCAGACGGCGACCTCGGCGGTCGTCGGCACGCCCTGGTACATGGCGCCCGAGCAGGTCGCCGCCGGCGCCGTCGACCGGCGCACCGACGTCTACGCGCTCGGGGTCACGCTCTACCAGCTGCTCAGCGGCAAGCTGCCGATCACCGGCACCGGGTCGGTGGACGTTCTGGTGCGGGTGCTCCGCGAAGAGCCGGTGCCGCTGATGGTGGCGGACCCGAAGCTGCCCGCGGATCTCCAGACCGTGGTCATGAAGTGCCTCGAGAAGGACCCCGTCCGCCGCTACGACTCGGCGCGCGCCTTGGCCGAAGACCTCGGCCGGTTCCTCGACGGCGAGCCGGTGGCGGCGCGTCCGGCGACCTTCGGCTACCGGCTGGCCAAGAAGGTGCGCAAGCACCGCACGCTGGTCGCGGTGGCGGCGTCGGCGCTGGCCGTGGTCGCGGTGGTGGGCGTCCTCGCGCTGCGCGACTCCTTCCGCGCGCGGCGCCTCGAGTCGCTCTCGGCGAGCTACGGCGCGGAGGCGGAGCGCTTCGAGTGGATGCTGCGCGCCGAGCGCCAGATGCCCCTGCACGACACTCGTCCGCTCGAGACCCGGCTGCACGAGCGCCTGAGCGGCGTCCGCTCGGAGGTCGACCAGCTTCCACCTTCAGAGCGCGGACCCGGGCTCTACGCCCTGGGGCGCGGCGAGCTGGCGCTGGGCAACGTGGCCGAAGCCGAGGACCTGCTGGACCAAGCGTGGAAGCTGGGCAACCGGGGGCCCATGGTGGCCTACTGGCGCGGCAAGGCGAAGGCCTTGACGCTCAAGCGCGACCTCGACCACGCGCGATCGCGGACGCACGGCGAGGAGCGGGCCCAGGCGATCGAGGAGGTGATGCGCCGGGACCGCGAAGCGGCGGTGGCGTCGCTCCAGGCCGGAGGCGCGAGCTCGCTCGAGGGCGAGGACTACGGCCGGGCGCTGCTCGAGTGGGCCGAGGGGCGGCCGCGCGTGGCGATCGACCTCGCGGCGCGGCAGCTCGAGCGGCTGCCCTTCTTCTACGACGCCCGGATCCTGATCGGCGACGCCGAGCTGGAGCTCGCCCGCGCCGAAGGAGCCTCGGCCGAAGAGAGCTCGGCTGCGCTGGAACGGGCGCGGGAGGCCTACGGCGCCGCCGCGGCGATCGGGGCCAGCGACCCCCGCCCCTACCAGCGCCTGTGCGAGCTCGGCCTCGAGCGGGCCCGGACCGCCACCGCGGCGGACGAGCGGCGGAGCGCGGCCGAGGAGGCGCTGGCGAGCTGCGACCGGGCGCTGGTCGCCGACGCCACCGACGAGCTGGCGATCGAGACGCGCAGCGCGGTGCGGGAGTTCCTGGACGGGGTCAGTCGCGCGGAATCTCGCGGTCCAGGTTGACCGCGCTGCCCGACAGGCGGGCGATGAGCATGAGGCGGCGCTTGAACCGGTTGGCGCGCTCGAGCGCCTCGATGCGCGCGACCACCGCGTCCGGATAGCCGCGCTCGACGATCTCGGCGGCGGCGAGCCCCTGGTCGAACATCAGGTAGAGCACCTCGTCGGCGATCCGGTAGTCGAAGCCGAGCTCGCCCTCCGAGGTCTGGCCCGGCCACAGGTCCGCCGACGGCGGCTTGTCCACCACCGCGCCCGGCACGCCGAGATCGCGGGCGAGCTGCCAGACCTGCTGCTTGTACAGGTCGCCGTTGGGGTTGATCGACGAGGCGTTGTCGCCGAAGACGGTGGAGTAGCCGAGCAGGATCTCGGTCTTGTTCGAGGTGCCGAGCACCAGGCAGCCGAGCTTCTTGGCCTGGTCGAAGAGAACGCTCATCCGCTCGCGCGCCATCTTGTTGCCCCGCCGCACGCGGTCGGCATCGGGCTCCTCGCGCTCGAAGTAGGCGTCGACCTGGGGGGTGACGTCGATCGTGCGCAGCTCCAGGCCGAGCGCCGTCGCGACCTCGCGCGCGTGCCCCGCCGAGGCCGCGTCGGAGGTCCGGTAGGGGAGGAAGAAGGCGTGGACGCGGGCGGCGCCGAGGCCCCGGACCGCGAGCGCGGCAGCGAGCGCCGAATCGACGCCGCCCGAGAGGCCGACCACGACGCCTTGGGAACCGGCGGTGCCGACGGCGTCGGCGATGAACCGGGAGAGCGCCGCCACGGCCAGCTCGGGGTCGAGACGCAGCCGGGCCGCCACCTCTTCGCGCCGGATCATTCCGTGCTCCTCACCCTATCCGCCTCACTCCGGACCGACGATGTCGGCGCGCTCGGCGGCCAGGATCGGCAGCCGCCAGCGCAGCCGGTCGGCCTCGCGCAGGTCGATCTCGGCGACCAGCAGGTGCTCGTCGAAGTAGGGCGCGCGGACCAGCACCTCGCCCCCCGGGCGCACGACGTGGCTGCCGCCGGTGTAGAAGGACCCTTCCTCCCAGCCGACGCGTCCGCAGTAGATCACCCATGCGGTGTTGAGCAGCGCCGAGGCGCGGGTCAGCGACTCCCACTCCTCCTGGGAAGGCGGCATCGGACCGGGGCCGACCCGGCCCGGCGAGGCCGAGACGACGCACAGCAGCTTGGCTCCGGCGCGCGCCAGGCGCTCGGCCGGGTCGGAGTGCCAGAAGTCCTCGCAGATCAGGATCCCGAACGGGTTGCCGGCGACCTCGGCGAGCGCCAGCCGCCGGCCCTGGCCGAAGAACCGCCCCTCCTGGAAGATGCCGTAGGTGGGCAGGTAGAGCTTGCGGTGGACGTGGGCGATCTCGCCTCCCGCCAGCAGCAGCGCGCTGTTGAACAGGAAGCCCCGCTCGTCCTCCTCGACGCATCCCACGACGATCTCCATCTCCGGAGCCGCTTCGCGCAGGCGGGAGATCAGGGGCGAACGGTGGGGCTGGAGCGCGACCCGGGGGGTCAGGTGGAGCAGCCGGTAGCCGGTCAGGGAGAGCTCGGGGAAGACCAGCAGCTCGACCCCCTCGCCGCGGGCGCGCCCGATCCACTCCAGATGGTGCGCGAGGTTGTGCTCGAGGTCGCCCAGGCGGGCGTCGATCTGGGCGAGGCCGACCCGGATCCGCGTTCTGCGCTCGGCGGTCACCGTCGCGGATGCTAGCATCCCCGCCGGTCCGCACGTGTTCCGACGAACCGCTCCCAAGCTGCTTCCAGCCCTGCTCCTGGCGCTCGTCGCCGGGCTCGTCGCCGCCTCGTACCGGCCGCTCCGGGCCCTGCCGCAGAGCGCCGCGGACGTCGCGAAGCCGGCCGACCTCGAGCTGGTCGACCGCGTGGTCGCCGTGGTGGACGAGGACCCGATCCTGCTCTCGGACGTCGAGCGGGTGATCGGCCTGCGGCTGGTCGAGGCGCGGCCGGACGAGAGCCGCCGGGCGCTCGAGAGTCGGGTCCTCGACGGCCTGATCGAGCAGCGCCTGCGACTGCACGAGATCGCCCGCTTCGGCTTCGAGGAGGCGCCGCTCGAGGATGTCGAGAAGCAGTTCGAGAACCTGCGCTCCCAGTTCCCCGACGAGGCGTCCTTCCGCGCCGAGCTCGACCGCCTCGGCCTCGACGAGTCGGCGGTGCGCCAGGTGCTCGCGCGGCAGCTGTCGATCCTCGCCTACGTCGAGGAGCGTCTCGGGCCGCGGGTCTTCGTCGGCGTCGACGACATCCGCCGCTACTACGAGGAGACGCTGACGCCGGAGCTGCGCAAGCAGGGCAAGCCCGTGCCGCCGCTCGACGACGTGCGCGAGCAGATCCGCGCCGTGCTGCGCGAGAGCCGCCTGAACGACGAGATCGACCGCTGGACCGACGACCTGCGCAAGAAGGCCGACGTCGTCGACCTGCTCGACGCTCCCGAGCGCCCGCTGCCCCCCGTCGTCGACACCGTCCCGCCGCAGTCGCCGGGCTGAGCGGCCGAAAGGCGGCGTCGCCCGCTCAGGGCGTGCCGCCCCAGGCGCTGCGATCGCCGGTCTCGAATCCGTCGCCGAAGACCGGGTCGCCGACGCCGAGGTCGGTGCCGGTGACGACGCCCAGCGGCGAGTAGCCGGCGTAGCCGGGGAAGACGAGGTCGACGCGGCCGTTGCCCAGGCGGCGCACGACGATCTCGGCGAGGACGCGGCGGAAGTCGTTGGTCACCTCGACGTCGCCCTCGTTCAGGAGCTCTTCGCGCAGCCCGGGCCAGGTGCCGTGCAGGCCGCCGATGGCGTGCCCGGAGAGCACCATCAGGTTGTTGCCGTGGCCGTGGTCGGTGCCGTTGTCCTCGTTCTGGCCGGCGCGGCGGCCGAACTCCGACATCACGACCACGGTCAACCGTTGCGCCGGGTTGCCCGCCGCCGGGTCGCCCAGATCCTCCCAGAGCGCCGCCAGGCCGCGCGAGAGCTCGTCGACCAGGTCGCCGAAGATCCCCTGCTGCGGATTGCCGGGGTTGGCTTCGTTCTCGTGGTGGTCCCAGCCGCCGAGGTCCAGCGTGGCGATGCGCAGGCCGAGGTCGAGCTTGACCAGCTGCGCGATCGAGGCCAGGTTGTCGCCGAACCAGGTCGTCGGGTAGACGACGCCCGGGCGCGGCGTGTAGCCGCCCGAGGCGTAGAGCTCGACGATGTCCACCGCGTCGAGCGCCTGGAGTCCGGCCTGGTGGAGCCACGTGGTGTCGCCCTCGTAGAGGTTGCGCAGCGCCACCCGCTGGCCGGTGCGCGCCGACCAGGGGCCGGTGGCGAGCGCGAAGTCGTCCGGGCTGCCCATGCTCACGGTCTCGTAGCTGCCGAGCTGCGAGACCGCCTGCAGACCGCCGATCGAGAGCGAGGGCATCAGGATCTGAGGCGGCAGGTTGCCCGCGCTGGTCAGGTGCCGGGTCAGCCAGCCGGTGGTGCCGTTGTTCACTCCCGGGGTGCCCAGCTCCATCCAGTTCATCGATTCGAAATGGCTGCGCTCGTTGGCGGCCATGCCGGCGGCCACCACCACCGCGAGGTTGCCGTCCAGGAAGATCTCGTGGAGCGGCGCCGCGGCCGGGTGGAAGCCGAACGGGGTCTCGCCGTCGGGGCCGGTCAGGGAACCCAGCGGGTAGCCCTCGGCCAGGTTCGCCGGGATCCCGATCTGCGGCCGCAGGAGGTCGTAGCGGGAGCGGTCGTAGCCGGCGGTCGGCACGACCAGATTGAGGCCGTCCTGGCCGCCGCGCAGGAAGAGGACGACCAGAATCTCGTCGTTCCAGCTCCCGCCCTGCGCGAATGCCAGCGAGTTGAATCGCGATCCGGCCAGCGCGGCGATCGCCGCCGAGCAGCCGGTGACGAATCCGCGTCGGGTGATCTGACAGTGGCATCGGGACATTCGTTCCTCCGCTCCCGTTCAGCGCCAGAGGAACTCGGGCGCCATGAAGATCAGGCCCACCAGTCCCCGCAGGCGGTCCTGCCAGTAGTAGGGCCAGTCGTTGGTGTCGAGGGGCAGGTCCAGGTCGGGGTTGAACCCCTGGCTCAGGTACTCGATCAGCTGGTCGCGGTCGGGGTCGGGGATCGTCCGGGCCAGCAGCCGGTCGATCCAGACGTCGACCACCGCCGTCGTCGCGCGCCCGCCGGCGGGCAGGGCGGCGAGCGTCCAGCCGACGATGTCGAAGAAGCGGTCGTCGCCGTTGTCGTCGGTTTCGACCAGCCAGTCGACGGTGCGCCAGAGGGCGACCCGGGGCGTGGCGCACTGCCAGGCCGCGCGCCGGTCGGGGTGGCCGTTGGGCGGGTGCCAGCCGAAGATCTCCTGGCCCGCCGGCTCGTAGAGCCAGTGCAGCGTCGCGGTGAGCTGGAAGTCCGGATCCCAGTCGTTCCAGTCGGGCGGCGCCGGGACCTGCTGGTAGAAGCGGAAGCTCGCGTCGGCCGCGCGCAGCGCCGAGACCGTGACCTCGAAGGGGCGCTTGATCTTCTCGGCCCAGGTGGTGCGGAACTCGGAGCGCTCGACCAGGATGTGCCGCACCACCTTGCCGATCTGCGCCGGGTCCTGCCACAGCGAGGTCCACAGGTCGGCGGCGGAGTCGAGCAGCTCCTGGGGCGGGTCGTCGCCCACCAGGCGGCGGCAGAGGCACTGGGCCAGGAACCTCCCGTTCGCCGGGTGGGAGGCGAGGACGTCGAGCAGTTGGGCGCCGTCCTGGCGCGCGCTGCGGCCGGCGGCCAGCGGCACGCCGAGCACGGTCTTGGCCTCGGTCGAGTGCGTCCCGGCGCCGTTCGGGTCCTCGTCGAAGTAGAGGAACTCCCCGGTCAGGCCCTGGAGCGGCCAGATCCAGTCGATGTCGAAGGTCCAGGCGGTCAGCGCGCGGCTCACGTCGCGCATGTCGTCCTCGCAGTAGCCGAGCGGGCGCCCCTGCGGGTCGCGCGGGACCTGGTCGCGCGGGATCTGGCCGTAGTAGGCGTCCGCGCCGAGGGTGTGGAGCTCGAGCAGCTCGCGGCCGAAGTTCTCGTTCGAGTAGCCGACGCCGTCCGTGGCGAAGTTGAGGAAGTTGTCGAGGTAGACGAGCATCGACGGCGCCTGGCAGACGGCCTCGAGCATCTGGCGGAAGTTGCCGAGCGCGTGCGCCCGGATCACGTCGCGGTCCCACTGCACCCACATCGGGCCCTCGACGAACTCGTAGGCGTAGACGTTGAAGTGGTTGTGCCAGAAGTGGACGATCGACTCGAAGAGCTGACGCCGGCTGTAGACGGCGCGGGTCCAGGTCGCCAGCTCGGTCTCGGTGGCCGGCTGGATCCTCTCGTCCCACTCGTTGTCGGGCAGGTAGTGGTCCTGCCAGAGCTGGAGCGGAGTCTTGTCCAGGGTGACGTAACCGGAGGCCGCGAGCCGCTGATCGCACCCGGTGTCGACGATCGCGGCGGGCGCGAGCTGCAGGTCGGTCCAGGCCGTCAGGCGCTCGAGGTCGGTCGAGCCCAGGGCTTGGAAAGCGGCGACGTCGCCCGGACGCGGACCGAAGCCGGCGCGGGTCGTCACCAGGGTCGCCAGCGGCGGAGGCGGAGGCAGCGACTCCGGGGCGCCGCCGGGGAGTCCGGGCAGGGCGCGGCGGGAGCGCGTCCACCGGCGCATGGCGCCCGCCATCGGGTACTCGCCGCCCGGCAGCTCCCGGCGCAGGCGGAAACGGCCGTCCCGCGGACGATCGAACGGGCGCGGCGGACGCCGCGCGGGGGCGAAGAACATGGTGTCTCCTCCGGGGATCGAGGTTGCGCCCCCACCCTAGCGGGGGGTGACCGGCGGCGAAGCGGAGCGCGGCACACCGCCCCGGCGGAAGGGGTCACGGAAGCGCGCCCTGCGATAGAGTTTTTTCGACTATGAGCAAGACTCCACGCCGCACTCCGCTCTACGATCGTCATCTCGCCGCCGGCGCCCGCATGGTCGACTTCGCCGGCTGGGAGATGCCCGTCCAATACGCCGGCGTGATCGACGAACATCGCGCCGTGCGCACCGCCGCCGGGTTGTTCGACGTCAGCCACATGGGCGAGCTCCGCGTCGCCGGGACGGGGGCCGAGGCCTACGTCCAGTCCCTGACGCCGAACGACGTCGCCAAGCTCGCACCGGGCCGCATCCACTACAGCGCCTTCCTCACCCCGGACGGCACCTACGTCGACGACCTGCTCGTCTACCGCTTGGCGGCGGACGAGTTCATGATCGTCGTCAACGCGTCGAACGCGGCGGCCGACTTCGAGTGGGCGCGCTCGCACCGGCCCGCGAGCGGCGTGGTCCTGGAGGACGCCTCCGACCGCTACGCCCTGATCGCGCTCCAGGGACCGGCAGCCGTGGGCATCCTCCAGCCGCTGACCGCGACCGACCTGAAGTCGATCCGCTACTACGGCTTCGCCCGCGGCGAGGTCGCGGGCCGGCCCGCGCTCCTCTCGCGCACCGGCTACACCGGCGAGGACGGCTTCGAGCTCTACCTCGACCCGGCCGACGCCCCGGCGATCTGGGACCGCCTGCTCGAGGCGGGCGCGCCCAAGGGTCTGGTGCCGGCCGGCCTGGGGGCGCGCGACACCCTGCGCCTGGAGGCCTCGATGGCGCTCTACGGTCACGAGATCGACCGCACGACGACGCCGTGGGACGCCGGCCTCGACTGGGTGGTCAAGCTCGACAAGGGCGACTTCGTCGGCCGCGCCGCGCTCGCCGCCGCGCGCGAGCGGGGCCCGGAGCGCCGGCTGGTCGGATTCGAGGTCGAAGGCCGCGGCATCGCCCGTCAGGGGCACGCCCTCCAGTCCGGGGGCCGCCCGGTCGGGGCGGTCACCAGCGGGACCTTCAGCCCGACCTTCGAGAAGGCGCTGGGCATGGCCTACGTCGAGGCCGCGCTGGCGGCCCCCGGAACCGCCGTCGAGATCGACGTCCGCGGCCGGGCGGTGCCGGCGAGAATCGTCCCCATGCCGTTCTACGAACGGGTCCGCTAGGATCCGGCCCGAAGCCGGCCCGGACCCGTCGCAACCCGGTCAGGTTCCGATCGAGAGCCCTTACCCCCATCCCCGGAAGGAGAGACCAGGCATGTACCCGAGCGATTGCCGCTACACGCGGGAGCACGAGTGGGTGCGGATCGAGGACGATCTCTGCGTCCTCGGCATCACCGATTTCGCCCAGAACGAGCTGGGCGAGGTGGTCTACGTCGAGCTGCCCGAGATCGGACACATGTTCGACGCCGGCGACGAGCTGGGGACGATCGAATCGGTGAAGGCGGTGGCCGAGGTCTACACGCCCGTGGCCGGCGAGATCGTCGAGATCAACGAATCCTTGCGCGACGACCCGCAGTCGATCAACGAGGACCCGCACGGCGACGGCTGGCTGGTCAAGATCAAGTACTCGGCCTCCTCCGATTTCGAGGAGCTGATGAAGGCGGATCAGTACGAGAAATACACCCAAGAAGGGACGTGAACCCTTGAGCGAGTCCTATTTCCGGCCGCTGGACACCTTCGCGCGCCGGCACCTCGGGTCGTCTCCCGCGGAGATCGACGAGATGCTGGCCGTCGTCGGCTGCGGCTCGATGGAGCAGCTGATGGCCGAGACGATCCCGGCCGCGATCCGCCGGGAGCGCCCGGTCGCCATCGAAACCTCCGTCGCCGGCGGATCCGGCGGCGAGGCCGGGACGACGGCTCATCTGCGCGCGATGGCGGCGCGCAACCGCCGTCTTCGCTCCTACCTCGGGATCGGCTACCACGGCACGGTGATGCCGGGCGTCGTGCAGCGCAACGTGCTGGAGAACCCCGGCTGGTACACGCAGTACACGCCCTACCAGGCGGAGATCTCGCAGGGCCGGCTGGAGGCGCTGCTGGCGTTCCAGACGATGGTCTCCGAGCTGACCGGGCTGCCGATCGCCAACGCCTCTCTGCTCGACGAGGCCACGGCGGCCGCCGAGGCGATGCACATGGCGGCCGCGGTCCACCCCAAGCTCGAGTCGATCGACCGGCCGGTCTTCTTCGTCGCCCACGACTGCCATCCGCAGACGATCGCGGTCGTGCGCACGCGCGCCGCCGCCGCCGGAATCGACGTCCACGTCGGCGACCCGTTCCTGGCCGACCTCGACAGCGGCAGGATCCTGGGGATCCTCGTCCAGTACCCCGCGACCGACGGCCGGGTGCGCGACTACGCCCCGCTGGCGGCGCGCGCCAGGGCGGCGCACGCGCTGCTGATCGCGGCGTGCGATCCACTCGCCCTGGCCCTGCTGCGGCCGCCGGGAGAGTTCGGCGCCGACGTCGCGATCGGCTCGACCCAGCGCTTCGGGTTGCCGATGGGCTGGGGCGGTCCCCACGCCGCGTTCCTGGCCGCCCGCGAGGAATACAAGCGGCAGGTTCCGGGCCGCATCATCGGCGTCTCGCGCGACGCTGCGGGCCGCACCGCGTACCGGATGTCGCTGCAGACGCGCGAGCAGCACATCCGGCGCGAGAAGGCGACTTCGAACATCTGCACCGCCCAGGTGCTGCCTGCGATCCTGGCGGCGATGTACGCGGTCTACCACGGTCCGGAAGGACTCGTGGCCATCGCCCGCCGGGTCCACGCTCTGACCGCGACCCTGGCGCACGGACTGCGCCGCCTCGGACACCGGCTGCCCGAGGAGCCCTACTTCGACACCCTGGCGGTCGAGATCACGAGCGGGACCGCGGACGAGGTCCTCGCCCGCGCGCTCGAGCGCGGGATCAACCTGCGGCGGCTGGACGACCGCGTCGTCGGCGTCGCGCTCGACGAGACGGTCGGCCGCGGGGACCTGATGGACCTGCTGGCCGTCTTCGGCGGCGGAGATCTCGACCCCGACGAGCTCGCCCGGACCGCCGACGCCTCGATTCCGGCCCCCTTCGCCCGCGTCTCGCCCGTGCTCGAGCACCCGGTGTTCCACCGGTATCACACCGAGCACGAGATGCTGCGGTTCCTGCGTCGTCTCGAGGCGCGCGACCTCTCGCTCGCCCACTCCATGATTCCGCTCGGCTCGTGCACGATGAAGTTGAACGCGACGGCAGAGATGGTCCCGTTGTCGTGGCCCGAGCTGGCGGACCTGCACCCCTTCGCCCCGCCGGACCAGGCCACCGGGTACCACGAGCTGATCCGCGACCTCGAGCGCTGGCTGACCGGGATCACCGGCCTGGCGGCGGTGTCGCTGCAACCCAACGCCGGCTCCCAGGGCGAGTTCACCGGATTGCTGGTGATCCGGGCCTGGCACGCGTCGCGCGGCGATGGCCGGAGGAACGTCTGCCTGATTCCGGTCTCCGCGCACGGAACCAACCCGGCCTCGGCGGTCATGGCCGGCCTCAAGGTCGTCGTGGTGGCGTGCGACGAGCACGGCAACATCGATCGTCTCCGACCTGCGCGCCAAGGCCGAGGCCCACGCCTCCGAGCTGGCGGCGCTGATGGTGACCTACCCCTCGACCCACGGCGTGTTCGAGGAGGAGATCCGCGAGATCTGCGAAGTCGTCCACCGCTTCGGCGGCCAGGTCTACCTCGACGGCGCCAACATGAACGCCCAGGTGGGTCTGTGCCGGCCCGGCGACTATGGCGCCGACGTCTGCCACCTGAATCTGCACAAGACGTTCTGCATTCCGCACGGCGGCGGCGGTCCCGGCATGGGGCCGATCGCGGTCGCGCGGCATCTCGCGCCGTTCCTCCCCGGTCACCCGCTCGTCGCCTGCGGCGGCGACCAGGCGATCGGGCCGGTGGCCGCGGCGCCCTACGGCAGTCCGCTGATCCTGGCCATCCCCTGGATGTACATCGCGATGATGGGCAGCGAGGGCCTCGAGGCGGCGACCGAGCTGGCGATCCTCAACGCGAACTACGTCGCGGCCCGGCTGCGGTCGGACTACCCGGTGCTCTACCGCGGCGCCCGCGGCCGTGTCGCCCACGAGTTCATCGTCGACCTGCGTCCGTTCAAGGCCACGGCCGGCGTCGAGGCGGAAGACGTGGCCAAGCGCCTGATGGACTACGGCTTCCACGCTCCGACGATGTCCTTCCCGGTACCCGGTACGCTGATGATCGAGCCGACCGAGAGCGAGTCGAAGCGCGAGCTGGACAGATTCTGCGACGCGATGATCGCGATCCGCGCGGAGATCCGCGAGATCGAGGAGGGACGGGCGGACCGCAAGGACAATCCGCTCAAGCATGCACCGCACACCGCGGAGGCGATCGCGGCGGACGACTGGAGCCATCCCTACGGCAGGGAGCAGGCGGCGTTCCCGCTGCCCTGGGTCCGGGACGGCAAGTTCTGGCCCGCGGTCGCGCGCATCGACAACGTCTTCGGCGACCGCAACCTGATCTGCCTCTGCCCGCCGGTCGAGGAGTACGCGACGCGCTAGTGCTGCGTACGGAGGCGGTGCTCGGAGGCTTCTTCCTCGCGACCTGGATCGTCGCGCTGATCTACGGGGTGGGGTGGCTCGAGGCGCCCGGCCTCGCGCTGTCGCTCTACGGTCTGTTCAGCTTCGCCGCCGCGTTCGGCTGGGTGATCGGCAACCTCTACGTCCTGCGCCTGCGCTCGTTGCCCGCCGAGCCGCGCCGTCTCAGGCGCCGGTTCGGCGTCCTCTACCTCGCGGTCTCCGCGGGCGTCGTCGCTCTCGCCCGCGCCATGGCGCCCCCCGAGCTGCGCCTCGCGGCGCCGCTCGCCGAGCCGCTGGCGCTGGGCGTCTACGCCATCTTCTTCATGGTTCCGCTGACGCTGCGACGGCGGGCGTGACATCGACGTCGCACCGCGGTCGCCGGGCGCTCGGTTAGACTCGAAGGCGTTCGCGGCGGCGCATGAGGGCCGGCGGCCGCCGAAAGCGGATCGGACGGGAAGGAGAGGCACGTGACCTACGAATACGGAGTCGTGATCCGTCGTCAGAAGAAGGGCGAGCCGATCGTCTGGCAGTTCTGGGTGGGCGCCGGACACGTCCACGAGGAGTCCAGTTTCCTGGCGATGATGAACTGGGCCGGAGCGCGGGGATTCGAGGCCTTCGCCGCCGGCAACTTCGACGAGATGGGGGTTCCCGAGGTGATCCTCAAGCGCGCGATCGCCTCGCCCCCGCCGCCGCCGACCGGCGAGCACGCCGCGACGCCGGGCTCGACCGGCCGCGAGCTCGCGAGGACGCCGGCCAAGGCGCGGACCGGATCCCGGACCGCGCGCCCGCGCAAGAAGACTTCCAAGCCGTCGGGCTGAGCCGGTGGCCGAATTGCGCTCGGTGGCGGTCTTCTGCGGCTCCCGGCTCGGGAGCCGGCCCGCCTACCGACGGGCCGCGGAGGATTTCGGCCGCACGGCCGCCCGGCGCGGGCTGACCGTCGTCTACGGCGGCGGCAACGTCGGCCTGATGGGCGTGCTCGCGGACGCCGCACTGGCCGAGGGCGGGGAGGTGGTCGGCGTCATCCCGCGCTTTCTGGTCGAGCGGGAGGTCGGCCACGGCGGCGTGACGCGCCTGCTCCTGGTCGACTCGATGCACGAGCGCAAGGCACGGATGGCGGAGATGGCCGACGCCTTCGTGGCTCTGCCCGGCGGTCTGGGGACGCTCGAGGAGCTGTTCGAGGCCTGGACGTGGAACCTGCTCGGCCTGCACGCCAAGCCGTGCGGCCTGCTCGACTCGGAGGGCTACTTCTCGCCCCTGGTCGGTTTCCTCGACCGGACGGTCGAGGAGGGCTTCGTCTCGGCCGGACACCGCGGCATCCTGGTGGTGGAGCGCGAGCCCGGCCTTCTGCTCGATCGCCTGGCCGCGGCGCCGGCGCCGCCGGCCGCGAAGTGGACCGAGCCGGGCAGCGTCGACCTCGAGCGCAGTTGAGCCCGCGGCGCCGGGTTCAGCCCGCCGGACGCCGTTCGAGCAGCATGGCGTCGCCGTAGGAGAAGAACGAGTAGCCCTCGGCCACGGCGTCGCGGTACGCGTCGAGCACCCGCTCGCGCCCGGCGAAGGCGGCCACCAGCATGAGCAGCGTCGAGCGCGGCAGGTGGAAGTTCGTTATCAGCGCGTCGACGACCTGGAAGCGGAAGCCGGGGACGATGAACAGCTCGGTCGAGCCGGCGCCCGCGCGGACCTCCCCCGCGTCGGCCAGGGCGGCGCTCTCGAGGGTGCGGACGACGGTGGTGCCGACGGCGACGACACGACGGTTCGCGGCGCGGGCGCGGGCGATGGCGGCGGCGGTGGCCGCCGACACCGACCAGCGCTCGGCGTCCATCCGGTGCTCGTGGACCAGCTCGGCCGTGACCGGCTTGAAGGTCCCGAGGCCGACGTGGAGGGTCACCGCCACTCGTTCGACCCCACGCGCATCGAGCTCGGCCAGCAGCTCGCCCGAGAAGTGCAGGCCGGCGGTCGGCGCCGCGATGGCGCCCGGCTCGCGCGCCCAGACGGTCTGGTACCGCTCGCGGTCCTCGGGCTCGTCCGGGCGGTCGATGTAGGGCGGGAGCGGAACATGGCCGAGAGTGTCGAGATGGGGCTCGACCGGGCCGGAGAAGCACAGGCGCCGCCGTCCCTCGGCGCCCCGCGAGATCACCTCGGCGTCGAGCTCCGGCGAGAAGACCAGCCGCACGCCGGGTCGCGCCTTGCGTCCCGGGCGCACGAGGCAGTCCCAGGTGCGCGCGTCGACCCGCTGGGCGAGCAGGACCTCGATCCGGCCGCCGCCGGGCTCGCGCCGGGCGAAGAGACGAGCCGGCAGCACCCGGGTGTCGTTGACCACCAGCAGGTCGCCGGGACGCAGGATCGACGGCAGAGCCGAGACCCGGCGGTGGCGGGAGCCGGCAGGCGCGTCGAGGACGAGGAGCCGGCTGGCGCCCCGCGGTTGCGGTTTCTGGGCGATCCTTCCGGCGGGCAGCTCGTAGTCGAAGTCGCGGACCAGCATGGCGGTTCCCGGCGGCCGGAGGATCAAGGGGCGGTCGTGCCGGAGCGCGGGTCGAGACGGTCGCGCAGGGCGTCTCCGATCAGACCGCAGGCCAGGACGGTCGCGACCAGGGCCAGGCCCGGGAAGAGCGAGATCCACCAGGCGCTGGCGGCGACCTCGCGGCCGTCCGCGATCAGGTTGCCCCAGGAGGGCACGGGCGGCGGGACCCCCAGGCCGAGGAAGGAGAGCGCGGCCTCGGTGGTCACGGCCGCCCCCATCGCCAGCGACGCCTCGATCGCGACCGGCGCCGCCACGTTGGGCAGCAGATGGCGCCGCGCCAGGCGCAGCGGCGGGACGCCGGCGGAGCGCGCCGCGAGCACGAAATCGCTGCCGCGGATCTTGCGCGTCTCGGCGCGCACGAAGCGGGCGACCGGCATCCACCCGGAGAGTCCCAGCACGACCACGGTCGTGGTGACGCCGGCGGGCACGACGGCGACCAGGGCGACGAGCAGGAAGAGTCGGGGGAAGGCCTGCGCCGCCTCGATCGCACCCAGCCATGTCCGGTCGCCGATGCCGTGCGAGAGGCCGGCGACGAGGCCGACGGGGACGCCGACCGCGAGGGAGAGCGCGACGGCCAGCAGACCGACGGTCAGCGAGACCCGGGCCCCGGCCAGCAGCCGCGCCGCGACGTCGCGGCCGAGCGCGTCGGTCCCGAGCCAGAACCGCCGCACGCCGACCGGCCGCCGGGTGTCGACGGCGTCGGTGGCGACCTCCCGGGTGCCGTGCGGACCTTCGAGCCGGAATCCGTCCGCCTCCCGCTCGATCCTCTCGGCGGCCAGGTCGTAGCCGGCGGACAGGCGCAGGGTCTCGAAGCGCGCTCCGGGGGGCGCCAGCGCCGTCGCCCCCGGGTCCAGCGTCAGCTCGGGGTCGCCCCCTTCGAGCGCGGGCCCGACCAGCGCCAGCGCCGCGAGCAGCGCCAGGGTGGCCACACCCGCCGTCAGGGACGCGGAGCGGCGGCGCGCTTCAGGCATTGCGGACCCTCGGATCGAGGGCGGCGTGCGCCAGCTCGGCGATCGCGCTTCCCACCACGACCGCGGCGGCGGCCAGCGCGGCGCTGGCGACCAGGACCGGGTAGTCGCGTGCACCGAGCGCGTCGTAGGCCACGCGCCCCAGCCCCGGCCAGGCGAAGACCACCTCGACGGCGAGCGAGCCGGAGAGCAGCGCGCCGATCGAGAAGCCGACGAGCTGCATCAAGGGAGCCGCGGCGGCGCGCAGGGCGTGGCCGAACAGGACCCTCGAGGCGCTCAGACCGCGCGCCCGGGCGGCCACCAGGAAGGGCTCGCCGGCGATCTCGAGCAGCGCCGCGCGAACGAAGCGCGCGGTGCCGGCCGCGGCCGGAAGCCCCACCGCGAGCGCCGGCAGAGCGAGGTGCGCGAGCAGGTCGGTGAAAGCGCCGAAGGGTCCCGTCCCGGGCGCGCCCGAGGCCACGCCGCCGGCGGGCGCGATCCGCCAGCGGACCGCGAAGGTGCCGAGCAGGAGCAGGGCGAGCCAGAACCCGGGGACGGCGCGCAGCGTGAGGGTCGAGGCGCGCAGCATCCAGTCGAGCGGGCCGTCCGGCCGGCGGGCCGCGAGCAGCCCCAGCGCGAGGCCGCCGACGAGCTCGATGCCGAGCGCGGAACCGGAGAGCAGCAGGGTCCAGGGCAGGGCCTCTCCGATCACCGCCACGACCGGCCGGTGCTGCGCCAGGGACGGCCCCCAGTCGCCGCGCGCGGCGGCGGCGAGGAAGAGCAGGTAGCGCTCGCCCAGCGGCCGGTCGAGGCCCCAGGCCGCGCGCACGCGCGCGGCCTGGTCGGGCGGGACGCGCGGATCCTCCGGGATGACGCCCGGACCGCCGGGAAGCGAGTGAACGAGCACGAACGACGCGCTGACGACCACGAACAGCAGGGTGGCCACGACGGCCAGGCGGCGGACGAGGAGCCGGGCCAAGGTTCAGCGCGCGGGCGGCCGGCGCGACCAGCGGTCGAGGGTGCGCAGCGCGGAGATCGCGTCGGTCTCGATGCCCTCGATGTCGCGGGCGGCCGCGCTCAGCCGCTTCGGCTCCCACAGAAAGGTGTAGGGCTGCTCGCGGTGGAGGATGCGCTGGAGACGGATCAGCTGGGGCCGCGCGGCTTCGAGATCGGGGGCGTCGCGGATCTGGTCGAGGAGCCGGTCCACCTCCGCGTTGCGGTAGGCGACGAAGTTGTGGCCGCGGTCGCCGATCTGAGAGGAGTGGAAGTCGGGTCGGAAGTCGAGCGTGGAAGGGATTCCCCAGCCGCCGATGACGGCGTCGTAGTCGCCGACGAGCTCCCGTTCCCACTCGACCTGGAACTCGAGCGTCGCGGGCTCGGCGTCGATCCCGACGCGCCGCAGCTGGTCGCGGACCAGAACCGCCGCTTCGGCGCGCATCCGGTTGCCCGTGTTGGTGGTCAGGGTGAAGCGGAACGGCCGCCCGTCGCGTTCGAGGACGCCGTCGCCGTCGCCGTCGCGGAAGCCCTTGGCCGCCAGGATCGCGCGCGCCTGTTCGGGATCGTAGGGCCACGGCTCGAGGTCGGGATCCCGGGCCCACACGCCCGGCGGCACGGGCCCGGAGCAGATGCTGGCGAAACCGCGCATCAGGGTTTCGACGAGGCTCTTGCGGTCGATCGCGAGCGTCAGCGCGCGGCGGATCTCGGGATCGTCGAAGGGCGGGCGGCGGTTGTTCCAGCCGATGTACTCGAACTGCCGCACGTCGGTGACGATCAGACGCAACCGGTCCGAGGCGCGGACGCGCTCGGCGTCGCGCGGCGTCAGACCCTCGTAGAAGTCGAGATCGCCGGCCAGCAACCGTTCGACCAGCGCGGCGGAGTCCGGGATGACCCGGAAGACGACGCGTTCGAAGCGGGATCCGGCCGGCGGATCCGAACCCTCCGTGGCGGCGCTCGCGGCCGGCGCCCGGATCGCCGGATTGCGGATCAGCGTGAAGTCGGAGGACTTGGAGGTCCAGTCCGCGAGCAGGAAGGGGCCGCTGGTCACCAGATGCTGCCGGAACCAGGGCTCCGACACGCGCCAGCGCTCGAAGGGCAGCGGCTTCCAGGCGTGGCTCGGCAGCACCCGGCCGTCGTTGACGTCGATCACCGAGAACGGATAGGCCTCGCGAAAGCGGAAGCGCACGGTCCGCTCGTCGACGGCCTGGACCGACTCGATCTGGTGCTTCGAGTTGGCGAAGGGCCAGGCGATCTCGGGCGAGAGCTGCGCCTCGTAGGTGAAGCGGACGTCCTCGGCGGTCACCGGCGCGCCGTCGCTCCAGTGGGCGCCCGGTCGCAGGTGGAAGGTCAGCTCGAGACCGTCGGGCGAGATCTCCCAGCTCTCGGCCAGCTCCGGTTCCAGACTGGGCGGGTGCTGGGCCCAGTCGGTCTGCTCGGCGAGCAGGGAGAGGAAGAGCTGGTCGAGGACCTCGTTGGTCAGTCTCACGCCGCCGGAGAGCAGCGCGTTGACGCCCTCCAGTCCGACCGTCGCTCCGATGGTCACGGTGCGGGACCGCGCCGGATCGGCCGGGTTGCGACGCGCCGGTCCCGGACAGGCGCAGACGCACAGCGCCAGAACGGCGCCGGCGACGGGAGCGAGACGTCGCGCTGGAGGCCTCATGGAGAGGCCCCGATGCTAGAGAAGGCGGGCGGAAAACGAAAGCGGGAGCCCCTGGAGGGACTCCCGCGAGATCGGGCGACCGGGGCCGGAGGCGGGATCCGCCCCCACCTCCGGGTCACGCGCCGTCACTTGATCGCGATCTTGTGCGGCTTCGACTCCTCCTGCCTGGGCAGGGAGATGGTCAGCACGCCGTGCTCGAACCGGGCCGCGATCTGATCGGTCCGGACCGTCGCCGGCAGCGTGAAGGAGCGGCTGAAGCTCCCGTACGAGCGCTCCACGCGGTGGAAGGTCTCGCCCTTGGCCTCCTTCTCGAGCTTGCGCTCACCGGAGAGGGTCAACACGTTGTTCTCGACCGTGATCGAGACGTCGTCCTTGGTCAGTCCGGGCAGCTCGGCGGTGAGGGTCAGCGCCTCGCCGCTCTCACGGATGTCGACCGGCGGAGCCCAGACGTGAGCCGAGTACTCCTCGGAGCCGGCGCCCGGTCCCCAGAGGTCGTGCAGCATCTCGTTGAACATGCGGTCCATGCGCCCGCGGACCAGGTTGGCCTCGGGGTTCCAGCGAATCAGTCCAGTCGTCATGGTTTTCTTTCTCCTTTCGGTTCGTATCGTCGGGCGCTCCCCGAATGGGGCCAACGCCTTTCATGCTCTTTTAACGCTTAGATTTTCGCACACATTTCAGGCGGTGTCAAATTTCTTAGTAGAAGTCGCTAAGATCATTTAAGTACAGCGTTTGGAATGGTTTGTGCTTCCAGGACCGCCGGGAGAGTGGTATCTTGCCCTTCGTGCTGAGGATCGGTAACCGTCGGGCGACCCGCCGGTTCTGGCTCGTGGCCGGGTTGGTGGGGCTCTTCCTGGTCTTCGATCTGGCGCTGTTCGCTTGGCTGATCTTCCGCTCGCTGTCGCAGCGCGAGCTCGACCGGATCCTGCTCGAGACCCGGGCGGAGGCCCAGGACCTCGCCGGCCGGCTGAACCGGACGGCGGAGCAGACCGGCGGCGACCTGTTCACCGCGATCGCCCTCGAGCAGGAGACCCAGACCTACATCGACTCGGTGCTGCGTCAGCGCCAGATCGTCCAGACGGTCGAGATCACCGACAAGAACGGCGTGCTGGTCATGAAGGAGCGGCGCGAGGCGGAGATCTCGCCTCCGGCGCCGCCGCTCCAACCGTCGCAGGAGCTCGGCGCGCATCCGCCCAAGGTCGAGACCCGGACGATCCAGCGCCAGAAGACGCAGGACATCCGGCTGCCGAGCAAGGAGCTCGGCACCCTCGACGTGACGGTTCCGATCGGCGAGTTCGGGTCCCTGCGCATCGGTATCAGCCAGGCCGAGATGGAGCGCCGGGTCGCGGTGCTGCGCCGGGAGCTGCTGCGCCAGACGACGGTGATCGGCGGCCTCACCTTCGTCATCGCGGGCTTCGCCTTCGCCTTGATCTCCGTTCTCATCCGCCGCGGCGAGAGGCTCGAGGCGCAGGCCGCCGAGGCCGAGCGTCTGGCCTACCTCGGCACGCTCGCGGCCGGGCTCGCGCACGAGATCCGGAACCCGCTGAACTCGCTCAACCTCAACATGCAGATGCTCGAGGAGGACCTCGACGAGTCGGTCCGGCCGATCAGCGGCCGGCGCCTGCTGGCGATCACGCGCACCGAGATCGGCCGGCTCGAGCGGCTGGTGACGGACTTCCTCGCCTACGCGCGGCCGCCGGCGCTCAAGCGGGTCGAAGTTCCGGCGGTCGATCTGCTGGCGTCGGCGCGCGACGTGCTCGCGGCGCAGATCGCCTCCCACGGCGCCGAGGTGCGGATCGCCGACGAATCGGACGGCACCCGCGTCCGCGTCGACCGGGAGCAGATCCAGCAACTGCTCATCAACCTGGTCCAGAACGCCCTGACCGCGGTCGAGGGCACGGGCCGACGGCCGGCGATCGTGCTCGGCGCTCTGCGCGACGGCGGCCGCGTGGAGCTCTGGGTGCGCGACAACGGGCGCGGCATCGCCGAGGCGGAGAAGGCGCGGATCTTCGAGATCTTCTTCTCGACGCGCAAGGGCGGCACCGGCCTCGGGCTGGCGATCGCCGACCGGATCGCGGTCGCCCACGGCGGTGTCCTCTCTTTCGAGAGCGAGGAGGGGTACGGATCGCGGTTCTGGGTCTCTCTGCCGGCCGTCGCGGCCTCGGCCGCCGCCGGGCCGCGGGCGGCGCTCTAGCCGCCCCGTCCGGCGCCACGACGCCGGCGAGCCGCAAGGTCGCCTAGAATCCTGCCGTGACGACGAGACGGATCGGAGTCCTCACCGGCGGCGGCGACGCGCCGGGCCTCAACGCGGTGCTACGCGCCGTCGTGCGCACCGCCGAGCGCGCCGGCGGGCTGGAGACGATCGGGATCCTCGACGGGTTCGAGGGGCTGCTCGAGAAGCGCTACCAGCACCTGGCCAGCGCCGACGTGCGCGACCTCCACCGCAAGGGGGGGACCGTCCTCGGAACCTCCAACCGGACCAACCCCTTCGCCTTCCGCCTGCCGGACGGCCACATCGTCAACCGTTCTTCCGAGGTCCTGGCCAACGCCCGCGAGGCCGGGATCGAGAGCCTGATCGTGATCGGGGGCGACGGCACCCTGCGCATCGCGCTCGAGCTCCACGTGCTCGGCCTGCCGGTGGTCGGGGTGCCCAAGACGATCGACAACGACCTTGCGGCGACCGACTACTCGTTCGGCTTCTGGACCGCGATCGAGGCCGCCACCGAAGCGCTCGACCGGCTGCGCGACACTGCCGAGAGCCATCACCGGGTCATGATCCTCGAGGTCATGGGCCGGGACGCGGGCTGGATCGCCCTCCACGCCGGAATCGCCGGCGCCGCCGACGTCATCCTGATCCCGGAGATCCCGTACCTGATCGCGGCGGTCGAGGCGCAGATCGAAGAGCGCGCCGGACGCGGGCAGGCCTTTTCTCTGGTCGTGGTCGCGGAGGGTGCCCGACCGATCGGGGGTGAGCCCTCCTGGCGCGCTCCCGACGCGCGGGGCGGGCAGGCGCGGCTGGGCGGCGCCGGCGAGCGACTCGCGCGCGACCTCGAGCCCCGCATCGAGCACGAGATCCGCGCCACCGTCCTCGGCCACCTGCAGCGCGGCGGCTCGCCGGTCTCGTTCGACCGCATCCTGGCGACCCGCTTCGGCTGTCGCGCGGCGCAGCTCGCCGCCGAGAGACGGACCGGGGAGATGGTCTGCCTGCAGCGGGGGGATGTCGGCGCCGTGCCGTTGGGCGACGCGATCGACCGCACCAAGCGGGTCGATCCGGACGGTCAGCTGGTGGCGGCGGCGCGCGCGATGGGAGTCGGTTTCGGCGACGAGGCCTGAGCGGCCGCTCGGGCCGGGCGGCGCCGCCGACTGCGCTGACTGCGTCTACTGGTTGTTGCGCGGCACGTCGACGATGGCGTCGAAGTCCTCTTCGGTGACGAACTGGTCGAGCTCGTCGTTGCCGCACACCTCGCACACCGCTTCGACCACGCCGTTGTCGTTCCAGTCGAAGTTGTAGCAGGAGCTCTCGCAATTGAGGCAGATCAGGTAGTCGGGAACGGACATCGGCCACCTCCCTTCCGGGTCGCAGGCCCGCTCGTGTCGGGGCGCCTCCATCTTGCGCCCGTCACCGTCCCGGGGGCAAGGGGAAGCTGCGCCGGAAGGCCGCGACGGCGCGCCGGACCTCCCCGGGCCGCTCCCAGTGGACGACGTGCGCCGCGCCCTCGACCACGGTCAGCGTGGCGCGCGGCAGGCAGCGCGCCATCGCCTCGCCGACGGCGGGCGGGAAGAGACCGTCGTGGCGCCCCCAGATCAGGCCCACGGGCTGGTCGAGCCGCGCCAGGTCCCCGGCCCCGTACGCATCCTCGTCGCGGATGCTCTCGACCACGGCACGGACCGCCGCCGAGCGGTAGGCGAGGTAGACGCCCAGTCGCCCGGGTCGCGCCCACCAGGGCGGCGCGGCGAAGAGCGACTCCCAGATCGCGCGCGTCTCGCCGAGGGTCCGGATCCGGACCGTGCGCTCGACCCGGGACCAGTCCTGGTCGCGGAAGCCGGCCGGCACCACCAGCAGGAGCCGCGGCACGGAGGGATCGCCGGCGAGCGCCGCGCGCACGGCGATCCAGCCCCCGAGGCTGATTCCGAACAGGGTCGCGGGCCGGCCGTCGAAGCAGCTCCGCGCGATCCCTGCGACCAGCTCCGCGGCTTCGGCAACGGTCGGCGCGGGCCGGGGGCCGCGGCTCCCGCCCAGCTCGGAGAGCTCCGGGAGGACCAGGTCGCAGTCGCGGGCGAGCTCCGGGATCAGGGGCAGGAAGGTCGCCGACGTGGCTCCCAGGCCGTGGAGCAGGATCCAGGGCTCGCCGCCGCGCCGGCCCCCGCGCCGGATCCTCAGCTCCCAGGGGCCGAGGCGGAGGCGCTCCGTCGCCAGCCCGCGGGCCCGGTGGGCCACCGCAGTGCCGAGGGCGGAGAGACGGGAGAGCACGGCCGGGCACGCTAGCATCGGGCCGAAAGCGGGGCCGAAAGCGGGGCCGAAAGCGGGGCCGGAAGCGGGGCCGGAAGCCGGGCCGGCCGGCGAGGGCCGGAGCGGGCTGCGCCGGTTGACGCTGGCGGCGCAGCGATGGTAGTTTTCGCGTTCCCCCGCCCGGCGCTCGCCCGGGGTCGTCAGAAAGGTGTGTCGTCATGTTCGCAGTGATCGAGACCGGCGGTAAGCAGTATCGGGTCGAGGCAGGAGACGTCCTCGACGTCGAGTTGCTCCCGGTCCCCGCGGAGAAGGGCGCCAAGGTGGCCTTCGACCGCGTCCTGATGGTCTTCGGGGACGGCGGGACCCGCGTCGGCAACCCGGTGATCCCCGGCGCCCGGGTCGAGGCGACCCTGGTCGACGAGGTGCGCGGGCGCAAGGTCCGGATCTTCAAGCACAAGCGCCGCAAGGGATACCGTCGGCAGGCCGGCCACCGGCAGGACCTGATGCGGGTCCGGGTCGAGTCGATCGTCGTCTGACCCCAACCCTGGAGCTCTCTCACCATGGCACACAAGAAAGGTCAGGGCTCGAGCCGCAACGGCCGCGATTCGAAAGCCCAGCATCTCGGCGTCAAGGCTTTCGGCGGCGAGCGCGTGACGGGCGGATCGATCATCGTCCGCCAGCGCGGAACGCGGATCAACGCCGGCCGCAACGTGGGACAGGGCAAGGACGACACGCTGTTCGCCAAGATCGGCGGCGTGGTCACCTTCCAGAACCGCGGTCGCCGCGGCACCTACGTCCACATCGTCCCGGCCGAGTAGGCCGGCCGCTCCGGCCCGCCGGCCGGGCTCTCCGGTCCCACCGTGGTCTTCCTCGACGAAGCCGAGCTCCACGTCCGGGGCGGACGCGGCGGTGACGGCTGCGTCGCCTTCCGGCGCGAGAAGTTCGTACCCCGGGGGGGACCCTCGGGCGGCGACGGCGGACACGGCGGATCGGTCGTCCTGATCGGCGACGCGCGCCTCAACACCCTCTTTCATCTCCGCTTCGCCTCGATCTACGCCGCCGAGCGCGGTCAGCACGGACTGGGCTCGAACCGCAGCGGCCGGACCGGGGAGGACCTGGAGGTCCGGGTGCCGCTCGGGACCGTCGTCCGCGACTCCGGGAGCGAAGGCGCGCTCGGCGAGATCCTGGCCGACGGCGAGCGTCTGGTGGTCGCCGGGGGCGGCCGCGGCGGCTGGGGTAACCAGCACTTCGCGACGCCGACGCGGCAGGCGCCAAGATTCGCACGACCGGGTCTCGAGGGCGAAGAGCGGCGCCTCCGGCTCGAGCTCAAGCTGCTCGCGGACGTCGGCGTCGTCGGCCTTCCCAACGCGGGCAAGTCGACCTTGATCTCGGTGGTCTCGGCGGCGCGGCCGAAGATCGCCGACTATCCGTTCACCACCCTGGTTCCGCAGCTCGGCGTCGTGGCGCGCGGACCGGTGGAGACGCCGTTCGTGATCGCCGACCTGCCGGGCCTGATCGCTGGGGCGGCCCAGGGCGCGGGGCTCGGGCACCAGTTCCTGCGTCACGTGGAGCGCTGCCGGCTGCTGGTCCATCTGGTCGATCTCTCGGCCTTCGAGGGGTCGGCGGCCGACGACCTCGCCGTCGTCGAGCACGAGCTCTCGGAGTTCGACCCCGACCTGCTCGCCCGGCCGCGGATCGTGGTCGGGAGCAAGCTCGACGCCGCGCGCCCGGAGCGCCGGAGCGAGCTCGCCCGGGCCGCTGCCGAGCGCGGCCTGACCTGTCTCGAGATCAGCTCGGCCTCGGGCGCCGGGATCGACTCCCTGGTGGGCGAGATCGCGCGGCGCCTGGAGCGTGCCGCGTGAGCCGGGGCGCGCGGTCGGGTCCGGATGCGGGTCCCGCCGACGGACCGGGAATCGGGCTGCTCGGCGGCAGCTTCGACCCGATCCACCGCGGTCACGTCGAAGTGGCGCTGGCCGCCCGCGCCGCGCTCGGGCTCGAACAGGTGATCCTGTTGCCCACCGCGACGCCGCCGCACAAGCCCGGGGTGCGCCTGGCGCCCGCCCACGCCCGCTACGCGATGGCCGAGCTCGCCGTGCTCGACCACGAGGACCTCCGGGTCTCGGCGTACGAGCTCACGCCGGGGCGGCCGGCGTACACCGTCGACACGCTCGCGCATTTCGCGACCGCGTGGCCCGACGCCCGGCGCTTCCTGCTCCTGGGCTCGGACTCGCTGGCCGGCTTCGACCGCTGGCGCAGCTGGGAGCGGATTCTGGCCGGGTGCCGGCTGGCGGTGGTCGAGCGACCGGGGAGCTCGCGCGCCGCCGTGCTCGAGCGCCTCCCGGCGGCCCTCCGCGAGCAACTCGACATCGCGTCGGTGGAGTGGATCGAGCACGAGCCGCATCCGGCTTCGGCGACCGAGCTGCGCCGCCGGCTGGCGGCGGGCGAAGCGCCTCCCGAGGGGTGGCTGGAACCGCGGGTGCTAAAATTCATCCGCAAGTACGGCCTCTATCGATGACCGTCCCGAACTCTCCGGCCGAGATCACAGCTCCCCAACGCGTCCGCACTGCCGTCCACGCGGCCCTCGACACCAAGGCCGAGGACGTGCGGGTCCGCTTCGTCGAACCGGTGGCGGATTTCGCCGACTACTTCCTGATCGCCAGCGGGGGCTCGGAGCGCCAGGTCCAGGCCATCGCCGATCGGATCGAGACGAGCCTGCGCGAAGCCGGTTCGCGGCCCCTCCACGTCGAAGGGTACGCCGCCGGCCAGTGGATCCTGCTCGACTACGGAGACTTCATCGCGCACGTCTTTCTCGACGACCGGCGGCGTCACTACGGTCTCGAGCGACTCTGGGCCGACGCCCCCGACGTCACCTCGGACTACTCGCCGTGACCGGCGGCGCGCTCGCCGCGCTCGCCGCTTCCTCACCGTCGCTGACCTCGTCGCTGCCCGCGCTCTCCCGCACCGCCGCCAGCCGGTCCCCGGTCCTGATCCTCGGCGAGGCCGGCACGGGACGCTCCTCGCTGGCGCGGGCGATCCACGTCGAGAGCCCGCGCTCGGCGTCGGCGCTGGTCGTGGTCGATCCCGGCGCGCTGCCCGCGTCGCTGTTCGAGAGCGAGCTCTTCGGCCACCGGTCCGGAGCCTTCACCGGCGCCGACCGCTCGCAGGTCGGCCGCGTCGCCCGCGCGGCGGGCGGCACGTTGCTGCTCGACCACGTCGAGGAGCTGCCGCTGGCGAGCCAGCCCAAGCTCCTGCGCCTGCTGGCGGAGAATCGCTACTCCCCGCTCGGCGGCGCCGACTCGGAAGCGGACGTGCGCTTCCTGGCGATCGGCGCCGACGACCTCGCGGCGCGGGTCGAGCGCGGCGCTTTCCGGGCCGACCTGTACTGGCGCATCGAGGTCCTCCACTTCCGCCTGGCGCCGTTGCGCGAGCGCCGCGCGGACATCCTGCCGGCGGCCGAGGCGATGATCGCCGACCTCGCCGTGCGCTTCGACCGGCCGCGGCTCGGGCTCTCGGAGCCGGCCCGCCGGTGGCTGCCGGAGCACGATTGGCCGGGCAACCTGCGCCAGCTGCGCAACCTGCTCGAGCGCGAGCTGCTGCGGGGGAGCGGCGACCTGTTGGACCCGGAGCCGCCGGCGTCGGGGTCCGGCGGCCGGCCGTGCTCGCTCGCCGAGGCCGAGCGCGAGGCGATCCTCGCCGCCCTGGCCTGGACCCGGGGTCACCAGGGCCGTGCCGCGGAGCTGCTCGGCATCAGCCGCAAGGGTCTGTGGGAGAAGCGCAAGCGCCTGGGCATCCCCTGAGCCGGGACGCGGGCCGCCTCACGTTCCGGGTTGTGCCGCCAGCTCGGCGACGCGCTCGACGGCGCGCGCGCACTCTTCGACGGTGTTGAAGAAGTGGGGACCGAAACGGATGCCGGAGCCGGGGCGGTGGTCGCAGAGGATTCCCTCCTCGACCAGCCGCGCGGCGATCCGTGCCGCGTCCGGCGGATCGATCGTCACCGTGCCGCCGCGACGCTCCGGATCGCGTGGAGTCCTCACCGCGAGACCGTGCTCGTCGGCGACGCGGACGAGGGTCTCGGTCAGGGCGACCGAGCGCGCCCGGATCGCCTCGACGCCGACCGTACGGATCATCCGGTAGCCCGGCCGGCAGGCGTAGAGGCAGGCGACGGCCGGTGTGCCGGTCAGGAAACGCCAGGCGCCGCCGGCCAGCCGGATCGGACCGGCGCGGAACCCGAACGGCTCGACGTCGGCCTGCCAGCCGATCGCGGTCGGCTCGAGCTCCGCCGCCACCTCGGGCCGGACGTAGAGGTAGCCGGCTCCGGGGCCGCCGCAGAGCCACTTGACCGAGCCGCCGACGGCGGCGTCGACCCCCCAGCCGGCGAGATCCAGCGGCACCACTCCGGCGGACTGGTAGACGTCGAGGACGAGGGTCGCCCCGACCTCGCGGCAGCGTCGCGCGACGGCGGCGGCGTCGATCCGGAACGCGCTCCGGTAGAGGACGTGCGAGATCACGACCAGACGGGTGGCGCGGTCGATCGTCGCCAGGAGGCGGTCGAGGTCGAGGCCGAGGCCGTCGGCGGACGCCGGTACCGCGACGATCTCGGCGCCCCGCCGCGCTTCGCCGTGGAGGACGTAGTGGACGGTGTGGAAGTCGAGCTCGGTGGTGACGATCCGTCGCCGCGACGGTGGGTAGTCGAAGGCCGAGAGCAGCACGGTGAGCGCGACCGAGACGTTGGGATGCATGGCGACCGTGCCCGGGGCGACGCCCAGGATCGGCGCCAACAGGTCGCCGGAGGTCACGGCGCTCTCCCACCACCCCTCGCTCCAGGCGCGGACGCCGCGCTCGCGCCACTCGGCGGCGAAGCCGGCGAGCTCGGCTTCGACCGCGCGCGGCATCGGCCCCAGCGAGTGGTTGACGAGGTGGACCGTGTGGCCGACGATCGGCAGCTCGTCGCGCCAGGCCAACAGGTCGGCGTCGGCCGCAGGGTCAGACACGCCCGGGGCTCTCGATCGTCCGCTCGTCGCGGACGTCTCCGGTGTTGAGCGTCCCCGCGGGCTCGAACAGCAGGACCGAGGCGCCGTCCGGGGCGAAGGGCTTGTGTTCGACGCCGCGCGGGACGACCAGCAGGTCGCCCTCCTCGAGCCAGACCTCGCGGTCGCGGAAGTCCATCCGCAGCCGGCCCGAGAGCACCAGGAAGAGCTCGTCCTCGGCTTCGTGACGGTGCCAGACGAAGTCGCCGTCGAGCTTGGCGAGCTTGACGTGCTGGCCGTTGAGCTCGGCGACGATCTTCGGCTGCCACGGCTCCGGGATCAGCGACAGCTTCTCGGACAGTCGGATCCGTTCCATTTCGGCCTCCGCCACCGATCCTAGCCCGGCGCGGCGCCCCCGGATCTCTCTCCTCAGTGGCGGTACTGCTCCGCGACCAGAACCAGGTAGCGTCCCCGCGGCGTCATCAGGGTCCGTGCGACCAGCAGCCGGTTCCCGCTCCGCGTGGCGACGCATCCTTCTTTCCACGCCACGGCTTCCCAACGGCCGATCGCCTGTGGCCAGTATCGCCCGCCGTCGGAATCGGCGCCGGACCCCGAGCCGAGTCGCCAAAGAGTCTGTTCGGATTCGAAGAAGGGGATCACCGAGTCGGCTCCGGGCAGGCGGCCGGTCAAGGAACCATAGAGCCGCCGGCCTCCGCGTTGGCGCCCACGGGCCGAGAAGAGACGGTCCGCATCGGCGAGCAGCGACTTCGGAAAGCCCGCGGAGCAGACCGAGGACCTGAGGCTCTCGAGCTGGACGCTGGCGCGGTGGTCGTTCCAGGAGTTCAGCGCGAAGACCGCGAGGCCGACGAGAAGACCCACCAGAGCCGCGGCCAGGAGATCGCGACGTGCCAGAGCGCTGCGGCTGGAGAGAGAGGGAACGTTCATCGAGTGGGCCCGTTCCGGGAAAGGCCTTCGAGCGCGGTCGCCATCCGGCTCAGGTTGAGGGCCAAGCTCACGATTCCGCTGGCGAGCAGGCCCACCCCGAGCGACCATGCGAGGACTACGGCAACGCGGTCGAGACCATCCGGCAGCAGATCCCAGTCGAGGACGCCGTCCGCGATCCCCAGCACCGCAACGATGAAGAGGGCACACGTGAGCCCGACGGTCAGACTCGTGGCCAGGCCTTCGATCCGGGTTCGATCCATCCTCTCTCCTTTTCGATGCAGGTCGTTCGGCTCTTTGGAGAGCTTCTCGGGGAGCCGAGGACGATGGGTGTTCCCGGCGTGGAAGTTCCGGGCACGAAGGTGGCAGGATGGTGGCGTCGATGCGGTGGGAGGAGCTGCGGTACCCGGAGCTCGAGGCGGCGGCCGGTGAGCGCACGGTGGCGGTGCTGCCGCTGGGCGCGGTCGAGGCCCACGGGCCGCACCTGCCGGTGGGCGCCGACGCCCGGATCGCCGAGGCGATGGCGCGGGAGGGGGTCCGCCGGCTCGCCGCGGCCGGCGTCGACGCCTGGGTGCTGCCGACGTTCGCTTACGCTCCGGCGCCCTGCGCCGATTCCTTCGCCGGGACCCTGTCGATCCGGCCGGAGACCCTGACCGCGCTCGTCGTCGACCTCGCCGCGGCGCTGGCCCGGCGCGGAGTCGGCGTCCTGGCCCTGGCCAACACGCACTTCGACCCGGCTCAGGTCGCCGCGCTACGCCGCGCGGTCGCGGAGGTCGCGGCGGCCGGCCGGCCGCGCCTCGTCTTCCCGGACCTGACGCGGCGGAGCCTGGCCGCGAAGCTCACCGAGGAGTTCCGTTCCGGGGCCTGCCACGCCGGGCGCTACGAGACCTCGATCCTGCTGGCCGAGACTCCGGCCGGCGTGGACCGCGAGGCCGCCGGAGGGTTGCCGGTCCTGCCCGTGTCCTTGTCGGACGCGGCCCGGCGCGGCGACCCCGACTTCCTCGCGGCAGGCCTCGACCGCGCCTACTGCGGCGCTCCCGCCGAAGCCACCGCCGAAGAGGGGCGCCGGACGGTGGAGACCCTCGGCGAGCTCCTCGCCGCAGCCGTCCTGGAGGCGCTCGCCTCCGGGTAGCCGAAGCCGAACTTCTTTCAGGAGAGACAGCGATGGGAATGGTGTCCGAATTCAGGACCTTCGTGCAGCGCGGCAACGTGGTGGACATGGCGGTCGGAGTGATCATCGGCGGGGCGTTCGGCAAGATCGTCTCCTCCCTGGTCGGCGACGTGCTCCTGCCGCCGATCGGGCTCGCGCTCGGCGGCGTGAAGTTCTCGGAGCTGGCGACCCGGATCGGCGGCACCGACGCCGAGCCGGTCCTGTTCGGGTACGGCAACTTCCTCCAGAGCGTCGTCGACTTCCTGATCGTCGCCTTCTGCGTCTTCCTCCTGGTCAAGGCGGTCAACGCGTTCAAGGCCCCCGAGCCGAAGCCGGCGCCGGTCGAGCCGCCGGCCGAGCTGAAGCTGCTCGCGGAGATCCGCGACCTGCTGCGTCAGAAGGGCTGAACCGGGCTCAGGAGAGCACGCCCCGCGAGGTCCGCTCGCGGGGCGCGAGCCCTCGAGGCAGGGACGCGGCGCAGGCGGGACAGAAGGAGAGGCCCCGCAGGTCGACGGCCTCCACGCTGGCGGCGAAGCGCATCAGGCAGCGCGCGACGGAGCAGTGGCGCAAGCCCGCGACGTGGCCGAGCTCGTGCAGGATCTCGGCGACCGCACGGCGCTGGAGCAGCCCCGGATCGGGAGGCAGGCCGTAGTGCCCGGGCTCGAGCCGGGCGAGCGAGACCACCGCGGCGTGCCCTCCGAGACGGGCGCGGCCGAAGACGAAGGTGAACAGCGGCAGACCCAGGTCGTGGGCGGTGAGGCCGACCAGGGGGACGCCCCCGGTGGCGGCGGACTCGAGGCGCGCGAGCAGCCGGTCGGCGTCGGTCTGGGCCCGGCCCGGCACCAGGTCGGGCGCCGGGCCCGCCAGCGGAGCGACCTTGCGGCAGGGGATCTCGATGTGCCGCGACAGTTCTGCGAGGACGCCGTCGAGCTGCTCCGCGGGCAGCGCGCCGAGCGGCGAGACCGCGATCTCCCGCCAGGACGCGACCGGGTCGTGCGTTGCGCTCACTCGGCAGGGGCCCGCTCGTAGCCGTAGCGCCGGATCTTGGAGTAGAGCGTCCCGCGGTCGATCCCGAGCAGCTTGGCGCTCTGCGAGATGTTCCAGTCACAGCTCTCGAGCACGCGGCGGATGTGCGCCCGCTCGAGCTCCTCGAGCGACAGCGGACCGGGCCGGTCGGCCCCGGAGCCGACCCGCAGCGGCAGGTCGGCCACCTCGAGAGTGGGCGGCTTGCCGAGCACGACGGCGCGCTCGATCGCGTTCTGCAGCTCGCGCACGTTCCCGGGCCACTGGTGGGCGCGCAGCGTTTCCAACGCGGCGGCGGAGAAGCGCATCGGCGGCCGGTTCATGGCCGTGGTGAAGCGCTCCAGGAAATGCTCGGCGAGCGCCGGAATGTCCTCCGGCCGCTCGCGCAGCGGCGGCAGGTCGATGACGAAGACGTTGAGGCGCCAGAACAGGTCGTCGCGAAACCTGCCTTCGCGCACCGCGCCCTCGAGGTCCTGGTTCGTCGCGGCGACGACCCGGAAGTCGGTCTTCACGGAGGTGGTGCCCCCGAGGCGGGTGACCGACTTCTCCTCGAGGACCCGCAGCAGCTCGACTTGGACCCGGGGCGTCACGGTCCCGATCTCGTCGAGGAAGAGCGTGCCGCCGTCGGCCATCTCGAACTTGCCCTTGTGGCGGAACTGGGCGCCGGTGAACGAGCCCTTCTCGTGGCCGAACAGCTCGCTCTCGAGGACCCCTTCGGGCAGGGCGCCGCAGTTGACCACCACCAGCGGACCGAACCGTCGGGTCGAAGCGGCGTGGATCGCGCGCGCCACGAGCTCCTTGCCGGTGCCCGACTCGCCGCGCACCAGGACGGTGGCCTCGCTTCCCGCGACGGCCTCGATGAGCTCGTGGACGTGGCCCATGGCCGCCGAGACGCCGACCAGCGTCGAGGTTCCTGCGGCGCTGACGATCTGCTCCTTGAGGCGCTCGTTCTCGAACTTCAGCGAGCGGTGCTCGGTGGCGCGCCGGACGAGGTGGGAGAGCTCGTCGGGGTCGAAGGGCTTGGTGATGTAGTCGTAAGCCCCGGCCTTGAGCGCCCGCACCGCGGACTCGACCGAAGCGTAGGCCGTCATCACGATGACGGTGAGGTCGGGCACCTCGCGCGCCAGGCGCTCCTGAAGCTCGAGGCCGTCGACGCCCGGCATCTTGATGTCCAGCAGCGCGATGTCGTGGGTCCGGGTGGCCGCCAGGCGGAGAGCCTCCTTGGCGCTCGACGCGGTGTCGACCTTGTAGCCGTCCTGGCGAAACCAGTCGCCCAGGGACTGCAGGACGATCGGCTCGTCGTCGACGACCAGGATGGAGACGGTGGGTTCCTTGCGCGTCGGCTCGCTCATGGGGATCCCCCTTGGGTGCCTCCCTCCGCCGGGGCGCTCGCGGGCTGGCGGAGGGGGAGATCGATGGTGAACACGGCGCCACCGCCAGGCGGCGAATCCACCCGGATCCGTCCGTGGTGCCGCTCGATGATGCCGTAGACGATGGCCAGGCCCAGGCCGACCCCGGTGCCCTGCTCCTTGGTGGTGAAGAAAGGCTCGAAGACGTGCTCGAGCTGGTCGGGCGGTATCCCGCGCCCGGTGTCGGAGACCGTGATTCGGATCCCGTCGCCGGCTCTTGCCGGCGCGGCCGCGATCGTGACCTTGCCGTTCTCCGGCGTCGCCTCGAGGGCGTTGATGATCAAGGCCAGCAGCGCCTGCTGGATCTGGGACGAATCGCACTCGACCGCGGGCAGGTCGGCGGGCAGGTCGACGGCGATCTCGATGCCCGAGAGCTCGGCTTGGTGGTGGACCAGCAGCACGCAGCGCTCCGTGATCGGCGTCAGCTCGGCGGGAGCGAACAGCGCCCCGGGCGAGCGCGAGAAGAGCAACAGGTTGCGCACGATGTCACCGCAGCGCAGGGCCTCCTCCTCGACCAGCTTGAGAATCCGGTCGAGGTCCTGGGCCGGCTTGCCGGCGGGACCGTCCATCTCGCCTTCGTGGGCGCGGCGGCGCAGGAGCCGTGCGTAGGTGGCGATTCCGGCGAGCGGATTGTTGAGCTCGTGGGCGACGCTCGCGGCCAGCTTTCCGAGCGAGGCCATCTTCTCGATCCGGAGCAGGTTCAGGTGGGTGCGCTCGAGCTCCCGCGTCTTCTCCTCGACCCGCTCCTCGAGTCGCCGGCCCCAGGCCGCGAGCTCGGAGTGCGCCGCGCCCAGGTCGGCCGCCATCTGGTTCCACGCCCGGGCGAGGTCACCCAGCTCGTCCGCGGAGTCCTCGGGAACCCGCACGCCGAAGTCGCCGGCTGCCAACTGGGGAGCGGCCCGGGTGAGGGCTCGGATCGGCCGGAGCACCAAGGCCCAGGCGAGCAGGAAGGCGAGCAGCACGACCGCCGC
The DNA here is from genome assembly GCA_963781755.1 of uncultured Acidobacteriota bacterium. GTDB lineage: Bacteria > Acidobacteriota > Thermoanaerobaculia > Multivoradales > JAGPDF01 > JACTMI01. Next base: position 93,427 of record CAWAGZ010000008.1, read on the forward strand.
GACGGTGCCGACCAGGCCGACCAGCAGCTGGCGCTGCGAGGCCGTGAGGGCGCTGTCGACGCGGGCCAGGGGAAGCTGGACGTCGAGCACGCCGAGGACGGTCTGGCTCGACGAGTGGGCGTGGCACGACGCGGTCGAGCACGCGGGCTCGTTGTGGATCGGCGCGATCAGTCCGAGCATCCGGCCCTCGCCGGGGCGGTTGAAGATCCGGGTCCTGGCGACCCCGCCCGGGCTCGCGAGGGTGCCCTGCTCGGTGTGGCAGGAGACGCACTGCTCGGCGGTCAGGTCGACCCGGTGGCCGATCTCGTCCGGGACGCTCGAGTGGGAGATGCGGCCCTGCTTGTCGAAGACCCGGACGCGGTCGATTTCGTCACGGGCGGCCAGCGTCACCACGATCCGTGACAGCTCGTCCGAGTCGTTGCGCAACATCGATTCCCGCGTGGCGCCGCGGATGACCTCGACCACCGTGGTCGCCTGGCCTTCGACGAGACGGGTCAGCTGACGGCGCTGCGAGGCCAGGTTCCAGGCTCCGGCCGCGACCAGGATCACCGCCGCGCCGAAGGACAGGACGACGGCGAGGCGGAGCGCTAGACGGGAAGGCGGAAGCCGCCGGGGGGCGGCCTCCGCCGAAGCGGTGCGCATCTTGGACCCTCACGCCGACCGGCTGGCGGACGCCGCCAGCGGGCGGCTCGGCGGTACCTTGGCGCCGGCCGGGCGCTTGCCCTTGGCCGCCGCTTCGGGATACACGCGGAAGTATCGCACCATCAGGCTGAAGATGCCGAATCCCGCCGCCACCATCGCCAGCGACAGGGCGATCTCCGACCAGGCCGGCACATAGTGCGTGTGCGACGCCCGCTCGAGACCGGTGACGCTGACGTTGAGCCGGTTGACGACGAACCCCATCACCGCCAGCAGGGCCGCCGGGTAGAGCCGGCGCATCTCGTGGCGCGTGCGCGGCGAGAGCAGCAGGGCGAAGGGCAAGATCACGCCGAGCATGAACTCGAGAGCGAACATCCCCGATTCGTAGCTGGGCCGGAAGACCTCGGCGAGCACTCCCCGGTGGATCAGGTCGTAGATGCGCAGAGTCGCGAACACCCCGAGCGCGACCAGCAGGGCGCGGGCGACGTCCGAGAGCAGGTGCATCTCGAGCGGCCTGCCGAAGGCTCGGGCCGAGATCCGGGACTCGACGATCACCATGGCGAGACCGGCGGCCACCGCCGACGTCCAGAAGATCCAGGGCAGCGCCGGCGTGTACCAGAGCGGGTGGAGCTTGCCCGGGACGATCAGGTAGAGGGCGCCGAGGGAGGACTGGTGAAGGGTCGAGAGCAGGACCCCGGCCAGGACCAGCGGGATCGTCGCGGCCTTCTGGATCGACACCGCCCGGTTCCAGCCCAGCCGTTCGAAGACCATGCCGGACATCTCGAGCGCCAGCACCGTGGTGTAGAGCATCACGCACCAGGCGACCTCGAACATCACCGAGTGCGGGTTCCACATCACCAGCGGATGCCAGATGTTCCAGGGCCGGCCGAGGTCGAGCAGCAGCGCCACGATCACCAGCGAGTAGCCGAGGAACGCGGTCAGGATGGTGGGCCGGACCAGGGGGTGGAAGCGCTTGAGATTGAAGATGTAGACGGCCGCGGTGAGGGTGAAGCCGCCCGCGGCCAGCCCGACTCCGCAGAGCAGGTCGAAGCCGATCCAGAGGCCCCACGGGAAGCCGTCCGACAGGTTCGTGACGGCACCGAGGCCGCGGGTGAAGCGCATCGCCACCAGCGGCACGGCCACGGCGAGCAGGAGATAGAGGACCCCGCGCCAGAGCGGGAGTCGGAAGCCGTTACGAGCGGTCATGGTCGTGCTCCTCGGCGGCGTCCGTGGCGGAAGTCGCCGCGGGCGGTGCCATCCGGTCGGTAGGAAGCGCCGGACTCGGTTGCGGGTGCTCGGCGCGGGCCACTTCCTCGCGCCGGCGGGTGATCCACCAGATTCCGGCCAGAAGAGCGCCGCCGATGGAGACGATGCCGGGGATCTTCTCGAGGGCGTGCGCGGTCAGGGCGGGCAGCGGCTGGTCGCCCAGCTGGGGGAAGCCGATCTCCTCGAACGGCACCGGCGAGAGGAAGAGCACCGAGGTTCCGCCGGCGTCCAGCTCGCCGTAGACCACCGGGTGGTAGGTCCCGGGGTTGTCGGCGATCCGCCGGTGGGCCTCGGCGATGAGCTCGTCGCGGAAGCCGAACACCGTCGCCTCGGCCGGGCAGGCCTCGGCGCAGGCGGGCTGCTTGCCCTCGGCGACCCGCGCGGCGCACATGTCGCATTTGACGACCGACGGGACCGACTTGTCCCACTCGTACTTCGGGACGCCGAACGGGCAGGCCTGGAGGCAGTAGCGGCAGCCGAGGCAGCGCGAGGCGTCGTAGACCACCGGACCCTCGGGGGTCTTGCGCAGGGCCTCGACCGGGCAGACGCTGACGCAGGCGGGGGTCACGCAGTGCCGGCAGAGCTGGCGGACGTAGAGGTCACCGCGCTCCGACAGAGCGGTCAGGGCGTGCGCCGAGAGACCGGTCACGGCTTCCGCGTCGGAACCGAGATCGTGGGCCTCGAGGCAGGCGCGGACGCACTCCTTGCAGCCGATGCAGCGCGTGACGTCGATCAGCAGGGCCTTGGGGCGGACGAAGGTCATCGCATACCCCCTAGGTCAGCAGGAATTCGCGCGTCAGGCGGCGCCAGTCCTCGTCGGACAGGTGCTGCGCGTATTCCGACGCCGGTTCGCCGCCGTCGGCCAGGACGCTGCCGGAGAGCGCCATCAGCTCGAGCTGCAGCTTCTCTCTCGAGTCTTCGATGAAGCGGTGCGCCAGGCTCCCGGTGAGCAGGTTGCGCAGGTTGCGGCCGAGGTCGGCGGTGCGGACCTTGAACAGCCAGCCGCGGCCGTAGGGGTCGGCGGTGGCGACGCCGGGGTCGCGGTCGAGCAGCGGGTTGGTCTCGAGGACCTCACCGTCGATCGGAGCCACCAGATCGACGTCGCGGCCGTCGAGGCCGAGCCGCGCGACGGGATCGCCGACGCGCACCCAGCCGCCGGCTTCCGGCAGCTTCGTCCGGGTGACCGGGCCGATCAGGCGGCGGGCGAAGTCGTCGAGCCCGACGACGGCGGTGTCGGGACCGGTGGGGCGCACCCAGGTGTGACCGCGGTGGAAGTGGAACCCGTCGGGCACTTGGTAGCCGCCGACCCAGACCGGCTCGACGCGGAACCCCTCGGGCTCCGAGGCGAGCGCCAGCACGGGCTGCGGCGCGGTTTCGAGACGGTGCGACCAGGCATCCAGTGCGAGGAAGACCGCGAAGGTGAGAAGTACGAGGAGAACGGTCATGTTCGCCTCCTTTCCGTTCCTGCGATCCTTACTAAGGCAAGGCTTGTGCCGACTTTCACAAGCGCAGAAACAGATCTGTTAAAGACTTCAAATACAAAGACTTCCATAGATGGATCTGGAGTGGATTCGGGGTCGAGTCGGGGGCTGGGTGTGGAGGAGTTCGACAGCTCCTTGTGGAGCGAGCGTGGGGAAATCCAGCGAACGCAGGCGGGGCGGGGGTCCGCGGGCCGTGTGGGGATTCTCGACAGCGGTTGTCGCGGATTTCGACAGCTTGCGGATCGGCTCTCCGGCGGCCCTCGGCGGGCCCTGGGGTGCCACCTCCTGGGGCTTTCTTGACCGTCGCGGGGGGGCGTTCTAGGGTGCGCCGGTGACGCTCGAGGGCAGAGGCGCGGTGGTGACCGGGGGTGGCCGGGGGATCGGTGCCGCGGTCGCCCGGGCGCTGGCCCGGGCGGGGGCGCGCGTGGTCGTCGCGGCGCGCAGCCCGGGCGAGATCGAGGCGGTCGCCTCCGAGCTCCGGGCGGCCGGGTACGAGGCTTTCGCCCTGGAGTGCGACGTCGCCGATCCGGCGGCGGTCGGGCGGCTCGCGGAGCGGGCGATCGAGCACCTCGGGACGGTCGACATCCTGGTCAACAACGCCGGCCGGGCGGACTCGGCGCCGCTCGCGCGCCAGACGCTCGAAGCTTGGCACGCGCTGTTCGCGGTCAACGTGGAAGGGACCTTCCTCGCGACGCGGGCGTTCCTGCCCGGGATGCTCGAAAGGCGCTGGGGGCGGGTGATCAACGTCGCGTCGGTCGCCGGGCGGGTGGGAGCGCCCTACATCACCGCCTACGCGGCGACGAAGCACGCCGTGGTCGGATTCTCGAGGGCGCTGGCCGCCGAGGTCGCGGCGCGCGGCGTGACGGTCAACGCCGTCTGTCCGGGCTACGTCGACACCGGCATGACCGAGGAGTCGATCGAGCGCATCACCGCCAAGACCGGGATCGCGGCCGACGAGGCGCGCGCGCGCCTCGTCGCCGCCAACCCGCAGGGACGGATGATCACCGCGGACGAAGTGGCGTACGTGGTCGCCGCGCTGTGCGAGGAGGGGGCGCGCGGGGTCAACGGCCAGGCGATCGGGATCGACGGCGGGGCGTTCCCGGGATGAGCGCCGGCCCTCACCGGATCGTGAACCCGGAGGAGCTGGGCGCGCCCAAGGGGTACAGCAACGGCATCCTCGCCGCCCCCGGCAGCCGGCTCCTGTTCGTCGCCGGGCAAGTGGCCTGGGACTCGGAGCATCGGATCGTCTCGGACGACTTCGCCACCCAGTTCGACCGGGCGCTCGAGAACGTGCTCACGGTGGTCCGGGCCGCGGGCGGCCTGCCGGAGCACGTCGTGAGGATGACTCTCTACGTCCGAGAAAAGACTTCATATATGGAAAGTCTGAAAGCCGTGGGCGAGGCCTGGCGGCGGAGGATGGGCCGGCGAGTATCCCGGCGATGACTCTGGTCGAGGTCGCCGATCTGCTCGAGGAGGGCGCGCTCGTCGAGATCGAGGCCACGGCAGCGCTGCCGCCGGTGCCTGGTCCTGCCGGAGGTGGGGAGCGGGATCGGGAGAGGGGACGCCGGATGACCATCGAGCCGAAGAGCTTCCGCTACGAGCTGGACGCGGCGACGCGGGTCGCGACGATCACCCTCGACCGCCCGGACCGGCTCAACGCCCTGACCTTCGACGTCTACCGCGAGCTGCGCGAGACCTTCGAGGCGCTCGACGACGAGCCCGGGGTGCGCGCGATCCTGCTCACCGGCGCCGGCCGGGCGTTCTGCTCCGGCGGCGACGTCGAGGAGATCATCGGCGCGCTGTTCGGGCGCGACGCCCGCGGGCTGCTCGAGTTCACCCGCGTGACCGGCGCCCTGATCCGCGCGATGATCGCCTGCTCCCGGCCGATCGTCGGCGCGCTCAACGGCACCGTGGCCGGGGCCGGGGCGGTGATCGCCTCGGCCTGCGACCTGCGGATCGCGGCGGAGAGCGCGAAGATCGCCTTCCTGTTCGTCAAGGTGGGGCTCTCGGGCGCCGACATGGGTGCCTCCTGGCTGCTGCCGCGCCTCGTCGGTCTGGGCCGGGCGATGGAGATCCTGATGTCGGGGGACTTCGTCGACGCGAGGACGGCCGAGCGCATCGGCCTCTACCACGCCGTCGTCCCCGACGACCGCTGCCTGGCCGTGGCGCGCGAGCGCGCCGAGCGGCTGGCCGCCGGTCCTTCGCTCGCGCTCGAGGTGACCAAGAAGATGCTCTACCGCGAGGCCGCCATGGACCTCGACGCCGCGCTCGCCTCCGAGGTCGAGATCCAGTCGATCTGCATGGCGGACCCCGACTTCCGCGAGGCCTACGAGGCTTTCGTGGCCAAGCGCCCGCCGAGATTCGGATGAGCGGAACCGCGAGCGGCGTCGGCGCCCTCGCCGCGGCGATCGACCGCTTCGCGCGCGAGTCCGTCCGGCCCCGGCCCGCGCCCGGGGACGACGCCGCTGCCCGACGCGAGGCGCGAGCGCTGCTCGCCCTGCTCGGCGAAGCGGGCTGGTGTCGCGCGGCGGTGCCGGAAGAGCTCGGTGGGGCTCCGCTGCCCGCCGCCGCGACCGGCCCGGTGTCGCCGTCGATCGCCGCGCTGTGCGCGATCCGCGAGGCGCTGGCTTCCGCGTCGCCGCTGGCCGACGCCGTGTTCGCGCTGCAGGCGCTCGGCTCGATGCCGATCACGCTCTCGGACAACCAGGAGATGCGCCGTCGCTGGCTGCCCGAGGTCGCGGCGGGTCGCGCCATGGCCGCTTTCGCGATGACCGAGCCGGAGGCGGGCTCGGACGTCGGCGCGATTGCGACCCGCGCCGTCCGCGAGGGCGACGGCTACCGCCTGGACGGCGGCAAGTGGCTGATCTCGAACGCGGGGATCGCGGACTTCTACTGCGTCTTCGCGGCCACCGAGCCGGACGCCGGCACCCGGGGCCTGAGCTGTTTCGTCGTCGCGTCGGACGCGCCGGGGTTGCGCTTCGTCGGCGCCCAGGTGCTCTCGGAGCCGCACCCGCTGGGCGAGCTCGCCTTCGACGGCTGCCGGGTCCCGGCCTCGGCGCGGCTGGGCGCCGAGGGCGAGGGCTTCCGGCTCGGCATGCGGGCGCTCGACCGGCTGCGTCCGACGGTCGCGGCGGCCGCCTGCGGCTTCGGCGCGCGCGCGCTCGAGGAGGCGATCGGCCACGCCCGCGAGCGGCGCCAGTTCGGCAAGAGCCTCGCCGAGCAGCCGTTGGTCGCGGCGAAGCTGGCGCGCATGGCGACCGACCTCGAGGCCGCGCGGCTGCTGGTCGCGCGCGCTGCAGCTGCGGCCGATTCCGGCGCCGCGCGGATCACCCTGGAGGCGGCGCAGGCCAAGCTGTTCGCCACCGAGGCCGCGCAGCGCATCGTCGACGACGCGGTCCAGATCTGGGGCGGCCGCGGCGCTCTGGCGGCGAGCCCGGTCGACCGGCTCTACCGCGCCGTGCGCTCGCTGCGCATCTACGAGGGGACTTCGGAGATCCAGCACCTGGTCATCGCGCGCGAGCTCCTGCGCTGACCGCGCCGGCGGTCCGGCGGCCGGTTCGCCTCAGGCGGTCTCCTCGATGCCCAGGCCGACCCGCAGGTCGCCGATCGCCGACGCGGCCTCGGGAGCGACGACCACCGTGAGGCGGTCGCCCGCCGCGAGCACCGTCTCCCCGGTCACCACACGGTTCGTCCCGCGGCGCTCGAGGGCGACGATCAGGAGCCCCCGAGGCAGACCCAGCTCGGCGACCCGGCGGCCCGCGAACGGGGCGCCGTGGAGGACGTCGAGCTCGACCATGAGGGCGCCCTCCGGCTGTTCGACGGCGTCCGAGGAGTGCAGCTCGCGCTCGAGCAGCGAGTCGTAGATCGGCGGCTCGCGGAACAGGTCCGCCGCCCACTGCGCGGCGAAGCTGGCGGCGAGCAGGGGCAGCATGAGCGAGTAGCCCTCGGTCATCTCGAGCATGAGCACGATGCCGGTGAGCGGCGCGCGCACGGTGCCGGCGAACAGCGCGGCCATGCCGGCGACGGCCCAGGCGCGCGGCTCTCCGGCCAGGGCGGGCGAGAGCGCGGCGACCGCCAGGCCGCCGATCAGCCCGGCCTGAGAGCCGAGCACGAGCAGCGGCGCGAAGATCCCGCCCGGCGCGCCCGTGCCGTAGCTGGTCACGGTGAGGAGGAACCGCGCCGCCAGGGTCAGCAGCAGCGCGGCGACCAGGCCCTGGCCGAGCAGGGCCTGGCGGACGAGCAGCCCGCCGCCGCCGACCAGCGGCGGCGCGAACCAGGCCAGCACCGCGACCGCCGCCCCGAACAGCGCCGCCGCAGCGACCCGCCAGCGCCCCGGGATCCGGTCGCGCAGCTCGAGGACCTTGAGCAGGCCGCGGTTGAAGGCGACCGCGAGCAGGCCGACGGCCGCGCCCAGCGCCGCGAACAGCGGCAGGGCCGCGAGCGGCTGCGCCGGAATCGAATGGGTGTGGAAGACGGCGGTCTGCCCGAACAGGACCCGGCTCACCGCGTCGGCCGTGACGCTGGCGAGGAAGGTCGCGGAGAAGACGCCGGGGGCGAAGTTCTTCTGGATCTCTTCGAGGACGAAGATCAGACCGGCCAGCGGGGCGTTGAACGCGGCGGCGAGGCCGCCGCCGGCGCCGGCGGCGATCAGGACCTGGCGCTCGTGCGCGGAGGACGGCATCCAGCGCGAGATGATGCGGCCCAGGGCGCCGCCGATCTGGATCGTCGGTCCCTCGCGGCCCAGCGCGAGGCCCGACGCGATCGCCGACAGGCCGCCGAAGAACTTGACCACGATCAGCCGGTAGCCGGGCATCGGCCGCAGCCGGTGGAGGACCGCCTTGATGTGCGGGATGCCGCTCTCGGCCGCCGCGGGCGCGAACGCGCGCACCAGGTAGACGGCCAGCGCGACGCCCAGGGAGGCGAGCAGCACGAAACCCAGGAAGCCCAGGCTGCCGTAGGCGTGGAGGTACTCGATCAGCTCGGTACGCAGCTCCTCGGAGCGCTCGACTCCGGCACGGAAGAGCGACGAGATGAGACCGACGATGGCGCCCAGCAGGAGCACCCGCGGGAAGAGCCGCCGGCGGCGCTCGTGGCGGCGGCGAAGCTCGGTGACCAGCCGCCGCGCAGACTGTACGGAGGGTGCGGCTTCGGCACCCTCCTCTCGGACCTGAACCACGCCGGGATCCTATCGCGCGGCGGGCGGCCCTCCCGAACGCGACTGGCGGAGGGCGCCGGAATCGGCGAGAGTCGGGGCTGCGATGTGGAAACCCGCAGAGCGTGTCCGTCACGACCTCCCGGCCGCAGGTTGGCCGAGCGCCGAGACCGCCGCGCGCTCGCGCCTCTTCTCCCCGCTCTCGCTCGGGCCGGCCGAGCTCGAGAGCCGGACGTGGGTCCCGGCGATGGTCCCCTGGCGGGCCACCGAGGACGGGCGGGTCACCGACGACCTGCTGGCCTGGTACGAGCGCTTCGCCCGCGGCCGTCCGGGAGCGCTGGTGGTCGAGGCGACCGGGATCCGGGACATCCCTTCGGGTCCGCTCCTGCGGGTGGGCGACGACCGCTTCGTCCCCGGGCTGGCCGAGCTGGTCGCCACCGTGCGCCGCGCCTCGGAGGGGCACACGCGGGTCTTCCTGCAGATCATCGACTTCCTGGCGATCCGGCGGCGGCCGGAGCGGGAGAGGTTCCTGACGAAATTTCTTCGAATCACTGAAGACCACTACGAAAGACTTTCAATGAAGGGAACGACCGAGGAGGACTTGCGGGCTGCTCTTCTCTCGCTGACCGATGAGGAGCTGGTGGGGGTTCTCGCGCCGCGCGAGTTCGAGGCGTTGGCCTACGGATACCGGGAGCGGGTGACCGACGTCCACCTGCCACAGATCGCCGAGCTGCCGCGGGTGTTGCCCGGGTTGTTCGCCGCGGCTGCGGCGCGGGCGCGGCGCGCGGGCTTCGACGGCGTCGAGCTGCACTACGCCCACGCCTACACGATGGCGTCCTTCCTGTCGCGGCGGAACACCCGCGACGACGGCTACGGCGGCTCGCGCGAGAACCGGCTGCGTTTGCCGCTCGAGGTCTACCGGCGCGGTTCGCGCGGAGGTCGGGTCGGACTGGACGGTGGGGTGCCGCTACCTCTCGGACGAGGTCGTCGATGAGGGATCCGATGTCGAGGACGCGGTCTTCTTCGGCGTCGAGCTCGCGCGGGCCGGGATGGATTTCCTCAGCCTGTCGCGCGGGGGCAAGTTCGAGGACGCGCAGCAGCCTCGGGTCGGCGCGGCGGCCTACCCGTACACCGGGCCGTCGGGCTGGGAGTGCATGCCGACGGCGATCGCGGACGAGCGCGGGCCGTTCGGGCGCAACGTCGAGCCGGCCGCGGCGGTCCGCGCGGCGGTGCGCGCCGCCGGCCTCGCGACGCCGATCGTGGTCACCGGCGGGATCAACTCGTTCCTCCAAGCCGAAGCGATCCTGGAGTCCGGGCAGGCGGACGTGGTGGGCGCGGCGCGCCAATCTCTGGCCGACCCGGACTGGTGGGAGAAGGTCCGCTCGGGGCGCGGCGCCGAGGTCCGCCGCTGCGACTACACGAACTACTGCGAAGGCCTCGACCAGATGCACAAGCCGGTCTCCTGCCGGCTGTGGGACAAGGAGGGCCTGGACCAGCCGGGTGTCCGGATCGCCCCCGACGGCCGCCGCCGGCTGATCGCCCCCGACTGGAAAAGCTGAGCCGGGAGAGCACCGCCAGACGGGAGCGGAGCGTTCCCGTCCTCTGGAGGAGTGGCCTTCGTTCACCGGTCGCCCGGGAGGTGCGCTTGTACAATTCCGCCATGGCGGTCCATCTGGAAACGACCTCGCCGCCGACCCCGTTGTCGCGGCTCGGCCCCTACCGCGACGCCGACTACCGCGCGTTGCCGGACGAGCCGCGTTGCGAGCTGCTCTTCGGCCGTCTCGCCGTGACCCCGGGCGCCAGCTTCGAGCACGGCGAGGTCGTGGCGCTGCTGGCGTCGCTCCTGCGCGATCACGTCGAGGCGCGGGGCGGACGGCTCGCGGTCGCGCCGGTCGACGTCGCCCTGGCCGACCACTCGGTGGTGCAGCCGGACCTGGTCTGGGTCTCCGCGGAGCGGACGAACCGGATCGGCGCGCGGGTGGAGGGCGCCCCGGACCTGGTGGTCGAGGTCCTCTCGCCTTCGACGGCGCAGCGCGACCGCGGCGAGAAGCTGGCGCTCTACGCCGCCGCGGGGGTCACGGAGTACTGGCTGGTCGATCCGGAATCGCAGCTGTTCGAGCTCCTGGTCCTCGGCGAGGGCCGCTACGAGGTCCACCTGCCGCTGGACGGGATCTACCGCTCGCCTGCGGTCGACGGCCTGACGCTCGACGTGGACGGCTTCTGGCGCCGCCTCGCCGGCTGACCCGAGTTCAGCGCTCGACCCACTCGTGCGGCGGCACGCGCAGCACGGCGTAGCGGTCGAGCAGCCGCCGGTTGGCCTCCCCGTAGCTCGCCCGCGTCGCCTTCCCGAACGACGGATCGAGCTTCCGGAAGTCCGCCTTGAGCTTCCGGATCTCCCACGTGTACAGACTCTTGACCAGCTCGTACACCCGATACGGATCGCTCCGCGACGTCGGCCGCACGCCGTAGGTCTCCAGCGCCGCGAGCACCGCGGGGCGGTAGCGGTAGGGGGGGTGGACGTGGGAGGTCATCGAAGCGGGGCCCGCCTGAGACTACCTCCCGAGCGCTGGCGACTCTCTGCCCGTGCCTTCGGCGCCACGGATCGGTCGCAGAGTGGTCGTCGCGGGGTCGAACCAGAGGGGCTCGCCGCTTCGGCGGGACTCCACGACAACGCTCCTCTCCGTCACGGAGGACCAGGAGAGGAGCCTCAGATCGTTGGCGAGCGTCGTGATCTCGCCGGTGGTGACGTCGATGCTCACGGCCTTCCAGGGTGGAGCGACGTCGTGGGCGGGAGCTCTGGGCGCCCAGGTGACGAGTACCCGGCGCTGGTCATCGGCCGGGCCGAAGACGCGCATGGAACGCGCCTTCGGGAAGGCGAGCTCGCGAAGCAGCCTCCCCTGGGGATCCCAGACCGCGAGCGCCCGGCGACTCTCGGAGCCGACGGCGCCCGCGAAGCGCCGGTCGGAGAAGAAGGCGCCGGAGACGGGGGCGTCGTCGACCGTGAATCCGGAAGGAATCTCGAGATGCGCCACGATCTCGCCGGTCCACAGTTGGGCCACGGTCCAGCCGTCCGAGGATTCCTCCCCGAGATGCGGCCCGGAGAGCGTCGTCTCCCTCGGAAGCAGCGTCACGGGCGCTGCAGCGTCGCCGCCCGAGATGGCGCCGTAGCGATGACGGAAGATCGAGTTCGTCAACCGGACGGTCTCGGGCGCGCTCCCCGGCCCGGCATCGATGTCGAACCGCTCGACGGTCCAGGCCCGCTCGGTCTCTCTCCACGACGGGTTTCTGCAGTTCAGGGCGACCCGATGGGGATCTGCAAAGAAGATCGCTCCCGGTTGGTCGCAATCGGGGAAGCGTCGGCTCAGGAGAACCCGACCGCTGTCCAGGGACTCGACGACGACGACGGTGCCCAGCCTCCCTTGCCAGAGACGGGAGACGACGCGGGTACCGTCGGGCGACAGGTCCCAGGAGGCGGGTCTGCGAGACCAGACGATGGGTGAAGGGGAGGCCAAGCCGATCGATGGCGCGGGAAGCTCGCCCCTGCTCCCCAATGCGAGCTTCATCAACTGGGGCGGCAGCGCCCCCTTCAGGGTACCTGGCTGCTCCAACCAGACGAGCACCCTGCGGTTGAGGGAAGAGAGCGGCCGACAGCCAGGCCATTCACTGATGCAAGGACCGAGAGCTGTCGTGCGACCGCTCCTCGGATCGAGCAAGAATCGAAATGCCGGCCGCTCGAGGAGTCCGTTGTCGGCTTCGACGGCGATGATCCGATCGTCGAGGAAACGGTAGCTCGCATCCCGAGCTTCGAGGCGGGACCAATCGGGTTCGACGATCCATCTCGCATGAATCAGAGCCGAGCCGCCGGCGCAACAGGCTGTAGCGAGAAGTGCCAGCGAAGCGAACCGGTGTGCGCGATCGGGCTCGCTTCGCCCCTTCCAGACCTGTAGCCAAGTTGCCATGAGGAGTCCGAACAGGAGAACTGTTGCGGCAAGGTGAACGAGTGATGGCCCGGCGCCGGGTGCGTTCCAGTGGTAGAGCTTGCCGAAGCCGAGAACCAGCCCGATCGCCAGAACGATCACCGAAGCGAGGTCGAGTGCGGACCAGCGGCGATCACCGAAGAGAGCCAGGCCGCCGACGTTCTTCGCCAGCAGCAGGAGTCCGAGAATGAAGACCATGGGGAGGACGACTCCCATCGAGAGCAGCGTCGGCAGGTCGCCGCTCCCGAGCCCAGCGGGAGGCGAAGAGGTCCAGGCCCTGGATCGCGCCCCGGAAGTCGAGACCGGCGAGCAGGCTGGGGCCGAGCACGGCGAAGCCGGCGAGCGAGGATCGTCAGGTAGGCGCCGAGCAGGCGGGCGGACCAGATGGCGGTAGCGGGGGCTGGGAGGCGGAAGTCGAAGGCGAGGCGGTGCTCGCCCAGGTCGCGGGCGAGGCAGGTCGCGCCCAGGCCGATGGCGAGCAGAACCGTCCAGACCAGGGCGACGGCGACCGCGGCGGCGGCGCGGATCTCCTCCGGGCGGGCGCCGTTGCGGCTGACGAGGAGCGGGAAGACCGTGACCAGGAGGCCCATTCCCAGCGACGCGACCAGCAGCATCCGGCGCGAGGCCAGCTCGCGGCGCAGCAGGACGGCGAAGGCTCTCATCGCGAGCCCTCCCTCCGCCCGTCCGGGCGACGAAGATCTCCTCCAGGTTGGGTGTTTCGACGCCGGCGGCGACCGCTTCGGCGCGCAGTGACTCGAGCTCGCCCTCGGCGACCAGCCGGCCGTCCTTCAGGATCCCGACGTGGGTGGCGACGCGCTCGACGCCCTCGAGGTCGTGCGAGGTGAGGAAGACCGTCACCTTCCGGTCGGCCAGCTCGCCGATCAGCTCGTCGAAGACGAAGCGGCGGGCGACCGGGTCGAGGCCGAGCGTCGGATCGTCGAGCACCAGCAACTCGGGTCGCGGCGCCAGCGCCAGGGCGAGCATCACCAGGCCCTTCTGACCGCGGGAGAGCGTGCCGAACTTCTGTCGTGGCGGAATGTCGAAGCGCTCCAGGCGGCCGGCGAAGCCCGCGGCGTCCCAGGTGGGGTAGAGAGGCGCCGAGTAGCGCTCGAGGTCGCGGACGCGGAGGTGAGCCGGCGCGTCCGGTGTCTCCGGCGTTGCGGTCACCGTGCGCATCAGGCGGGCGCGGTGGCGCCAAGGATCGAGGCCGTCGATCGCGGCGGCGCCCGAATCCGCAGGGCGGTGGCCGAGCAGCACCTTGACCAGCGACGACTTGCCGGCGCCGTTGCGCCCGAGCAGCGCCCAGACCGAGCCCGGCGCGACCTCGAACGAGACGCCGTCGAGCGCCGGGCGGCGTCCGTAGCGCACCGTCAGGTCGTGGACCGAGATCCTCATGACTTCTCCTTTCCTCGCGGCTCTCCCCGGAGACGGCTCAGCGCCTCGTCGAGCGCGGCGTGGGCCTCGGGCGCGCCGGCGGCGAGCGTCTCCGCGGTCACGGCCAGCCGCGTCGCCGCCTCGACCAGGCGTTCCCGACGCGCCGAGGGGGGCATCGTCGGCGGGCGCTCGGCGACGTAGGTGCCGTCGCCCCGGCGGCTCTCGAGCACCCCCTGCTCGACAAGTTTCTGGAACGCCTTGGCCACCGTCGCCGGGTTGATTCGGAGCCGCTGTGCCAGCTCGCGCACCGACGGCACCGGCGCCCCGGGAGCGAACGCCCCGGAGGCCACGAGCTCCGCGAGACCCTCCTGGACCTGACGCCAGATCGGTCGCGGGTCGCGGGTGTCGATGCGGACGCGTGCCCCTGTCATGTGTCTCAGTGTATCATGACAGCGATACACGTGACAGTTACGACACAGACGTAACTGTCACCTTCGGGGGTGGCTTCGGGAGTGGCTTCGGCAGCCGGGGCTCAGCGCTTCTTCTTGCGGGCGGCGGAGAGGGTCCGCAGGGCGTCGAGGGCGCGGCGGTCGTCCGGGCCGAGCAGGCGGGCGGCCTGGCGCAGGCTGGTCTCGGCCTCCTCGAACAGGCCGAGCTGGGCGGCGATCTCGGCGTGGTACATCAGCGCTTCGACCGACTTGGGATCCACCCGCTGCGCCTCGCGCAGCTCCTCGAGGGCGTTCTTGCCCTCCGAGGCCGGCGAGAGCAGGAAGCGGCAGTGCGCCGCCTCCGCCCGGTAGGTGCCGTTCTGGGGATCGCAGTCGGCGGCGAACTCGAGCTGCTGCAGGGCGGCCTTGAACTTGCCGCCCTCCTTGAGCGCCATCCCCTTGCGGAATTGGAGCGCCGGGTCGAGCAGATCGGTCTCGATGCGGTGGTAGGCGGCACGCGCCGCGCGCGCGGCGTCCTCGCGCCGGATCGAGCGCCGGATCCTCAGCTCCGAGCGCTTCTCGGCGTCCACCAGCAGGCCGTAGGCGTGGGCGCCGGCGAGGAAGAGCTCGCGCGCGTAGTCGGCCACCATGCGCAGGCCCGGGGCTTCGAACCGCCAGGGTGAGAACTCGCGGGCGAACTCGATGTAAGCGCGGTCGATGTCCGTCTCCGCCGCTTCGTCGTCGATCCCGAGCAGGTCGAAGGCGTCCTTCTGACGGTGATCGAGGTAGAGCTGCGAGACGCGGTTGAGCAGCGCTTCGCGCTGCGAGTCGTCGAGCGGCCTGGCTGCGGGCGCCGCGGTCGCGGTACCCGCCGGTGGTATCGGTGGTGGCTGCGTCGCGGCCTGCGGCGGAGGCTCCGGCGCGGCCTCCCGGTCGGGACGCCGGGCGGAAGGACCCGGGGCCGCGGGGGCCGGCTCGCGCTCGAGGTCGCGCGGCCGGTCGGCCTGGACGACCAGCTCCAGCACCAGCAGAGCGAGCAGGGAGCGGCTCAGCTCCTCGGCTCCGATGCCCACCGCCGGCATCAGCTCCTCCATGCGCGCGGGGCGATCGAGCGCGGCGAGGACCGACTGCTCCCGGCTCGCCAGCCGCAGCTCCGAGGCGAGCGCGGTGGCGTTCGGATGGCGGGCGAGGAGCAGGCCGCCGAAGGGGTGGATCGCGCGCTCGACCGCGGCCTGGGGCATGAACCGTGTGATGCCGGTGAGGACGAGCTGGGGGACCTTGACCTTGAGGGTCGAATCCCCGCGCCCCGGGCCGACCTCGACGGTCACTTCGCCGTCCGGCCAGGTGAACAGGTCGAGCAGCTTCTTGGCCAGGTTCTGCTGCAGGATGCGGGTCAGCTCCGCGGCGTCGAGCAGACCGTCGGCGATCAGCACCTCGCCCACCCGCACGCCCCGCGCCGTGGCCTTCGACAGGCAGGCGATCGCCGTTTCCTCCGAGAGACGTCCGATCGCCGCCAGGTAGCGGCTCAGGGTCTCGTGGACCAGGTTGGAGCGGCAGTCGACCGGGTGCCCCCGCTCGAGGACGACGCGCTTGTCGACCGGACCGCGGCGCGCGCGTAACGTCCCGGTCGTGCCCGCGGCGTGATGCGCCACGAGCAGGACGGCGAAGGGGACCTTCGCGATCCACACCTCGCGCTGTCCCGCCAGCTCGGCCAACCGGACGCGATCCTGGAACACTGGCAGCCATTCTACCGGTGACAGTTACGTCTGTGGCGTAACTGTCACCGGTAGAATGCGGCTTCATGCGCGTCGCGACCCTCGGCGGTGGCCCGGCGGGCCTCTACCTCGGCATCCTGCTGAAGAAGGCCTTTCCCGAGGTCGAGGTCACGATCCACGAGCGCAATCGCCCCGACGACACGTTCGGCTTCGGCGTCGTCTTCTCCGACGAGACGCTCGACTTCCTCGTCGAGGCCGACGCCGAGAGCTTCGAGGAGATCCGCAGTCGTTTCCGCAACTGGACCGACATCCGGACCTTCCACCGCGGTGAATGGACGACCTCGACGGGGCACGGATTCTCCGCCCTGGCGCGGGTCGCTCTGCTCGAGATCCTGCAGCGCCGGGCGCTCGAGTTGGGTTGCGACCTCCGCTTCGAGAGCGACGTGACCGACGTCGAGGAGCATCTCGACGCCGACCTCGTCGTGGCGGCCGACGGAGTCAACAGCGCGGTGCGCGAGCGCTTCGCGTCCGAGCTCGGTCCCCGGGTCGAGCTCGGGAGCTGCCGGTTCTCCTGGCTCGGAACCGACCTTCCCCTCGACGCCTTCACCTTCCTGTTCGTCGATACGCCTCACGGCCTGTTCCAGGTCCACGCCTACCCCTACGACGGCGGGCGGGCGACGTTCATCGTCGAGACCCACGAGGAGACCTGGCGGGACGCCGGACTCGACCGCGCCGACGAAGCCGCCACGGTGGCCACCTGCGAGAGGCTGTTCGCCGAGCACCTCCGAGGTCACCGGCTGGTCACCAACCGCTCGATCTGGCGCCGGTTCCCCACCGTCACGTGCGAGCGCTGGCACCACCGCAACGTCGTGCTGCTGGGCGACGCCGCCCACACCGCGCACTTCTCGATCGGCTCGGGCACCAAGCTCGCGATGGAGGACGCCATCGCCCTGGTCGCGGAGTTCCGCCGGCTGGGCACCGGCGACGTCCCGCGCGTGCTCGCGGCCTACGAGGAGGCGCGGCGGCCCGACGTCGCGCGGCTGCAGCGCGCGGCGCGGGACTCGCGGCGCTGGTTCGAGAGCTCGCGGCGCTACCGGCGGCAGTCGCCCTGGATCTTCTGCTTCAACCTGATGACGCGCTCGAAGCGGATCACGTGGGACAACCTGGGCGAGCGCGACCCGGGCCTGGTCGAGCGGGTGGCGCGGGAGTACCGGCGGGAGCAGGCCGGCGCGGACATGCCCGGGGGCGACTCGGGGGACCCCGCGCCCCCGCCCGTCTTCGTGCCGTTCCGGGTCCGCGACCTGACGCTTCCGAACCGGATCGTCGTCTCGCCGATGTGCCAGTACTCGGCCGTCGACGGCCGCGTCGGCGACTGGCACCTGGTGCACCTCGGGTCGCGCGCCGTCGGGGGCGCCGGCCTGGTCCTGTCCGAGATGACGGACGTCGAGGCCGAGGGGAGGATCACCCCCGGATGCGCCGGGCTCTACGAGCCGGAGCACGTTGCGGCGTGGCGACGGATCGTCGAGTTCGTCCACGGCAACTCGCGCTCTCCGATCGGCGTCCAGCTCGCGCACGCCGGCCGCAAGGGCTCGGTGCGCCACGCTTGGTCCGGCCAGGACACGCCCCTGTCGGCCGGCGAGGGGGCCTGGCCCACGATCGGCCCCTCGGCGCTGCCGTTCCGACCCGACTGGCCCGTTCCCCGGGCGATGGACCGCGCCGACATGGACCGCGTGCGCGGCGCCTTCGTGCGCTCGGCCCGGTGGGCCCTGGATGCCGGCTTCGACTGGATCGAGCTGCACCTGGCGCACGGCTACCTGCTCTCGTCGTTCCTCTCGCCGCTGGCCAACGTCCGGAACGACGACTACGGCGGCTCCCTGGCCCACCGGATGCGTTTCCCGCTCGAGGTCTTCCGCGCCGTGCGCGAGGCTTGGCCCGCGGGCCGTCCGATGTCGGTCCGGATCTCGGCCACGGACTGGCTCGAGGAGGAGGGAAGGGGCACGACGATCGAGGAGTCGGTCGCGCTCTCGCGTGAGCTCCGGCTCGCGGGCTGCGACCTGATCGACGTCTCCTCGGCGGGAAACTCGCCGGAGTCCCGTCCCGACTACGGCCGCATGTACCAGGTGCCCTTCGCCGAGCGGATCCGCTACGAGGCGGGAGTCCCGGTGATGGCGGTCGGCGCGATCCTCGGCGCCGATCACGCCAACACGGTGCTCGCCGCCGGTCGGGCGGATCTCGCCGTGATGGCCCGGCCGCACCTGGCCGATCCCTACCTGACGCTGCGCGCGGCGACGCGCTACGGCGTCGACGTGCCCTGGCCCGGGCAGTACGAGCCCGGCAAGCCGCGCCCACGAACCTGACCGGAGAGAAGCGCGACCGATGAGCCACCGTTTCCGCCTCGACGTCCGCTTCGGCGACCTGGACTCGGCCGGGATCGTCTACTACCCGCGTTACCTCCACTTCTGCCACGTGGGGATGGAGGAGTACTTCCGCGCGGTGGTCGAGATCGACTATCCGGTGTTCCTCGCCGAGCACGGACTGGGGCTGCCGGCGGTGCGCACCGAGGTCGAGCACCGGCGTCCGATCCGCTACGGCGACGGGGTCGACCTCGAGGTCGAGGTGCTGCGCGTCGGCTCGAGCTCGGTCGTCTGGCGCCACCGCTTCTGGCACTCCGGCGTGGCGACACCCTCGACCGAGGCGCGGGTGACGACCGTGCTGGTCGGGATCTCGAAGTTCGACAAGCAGGCGGTCCCGGACTGGCTGCGGGCGCGCCTCCTGCCGCCCGGGGACTGACGCGCGGTGGATCCCGCCGCCGCCGACGGCACGGCCC
Source organism: uncultured Acidobacteriota bacterium (assembly GCA_963781755.1). Lineage (GTDB taxonomy): Bacteria > Acidobacteriota > Thermoanaerobaculia > Multivoradales > JAGPDF01 > JACTMI01. The sequence goes on from CAWAGZ010000008.1 coordinate 112,286, forward strand.
ACCGCCGCGCCCTCGCGATGGTCGCGTTGGCGGCGCTCGCCTTCGGCGCCATGGCCTTCCAGGTCAAGCTCGCCGCCCGCACCCTGCCGGCCGCCGAGATCACGCTCTTCCGCTTCCTGTTCATGCTCGTCCCGTTCGCCGTCGTCCCCGGCCTGGCGCGTCGCGCCGCGCGCTGGCAGCGCCTCGACCTGCTCCTCTACCGTGGCCTGTTCGGCGGCACGGCGGTCCTGCTCTACTTCTTCTCGATCGCTCACATTCCGGTCGGCGTCGCGACCCTGCTCAACTACAGCTCGCCGGTCTGGGCGGTGCCCTTGGCGGCGATCACCCTCGGCGACCGGGTGCGGCCGGCGCTGGTGGTGCCGTTCGCGGTGGCGTTGACCGGCATGGGCCTGGTCACCGGCGCCGTGGGCCCCGGCCTGGGGTTCCCGCGGCTCGGCGTCTGGGAGCTCGCCGGACTGGCCTCCTCGATGCTCTCGGCGGCGGCGGTCGTGGCGATCCGCGCCGCGCGCCGGACCGAGAGCTCCTGGGCGATCTTCGGCAGCTTCACGCTCTTCGGCCTGTTCGTGGCGGTGCCGTTCGCGCTTCCCGTGCTGCGCCCCCCCGACGCCGCCGAGTGGCTCCTGCTGGGCGGGATCGGCGCCGCGTCGATCGTCGCCCAGCTCGCCATGACCCACGCCTACCGCTGGGTGACGAACCTCCAGGCCGGGGTCATCGCGCAGCTCACGGTCGTGGTGTCGATGACCCTCGGCGTCCTGGTGCTGGGCGAGCCCTTCGGAACGGCGAAGCTCGTCGGCAGCGTCCTGGCGCTGTCCGGCGTCGTCGGCGTGGTCTGGCTGCAGGCGACGCCGCGCGCGGTGGAGTGAGGACGCCGGCGGCGCGCGCTCAGGCGCCGCGCAGCCGGCCGCGATCGATCTTGCCGAGGTGGGTGCGGGGCAGCGAGTCCACCAGGTGGACCTCGCGCGGCGCCTTGTAGGGTTGCAGCTCGCGCGCCACGAAGTCCGACAGCTCGCGGTCGAGGCCCTCCCGCCGTTCGCCGGGGATCACCCAGGCGTGGGGCTTGACCAGACCGCTCTCGTCGGTGACGCCGACGACGGCGCACTCGGCGACCGCCGGGTGGCGCAGCAGGCAGGCTTCGACCTCGGCGGGGGAGAACCACTTGCCGGCGACCTTGAGCACGTCGTCGCCGCGCCCGTGGTAGTGGAACCAGCCGTCGGCGTCGCGCGACACGAGGTCGCCGGTGACCACCCACTCGCCCCGGAAGGTCGCCTGGGTCTTCTCCATCTCGCGCCAGTAGCCCCAGGCGCGGGCGCCGCCGCGCACCCAGAGCCCACCGATCTCGCCCTCGGGCAGATCGCGCCCCTCGTCGTCGCGGACGCGGACGTCGAACCCTTCGACCGGCCGTCCCAGGGTCCCCGGCCGGGATTCGCCGGGGCGGTTGCTCAGAAAGACGTGCCACTGCTCGGCCGTTCCCAGCCCGTCGAGCAGCTCGACCCCGAACCGGCGCAGCCAACCCTCGTGGAGCGGCACCGGCAGCGCCTCGCCGGCCGACGTGGCGAGTCGCAGGCAGGAGAGGTCCTGGGAGCCCGCGTCGGGATGCCCGATCATCTGGTTGATCATGGTCGGGACGTTGACCAGCACGGTCGGCCGGTGCCTGCGGATCGCGGCGAAGATCGACTCGGCGGTCGCCTTCTCGGGGAACAGGCAGGCGCTGGCGCCGACCGAGAAGGGGAAGAAGAGGTTCGACCCCAGCGCGTAGCCGAAGAAGAGCTTCGGCACCGCGAGGGTGACGTCGTCGGCGGTCAGGCCCAGCGTCCGGCGCCCGTAGGCGACGGTGGTGAAGGCGTAGGAGCGGTGGGTCTGCACGACCGCCTTGGGCCGGCCCGTGGTCCCGCCGGAGAAGAGCCAGACCGCGGGGTCGTCGCGGTGGGTCGCGACGGTCTCGAACTCGCCGGAGACGGTCACCGCCAGCTCCTCGAAGGAGGGGCAGCCGGGCGCCGGCTCGCCGACGGTGACCAGCGTGGTCCGTTCCCGGCACCGGCCCAGCGCCTCGGCGTAGCGGTGAACGAGGTCGCCCGCGAGCACCACGAATCGGGGGCGCAGGTAGTCGATCAAGGCGGCGACCGCTTCCGCCGTCAGCGCCGGGTTGACCGGGACCGCGGCGGCTCCCGCCTCGAGCACGCCGAACAGCGCTCCCACCAGCTCCGGGCCGTCCGGCAGCGCCAGGAGGACCCGCTCCTCCGGCCGCAGGCCGAGGCCGACCAGGACGTTGGCGAATCGGTTGGCCAGGGCGCGCACCTCGCGGTAGGTCCGCGCCCCGCTGGGCAACCGCAGCGCGACGCGGTCGCCGTGCCCCTCGGCGATGCGGTCGTCGAGCAGCCAGTCGGCCAGATTGAACGCTTCGGGCGGGACGAACGTCATCGGATCTCCGGTTGCGGGGTGAGCGCCGTCGATTCTAGCCCGCGGCCCGGGAGGGGTGGTTGAACCGCCGAGGGCGCCGGGGGAGACTCCGCGGCGGAGGACATCGATGCCGGGACGAAGGAAGGACCGCGGTGCGAGACCTCCGGCGGGCGGTCATCGACCGGCCGCCGTCGAGTGGGTCGCCGCGCTCGTCCTCGCCGGTTGGGGGATCGGACAGGTGGCGCGCGACGCCACGCTGCCCACCGCGCTGATCTTCTACCTGCCGTCGCTGGCGGTCGCAGCCCTGCTGCTCGCGCTCGCCGCGTTCGCGCGGTGGCGCTCCGGACGCTGGCTCTGGATCGCGCTCGCGGCGCTGCCGCCCCTGCTGGTCGTGGTCGCTGTCGAGAACCGCTGGCCGGGAGCGGGTGGGGAGAGCGCGGGAGAGTCGGCGCCGCGCGGCGAGCGGCTGCGCGTCGTGCACTGGAACGTCGCGGGGGGTTGGACCGGTGCGGATGCCGAGGCCGCCGAGATCGCACGGCGCGACCCCGACCTCGTCGTCCTCTCCGAGGGACCTTCGCGCGTCGCCCGCCGGGTGTCGGCGCACCTTCCCGGATTCCAGGCGCGCTCCTTCGGCGCGCTCTCCTTCCTCGCCCGCGACCTCGACGAAGGGCGCTGGCTCGAGCGGCGACGGGATCTCCAGGTGGTCTGGGAGTCGTTCTCCTGGCACAGCCGCCGGTGGAGTCTCCTGGCGGTCAATCTCGGCTCGTCGCCGTGGCAGGCGCGCGATCCTCTGTTGCGCGAGGTCGTGCGCCGGATCGAGCAGGTCCGGCCGGATCTGGTGGTCGGCGACTTCAACGCCCCGCGCCGCTCGTGGGCGCTCGCCGCGCTGCCCGCCGGCTACCGGCACGCTTACGACGAGGCGGGACGCGGGTGGTCGGCGACCTGGCCGATGCCGGTTCCGCTGCTGGCGCTGGACCAGGCGATCGTCGGGCCGCGGCTGCGCGCGGTCGGCTACCACCTGACCGGCACGTCGTGGAGCGACCACCGGCTGCAGCTGGTCGAGCTCGTCGCCCGTCCCGGGGCTGCCGAGCCCACCCCGTGACCGCCCGCCGGTCGGCGCTTCAGCGGCCGGTCCAGGCCGCAGGACGCTTCTCGAGGAAGGCCGCGACGCCCTCCTCCTTGTCCGCCGACGAGAAGCAGAGGCAGAACAGGTCGCGCTCCCACATCAGCCCCTCCTCGATCGCGAGGCGTTCCGAGGCGCGGATCGCCTCCTTGGCGACCTGGAGCGTGAGCGGGCTCTTGGCGGCGATCCGGCCGGCCAGCTCGAGCGTCTGGGTTCGCAGCTCGTCGTGCGGGAAGACGAGGTCGACGAGACCGAGCTGGCGCGCCTCCTCGGCACGGATGCGGTCGCCCGAGAGGATCAGGCGCATGGCTTGTCCGGTGCCGATCAGCCGCGGCATGCGCTGGGTGCCGCCGCCGCCGGGGATCAGGCCGAGGTTGATCTCCGGCTGCCCGAAGGAGGCCTTCTCCGACGCGATCCGGAGGTCGCACGACATCGCCAGCTCGCAGCCGCCGCCCAGGCAGTAGCCGTTGATCATCGCGATCACGGGCTTGGGGAAGGTCGCCATGACGTCGTAGATGCGCGGCGTGTGCATCGCTTGGCGCTGATCGAAAGGCGAGCGCCCGGCGAACTCTCCGATGTCGGCGCCGGCGATGAACGCCTTCTCTCCGGCGCCGGTGAGGACGACGACGCCGATGTCCGGGTCGTGCTCGATCTCGGCCAGCGCGGCGAGCAGGTCGCTTCGAACCTGTTCGGAGAGCGCGTTCATCTTGTCCGGGCGGTTGATGGTGAGGATCGCGACGCGATCGGACTTCTCGACGAGAAGGGTGTCTCCCATTCCTGGCTCTCCCTCGAAGGATGCGACGTTGCGGGCGGTGCCCGGATGGCGACCGCGTTTCGGTACCCGGATTCTCGGGGTGCTTCGAGAGGGTGTCAACCGCGCGCGCAGGCGGGAGTCGCGGGCGATGCGGATGTTAGACTGACCGTCCTTCACCCCGCGATGTCGGCCCACCCGAGAACCGCCGGCCCGCCCCTCGCCGTGGGCGTGATCCTCGTCGAAGACGGCGCCGGACGGGGCGCCGGGGCGCTCCCGCTGCTGCTGGCCCGGGCCGCGGCGGACGCCGCGGCCGACGCCGACGTCGTCCTCGTCGACCCGCGCCGCCCCCCGGGTTGGCAGAGCGAGCTCGCGGACCGCCTGCTCCAGATCGGCTGCGGGGCGTCGGCGGATTTCGACGCCGGCGTGGCGGCCGGCGCCGCGGCCCTGGTCGAGCGCGGCGGCGCCCGGCTGCTGGTGGCCGCCGGGGCCGCCTTGGCGACGGCGCCCGGGCGCCAGGTCGCGGAGCTGCTCGACGACTACGCGCTGATCACTGCCGAACGCGGCGGCGTCGCTCTGTTCGCGCCGGTCCCCGCGTCGGAGGAGTCGGCCGGCGGCGGCGCCTCGGGGCTCTGGCTACTGCCCTCCGCGGCGGCGGCCGCGGTGGCGGAGCGCGCGGAGCACGGGCTGGCGCGGCGACTCGCCGCGGCCGGAGTCCCGATCGCCGGCCTCGCCGTCGTGCGCCGGCTGCGGGACCGAGGGGTCGAAGCCGGCGCCATCGCCGGCGCGTCGCTCGCCCGCCTGCCGGCGGCCGGTGCGGACCTGGAGGACGGCCCCAGGCGCGTCCCGAGCGCGTTCGCGTTCGACCGCGTCGAGCTGCCCGACCGGCTCGAGCACGGCGCCCTGGCGTCGGTCCGGCTGAGTGGCTGGATGGTGGGTCCGGACGACCGCAAGGGCGTGGCGCTCTGGGTCGGCGGCCGTCGGGTCCTCGCGGGCGGGACGACGATTCGCCGCCCCGACGTCGTCGCCGCGTTTCCGCAGATCGAGCGCGAGGACTGCGGCTTCGAGCTCGCCGGCGAGATCGGACCGCTGGCGCCCGGGCGCTACTCCGTGGTCTGGCGCGGCGAGGCACGGGGTTGCTCGAAACGCCTCGGGCGGCTCCGCGTCGTGCCGGTCCATCGGCTCGAGGTGACCCGGGTCTTCCTGCCCCGGGTCGTGCCGCGCGGCGAGAGTGCTCCGGTGGAGCTCTCGGGCCGGCTGGTGACGAGCGCCGCCGCGGCGGAGGTCGAGGCGCGGGCCGGCGGGCGGCCGCTCGAGGTCTCGACCGTCCACATCCCTTCCCTGGATCCGGATCTCCCCGGCCGCTTCGAGCTCTCGGTGCACGGACGGATCGAGCCGGCCCGGCTCGGCCGGACGACGCACCGGCGCCTGGAGGTCCGCTCGTCAGACGCGGTCGGCGCCCAGGTTTGGGAGACGCGCGTGAGCTTCCGCGCCGGCGGGGTCGCCGTCGCCTCGGCCCTGGACGAGCCCTGGGTCGGCGGTTTCGATCCCCGCTCCGGGTCGACGCCGGTCGGGCTGCGCGGATTCGTCTGCGGCGCCGGTCCCGGGGACCGGGTCGAGCTTCTCGTGGACGCGGCACCGGCCGGCTCGACGCCGGTCGCGGGCGACGCCTGCCGAGAGGCCGGGGACGCGACGTTCGCGCTCGAGGAAGCGGTCGCCGCGCTGACGCCCGGATCCCACCGGCTGGAGCTGCTGCTGGCGCGCGCGGACGGTCCGCGGCAGACGATCCGGCGTTGGACGCAGCAGGTCGCGGAGAGTCCGGTCTCCGTCCGCGACGTCACGGCGACGATCGCTGCGCCGCGCAGCAGCGGCGGCGAGTCGAGGCTCGTCGTCGAGGGCGGGCTCGAGCCGGGCGACGCGGTCGACAGCCTCGCCCTGGAGGTCGACGGACGCGTGCGGGCGCGACTCGGCGCCGAGTGGTTCGACGATGCGGGCGGGGACGCCGGGGGAAAACTCCACCGCTTCCGGCTCGACACCTGGGTGGCGCTCGAGGCCGGCCGTCGGTCGCTGGCCGTCCGGGCGCGGCGGGGGGCGTCGGAAGTCGAGGTCTGGCGCGGCGAGATCGAGGCGCCGCCGGCGCCCGACGCGGCGGCGGCCCGGATCCACGGCGCCGATCTCGATCGCCTCGTCCGCGACAGCCCGACCCTGGTCTGGTCGCGGCTCGCGGTGACCGGGGAGGTGGCCGGAGCGCGTCCCGGCGACGCGATCGAGCTCGAGCTCGCACCGGGTCCCTCGGCCACGGCCCGGGTCGGCGCCGGCGGCCGGTTCGCCGTCGTCGCGCGTCCGCGCGGCGACGGGATCCACCGCGGCCGGCTCCGTCTCCGCCGCGCGGGCGAGGTGGTGGCGCGCTCGCCGGCGTTCCAGGTGCGGTCGCGGCCGCTCCAGGCGCCGCCGCGCACGGTAGGCGCGCTCGAGGACCTCCTGGCGGCCCTCGCCCCGGGGCGTGCGCGCTTCGCCGGCTTCGGCGCCGACGCGGTGCTGACCGAGCTGTTCGCGAGCGCACCGGAGTCGATCGGCGATTTGCGCCGGGCGCTCGACGCTCTGGACGCCCGGCGCCGCGCGGCCGCCCGCGATCCGGGCGAGGTCGTGCTCGACCCGCCCGAGCCGGAGGACGGCGGCCGCGACCGGCTGCGCGTCCTGTTCGGGGCCTGGGAGCCCCCGTGCTCGCTGCACGGGGGCGGCGTGGCGATCCGCAACCTGCTGCTCGGTCTCGGCGGACGGCACGACATCACGGTGGTCCACACCTGCGCCCCGGGCGAGGAAGGGCTCTCCGAGGAGATCCGTCCCGTCGTCCGCGAGCTCCTCTCGGTCCGGCGCGAGTGGCACCCGGAGCCGCCGCCGCTGGCGTTCGACGTTCCGCTGCACGCCGCCCGCTCGTTCAGCCCGCGCTACCGCGAGGCGCTCGAAGCCGAGCTGGCGACCGGCGCCTACGATCTCTTCAACGGCGACTTCCTGCGCACGGCGCTCCACGTCGACGTCTCGGACCGCCCTTCGGTCGGAGTCAGCCACGAGTTCGAGAGCTTCGCCCAGCTGGCCACCGCGCCGGACTCGTTCTCCTCGGTCGAGGAGGCCGCGGTCTGGCTCTCGGTGCTGCTCCGCGCCCTGCACTTCGAGACCGTCTTCGCGCCCGGCCGGGTGCGCGAGTTCGCCACCGTCTCGGAGCCGGAGGCGCGGTTCCTCTCCGGCCTGATCCCCGGACGCAGGATCTTCGTCAACCCGGTGCCGGTCGACACCGAGCGGCTGGCGACGATCGCGGCGCGGCGGGCTCCGGCCGAGCCGCCGACGTTCCTGTTCGTCGGCAACTTCGTCCACCCGCCGAATCGCGACGCGGGCCGCATCCTGGCCGGCCGGATCGCCCCCGAGGTGATCCGGTCCCGGCCCGACGCCACCTTCGTGCTGGCCGGGGCGAATCCGCCGGAGGAGCTGCGGGCGCTGGACGGGCGCAACGGGGTCCGCGTCACCGGATTCGTCCCCGATCTCGGCGACCTGCTGGCCGGCGCGACGGCGTTCGTCGCTCCGATCTTCAGCGGCGCCGGGATGCGGGTGAAGGTGCTGGAGGCGCTGGCCGCGGGTTGCCCGGTCGTCTCGACGCCGCTGGGACTGTCCGGGATCGGCGGCCGGCCGGGCGAGACCTGGCTCCAGGCCGACACGGTCGACGGACTGGTCGCGGTGCTGCGCGACCTGGCCGCGCGGCCGGAGCGGGTCGGCCGGCTGGGCGAAGAGGGTCGGCGCTGGGTCGAGGGCGAGTTCGGCATCGCCGCGCAGACCTCGCGGCGGGAGCGGATCTGGCGCGCGGCGCTCGCCGCCGAGGACGCTCGCGCGGAACGCTCCTAGCGGTGGTGCCAGACGGGCGGGCGCTTGGCGGCGAACGCCTCGAGCCCTTCGGTCATGTCCTCGGTGGCGGCCAGCTCGCGCAGGTAGACCCTCTCGGCTTCGGCCAGGGCCGCGTCGAACGGACGGTCGCAACCGGCGCGGGCCACCCGGACGGCGAGCCGGGTGACCGCCGCGCTGTGCGCGGTGACCGCCGCGGCGAGGGCCGCGCCGCGGTCGTGGAGGCTCTCGGCGGGTACGACCTCGTCGACCAAGCCGAGGCCGCGCGCCTCGTCGGCGCCGAAGACCCGCCCCGTGAGCGCCAGCTCCAGCGTCCGGCCCAATCCGAGCCGCCGCGGGAAGAGCGCCAGCGCTACGGGCGGGTAGCACCCCAGCTTGATCTCCGGCACGCCGAAGCTCGAGCGCGCGGTGGCGACCACCAGGTCACAGGCCCCGGCCAGCTCCAGTCCGCCGCCCAGGCAGTGGCCGTCGACCAGCGCCACCGTCAGCGCCGGGAGCGCGCGCAGGGACCGGATGGCGGCGTGGAACGAGGTCAGCATGCGCTCGAGCTTCTCGGGGGTGTGGTCCTGGACCGAGACGCCGGCCGAGAAGGCGCGCTCGCCCTCGCCGCGCAGCAGGAGCACCTGCAGGCCGGGGTCGGCGCCCAGCCGGTCGAGCTCCGCGCCCAGGCTCTCGATCAGCTCCAGATCCAGGATGTTGAGCGGCGGGCGCGCCAGGCGGACGGTCGCCACCCGCTCCTCGCGCTCGACCTGCAGCGGCTCCGTCATCGCGATCCTCCCGCCGGAGTCATCGTCGCGGCGTCCCTCCCGGCGCCCGCGCGCACCGGCCGGGCGTCGCGGGCGGCGGCCAGGAAGCGCTCGAACAGCTGACGGTGAACGGGTGGGTGTCCCGTCCCGATCAGCTCCTCCGGATGCCACTGGACGGTCCACAACCACCACGCCGGGTCGTTCCCCTCCGACGCCTCGACCACGCCGTCCTCGCTCCGGGCCACCACCCGCAGGCCCTCTCCGGGCGTGCGCACCGCCTGGTGGTGCAGGCTGTTGACCGCCACCGGGCCCGCTTCGCGCAGCAACTCGGCCAGGGGCGAGCCGTCCGGCGTCGGGTCGAGGGCGTGGGCCAGGAGGGAGCGGTGCCGGGGATCGGGGTCGTGGCGCCGCCTGGCCTCGGCGCCCAGCGTGCCCAGGTCCTGCCAGAGCCGGCCGCCGAGGAAGACATGAGCCACCTGGTGCCCGCGGCAGATGGCGAGCACCGGCAGGCGCTCGTCGCGGGCCGCGCCGAGCAGCTCCCACTCCATCGCGTCGCGCGCCGGGAGGATCTCGACCCCGGCCGTGGGCTCCACGCTCTCGCCGTAGCGCGCGGGATGGACGTCGGGACCGCCGGTGAGCAGCAGGGCGTCGGCGTCGAGCAGCAGGGAGCGCCATCCGGGGTCGGCCGGCGTGGCCGAGTACGCGTCCACGATCTCGACGCCGCCGGCGCCGACCGTCGCCAGCGCTTGCTTGTACTTCACGGCCTTCTCGGGCTTCGAGTAGCTGACGACGACGCGGACCATGGGGGTCTCCAGGGCGGGTCTCCAGGACTCCAAGGGCTCTAGGCGGGGCGCTCGACCAGCGCGGCCAGCCCCATCCCGCCCGAGACGCAGAGCGTCGCCAGGCCGATCCGCTGGCCGCGCGCGGCCATGCCGTGGAGCAGCGTGGTCACGATGCGCGCGCCGGTGGCTCCGATCGGGTGGCCGAGCGCGATGGCTCCGCCGTCGGGGTTGACCCGGTCGCGGTCGAAGGGCAGTTCCTTGAGGCACGCGAGCACCTGGCAGGCGAACGCCTCGTTGAGCTCGACGGCCTCGATCGCGTCGAAGTCCAGGCCGTTGCGCGCCAGCAGAGCGCGCGTCGCCGGCACCGGTCCGATGCCCATCAGGCGCGGCTCGACCCCCACCACTTCCCAGTCGAGCAGGAAAGCGGCGGGCGCGAGGCCCAGCTTTCCAGCCGCGGCCTCCGAGGCGACGACCACCGCCGCCGCGCCGTCGGTGATCCCGGAGGCGTTGCCGGCGGTCACGGCGCCCTGGTCGCGGAAGACCGGCTTCAATTTGGCCAGGGTCGCGGCCTCGATGCCGTCGCGCGGGTGCTCGTCGTGCTCGACCACGACCTCGCCGCGTCGGCCCGGCACCGTCACCGGCGCCAGCTCCGGAACGAAGCGTCCGCTGCGTCGCGCCCGCTCGCAGCGCTGCTGGGTCTCGGCCGCGTAGGCGTCGGACTCCTCACGGGTCACGCCGGTCTCCGCGGCGAGCTCCTCCGCGGTCTCGCCCATGACCATCCCGGAGAGCGGGTCGTCGAATCCGTCGCGGTACATCCCGTCCACGATTTCGGTGCTCCCGAGGCGGTAGCCCCAGCGCGCCCGGGGCAGCATGTAGGGCGTGTTCGACATCGACTCCGTGCCGCCCGCCAGGACGACCTGCGCCTCGCCGAGCAGAATGGCTCGGGCGCCGGAGAGGATCGACTGGAGGCCCGAGCCGCAGGCCTGGTTGATCGTGAAGGCGGGGCGCTCCGGCGGCAGGCCGCAGCGCCAGGCGATCTGGCGCGCGGTGTTGGGGCCGCCGCCGGCCTGCCGACCGTGTCCGAAGATCACCTGGTCGACGGCCTCCGCCGCCAGGCCGGAGCGGTCCAGCGCCGCCCTTGCGGCGACGGTCCCCAGGTCCGCCGCCGAGAGCGGCGCCAGGGCGCCGCCGAATTTCCCGATCGGCGTGCGGACCGGGGCGGCCAGGACGATACGGACGCGCGGCACGTCGGCTCTCAGCGAGCCTTGAAGTCGGGCTTGCGCTTCTCGATGTAGGCGGCCAGCCCCTCGCGGGCGTCCTCGCTGCCGAAGAGCTGCTGCTGGAGCTCCCGCTCCAGGGCCAGGGCGTACTCGAACGGGATCTCGGCGCCGGACTGGACCGAACGCTTGATCCGGCCGACGGCGCGGGCCGCCTTGGCCGGCGGGCAGTACTGGCGGGCGTAGTCCTGGACCTGCTCGAGGAACGCCGCCGGCGTCTCGGCGTCGAAGGCCAGGTCGACGACGCCCAGCTTCTCGGCCTCCTCGAGGCCGAACAGGCGCCCGGAGACCATCAATTCGATCGCCCGCGACTTGCCCACGATGCGGGCCAGCCGCTGGGTGCCGCCGGTCCCCGGCAGGACGCCGAGCGAGACTTCCGGGAGGCCGAACTTGGCCGAGCCGCGCCGGGCGATCCGCAGGTCGGCGGCCATGGCGATCTCCAGGCCCCCGCCCACGGTGTTGCCGTTGAGGGCGGCGAGGACCAGCTTGGGCGTCTGCTCGAGGCGCGACAGGGTCTCGTTGGCGTGGAGGCAGAAGAAGTACTTGAAGGTCGGATCCGAGGCCTTGAGCATGTTGATGTTGGCGCCGGCGCAGAACATCTTCTCGCCCGACCCCGTGACCACGATGACGTGGACCTTTTCGTCGAACCGGGCCTTGAGGATCCCGGCGTCGAGCTGGAGCATCATCTCGTGGGTGTAGGTGTTCGCCGGCGGGTCGTCCAGGGTCAGCCAGGCGACCCCTTCCCGGACTTCGTAGTGCACCAGCGTACGGGTGGCGGCAGCGGTCTCGGACATCCTTCCTCCTCCAAATGGGCAACGGGGTGGCGGGCACGGGGACCGGCCCTGGCCGGAACCGTCCCGGAGAGCCGGCGACGTCCCGGAAACGTCCAGGGGCGATTCTCGCATGCCGGCCACGGGCCGTCCAACCCGCCTTGACCCTTCGAGAAGCTCCTTCCTACAATGCTTCTTTACCCTGTCCCAGGCGCAACACCCCCTCGATGCTCACCGGCTACAACACCGACATCCGCCACGGCGAGATCGTGCTTCACGTCCAGACGGAGGACAAGGGGCGCGAGAACCCGGCCATCGAGAGCGTCATCTACATCAAGGGCCGCGTGCTGGCGGCGAAGCGGACGCCGTACACGAAGCTGCTGGAGGAGGGAAAGGGCGAGCGCGAGATCGCGTCGCTGATGGAGCAGCAGCACCGCACCATCCTGGCGGCGATCCGCGCCGGCAGGTTCGATCCCCGGATCAGCGAGGCGCTCAAGGGCGCCGGCGCCAAGGCCGAGGCGAAGGGCGACGCCAAGGCGGCGGCGCCGGGAAACGGTCAGCCGGCGCCGAAGCGTGACGTCAATGCCGAGGGGATGGTGCTCACCGCCACGAGCGCGCCGACCGAGCGCGAGGCGGCCGCCGCACCGCCCCCGGTCTCCGTCCAGGGCGCCGCGCAAGCCGAGGAGTCGGGACCCTCGCTGGACCAGGTGATCCTGCAGTACCTCGAGACCGAGGCCGAGCAGGAGCACCTCGTCCTGGTCCTCGACGGACCGGAGGAGATTCGCCCCGGCCGGGTCAACCGCCTGACGCTGCGCGCCTTCTCCTCGAAGAGCGGGCACCCGCTCGCGGCGGTCCAGATCTCGATCCGCATGCTGTCCACGGTGTCGGACCCGCGCACGCTGCTCTCGGGCGAGACCGGCGAGGGCGGCGAGCTGGCGCTCGAGCTCGACGTGCCGTCGGTCCAGGGCGGCTCGGCGGCGCTGATCATCTCGGGTTCCTCGGAGCTCGGCCGCGCCGAGATCAAGCAGCTGCTGTAACCTCGGAGCCATGGGAGCCAGGGAGACCACGGGAACCGCAGCCCTTGCCACGATCTCGGTCAACGGCCGGGAGCAGGAGCTCGCCGGAGCCAAGACCGTCGGCGATCTGATCGCCGCCCTCGGCCTCGACCCGCGCACCGTCGCCGTCGAGCGCAACGGCGAGATCGCCCCCCGCCGCGATTGGTCCGCCACCCCGATCGCCCCCGGCGACCGCTTCGAGATCGTCCGCTTCGTCCAGGGCGGCTGAGCCGCCACCCCCCGCCCGGCCCCGCCAGGGGCCGGAACCCCGAAAGACGGAAGGTCCCGCCCCAGAAGGGAAGGGCTCCCGAGGCCCGATCGTCCCGTCGCTCGAGACATGACCGTCCGAAGCGCCGAGGAAGAAAGGCCTTCATAGAAGGGAAAGGCACTCCGGCCGCCGCCTCCTCGGGACCCGAGGCTATGATCCGGGGCAAGATCCTCGCATCTATGGAAGCTTCTGTTTCGAGGTACTTCGGGTTTCGGGCGTGCTTCGGGCCGGCGCTGCTGACCTGCGGTGCGCTCCTGCTCTCGGGCTGCCTCCAGGACTGGGACCGGCTCTCGCGCCCCGACGCGGGCTTCGAGGTCTCGATGCCGGGCACGATGACCTGCGGCCGGGAGCGTCGAACGGTGCTCGACGGCCGCGTGACGGTATGGCAGGCCTGTGCCTCCGAAGCCTCGTCCCACGTTCGACCGGAGCCCGCCGAGGCGACGTTCGAGGTGGCATGGTCCGAACCCGGCACGGTCGCGCAGGAGGCGTGGGGCACCGGAGCCGCCGAGGATCTCTGTCGGATCGTCGAGCCGTCCATTCCGCCGCGAGTTTGGAGCTCCGAGCCGTTGGGAGGAGTCCGGGGGGTGGAGTGCCTGTGGGATCGGCCCCAGTCTTCCGAGGTGCCGGAGGAGGGGCGGTCTCGTCGCCGGTTCGTCTCTCGCGCCCGCTGCGTGCGCCACGGCGGGAGGTTCCTCTTCGTGCGCATCACCGGCGTTCTGGATTTTCACCTCGAGCGGCTCTGGGAGCAGACGGTCGCGTCCTTTCGGTTCGTGGACGTGCCGCCGGAGGCGGGTGCGCGTGGGAATTGACCCGCGGCGCGGGGGGTTGGTATATTTCGCGGTCGGTCGGGCCGCTAGCTCAATTGGTAGAGCAGCAGACTCTTAATCTGCGGGTTGTAGGTTCGATTCCTACGCGGCTCACCAACGAATCGTCCCCCGGACCCCCGATCCACCGATCCCCGCGAAAGTGGCGGAACTGGTATACGCGCTAGACTTAGGATCTAGTCCCGAGTGATCGGGTTGGGGGTTCGAGTCCCCCCTTTCGCACCAGCCGGTTTCGAATCCCCCGTCTCGTGAATCCAAGCCCGAGGAAGGCTCCCCGACGATGAGCGTCGTTCTCGCGATCGAAGAGGTCGGTCCCTGCAAGAAGCAGCTCCGGATCGAGGTCCCGGCGCCGGCCGTCGAGGCCGAGACCGAGCGCGTCACCGCCGAGTTCGGCAAGCGCGCCCGGATCCCCGGCTTCCGCAAGGGCAAGGTCCCGCCCTCGATGGTCCGCAAGCGCTTCGGGCCGGAGATCGAGCAGGAGGTCCTGGAGCGGCTGGTGCCGCGTTACTGGCGCCAGGCCGCGGCGGAGAAGTCGATCGAGGCGCTGACCAACCCCTCGCTCGGCGAGGTCGAGCACAAGGCCGGCGAGCCGCTCGTCTTCACCGCCGTCGTCGAGGTCCGGCCCGAGATCGAGCTGCGCAACTACAAGGACTTCGCGTTGCCCGAAGCATCGACGGAGCCGACCCGCGAGGACATCGACAAGACGATCGGCGACCTGCGCCGCAGCCACGCCGAGTGGATCCCCGTCGAGCGGCCCGCGGCGTCCGGCGACACGGTCCGGGCCGAGGTGCTCGAGACCACGGAAGGGGCGGAGGCAGAGGCCCAGAGCGCCGAGTTCGAGATCGGCGCCTCGGGCGTCTGGGAGGAGGTCTCGACCGCCGCCACCGGGCTGGCGGCCGGCCAGAGCGCCCGCTTCACCCGCCGGGAGGGTGAAGGCGAAGAGGTCCGCGAGCGCCGGTTCGAGCTCAAGGCGCTCGAGGTCAAGGAGGCCAAGCTGCCCGAGCTCGACGCCGAGTTCGCGAAGCACTTCGGCGCTTTCGAGTCCATGGCGGCCTTCGAGGCCAACGTCGTCGACCGGCTGCGCGCCGCCAAGCGGGACGAGGTGCGCCAGATCCGGGAGCGGGCGCTGCTCGACCAGCTCACCGAGCGCCACCCGCTGCCGCTGCCCGAAGGCGTCGTCCAGCACGAGACCGAGGATCTTCTGCGCGAGTACGCCGAGGGGCTGGTGCGCCGCGGCGTGGACGTCGAGAAGGCGGAGATCGACTGGCAGCAGATGGGCGATCAGGTCAAGCCGCACGCGGAGCGCAGGGTCCGCGCGCGGCTGCTGCTCGACGCCATCGCGGAGGCGGAGAAGATCGAGGTGGGCGAGGCCGAGTTCGAGCAGGCGCTCGCCGTCCTGGCGCGGCTCCAGGGGGTCGCGAACCAGGCTCTGCGCCAACGGCTCGACGAGGCCGGGGAGCTGGCCGGGCTGCGGTCTCGGATGCGCCGGGAAAAGACGGTAAGGTTCCTGCTCGGCGAGGAGGACCCGGCCCCGGCGACCGGCGCCGGGACCTCCGAGCCTTGAGAAGACCAGGAGACCGATCCGCATGCTGATCCCGATCGTCGTCGAGCAGACCAACCGGGGGGAGCGCGCCTACGACATCTACTCGCGCCTCCTCAAGGACAACATCATCTTCCTCGGGCGCCCGATCGACGACGACGTCGCGAGCCTGGTGATCGCCCAGATGTTGTTCCTCGAAGCCGAGAACCCGGAGCGCGACATCCACCTCTACATCAACTCCCCGGGCGGCTCCGTGACGGCCGGCCTGGCGGTCTACGACACGATGCAGTACATCAAGCCCGACGTCGCGACCTATTGCGTCGGCCAGGCCGCGTCGATGGCGTCGGTTCTCCTGGCGGCGGGTCAGAAGGGCAAGCGGACCTCGCTGCCCAACGCCCGGATCCTGATCCACCAGCCGTGGACCTCCGGGATGGGCGGCCAGGCCACCGACATCGAGATCCACGCCCGCGAGTTGCTGAAGCTGCGCGAGCGGATCGACGAGATCCTCTCGTTCCACACCGGCCGACCGCAGGAGCAGGTCCACCACGACACCGAACGCGACAAGATCCTCGGCGCCCAGGAGGCCATCGAGTACGGCCTGGTCGACCATGTGATGGAGCGGCGCAAGTCCTGACGGCGCCGTTTGTTAGAATGAAGCGTCGCGCGCGGCAGGGGCCCGCGCGGCGTCCGGACGGGCGGGATCCGGAGGGAGCGCTGGCGGACGCGGAATAGCGGCGTTCGGTGGCGCTGTTCTCCGGGGTGAAGACGGAGGAGCGATGCCCAAGAAAGAGACCGGGGACGACGCGCTTCGCTGCTCGTTCTGCAACAAGAGCCAGCGCGAGGTCAAGAAGCTCATCGCCGGCCCGACGGTCTTCATCTGTGACGAGTGTGTCGACATCTGCCTCGACATCATCGCCGAGGACCGGCTGCTCGAGCAGCAGCAGGAGACCAAGCTTCCGAAGCCGTCCGAGATCAAGAGCCTGCTCGACGAGTACGTGATCGGCCAGGAGCAGGCCAAGAAGAAGCTCGCTGTCGCCGTCTACAACCACTACCGCCGGATCGAGTTCTCCGAGCGGGGCGGAAGGGGCAACGACGTCGAGCTCCAGAAGTCGAACATCCTGCTCATCGGTCCTACCGGGACCGGGAAGACGCTGCTGGCGCAGACGCTGGCGAAGCTGCTCTCCGTGCCGTTCACGATCGCCGACGCGACGACGCTGACCGAAGCCGGATACGTGGGCGAAGACGTCGAGAACATCATCCTCAAGCTCTACCAGGCTTCGGGCAACGACAAGGACAAGACGCAGAAGGGCATCGTCTACATCGACGAGGTCGACAAGATCGCGCGCAAGGGGGAGAACCCGTCGATCACGCGCGACGTGTCCGGCGAGGGCGTTCAGCAGGCGCTGCTCAAGATCCTCGAGGGGACCATCTGCAACGTCCCGCCGCAGGGCGGCCGCAAGCACCCGCACCAGGAGTTCCTCCAGATCGACACCACCAACGTGCTGTTCATCTGCGGGGGCGCTTTCGTGGGCCTGGACGATCACGTCGAGCGGCGGCTGAACCGGAAGATGATGGGCTTCGGCGCCGAGATCAAGGGCAAGAAGGAGCTCTCCAAGCTGAACCCGCTCGAGAAAGTCCTGCCCGAGGACATCATCAAGTTCGGGATGATTCCGGAGTTCGTCGGCCGGCTGCCGGTGATCGCGACCCTGGACCAGCTCGACGAGCAGTCGCTCGTGCGCATCCTCAAGGAGCCCAAGAACAGCCTGGTGCGCCAGTACCAGACGATGCTCGACTTCGAGGAGGTCAAGCTGCGCTTCACCGACGAGGCGCTGGTGGCGGTGGCCCGCGAGGCCCTCAAGCGCAGCGTCGGCGCCCGCGGCCTGCGGGTCATCCTCGAGGAGATCATGCTCGAGCTGATGTACGTGGTGCCCTCGCAGCGCGACATCTCCGAAGTGGTGATCACCGAGGAGACGGTTCTGCACCGGACGCAGCCGATCACCACGCTCCGAAAGGCGGGCTGAGAGTGCCCGGATACGTCGAGAGCAGCGCCGCGACGCTCCCCGTCGTCCCGCTGCGGGACATGGTCGTCTTCCCGCACATGATGGCGCCGTTCATCGTCGGCCGGGAGAGCTCGGTGCACGCGCTCGAGGCGGCGCTCACGACCGAGAACCGCCACATCTACCTGGTGGCCCAGAAGGACCCCAAGGTCGACGACCCGCTCCACGACGACCTGTTCGAATCCGGAGTCGTCGCGCGGGTGGTCCAGAACCTCAAGCTGCCCAACGGCAACATCAAGGTCATGGTCGAGGGCGTCCAGCGCGCCCGCCTGCTCGGTCTCGAGGAGCGCGAAGGCACGCTTTGGGCGGACGTCGAGGTGCTCGAGGTGCGCTATCCCCACGACGACCGGACCGAGTCGTTCATGAACAAGGTCCTGGGGACCTTCGAGCAGTACGCCAAGATGTCGCAACACCTGGCTTTCGAGGGCCTGCTGCCGACCCTCAAGCTGGATGACGCCGACCGGTTCGCCGACACGCTGGCGGCCCACCTCGCGGTTTCGACCACCGAGAAGCAGAGCCTGCTCGAGCTCGTCTCGCCGTTCGAGCGACTCGAGCGCCTGGAGGACCTGCTCGAGGTCGAGATCGAGAAGATGAACCTCGAGAAGCGGATCAACGTTCAGGTCAAGAAGCAGATGGAGAAGGCCCAGAAGGAGTACTACCTCAACGAGAAGATCAAGGCCATCCATCAGGAGCTCGGGCGCAAGGACGACCGCTCCGACGAGATCCAGGAGCTGAAGGAGAAGATCGAGAAGGCGGGCCTGCCCAAGTCGGTCCGGGAGAAGGCGGACGCGGAGCTCAAGCGCCTCGAGGCGATGCCGCCGGTCTCGGCCGAAGCGACGGTGTCGCGCAACTACATCGACTGGCTGGTCGCGGTGCCTTGGAAGAAGTCGTCCAAGGAGCTGCGCGACCTCGGCAAGGCCGAGGAGATCCTCAACACCGACCACTACGGCCTGCAGAAGATCAAGGAGCGGATCCTCGAGTTCCTGGCAGTGCGTCAGCTGACGACCGAGAACCCCGCCCAGATCCTCTGCTTCGTGGGCCCCCCGGGAGTGGGGAAGTCCTCGCTCGCGGCCTCGATCGCCCGTGCCATCGGGAGGAAGTTCGTCCGCCTGTCCCTGGGCGGCGTGCGCGACGAGGCCGAGATCCGCGGCCATCGCCGGACCTACATCGGCGCTTTTCCCGGGCAGATCATCCAGATGATGAAGAAGGCCGGGACGATCAACCCGGTCTTCCTGCTCGACGAGATCGACAAGATGTCGATGGACTTCCGCGGCGATCCCTCGGCGGCGCTGCTCGAGGTGCTCGACCCGGCGCAGAACCACTCCTTCGTCGATCACTTCCTCGACGTCGAGTACGACCTCTCCAAGGTGATGTTCATCGCCACGGCGAACGTCGTGCACACCGTGCCGGCGGCTCTGAAGGACCGGATGGAGGTCATCCACCTCTCCGGCTACACGATGAACGAGAAGCTCGCCATCGGACGGCAGTTCCTCGTTCCGCGTCAGCTCAAGGCCCACGGGCTGTCGGACGAGAAGGTGCGGTTCGAGGACGAGGGCCTGCGGACCCTGATCGAGAGCTACACCCGGGAGGCCGGCGTGCGCAACCTCGACCGCGAGATCGCCTCGGTGTGCCGCAAGGTCGCCCGGCGGGTCGTCGCCGAGGGCAGCGACGTGACGGTGGGGATCGACGCCGATCGCGTCGGCGAGCTCCTGGGCAAGGCGAGGTTCCGGCCCTGGAAGCGGGACGGAGAGCCCGAGATCGGCGTGACCACCGGGCTCGCCTGGACCGAGGTGGGTGGCGAGATCCTGGAGACCGAAGTCGGGCTGATGCGGGGGCGCGGCAAGCTGATCCTCACCGGCAAGCTGGGCGAGGTGATGCAGGAGTCCGCCCGCGCGGCGGTGTCGTACCTGCGCAGCCGGGCCGACATCCTGGGCATCGATCCGGAGTTCTCCGACCATCACGACCTGCACATCCACGTGCCCGAGGGTGCGATCCCGAAGGACGGGCCTTCGGCCGGGATCACGATGGCGACGGCCCTCGTGTCGGCGTTGACCCGCCGGCCGGTCCGCCGCGATCTGGCCATGACCGGGGAGATCACGTTGCGCGGGAAGGTGCTGCCGGTGGGCGGGATCAAGGACAAGGCGCTCGCCGCTTTCCGCGCCGGTATCACCGAGATCATCCTGCCGCTCGAGAACGAGAAGGACCTGGAGGAGATACCGGCCGAGATCCGGGAGGTCATGACGGTGCACTTCGTGGAGTCGATGGACGAGGTGCTCCGACTGGCGCTCGAGGGGGAGCTTGCATCTCCGCCCCCGAATGCGGGAGAATTGCGCCCGGCGCCGTCAGAACCGCCGATGGGGTCCGGGTCGCTGGCGCATTGATCGCGACCCGCGCTCCGGAGACCGAGACCGAACGAGACGGCGCGGTCCCCGGACCGCAGACGACGGCTTCCAGTTCGACAACCGAGGTCTGAGAGCAGCTTCTTGAGGCGCGTTCCGGTGGCGACCACCGGCGCGACCCTTCGAATCAGCCGCCATGATCCAGACCGCGGAGTTCTTTCGATCGAGCGTGGATCCGTCCGGATGGCTCGGGGACGGCGCACCCGAGGTGGCGTTCGCCGGGCGGTCGAACGTCGGCAAGTCGAGCTTGCTGAACCGCCTGCTGGGTCGCAAGCTGGCACGGACGGGCGGGACGCCCGGCCGGACCCAGACGATCAACTGGTTTCGGATCGACCGACGTTACTGGTTCGTCGATCTGCCGGGATACGGTTTCGCGCGGGTGTCGCGCGAGGCTCGCGAGAAATGGGCGGAGGTCGTCGAAGCGTACCTCCGCACGGCAAGAGCGCCCCGCCTCGTCGTCCACCTGGTGGACGCCAAAGTCGGGGCGACACGGCTCGATCGGGAGGCGGCGGGATACCTCGCCGGCCTCGGAATCGACCGGGTCGTCGCAGCCACCAAGATCGACCGCCTGAAGCGCGGGGAGCGGGCCCGGAGGCTCGCCGAGATCCAGGACGCGCTCGGGCTCGCGGAGGGGACGGACATCATCCCCGTCTCCGCGGTTTCAGGGGAGGGCATCCGTGAACTCTGGAAACGCATCGCAGACTTTCTCGCGGGGCAGGTCCCGCCGGAGAAGAGGAAGGAAGAGCAACATGCCCAAGGTAACGGAACCGGACTATCCGGCTGACATCCTGCCGGAAGACGTGTCCGAAGACGGGCAAGAGGGCGGCGACGGCTCGAACGGCAACGGCAAGCAGATGCTCGACATCCGCGCGCTCAAGGAGATGAGCATCGCCGAGCTCAGCCAGGTCGCCAAGGACCTCGGCGTCGAGGGCGTCGCGGGCATGCGCAAGCAGGAGCTGATCTTCAAGATCCTGGAGGCGCAGACCAAGTCATCGGGCCTGATCTTCGCCGAGGGGGTCCTGGAGTGCCTTCCGGACGGGTTCGGGTTCCTGCGCGCTCCCGAGTACAACTACCTGCCGGGACCGGACGACATCTACGTCTCGCCGTCGCAGATCCGGCGCTTCGACCTGCGCACCGGCGATACCGTCTCCGGCCAGGTGCGGCAGCCGAAGGACGGCGAGCGCTACTTCGCCCTGATCAAGGTCGAAGCGGTCAACTTCGAGCCACCCGAGGTCTCGCGCAACAAGATCTTCTTCGACAACCTGACGCCGCTCTACCCGATGGAGCGGGTCAAGCTCGAAGTGCCCGGCGACATGGCCTCCCGGGTCATGGACCTGGTCACGCCGATGGGCAAGGGCCAGCGCGCGCTGATCGTCGCGCCGCCGCGGACCGGCAAGACGATGCTGCTGCAGTCGATCGCGCACTCGATCGCCAAGAACCATCCCGAGGTCGCGCTCATCGTCCTGCTGATCGACGAGCGGCCGGAAGAGGTCACCGACATGCAGCGCTCGGTCCAGGGCGAGGTCATCTCCTCGACCTTCGACGAGCCGGCCACGCGCCACGTCCAGGTCGCCGAGATGGTGATCGAGAAGGCCAAGCGTCTGGTGGAGCACAAGAAGGACGTGGTCATCCTGCTCGACTCGATCACCCGCCTGGCGCGCGCCTACAACACCGTCCAGCCGCCGTCGGGCAAGGTGCTCTCGGGCGGCATCGACGCCAACGCGCTGCACCGGCCGAAGCGCTTCTTCGGCGCGGCGCGCAACATCGAGGAGGGCGGTTCCATGACGATCATCGCGACCGCCCTGGTCGACACCGGCAGCCGGATGGACGACGTGATCTTCGAGGAGTTCAAGGGCACCGGCAACTGCGAGATCCACCTCGACCGCAAGCTGGTCGACAAGCGGACCTTCCCCGCCATCGACATCAACAAGTCGGGTACGCGCAAGGAAGAGCTGCTGATGCCGGAAGACGAGCTGCGCCGGGTCTGGGTCCTGCGCAAGGTGCTCAATCCGCTGTCCACCGTCGAGTCGATGGAGTTGCTGCTCGACAAGCTGGGCAAGGCGAAGACCAACGCCGACTTCCTCGCCGCGATGTCGAAGTAGTCGGCCACCCGCGGCGATGCGATCGCGGTAGGCTGCGCGCCGTGTCGAGAGTCGGGATCGTCCACTACGTCAACAGCCGGCCCCTGGCCTGGGGCCTCCTGGGGCCGGAGCGACCGCCCGGGATCGAGCCGGTCCTGCTGCCCCCGGCGCGCGTTGCCGACGGGCTCGCCTCCGGCGAGCTCGACGCCGGCCTGGTGCCCTCGATCGAGCTGGCGCGGATCCCCGGACTGTCGGTGGTGCCCGGTCTGGCGATCGCCGCCACCCACGAGGTGCGCAGCGTGTTGCTCGTCTCGCGGGTGCCGGTGACGGAGATCCGGTCGGTGGCGCTGGACGAGAACAGCCGCACATCGGCGGCGCTCGTGCGCATCCTGCTGGCGGAGCGGCACGGCATCCGCCCACGGACCCATTCGGCCCGCCCCGAGCTCGGGGCGATGCTCGCCGAGGCCGACGCCGCGCTGGTGATCGGCGACCCTGCTCTGTCGGTCGATCGGGATCGCTTCGTGGTCCTGGACCTGGCGGGAGAGTGGCTCGAGCTCACCGGCCTGCCCTTCGTCTTCGCGGTCTGGGCGGTGCGCTCCGGCCGGGAGCGGCCGGAGTTGCTCGCGGCGCTCGAGTCGAGCTACGCGGCGGGCCGGGCCGGCCTGGACGAGATCATCCGTGGCGCCGCGGCGGAGACCCGGCTTCCCGAGGCGGTCCTGCGCGACTACTACACGCGCAACCTCCGGTTCGAGATGGGACCCTCCGAACAGGCCGGGCTCGCGGAGTTTCTGCGCCGTTCGGCCGCCCACGGGCTCGTCCCGGCCTGCGAGCCGGTGCGCTTCCTGGCGCGGTCGGTCAGCGGGCGCCGGTGAGCGGCGACGCGTGACAGAATTCGCCCTGCCGGCCCGGGACGTCCCCGTACCGGTTCCAGCACGAATTCCAGGAAGAGACCATGAACCGCAAGCCGATCGAGCTGACGACGCTCGCCGTCGTGCTGGCCCTGGGAGGGGCCGCCACGCTGCGGGCCGAAACGCCGTCGACCCCCGCCACGCCGCAGGCTGCCGCGGCCGCCGACGCCCCTTACTCCGAGCTGCCCTACACGCCGAGCCTGGACCTGTCGGCCATGGATCTGTCGGTCGACCCGTGCTCCGACTTCTTCCAGTACTCCTGCGGCTCCTGGCCGAAGCTCCATCCCCTGCCGCCGGACCAGCCGTCCTGGAGCGTCTACGGCAAGCTCTACGTCGACAATCTGCGCTACCTCTGGGGACTGCTCGACCGCGCCGCCGAGACGCGGCCCGACCGCTCGCCGGTGGAACGGCAGATCGGCGACTACTTCGCCGCCTGCATGGACGAACCGACGATCGAGAAGAACGGCCTCGAGCCGATCCAGCCCGCGCTCGCGGCGATCGACGCGCTGCAGCGCAAGAGCGACATCGCCCCGCTGGTCGCGGTGGAGAAGCTCTCGGGGGACCGCGCTCTGTTCGGTTTCGGCTCGGAGCAGGACGCCAAGGACTCCAGCCGCTTCATCGCGGCGGTGCATCAGGGGGGGCTGGGGCTGCCCGACCGCGACTACTACACGCGGCAGGACGGCAAGTTCCCGGAGCAGCGCGCCCGCTACGTCGGGCACGTCGCGCGCATGCTCGAGCTCGTGGGCGAGAAGCCCGCGGTGGCCGCCGCGGACGCGCGGACGGTGCTGGAGATCGAGACCGGCCTCGCCGAGGCGTCGTTGACCCGGGTCGAGCGGCGCGATCCCTACAAGAACTACCATCTGCTCCCGGTCCCGGAGCTCGCGAAGCTCGCCCCCGGCTTCGACTGGAAGCAGTTTCTCACCGTGACCGGACTGGGCGGTGTCGCCGACCTCAACGTTCAGCACCCTGCCTTCGTCACCGCGCTCGGCAAGCTGCTCGCCGCCCGGAGCCTGGAGGACTGGAAGGCCTATCTCCGCTGGCACGCCGTCCACGCGAGCGCCGACCAGCTCCCGAAGGCGATGCGGGACGAGAACTTCGCTTTCTACCGCCGGTACCTGCGCGGGGTCGAGCAGCCGCCGCCGCGTTGGAAGACCTGCGTCGCCGGTGTCGACGACGACCTCGGAGAGGCGCTCGGCCAGGTCTACGTCGAGCACGCTTTTTCGCCGGAGCTCAAGGCCGCAGCGCTGGACATGACCGAGCGCATCCAGAAGGCGATGGAGGAACGGATCCAGGCGCTGGACTGGATGGACGAGGCGACCAAGAAGCAGGCGCTGGAGAAGCTCCACGGCATGGCGGACAAGATCGGCTACCCGGACAGGTGGCGCGACTACAGCTCGGTGGCGATCTCCCGCGACGACTACTTCGGCAACGTGGAACGGGCGACGGCCTTCGAGGTACGGCGGCGGCTGAACCGCATCGGCAAGCCGATCGACCGCGGCGAGTGGGGCATGACGCCGCCGACGGTCAACGCCTACTACGATGCCCAGATGAACGACATCAACTTCCCGGCGGGAGTGCTCCAGCCGCCGCTCTACGACGCCAAGATGGACGACGCGCCCAACTACGGGGACACCGGCGGGACGATCGGTCACGAGCTGACCCACGGTTTCGACGACGAGGGCCGGCAGTTCGACGCCGCGGGCAACCTGCGCGACTGGTGGACAGCGGACGACGACGCGAAGTTCCGGACCCGTGCGCAGTGCATCGTGGACCAGTACTCCTCGTACACCGCGGTCGACGACATCAAGGTCAACGGCAAGCTGACGAACGGCGAGGACATCGCCGACCTCGGGGGACTGATCCTGGCGTGGCAGGCCTGGCAGGAGAAGACCGCCGACGAGAAGCTGGAGCCGAGGGACGGCCTGACCCCCGCCCAGAGGTTCTTCGTCGGCTTCGCCCAGTGGGACTGCTCGGAGATGCGGCCCGAGGAGCGGCGGCTTCGCGCCCTCACGGATCCGCACTCGCCGGCGCGGTACCGGATCAACGGGGTCGTGGTCAACATGCCGGAGTTCGCCCGGGCGTTCTCGTGCCCGGCGGACTCGCCCATGGTCAAGCCCGCCGAGGCCGTCTGCCGCATCTGGTGAGCGCCGGCGTTTTGCCGGGACGACTGCGGCGTGTATCGTAGATGGACGACCTCGAGCCCGGGGGAGGACCATCGATGCCCGCGACGCCGACAGCGAATCGAAACAACGCCTTGCTCGAGCTCGCCGGACTCGGCCAATCGGTGTGGCTCGACTTCATCCGCCGCGGGATTCTCGGTCCGGACGGCGAGCTGGCGCGCCTGATCCGCGAGGACGGCGTCCGCGGGGTGACCTCGAATCCTTCCATCTTCGAGAAGGCCGTCGGCTCGGGAAGTGAGTACGACGCGCAGATCCTCGAAGTGGCGCCGGATCTCGGCGGTGATCGACGCAAAGTGTTCGAAGCGCTCGCGGTGGAGGACATCCGCGGGGCGGCCGATCTGCTCGGCCCGGTCTACCGGGACAGCGGCGGCGCCGACGGCTACGTCAGCCTCGAGGTCGCTCCCGACCTCGCCCGGGATGGCCAGGCGACGATCGCCGAGGCGAGGAGACTGTGGCAGGAGGTCGACCGCGCCAACCTGCTGATCAAGGTCCCCGGGACGCCCGAGTGCGTGCCGGCGATCCGGACCCTGCTCGCTTCCGGCATCAACGTCAACATCACGCTCCTGTTCGCCCGCGCCGCGTATTCGGAGGTCGCCGAGGCCTACCTCGCCGCCCTCGAGGACCGTCTCGAACGCGGCCAGAGCGTGGAGTCGGTGTCGTCGGTGGCGAGCTTCTTCGTCTCGCGGATCGACTCGCTGGTGGACCGGCGCCTCGACGAGCGAATGGCCGGGGCGGCGAGCGCGGACGAGCGGGACCGGTTGGGCTCGCTCAAGGGGCGGATCGCGATCGCCAACGCCAAGCTCGCCTATCGTCACTACCGGTCGATCGTCGACTCCGAGCGTTGGCGGCGGCTGGCCGCCGCCGGGGCGCGTCCGCAGCGGCTGCTCTGGGCCTCCACGAGCACCAAGAACCCCGCGTACCGCGACACCCTCTACGTCGAGGAGCTGATCGGCGCGGAGACCGTCAACACGATGCCGCCCGACACGCTCCAGGCATTCCGGGACCACGGTGTCGCGCGGCTGACTCTCGACGAGGGCGTCGAGGCCGCGGAGCGCGAGCTGGCCGAGCTGGAGTCCCTCGGAGTCTCGCTCGACCGCGCCACCGAGCAGCTGCTCGAGGAGGGGATCCGGAAATTCGTGGAGCCCTTCGAGAAGCTGCTGTCGACGATCGACGCCAAGACGCGCGCTCTGGCGGGGCGCCAAAGTTGAATTCGAGGCTTCCCGGGTTCCTGCAGGAGAGCCTGACGGCCGCCGCCCGGGAGTGGCGGCAGATCCGCGGGACGCAGCGGATACTCGATCACGACGCCACCCTGTGGACGGACTCGGGAGAGGCGCGCTGGCTGGGGTGGCTGGACGCGCCCTCGGTGGCGGGTGCCGACCTGGGGCTCTGGTCGGAGATCGCCTCCGACGCCCGCGCGGGCGGGTTCTCGCACGCCCTCCTGCTGGGCATGGGCGGATCGAGCCTCGCCGCGGAAGTGCAACGCTCGGCGCTGCCGACGGGGGAAGGGCATCCGGACCTCATGGTCCTCGACTCCGTCCACCCGGACCAGGTCGCCGCCTTCGAGGCGCGGCTCGATCCGCGGCGCACCCTGGTCGTCGTCTCGAGCAAGTCGGGCTCGACGCTGGAGCCGAACATCCTGATGGAGAGGTTCCACCGGGTCGTGGCCAAGGCGGTCGGCGACACGGAGGGTTGGCGCCGGTTCGTCGCGGTCACGGATCCGGGTTCGAAGCTCGAACGGCTGGCCCGCGACCGGGGCTTCCGGCGCCTGGTCCTCGGCGAGCCGACGATCGGTGGCCGCTTCTCCGCACTGTCGCCGTTCGGCCTCGTGCCCGCCGCGATCCAGGGCGTCCAGATCGACGGCTGGCTGGCGAACGCCTCGCGCATGGCCGCGGCCTGCCGAACGCCCGACCCCCGAACCAACCCGGGCGCGTCCCTGGGG
The DNA here is from genome assembly GCA_963781755.1 of uncultured Acidobacteriota bacterium. Taxonomy (GTDB): domain Bacteria; phylum Acidobacteriota; class Thermoanaerobaculia; order Multivoradales; family JAGPDF01; genus JACTMI01. The sequence goes on from CAWAGZ010000008.1 coordinate 139,274, forward strand.
TTGCTCTTGGCGGCGTCGGCCGTGGCGGGACGCGACAAGCTCACCCTGGTGGTACACCCGGCGATCCGGATGCTCGGTGCCTGGCTGGAGCAGCTGATCGCCGAGTCGACCGGAAAGCGGGGCAAGGGGATTCTCCCGTTCAACGGCGAGAGCCTCGGCCCGCCCGAGGTCTACGGAGACGACCGGCTGTTCGTCGCGGTCCGGCTGGCCGGGGAGCTGGCGGAGGGGGACGCCGAGCGGCTCGATGTGCTGGAGGCGGCGGGACATCCGGTCGTCGAGCTCGACGTGGCCGATCCGCTGGAGCTCTCGGCCGAGATGTACCGGTGGGAGATGGCGACCGCCGTCGCCGGCTCGCGCCTCGACCTCGATCCGTTCGATCAGCCCGATGTCGAAGCGGCGAAGGTCGAGGCCCGACGGCTCACCGAGGAGGTGGAGAGATCCGGAGCGCTCCCCGCGGAGGACCCGTTCGCGGCGGACGAGGGCATCGCTCTCTACGCCCCCGCGGACCAGGTCGCGGAGCTGCTCGCGCGCACGGGACCGGAGCCGGGCCCGACGGCAGCGCTGCGTGCCCACCTCGAGCGGCTCGGCGACGGCGACTATTTCGCGCTGCTCGCGTTCTGCGAGATCTCCGAGGGCAACGCCGAGGCCGCGGACCGGATCCGCAGCGCGGTGCGGGACGCCTGCCGCGTCGCCGCCTCCGTCGGTTTCGGCCCGCGCTACCTGCACTCGACGGGGCAGGCGCACAAGGGCGGACCCGACACGGGAGTCTTCCTCGTCGTCACCGACGAGGCGAAGCGCGACCGCCCGATCGCCGGCCCGGGCCTGACTTTCGGTCAGGTGATCGCGGCGCAGGCGCGTGGCGACGCCGCCGTCCTGGCGCAGCGCGGACGGCGGCTGCTCCGCGTCCACCTGCGCGGGCCGGGCAGCGACCGCCTGCCACGGCTCGCCGATCGGATCGAGCGAATCCTCTGGGGCAACGCCCGGGGCGCCGCCTCGGAGCCGCCGCCGGCCCCCTGAGCCCGGCTCGGACTCGGTCATGGCGCCGCGGCGGCCGGCCCCCGGGCGGGTCAGCGTGCCGAAGGCGCCGGGGTCACGTGGCGGGTGCGGAAGCGCTCTCGGGCCAGGCGGAGCAGGAAGTACTCGTTGACCGGATCGTCGTCGGTCAACGGCGGGGCCTGGGGCGCGAGGGCCAGGATCTTCCGGACCGGGACCTCGTGGCTCAGGACGACGCCGAGCATCTGCTCCGCTCGGGGCTTCGGGCCCCACTCGATCAGGTCCTCGCGCGCCGCCGGCGGCAGACGGTCGGCGAGAACGCTCGCCGGCGGAACCTGGATCGGGGCGTCGCTGCCGAGCAGATGGAGCCCCAGGCCGGTGACGCTGCCGAAGGCCTTCACGTAGCGGAACGACTGGACGAAGGCGCGCGTCACCGACGACAGGTCGACGGCGTCGCCTCCCGGGATCCACTGGGCGACGATGCCGTCGGGCTTGAGCCTGCGGCGGGCGGCGGTGTAGAACTCACGCGAGTAGAGGAGGCTGGATCCGGCGGCGTGGACCGGAGGCGGCGGGTCGATGGCGATGACGTCGTACTCCTCCGGGTCGTACTCGAGGAACCGCCGGCCGTCGTCGATGACGATGCGAGCTCCCGGTCGACGGGCGAGCGCAGGTCCGTCGGCGTGGTAGAAGCCGAACAGCCGCGGAACCGAGGGCACCAACTCGACGGCGGTCGTCGAGATCCCCCAGGAGCGCATCGACCGGAAGGTCGTGCCCATGCCGAAACAGACCACCAGGGCGCTCCTCGGAGGGTGGTCGAGGAGCGCGAGCGGCAGGTGCGCCATCATCTTCGTGACCGGGGTGAGAATGGTCATGCCGATACCGTTGACCAGGAGCCGCTTCTCGAGTCCCGTACCCACCGCGGTGACCGTCGCCGTCGAGTCGCGCAGCACGATCGCGCCGGGGAACAGGCTCTCGAAGCTGCGCGAAGCCAGGACCATGGCCGTCGCCAGGGCGAGTCCGGCGCCCACCAGGCCGGCGCGCCGGAGGAGCGACCGGCCGGGCGGCCGGGCGCCGCCGGTCCAGACCCCGAAAGCCATCAGGCAGCCTCCGAACACGAGCAACGCCGTGGCTTCCGCGCTGCGGGGAACCAGCACGAAGCCGGCGAAAAGCGGCCCGAGGATGCAGCCGACGACGTTGACCGCGTAGGCCGAGCCCGCCTGCGCGGGATCGCCGCCCGTGAGCCGGTCGACGACGAGCGGGGTGAGGAAGCCGACCAGGAAGCAGAACGGACCGATCCCGAGGACGGTGCGGAGGACCCCGTTCCAGAGCGTCTCGGGCAGCCCGAGGCGGGGGTCGCTGAGCAGCGCGGGAAGAACGCAGGCGATCCCCAGCACGACCCAGGGCCAGACGGACGAAAGCACGCCGGGCGGGATCCTCGGACCGACCCTGCGGTAGACGGCGGAGCCGATGAAGTTGGCGATCAGGTAGACGCAGAGGATGATCGCGAAGGAGTAGACGAGGTTGCCCAGGTAGGGCGTGAGCTGTCGGATCCAGACCACTTCCATGCCCAGGCTCGCGAAGCCGGTGGCGAAAAGGATGGCGTAGGCGCGGCCCCGTCTCGTGCCGAGGCCGGCCGGCGCGGGGCCGGCCGCCGACGACGATTCCGGCTCGGCGCCCGCGGCAGGCGAGCGCAGGCTGAGGGCGAGAGCCGAAGCGGCGAGCGCCGCGTTGAGGCTGGCGGCCAGCTCGAGCGTGCCGTGGAAGCCGAACACCTCGATCAGCACCAGCGCCGAGAGCGCCGTGCCGAGCACGGCGCCGACGACGTTGGCGACGTAGAGCCGACTGAACGACCGCGGCCAGTCCGCGCCGCGCTCGGCCCGGATCACGCTCATGGCGAACGGCAGCGTCGCTCCCATGGCGAGTCCGAAGGGGAGCAGGAGAGCCGTGGTCCAGGCGCCGGCCTCGAGGTAGTACGCGGCGGAGTTCCAGGCGCCGCCGCGGACCATGGCATGGCGCGCGAAGTCGAGGCCGGGCGGGACCGCGAACAGCGACAGCGAGATCACGAGCTCGGAGAGACCGTAGAGGCGCAGGGCGGCCTGCGGCGACCTCAGGCCGATCCGCCGCGAGGCGGCGCCCGCCGCCCAGCTGCCCAGTGCGAGGCCCGCCATGAAGACCGAGAGGAGGATCGACACCATCGGCGTGGTGACGCCGAAGTGGGCCATCGTCAGGCGGAGCCAGACGACCTGGTCGACGAGGCTGCAGAAGCCCGAGACGACGAAGAACGCCGGCAACCAACCGGAGAATCGTACGGATCCGGAGGCGGGCATGTCGGTTCTGGACGGCGTCGGGGTCGCTTCCGGGTTCTTCTCGTCCGCGCCCGGTGGCGAGGCTCCCGGAGCGCGGTCGACAGCCTATCCCAGCTCGCCCCCCGGGTCGCCGCTCCGGATCAGAGCTGTCCGGACGCGGCGGCCGAGTGCGAGGAGACGTAGTCCGGATCCGAGTAGCGGGAGAGCAGGAAGGCCCGGTGCCAATCGGGCAGGGGGTCGCCCAGGAGGTGGGAAACGGCGAGCTCGCCGGCGGCCGGCGAGGCCATGATGCCGAATCCCGACAGCGCCGCGACGAGATGGAGTCCCTCGGCGGCACCGGAGCCCATGGGACCGATCAGCGGCCGGTTCTCCGCGGTCTTGGTGTAGTACCCGCCGTCGACGTACGGCCGGCGTCCGCGCTCGAGGTAGGTGGCGAAGGCCGGGGCGACCCGTGCCACGCCGCGCAGCACGACCTGGAGATGGAGCGGGTCGACGACGATCGGCAGCGTCGGCGCGCAGGTCTCCACGTGGTAGTTCCAGAGCAGGATCAGCGACCGGCTCTCGCGCCCCCCCTCGGGCCGGAAATGGACGCCGGCCGGGAGCTCGCCCAACAGCTCCCGGGTCGAAGGGTCGTCGGCGAGGCCGGCCCGCTCCTCCTCCGACCACGGCACGGTGATCGGGTCGTTCCAGCACACCAGGGGCAGCTCGCGGGAGATCCTGCGGTGCTCGTCGTCGAAGAAGACCTTGCAGTGGAGCTCGTGAGACAGCGACAGCTCGCCGCCGGCCATCCGAGCGACGTCCGCGGCATCGGGGCCGGCGGCGTCCACCAGCACGGGGGTCGCGATCCGCGTCACCGACCCGCCCCCGGCCGCGGCGACGCGGACGCCGGTCACACGGCCCCGCTCGACGTCGACGCCCACCACCTCGCCCGCGACCAGCACGGCCCCCGCTTCGCGCGCCTGCTCGAACCAGACCATCCCCAGCTGCTGGGCCGAGAGCCAGCCGCAGCGCCGGGCGTGGAGCGCCGCGGTGACGTCCGGCGTCAGGCCGGGGAAGTGGCGGTGGATCTCGTCCGGGTCGAGGAAGAGGTCGGCCCCGTCGGCGCTCGCCTCCGGCCGGTCCCAGGCCGGCTCGACGTAGCCCGGGTCGCCGCTGCCACCGCGATGGATCCGCAGCGGTCCCGCCCCGATCGCCGTCACGGCGCGCGCCTCGCGCTCGAGCGCCGCCGCCCCGGAACGGGTGCCGGTCGCGAACAGGTAGCCGTTGCGGTTGAGGGCGAAGGCGTTGCCGGTGGACTGCGCCAGCTCGTCGAGCAGCTCGATCGAGCGGTTCATCAGCGCGACCATCGGCCGGTCGGGCCACCAGTTGCGGTAGCACTCGGTCGACTTGTCGCTGGTCAGCGTCAGCGGTGGGCGCGGGTCGACGATCACGACGCGGCCGGCCCGGCGCCGGGCGGCGAGCTGCCAGGCCACCGACAGGCCGGCCACCCCCGCCCCGCAGACCACGAAGTCGGCGCTGGCGATCTCGGACATCGCTGCGATCCTAACCCCGCGGGCGATCCTGCCGGCCGCGCCGCCTCAGAACCGCGACCAGAGGAACTGGTTCGTCACCTCGTGGTGGAACTGGATCTCGCTGCGCTTGACCCGGGCTCCGAGCGCTTTCGGGCAGCGCTCGGCCGACGTCAGCTTGAGCTCGGCGAACTTGGCGTGCGCCTCCTCGCCCATCAGCTCGGCGGCGAACTTCGACGACTTGAACAGCCGGATCGCGTCGTAGATGTTGTCCGGGAGGAAGCGCGTCCGCGGCCGCTTGTCGTTGTCCTCTTCCGCCAGCGGTCCCTCGATACCGGTCCGCAGCAGCGCGTAGATCGCCAGGTAAGGGTTCGCGTCGGGCGCGATCGAGCGCACTTCGACGCGTGCCGAGCGTTCGTTGCCGAGCGGAATGCGGACCATCGATCCGCGGTCGATCGCCGAGGCCTTGATCTGGTTGGGCGCCTCGAAGTGGGGGTCGAGCCGGCGATAGGAGTTGACGCTCGAGTTGAGGATGAGGCAGATGTCGTTGGCGTTGGAGAGGATGCGCTGGAGGTAGGTCCAACCCTCCTTGGAGAGGCCGTCGACGCCCGTCTTGGCGTAGAAGAGGTTCTTGCCCTTGCGCGACAGGGACATGTTCGTGTGCATGCCGTTGCCGTTGACGCCCGCCACCGGCTTGGGCAGGAAGCTCGCGGTCAGCTCCATCTGCGCCGCGACCTGGCGCGCGACGAGCTTGTAGAGCTGGACCTGGTCGGCGGCCACGGTGGCCTCCGTGTAGGAGTAGTTCATCTCGAACTGTGACGGCGCGACCTCCGGGTGGTCCTTCTCGTTGGCGAAGCCGAGCGCGCGCTGGACCTCGGCGGCGGTGTCGATGAACTTGCGCAGGACGTCGCCGGGCAGCGAATGGTAGTAGCCGCCGGTCGAGGGGAACTCGAACAGCCCGGTGTCGCGGTAGTGGCGTTCGGCATCGCGTCCCCGGAACAGGAACCCTTCGATCTCGTTGGAGACGTTGGCGACCGTCTGGTCCTTCTTCCACAGCTTCTCGCAGTACGCCTCGAGCTTGGCGCGCATATCGGCGCGGTAGAGGCTACCGTCGCGCTCCTGGACCGCGCCGAAAACGAGAACCTTGCCCGGGCCGAAGACGTCGGCCGGGAGCCAGTAGAAGGCCGGCCAGTCGATCGACAGGCGCAAGTCCGACTCCTGCTGCTGGGAGAAGCCACGGATCGAGGAACCGTCGAAGGTCAGGTTGTCGGCCGACTTGAGGAGGAACTTCTTGTCGTAGTCCAGCATGTGCAGGCGCCCTTCGAGGTCCGTGAAGCAGACCGTGAGCGCCTTGATGCGCTTCTCGTCGGCGAGGTACTTCATGCGCGACTCGCGGACCTTTCCCGGGTCCTTGCGAGCGAGCCTCTCGGTCTTGGCCTCGAGGTTCATCTCCTCGAGCTGGTCGTAGGGGATCTCCAGGAAGTCGCGCAGCAGCGGCATCGATGGCTCCTTGTCGGTTTCTTGGGGGCGTTCTCCCGACAGGGAAAGTTATCCGATCTAGCCCGAAAATCAATAGATTTATGTCAAATTCCGTGGATTTTATTGCAAAATGTTGTCCGCTATGGATTTTCGGGCGAACCGTGGAGGAGAGCCGCGGGGGATCAGCGGACGTCGGCCTCGGCGCTCGGGATGCCGAGCAGGAGCGCCAGGACCGAGACGCTGCCGAGGACCGCGACCCAGGCGACCGACCCGGTCAGCAGCGTCTCGACGGCACCGATCAGGCCGGCCGTCTCGCGCAGGGCGAGCGCCAGGACCTTGCGCGGGGGAGAGGGGTCGTCGAGCGTGAAGCCGAAGGCCAGCGCCACGGCGGCGAGGCAGGCAAGGCCCCAGACCAGCGCCGGCGGGAGCGGGGCCGTCTGGGGCCGGGCGCTTGCCGCCGCCACGAGACCGAAGGCGGCCACGCCTCCGACCATGGCGAATCCGATGACGCGCAGCCGACGCCTGTCGACCTGCGCAGAGTCGCCCGCGCCCGAAATCCTCATCGCCGCCTCTCCCGCGAGAAATCGCTCCGGAAGTCCGCGGGTGAGAATAGCGCAGCCCACGGCGCCGATCTGCGGGAACGATTCGTCCGGCAACGGTCGAAGGGCGCCGCGCCGCGGCGGGACAGAAGCGAAAGACTTCCACGGAAGGGCCGGAGATGGGACGCTCGCCGCGGCGAGACGCCGTTTTCGGCGCGGCGGGCGCCGAGCTGGCCTTTTCCATCACTGGAAGCTTCTCGCTCCTTGTCCGCTTCCGCATGGCGCAGATCCTGATTCCGTCGGACATTCGGTGTGGAGCGTTTCACTTCCGCACGGTTCCGGTCTGGCTCCGGGTTTGCTAGAAGGGTCGTCGAGCGTCATCGTCCGAGAAAGGAGTCCGGGATGTCGAACGAATCCTCCTCGCGCAACTTGTGGATCGCGTTGGCGATCCTGGCCGGAGTCGGGGCCTTCGGCGGCGTCGGCTACCTGATCGGTCGCGGCAGCGGAGCGTCGGCCCCCGCCGCGACCGTGGCCGCGGCTCCCGCCGCGCCGACCGCCGCCACCGCAGAGAACGCGGCGACTCCGGCGGCGGTGCCGCCGGCGGCCGAGGCTCCTGGCACGCCAGCCGCGCCGGCGAGGGCGGCGTCCGTGCCGGCACCGGGTCGGCGCTACCGGCAGAACGCCGCGCCGCCGCCGGTGACGACCGTCGAAGAGGGCCCGGAATCCGCGGCGTCGGAGGCGGAGCCCGAACCCGTACCCGCGGAGCCGGCACCGCCGGAGCCGATCCTCGTCCGGATTCCGGCGGGGACGCAGATCGACCTGAGATTGACGTCCGGTGTCTCGAGTCAGACGGCCGCGGTAGGCGACGCGGTGGACGCCGAGCTGGCCCGGCCGCTGGTGGTCGACGGGCACACGGTGGCGCCGCGGGGCACGCGCGTCCGGGGAGCGGTCTCCGAGGTGCACGCGCTCCAGAAGATCGGCGGCCAGGCGAGGCTCGCCCTGAGCTTCGACCGGCTCGATGCCCGCGAGGGGCCGATCGCCATCCAGGCCGCGTACGCGCACCAGGGCAAGAGCGAGACCGGCAAGGACGCCGCGACCATCGCCGCCGGCGCGGTCGTGGGCACCGTGCTGGGAAACCAGGCGCACGACAACCGCCGCGGCAAGGTGGTCGGCGGTCTGCTCGGCGCCGGCCTCGGCGCCGCGATCGCGGCCTCGACGCCGGGCGAGAAGATCGAGCTCGCGCCGGGCGCCACGCTCCACCTGACCCTGCGCTCCGACACCGAGGCCAGGATTCTTCCCTAGTGCGTTGAGTCGGACCTTGCGGCGGTCCTTTCCGGCTGTGAGGAGTTTCGCACCGGAGTTCCTCCGGACCCGGGAGGGCGCACGCGGATTCCGACTCCCACCCGGGCGGGCAGTTGCATCCCCGTGACGATTCTCTAGACTCTGTCGCAGGATCGAGCCCCGAAGGCACCCCCGGGATCCCCCGCGACGAACGACGCAGGGAGATCCGGATCGGACCCGGAGACGGTACGACGGAGGCCGGGGGCGGCGGACCGGAAACGGTCAGGCGGGGCGCGATCGTGAAAGGGGGAGGCAACATGGTGCATCGAATGTTGCGGCGCTTCGGGCCGCGTCCGCTCCTCGTGGTCGCCGCGGGTCTTGCGCTCGGCGGCGGGCTTCTGGCCACGGCCGCTCGCGCGCAGGACTCGTCGCCCGCCGCGGGGATGGAGATCGCCGCGACCTGCGCCGAATGTCACGAGGACGTGGTCAACCAGTTCGCGACCAGCAAGCACGGCAGGACCTTCAGTCACGACTCGCACTACTCGACGGCTTCTTGCGTCAGCTGCCACGGGGACCCGACCAAGCACCTCGAGTCCAACGAGGCCGCCGACATCGTCAATCCCGCCAAGCTCTCGCGGGAGAAGTCGAGCGAGATCTGCCTGACCTGCCACAAGGAGAACACGGAGCAGGCGCACTGGATGGGCAGCGCCCATCAACGCCACGGCGTCGGCTGCCTGGACTGCCACGACCCGCACGCCAAGGACGCGTCCGACTCGATGACCAACGCGGCGCTGAAGACCGAGGTCTGCTACAAGTGCCACACGGACAAGCGGGCGGAGATGGCGAAGACCTCGCATCATCCGGTCCGCGAGGGCAAGATGTTCTGCACCTCGTGCCACAGTCCGCACGGCACGCTGACCAAGGCCAACCTCAAGGCCAGCTCGGTCAACGAGCTCTGCTACCAGTGCCACACCGAGAAGCGCGGTCCGTTCCTCTGGGAGCACCCGCCGGTGCGGGAGAACTGCCTCAACTGCCACACTCCCCACGGCTCGAACCACCTCAAGCTCCAGTCCACGTCGGTGCCGTACCTCTGCCAGCAGTGCCACTCGAACACCCGGCACCCCGGCACGCTCTACGACGCCACGACGCTCGCCGACGCCTCGCGCGCCAGCAACCGAATCTTCAATCGGGCGTGCCTCGACTGCCACGCGGCGGTCCACGGCAGCAACAACCCGTCCGGCCCGTACCTGGGCCGCTAAGGAGGGCACCATGACTCGGCACTCCGCATCGCGCGCTCTCCTCGCGACGGCCGCCGTCCTGGCCGTCCTCGTGCCGGCCCGGTCGTCGGCGGAGAGCTTCAAGCTCCACATCGATCCCCTGATCGTCGAGGGCAACTACTTCGACGTCGACACCAACTCGGCGAAAGTCAACGAGTATCGCGACCTGTCGTCCGGCTTCCGGGTGACCTTGCTGAGTCTCACCGGCTTGACCGGCGACAACGACCGGAAGTTCGACTTCCAGGTCGTCAACGGCGGCAAGGCCGACGCGTTCTACGGCATGAGCTACGACGTCGCCGGACGCTGGCGGATGCTCCTGACCTACGACAACATTCCGCACAATTTCGGCAACGGCGGGCACATCCTCTACACGCAGACGCATCCGGGAGTCTGGGAGATCCCGGATCCGGTGCAGCAGAACCTCCAGGACTTCGCCGTCGCCAACCGGCCGCAGCTCAACTTCGACCTGCTCAACGGCGCGCTCGCCCCCTACCTGGCGGCGGCGCACGAGGTCGACCTCGGGCTGCAGCGTCGCCGGACCCGGGCGCTGATCCAGCTCGGCTCGGCCGGCGGCTCGACGTGGAATCTGGAATACAAGCACGAGAACCGCACCGGCAGCCGCCCCTTCGGCAGCTCGTTCGGCTTCAGCAACGTCACCGAGCTGCCCGAGACCATCGACTACAACACCGACGACGCCATCCTGTCCGGCAACTGGCGCTTCCAGAAGGGCATCGTCACCGCCGGTTACCAGTACTCGAGCTTCAAGAACGACGTCTCGACGATGATCTGGGACAACCCGTGGCGGGCCACCGACGCGACGGATGGCTCGGCCTACTCGGCACCCGGTAGCGGCTCGGTCGCGGGCTCGAGCCGAGGCATCTTCGACCTCGCGCCCGACAACCGGGCCGGGACGCTGTTCGCCAACGGCCGCTTCGACCTGACCTCGTCGAGCTGGTTGCAGGCCGCGGTCAACTACGTCAAGTACAAGCAGGACGACGACCTGCTGCCGTACACCGTCAACACCTCGGTCAACCCCGCCAACGGGGCTCCGTTCGACGCTTCCAACCCGGCCAACCAGCCGTACGGCTCCGCCCGCCGGGAGTCGACCCTCACCCGCGTCACCCTGGACTACGGCAATCGCTTCGGCGACGGCTGGCAGGCCGACGTGCGCTACAACTACCAGGACTACAGCGACGATTCGTCGCGCTTCGAGTTCCCGGGCTACGTCCGCTTCGACGCCGTCTGGGAGGAGGTCGCCCGCATCACGGTGCCGTACAGCTGGACCCACGAGACGGCCTCCGCCGACCTGAGCAAGGACTTCGGGAGGATCGGCACCGTCGGATTCGAAGTCCGTCAGGACGTCTGGGACCGCACCTATCGCGAGACCAACAAGACGACCGAGAACATCGCCGCGCTGAGCTGGGACGGCCGCTTCGGCAAGTCCCTGCTGCGGGCCAAGTACGAGCACGGCAGCCGCGACTTCAACGGGACCTACAACACGGACGCCGCCGAGGCGACGTACGTCGAGTCCGAAACCTCGAACAACCAGCCGACGTTGCGCCGGTTCGACCAGGCGTCGCGCAAGTCCGACACCTGGCGGATCTCCTGCGACACGCCGTTCGCGCAGACCTGGGACATCAACCTGCACGCCAACGGTGCCAAGTACGACTACGACGAGAGCGAGTTCGGCCTCAACAAGGACGACACTCTGCGCTACGGCTTCGAGCTGTCCTTCGACGCCGGTGGCGGGGGCTCCTTCTTCGTCTTCGGCGACCGTACCGACCGCGACGTCGACCAGGCGGCACGGCAGTCCGGCGCGACGGTTTCGACCAATCCGGCCGACAGCTGGTTCGCGAAGTTCAACGAGGTCAACGACACCTGGGGCGTGGGCTGGAACAAGGACCACAAGCGCTGGCACACCAAGCTCCTGGGCCAGTGGGAGCGCTCGGACGGCAAGGCCGATCTGTCCAGCCCGCCCGGCGGCTCGCCGGACCTGGCCGTCGGCTTCGGCAACTACGAGGACTACGAGATCAAGACCGCCCAGGCCACGGCCGACTACGACCTGACCCAGGACCTGTCGTTCGGCGTCCGCGTGCTGTACGAGGACTACACGATCAACAGCTTCATCCTGCAGGGGGTCGCCAACTACCTCCCGGGCGCGCTGCTGATCGCGGCCAACGACGGCGCCTATCAGGCGTGGAGCGCCGGACTCCGGATGAGCGTTCGGTTCTGACGCTCGCCGGGGGCGGCACGACCTAGCCGGTCGGACCGCCCGCGCCGGCTTCCGCCGACGAAGCCCCGGGTCCCAGGGCCCGGGGCTTCGCCGTCTCCGGCGATGCCGGATCATCCGCGCTGTCGTACCACTCCCGCGCTCCCGCGAGGTGCAGGTGGCGGCCGTCCGGCGCGAGCTCGAGCCCGACGGCGAGGCGGCGCCAGACGAGAAGGAGACGACCGGTGCGCTCCGTCCGGTCGAGCTCCAGCGTGGCGCGCAGCTGGCCGTTGGGCAGCGGCGCCAGGGCGTCGTCGATGCGCAGGTGTCCGGGGCTCCAGGTGAAGTCGCCGGTCGCGGAGACGCCCTCGAGGGTGAGCAGGCGCTCGGCCCAGCCCGGCAGATCCCGCCGCATCTCGTAGAGCGCGACCAGAGGGCGGGTGTCGGCCAGGCGAGCGTCGAAGCGCCCGCTGGCTCCGAAGGGCCGGGACAGGTCGATCCTGCCCGAAGGCAGGCTCAACTCTCCCCACCAGCTCTTCGCCGTGGGATCGGGCGGCCCGCTGGTTGCAGCCCCGCCGTGGAAGCTGACGCGCGAGCCATCGACGGAGAAAGCCGGCGGCGAGAACGTCGGGTCGGCGAGGTGGAGCTGGACGTCGAAGTCACCGGCGAGCCGCCGGTCGCCGGCGCTCAGCGCGATGCGCGAGGAGCGGACGTGGACCGAGCCGTCGCCGCTGCGTTCGTCGGTGTCGAATCGGAGCTTGCCGTCGATCGTCGCCGCTCCCGATTCGACGACGACGCCGGCGGCGCCGGGGATCAGCCCGTTGAGGAACCGCAGATCGGGGACCGTGGCGTCGCCGAGGTCGAGCGCGAGGTCGATGCCGTGCGGAGGGCCGTCGTCGCGCGGGTGCTCGGCGCGGGCGACGAAGGCGAGCCCGCGTCCGGTGACGACCGGCGCCTCTCCGGGCCGGCCCAGCTCCCAGCCGGTGAGGTCGAGTCGGCTCTCCAGCTGCGCCGGGCCGCCGAGAGCGGCGTTCACGCGCGCCTCGAGACGGCCGTCGCCCCGCGCCTCGAAGCCGAGAAAGCGCACGCGGCCGCCCGGGCTGTCGAGGCGGAGACGGCTGCCGGCGCCGAACTCGCCGCGCGAGACCCTCAGCGTGGCGTCGAGTCGGCTCGGGCGGCTCTCGATCGTGAGCCAGGGCCAGGAGCCGAACAGGTAGTGGATCACCTCGTCGGGTTCGATCCGGCCGGAGAGCCGGATCCGTCCCTCGACCCGGGGCGCGACCTCCGCCAGGCCCGCGCCGCGGTACCGCCAGGGGTGGATCCGAAGGTCGGCCTCGCCGCCGACCTCGTCGGCGACCGTCTGCCCGTCGGCGACCAGTCGCAGGTGGTCCCAGCTCAGCCGCGAGGGGAGGACCTCGGCGGTGGTCCGGTGCTGGATCTCGAGCCCGCCGTGGGCCTCCGCCTCGCCCGTGTAGTGGCGGTCGTCGACCCACAGCTCGCGCACGTTCCGGAGCTCCAGGTCGCGGAACGAGAACGACCAGGCGTGCGCGCCGCCCGGCCTCGGGGCCGGCGCCGGCGTCTCGAAGCCGGCGATCCGCGGGTGCTCGCCGCTGCCGGGGCGCCCGGCCGCGGCCGCGGCGTAGCGTGAGACCCGGATCTCGACGCCCTGGGCGCGGATCGCGGTGAATCCCAGCTCGCGGAACAGCAGGCCGAGCGGGGACAGGTACCCGGTCGCCTGGTCCGCCGTGATCTCCCAGGCGAGCCGGTCCGAGCGACCGGCGACGCGCAGGCCGTCGACCTCGAGCCGCCCAGGCCACGGTGAGCGCGCGGCGTGCCAGGAGATCCGGAGCCGATCGGCGCGACGGTTGGCCCAGGAGGCCAGCCTCCCGTCCCGTTCCCACTGCGCGAAGACGTGGCGCCAGGCCGGAACCGAACCGGCCAGGGCTGCGCCCAGCAGGACCGCGAGGGTCCCGAGCGCGATGCGTGTCCGCCGGCTCGAGGGTGCCATCGAGCGGGATTCTCTCCCGATCCGGGCGCGGGCGCTGCGGCACCCCGTCCTCCGGGCTCCGCCGCGACCGGAGGGCGCGGGATTGGTAGGATCGCGGCGACATGGACAGCTTCCAGCCCTCGCCCCGGACGGTCGCGCAGATCCTCGGCGACGTCGCCGCCGGCCGCCGCATCTCGGCCGGCGACGCCCATCGCCTCCTCCTCGACGGCGAGCTGCTCGAGCTCGGCCGCGCCGCCCACGAGGTGCGGAACCGGCTCAACGACCCCGGCGTCGCGACCTACAACATCGATCGCAACATCAACTACACGAACGTCTGCGTCTACAAGTGCCGGTTCTGCGCCTTCTACCGGCCGCCGGGCGACCCGGAGGGCTACCTCGTGCCCTTCGAGGAGATCGGGAGGAAGATCGAGGAGACGCTCGCGCTCAACGGCACCGGCGTGCTGATGCAGGGAGGGGTCCACCCGGACCTGCCGCTCCAGTACTACGTCGAGCTCGTCGGCTTCCTGCGCGAGCGCTATCCGGCGATCCACCGCCACTGCTTCTCGCCGCCGGAGATCAAGTTCATCGCCAAGAAGGAGAAGATGTCCTTCTACGACGTCATCGCGCGCCTCAAGGAAGCGGGGCTCATGTCGATCCCCGGTGGCGGGGCCGAGATCCTCTCGGAGTCGATCCGCAAGGAGGTCCGGGCGCAGCCCAAGGCCTCGCCCGAGGAGTGGATCGACATCATGCGGCAGGCGCACCGCAACGGCCTGCGGACGTCGGCGACGATGATGTTCGGCATGGGCGAGGATCTGGCCGCCCGGGTCGAGCATCTCCAGCGCATCCGCGCCCTGCAGGACGAGACCGGCGGCTTCACGGCTTTCATCGCCTGGACGTTCCAGCACGAGAACACGGACATGCCGGACGTGCCGGAGACCTTCGCCCACGAGTACCTGACCACCCTCGCGGTCGCGCGACTCTTCCTCGACAACGTCGTCCACCTCCAGGCGAGCTGGGTGACCCAAGGCAAGAAGATCGGCCAGGTCGCGCTGTCGTTCGGCGCCGACGACATGGGCTCGATCATGATCGAGGAGAACGTCGTCTCGGCGGCCGGCGCCCACTACAAGATGAGCCAGGACGAGATGGAGCACCTGATCCGCCGGGCCGGCTACGAGCCCAAGCAGCGGACCAACCTGTACGAGCGCTTCGTCACGCGCGCCGAGACCGCCGAGCTGGCGCAGCGCTACCGCCACGCGCTGACTCCGGCGCTGCGGGAGCTCGCCCCCAAGCCCCTGCCGGTCCTGGCCTGAACGGCGTCTCGTCCCCGCCGCGGAGATGGCCGACGTCCTCCTCGCCTTCGCGCCCGAAGACTCGGAGCTGGGCCGGGAGGTCATCGCGGCGCTGTCAGTGGCGGGATTCGACGTCGCTCTCTGGCCGGGAGCGGACGATCCGTCGGCCGCGCGCCTCGTGGTCTTCCTGGTGACCCGTCACTGGAGCCGGTCCCGCAGTCTCAACGAGGCCATCGAGGCGGCGGCGGCGCGGGGCGTACGGGCGCTGATCGCCTGGTGGGACGAGGACGCCCCGTCCGACTTCCTGACCGATCGAGCGGCCAACGACGAGATCTTCTACGCCTGCTTCCTGCCCCGTTCCCACCGCCCGCCGGCGCTCGCCGAGCGCCTCCGCGACGAGCTGCGCAACGCCGGGACCCACGGCTGAACCGCCCCCCGGCGACGAACGGCGCCGTGCCCTCGGCGGGCGAGGACCGGACCATCGTCTCGTACCGAAGCGAGGGGCCTCGAACGAATCTTCCATACGACTTCTGTCTCTGTGCGCCTCCGGACGGCGCGGCGCCGGTGGGCCCGACACCGAAGCGTAAGGCTTCCATAGAAAGGAAAGACAGCACCCCGGCCCGATTGCCGCGGCGGGGCGCTGCCTGCGGCCTCGGCGGGCGCCGGGGTGCCTTTCCCATCACAGAAAGCTTCTGGCTTCTGCCCGCTTTCGGACGGCTGGGCGCCGGGAGGTCGGGCGTGCCGGGCCGTCAGTCCTCGCGGGTGATGCGGAGGCGGACGGCCACGAGGCCGAAGCAGAGGGCGACCAGGGCCATGCCGAAGCCGGTCATCGCGACGACCAACGCCGCGGCGGAGCCGCGCCACGCCCAGGCCAGGAGCGCCCCCAGACCGACCGCGACGCAGGCCGACGAGATCAGCAGGAAGACCTTGAGCGGGTTGTAGTGGACCAGTGCCTCGACGATGTACTGCAGCGTGCGCAGGGCGTCGCGGAAGAGGCGGACCTTGGTGCGGCCGGTCCGCTTCGCGTAGGAGATCGGAACGTAGGCGACGAAGCGCCCCGTCATCAGGTAGGCCAGCGTGAGCGAGGTCGTGAAGCTGAAGGTGTTGCACAGCGTGGGGAGCAGCGGCGTCACGACCCGGCGGTCGAAGACGCGGAGCCCCGAGTTGATGTCCGGGATCGACTGTCCTGCGGAGTACTGGACCAACCACTTGAGCAGGTGCCTCATGACCGTCTTGAACCAGCCGTCATCGAAGCTCGTGCGCTGGCCGACGACCATGTCGAAACCGCGGCGGTAGGTCTCCAGGAGCTCCGGCACGCGGTCCGCAGGGTAGGTTCCGTCGGCGTCGCAGATCACGACGGTGTCGTGGGCGGCGGACGAGATCCCGTCCTTGATCGTCCGGCCGTAGCCCGCGTTCTGCGGGTGCGCGACGACCCGCGCACCGGCTCTCTCGGCCGCCTCGCCCGTGCCGTCGGTGGAGCCGTCGTCGACCACGAGGATCTCCCAGGCCGGCAGGTCGGCGGCCGAGAGGGCGGCGCGGAACGCCTCGACCGTTCCTCCCACCGCTTGTTCCTCGTTGAACGCCGCCAGGACGACGCTGACCGGTTGCCGGGTCTCGGATCTGGCTCTCATGTCGGTCCTCCGCCCGTGCCGGAGTCCTCCCGGCGGATCCCGCCGAGGGCGTAGCT
Source organism: uncultured Acidobacteriota bacterium (assembly GCA_963781755.1). Taxonomy (GTDB): domain Bacteria; phylum Acidobacteriota; class Thermoanaerobaculia; order Multivoradales; family JAGPDF01; genus JACTMI01. The sequence goes on from CAWAGZ010000008.1 coordinate 155,829, forward strand.
GACCCCGCGGTAGTGCCGGATCGAGATCGTATCCGGTCGGAAGCGGTCGCCGCTCATCCAGCGCGCGGCCCGCGCGGCCGTGATGAATCGCGTTTGCGGCGCATTGAGCTTGTCGAAGACGTTGAGGACGTTGCGCTCGAAGGAGAGCCGGCGGAAGTTTCCGAAGTACTCGAAGTAGGGGAGGAAGGAGAGCCAGGGGATCCGGTAGACCGTGTGGACCCAGGGGTAGAGCGAGGCGGTCAGGAAGCGGGAGAGGAGGTCGAGGACGCCGCGCGGGAGGCGCCGGAGGAAGAGCCGTCGCGCCGGCTCCACGAGCCACCGGACCAGGGCGTTGCCCTCCGCGCTGTACACCCAGACGAGCATCCGGCCTCCCGGCCGCAGGTGGCGGAAGAGGTTCTCGAACGACCGGTCGGGGTCGTCGGTGTGGTGGAGGACGCCGATGGAGAACACGACGTCGAAGGTGCGCCCGAGATCCATCGTCGCCAGGTCCGCGTCGAGCCAGACGACGTTGTGGAGATCCGGATGGCGCGCCTTGGCGAGCTCGGCGGTGTTGCGGTCGACGGCCGTGACGGTGCGGGCGACCGGCGCGACGAATCCCGTGTGCTGGCCTCCGCCGCAGCCGCCCTCGAGCACGTCGCGCCCGGCGAAATCGGCGAGGGTCGCGGGGGCGATCCAGTCGTCGAACAGGAAGCGCTCGTCGTCCTGGAAGCGGGACCACTGGTCGTTCCACTCCGGAGACCGCCCTTGCTCGTCCGTCATGCCGTCCTCATCCAGAGCGCCAGGCAGAGCAGGGTGAACAACCGCAGACCGTGGTCGGCGGCGCGCGACCGGTGCTCCCGCCAGAGCCGCTCGACCGCATCGCGCTCGACCCATTCGTAGAGCGGTCCGTCGGCCATGGCGGCGCGGGCGAAGGGCTCGAGGTCGCCGGCGAGCCAGCGGCTCACCGGCGCGTTGAAGCCCCGCTTCGGCCGCCGGACGACGCTCTCCGGGAGCCTCCGGCGCGCGGCGCGCTTGAGCAGGTACTTCGACGTCCCGGCGCGCAGCTTCCAGTCCACGGGAAGCGCGGCCGCGAGCTCGACGACGCGCGGGTCGAGGAAGGGCGCGCGCGCCTCGAGAGAGTGGGCCATCGTCGCGCGGTCCACCTTGAACAGGATGTCGTCCACCAGCCAGGTCTTGATGTCGACGTACATCGCCTGGTCCAGGTAGTGGCAGTCGCCGACCTCGTCGTGAAGGCTCGAGAACACCGCGAAGCCGTCGTCGGCCGCCGCCTCGCGCCGCTCCGGACGCAGCAGCGCGCGCTTCTGGGCGGGCGAGAAGAGGACCCGCCAGTGGTGATGGGCGCGACGGGCGTCGAGGCCGTGGCCGGAGAGGAACTGGCGCAGCTTGTAGTCGAAGCCCACCTTGGAGTGGGTCGTCGGTCCCAGCCGCTCGAACAGCCTTCCGGCCGTTCCGGTCAGCACGGCCGGGAGCCACCGCGTGCGGTGGCGGAGACGGTCCGCGCGGTAGGTCGGATAGCCGGCGAAGAGCTCGTCGCCGCCGTCTCCCGAGAGGCAGACCTTGACCTGCTCGCGGGCGAAGCGGGCGAGGAAGTAGAAGGGCACGATCGAGGTGTCGGCGAAGGGTTCGCCCTGGACCGAGACGAGGTGCTCGAGCGCGAGCGCCGCGTCGACGCCGACGTAGCGCGAGGCGAGCTCGACGCCGAGGAACCGCGCGACCTCGCGGGCGGCCGGAAGCTCGTCGAAGGTGTCCTCGCGGAATCCGATCGAGAAGGCCTGCGGGGGCGGCGCGGGCCGGACCCGGCGCATCGCCTCGACGATGGTCGAGGAGTCGATGCCGCCGGACAGGAACGCGCCGAGCGGGACGTCGGCGACCATCCGGGACTCGACCGCGGCGTCGATCCTCCGGCCCAGCTCCTCGACCGCGTCGTCGACCTCCATGCCGGGCATCTTGGAGCGGAAGTGCGACGCGAGCTCCCAGTAGCAGCGGAAGCTCGCCGGGCGGCCGCGCTCCAGCACCAGGACGTGCGCCGGCGGCAGGCGCCGGATTCCCGCCACCAGCGTCCGCTCGCCGAGCGAGTAGCCGAGCGAGAGGAACTGGCCGAGGGCCGCGGCGTCGATCTCGCGCGCGGCCCGTGGATGGACCCGCAAGGCGCCCAGCTCGGAGGCGAACAGCACGCCGTCGGGGGCTCCTCCGGGCCCCTGGACGAGCTGGAAGTAGAGCGGCTTCTCGCCCGCCCGGTCCCGGGCCAGGAGGAGCCTCTGTCGCGGCTCGTCCCAGAGGGCGAACGCGAACATCCCGTCGAGCTCGTCGACGAAGCGGTCGCCCCAGATCCGGTACGCCTCGACGATGACTTCGGTGTCGCCGTGGCTGCGGAAACGACCGCCTTCGCGCTCCAGCCGGGCGCGCAGCTCGCGGAAGTTGTAGATCTCGCCGTTGAAGACGATCCAGACGCTGCCGCTGGCGTCCGCCAACGGCTGGTCGCTCGCCTTCTCGAGGTCGATGATCGCGAGGCGGCGATGACCGAGGACGACGGCGCCACGCTCGACGTGCCCGCCCCCGTCGGGGCCCCGGTGGACGAGGTGCGCCGTCATCGCCGCCACCGCGGCGGCGTCGGGTGGGCGGTTCCAGCTGAGCTGACCCGCGATCCCGCACATGGCGTCAGCCGGTAGCGGGCGCGCGAGGGGCGGCGATCAGGTCGCGGAGCAGCACGATCCACATCGCCGCATAGAGCGTCGTGGTCGGGAAGGTGTAGCGGCCGAGCTCGGGCTCGACCACCGCGGTGAGCCCGAGGTTGCACAGGTGCAACAGGAGCGCGAGAGCGAACGCGACTCCGACCGGTTCCCGGCGGCGGATCCCGAGCTCCCAGGCGACGGCCAGCGCGACCAGGACGAGGAACCAGGAGTACGGCGTGCCGGCGGCGAGCAGGGTCGAGAGGTAGAGCCGCACGCGGTCGCCCGGATGGGCGGCCGTCAGGCCGAGCGAGATCCGGCGCAGGGGCCCGTCGACGGCGAAGAAGGTCGCCGCGAAGCCGCACTTCGGGCACAGCATCTCGCGCGCGGTTCCGAATCCCGTGTCCCAGGCCAGCTTGTTGTAGACGAACCCGTAGTGCCGCACGTCGTACAGCGTCAAGCGGACGAAGGGCAGAAGCAGCCAGGCTTCGTCGTGTTCCTTGGCCGGAGCCAGCAGCTTGTCCTCCCGGGCGCGCCGGTACATCTCGACGAACAAGCTCCGGTCCGGCTCGGCGAAACGCCCGGCGTCCTCCGGCTGCGCCAGGTAGAGCGCCCCGGCGATCAGCTGCTGGCCGGCGTAGGGCAAGCTGGCGAAGACGTCGTGACGGTGCCAGCGCCAAGCCCGGTCGATCAGGCCGGGGATCGCGAGGCAGGCGGCGAACAGGGCGACGACGGCGACGACGCGTCGAAACGGGCGCCGCCGGATCAGCAGGTCGAGGACGAGCAGTCCCGAGACGAAGTGGAGGAAGACGAACTGGGGCCGCGTGAGCACCGCCGCTCCGGCCCAGGCGAAGTACCCGGCGTAGTCGCGCAGGCGGCCGTCGATCGTGGCGCGGATCAGGGAGCGCGCAGCGAGCAGGAAGAAGCCGTAGGCGAGCGCCTGGCTGAGAATCAGGTTGCCCAGGTTCAGCGTCCAGAAGGGGGACACCAGCGCCACCAGGGTGGCCAGCGCCGAGGGATTGCCGAGCCGGAAGCGGCGGCGCAGCTCCAGCAGGAGCCAGGTCGCCGCCCCGATCCCGAGCGCCGACTGGATCGCGATCGCGCCCCACAGGCGGCCCTGGCGGCCCGGCAAGACGCGGCACAGGTCGAGCAGCATCGGGTAGCCGGCGGTGCGGTGCACCGCGCTGCGCAGATAGGAGCTGCTGTCCGGCTTGACGATGACGCCCCGGTAGGCGATCCAGGCGGCGGTCGCGGCGAGCAGGAGCACGGTCCCGGCGACGAACCAACCGGCGCGGGGACGGCCCGCGGACGGGACGGATCGGCCGGGGGTCGGGGATTGCGCGGCGGCCGCGGCGACGCTCATGCCCTTCGGCGCCCGGTCACCAATTGCGGATCGGCGGGTGCGAAGGCGGAAGCTAGCACGGGCGTCCGTGCGACGCCGTGAGCCACCGCACCACGGCGCACCGCGGCGCGCCGCCGGATCCTCAGTGGACCTCCAGCGGTGCGGAGCGTCCGAGCAGGAGCGCGGGATCGACGCGCGCCCCGTGCCAGCGCACGCCGAAGTGGAGATGCGGTCCGGTGACCCGGCCGGTCGCTCCGCTCACGCCCAGGATCTGGCCGCGCGCCACCGACTCGCCGGTGTGGACGTCGATCCGCGACAGGTGGAACGACATCGAGATCAGACCGTCGCCGTGATCGACGTAGACCGCGTTGCCGGCGAAGTACTGGTCTCCGGCCAGAGCCACGCGGCCGTCGGCCACGGCGCGCACGGGGGTGCCGGGCGCCGCCGGGAAGTCGTCGCCGGTGTGCGGGCTCCGGGGCTGGCCGTTGAAGACCCGGCGCGCTCCGAAGCGCGAAGCCGCCGGCAGCGGGTCGAGCGGCGGCAGCAGCGGCAGGTCGAAACGGCGGGGCGTCTCGAGCTTCCACAATCGTGCCACCTGGGCGCTCTCGCGCGCGATCCGCGCCATCGCCTCGGGCGGCGGCGCGACGTACTTCTCCTCGACCTCGAGGCGCTGGGTCGGCCACGGATAGGCTCCGACCCGCACCCGGCGGGAGGCGACGCCGCCGGTGGAGCGGCGGATCAGGACCACGCTGCCGCTGCGGTCGAGGTCGATCGGATACCAGCAGGCGCCGTCGAGGGGCTTCCAGCTCCGCTCGCCGATCGAGCAGGAGACCAGCTCCGGCCCCGCCCAGCGCACCAGCCCGCCGGGCTCGACCACGGCGGGCTGCGCGCCGCCCGCCTCCGGCGCGGCGGAGAGGGCGAAGACGACGCCGGCGAGGAGAATTCCGCGGTACGACATCGGCGACGAGTGTAGCAACGGCGGCAGCCGGCGTCCGACGCGCTAGACTCCGCGACCGGTATCTCCGAGACGAACGGCAGGCAGGAGGTGGACGATGGCGGCTCGCGCCGGCGTATGGATGCTCCCGATGGCTCTCCTGGTGGCGGCCGCCGCCGGCGCCACGACGCGCACCGTGGACATCACGCAGGACCTGGACGACGCGAGCCTGCAACGTGGGCGCTTGTTCGCTGCGCGACGCCCTCACGGTTGCGGTGGACGGCGACGTCATCGACTTCGCGCTCCCGGGCTCCCCGCCCTGGACGATCCGGGTGGACAACGCCTCCAACGGTCCGCTCCCGATCGCCAGCGTGGTCCGGATCAACGGACCGGGATCCGCCGACCTGATCGTCTCCGGCGACTTCGACAACGACGGCACCGGCGACGGCCGCGTCTTCGACGTCGCGGCCGGTTCCCCCGGCGACCCCCCGATCTACCTCTCCGGGATGACCGTCCGCCTCGGGCGGGCGACCAGCATCGCCTCCCCCGACGGCGGCTGCCTGATCAACCGGACCTACCTCCAGATATCGGGAGTGCGCTTCGAGAACTGCCACGCCTGGGACGGCGACCACCAGCGAGTCCAGCAACCTCCGCGGCGGAGAAGGGGGCGCCATCTACAACACCGCGAGCGGGCGGCTCGAGATCGATCTCTCGACCTTCGACTCCAACGTCGCCGGTCAAGGCGATATCGGTCCGAGCGGCATCTTCGGCGAGCCGGGCGGCCGCGGCGGCGCGATCGCCACCGCCGGCGACCTGACCGTCCTCCATTCCACCCTCTCGTCCAACATTGCCGGCCTGGGCGGGCAGCCGCATGCCGAGGGCGGCGCTGGCGGCGCCATCGCCGTTCTGACCGGCGGAACGCTGTTGCTGCAGGACTCGACCCTATCTGGGAATCATTCTGGGGATGCCACCCACGTCGGAGGGACGAACGCCGACGGCCGCGGCGGCGCGCTCGACCTCGAGGGCGACGCGACGCTGAACGACGTCACGCTCTCGGGCAACCGGATCGGCACGAACACGACCACGCGGCGACGCCGCCGACGGCGGCGGGCTGTCGATCCTGGCGGGCACGACCCGGCTGCGCAACGTCACGATCGCGGGCAACACCGCCAACGGCGCGGGGGGCGGCGTGGCGCGCTCGGGCGGGACGCTCCTGGTGCGCAACTCGATCCTGGCGGGCAACGCCGCGGCGGGCACGAACAAGGACTGCACGACCAACCTCACGGCCGGCGTGACCTCGGAGGGCTACAACCTGGTCGGCGTCGCGGACGGCTGCGCGTCCTCCTTCGTCGTCACCGGCGACCAGACGGGGACCTCGGGCGCGCCGCTCGACGCCGCGCTCGGCGCGCTCGCCGACAACGGCGGGCCGACTCAGACCCGCGCGCTGCTCGCGGCGAGCCCGGCGATCGACGGCGCCACGCCGTCCGGTTGCGACGGCTGGAATCCCGAAATGGGCTTCGACGTCCCGCTGGACACCGACCAGCGCGGCGACACCGCGGCCGCTCGACGGCGACCTCGACGGCACCGCGACCTGCGACACCGGTGCGTACGAGGCTGCGGCCGGCACCGCGGTCTCGAGCACGCTCACGGTCTCGCTCGCCGGCGCCGGCTCGGGATCGGTGACCAGCAACCCCGCGGGGATCGACTGCCCCGGAGACTGCAGCGAGACCTATCTCCACGTCGCAGACCGTCGCCCTGACCGCGACCCCCGACGCGGGATCGGCGTTCACGGGCTGGAGCGGCGACTGCACCGGCACCGGCTCGTGCAGCTTCGACATGAGCGCGGACCGCGACGTGACCGCGAGCTTCGGGCTCCTGCGCACGTTGACCGTGGTGGTCACCGGCTCCGGGACGGTCACCAGCGTACCGGGCGGCATCGACTGCCCGGGCGACTGCTCCGAGGACTACGGCGACGGCACCGCGGTCACCCTCACCGCGACCCCGGTCGCCGGCTTCGCCTTCGCCGGCTGGAGCGGCGACTGCTCGGGGACCGGGGTGTGCAACCTGACCATGGACCAGGGCCACTCGGTGACCGCGGTCTTCGTCACCGTGCACACCCTCACGGTGTCGGTGGTCGGTGGCGGTTCGGTCACCAGCTCGCCGCCCGGGATCTCCTGCCCGGGCGACTGCACCGAGGACTACGCGGCGGGCACGCCCGTGATGCTCACGGCGACCCCGTCGGGCGGCTTCGTCTTCGGCGGCTGGGGCGGGCGCCTGCTCGGGCACCGGGACGTGCAACGTGACGATGAGCCAGAACCGGTCGGTCACGGCGACGTTCGTCGCCCTGCGCACCCTGACGGTGACGGTGTCCGGGAACGGCTCGGGCACCGTGTCCAGCGTGCCGGGCGGGATCTCGTGCCCGGGCGACTGCAGCGAGGACTACGTCGACGGGACCGCGGTGACGCTCACGGCGACGCCGGGCGCGGGCTCGGCTTTCGCCGGCTGGAGCGGCGCCTGCACGGGGACCGGGACGTGCGACCTGACGATGAGCCAGAACCGCTCGGTGACCGCGACGTTCGTCGTCCTGCGCACGTTGACCGTGGTCGTCACCGGTTCCGGGACGGTCACCAGCGTGCCGGGCGGCATCAACTGCCCGGGAGACTGCTCCGAGGACTACGGCGACGGCACCGCGGTCACCCTCACCGCGACCCCGGTCACCGGCTTCGCCTTCGGCGGCTGGAGCGGCGACTGCTCGGGGACCGGGGTGTGCAACCTGACCATGGACCAGGCCCACTCGGTGACCGCGACCTTCGTCGCGCAGCACACCCTCACGGTCTCGGTGGTCGGCGGCGGCTCGGTCACCAGCTCGCCGCCCGGGATCTCCTGCCCGGGCGACTGCACCGAGGACTACGCGACCGGCACGCCCGTGGTGCTCACGGCGACCCCGTCGAGCGGCTTCGTCTTCGGCGGCTGGAGCGGCGCCTGCTCGGGCACCGGGACGTGCAACGTGACGATGAGCCAGAACCGCTCGGTGACGGCGACCTTCGTCGCGCTGCACACCCTGACGGTGACGCTCTCCGGAACCGGCGGCGGAACCGTCACCAGCGTTCCGGCCGGGATCTCGTGCCCCGGCGACTGCACCGAGGCTTATACCGACGGCACCCCGGTGACGCTCACCGCGACGCCCGACGGGAGCTCGAGCTTCCTCGCCTGGAGCGGCGACTGCTCGGGCGGCGGGACCTGCAACCTGACGATGTCCGCCGACCGCAGCGTGGACGCCGAGTTCCAGGCCTTCCTGATCTTCGCCGACGGCTTCGAGAGCGGTGACACCAGCGCCTGGTCGAGCGTCGTCCCCTAGACCAAAGACCAGAGCCCAAAGACCAAAGACCAGCCGCGCCGCGGCCCTCCCCCCTCCCCTGGACAGACCTCGAGTCCGCAGAAAGGCGAGGCGAAAGATTCCCCCAGGGGACATGCAACGAAGTTGCTTGTCCCCTCGAGACGCCTTCGATGTCTTCCAGGCTTCTCCGCTCGCCCGGCGCCTCCCGTAGACTCGCCGACCGGCATGGAACCCGTCCGACCGGTACGGCGCGAGATCCGGCGCCTGACCGCGCTGGCGACTCCGGTCGCGCTGACCCAGCTCTCGGCGATGCTGCTGTGGACCGTCGACCTGCTGATGGTCGGCCACATCGGAATCCTCGACCTCAACGCCGTGACCCTGGGGCGGATCTGGGTGATGGGCACCACCATCGTGGCCTCCGGGTTCATCTTCGGCCTCGACCCGATCGCCACCCAGGCCCACGGCGCGCGCGACCGCGAGCGGCTCGGGCGGGCGCTGCTCCACGGCTCCGTCCTCGCGCTCCTGGTCACGATCCCGATCGCCGTGCTCTGGCTGGCGACCGGCCCGATCCTGCGCGGTCTCGGTCAGGACCCCGCGACCGCGGCGCTCGCCGGCCGCTACGTGCGGGTCCAGATCCCCGGGCTGCCGTTCCTCTTCCTCTATCTCGCCCTGCGCCAGTACCTCCAGGCGCGCGGCATCGTGCGTCCGGCGATGTGGGTCGCGTTCGGGGCCAACGTCTTCAACGCGACGGTGAACTGGTTCCTCATCTTCGGTCACGCCGGACTGCCGCGGCTGGGCGCGGTCGGCGCCGGCATCGGCACGGCGACGACCGAAGTCGCGATGCTGGTCGCCTTGCTCGTCGCGTTCCGCCGTCTACGCCTGCAGCGCGGGGCGCGCACGATGCTCGACCCGCGACAGCTTCGGCGGCGCGAGCTGGCCGAGATCGCGGCGCTGGGCGCGCCGGTGGCGTTCCAGCTCTCGCTCGAGTACTGGGCCTTCGGCATCTCGACCCTGTGGGCCGGGTGGCTGGGCGCGCTGCCGCTCGCGGCCCACTCGATCGCGCTCAACCTGGCTTCGCTCTCCTACATGGTGCCGCTCGGGATCGGGCTCGGAGCCACGACCCGCGTCGGCAACCGCATCGGCGCGGGGGACCGCGCCGGCGCCCAGCGCGCGGCCTGGGTCGCGTTCGGCATGGGCGGCGGCGTCATGCTCCTGTTCGCGCTCGCCTTCGTGCTCGGACGCGACGTGATCCCCGCCTGGTACACCTCCGACGGCGCGATCGTCGCGGCGGCGGCGGCGGTGCTGCCGATCGTCGCGGCGTTCGAGCTCTTCGACGGCCTTCAGGTCGTGGGCGGCGGGATCCTGCGCGGGATGGGACGGACCCGTCCGGCGGCGGTCTTCAACCTCGTCGGCTACTACGCATTCGGACTGCCGCTCGGCTGGTGGCTGAGCCGCAATCTGGGGATGGGCCTGGCCGGCATCTGGTGGGGCCTGGCGCTGGGGCTGTTCGCGGTGGCCGTCTCGCTCGTCGCCTGGGTCGCGCTGCGCGGACCGAAGACCGCCGTCGCCCTGGTCTCGCGCCCGTAGCGCCCGCGGCGCCGATGCGCCTCAGCGGTCCGCCGGACTCGTCCGGCTCGGGTGGAGCAGGCAGGGGAAGGCGAACAGACAGCCTCCCGGCCCGGGGGTGTCGCAGCCGACCTCGAAGCGACAGGGAGTCGCCGCGCAGTCGAGATCGGCGCTCCAGACCCTCCACCGCGGAGCCCCGTCCGCCGTCGCCGCCGCGATGCGGCGGCGCCGGCCGCCCTCGAGCGCCTCGAGCGTCACCTCGGTCCCCGCCGGGGCCGAGATGCCGCTGAAGAACCGGGCGCCGGGTTCGGAAGTCAGCTCGAATCCGAATCGGGAGCGGGGCCGCAGCCCCACGGCGAGCGCCGAGCCGTTGCGAAGCTCCGCGTAGCGGATCGAGACTCCGGGTCCCCGCCGGACCGCGAGCTCGCTCGCGAGGTCGGAGATCACGTTGCCCCGGCCGGCGAGCGATTGGCGACGGTAGACGGCGATCGGCGGCCGTCCCTGGAGCAAGAGCTGGTCCAACGCGAAGCGCGACAGGAAGCGCAGCGGCTCGCCGACGGTCGAGCGCACGAGCGACCCGCCGTCGAGGGGGAGCATCAGGAGATCGGGGGCGAGCACTTCGCGCACCCGGGCCAGATCGCCGTTGCGGATGCTGTCGAGGGGCACTCCCGGGGTGACGATGCCGAGCAGATCGATCACCGGATTCCGCGTGTCGTAGCCGAGGTAGCCGACCTCGTAGGCCGCCAGCCGGGTACCTTCCGGGTAGGCGTCGGCAAGCTCGGCGACGCGGGCGTACGCCTCGCGCTTGGGATCGGTCCGGGGACGCGGCAGGCGGAGCTCCGGTCCGGGACCGACGACGTGGATGGCGACCAGCGCGAAGATCGTCGAGATCCTGAGCGCGCGGCGCACGGCGGGCCGCGAGGCGCGGGGGAGCTCCCAGGCCCAGCCGACCAGCACCGCGAAGCTCACCGCGAGAGGCGTCGCATACCAGGCGTAGGCACCCACGCCCAGCAGCGCGAGGGCGAGGCAGTGGACAGGTCCCCACGCCAGCAGGGCGGCGGCGAAGGGACGGCGACGTCCGCCGAACCGGACCCAGGCGACCAGACCCGCCGCGGCGCAAGCCAGCAGGAGGATCGTCCCTGCCGCGCCGGGGTCGCGGACCAGGTCGCCCGGCGCGCCCCCGGCGAGGGTGGCGAGCAGATGGTAGCCCCGGGGCCAGAGCCGAAGGAGGCTGTCGCCCTGGGCGCGCTTGGCCGCCAGCGAGGCCGGGAGGAGCGTCCCGGCGAGCCGGTAGAGGACGGCCAACCAGACGGCCCAGCACGACGCGGCGACCAGCGCGACCCGCGCGGTCGCGCGGAGTCGGCCCTGCGGCGACGCACCCGCCTGCGCCGCCAGGGCGATCAGAGGAGCGGCGAGGCCGACCTCCGGGCGCAGAGCGACGGCGATGCCGAGCAGGATTCCGGCGAGGAGCCAGAGACCCCGCCTCCAGACCACGGCGGCGACCAGCACGGCGGCCGTGGCGGGGAGGAATTCGCCGCCCACGTAGTCCTCGAGCAGCGGCGCGGCGACGAGCAGCGCCGCGGCCACGGCGCCGGCCCCTGCCCATCCCTCGCCCGCGCCGAGATCGAGCAGCGAAACGGCGATGGCGAAGATCGAGACCCAGCCCAGGATCGCGCCCCAGACCGGGATCCCGAGCGGGAGCAGGTACTGCGCCGCGGCGAGCACGAGCGCCAGCAGGGGCGAGGTGGTTCCGAGCGCCGGGACGCCGTGCCAGGTGAGTCCCGCCCCGTTCGCGACGGAGCGTGCGTAGGCGTAGGTGATGAAGGCGTCGTCGTAGCCGGGCGCCCTCAGGTAGATCCCCAGGGAGCCGACGCCGAACGCGACGAGGAGCCATCGGGTGCGAGAGCGGGTGAGTGCTTTCACGGGAACGGGCGGCTCGCCGGCGGCCCGGGGTCCTCCGTCTTCACGCGCCGGTTCTCCTCCCCGGGGAGGGCCGCGACCGGAAACCTACTCGAGCTCGTTGGCGCGCCAGAGGTACCAACTGGCGACCGTGCGGTACGGGCGCCAGCGCTCGCCGTGACCGGTGAGCTCCTTCGGCTTGGGCAGGATCCTCCTGCCGAACGTGCGGGCGAATCCCTTGCGGACACCGTAGTCGTCGACCGGCAACACGTCCGGCCGGCCGAGCGTGAAGATCAGGAACATCTCGACGGTCCAGCGGCCGACGCCGCGCACCTCGGTGAGTCGCTCGACGATCTCGTCGTCGCTCAGCCGCTCGGCGCGCGAGCGGGTCGGGATGATGCCCTGGAGGGCCTTGCCGGCGAGATCGCACAGAGCCTCGGCCTTGGTCCGCGACAGCCCGGCGCTGCGCAGGGTCTCGATCCGCGAGTCGAGCACCTGTTGCGGTCGGGGACAGCGCCGACTGCCGAACAGCTTGCAGTAGCGGGCGTAGATGGTCGCCGCGGCCTGGCCGGTGAGCTGCTGGTAGACGATCGACTTGGACAGCGCTTCGTAGGGACTGCGCCGGGCCACGATCTCGAGCTCGCAGGGACCGACGTCACGGATCAGACGCGCAAGGGTGCGATCCCGCCGTGCGACGTGCGCGCAAGCGGTCTTGAGATCGAAGGGAGGGTTGGCCATCGGTCGAGTGTTTCGGTTTCGTGACGACGAGGGGACGAGTCTACTCGATTCTCGTGACGAAACCGAAGCGATCGGGTCGATGGAAGTCCGCCGGCTCGACGAGGGTCGGCGACCAAGCCGAGAACTCCGCCTCTCCCGGCCGCGGCCGGTCGATGCGATAGAGGTTGAGCCTCCAGCTCACCGGAGGCTCGGCTCCTTCGTCCAGCAACGATCGCCAGGGGATGACCATCTCGGCGCGCCAGAGCGCGGCCGGGCGGTCGACGGCGACCCGGGTGGCGAGCCCCGGGCAGTCCCAGCCCGCGTCGGCGACGAGATCGCGCCGGTCACCGTGGGGATTGGCGACCCGCGCGTCGAAGACCGTGCCGATCGGGTTGAGCTCGAGCTCGAAATAGGACGTCGGGGGCGCGTCGCCGGGGGCCAGGAAGACCTCGACGACCTCTTCCTCCCAGAGCGGCGCGTCGCGGCGGTTCAGGGTCGCCCAGGGCGCCGGCGAGCGGCACTCGAAGCGCACGGCCAGGCGCTCTCCGTCGTCGAGCAGGGCGGCCCGCGTGTCGCGTCTCGCGGGGCCGCCGTCGGTGGCGCGGACCAGGGGCGCGAGCTCGGTGGGAACCGCCCGTCGCAGCAGACAGCGGGGCGGGCCCGCGGTCACTCCCAGGGTCCCGGAGGCATCCGCCGCCGTTCCAGGTGCTCCCCGCGCCGCGCGGCTTCGAGGAGCTCGTCCGCGTCCGCCACCTCGACGGCGCCGTGCCAGTGGTTGCCCGGCCAGACCGCGACGGTCGTCCCGCGACTGCAGTGCTTGAGGCAACCGGTGCGGGTCACCAGAACCTCGTCGCGCAAGCCGAGCTCCTTGATCCGGTCCTTGAGCCGGTAGTACAGCTCCACGCCGCAGCGCCGCGCGCACGACGGCTTGGCGGCGCCTTCGCCGCGATCGTTGGTGCAGACCAGGAGATGAACGCGGGGCGTGGGCACGGCTCTCGAGTCTAGCTCGCCCGCCGGCGTTCCCGACGCCGCCCGCCCGATGGCCGCGGCGGGCGCCGCGGACCGCCCGCGGATAGGATCCGACGATCTCCATGAGCGCCCGCATGCTGCTCAATCCGAGCGCGGGCCGCGGACGCGGCGCGCGGCTTCGCCGGCGCCTCGAGCGTCTCTCGGCCCGCGCCGGTATCGTGCTGGAGGAGAGCTCGAGCGTCGCCGACCTGGCACGGCGGGCGCGCGCGGCGGCCGCCGACGGCATCGACCGACTGCTCGTCGCCGGCGGCGACGGTACCTGGCACCACGCCGCCGCCGCCCTCGCCGGGAGCGCCACCGCGCTGGCGCCGATCCCGGCGGGGACCGGAAACGACCTGGCCCGCTCGCTCGGCTATCCGAACGACCCCGGCGTGGCCTTCGCCGCCGCTCTCCACGGCGAACCGGGCCGGATGGATCTCGGCCTGGCGGGGGACCGCCCCTACTGCGGTGTCGCGGGGGCCGGCTTCGACGCCGCCGTCGCCGAGTACGCGCGCACCCGGATCCGACGTCTGCGGGGGCCCGCGGTGTACGCCTGGGCGACCCTGGCGACCCTGCGCAACTTCCGGATCCCCCGCGCCGAGGTCGAGTCGGACGACGGCCCGCTGACCGGCGAGTTCTACCTGGTGGCCTTCGCCAACACCCCGTACTTCGGCGGCGGGATGCTGCTCGCGCCGGGAGCCGACCCGACCGACGGCCGGCTCGAGCTGGTCGCGATCCGGCGGCTGTCGAAGCTCCGCCTCCTGGCGCTCTTTCCGCGCGTCTACTCGGGGCGGCATCTGGGGCATCCCGCCGTCGTCCGGCGGACCGTTTCGGGCTCGACCCTCCGCTTCGACCGGCGCCAGGCCGTGGCCGGCGACGGGGAGTCCCTGGGCACGGCGGGTCCGGAGGGGATCCGGTTCACGGTCCGGGAGGGCGCTTTGGCGGTGATCCGGGGCCGGTTGGCATGAAATCGTACAACCCATAGGGGCAGTTGCCGACTTGCCTACCAGCGATAGTATTCGGCCCGACTCCGAACCGGGTGCCACCCGGATGTCAAAGACCCGACCGAAGAGTCGTTCGGTCTACTCGATAGGTTCTCAACTCGAAGTGCACACGACCCGAAGATCGATCGCAACCTCGGGGCGTTCACGATCCGCAGCCCCATATCTCCAAGAGGAGGAGAGGATGTCGAAAATGTGTTTCCAGAGTGGCCGGCGAACCTTCGCCGCGCTCGTCGCCGTGCTCGCGCTCGGCTTCGCCGCCGCGGCCCAGGCCCAGGTGACCAACGGCACGCTGACCGGCCAGGTGAAGGCGGAATCCGACGGCTCGGTGCTACCGGGCGTCGCGATCTCGGCCGTCCACACGCCGACCGGAACCGTCTACACCGCCACGACCGGCGCCGACGGTCGCTTCACGATCCCCAACGCCCGCATCGGCGGCCCCTACTCGATCACCGCCAAGCTCGACAGCTTCCGGGACACCACCGTGAACGACCTCACGGTCAACCTCGGGGCGACGACCCAGATCGAGATCAAGCTGCCGCTCGCCGCGGTCACGGAGTCGATCGAGGTCGTCGGCAACGCGGACGACATCCTCAACTCGAGCCACACCGGCTCGGCGTCCGCGGTCTCGCTGGCCCAGATCCAGTCGCTGCCCACGGTCCGGCGTAGCCTCCAGGACTTCGCGCGCACGAACCCCTACGTCAACATCGCTCCCGACGATGCGACCTCGACGGTGATGTCGATCGCCGGCAAGAACAACCGCTACAACACGATCCAGATCGACGGCGCGGTGGACAACGACCTGTTCGGCCTGGCGGCCAGCGGCACGCCGGGCGGCCAGGCGGACAGCCAGCCGATCTCGCTCGACGCCATCGAGCAGATCCAGGTCGTGGTCTCGCCCTACGACGTCCGCCAGGGCGGGTTCACCGGCGGCGGCCTGAACGCCGTGACGCGCTCGGGCTCGAACGAGTTCCACGGCTCGGTGTACGGATCCAAGCGCAACGAGTCGTACGTCGGCGACGGTCCGTTCAACAAGCCGATCGCCGAGTTCAAGGAGGACCAGTACGGCTTCCGCCTCGGCGGCCCGATCATCCACGACCAACTCTTCTTCTTCCTCAACGGCGAGCGCAACCGGAAGTCGTCGCCGACCGGCGTCTCCGCCGACGGCACCACCGGCACCGTGTTCTTCGACCCTGCCGAGGCCGCCGAGTTCCGGAGCTTCACCCAGAACACCTACGGCTACGATCCGGGCGGGCTGGGCGACATCTCCGGCGAGACCCCGAGCGACCTCGCTTTCCTGCGGTTGGACTGGAACGCCGCTCCGGGGCAGCAGCTCACCCTGCGCCACAACTACGTGGACGCGTCGAGCGACGTCATCGCCAACCGGTCGTTCTCGACCTTCCGCTTCCCGACCGCCATCTACGCGATCGCCGACAAGACGAATTCGACGATCGCCCAGCTCAACAGCGTCTTCGGCTCGTCCTACAACGAGGGCCGGATCGGCTACCAGACGATCCGGGACGTGCGCGACGTGCCGGTGAAGTTCCCGTCGGTCGAGATCGGTGGCACCGGACCGCGCAACGGCGAGATCAACGCCGGCACCGAGCGCTTCTCCGGCGCCAACTCGCTGGACCAGGACATCCTCGAGCTGACCGACAACTTCACGTTCCTCAGGGGCCCGCACTCGATCACGATCGGGACCCACAACGAGTTCTTCAAGTTCGACAACCTGTTCCTGTCGGACGCCTACGGCTACTACTACTTCCCGGACCTGGCGGCCTACGAGGCGGGGACGGCGACCCAGTATTCGGTCAGCTTCGCCAACGGTGCGAATCCGCGCGCCGCGACCTCGTTCAAGGTCAGCCAGTACGGCCTCTACGCCGGCGACGACTGGCGGGTCAACGACCGTCTGACCATGACCCTGGGCCTGCGCGCGGACACCTCGCAGTTCCCCGACTCGCCGTCGTTCAACCCGATCGTGCAGAACGCCATCGGCTACAGCACGGCGGCGACGCCGAGCGAGGACGTCGTCCTGTCGCCGCGGATCGGCTTCAACTGGGATCCGACCGGTGACGGCACGCAGCAGGTGCGCGGCGGTCTCGGCATCTTCGCCGGCCGCACTCCCTACGTCTGGATCTCCAACGCCTTCGCCAACACCGGCGTCGAGTCGACGGCCCTGACGTTCAACAGCTCGCTGCCGGGAGGCATCGCGTTCAATCCCGACCCGAACAACCAGCCGCACAACCTCGGAGCCGCCGGCTCGCTGTCGGTCGACCTGGTGGATCCGAACTTCAAGTTCCCGCGCGTCTTCCGCGGCACCCTCGGCTATGACCGGGAGCTGTTCTGGGGTGTCCGCGGAACCGCCGAGGTCATCTACACCAAGACCCAGGAAGACGTCTTCTACAAGAGCGTCAACCGGGTGCAGACCGGGACCAGCCCACTCGACGGACGGCCCACTTACAGCTCGCGTTCCAGCGACCTGCGTGACGCGTACCTGTTGACCAACACCAGCGAAGGCGACCAGCTGACCGAGTCGATCCAGCTGTCGCGGCCCTACATGAACGGCCTGACGCTGTCGGCGGCGTACACCCACATGCAGGCCAACTCGGCCTTCGACGCCACCAGCAGCCGCGCGGTCTCGAACTTCCAGTTCGCTCCCACCAAGGGTGACATCTACAAGGCCGACAACGGGACGTCGCTGTTCGAGATCGAGCACCGCTTCAACATCGCCGCGTCGTACACCTTCAAGACCGGTCCGGTCGACCACACGTTCGCGCTCTACTACAACGTGCAGTCGGGCCTCCCGTACTCGGTCCTGATGGGCGGCGACCCGAACAAGGACGGCTTCACCACCAACGATCTGCTCTACGTTCCGCACAGCGCCGACGAGATCATCCTCAAGAACTCGGCCGGGGACGTCATCCCCTACTCGGTGTTCGCGTCGTACCTCCACGCGGCCGGTGTCAGCAGCACCGCGGGCAAGATCCTCGACCGCAACGACTCGGTCTCGCCGTGGAGCCACCTGCTGGACTTCCACTACGCGCTCGGAATCCCGATCAAGATGGTGCGCACGGACGTGACGCTCGACGTGCTCAACCTGCTCAACCTGATCGACTCCCAGAACGGCGTGGTGCAGTACGTCGCCTTCGGCACGACGACGCCGGTCAAGTACCAGGGCATCGACGCGGCGACGGGCAAGCCGATCTACCAGGAGTCGTTCAACGGCGCCCTGCGGCCGGGCTCGCAGTACTCGACCGGCGACGTCCGCTCGCGCTGGCAGGCGAAGCTGGGCCTGCGCTTCAGCTTCTGATCGACTGACGCTTCTGCAGCATCCGGGGGAGGGGCGGCGACGCCCCTCCCTCTTCGTTTCTCCGGTATCGTTCGGCCCGGATGGCAAGACGGCGTGAAGAGCGGCTCGCCGGTTGGGGCGGCATCGCGGTCCCCGGGCGCGAGGTGCGCTCGGAGGACCTCGCCGAGGTCGCCCGCGAGGCGCCGCTGACGCGCGGCCTGGGACGCTCCTACGGCGACTCGGCACTGCCCCCGCCCGGCTGCACGACGGTCGCGGGCTCGACCCGCGCCGACCGGATCCTGGGCTTCGACGCCGCGACCGGACGGCTCCGGGCCGAGTCCGGTGTGTCGCTCGACGAGTTGGTGTGGACCTTCCTGCCCCGCGGCTGGTTCCCCCCCGTGGTGCCCGGAACCCAGTTCGTGACGTTGGGCGGGATGGTCGCCGCCGACGTCCACGGCAAGAACCACCACGTCGACGGGACCTTCGGCCGCCACGTCCGCTCGCTCCGTCTGATGGCCGCGTCGGGCGCAGTCCTCGAGTGCTCGCGCGAGCGCGAAGCCGAGCTGTTCCGCGCCACGCTGGGGGGCATGGGACTGACCGGCCACGTTCTCGAGGTCGAGCTCGACCTGGCGAGAGTCGCCTCGCCCTGGATCCTCCAGGAGTCGGTGCGGGTCGGCGGCATCGACGAGATGCTCGAGCGCCTGGCGGCCGCGGCACGCGAGTGGCCGTTCACCGTCGCCTGGGTCGACGTCCTGGCGCGGGGGCGGGGGCTCGGCCGGGGGGCCCTGATCTGCGGCCGCTGGGCGAATCCGGACGAGGCCCCCGGGCGGCCGCCCCGTCCGCTGCGTCGGCTCACCGTGCCGTTCCGGTTCCCGGGCTGGGTGCTGAACGATCTGACCGTCGGCCGCTTCAACGCGCTCTACCGCCGGACCTTCCCGCGGCGTCCGCGGCGCTCCGTGGTGCACCCGGAGAAGTTCTTCTTCCCGCTCGACGCCATCCGGCACTGGAACCGGATCTACGGCGCCGGCGGCTTCACGCAGTTCCAGTGCGTGCTGCCGGAGCGCGAGCGCCCCGGCTCGGTGCGCCGGTTCCTCGAGGAGGCGGCGGCGCGCGGCGGCTCGTCCTTCCTCTGCGTGCTCAAGGACTGCGGCGACCCGGGCGAGGGTCTGCTCTCCTTCCCGCGCCCCGGGATCTCGGTGGCCCTGGACCTGCCGGTGCGCCGCCGCACTCCGGCGCTGGTCGAAGCCCTCGCGGACCGCGTCGTCGCCGAGGGCGGGAGGATCTACCTCGCCAAGGACGCCTTCGTCCGCGCCGACCAGCTCGCGGCGATGGAGCCGCGCCTCGGGGAGTTCGGCCGGGTGCGCGACCGCTGGGATCCGCACCGGCGCCTGCGCAGCGCGCAGTCGGTGCGGCTGCTGGGGGATCCGGCGTGAAGGTCGTCGTCCTGGGCGCCACCCGGGGCATCGGCCGCGCCCTCGCGCGCCTTCTGGCCGGGCGCGGCGACCGCGTGTTCCTGCTCGGACGCGACGCCGGCGACCTCGAGCGCAGCGCCCGCGACCTGGAGGTGCGCGGCGGCGCCGCGCCGGGAACCGTGGGCGGCGCCCGCTGCGACCTGCTCGAGCCGGACGGATTCGCCGCCGCGCTCGACGCGGCCGAAGCGGCGCTCGACGGGCTCGACGCGGTGGTCGTGACCGCCGGGCTCTTCGCCACCCAGGACGCGCTCGAGCGCGACCGCGGCCTGGCCCGGCGGACCCTGGAGGCGGACTTCTCCGGCACGGTGCTCTTCTGCGAGGAGGCGAGGTCGCGACTGCTCGCGCGCGGCGGCGGGACGCTGTGCGTCTTCTCGTCGGTCGCCGGCGACCGCGGACGCCGGCCCGTGGTCCTCTACGGCGCGGCCAAAGCCGGCCTCTCGCGCTATCTGGAAGGTCTCGACCACCGCTTCCGTCTGCGCGGGTTGCGGGTCGTCTGCGTCAAGCCGGGCTTCGTGCGCACCTCGATGACGGAGGGCCTGCCGGAGCCGCCGTTCGCCGCCGACCCGGAGGCGGTCGCCCGGATCGCGGTGCGGGCGCTCGACCGCGGAACGCCGGTGGTCTACGCGCCCGGGATCTGGCGCTGGGTGATGTGGGTCGTGCGCTGTCTGCCGCGTTTCGTCCTGCGGCGGGTCGATTTCTGAGGCCTCCCGCCCTGGACTCCTTCACAGGCTCTCAGCGGCGGAAGATCCAGACCATCCCGGCGACGGCGAGCGAGTCGAGCCCGAGGACGATCAGATTGGCCACCAGGGCGGCCCGGGCCAGCGATCGGCGCCGGACTCCGCGCAAGGACCAGGTGGCGAGCAGCGCGCCGAGCGTCGACGCCGCCAACCCGACCAGCAGCGGCAGCACCAGGCCCCACGGGTAGGGGCGCAGCTCCGGAGGCAGCAGCCGGACCAGGGGCCGGGCGCCGAGGGCGACGGTGAACAGCACCAGCGAGATCACCGGCAGGGCGTCGGGCGCTTCGAGCGAGGCGTAGGCGTCGTCGCCGTCGAGCGCGGGGGGTTGCGGGGTCTGCGGTCCGCTCATCGAGCGCGGGCGATTCCCGCGGCGCCGGCGTGTCCGGGAATCGGCTTCCGATCGCCACGAGTATTCCACAGCGGATGCGGCGGCGCTTCTCGTAGGGTCGCCGGGAAAGTATCCTTCCGCACGCGAGAGGAGAACGGAAGCTCGAGATGCGAAGAGCGGGGAACTCGACGGCGGCCTTCGGTAGCGGGTCGCCAGTGCGCGGTCTCGGGCCGGTCGTGATCGCCGTGGCGCTGGTCCTGCTCGCCAGCGGCTGCTCGCTGCGTCGCTTCGCCGCGGACCGGATCGGCGCGGCCCTGGCGGCGGGCGGCGCCTCGTGGGGGGAGGACGACGATCCCGAGCTCATCGCCGAGGCGCTGCCGTTCGCCCTCAAGTCGCTGGAAGGCCTGATCGCCGAGTCCCCGGACAATCCTCGCCTCCTGCTCGCCGCCTGCCGCGGCTTCGTGACCTACTCCAGCGGCTTCGTCCAGCCGCGCGCCGAGGCCCTGCCGCCCGAAGAGTTCGACGCGTCGCGGGAGATCTCGAGGCGGGCCCTGCGGCTCGACCTGCGGGCGCTCGGCTACTGCCGGCGCGCGCTCGAGCGGCGTCTTCCCGGCGCTCCGGCGGCGCTCTCCCGGAGCCCCGGCAGCGCGCTGGCGGGCGCCGGGCCGGCCGACGTCGGCCTGCTCTACTGGACCGGCGCCGCCTGGGGCTCGGCGATCTCGCTCGGCACCGACCGTCCCGAGCTGGTCGCCGACCTGCCGGCGGTGCGCGCCCTGTTCGACCGCGCGCTCGCCCTCGACCCCGGTTTCGAACGGGGAGCGATCGAGGAGGCGCTGATCCCGCTCGACGCGCTTCCGGCGGCCCTCGGGGGCTCGCCGGAACGGGCGCGCGGAGACCGCGACCGGGCGATCGAGCTGGCGGACGGAAAGCGTGCCGGACCCTGGGTGGCCTGGGCGGCCAGCGCCGCGGTCGCGGCCCAGGACCGCGACGGCTTCCGCGCCGCGCTCGAGCGCGCGCTGGCGGTGGATCCGGACGCTTCGGCGCCCGACCGCCTGGCGAATCGGATCGCGCAGGACCGGGCGCGCACGCTGCTCGCCCGGATCGACGACCTCTTCTACGCCGGTGAGGAGAACTGACGTGCGACACACGAGGACGAAGATCGGCGCCATTCTGTTGCTGGCCGCGTTCGGCGCCGCGCCGCGGCCGGCGGCCGCGGCCGAGGTCGTGAAGATCGCCACCTTGGCGCCGCAGGGCTCCCTGTGGGACACGACGCTGCGCGAGATGGGCGCGCGTTGGACGAAGCAGACGGCGGGCCGCGTCGAGCTGCGCATCTACCCCGGCGGCGTCGCCGGAGACGAGTCCGACGTCGTGCGCAAGATGCGGATCGGGCAGTTTCAGGGCGGCGCGCTCACGGTGGTCGGGCTGACGGAGCTGGATCCGGCCTTCCGCGTCTTCCAGATCCCGATGTTCTTCGAATCGTGGGACGAGGTCGGGCGCGTCCTCGACCGGATCCGCCCCGAGCTCGAGAGTCGCCTCCGGGAGAGGGGCTACGAGCTGCTGCTGTGGGGCAACGGCGGCTGGGTGCACCTGTTCTCGCGCGAGCCGATCCGCACCGTCGGAGACCTCAAGCAGCAGAAGATGTTCGTCTGGGCCGGGGACGACTCCCAGGTCCAGAGGTGGAGCCGCAACGGATTCCACCCGGTCGCCCTGGCCGCGACCGAGGTCACGATGGGCTTCCAGACCGGGATGATCGACGTCGTGCCCACGACGCCGATCGCGGCGCTGACGATGCAGTGGTTCCGGCAGACGAAGTACATGCAGGGCCTCGGGCTGGCGCCGCTGATCGGAGCGGTGGTGGTCCAGACCTCGGCCTGGCAGAAGATCTCGTCCGCCGACCGGGAGCTCCTGCTGGCCGCGGCCGCCGACGCCGAGGCGAAGCTCGACCGCGAGGTCCCCCGTCAGGACGACGAGGCGATCGAGCAGATGAAGGCGCGCGGCCTCGAAGTGATCGAAGTGTCGGATGCCGAACGGGCGACCTGGCGCAAGGCCGCCGAGGACTTCGCCATCGAGGCGCGCGAGAGCGCGGTCCCCCCCGACATCCTGCAGGCGGCGCGCGAGGTCCTCGCCGCAGCCCGCCGCGGGAGCGAGGGCCGGCCCTGAAGGCGGTCGCCCGCCGTCTCGAGGACGGCTTCGCGTCGGTCCCGCTGGCGCTGATGGCCCTGATCGCGGCAACGGCGCTGGGCGCGAGGGCGCTCGGCACCACCCTCCCGGGCGCCGGACCGATCGTCCAGCACCTCACCCTGTGGCTGGGATTCCTGGGCGCCGCAGTGGCCGCCCGCGACGGCCGCCTCCTCTCGCTGGCGACGACCGAGTACCTGTCCGAGGACAGCCGCTGGCGGCGGTGGGCGGCGCTCGTGAGCGGCTCGGTGGGGGCGGCGGTCGCCCTGTTGCTGGCCGCGGCGTGCTGGGACCTGGTGCTGGTCGAGCGCGCGGCCGGCGACCAGATCGCGCTCGGGATCCCGGTCTGGGTCGGCCAGGCGGTGATGCCGGCGGCCCTGGTCGTGGTGGCGTTCCGCCTGGCCTGGCGGACGGACGCGAGATGGAGCGGCCGGGCGGTGGGATTCGCGGGCCTGGCCCTCGGGCTCGTCCTGGCTCTCCGGCCTTCCTGGTTCGAGGGGGCGCCGGTCTGGATCGGTCTCGCAGCCGTCGTGCTCGGAACGGTCGCCGGGAGCCCGCTGTTCGCGGCGCTCGGCGGCAGCGCGCTCTGGCTCTTCCTGGTCGACGGCACGCCCATCGCCGCGGTACCCGCCGACGCATACCGACTGGCGGTGCACCCGACGCTGCCCTCGATCCCGCTGTTCACCCTCGCCGGCTTCTTCCTGGCCGAAGGCAGGTCGGCGCTGCGCCTGCTCGAGCTCTTTCGCTCCCTGGTGGGGTGGATGCCGGGGGGCACTGCGGTCGTCGTGGCGGTGCTGTGCGCCTTCTTCACCACCTTCACCGGCGGTTCGGGAGTGACCATCCTCGCGCTCGGCGCGCTCCTGCTCCAGGCGCTCGCCGCCGACCGCTACCCGGAGCGGTTCTCGCTCGGCCTGATCACCTCCTCGGGGTCGCTGGGCCTGATGTTCGCGCCCGCGGTGCCGCTGATCTTCTACGGCATCGTGGCCAACGTCGCGATCCCGGAGCTGTTCCGGGGTGGCCTGATCCCGGGTCTGCTCGGAGTCGCGGCGACGGCGGTCTACGGCATCGTCGTGGGGCGCCGCGTCGGAAGCCGGCAGGCATTCTCGCTGCGGGCCGTCGCAGCGGCCCTGTGGGCGGCGAAGTGGGAGCTCTCGCTCCCGGTGCTGGTCGTCGTTCTGCTCTTCTCGGGCTGGGCGACCGTGGTCGAGGCCGCGGCAGCGGCGGCGCTCTGGGCGGCGGTCGATCCAGGTGGTGATCCACCGCGAGGTGCCGTTGCGCCGGATCCCCGGAGTGCTCGCCGAAGCGACCGTCCTGGTCGGCGGCGTGCTCTTGATCCTGTGCGCCGCGCTCGGGCTGACGAGCTGGCTGGTGGACGCCCAGGTGCCGATCCACCTGCTGGCCTGGGCGCGCGTCCATCTGGCCTCGAAGTGGGCCTTCCTGCTCGCCCTCAACGTCCTGCTCCTGATCGTGGGCTGCCTGATGGACGTCTTCTCGGCGATCGCCGTCATCGTGCCGCTGATCGCCCCGCTCGGTC
Source organism: uncultured Acidobacteriota bacterium (assembly GCA_963781755.1). Taxonomy (GTDB): domain Bacteria; phylum Acidobacteriota; class Thermoanaerobaculia; order Multivoradales; family JAGPDF01; genus JACTMI01. The sequence goes on from CAWAGZ010000008.1 coordinate 179,840, forward strand.
TCGCTTTCGGCGTCGACCCGATCCACCTCGGGATCGTCTTCATCGCCAACCTGGAGCTCGGCTTCCTGACGCCGCCGGTCGGAGTCAACCTGTTCCTCGCCTCCTACCGGTTCGGCAAGCCGATCTTCGCGATCTCGCGCGCGGTGCTGCCGTGGCTCCTGCTGCGTGCCGCGATCGTGCTGCTGATCACCTACGTCCCGTTCCTCACCCTGGCGCTGCTCGACCGCTGAGGACCGGGCGGGACGGCAGGATCAGAGGTCGAAGTGGACGCCCTGGGCCAGCGGCAGCTCGCCGCCGTAGTTCAGAGTGCAGGTCTGACGGCGCATGTACGCCTTCCAGGCGTCCGAGCCGGCCTCGCGACCACCCCCGGTCTCCTTCTCGCCACCGAACGCGCCGCCGATCTCGGCCCCCGAGGTCCCGATGTTGACGTTGGCGATTCCGCAGTCGCTGCCGTCCACCGAGAGGAACCTCTCGGCGCTGCGCAGGTCGTTGGTGAAGATCGCCGAAGAGAGCCCCTGGGGCACCGAGTTGTGAACCGCGATCGCCTCGTCGAGCTGATCGAACTCGAACAGATAGAGGATCGGCGCGAACGTCTCCTCGCAGGTGATCGGCATGTGGGCCTCGGCTTCGACCAGGGTCGGCTCGACGAAGAAGCCGGGACGGTCGAGGACCTTGCCGCCGGCGAGGATCCGGCCGCCCTGCTCGGTCGCCGTCACCAGCGCCTTGCGGAAGTCCTCGACCGCGCGGGCGTGGATCAGCGGACCCATCAGCGTCGAGTCGTCGGCCGGATCGCCGATGCGGATCGAGCCGTAGGCCTTGACCAGGCGCCGTTTCATCTCGGCGGCGATCGAGCGGTGGAGGAACAGGCGCCGGGTGGTCGTGCAGCGCTGTCCGGCGGTCCCGACGGCGGCGAACAGGACCGCGCGCAGGGCCAGATCCAGGTCGGCGTCCGCGGTCACCACGATGCCGTTGTTGCCGCCGAGCTCGAGGATCGCCCGTCCCAGCCGGTCGGCCACCGCCTTGCCCAGCGCCCGGCCCATGGCCACCGAGCCGGTGGCCGAGACCAGCGGGAAGCGGGAGTCGGCGGACATCGGAATCCCCACGGCGTGGCGGTCGCCGACCGCGAGATTGAAGATCTGCGGCGCGCCGTTCGCCTCGAGGACGCGCTGCGCGATCCGGGTCACGGCGATCGCGCACAGGGGCGCGCTCTCCGACGGCTTCCACAGACAGGGATCGCCGCACACCGCCGCGATCATGGCGTTCCAAGCCCAGACCGCGACCGGGAAGTTGAACGCGGTGATCACGCCCACGGGCCCGAGCGGATGCCACTGCTCGTACATCCGGTGGCGCGGCCGCTCGGAGTGCATCGACAGGCCGTAGAGCTGGCGCGAGAGGCCGACGGCGAAGTCGGCCATGTCGATCATCTCCTGGACCTCGCCGAGCCCCTCGCTGCGGATCTTGCCCACTTCGAGGGTCACCAGCATGCCGAGGTCGTCCTTGTGCTCGCGCAGCGCCTGGGCGAGCTGGCGCACGATCTCGCCGCGCTTGGGAGCGGGCCAGCGTTTCCAGGCGTCGAAGGCCTCGGCGGTGCTCGCCGCGATCCGGTGGTAGTCGTCGGTCGAGACCTCGTGGACGGTGGCGATCGGTTCGCCGGTCGCCGGATTCAGCGACAGAAAATGCTTGCCGGAGGGCTGGATCCACTCTCCGGCGAAGGCGCCGGAGTTCGTATCTGAGATGCCGAGACGGGAAAGGACACCCGCGGCGGCGGTCGGACTGGTGACGGTCATGTCGGAGACTCCGTGGGAGTTCGATTCGGGGATTCCGCGCGGCGCGCGCGCCGGCGGGACCGGCACCGGAAGTCTATCTCAGGCGCCGTCGGGGCGGGCCCGCGTCAGCGAGTGGGAGAGTCGCGAAGGGTAGGATGCCGCGGCCCATGGGTCGCCTCCGGTCGCTGGTGCCCGCGCTCCTGATCGGCGCCTTCGCTCTGCGCTGCGGGACCCTCCCCGGCGCCGCCTCCTGGCCGTGGGGTCCGCTCGGACAGGCACTGTTGCTGGGCGTCGCCGCGGCCGGCCTGGTCGAGCTCTCCGATCCGCTCCGGCTGGGGGCGTGGGGGCGCTGGCTGCTCGCCGCGCTGCTGCTCTCGGCGACCGCGAGCCTGCTCGCTTCGCCGGTTCCGCGCGCCGGATCGACCGCTCTCCTGCTGCTGCCGGTCTTCCTGCTCCTGCCACCGGCGGTCGCCGGACTGCTCGGCGGCGACGACGTGGCACGGCGGCGGGGCCTCGTGGCCTGGAGCCTGGTCGTCGGTCTGGTGGCCGCGCTGGGGCTGGTCGACGCCTGGAACGGGCCGAGCGGACGGGCGGCGCTGCCCCTCGGCCACCACAACCTGCTCGGCGCCTTCCTGGTCGTCGCCCTGCCGGTGGCCCTGGTGCCGCTGCGGGACCGGGGAGCCGGCCGGCTCGCCGCTGCGGCGGCCGCCGTCCTCGGCCTCGGCGCCCTGCTCGCGACCCGCTCGCTCTCGGCCGGCCTGGCGGCGGTCCTGGTCACCCTCGTCGCCGCGCCGCGCTGGGGGCGCGCCGGCCGCCTGGCGGCGGGCCTGGCCCTGATCGGCCTGGGCCTCGCCGTGCCCCGGCTCGAGACGGTCCTCGTCGGCCGCGACGAATCGGCGTCGGCGCGCCTGGTCTACGGGAGAGCGGCGCTCGAGGGCTGGAGCGGAAGACCGTGGCTGGGCTGGGGGCCGGGTTCGACGCCCTGGCGGCTGGCGCCGTTCGTCCATCCGCGGCCGGGGGTCGATCCGCCCGGCGAGTTGGTCGGCGAGGCTCATTCCCTGCCGCTCGAGCTGGGCTTCGAGCTGGGAGCCTCCGGCTTGCTCTGGGTCGTGGCCGGCCTCGGGCTGTTCGGGTACCGGCGCTGGCGCGAGCGCGCGCGGTCCCGGGATCCGGTGCTGCTCGAGGCCGGGCTGCTCGGTCTGCTCGGCGGCGCCGTCGCGTCGTTGGGCGACGCCTGGCTGCAGATCCCGGCGCTGCCGGTCGCCCTGGCGGCGAGCGCCGGCGCCGCGCTGGCGGGCGCCGGGGTGGCGCCGACGCTCCGGGCCGGCGCGCGACGGTGGGCCGCCGCGGGCGCTCTGCTCCTGATCGGCGGCTGGCTGGTGCGGCCGGCGCTGGCGATGCGCGAGTGGTCGCGCGCCGTCGTGGCGCCGGAACGCGCCGCCGCGGTCCGGGCGCTGGCCGCGGCCGCGCGCCTCGACCCCGCCTTTCCGCTCTACCGGGCGCGCTGGGCCTGGACCTCGGCGGCGCCGCCCCCCGTGCGCGCCCGTGCGGCGCTGGCCGCCGCGGCGGCCGCGGGCGACGTCGGGCCGCTCTGGCTCCGGGCCGGAGCGCTGCTGTTCGAGGCCGGGGACGGCTCGGGCGCACGGCGTGCGTTCGCGCGCACGATGGCCCTGGACCCGCTCTCCGGGGAAGCCCCGTTCCTCCTCTTCGTCGCCTCCCGGGGGGCGGCCGTCGACTGCGCCGCGCGGGGGCTCCTGGCCGAGCCGCGGCTGGCCGCGGCGACCCTCTGGCGGCGCTACCCTGGGCAGCGGGAGCGGGCCGCGGCGATGGTGGAGTCGTGGCCGGGGATCGACCCGGGCTGGCGGCTGGAGATGAAGCGCCAGATGGACGCCGATCCCCCGCAGCGCTGGACCGGGAACGAGGAGGTCGATCTCGCGGTCGAGCTCGACGAGACACCGGCTCTGGCCGGCTCGCTCCACCTCTTCCGGCGCGAGCCCTTCCCGGTGGACCTGGTGCGCGTCCGGCTGGACCGCGCCGTGGTCCGGCGGCTGCACATCGTCTCGGCCGCCCGTCTGGCCTCGAGCGCGCCCTCGGCCTTCCCCGCGGACCGCTGCGCTCCCGGCGACCCGAGGACTCCGGGCGAGCCGATCCTGCGCGACGGCTTCGAGAGCGGCGACCTCTCCGGCTGGCGCCCGGGCGGAGACCGCTGAGCGCAGCCGCGGCCGGGCGACGGCTCAGCGCCGGGGAGCGCTCGCTCCGAGCGCGCGGTAGCGGTCGATCGTTCCGCAGCGCAGGGCGGGAGCCCCGGCAACCTGCGCGGGCGGCGGAGCGGTGGCGGTGACCTCGTCCCAATGGCAAGTCGAGGGGATTTCGACCGGAGGGTCGGACAGGACGTCCCACTCTCCGAACCCGTCGCGGAAGAGGAGCGACCCCGGACCGGCGCGGCCCACGGCGGCGGCGATCAACTGGTCCGAGTCCTGGGTGTTGCCGCCGCACATGCAGGCCCGGGCCTGGAACTCGCCGCACTGCGCGTCGACGGGTGCGAAGAGCTTGTCCTGGCAGCCGGACAGGTAGGTCATGTTGTCGCGCTCGAGGAGCTCGTGGTCGAGCCCGAACAGGTGCGCTGCTTCGTGCGCCGTGGTGACGCAGATCTCGTGGGTGTTCGAGTAGACGTTGGCGAACGCGAAGGCGATCCCGTTCGGGATCACGCCGCAACTGAACGGCGCGACGCCGCCGACGCCGGACGGCTGACCGATGTTCTGCGGAACCCCGGCGACGGCGAGCTCGAAGTGCGTCGCCGCTCCCGGGTCGACGTCGGTGACCGCCACGTCGTAGGGCGCGAACTCGCGCTGCACGCAGGCGACGACCTCGGCCCAGGCGGGGTCGTCGAGCGCGAAGGGCTGGACGGTGGAGACCTGGTTGATGATCGAGGAGTGATTCGTACGCGAGTCCTCGTTGCCCGGGAAGTAGACGCAACCCGAAGGGCGGCACGAGTCGAGGAAGATCGTGCCGGCGGCCTGGGCCCGCGGGGGTGAGGCGAAGGTGACGACGAGGGTGGCGAGGCCGAAGACGACGCTCCGGCCCCGGATCCGGCGAATCACTCGGTCCATGGCACGCCTCCTGGCAGCGCGAAGCTGGCTGGATGGCGGGGATTCTAGACAGAGGTGCCGGGAGGCGCCAGCCCCCCGGAGGGGGGCCGCGGCCACGGCTCAGCCGAGGACGGTCGCCAGGGCCTTCTCGATCCGGCGCAGGCCTTCGTCGGCCTCGGCCGCCGAGAGCACCAGCGGGGGCCGCATGCGGATCGCCCGCTCGCCCGAGGCGAGGCCGAGCACGTCCGCCTCGTTGAGCGCCTTGAGTGCCCGCGCGCGGGTCTCGGGGTCGGGCAGGTCGAAGGCCAGGAACAGGCCGCGGCCGCGCGCGTTGGTCACCCGGCCGGCGAACATCTCCTCGAGCCGGCACAGCCCGGCCACCATGCGCTCGCCGACTTGCGCGGCGTTGGCGAGCAGGCCTTCCTCCTCGATCACCTCGATGATGCGCTGACACCTCACCATGTCGACGAGGTTGCCGCCCCAGGTCGAGTTGATGCGGCTCGAGACCTTGAATACCGATTCGACCTCGTCGAGGCGCGGCCCGGCGGCGATGCCGCAGACCTGACTCTTCTTGGCGAACGCGAAGATGTCCGGCTCGACGTCGAAGTGCTGGAACGCCCACCACCTGCCGGTGGTGCCGAAACCGGTCTGGACCTCGTCGAAGACGAGCAGGAAATCGTGCTCGTCGGCCAGCGCGCGCAGCTTGCGCAGGAACTCGCCCCGGAAGTGGTTGTCGCCGCCCTCGCCCTGGATCGGTTCGATGATCAGCGCCGCGGCTTCGTGCGGGTGCTCGGCGACGAAGCGCTCGATCTCGGCCACCGCCTGGCCCTCGGTCCGCTCGACCTCGGCCAGGACCTCGTCCGTCGTCGGGAACCGCAGCTTCGGGTTGACGATGCGCGGCCAGTCGAACTTCGGGAAGTACTGGATCTTTCTCAGGTCGGCGGTGTTGGTCAGCGAGAGCGTGTAGCCGCTGCGGCCGTGGAAGGCCTGCCGGAAGTGCAGGACCTGGGTGCCGCGCTCGCCGCGACCCGCGGCGAGGTTCTTGCGCACCTTCCAGTCGAAGGCCGCCTTGAGCGCGTTCTCGACCGCCAGGGCACCGCCCTCGATGAAGAACAGGTGACGGCGGAAGCTCTCGGGCACCACCCGCGCGAAGGTCTCGACGAACTCGGCCAGGAACGAGGTGTAGACGTCGGAGTTGGCCGGCTTGTTGAGCGCCGAGGGGAGGATGCGGGAGCGGAACGAGTCGTCGGCGAGCTTGGGGTGGTTGAAGCCGATCGGATTGGTCGAGAAATGGCCGAAGAAGTCGAGCATGTCGCGGCCGCGCGCGGCGTCGTGCAGCCAGACGCCGTGGCTCTTCTCGATGTCCTGGACCAGATGGTAGCCGTCGACGAGGACGTGGCTCGAGAGAGTGTCGCGAACGTCGCCCGGGGCGACGCGGATCGAGTGCCGGAGGGTCGTCGTCATGTCCTTCCTCGGAAGTTCTGGATGCCGCCTGGAAGCGGCGGCGGGGTCTTTCGGAGCCGACGCCGGGGGGACCGGCGCGCGCCCTGGACTCTATCAGGCGCCTTTCGGAGGGGTCAACGAGCGCGGCTCGACGGAGCTCGCCTCGGCGGCGGCGGGCGCCTCGGCGATGCGGTTGCGACCCTCCTCCTTCGCCCGGTACATCGCGGAGTCCGCCTGACGCAGCAGCAGGCTCTTGGTCGCGGCGAGGTCGAGCTCCGGGGGGATCGAGAACCTCAGCGACGCGACTCCGATCGACCAGGTCAGTCCGGTGAGGTGGAGAGGAGTCGGCTGGATCTCGCCGGGGCGCCGGCAGAACTCGGTCCGGCTCAGCTCCAGGCGCAGCGACTCGGCGAGTTGCAGGGCCTCCTCGCGTCCGCTCTCCGGACAGGCGACCACGAACTCGTCGCCGCCGTAGCGGGCGACGATCACCTCGGGCTCCGGGATCCGGCGGCGCAGCAGATGACCGACCTCGCGCAACACCTGGCTCCCGGCGAGGTGCCCGTGGGTGTCGTTGACGCGTTTGAAGTAGTCGAGGTCCAGGAAGAGCAGGAAGAGGTCCTGCTCCGACTTGCGGCACACCGCGACGGCGTGCTCCAGGGCCGAGTGGAGGAACCGGTCGTTGAACAGGCCGGTGAGGTTGTCGCGCTTCGCGTACTCGTAAGCGAGCTTGCCGTCGAGCACGTTCTGGATCGCGATCGAGATGTAGCCGGCGAAGATCTCGAGCAGGTTGCGGTCGTGCGAGGTGTAGTTGGCGTCGCCCTCGCGGTTGAGCAGCTCCAGCACGCCGCACACCTCGGTCCCGATCCGGATCGGGATCGCGATCAGCGAGCAGGTCCGGTACTCGGTCGAGCGGTCGATGCGGGGATCGAAGATGCTGTCGGTGACGACGTTGGAGGTGAAGTAGGCGTGGCCGGTCTGGTAGACGTGGCCGGCGATGCCGTGGTCGGACGGGATCGTCTGGCCGACGATGGCTTCCGCCTTCTCGCCGAAGGCGGCGAGGAAGGTCAGGGTGTTCTGCATCCGGACGCTGCGCTTGTTGCGGGGATCGTCGAGGAGGATCGAGCCGGCCTCCGAGGGGACGAACTCGTTGGCCTTGCGCAGGACCTCGACCAGGTTGTCCGCCAGGCTCATCTCCAGGGGGAAGTGCGGCGGATTCGCCCGGTGCCGCTCGAGGAACTTCTCGAGCGCGGCAGGGTCGAGGCTGAGGACGTCGACCATTTTCGGGCCATTCTCCAGACGAAGTGAGTCGAACGATACACCACGAGGGCGCCCGGGCGCCGCCGAGGGCTCCTCAGCGCAGCTCGCGCGCCAGCCGGGAGGAGTGCTCCAGGACCTCCTCCCGGAGAGTCTCGACGTTCGACAGCTCGGGCGCGTAGCGCAGGTAGTGCAGCTCGTCGAACAGCTCGACCAGCGCCGCGGCCGAGCTCCGCGGCACCCCGGCCGGCTCGAGGCGGCCGGGCCAGTGCACCACGGCGAGGCCGGGCGGCAGGCCCCAGCGTGCGGCGGCGAACTCCCGCCAAGCCGACTCCAGGGTGGTCGCCGCGCGGCGCGGCGAGGGCTCGGAGCGGGCGGTCGCGAGGGCCTCCAGGAGGTGGCGCTGGGCGGCCCGGGACGGGCCCGTGCGCAGGGCCGACCGGCGGCGGAGACCGACCGCCAGCCCGGCGGCTGCGACCAGGCCGGCCAGCGCCGTGGCCGTCGCCACCAGCCGGCGCCCCCCCGTGGCTCCAGCGGGAGCGGGTACCGCCGGCGGCGGAGCGGCCGCCGCGGTCCGGGTCACCGGGGCGGTGGCGGTCACCTCGAGGGCGGCCGGCGCGGTCGAGGAGGTCCGATAGGTGGCCGAGCCGGGATCGAACCAGGTCAGGCTCACCGCCGGCAGGACGTACCGGCCGGGCCGGTCGGCGACCACGACGTAGCGCCACGTCGCGGTCGTCTCCAGGCGTCCGCGCGCGAGGCGCGTCGTGCTCTCCGGTCGCGGCGCGAACGACCGCAGCCCCGCGGGGACCGGGAGCGCGGGCGGCGCCAGCCCCTGGAGGTGACCGGGACCGGTGGCGGTGATCGTCAGGGTCGCGGCCTCGCCGACGTCGACCCGCGGGCGGTCGAGGTCGGCGTCGAGGTCCAGCGCTCCCACGACCCCGGAGAATCCTTCCGGGCCCGGCGGCAGCGGTCGGGCCTGGATCTCCAGCGGCTCCGTGGCGAGCGCAACCTGCTGGTTGCGACCGAGCGGCCCGAACCAGCCGGCGTCGGCGATCCGCGCGACGACGTCCGCCGAGGCGGGCTCCAGCCGGAAGCGGCCCGGCCTGAGGGGAAACAGCGCGCGGCGGAGCATGACGACGCGCCCGAATTTCTCGCCGCCGACCTCGATCCACTGCGGCCGCGGCTCCTGGGGCACCGGGAGCTCGACCACCCAGAAGCCCTTGAATTCGGGGAGCTGTCTCGGGTTGAACGCGCTGATGTCGGTCTGGGTGTCGAGCAGGAGGCTCCAGTCCACCTGCTCTCCGGCCCACACCGTGGATCGGTCCACGGCGTCGCTGAGCCGGATCCGCGGCGCGCGGGCGGCGGGCTGCGGTCGCCGGAACGGTCCGAACGGGTCGTCCTCTCCGAACACGGCGCCGAACGGGTCGAGGGGCGCGGGAGCCGGCGGCGCGGCGCGGCCGGGCGGCGCCTGGCGCACGATCTCGACCTCCCGGTCGGGCAGCCGGAGGACCTTGCCGCCGATCGTGACGCTGAGGTCGCGCACCGCGCCGCGGCCGAGCGCCAGCGGCCGGAGCCGCCAGGTCAGCCGGGTGCTCGCCGAGGTGGAGCCGTTGACCCAGCGCTGGCTCTGGGAGGTCGAGGGACCGTCGGCGACGGCGAGCTTGTCGAGACGGAAGTGCGGCTCGAAGCTGGGCAGGCCGAAGCCCTGGCTCGAGACCTCGATCGAGAAGGTCGCGAACCCGTCCATGCCGACCTCGGCGGGTCCGAGATCGGCGTGGACCTGCGGCTCCGGATCGCCACGGGCCGGGCCGGCGAGCGCGAGCGGCAGCATCGACGCCGCGAGCAGGAGCGGCAGGGCGGGCGCTCTCACCAGTCGATCTCCTGCTCGCCGCGCGCCCGCGCCCGTTCGAGCGCGCGTTGGCGACGCTGCTGGCGCTCCAGGTTCTCCACCGCCTGGAGCAGCGCGGCGGCCTGCTTGGCGTCGAGGTCGGGCTGGTCGCGGTAGCCGGAGAGGCCCGAATCGGGACGCGGGCGGGCGCCGGCGGTGGCGGCGGTGGAGCTCTCGCTGGGCGTGGCGCCGGACGGCCGGTCGGCGGGGCCGGCCGTCGTCCGGCTCCGGGCACCCCGATTGCGCAGCGCCGAAGGATCCGTGCTCTCGGCGCCGCCGCGGTCGCGGTTCGTCGCGACCGACGGACTCTGGCTCCCGTCCTTCGAGTTCGCTTCCTGTGGCTTTCCTTTCTGCTGCGGCGGAGCTCCGGAGCCGGAGTCCGGCCGCTTCGCCGGTTGCCGGCGGCGCTGCCGCTCGAGCTCGCGCAGAGCGAGCTCGAGATTGTGCTTGGCGTCCTTGCGCGCGGGGTCGCGGCGCAGCGACTCGACGTAGGCGTCCACCGCTCCCCGGGCGTCGCGGGCGGTGAGGCGGGCGTTGCCCAGGTTGTACCAGGCGTCGGCGGCGAGCCCCGGCTCGGCGGCGGCCGCAGCCCGTTCGAGCGGCCCGACGGCGTCGGACCGTCCAGCCGCGAGACGCCCCGTTCCGGCGTTGTACTCCGAGCGCGGATCGAGCGGATGCAGGCGCAACGCGGTGTCGAGCGCGGCGGCCGCCGCGGCCGCGTGTCCCGCGGCGAGCGCGCGGATTCCGGCGTGGGTGCGCTCCCGCGCGTTCCAGCCCAGCCGCTCGGCGAGCGGCGCCGGACCCGGCGCGGGCGACGGCCGCGCGGCGCCCGGAACGGCGGCCGGAGCCGGGCTCGGCGTCGTCGGCGCGCCGGACGCGCCGAGCGCGGCGAGGGAGGCGGCGAGCAGCGCGGCGAGCGGACGGATCATGCCGGCTCCTTCCGCTCCGCGGCGCCGTAGGCCCCCTCGACGAGCCAGAGCCCGAGGGCGGCGACGGCGAGGCCCAGCGGCCACTGGAACCGCTCCTCGAGCGTCTCGAGCGTGGTGACGCCGTGGACGTCGCCGCGCAGGTCCTGGATCTGGCGCACCAGGCGCTCCGGATCCACCCGGGCGTCGGACGCCTCGAGGAAGACGCCGCCCGTGTCGTCGGCGAGGGCGCGCAGGGGAGCGGGATCGAGCTGGGTGATCACGACCTGGCCCCGACGATCGCGCTTGAACTCGCCGGGCTTGTCGGTGAGCGGGATGGGGGAGCCGTGGGCGGTTCCGACGGCGATGGTGTCGACCACGACGCCGGCCGCCTTCAGCTTCTCGATCACGTCGTCGAGCTTCTCGCCGTGGAGCTCTCCGTCGGACGCCACGACCATCACGGGGTGGGTCTCGCTGCCCTCCGGGAACAGCTCCAAGGCGCGCTCCAGCGCCGGCGAGAGGCGCGAGCCGGGCACCGGGAGGGTCCCCGGCTCGGTGGCGTCGAGGAGCAGGTCGATCACGGCGTTGTCGACCGTCAGCGGCGAGAGCACGACGCCGACGCCCTCGGCGCCGACGAGGGCGACGCGGCTGCCCGGGAGCTCGCTCGCCATGCGTCGGACCAGCGACTGGGCGAGCCAGAAACGCGACGGCGTGACGTCGGTCGCCGCCATCGAGAGCGACGTGTCGAGGACGAAGACGACGTCCACGCCGCGCCGCTCGACCGTGTGCTTCGCCTTGCCCCATCGCGGTCGCGCCAGGGCGAGCGACGTTCCCAGGACGGCGAGAGCGACGAGCAACGCCACGAGCGCCGCCGGACGCGGCCGCCCCGAGCGCAGCCGTGGCGCCAGGGCGCGACTCGTCCACGCCCGTTCTCGGCGCTCGCGCCAGCGCAGCAGCGCCCACACCGCGAGCGCGGCCGCGGGCGCGACCAGGGAGAGAGCGAGCAGCTGCGGGTCGGCGAATCTCATCGCTCGCCGGCGTTCAGGGCTCCGCCGTCCAGCGCAGCGCCGCGGCGCCGACGGGGAGCAGGGTCAGGGCGAAGGCGGCCCAGGCGAAGGGCGGGAACGCCTCGCGGTAGCGGACGTAGCGCTTGACGGCCAGCGGCGTCTTCTCCAGGCGGTCGATGTCGGCGAACACCGCCGCCAGCTGCCGGGCGTCGGTGGCGCGGAAGAACCTCCCGCCGGTGCGCTGCGCGATCTCGCGCAGGAGGTCCTCGTCGACCTGGACCTCCATCAGGACGCGGCGGGTCTCCGGCTCGCCCGTGAACGGGTCGCGGACCTGCATCGGAACCGGGACCCTCCCGGTGGTCCCGACGCCGACGGTGTAGACGCGGATGCCGAGGCCCTGAGCCAGCGCCGCCGCCGAGCGCGGGTCGATCTCGCCCGCGTTGTTGACGCCGTCGGTCACCAGGATGATGACCTTGGACTTGGCCTTGCCCGCGCGCAGCCGCGCGGCGGCGTCGGCCAGAGCCACGCCGATCGCCGTGCCGTCCGGGACCTCCGAGAGGTCGAGCGAGGAGACGAGCTCCTCGAGCATGCGGCGGTCGGTGGTCAGGGGGGCGCGGGTCAGCGCGGTGCCCCCGAAGACCGTGAGGCCGATGCGATCCGCCGGGCCGCCGTTCGATGAAGTCCTGCACCACGCGCTTGGCGACCGCGAGCCGGTTGTCGGGCTGGAAGTCCTCCGCTCCCATGCTGCCCGAGATGTCGAGCGCGATCTGGATGTCGATCCCTCGCGTCGTCGACTCCTCCCAGGTGTAGCCGAGCTGCGGCCGGGCCAGGGCGAGCACGGCGACGACGAAGGCCAGGGTCCGCAGGTAGAAGGGCGCGTGGAGCCGCCACCGCCCCGCCGTCTGGCGAGGCAGACGCGAGACGGTCAGCGCCCCGAAGGCGCGACGCCGGTGGTGCAGGTGGACCAGGAACGGGACCGCCGCCAGCAGCAGCAGCCAGAGCGGGTCGGCGAGGGTCGGAAGGGAGCTCATGCTTCGGCGGTCTCGGCGGCCTCGGCCGGCGCCAGGGCGGATTCGACCTCGCGGGCGATGGCGCGGGCCTCGTCGCGCCGCTCGGCGAGCTCGTCGGCGGTGGCGGCGTGGCGCGCGAACTTGACTCCGTCGCAAGCGCCCAGCAGCCGTCGGGTGCGGCGGGGGATCGCCGTCTCGAGGCCGCGGGAGCCGAGGCCGCGTGCGATCTCGGTGGTCGTCGACTCGGCGGCGGGGAAGCCGAGGCGCCGGCCCAGGTAGCGGCGCAGCGCCAGCGACAATCCGGCGTGCGCGACGACCGGGTCCGCTCCCAGCTCGGCCAGGGCGCGCTCCAGCTCGGCGATCGGCGACCGGGACGCGATGGCGGTCGCCGGGCCCGCGCGCCGCCGCGCGACGAGCGCGGCGGCGAGGGCGATCGCGGCGGCGAAGCCGGCGGCCGTCCACCAGAAAGCGGCCGGCACCGGCAACGGACGCGGCGGCGCGGGGGGCGCGGGCCGCTGGTCGTCCGCCTGGCCGGAGAGCACGGAGCGGACCTCGAGGGCGAGTCCGTGGGGCGTGGTCAGCGCGACCGGCGGATCCCCGGCCAGCTCGACCTTGCAGCGGCGGCAGCTCGACCTTGCCGGTGCGATAGGCGGTCAAGCGCAGGACCCAGCTGCGCGTGCCTCCGGCGGGCGCGGCGTCCGATCCGTGCCGCGGTGGTGCCGACTCGGTAGGGGGCGACAGCACGACGGCGTCGCCCCAGTGGTCGCCGAGCTGCGGGAAGTGGACCGGACGCCCGGCGTCCGCGGCCGGCAGCTCGAGCCGGAGCGTTGCCGTCACGGGGTCGCCGACGGTGATCTGCCGGGGCTCGAGCTGGACGGTGAGGTGCGGCGGCGGAGCCGCGTCGACGGCCCCGGCGCGCGGCGCGAGCCCGAGCGCGACGACGAGCACGGCGCCGGCGACGAACGCGAGCCGAGGCGAACGGCGGGCCCTCATCGCGCCTGCCTGCGCTTGCGTCGCTCGAAGAACGCGACGAGCTCGGGAAGGTAGGGGCGGTCGGTGCGCAGCTCGAGGCGATCCACGCCCAGCCCGGTGAGGAGGCGCTCGAGCGCCAGCCTCTCGGCCCGCACCCGCTGGGCCTCGGCCGGGGCCGCCCGGCGCCCGTCCACCAGCGCCACCTCGCCGGTCTCCGCGTCCTCGAGCACCAGCGGTCCGACGGCGGGAGGGTCGATGTCCCGCGGGTCGACGACCTCGAGCACGACGAGGTCGTGCCGGGACGCGGCGCGCTGCAGCGCGGCACGCGGCAGTTGGCCGACGAAGTCGGAGATCACGAACAGCACCGAGCGGCGGCGCAGGTTGGCGAGGACCGCGGCGAGCGCGGTCTCGAGGTCGGTTCCCCCGCGCGCCGGCCGCGAGAGGATCTCGTGGACCAGCCTCAGGGCGCGGTTGCGCCGCCGCTGCGGCGGCAGGAAGAGCTCGAGACGATCCGACACCAGCGCCGCGCCGACGCGATCCTGGTTGCGCAGCGCGGCGAAGGCCAGCAGGGCGGCGAGCTCGGCGGCGAGCTCGCGCTTGGCGATCGCGCGCGACCCGAAGCGCAGGCTGCCGGAGACGTCGACCACGAGGAACACCGTCAGGTCGCGCTCCTCGTGGAACACCTTGACGAACGGCGAGCCCATGCGCGCGGTGCGGTTCCAGTCGATCGTGCGCACGTCGTCGCCGGGCTGGTAGGGGCGGACCTCCGAGAACTCGACGCCCCGGCCCTTGAAGACCGAGTGATAGTTGCCCGCGACGCCGTGATCGACCAGCCGCTTGGTGCTGATCTCGATTCGCCGGACGCGCGCCAGCAGGTCGGACGGCAGGGTCGGGGCGACCGGTCCCGGTCGCGCCACCGGGCGGCGCGTGAAGAAATCGACGACCTTTGCGAGCATGACGGCGGAGCCCCGGACGCCCGGGTCTACGGCACCTCGACCCGATCCAACAGGCGCGCGACGAGGTCGTCGCTGGTCAGGTTCTGCGCCTCCGCCTCGTAGGTCGGAACGATGCGGTGACGCAGCACGTCGGCGGCCATCTCCTTGACGTCCTCGGGGATGACGAAGCCCCGGCCCGCGAGCAGAGCCGTCGCCTTCGCGGCGCGGGCGAGGAAGAGGGTCGCGCGCGGCGAGGCGCCGAACCCGATCAGCGGCGCGAGCTCCTTCATGCCCGCCGCGGCGGGGTCCCGGGTGGCGGCCACCAGGTCGAGGACGTAGCCCTTGAGCTTGGCGTCGAGATAGACGCCGTCGCACGCGCGGCGCAACTCGGCCAGACGCTCGCGGTCGAGGACCGGACGCACCTCGATCTCCCGCTCGACCAGCATCCGCTCCAGGATCTCCTCCTCCTCCGACCGGGTCGGGTAGCGCACTCTCAGCTTGAGCAGGAAGCGGTCGACCTGGGCTTCGGCCAGCGGGTAGGTGCCCTCCTGCTCGATCGGATTCTGGGTCGCCAGCACGAGGAACGGGTCCGGCAGGGGGTAGGTCTTGTCGCCCAAGGTCACCTGCCGCTCCTCCATCGACTCGAGCAGCGCCGACTGCACCTTGGCTGGCGCCCGGTTGATCTCGTCGGCGAGCAGGACGTGGGTGAAGACGGGGCCGGTCTTGGGGGTGAACTCGCCCCGCTTGGGATCGAAGATCAGCGTCCCCACGAGGTCGGCGGGGAGCAGGTCGGGAGTGAACTGGACGCGCTTGAAGTCCAGCGCGAGGGTGCGCGCGAGGGTCTTGACCGCGAGCGTCTTGGCCAGGCCGGGGACCCCCTCGAGCAGGAGGTGGCCGCGGGTGAGCAGGCCGACGAGCAGGCGCTGGATCAGCTCGTCCTGTCCCACGAGGACCTTGCGGATCTCGGCTTCGACCTGGCGCAGGGCGAGCGCCTCGCGTTCGACGGTCGGTGGTGACGGCAGGCTCGACGGTTCCATGTCCCTCCCTCCGGAACTTCGGAGGGCTGCAACCCCAATGCCATCAATCGCGAGCGGATCTTCTCGCGATCCGTGCCGGATCCGGGCGAGAATCGTCCCGGACACGCCAAAGTGGCGACGAGAGAGACCCCTTCGTGGCGCCGCGGCGACCGGCCGCGGTACCGTCAGGCGCTCGGCCAGCACCACCTGCGGGACGGCCGGGCGGCGGAGCCGTTGCTCACCTGGCTGCGGCCCGCGGGTCTCGCGGTGGTCGAGATCGGCGCCGGCGGCGGTGCGCTCACCGCCGGCCTGGTCGCGGCGGGCGCCGCCCGGGTGGTCGCCCTCGAGTTGGACCTCGGCTGGGCCTTCGAAGCCCGGCGGCGCGCCCCGCTGGCCGGACGGCCGGAGTCCTCCGCGACGATCCGGTGGGTGGCGGCCGACGCGCTGAAGATCGACTGGAGCGGGCTGCCCGCGGGGTGGTCGGTGGCCGGCAACCTGCCCTACCAGGTCGGTACGGCGATCCTCGAGCGCATCGTCGCGGCCGCGCCCGCCGGCACACGCTGCGCCTTCCTGCTCCAGAAGGAGGTCGTCGACCGCCTGGCCGCCGCCCCGGGCGGCCGCGACTACGGTGTCCTGTCCGTGCTGGTGGCGGCGCGCGCCTCGGTGCGCCGCCTGGGGACCCTGGGTCCCGCAGCGTTCGTGCCGCCGCCCAAGGTGTCGAGCTCGTTCGTCGGTCTCGAGCTGCGGCCGGCGCCGCTCCCCCCGGCGCGGATGGCCGGATTCGAGCGCGTCGTCCGGGCCGCCTTCGGCCAGCGCCGCAAGACGCTGCGCAACGCCGTCGGCGCGGTCTACGGGCGGGAGCGCGCCGAGGCCGCCCTGGCGGCGGCCGGAATCGACCCGGGGACGCGCGCCGAACGGCTCGGCCTGGCCGACTACCTGCGCCTCGAGAACGAGCTCGAGGCGCCCCGGGACATCCGGTAGCGGCGGCAAACTGCACAAGAATCAGTGCTAAACTGAAGGACTGACCCGTATGCCGCGCGAGCTCCCCGAACCCCGGCCGGGCGCTGCCCGGGTGGAGATCTCCCCCGCCAAGGGGAGCGAGATCCTGGGTGTGGTCTACGCCGGGCTGGCGCTGCTGCTCGGGGGCTCCCTGGCGAGCTATCACCCCGCCGATCCCAGCTTCCTGCACCAATCGAGCACCCCTCCGGTGGACGGCATCGGCAACGTGATCGGCACGGTCGGGGCCGAGATCGCCGCCGCCGGGTTCGGGCTGCTCGGCTGGGTCTCGCTGTTGGTGCCGCTCCTGCTGGCCGTCCTGGCGTGGCGTCGCCTCCGGGTCCGGCCGCGCCCCAAGGTCGTGGGCCGGGGCCTCGGCGCCCTGCTCTTCCTGCTCACCCTGCCGGCGCTGTCGGAGCTGCTCGCACCCGAGCTGGTCTGGCGCGGCGAAGCGCTCGACTCGGGCGGCGCGCTGGGTGTCCTCGTGGCCCGCTCGGTCGCCGCCGAGCTGAACGCCGCGGGCGCGCTGGTCCTGCTCGGGTCGCTCTTCGTGGTCGGTCTCGCGCTGCTGGTCCAGACCAGTCTCGGCGAGGTCCTCGCCCGTTGGCAGCGCCGCTTCGCGTACGCGTGGGAGCAGCACCGCCTGGCCCGCGATCGCCGGCGCGAACGGCGCGAGAAGGAACGCGCCCGCCGGCGGGTGGTGGTCAAGCAGCTGCAGCGGGTGGCCGAGGAGAAGCAGAAGCGTCTCGACCGGCTGGTGGCGCCGGTGCAGCTGGGTGGCGAGGGCGAGGCGCCGGGAGCGGCGGGTCACTTCGCGGCCGGCGGCGCCGGCAGGGACCGGGTCGACCTGCCCCTGCGCGGCGACGAGAAGCCGGGAGAGCGGCCGCTGGCGGTGCGCCGGGTGAGCCTCTCCGCATCCTCCGCGCCGGCGCCCGTGCCGGTGCGCCCGCAGGCGGAGTTCCGCTTCGTCGACGAGAAGGCGGGCAAGCCGCACGCCCTGCCGCCGCTCTCGCTGCTCCAGCTCGACGAGGACAAGCCGCCGATCGACGAGGACGAGCTGATCCGCCTCGGCGAGGCGATCAAGCAGCGCTGCGCCGAGTTCGGCGTCGAGGGGACGATCGAGGGGATCTCCCCGGGACCGGTGATCACGATCTTCGAGTTCCAGCCCGCGCCGGGCGTCAAGGTGAGCCAGATCGTCAACCTGCAGGACGACCTCGCGCTGGCGCTGCGCGCCGAGGCGGTCCGCATCGAGCGGCTGCCCGGACGTTCGACCCTGGGCATCGAGGTCCCCAACCCGAGGCGGGGCCTGATCCGGATCGGGCCGATGCTCGCCGACGACCGCTTCCGCAGCTCCCCTTCGCTGTTGAGCCTGGCGATCGGCCGCACGATCCACGGCGAGCCCTACTTCGCCGACCTCGCGAGCATGCCGCACCTGCTCGTCGCCGGCGCCACCGGCTCGGGCAAGTCGATCGGCCTGCAGTCGATCATCACCTCGATCCTCTACAAGGCGACCCGCGACCAGGTCCAGTTCATCCTGATCGACCCCAAGCGCATCGAGCTGGGCGTCTACGCCGACATCCCCCACCTCAAGGCGGAGGTCGTCGTCGAGCCCAAGAAGGCGGCCAACGCCCTGCGTTGGGCGGTCGCCGAGATGGAGCGTCGCTACCGACTCCTCGCCGAGGTCCACGTGCGCTCGATCGACTACTACAACCGCGCGATCCAGGACCCGGAGGTGCGCAAGCGGCTGGCGCTGACCGAGGAGACCGGCGAGGCGCGGGTCACGGACCTCCGGCCGCTGCCCTACTACGTCATCGTCATCGACGAGCTCGCCGATCTGATGATGGTGGCCGCGGCGGAGGTCGAGACCTCGATCGCGCGGCTGGCGCAGATGGCGCGCGCCGTCGGCATCCACCTGATCGTCGCGACCCAGCGGCCTTCGGTGGACATCCTCACCGGGACGATCAAGGCCAACTTCCCCTGTCGCGTCTCGTTCATGACCGCCAGCCGGCACGACTCGCGGACGATCCTCGACCAGGTCGGCGCCGAGAAGCTCCTCGGCCGCGGCGACATGCTGTTCATGCCCTCCGGCACCTCGCGCACGCTGCGCCTGCACGGCCCCTACATCTCCGAGCAGGAGACCGCGGCCCTGGTGCGCTGGCTGAAGCGGCAGGGACGCCCGGAGCTCGACCCCACGGTGCTCGAAGCGCCCGAGGGCGAGGCGAGTGGCAACGAGCCGGGCGGCATCGACGACGACCTGTTCGAGGACGTCGCCCGGCTCGTCGTGCGCGAGCGCCAGGCTTCGGCCTCCTTCCTCCAGCGCCGCATGCGGGTCGGCTTCTCGCGCGCCGCGCGGCTGGTCGACATCCTCGAGCGCGAGGGGATCGTCGGACCGGCCCAGGGCTCGAAGCCGCGCGAGATCCTCGTGCCCCCCGACTACTTCGACGAGGTCGACGCGACCCACTAGTAGCATCGCGCGATGCCTCCGATGGCGCGGATCCCAAGGCTCGTCTTCTTCGGCACACCCGAGTTCGCGGTGCCCGCGCTCGAGGCGTTGGTGGCCGCGGGTCGCGCGCCGGCGCGGGTGGTCACCCGTCCGGCGCGCCCGGCCGGCCGTCGTCGACGTCCGAGCGAGCCGCCGGTCGCGCTGCGGGCGCGCGAGCTCGGGCTCGAGGTCGAGCAGCCCGAGCGCGTCCGGTCGCCGGAGTTCCTCGCCCGCCTCTCGGCGCTGGAGCCGGACCTCGGCGTGGTCGTGGCTTTCGGCCAGATCTTCCCGAAGGCGCTGCTCGACCTGCCGCGGTCGGGCTGTCTCAACGTCCACGCCTCGCTGCTGCCGCGCTGGCGCGGCGCGGCGCCGATTCCGGCGGCGATCGCCGCCGGCGACGTCGAGACCGGCGTCTCGGTGCAGCGCATGGAGGAGGGGCTCGACACCGGCCCGTTGCTGGCCTCGAGCGCGACGCCGATCGGACCCGGGGAGACCGCCGGCGAGCTCTCGACCCGCCTCGCGCGCCTCGGCGCGGAGCTGCTCGTGGCGACGATCCTCCGGTTGGAGCGGGACGAGGTGACGGCCCGCCCGCAGGACGAAGCCGGCGCGACCTGGGCGCCGAAGCTCGGCGCACCGGTGACGCTCGACCTCGCGCGGCCGGCACCGGATCTCGCCCGCGCGGTGCGCGCCTTCGAGCCCGAACCCGGCTCCTTCCTGCCGGCCGGCGGGGAGACCCTGCGCGTGCGCCGGGCGCGGGCGGAGGCCGGGACCACGGAGTCGGCTCCGGGGGTGCTCCTGGGCTGCGCCGGAGAAGCGCTGCGGGTGGCGGCCGGCGACGGCACCGTGCTGGCGCTCGACCTGGTCCAGCGTCCGGGCGGGCGTCCGGTCTCCGGTCGCGACTACGCCAACGGCCGGCGGCTGAGCGCGGGCGCCCGGCTGGGCTGAGCGGAGGTCGCGGCGGATGACCGGCGAGCGAGAAGCGGGCAGGGCGCCGGGGTTGCGTCGAGAGAACGGAGTCCGCGCCTCGGCGGCGCGGCTGGTGGCGTGGACGCTGGCCACGCGCGCGCCGGCCGACCGGCCTCTGGCGCGCGCCGGTGCCGGCCGCGACGAGCGCGACCGCCGGCTGCTCGCCGAGCTCGTCTACGGCGTGCTGCGCTGGAAAGCGCGGCTCGACCACGTGATCGCCGCCGCCGCGGCGCGGCGGCTCGACGCCATCGACGCCGGGCTCCTGCCGGTGCTCGAGGTCGCCGCCTATCAGCTCCTGTTCCTGGATCGAGTGCCGGCGCACGCCGCGGTCAAGGAGGCCGTGGACGATGCCCGCGCGCTCTCCGGCCGCGGCGCCGCGGGCTTCGTCAACGCCGTCCTGCGCCGGATCGCCGCGGCGCCGACGCTCGACGCCTGGCCGGTCGAGGAGCCCGACCCGGCGCGGCGGCTGGCGATCCAGCACTCGCATCCCGAGACGCTGGTGTCGCGCTGGATCGAGCGCTTCGGCAGCGCGGCGGCCGAACGGATCCTGCGCGCCGACAACGGTCCGCGCCGCCTCCACCTGCTGGCGTTCCGGGACCGGGGCGGGCGCGACGAGCTCGCCCGACGGCTGGCCGCGGAGGGAGTGGTGACGACCCCGGGGGCGCTCTCGCCGTCGGGGCTGGTGGTCGAATCCGGGGATCCGCTCACGACCGCGAGCTTCGCGCGCGGGGATTTCTACGTCCAGGACGAAGCCAGCCAGGCTGCGGCTCGGGTACCGGTGCCGCGCGCCGGCGAGCGCGTGCTCGACGTCGCCGCGGCGCCCGGCGGCAAGGCCCTCGCGATCCTCGCCGCCGAGCCGTCGGCGCACCTCGTTCTGGCGGACCCGGGTCTGCCGCGGCTGGAGCGGTTGACCTCCAACCTCCGCCGGCTCGGCCGCGCCGCACCCGTGGTCGCCGCCGACGCCGGGCTCCCGCCGTGGCGCGACGGCGGCTTCGATCGCGTCCTGCTCGACGCCCCGTGCACCGGCACCGGGACGCTGCGCCGCCACCCCGAGCTGCGCTGGCGATTCGGGGTCGCCGAGGTCGAACGGCTCGCCGGACGGACGGCGCGGTGGCTGGCCGCGCTCGCCCCGATCGTCGCCCCGGGCGGACGGCTGGTTCTGGTGACGTGTTCGATCGAAGCCGAGGAGAACGAAGGGCTTGCAGCCGAATTCCTGGCCCGCGAGCAGGGGTTCCGAGCCGATCCGCTGGAGGAGTTGGAGCCGGGGCTCCGCTCCGGGCGGATCGCTCCGGGCCGCTGGCGAGTTCTGCCCGGCGACGGTCACGACGGATTCTCGGTCGTGGTCTTCCGACGTCGGAGGTGACGATTCCGGATCTGCGACGAATCGCGCGGAAGCCTGTATTGACAGGCCTCCGCAACTGTCCTACAGTCCCTCTTCGCAGTTCGAACCGCGATCCTTTACGCACAGGAGGAGAGATGGCGAGCAAGGCAGACATCGTCGATCACATTGCGAATTCCGTCGACGGAATGACGAAGAAGGCCGCGGGCGAGGCCTTCGACGCGGCGGTCGAGGCGATCTCGAAGGCGCTGCGCAAGAACGAGCGCGTCCAGGTTCCGGGCTTCGGCAGCTTCTCGGTCTCGAAGCGCGCCGCCCGCAAGGGCCGCAACCCCGCAACGGGCGCGACCATCACGATCAAGGCCAGCAAGAACGTCCGCTTCAAGGCGGGCAAGGAGCTCAAGGACTCCCTCAACAAGGGTCGCTGAGCGCTCCTCCGGCCGCGAGGACCGGATCGAGCTGCGGCATCGCGAGAGCCCTGCGACGTGGCCGGTCGCAGGGCTTTCGTGCGTTCGGTCGGAAGCGCGGCGGCGGACCGCGCGGCGCGGCTCAGCGCTCGTCGCGATAGCGGTGCGCGAGCCGCTCGGGAGCCACGCCGCAGGCGTGGAGCGCGAGGATGCGCCAGTTGGCGAGCACCGTGCGGACCGGACCCCGGCGCTGGAAGCGTCGCGCGGAGGTGACCACCGCCGGGGCCAGGATCGCCACCCGTCCGGCGCGCCGGAGCCGGCGCGCGAGATCCAGGTCCTCGAGGATCGGCCAGTCCCGGAATCCTCCCAGCGCCTCGAACGTCTCGCGCCGGACGAACTGGGCCTGATCGCCGAAGGCGAGGCCGGTCAGCCGCGAGCGCCAGCTCGCGACGGTGCCGCCCAGCCGATAGAGCGCGCCCGGGGCGTCGAAGCGGATCCGAAAGGCGCCGCCGACGGCGCCCGCGCCGCAGGCGTCCTCCAGGGCGCGCCGGGAGCCGGGCGCCAATCGGGTGTCGGCGTGGACGAAGAGGAGCAGCCCGCCCGAGGTGGCGCGGGCGCCGGCGTTCATCTGCGCGGCCCGTCCGCGGGCGCCCTCGACGAGCCGCGCCCCGGCGCCGCGCGCCAGCTCCCGCGTCCGGTCCGAGCTGCCGCCGTCGGCGACCACGACCTCGTCCGCGACCGTCGCGAGGGCGGCCAGCGTGGCGACGATCTCGTGCTCCTCGTCGAGGGCCGGGACCACCGCCGAGATCCGGAGGCTCATCGGGGGCACGAATGCTAGCATTCCGATCCCGCCGGGACGGCTCGAGACAAGGGCCGGAAACGATGGCCGACGACAACCGATTCAGCCACCTCGACGACCGCGGTCGCGCCCGGATGGTCGACGTCTCCGCGAAGGACGTCACGCGCCGCGAGGCGCACGCTTCCTGCCTCGTGAGGCTCGGCGCGGAGACTCTCGACCGGCTCGAGGAGATGCCCAAGGGGGACGCGCTGGCGGTGGCTCGCGTCGCCGGCATCCAGGCCGCCAAGCGGACCGACGAGTGGATCCCGCTCGCGCACCCGCTTCCGCTGGAAAGCGTCGCGGTCGGGTTCGAGCGCGAGCCGGAGGGACTCCGGGTCCGCACCTCGGTCGTGGTCACCGCGCGCACCGGAGCCGAGATGGAGGCGCTGGTCGCGTGCGCCGCCGCGGCGCTCGCGATCTACGACCTGGTCAAGGCGGTCGAGCGCGGCGCCGTCGTCGACCAGCTGCGACTCGATTCGAAGCAGGGCGGACGCACCGGCGCCTGGACCCGAGAGCCGTGATCGCCACCGGTCTCGACCGCCTCCTGGCGAACACCTCGCGGCTGGCCGGTCGGCGCTACGGCCTGCTCGCCCACGGCGCCTCGGTCACCCGCGACCTGGTTCCCGCGCACCTCGCCCTGGCCGCCGCGGGCGTCGCGCCGCAGCGGCTGTTCGCGCCCGAGCACGGCTTCCACGGCATCGAGCAGGACATGGTTCCCGGAGCGGACGCGACGGAGCCGTGGAGCGGGCTGCCGGTGGTGTCGCTCTACGGCGCCGACGCCGCCTCGCTGCGGCCGCGCGCGGAGGCCTTCGACGGGCTGGAGCTGCTGGTGATCGACCTCCAGGACGTCGGCGCCCGCTACTACACGTACGCGGCGACCGCGATCTGGGCCGCCGAGGCGGCGCTCGGCGCGGGGCTCGAGGTGTGGATCCTCGACCGCCCGAATCCGCTCGGCGGGGAAGCGGTCGAGGGCAACCTGCCGACGAGCGGGTTCGAGTCCTTCGTCGGCGCCTTCCGGTTGCCCGTCCGTCACGGATTGACGCTGGGCGAGATCGCCGGCCTCGAAGCCAAGCGTCGGCGCTGGCACCGCGGGGTCTCGGTCGTCGCCGTCGAGGGCTGGAAGCGCTCGATGACGTGGCCCGAGACCGGGCGTCCCTGGATCGCCCCTTCCCCCAACATGCCCGACTTCGCCACCGCCGTGCTCTATCCCGGGGTGTGCCTGATCGAGGGCACCGAGGTCTCCGAGGGTCGCGGGACGACGCGCCCCTTCCGGCTCGTGGGGGCGCCCGGCATCGACCCGCTGGAGTTGGCGCGGCGGCTCTCCTCGGCGACCTTCTCCGGTGTCCGCGCGGTGCCGGCCTACTTCCGACCCTGGCATCAGAAGCACCGCGGCGAGGTCTGCGGCGGCGTCGAGCTGGCGCTCGTCGATCCGGGCCGGGTCCACGCCTTCCGGGTCGGCGTCGAGGTCCTGGCGGCGCTGCGCGCGGTGGCGCCCGCGGCGGCGGCGTGGCGCGAGGCGCCGTACGAGTTCGTCGCCGACCGGCCGGCGATCGACCTGCTCGCGGGCACCGATCGTCTGCGCCGGGCGCTCGAGGGCGACGACGATCTCGACGACTGGGTCGCCTCCTGGAGCGCCGACGAGCGCGCGTTCCGCCAGGAGCGCCGCGAGATCCTGCTCTACCCGGAGGAGCGACGTTGAAGAGCCCGGCGGTGGTCTCGGTGGACGCGCCGCCCGAGGCGTTCGCGGAGCTGTTCGCCGCGGCGCGCGAGCGCGGCGTGCGGATCGGCTGGCTGGAGCTCGCACCGGCGGCCGCGGTTCCCGCCGACCTCGAGCGCGCCGCCGCCGAGGGCGCCCAGCGCGCCGTCGCCGTGGGCGGCGGACGCGCGGTCGTGGTCAAGCCGATGCGCGGCGAACCGGTCCTGCGCGACCTCCTGCGCGAGCACTTCCTGGGCTGCGCCCTGGTCCTGGCGCGCGGAGTCGAGGGCCGGCCCCGGCTGGTTCCCGCCGCGACGGGATACCGGCTGGAGGCCGGAGGCAGCGGCGGCCCCGATCTCTCCGCCGACGCGATGCTGGCCGAGCTGGCGCGCCCGCGCCATCGCTCCTGAGGCACGGGGCCGCGGGAGCCGCGATTTCGAGGAGTTGAGAGGATGCCCGAGGCGATCCGCAGCTTTCTCGTCGGTCCGGTCTACGTGATGGAGGAGGTCCGCCTGGCGATGACGCGGCCGATGATCGCGCACCGCTCGGCCGAGTTCCGGGCGGTGTGGACGGCGATCTCCGGCGCCCTGCCGACGGTCTTCCGCACCCGCCGCGACGCGATGGTGGCGACGGGCAGCTCGACGCTTCTGATGGAGGCGTCGCTGGTCTCGCTGGTCGAGCGCGACGTGTTGCACCTGACCAACGGCGCCTTCTCCGAGCGCTGGCTCGCGATCGGTCGCTCGCTCGGACGCGCGGGCGACGAGCTCTCGGCGCCCTGGGGCGAGGCGGTGGATCCCGATCTGCTGCGCGCGGCGCTGCGCCGGAAGCGCTACGAAGCGGTCACCGTGGTCCACAACGAGACCTCGACCGGCGTGGTCAATCCGCTCGCGGCGCTGGCCCGGGTGGTCCAGGAGGAGAGCGACGCGTTGCTGCTCGTGGACTGCGTCTCCTCGCTCGCTGGCGACCGCGTCGAGACCGACGCCTGGGGCCTCGACTTCGTCTTCGCCGGGACGCAGAAGGGACTCGCCGCCCCGCCGGGGCTGGCGGTGTTCACGATGTCCGAGCGCGCCGAGGAGCGCGCCGCCCGGGTCGCGCACCGCGGCTTCTACACCGACCTGCTCCGCTACCGCGACAAGCAGCGCGAAGGCGGGCCGATCACGACGCCGGCGATTCCGGTCGTCTTCGCGCTCGCCCGCCAGCTCGAGCGGATCGCGGAGGAGGGGATCGAGGCGCGCTGGGAGCGCCACGCCCGGCTGGCCCGCCAGACCGCGGAGTCAGCAGCCCGCGCGGGGCTCGCGTACGCCTCGGTCGCGACCGCGCGCTCGCGTACGGTCGCCTGCCTGCGGGCGCCGGCCGGAACGCCGGCGCCGGAGCTGGTGAGCCGGCTGTCGCGCCGGGGATTCGTGGTCGCCGGGGGCTATGGCCGGTGGAAGCCGACGACTTTCCGCATCGGGCACATGGGCGAGGTGCGGGACCGCGACCTCGCCGCATTGCTCACTTCGCTGGAGGAGGAGGTCCGTTCGTGCACCGCATCCTGATCGCCGACCCGCTCGAGAAGAGCGGGCTCGAGATACTCCGCTCGGCCGGCGCCGAGGTTTCCGTCCTCGCCCCCGCCGACCGTCCCCGCCTCGCCGAGCTGGTCGCCGACATCGACGCCCTGGTCGTGCGCAGCGCCACCAAGGTCACCCGATCGCTGCTCGAGGCCGCGACCCGGCTCAAGGTCGTGGGCCGCGCCGGCATCGGTGTCGACAACGTCGACGTCACCGCCGCCACCGAGCGCGGCGTGTTGGTCGTCAACGCGCCCACCGCCAACGTCATGTCGGCGACCGAGCACACCTTCGCGCTACTGCTCGCTCTGGCGCGCCACCTGCCCGCGGCCGACGCTTCGATGAAGCGCGGCGAGTGGGACCGCAAGAGCTTCGTCGGCACCGAGCTCCAGGGCAAGACGCTCGGCATCGTCGGCTTCGGCAAGATCGGCCGCGGCGTGGCGGCGCGGGCGCGGGGCTTCGAGATGCAGGTCCTCGCCCACGATCCGCTGGTCGATCCCGCCGTCGCCCGCCGCCTCGAGATCGAGATGCTGCCGATCGACGAGCTGGTCGAGCGGGTGGACGCCATCACCTTCCACACGCCGCTGACGCCGGACACGCGTCATCTGCTCGACGCCCGGCGGATGGCGAAGATGAAGCCCGGGGCCCTGGTGGTCAACTGCGGCCGTGGCGGGGTGGTGGACGAGGAAGCGTTGCTCGCGGCCCTCGAACAGGGCCGCCTGGGCGGCGCGGCGCTCGACGTCTACGAGCAGGAGCCGCCCGAGCGGCGCAGCCTGGTCGAGCACCCGCGGGTGGTCGCGACGCCGCACATCGGCGCCCAGACCGTGGAGGCGCAGGAGCGCATCGCGGTGGAGACCGCGCGCATGGTGCTGGCGGCGCTCTCCGGCTCGCTGGCGATCGCCGCCGTCAACCTCCCGTTCACCTCGAGCGGCCGGCGCGAGGAGCCGTACCTGCGGCTCGGCGACCGCCTCGGACGGCTGGCGGGAGGGCTGGCCGAAGGGCGTCTCCAGCGCATCGAGGTGGAGCTGCGCGGCGTGGCCGAAGAGCTCGGCGCGCCGACCACCGTGGCGGTGGTGCGCGGCGCGCTGTCGCGCTTCCTGGGCGAGGAGGTCAACTTCGTCAACGCCGAGCACCTCGCCGCCGCACGCGGCATCGAGATCGTCCGCTCCGTGCGTCGCGAAGGCGACGAGGCGCCGGAGCTGGTGACCGTGCGCTTCGCGGCCGAGGGCGGGACGCTCGAGCTGGCGGGTGCGCTGGTCGGAGGGCGCGACGCCCGGGTGGTCGATTTCGCCGGCTACCGGCTCGAGTTCCGTCCCGAGGGCCGGCTCCTGGTGATCGAGAACCGCGACGTGCCGGGCGTCGTCGGCCGGGTCGGGAGTCTGCTCGGAGAGGCCGGGATCAACATCGGCGACATCCACCTCGCGCGCCACGAGGCGAGCGGGCAGGCGCTCTCGGTGCTGCGCCTCGACCAGGTTCCGCCGGGCGATCTGCTGGAGCGGCTGGCCGCGCTGCCGGAGGTCGCGAAGGTGCGCTACCTCGAGGTCGACTGACGCCGCGGCCGGGCGCCTCAGCGCGCCGCGACGCCGATCCCCGACAAGGGGACGACGACCGCGGTGTAGCCGGCGGCCGCGAGCTGCTCGGCGAACCGCTCGGCGTGCGCGCGGTCGGGGAAGGAACCGACCTGGACCCGATGCCAGACCCGGTCGGAGCGCACCTCGACCTGGGGGTAGCGGGAGCACAGATCCGCGGCGAGCCGCTGGGCCCGCTCCTCGTCCTGGAACGCGCCGACCTGGACCGCGAAAGCGGCGGGAGGCAGGTCCGAGCGGCCGACGGCCACCAGCTCGACCTGCGCCGTGCCGGGCCCGATCATGCCGATGGCGCGCGCCGCGGCCTGGGACAGGTCGATGACGCGGTTCTTCTCGAACGGACCGCGGTCGTTGATCCGGACCACGACGCTCTTGCCGTTGTCGAGATTGCGGACCTCGACCCGCGTGCCGAACGGGAGCGTGCGGTGGGCGGCGGTCAGCGCCTTCATGTCGTAGCGCTCGCCCGACGCGGTGGGCCGGCCGTGGAACCCGGGTCCGTACCAGGAGGCGATGCCGCGCTCGATCGTCACGCCGCCCGCGCGGGTCCGGCTGCTGGCGCAGCCCGCGAGCACGAGCGCGGCCAGCAGGGCGGGAGCGAGGAGGAGGGGAGCGCGTCGCATGGGCCGGGAGGGCGGCGGCGACGGCTCAGACTCGAGGCGCCTCCGCGGCCGCAGCCGTGACGCCGGCCAGGGCCGGGATCACGACTTCCTCGACGAATTCGTCCACCTGCCGTGCGGCCCGCCCGGTGAACGCCACGGGGTCGACCCAGGCCGAGATCTCCTCGGCCGACAGGCGGAACTCCGGATCCGCGGCAATTCTAGCAAGCAGGGGGTTGTCGCCGCCCTCCGCGACCCGGTCCTGGGCCTCGAAGCTGTAGCGGCGGATGCGCTCGTGGAGCTCCTGCCGGTTGCCGCCGCGCAGCGTCGCCTGCACGAGCAGCGTCTCGGTCGCCATGAACGGGAGCTCGCGCGCGACCCGGGCGGCGACGACCGGTTCGTGGACGACGAGACCCGCGGCGACGTGTCCGGCCAGGCCCAGGACCGCGTCGGCGGCGAGGAACGAGTCCGGGATCACCAGCCGCCGGTTGGCCGAGTCGTCCAGGCTGCGCTCGAGCCACTGGATCCCGGCCGTGACCGGGCCGTTGGCGGCGTCGGTCATCACCCGGCGGGCCAGCGAGCACATGCGCTCCGAGCGCACGGGATTGCGCTTGTAGGCCATCGCCGAGGAGCCGACCTGGGTGGTGTCGAAGGGCTCGGAGAGCTCGCCGACGCCCTGGAGCAGGCGCACGTCGGTGCCCATCTTGTGGCAGCTCTCGGCGATCCCAGCCAGCGCCGCGAGCAGCTGACTGTCGAGCTTCCGGGTGTAGGTCTGTCCCGAGACCGCCAGGCTGGCGCCGAACCCGAGCCGTTCGGCGACCCGGCGGTCGAGGGCGCGCACCTTGGCGTGGTCGCCGTCGAAGAGCGTCAGGAAGCTCGCCTGGGTCCCGGTCGTTCCCTTGACGCCGCGCGCCGGCAGGTGCTCGCGCCGGCGCCGCACCTCGGCCAGGTCGAGGACGAGATCCTGGGCCCAGAGGCAGGCGCGCTTGCCGACCGTGGTCAGCTGCGCGGGCTGGAAGTGGGTGTAGGCGAGGCAGGGCAGGGCGCGCCAGCGCCGGGCGAAGTCGGCGAGCGCGCGGATCGCGGTCGCCAGTCGACCGGTCAGCAGGTCGAGGGCTTCGCCGGCGAGCAGGAGGTCGGTGTTGTCGGTGACGAAGGCCGAGGTCGCTCCGAGGTGGAGGATGCCTCCCGCCGGGCCGGCCTGCTCGGCGAAGTGGCGCAGGTGGGCGACGACGTCGTGCCGGGTCTCGCGCTCGATCTCGGCGACCCGCCCGAGGTCGAGCTCGGGAGCCGCCCGGCGCAGCGCCGCGAGCTGCTCCTCGGAGATCGGCAAGCCCAGCTCGCGCTGGCACTCGGCGAGGACGATCCAGATCCGGCGCCAGGTTTCGTAGCGATGGCGCCCCGAGAAGACGGCCGCCATCTCGGCGCTCGCGTAGCGTTCGTGGAGGGGATTCTGCGGCGCTTCGCGCATCGGCGGCGGATGCTAGCAGAGCGCTGCGCGGGCCCTCCGGGAAGCCGCTGCCCAGGTGTAGGATCCGCGCCGAGGGATCCCAGTTGCTACGCGTTCGTTGGTCGCATCAGGGTCACGAAGAGGCTCGTACGCTCTCCCGCGGCGAGGTCAAGATCGGCCGCGGCGCGGAGAACGACATCGTGCTGCCGGACTTCTCCGTTTCCCGGCGGCACGCCGTCCTGCGCCCCGAGGCCGAGGGATGGGCGCTGCTCGACCTGGGCAGCACCAACGGCGTCCAGATCAACCGCGTCACGGTCAAGCGCGCGCTGGTCCGGCCCGGGGACCGCCTCAAGATCGGCATCTTCGAGCTCGACGTCGACGATCTTCCGGATCCGAAATCCGCGGTCGACGAAAACATGCCGACCAGCCGCGGCGTGCAGCAGCCGTCGGTCGGGACCGCGACGATCGTGCGCTCGATCGCCGACTTCTCCGAGCAGTACGGTCTCGACCTGCGCTCCACCGGCGCGGTCCGGCTCGACAAGCGGCGAGCCCTCGACGAGGCCTACTCGAGCAAGATTTTCGGCTTCATGACCCGGCTCGCGCGCCTGCTGCTGCGCTCGGAATCGGTGGACGAGGTGCTCGCGCGGGTGTTCGAGATCGCGTTCGAGGCGCTGCCGGTGGATCGCGGGTTCATCCTGCTGCGCGACGAGAAGAGCGGCGAGACGGTGTGCGAGCTGGCCCGGGTCAAGGACCGGATCGAGTACCGGCCGGACGGCGACGTGCCGGTGTCGCAGACGATGGTCGAGCAGGTCATGAGCGACCGCGTCGCGCTGCTCACCTACGACGCCCAGGCCGATCAGCGGCTGGCCGGCGGCGAGTCGATCCGCATCCACCAGATCCGGGCCGCGATGTGCGCGCCCCTGTGGTCGGGGGAGAAGATCATCGGCGTCCTGCAGGTCGACACGCCCTTCCACGCCGGCACGTTCAACGAGCAGGACCTGGACCTGCTCACCGCCCTGGCCAACTTCGCCGCGGTCGCGGTCGAGCGGCTGCGCAACGCCGAGATGGCGGAGGTCGAGCGCCAGGTCCGGGCGCGGCTCGAGCGCTACCACTCGCCGTCGGTGCTGGAGTCGATCGTGCGCGCCGACCCGGCCGAGGCCGAGACGGTGGTCGGGCGGGTCAAGCACACCAACGCCACGGTGCTGTTCGCCGACCTCGCCGGCTTCACGGCGCTCTCCGAGAAGCTCGGGCCGGGCGAGGTCGCCGAGATGCTCGAGGGCTTCTTCACTCCGGCCGTCGAGGCGATCTTCGAGCACGGTGGCACCTTGGACAAGTTCATCGGCGACTGCGTGATGGCCTTCTTCGGCGCTCCGGTCGAGCAGCCGGACCACGCGCTGCGAGCCGTCCGGGCGGCGCTCGAGATCCTCGAGGGACAGAAGGTGTGGAACGCCGAGCGGGCGCGGCGCGGCCTGCCGACGCTCGACGTCCGGATCGCCATCAACAGCGGTCCCGTGGTCGTGGGCGACGTGGGCAGCCGCAAGCGCGTGGACTACACGGTGCTCGGCAACACGGTCAACGTCTGTGCCCGGCTCGAGGCCTATGTCGGCGAAGCCGGGGAGATCACCATCGGGGGCGAGACCCACCAACTGCTCGGGGGATCGATCCCGACCGAGGCGATGGGGGAGTTCCAGCTCAAGGGCCTGGAACAGAAGGTCGAGGCCTACCGGGTGCTGCCGGGGGCGGCGAGCTGAGCGCGGAGCGGCGCCTGCTGCTGGTCACCGGCAACGCCGGAAAGCTCGCCGAGGCGCGGCGCCTGGCGGGCCCCGGGCTGGAATCGGTCGCCGTCGACCTGCCCGAGATCCAGTCGCTCGATCTGGAAGAGGTGCTCGCGGCCAAGGCCGACGCCGCTTTCGCCCGCGTCGGCCGCCCCTTGGTGGTGGAGGAGACGGGGCTCGAGCTCGCGGCGCTGGGCGGCTTTCCGGGACCTCTCGTGCGCTGGATGCTCGAAGCGGTCGGCGCCGAGGGGATCGCCCGCACGGCGCTGGCGCTGGGCGACGCGGCCGCGCGGGCGGTCTGCGTCCTGGCCTGGACCGACGGTACCGCGACCGTGATCGGGCGCGGCGAGACCGTCGGTGATCTGGTCCTGCCGCCGCGCGGCGGCCACGGCTTCGGCTGGGATCCGGTCTTCCGCCCGGAGGGGGAGAGCCGGACCTACGGCGAGATGAGCGCCGCCGAGAAGGACGCCGTGGGTCACCGCGGCCGCGCCTGGCGCGATCTCCTGCGCAACCTCACCATCAGATAGCTCGCCGCCCCGACGGCGATCACGCCGCAGCCGGCGGCGGCCTGCGCCGGCGCCGAGACGACGCAGTCGAGGACGACGCCCGCGCCGACCGCGACGAACAGCGCCGTCGTGACCGGGTGGCCCGGCACGCGGAAGCCGCCCTCGGAGTCCACCTGACGCCGGCGCAGGACGAACAGGCCCGCGGCGGTGAGGGCGAAGAAGAGCCAGTCGCCGAAGACGACGTAGGAGAGGAGCTGGTCGTAGGTCTGGCGAGAGCAGCAGGATCAGGGCGACCGCGGCCTGCATGCGGATGGTGAAGCTGGGCGTCGAGAAGCGCGGGTGGAGCCGCGCGGCGCGGCGCCAGAACAGGCCGTCGGCGGCCATCGCGTAGTAGAGGCGCGGGCCGGTCATCGTCATCACCGCCAGGAAGCCGAGGCACGACAGCACGATCAGGACGCCGACGAAGCGGGCACCCGGTGCGCCGACCAGGGTCCGGGCGACGTCGGCGGCGAGCGCGCTCGAGCCTGCGACCTCCTGCGGCGGCAGCACCCAGAGATCGAGCACGACCAGGCCGACGTAGACGGCGACGATCAGCCCGACGCCGAGCACGTTGGCCCGCGCCAGGGTGCGGCGCGGATCGCGGATCTCGGCCGCGACGCTGCCGCAGTTCTGCCAGCCGCCGTAGGCGAAGAGGATGGGAACCAGGGCGGCGAAGAAGGCCGCGAGCGTCGCACCGCCGGCGGCCGGCATCGCGAACCGGGTCGCGGCCTCGGGGCGGCGGAGGAGGGCGAGGCCGATCAGGACCGCGATCCCGGCCAGCTTGAGCGCCATCAGGGAGTTGTTCACCCGCTTGCCCGGCCGCACTCCACGGACGTTGATCTCGGCCAGGGCGATCAGCACGGCGCCGGCGAGCGCCAATCGCCCGATCTTGCCCAAGGGGAGGATCGAGCCGTCGACGTAGCTCGCCAGGACGCTCGCCACGGCCGCCATGCCGCCGCTGTTGATGACGAACAGCAGCGTCACGCCGTAGAGGTAGCCGACGAAGGGGCTCCAGGAGCGCGCGAGGTAGACGTACTGGCCGCCGACCTCGGGCAGGCGCGCCCCCAGCTCGGCGTAGACGAAGCTCCCGAGCAGGGCGACGCCGCCGCCGGCGAACCAGGCGGCGAGCATCCAGCCGGGATCCGGGAGGATGCGGGCGACGTTCGAGGGGTTGACGAAGATGCCGACGCCGAGGATCGCCCCCGCCACCACCACCGTGGTGTCCCACAGCCCGAGCTCGCGCCGGAAACCGGCCGGCGCCCGGCCCTCGCGCTCTGTCCCGTTCGTCATCGGATCGCGCCCGGAAGATAGCCCACGGCCGCCGGAGACGGCCGCCGTGTCAGGGCGTCGGCGCCTTGCCGCCGGGCGGTCCGCCGGCCATGGTGCGCTTCATCTCGGCGGCGAACGCCTGCCGGCGCAGCTCGCGCGCCAGGCGGTCGGCCTGGGCCTCGAGCGCGCCGATGTCGCTGTCGTTGACCAGGGTGATCTGCGCGGCGCCGCGGCGCGTCTCGCCGTCGCCCTGGGCGGCGAGGCGCGCCCGGGCGTCCTCTTCGGCGAGGCCGCGCATGACGGCGCGGCGCAACCGGACCTCCGCGGGCGCCTCGACCGTGACCACGACGTCGAAGTCGGGGGCGTAGCCCGCCTCGACCAGGAGCGTGGCCTCCAGGACGGCCACGCTCTCGCCGGCCGCGGCGAGGCCCGCGAAGCGCTTGCGCACCAGGGGGTGGATCGCCTCTTCGAGGCGGCGGCGGGACTCTTCGTCCGCGAAGACCCGGCGGGCCAGGGCCGGTTTGTCGACCGCGCCGTCCCGGTCGAGCATCCCGGGTCCGAACAGGTCGGCGACCGCGGCGGCGCCGGGCTCGTGCGCGCGATAGAGGTCGGCGACCAGCCGGTCGGCGTCGATCACCGTGAACCCGGCGCGGGCCAGGCGCCGGGCGACCACCGACTTGCCGCTCGCCAGACCTCCGGTCAGGCCGACCTTGAAGGCACCCACTCTCGTCGCGGCCTCCGCCCCGTCTCCGGGTCTCAGCCCTCGGGCGTCAGCCCCGTCCGGCGGCGTGCCGCGAGCACCGTGTTGGTGATCAGCATCGCCACGGTCAGCGGACCGACGCCCCCCGGCACGGGAGTGATGGCGCCCGCGCGCGGCGCGACGGCGGGATAGTCGACGTCGCCGACGAGGACCGAGCCGTTCTTCTCGAAGGCCGCCATGCGCTTGAGCGTCGCCGCCGACCAGGCGCTCGGCCAGGGCGCGGTCGGTCACCCGGTTCATCCCGACGTCGATCACGGTGGCTCCCTCGCGGACGTAGCCGGCGTCGATCAGCCCCGCGCGCCCGACCGCGCCGACCAGGAGGTCGGCCTCCCGGCAGACGGCGGGCAGATCGCGGGTGCGCGAATGGGCGACGGTCACCGTGGCGTGCTCGCGCAGCAGCAGAGCGGCCATCGGCTTGCCGACGATCGTGCTGCGCCCGACGATGACGGCGCGGCTGCCCTTCATCGGGATGTCGTGGCGGCGCAGCAGCTCCACGATTCCGGCCGGGGTGCAGGCGACGAAGCCCGGCTCGTCGATCCACAGCCGGCCGACGTTGACCGGGTGGAAGCCGTCGACGTCCTTGGCCGGGTCGATGCGCTCGAGCAGCTCGCGGGCGGGCAGATGCCCGGGGAGCGGGAGCTGGACCAGGATGCCGTCCACCGCCGGGTCGGCGTTGAGGCGGTCGATCAGCTCGAAGAGGGTCTCGCGGGGGGTCGCGGAGGGCAGCAGGTGGCTGAAGCCGACCATCCCGGCCTCTTCGCAGGCCCGGGTCTTGGCGCCGACGTAGACCTTGGAGGCGGGGTCGTCGCCGACCAGGACCACGGCCAGGCCGGGTGCCCGGCCGGCGCGGCGCAGGACGTCGGCAGCCGAAGCGGCGGCTTCGGCGCGGATGGCGGCGGCGGTCGTCTTGCCGTCGAGGATGCGGGTCATTCCAGGGTCTCCATTCTCTCGGGGCTCGGTCGGTCCGCGCGCGGGTCCTGGGGCCGGGCCTCCGGCCTCAGGCGCTCCGGCGGGCCCGGTACAGGGCGAGGATGCCGAGCGACAGGGTTTCGAACCGGCCCGCCACGAGCCCGGCGGCGGCCAGCCGCGCCACGAACTCCTCCCGCTGCGGGAAGGTCAGGACGGACTCGGGGAGGTAGCGGTAGGCGTCGGGGTCGCCCGAGACCAGGCCCCCGATCACGGGCAGGAAGCGACGGAAGTAGAAGAGGTAGAAGCCGCGCAGGGGCTGGCGGGCGGGGATCGTGAACTCGAGCACGCCGAGCTCGCCGCCGGGCCGCAGGACGCGCGCGATCTCGGCCACGGCGCGGTCGATGTCCGCCACGTTGCGCAGACCGAAGGACGCGGTCACGCCGTCGAAGCTCGAGTCCGGGAAGGGCAGGGCGAGGGCGTCCGCCTGCAGCGGTGCCGGGCGGTTCTCCTTCAGGCGGCTGAACTTGGGCCGCGACAGCGCGAGCATGGGCAGGCAGAAGTCGGCGGCGGCCACCCGGTAGCCGCGGCGCTCGAGGGCGGTGGACTGGTCCCCGGTCCCACTGCACAGGTCGAGGACGCGGGAGCCGGCCGGCAGGTCGAGCGAGCGTGCCAGCCGGCGCCTCCAGGCTTGGTCCATGGACAGCGAAAGGGCGTGGTTGAGCAGGTCGTAGCGGCGCGCCACGCCGGTGAACATGGCCCGGATCCGGGCGCCCTCCTTGTTGAGCGAAACCGCGTTCGACGCCATGGCGGGCGAGTGTATCCCGCGCCCCGCGGAGGCTTCCGCCGGCGCCCCGGGGGTTGACAGGGAAGGCCCGGATCTCTAGGATTTCGGGTCCTCTGCGCTGCAGTGGCGGGTCCACCCCTGCCCAGCCAAGCCGAGACAATCGACGGGAGTCGAAGTGATGAAGAGCACCGTGAGCCCCAAGCCGGCGGAGATCGAGCATCGCTGGTGGATCGTCGACGCCGCCGGCCTTCCGGTCGGCCGGCTGTCGACCGCCGTGGCGCGGACGATCCAGGGCAAGGGCAAGCCGATCTGGGCGCCGCACGCCGACTGCGGCGATTTCGTCATCGTCGTCAACGCCGAGAAGGTGGTCCTGACCGGCGCCAAGGAGCGCGCGAAGACCTACTTCCGGCACACCACGCAGAAGCCGGGCTCGCTGAAGTCGCCACGCGCTTTCGAAGTCCGGGAGAAGCACCCGGAGCGCCTGGTCGAAAGCGCCGTCTTCGGCATGCTGCCGAAGAGCCGGCTGGGCCGCAAGCTGCGCAAGAAGCTCAAGGTCTACGTCGGTCCGGAGCACCCGCACCAGGCCCAGAAGCCGGCGCCGCTCGCCGTGACCGGCGCCTGAAGGAGAATCGAGTGAGCGACCTGCAATATTACGGAACGGGCCGGCGCAAGACGGCCACCGCGCGCGTTTTCATGCGTCCGGGAAGCGGCAGCGTGACGGTCAACGGCCGCGATCTCGACGGCTACTTCCCGAGCGACGTCCTGCGCATGGTGGTCCGCCAGCCGCTGGTGCTGACGGAGACGGTCGAGAAGTTCGACATCGTCGCCAACGTCGACGGCGGCGGCTACGCCGGACAGGCCGGAGCGGTCCGCCACGGCATCAGCCGGGCGCTGCTCGTGTACAACATCGAGCTGCGCGAGCGGCTCAAGAGCGCCGGCTTCCTGACCCGCGACCCGCGGAAGAAGGAGCGCAAGAAGTACGGCCAGAAGGGCGCTCGCGCCCGCTTCCAGTTCAGCAAGCGCTAAGGAGAAGTTCGTGGTCGAGATCACCATGCAGGAGCTGCTCGAGGCCGGCGTCCACTTCGGGCACCAGACGCGCCGCTGGAATCCGAAGATGAAGCCCTACATCTTCGGCAAGCGCAACGGCATCTACATCATCGACCTGGCCAAGACGCTGCGGATGTTCCGCGAGGTGTCGGAGTCCGTCGAGAAGCTCGGCCGCGAGGGCCGCCGCCTGCTGTTCGTCGGCACCAAGCGCCAGGCGCAGGAAGTGGTCAGCGAGGAGGCCAAGCGCTGCGGGCAGTTCTGGGTCACCCACCGCTGGCTCGGCGGCACGCTGACCAACTTCGTGACCATCCGCCAGTCGATCGAGAAGATGCTCGACATCGAAGCGCGGCTGGCCGACGAGAGCGGCGTCCACACCAAGAAGGAGCGCCTGCGCATGGAGCGCGAGCGCGAGCGGATGAACCGCAACCTCGCGGGCGTGCGTGACCTGGAAGCTCTGCCGGACGCGCTCTTCGTGGTCGACCCCAAGAAGGAGTCGATCGCGGTCGCCGAAGCCAACAAGCTCGGCATTCCGGTCATCGCCATCGTGGACACGAACTGCGACCCGGAGCTGATCGACTACGTCATCCCCGGCAACGACGACGCGATCCGGACGATTCGCCTGTTCACCGGGAAGATCGCGGACGCCTACCTCGCGGGGTCGCAGCGGCTGCAGCAGGAGCTGATGGTCGAAGCGAAGGACGCCGCGGGCGAAGTCCCGGCGGAAGCCGAAGGAACGGAGGCCGCGGCTCCGTCCGCGTAGACGACAACCCACCTCCGCCCGGGGGCGGCGCCGAGAGCGGCGCGCCCGCGACCAGGGTCAGTCGATCGTCGTACCGAGGATCGCTGACCCTTTCGTTTCCCGGGCGGTCGAAGAGAAGGAACGAACCGAGGAGATCGCACCATGCAGGTCACGGCTCAGATGGTCAAGGAACTGCGCGAGCGCACCGGCGCCGGCATGATGGACTGCAAGACGGCGCTCACCGAGACGAAGGGCGAGATGGAGAAGGCGGTCGACCTGCTGCGCAAGAAGGGGCTCGCGGCGGCGGCGAAGAAGGCGGGTCGCGTGGCCGCAGAGGGTGCGGTCGCCTCCTACATCCACGCCGGCGGCAAGATCGGAGTGCTCGTCGAGGTCAACTCCGAGACCGACTTCGTGGCCAAGACGGAGGAGTTCCAGCAGTTGGTCCGCGACATCGCCATGCACATCGCCGCGGCCGAGCCGCGGTTCGTCCGTCGCGAGGAGGTCACCGAGGACATCCTCGAACGCGAGCGGGCGATCTACCGTGAGCAGGCGGCGGCGTCGGGAAAGCCGGCCAACGTGGTCGAGAAGATCGTCACCGGCAAGATGGAGAAGTTCTACTCCGAGACCTGCTTGCTCGAGCAGCCGTTCGTCAAGAACCCGGACCAGACGGTCGGCCAGCTGGTCACGGAAGCGGTGGCCAGGATCGGCGAGAACATCCAGGTCCGCCGCTTCACCCGTTACAGGCTGGGCGAGGGGATCGAGAAGAAGCAGTCCGACTTCGCCGCCGAGGTGATGGCGCAAGCCGGTGGAGCGAGCTGAGGCCGGCGGCTGAGGCCATGTCCGGGTCGCCGGTCTACAAGCGGATCCTGCTCAAGCTCTCGGGCGAAGCCCTGATGGGCTCGCAGTCGTTCGGCATCGACGAAGCGGTCGTCACCCAGGTCGCCTCCGAGATCGCCGAGGTCCATCGGCTCGGGGTCGAGGTCGCCGTCGTGGTCGGCGGCGGCAACATCATCCGTGGCGTGGCGGCGAGCGACCGCGGCATCGACCGGGTGACCGGCGACAACATGGGCATGCTCGCGACCGTGATCAACGCCTTGGCCCTGCAGGACGCGCTGGAGCGGCAGGGGACGCCGACCCGGGTCCAGACGGCGATCGAGATCCGCGCCGTCGCCGAGCCGGTCATCCGGCGTCGGGCGATCCGCCATCTCGAGAAGGGGCGGGTGGTCATCTTCGCCGCCGGCACCGGCAACCCGTTCTTCACCACCGACTCGGCCGCGGCGCTGCGCGCCAACGAGATCCACGCCGAGATCCTGCTCAAGGCGACCCGGGTGGACGGCGTCTACACCGCGGATCCGCGTCTGGTGCCGGACGCCGAGCTGCTCTCGGTCGTCACCTACCAGCAGGTGCTCGAGCGCGACTTGAAGATCATGGACGCCGCCGCGATCAGCCTGTGCCGGGACAACGGCTTGCCGCTGGCGATCTTCAACCTCGGCCGGGCCGGCAACATCCGGCGCGTCGTGTGCGGCGAGAAGATCGGTTCGGTGGTGCGGGCGGAGCTCGCTCCGGCGCCTTGACAGGGCGCCGCGTGGGCACCCAAGATCAGGCGCCGGTCACGAGCCAGGAGGGGACATGAACACGGTCTTTTCCGAAGCGGAATCCAAGATGCAGCTGGCCCTGGATCACTTCCACGGCGAGCTCAAGCGGCTGCGCACGGGGCGCGCCTCGGTGCAGATGCTCGACGGCGTCCTGGTCGAGTACTACGGCTCCGCGGTCCCGCTCAAGAGCGTCGCGACCCTGACCGCGGCCGACGCCACGCTGCTGGTGGCGCAACCCTTCGACGTGTCGCAGATCTCGGCCATCGAGCGGGCGCTGCTCAAGTCCGATCTCGGGCTCAACCCCTCGAACGACGGCAAGGTGGTCCGCATCCCGGTCCCCCAGCCGACCGAGGAGCGGCGCAAGGAGCTGGTCAAGAAGGCGCACGACTTCGCCGAGCACGCCCGCACCGCCGTGCGCCAGGTGCGGCGCGAGGTCAACGACCACCTCAAGAAGCAGGGCAAGGACGGCGAGATCGGCGCGGACGAGGAGCACCGCGGCCACGAGGAGTCGCAGAAGCTCCACGATCGCTTCATCGACGAGATCGCCAAGGCGCTCGAGCACAAGGAGAAGGAGATCCTCACGGTCTGAGGGCCGGGGGGGCTCCCAGCTCGATGTCCTCCGCGGACCGGACCGCTCCTCAGCCCCCGCCCCCGCGCGACCCGGCCGCGCCCGCGCTCCACGCCCTGGTACCGGCGGCGGGACGCGGCGAGCGGTTCGGCGGCGGGGTTCCGAAACAGTTCCTGCCCATCGCCGGCCGACCGCTGGTGGCCTGGACGGTCGCGCGCCTGCTCGAGGCCGGCTGCGCCAGCGTCGTGGTCGCGTTGCCCGACGACCGCCTGGCGGGCAGCGCCGAGCTCTCGGCCGATCCCCGGGTCGCCTTCGTCGCCGGCGGCGCCACCCGCCAAGCCTCGGTGGCGACGGCGCTCGAGGCGAGCCCGGCGCGAGCCGACGATCTGGTCGCTGTCCACGACGGCGCCCGGGCGGCGGTCGCGGCATCCGACTTCGCCGCCACGGCGGCGGCCGCGGCGCGCGCCGGCGGCGCCGTGCTGGGCCGGGCCGTGACCGACACGGTCAAGTCGGTCGAGGACGGCCGCGTCGTCGCCACGGTGGATCGCAGCCGTCTGTTCCGGGCCGAGACGCCGCAGGTCTTCCGCCGCGACACCCTGGAGCGGGCGCTCGAGGCGGCGCGACGGGACCGCTTCGTGGGCACCGACGAGGCCTCCCTGGTCGAGCGTCTGGAGGGGGTCTCGATCGCCGCGGTCGAGGCGCGGCATCCGAATCCGAAGCTGACCTATCGCGAAGATCTCGAGGCGCTGGAACGTGCCCTGGCGGGAGCCGGGACGTGAACGCTTTCCGCGTCGGCCACGGCTACGATGTCCACCGCCTGGTGGCCGGGCGCCGGCTGGTGCTCGGCGGCGAGACGATCCCCTTCGATCGCGGCCTGGAGGGGCACAGCGACGCGGACGTGCTGCTGCACGCCCTGACGGACGCCATCCTGGGCGCGGCGGGGCTGGGCGACCTGGGGAGCTACTTCCCGCCCTCCGATCCGACCTGGAAGGACGCTTCCAGCCTGCGCCTGCTCGAGATCGCGGTGGACAAGGCGCGCGACCGCGGCTACCGGATCGCCAACTGCGACCTGACCCTGGTCGCCGAGGCGCCGCAGCTCGCGCCCTACCGCGAGCGGATCCGCGAGCGCATCGCCGGGGAGCTGGGCATCGCGTCCGAAGAGGTCGGTCTCAAGGCCACGACGAACGAAGGCCTCGGCGCGATCGGCCGGGGCGAGGGGATCTGCGCCTTCGCCGTGGTCCTGCTCTCGCGCCCGGACTGAGCCGGCGATGGAGCGCATCGCGGGATTCCATCCGGTGCGCGAGGCCGTGCGCCGGGATCCCGCGGCCGTGCGCCGGGTCCTGATCGAGAGCGGT
Organism: uncultured Acidobacteriota bacterium; assembly: GCA_963781755.1. Lineage (GTDB taxonomy): Bacteria > Acidobacteriota > Thermoanaerobaculia > Multivoradales > JAGPDF01 > JACTMI01. The sequence continues at coordinate 220,371 of CAWAGZ010000008.1, forward strand.
CGGCGCGGCCAGCGGCGCGACGAGATCGAGCGGCTCTGCCGCGCGTCCGGCGTCGCGGTCGAGGAGGTGGATGCAGCGACCCTGGGCCGGTTCGCGCGCGGGGTCCACAACGGCTTCGCCGCCGAGGTCGACCCGGAGCGGATCGCGGCGGCTCCGGGCACCGGCGACGCGGGCTTGGTCGTCCTCGCCGAGGACGTCCAGGACCCGCGCAACCTGGGCGCTCTGCTGCGCGTCTGCGAGGGCGCGGGGGTGGGTCGCGTGCTGGTGCGCGAGCACGGCTCGGCGCCGCTCTCGGAGACCGCGGTCAAGGCCTCGGCGGGCGCCTCCGCGTGGCTCGAGGTCGAGCGGATCGGCAGCTCGGCGCAGGTCCTGGAGCGGCTGAAGCGCGAGGGCTTCTGGATCTACGGCCTGGCGATGGAGGGCGCCCCTCCCTGGTCGCTCGACCTGACCGGCCGGGTCGTGATCTGCGTCGGCGGCGAGCAGGACGGACTGCGCCGGCTCACCCGCGAGCGCTGCGACCGCCTGATCGGCCTGCCGATGCGGGGGCGGGTCGGCTCGCTCAACCTCGCCACGGCGGCCGCGGCGGTCCTCTACGAAGCCGTGCGGCAGCGCACCCGCGAGGACTGAGGCCTCTCCGCTCCGCGGTCTTGACAGTCCCCGGACGGGCGGGGAAGATCCGGTGGCACTCCGCAACGACCGTAATCGAGGAACCGATTCGATGGATCCGCTGACCGCTCCCGTCTTCCCGGAGCTCGACGTCACCGACTGGGTGGCGATCACCCGGCTGGCCGTCGAGGTGGCGCGCCGCTGTCTGCCGGAGGACCCGGAGGCGGCCGACGACCTCGCCCAGGAAGCGATGATCAAGCTCCTGCTGGTGCCCTATCCCCCGCGCTCGCTCGCGACCTGGCTGTGGATCGCGCTCGAGCGCTCCTCGGCGGATCTGCGCCGGCGGTGGCACGCCGAGGAACGGTCGCAGGCGCGTCTCGATCCGCCGCCGGCTTGGCAGGCGCCGGCTTGCGAGCGCCGGCTGCTGGCGCGCGAGATCCTCGCCGCCCTGCCGGCGCGCACGCGCCGGCTGCTCGTTCTCTACGCCAACGGTTTCTCCTACGAGGAGCTGGCGCGCGACAGCGGCTGCTCGAAGCAGCCGCTGGCCCGGCGGCTGCGGCGCGCCCTGGGGGCGGCGCGACGGGTGGCGGAGGCGGTTGCCCCGCCGACGCGCCGGCGTCCGTCCGGCCGGCGCTTCCTTGCCTCCGGCCGGAGCCAACGGCTAAGATCCCGCGGTCCGGGCTGGTGCGTCCAGCACTCTGGGAGGTGGGTCCCCCACCGAGCGAGCCTGGTCGAGCCGGTCGAGCCTCCGAAGGCGCGGGAGCGGAAACGACGGCCGGCATAGCTCAGTGGTAGAGCATCCGCCTTGTAAGCGGAAGGTCCTCGGTTCGACCCCGAGTGCCGGCTCCATCGGACCGCATGCGGACCGGACATCTTTGACAGGGGATTTCGGGAGGTGTGGCCGAGCGGTCAATGGCAGCAGACTGTAAATCTGCCGGGCAACGCCCTACGGAGGTTCGAATCCTCCCGCCTCCACCATTCCCCGTTCCAGCCGTACCCCGGGCGGGAGTAACTCAGGGGTAGAGTCACGGCCTTCCAAGCCGTTGGTCGCGGGTTCGAATCCCGTCTCCCGCTCCATTCGCTTCTCTCATCAGGAACTCCAGGAAGAGAAGAAGAATCCGCGCACCCGAGCCGTGCTTGGCGCCGGGCGCCCCGGCTCGGCCACGCAGAGACTTCCAGTGATGGGATGGACCGCGCGGGCGACCGCCTCGCCTGCCGGCGGGCCGAAGACGAGTCCGTCTGTCCCTTCATTGGAAGTCTTCGGTCTTTCGGGCCTTGGAGTGGTCTCTCTTCCCTTCCGGGCCGGCGGTCCGGCGGACCGGCGGGCCTGCCCGGCCCGCCCGGCCCGCCCGGCGCGGAGGCGTATCCTCGGGGCACAAGGAGGAACCGACATGAAGGGGAATCTGAGGGGCGTCGCCGCCTCGGCGGTGGTCGTGTTCCTGGCTTCGGCGGGAGCGCTGTTCGCGACCGGGGCGATGAAGCTCGTCGCCGCCGCCGCGCCGCTGCCGAAGGACACGAAGCCGACCGCGCTCTCGGGGCTGACCTCATTGCCTCTCCGCCGTCCGTCTTCCGGGTCCGTTATCGTGGTTGGGGTGTGAGCCGCGGCGAGCGCGTGTGGCGGGTCTCCCTTGCGGACGGCCGAACGGGGGCCCGTCGAGAGTTGCTCGCGGCGAGCGATGGAGGTCCGATCATGCGCACGCGGAAGCTCGGATGGATGGCGCTCTCGCTGCTGCTCGTCGCCGCTTCGTCGGGGGCGAGCGACGGGGATCTCGACCCCGGCTTCGGCGTGGGGGGGCGCTGGACCTGGGCGGCTCCGGGCGGGACCGACCCGGGCACCGTGGTCGGGGCGCCGGACGGCGCCCTCGTCGCCACCGGTGGCTGGGGACCGACCGTTGGCTCCTACCTTCCCAGATACCTGTACTGGAAGCGCATGACGGCGACCACGGCCGGGACGAGCTGCGTCGCGGTGACCGGGTTCAACGACGGCGCGTTCGCCTACACCGCCGCGGGGTTCGACTCGGCCGGCCGGCTGCTCGTCGCGGGCGGCTACCAGCCTTCCGACGGGCACGGCGGGATCTTCGAAGTCGTCCGGAGCCTGTACCCGGGTTGCACGTTGGACAATGCCTTCGGCTTCGGCGGCGTGGCTTCGGTGGCCTCACCCGGCGTCCCGAACGTGTTCGACATCCGGGAGATTCTCGTCGACACCCCGTCCGGGGGCAGCGAGGAGCGGATCCAGGTTCTCGGCGCCGAGGAAGACAGCTATCCCTGGTACGCCGTCGTCCTGCGGCTGACGAGCTCCGGCGCGCCGGACACTACCTGGGGCAGCGGCGGGCTCCTGTTCTGGGGGCGTTCCCATCCGGGAGTGGACCCTCCGCTCGATCTGATGAGCGACGCCACGCAGGACGCCGCCGGCCGCCTCCTGGCCCTCGGGGACGTCGGAAGCGAGCTCTGGATCTCGCGCAAGCTCGCGAACGGAGACCGCGACGATTCGTTCGGCACGGACGGCGAGGTGCTGCTCGGTTTCGGCAGCCCGGCGCCCACGGCCGGGGCGGCGGCGGTCGTTCCGTATCCGGACGGCAGGATCCTGGTGGTGGGAAGCGCCTTCGACGGATCCGGCGACACGTGGATCGCCGTGGCGCGGCTGCGCGAGAATGGCACGCTCGATCCCAGCTTCGGCGCGTCCGGATCGACGCCCGGAAAGGTCCTGATCCGCGTCGACCCCACGGCTACGGAATCTCTCGAAGTCCGCGACGCGAAGATCCAGGGGGACGGCAGGATCGTGATCGTCGGCGGGGTGGCGAGGGGCGGTGACCAGGACGTCTTCGCCGTCCGGCTACGGGCGGACGGGGCGCTCGACTCCAGCTTCGGGGGCGACGGGCGCGTGATCCTCGCGATCGATCTCGGCGGCAGCCTCGACGACCTCGCGTCGTCGGTCACCTTCCAGTCGGGCCGTCCGGTGCTGATGGGCGCCGCGGCGTACCCCGACTCGCGGCGGGCGATCCTGCTGCGCCTCCAGAGCTCCTACCTCTTCGCCGACGGCTTCGAATCCGGCGATGCCAGAGCCTGGGGCCCCTGAGTCGCGGCGGGCGGTCAGCGTCGTCGGCGGCCCGGGCGCTCGATCGTGATCGCCAGGACCGCGATCTGGGCGCCGGGCCGAGAGGTCGTCCGTTCCAGCCGCAGAGCCCGGAGGGGCGCACGCAACCGCCGCAACGGCAGGCGGAGAACGTAGAGAGCGTCGCGGTCGAGCCGTCTCCCGGCATACAGGTCCTTCGCGGCTGGCCAGGGGCGGCGCAGCTGGGTCTCGTAGCTGTAGAGAGAGCCCGAGAGTTGCAGCGGCAGCTCCCGAGCTCGCCCGCCCTGGAACCCGAGGGTGAGGCGTGCGACCTCCCGTCCCAGGTCCTCCGGCTCGAAGCCGGCGCCGACCGCGACGAGGTCGAGCGCGACCAGGGGGCCCGTCGGCGGGGCGAGCTCGAGCTCCGGGTGGCTCGCGGAGAGCACGACCGCGTTCGGCCGTCCCCGCGGCAGGAAGCGGAAGAGCGCGCCGGGCCGGTTCATCCGCACGGGATCCAGCCTGGGGTAGGCGCGGCCGCCGGGGGCGAGCGGCGCGGGATCGAAGAGGCGCAGGTCGTAGCGGGCGTTGGCCACCGCTCCCAGATCGACCGGCTGCAGCCGCTCGGGATCGGCGCTTCCGACCCAGCCGGGATCCGGATCGTACGGCGGTGGCCGGAAGGTCCAGCCGGGAAGGACGGTGGCCGCGAGCTGGCTGTTGCGCAGCGACCAGAGCACCCCGGGCTGGTGGTCCACGTCCACGATCTCGTTCCAGTCCCAGGCGATCGGACGCCGGAGCGCGGTGACCTGGAGCGCCACGGCGATCGCCGCGGTCGCGATCCAGATCTTCTTCCACCCGGGCGCGAGGCGCCGCCAGCGCCGGGCCAAGGGGATCGCGAGGAGCGCCAGCAGCGGCGCCGCGTCGGTGTAGAGCCGGGGGCCGAAGCTCGAGCCTCCCCACCACTTGCCGTAGGTCGCGAGCAGCAGGGTGCTGGCGCCCAGTCCCAGGAACGCGGCCCGGCGCGCCCCCGACAGGATCGCCGACCCGCGCGCCGCGCGCAGGGCGAGGGCGGGGAGCAGCCAGGGCACGAAGAGCAGCAGGCCGCGGCTGGGACTCACCAGGAGGCCCGCCAGCCGCGCCGCCAGGCCCGAGACGGAGAACCCGACCTGCTGCTGGTTCAGCGTCCCGTAGGCGCCCAGTGGATGACCGTAGATCGCGAGCTGCGTGGCGACGCCGACGGCGGTTCCGAGGAGATCGAAGGCGAGATAGCGCGCCAGCGCCCGGCGCCCCCGCGCCGCGAACAGGGGTGCCGCGGCGAGGCCCAGCAGCAGCGCCGTGGGCCGGCAGAGGAAGGCGAAGCCGGCGGCCAGGCCGGCGCCGGCCCCGTCGAATCGCCCGTGCCGGCGGCGCAGACCGAGGGCGACCACGACGGCGACCGCGAGACCGGCGCCGGTCGCCGACCAGAGCCCCTGGCTGGCGCAGGTCCACCAGGTGGTCGCGAGAGCGAACAGCAGGACGGGCGGCAGCGCGCGGCGCGAGCCGAGCCTCCCGGCCAGGCCCCAGAACAGGATCGCGACCGCCGCCGCGGCGAGCAGGGCCGCCGACTGGCGCTCGAAGACCCCGATCGCCGCCGGCGTCTCCCGCCAGCTCCCGAGCGCCCGCCAGACCAAGTGGTTGGGGAGGGTCAGCAGCCCGGTGCCCAGGGGGAAGACGGGCAACAGGGCGCCGTCGGCCTCGACCAACGAATAGGGGACCGGGGTCCCGGCCGGCCAGTAGTGGCCGAGATCCAACCCGCGGCCCTCGACCAGGTTCGCCGCCAGGCGCGGATTGGCGAAGTTGTCCAGCACGGGGCGATAGGACCCGGTGGCGAGGTAGGCGGAGAAGACGACCACCCCGATCGCGCCGGCGATCGCGACCCGGCGGAGTCGCCCTCGGGGCCCCCGGATCGAGCGCAGCAACAGACCCGCGGTGCACAGCGAGAGCACGGCGCAGGCGGCGCGGAGCGAGGGATCGATCGGTAGGACCCGGTGGGAGGCCGGCAGGAAGACGACGACCGCGACCAGCAGCCAGCCGAAGAGCTCCCGCGAGCCTCCGGGCGGGTGCGGATCGGCGGGTGTCGAGAGAGATCGGCGTCACGAGGGGCTCGCGATGGGAGCGGCGGGAATTCTCCTCCGATTCAGGTCGGCCGAGTGAGGAACGCGACCGGCGGCCGAGGACCCCGACCGCCCCGTCCGGGCCGGACAGAGACTTCCATGGAAGGGAAAGGCTCGCCGGGCGCTCGCCGCGCCTGGCGGCAGCCCGGAGAGGTTCCGGTCCTACCCTTCATTGGAGAGTCTTTGCCGTTGTGAGGCCCTCGCCCGGGCGACGGCCTGAGCCGCCGGGTCTCGGCGGGGACGAGAAGCCCTTCTGGAAGGGGTCGCCGGGGCTGGCGGGAAGGAATCCGGGCCTCCCGGGGTTCTAGGAGGGCCGCGGGGTGGCGGACCGGGCGGACCGGGGGGCTGGCGGAGCGGCCCGGGCCCCCCCGGGACCGGGGGGTTGCCAAGATTCATGATCGGTGCCACAATCTGCGATCCGGCCCGAGAAACGGGGAGCGACCGCGCGGGGCGAGCGCAAGTCCGGGCCGGAACAGACTTTACACGCGCCGGGAGAGATTCATAGGATAGGAAGGTTCCGCCGTTGATCGGGCCGCGAGGCAGCCCTCTCGGACCGGTCTCGTTCTGCGCCCACGTAGCTCAGCGGTAGAGCACTTCCTTGGTAAGGAAGAGGTCCCCGGTTCAAGCCCGGGCGTGGGCTCCACCGGCGGACTTGCCGTCACCGCCAATTTCACCCGATTCAGAGGACGTCATGGCCAAGGAGAAATTCGATCGTTCGAAGCCGCACGTGAACGTGGGGACGATTGGTCACGTGGACCACGGCAAGACCACCCTGACGGCGGCGCTGACGAAAGTGGCGTCGGAGAAGGGCTGGGCGAAGTTCGTGTCGTACGACGAGGTGGCGAAGGCTTCGGAGTCCCAGGGGAGGCGTGATCCGTCGAAGATTCTGACGATCGCGACGTCCCACGTGGAGTACTCGACGGCGAACCGCCACTACGCGCACGTGGACTGCCCGGGTCACGCGGACTACGTGAAGAACATGATCACGGGCGCGGCTCAGATGGACGGAGCGATTCTGGTGGTGTCGGCGGTGGACGGTCCGATGCCTCAGACGCGGGAGCACATCCTGCTGGCTCGCCAGGTGGGGGTGCCGCACATCGTGGTGTACCTGAACAAGTGCGACGTGGTGGACGATCCGGAGCTTCTGGATCTGGTGGAGCTGGAGGTGCGGGATCTGTTGAAGCAGTACCAGTTTCCGGCGGACGACACGCCGGTGATCCGGGGTTCTGCGTTGAAGGCGATGCAGGGGGAGGACTCGGAGCTGGGGTCGCAGTCGATCCTGAAGCTGTACGACGCGCTGGACAGCTACATTCCGATTCCGGAGCGGGACGTGGACAAGCCGTTCCTGATGCCGATCGAGGACATTTTCTCGATCTCGGGCCGGGGGACGGTGGTGACGGGTCGCGTCGAGCGGGGGATCGTGAAGGTGGGCGAGGAAGTGGAGATCGTCGGGATTCGTCCGACGCAGAAGACGACGGTGACGGGAGTGGAGATGTTCCGCAAGCTCCTGGACCAGGGTCAGGCGGGCGACAACATCGGGGTGCTGCTGCGGGGAACGAAGAAGGACGAGGTGGAGCGGGGTCAGGTGCTGGCCAAGCCGGGCTCGATCACGCCGCACACGAAGTTCAAGGCAGAGGTGTACGTGTTGACGAAGGAGGAGGGCGGCCGTCACACGCCGTTCTTCAACGGCTACCGTCCGCAGTTCTACTTCCGTACGACGGACGTGACGGGAGTGGGGACGCTGCCCGCGGGCACGGAGATGGTGATGCCGGGGGACAACGTGAACCTGGAGATCGTGCTGATCGCGCCGATCGCGATGGAGAAGGGCGTGCGCTTCGCCATCCGCGAGGGCGGCCGCACCATCGGCGCCGGCACCGTCACCGAGGTCATCGAGTGATCGACGTCCTCCGGGGCAGGTTCCCGGGGACGCCCGAGCGGGAGTCGAAGACGATCGAGTCCGCAGTCGAACACAGGGCAGTAGCTCGAACTGGTAGAGCGCCGGTCTCCAAAACCGGATGTTGGGGGTTCGAATCCCTCCTGCCCTGCCAAGAAACACCGGGAACGCTATGAACCGTCTGGCCCAGATCCGCGAATCCATCGCCTCCATCCCGCGCTTCCTCTCCGAGGTCAAGGCGGAGATGAAGAAGGTCTCCTTCCCCTCGCGCGACGAGGTCATCGGGACCACGGTGGTGGTGCTCCTGACGACCTTCATCTTCGGCTTCTACCTCTGGCTCGCCGATCTCGTCATCGTCCAGTTCTTCAAGCTACTGGGGGGCTCGTGAACGCGACGAACGGCAAGCGCAACTGGTACATCGTCCACACCTACTCGGGTTTCGAGGAGCGGGTGAAGGAGACCCTGCGCCAGCGGGCGGACGCCCTGGGCATGGGCGAGTCCATCGGCGAGATCCGGATCCCGATGGAGACCGTGGTCGAGAACAAGGCGGGCAAGAAGCGCGAGACCCAGCGCAAGTTCTTTCCCGGCTACATCCTGGTCGAGATGACGATGTCGGACGAGGCCTGGCACCTGGTGAAGAGCACGCCCAAGGTCACCGGCTTCGTCGGCACCGGCAAGGAGCCGACGCCGCTGTCGCAGGACGAGGTGGACAACATCCTGGCCCAGGTCGTCTCCGCCAAGGAGAAGCCGAAGCCCAAGTACGTGTTCGAGAAGGGCGAGCCGGTCAAGATCATCGAGGGGCCGTTCAGCAACTTCACCGGCACGGTCGAGGAGATCAATCTCGACCGCAACACCCTCAAGGTCATGGTCACGATCTTCGGCCGGCACACGCCGGTCGAGCTCGACTTCCTCGGGGTGCAGAAGCTCTAGTCCCGGAACGGACGGAGGAAAGATGGCGAAGAAAGTCGTCGCTCAGATCAAGCTCCAGATCCCGGCCGGCCAGGCCACCCCGGCGCCGCCGGTGGGCACCGCGCTGGGTCCCGCGGGCGTCAACCTGATGGACTTCTGCAAGACGTTCAACTCGCGCACGCAGTCGCAGCAGGGGCTGATCATTCCGGTCGTGGTCACCGTCTACGCGGACCGCAGCTACACCTTCATCACCAAGACGCCGCCGGCGTCGATCCTGTTGCTCAAGGCGGCGGGGCTGGAGAAGGGATCGGGCGTGCCCAACCGCAACAAGGTGGGCACGGTCACGCGCAAGCAGGTCGAGGAGATCGCCCGCGAGAAGACGCCGGATCTCAACGCCGCGGACCTCGAGGCCGCGATGCGGACGATCGAGGGCACGGCGAGGTCGATGGGCGTCGAGGTGTCGGACTGAAGAGGCACGCCCCCGCGGAGAGGGCGAGGAGCCACGACTCTGGGAGGCCGCCGCGGCGACCGCTGGAACCAGAAGGGAAGAGACGATGAGCAAGCACGGGAAGAATTTCCGCAACGCCGCCGCCAAGGTGGAGGTGCGGTCCTATCCGCTCGGCGAGGCGATCCGCCTGGCGACGGAGACGGCCTACGCCAAGTTCGACGAGACCGTCGACCTGGCGATGCGGCTCGGGGTCGACCCGAAGCACGCCGACCAGATGGTGCGCGGCACGGTCGTGCTGCCGCACGGGCTCGGCCGTAGCGCCCGGGTCCTGGTCTTCGCCCAGGGCGAGAAGATCAAGGAAGCCGAGGACGCCGGAGCCGACTACGTCGGGGGCGAGGAACTGTCGAAGAAGATCGAGGGCGGCTGGCTCGATTTCGAGGCCGTGGTCGCGACGCCGGACATGATGCGGATCGTGGGCCGGCTGGGCAAGGTGCTCGGGCCGCGGGGCCTGATGCCGAACCCCAAGACCGGGACCGTCACCGCGGACGTCGCCAAGGCGGTGCAGGAGATCAAGGCCGGAAAGGTGGAGTTCCGGGTCGACAAGACCGGCATCATCCACGCGCCGTTCGGCAAGCGCTCGTTCGGACCGGACAAGCTCCACGAGAACGCCCAGGCGCTGGTCGCCGCGGTGGTCAAGGCGAAGCCGTCCGCCGCCAAGGGCAAGTTCATCAAGACGGTCACCGTCTCCTCGACCATGGGTCCGGGCATCCGGGTCGACGAGTCGCAACTGGTCGCGGCAGAGGTCTGAGGGGGACGCCATGGCAATCAGTCGCGCCAAGAAGGAATCGCTGGTCTCCGGCTACGAGGAGGAGATGGCCTCCGCGCAGCACGCTTTCCTCATCGGCTTCAAGGGCATCACGGTCGAGCAGGCCACGGAGCTGCGGCGCCGCATCCGCGAGAAGGGCGGCCACTACGTCGTGATCAAGAACCGGCTCGCGCGCCGCGCCGTCGAGGGCAAACCACTGGCTTCCGTGATGGAGCACTTCAGCGGGCCGACGGCGATCGCCTTCAGCCTCGGAGATCCGGTCGCGATCGCCAAGGTCCTCACCGACTTCGCGAAGGAGGCCCCGGTCCTGGAGTTCAAGGCCGGGCTGGTCGAGGGCCGACCGATCGCCGCCAACCAGGTCGGCGAGATCGCCGCGCTGCCGAGCCGGGAGCAGCTGATCTCGAGGCTCCTGAACGTGCTCCAGTCGCCGATCACGCGCTTCGTCCGCGTGCTCGCCGCGGCCGGCCCGCAGCGCCTCGCGACGGTGCTCGACCAGGTCGCCAAGCAGAAGAGTTCTTGAGAATCGCATCGAAACCGGAAGCAAGGAGGAAGAAATGGCAATCGCTGTCGAGGAGTTCATCAAGCAGATCGACGAGCTGTCGGTCCTCGAGCTGAACAACCTGGTCAAGTCGCTCGAGGACCACTACGGCGTCTCGGCCGCGGCCGCCGCCGTGCAGGTCGCCGTCGCCGCACCGGCGGGCGCCGCGCAGGCCGCCGAGGAGCAGACGGAGTTCGACGTCGTCCTGACCGACGCGGGCAGCGCCAAGATCAACGTCATCAAGGCGGTCCGCGAGGTCACCAGCCTGGGCCTCAAGGAGGCCAAGGACCTGGTCGAGAGCGCTCCCCAGAAGGTCAAGGAGGGCATCTCCAAGGCCGACGCCGAAACGATCAAGAAGAAGTTCGAAGAGGCCGGAGCGAAGGTCGAGATCAAGTAAGGGCCGCGTTGAGACTGCGGCCCCACGTCCCAGGTCCGCGCTGCCGTCGAGGCGCCGCGAGGCCCCGGCATCGCGCCATGCCCCCGCCGGTCGTCGTGCGCCCGGCCGCGGAATTGGTGTCTCCTCTTGAACGAGTTTTCCGGGTCACGAGGTCGAAGGAACCGAGATGATGACAACGAAAACCCAGACCCAGCTCCAAGTCCGTCGCGACTTCTCGAGGATCCAGGCGACGCTGCCGATCCCCAACCTCATCGAGGTCCAGAAGCGCTCCTACGACCGGTTCCTGCAGATGAATCTGCTGCCGGAGGAGCGGGCGAACCACGGCCTGCAGTCCGTGTTCACCAGCATCTTCCCGTTCTCGGATTTCCGCGAGACCTGTTCGCTCGACTTCGTCAAGTACTCGATCGGCGAATGGCAGTGCAAGTGCGGTGAGCTCAAGGGGCTCGAGTACCTGCGCATGACCTGCGCGAACTGCGGTTCGAAGATCATGACCGACCACCCGCACGAGGAGACGGTGACGTGCACCCAGTGCGGCTCGGTGCAGAAGAACCAGGTCACCAAGTGCGACATCTGCGGCAATCCGGTCGACCTGCGGCTCGAGTACTCGATCCAGGACTGCCAGGAGCGCGGCATGACCTTCGCCGTGCCCCTGAAGGTGACCTTCCGGCTCTTCGTCTACGACAAGGACCCGGAGACCGGCGCGCGGATGATGCGCGACGCCAAGGAGGAAGAGGTCTACTTCGGCGAGATCCCGTTGATGACCGACCACGGCACGTTCATCATCAACGGCACCGAGCGGGTGATCGTCTCGCAGCTCCACCGCTCGCCCGGCGTCTTCTTCACCAAGGAGGGTCCGCGCACCTTCCTGGCCAAGATCATCCCGTACCGCGGCTCCTGGGTCGAGTTCGAGTACGACCAGAAGGAGATCCTGTCGGTCCGGATCGACCGCAAGCGCAAGTTCCACGGCACCGTCTTCCTGCGCGCGCTGGGGCTCGAGACCGACGAGTCGATCCTGCGCAAGTTCTACGTCACCGCGCCGCTCGAGGTCATCGACAAGGAGCACTTCGATCTCACCGTCGGGCCGGCGGTGCTCGAACGGGAGCACCTGCGGGACCGGCAGCATCGGGGCCGCCGCGAGAGCTACTCGGTGTTCGGGGGCATCCAGCTCGACGGCAAGGACGTCGAACGCCTCGAGGCCGGCGAGGAGCTCGCGGTCGCGGTCCAGCCGGCGGAGATCGAGATGGCGCGCTTCGTCGCGGACATCGTCGACCTGGAGACCGGCGAGGTGCTCTTCGACTCCAACACGCAGGTGCCCGGTGATCTCGGCGAACGCCTGGAGGGCAAGAGCCACACCCCGATCGAGATCTTCTTCCCCGAGTGGGACCTGTGCGGGATGGTGCTGGCGAACACGCTGGCCAAGGACGCCACCCGGAACGCCAAGGAGGCGCTGCTCGAGATCTACCGCCGCATGCGGCCCGGCGACCCGCCGACCCTGGATTCGGCGCGTTCGCTGTTCTACGGCATGTTCTTCGACGCCAAGCGGTACGACTTCTCGCGCGTCGGGCGCTTCAAGTTCAACATCAAGCTCGACACCGAGGTGCCGGTCGACCAGAAGACGCTCTCGGCCGAGGACTTCATCCGGGTCATCGAGTACCTCCTGCGGCTGCACAAGGACGTCGGCCGGGTCGACGACATCGACAACCTCGGCAACCGGCGCGTCCGCGCGGTGGGCGAGCTGCTCGAGAACCAGTTCCGCATCGGCCTGGTGCGGATGGAGCGGGCGATCAAGGAGAAGATGTCCGTCCACCAGGACATCGACTCGGCGATGCCGCACGACCTGATCAACTCGAAGCCGGTCATCGCGGCGATCAAGGAGTTCTTCGGCTCCTCGCAGCTGTCGCAGTTCATGGACCAGACCAACCCGCTGTCCGAGGTGACCCACAAGCGGCGCCTCTCGGCGCTCGGTCCGGGCGGCCTCTCGCGCGAGCGGGCGGGTTTCGAGGTGCGCGACGTCCACGCCTCGCACTACGGCCGGATCTGCCCGATCGAGACGCCGGAAGGCCCCAACATCGGTCTCATCTCGTCGCTGGCGACCTACGCCCGGATCAACGAGTACGGGTTCATCGAGAGCCCGTACAAGCGGGTGGAGAACGGCCGCGTCCTCGACTACTTCCGGATCATCAAGGTCGGCGACGGCGCGTTCAAGCTGGGCCAGATCGTCGCGGGTGACGAGCTCGAGGCGGAGAACGCGCGCCTCAAGCGCGCCGGCAAGCGGCGGGTGGAGGGCGAGGCCCACGCCTTCTATCTCACGGCGTGGGAGGAGGAGAAGTACATCGTCGCGCAGGCCAACGCCCCGATCGACGACAAGGGCTACTTCTCCGACGATCGGGTCATCGCGCGGGCCGGCGGCGACTTCGTCTCGGTCGAGCGCGACCGGGTCGACTACATGGACATCAGCCCCAAGCAGCTGGTGTCGGTGGCCGCGGCGCTGATCCCGTTCCTCGAGCACGACGACGCCAACCGGGCGCTGATGGGCTCGAACATGCAGCGCCAGGCGGTGCCGCTGCTGCGCAGCGAGGCCCCGATCGTCGGCACCGGGCTGGAGGGCACGGTGGCGCGGGATTCGGGCGCGGTCGTCTCGGCCAAGCGCGGCGGCGTCGTCGACCTCGTCGACGGCGAGCGCATCATCGTGCGCGTCGAGGGCGAGGACCTCGACACCGGCGAGCAGAAGGAGTTCGGCGCCGACATCTACCAGCTGACCAAGTTCCGGCGCTCGAACCAGAACACCTGCATCAGCCAGAAGCCGGTCGTCCGCCAGGGAGACCGCGTGCGCAAGGGCGACGTGCTGGCCGACGGGCCGTCGACCGAGCAGGGCGAGCTGGCGCTGGGACGCAACGTCCTGGTGGCCTTCATGCCCTGGCGCGGCTACAACTTCGAGGACGCGATCCTGATCTCGGAGAAGTTGGTCAAGGAGGACTACTTCACCTCGATCCACATCGAGGAGTTCGAGATCGAGGCGCGCGACACGAAGCTCGGGCCGGAGGAGATCACCCGCGACATCCCGAACGTCTCGGAGTCGGCGCTCAAGGACCTCGACGAGGCGGGCATCGTGCGCATCGGCGCCTGGGTCAAGGCGGGCGACATCCTGGTCGGCAAGGTCACGCCGAAGGGCGAGACGCAGCTGACGCCCGAGGAGAAGCTGCTGCGCGCGATCTTCGGCGAGAAGGCCGGTGACGTGCGCGACGCCTCGCTCAAGATTCCGCCGGGGATCGAGGGCACCGTGGTGGACGTCAAGATCTTCTCGCGCAAAGGGACGGAGAAGGACATCCGACAGCAGGAGATCGAGAGCCAGGAGATCTCGCGGCTGGAGAAGAACACCCGCGACGAGATCCGGATCCTGACCGAGGAGCGCAACAAGAAGATCAGCGAGCTGCTGCTGGGCAAGACCGTCGGCGGGCCGGTCAAGAGCCGGTCGGGCGACAAGCTCCTCGACAAGGGCGAGAAGCTGACGTTCCCGATTCTCCAGGCGCTCTCCCGCCAGGAGATCCTGCGCCTGCCGGTGACCGACAAGAAGGTCATCGACGCGGTCGAGATCGTCTACCGCAAGACCGACTCGCACATCGAGATCCTGCACAAGGTCAACAAGGAGCGGATCGAGCTGCTGCAGAAGGGCGACGAGCTGCCGCCCGGGGTGATCAAGCTGGTCAAGGTCTACGTCGCCATGAAGCGCAAGCTCCAGGTGGGCGACAAGATGGCCGGCCGCCACGGCAACAAGGGCGTGATCTCGCGCATCCTGCCGGTGGAGGACATGCCTTACATGCCGGACGGTACGCCGGTGGAGATCGTCCTCAACCCGCTCGGCGTGCCGTCACGGATGAACGTCGGCCAGATTCTCGAGACCCACCTGGGGTGGATCGGCAAGCTTCTCGGTCTGCGCTTCGCCACCGCCGTGTTCGACGGCGCGACCGAGGCGGACCTGCGCGAGCTGTTCGACGAAGCCAAGCTGCCATCGTCGGGCAAGACGACGCTGTTCGACGGCATGAGCGGCGACCCGTTCGAGCAGCAGGTGACGGTGGGCTACATCTACATGCTGAAGCTGTCCCACCTGGTCGACGACAAGATTCACGCGCGCTCGATCGGACCGTACTCGCTGATCACGCAGCAGCCGCTGGGTGGCAAGGCCCAGTTCGGCGGCCAGCGATTCGGCGAGATGGAGGTCTGGGCGCTCGAGGCCTACGGAGCGGCGTACACGCTGCAGGAGCTGCTCACGGTCAAGTCCGACGACGTCGAAGGCCGAAGCAAGGTCTACGAGTCGATCGTCAAGGGTGCAGTCCCCGAGGATCCGGGGCTTCCGGAGTCGTTCAACGTGCTGGTGCGCGAACTCCAGAGCCTCTGCCTCGACGTCGAACTGATGAAGGTCTGAACGGGCGGAACCGCTCGATTCCGGAGGTACGGACGTGCAACCGCTGCGAATGTTCGACAAGCCGAAGACGTTGAAGGATTTCAACGCCATCAAGATCTCTCTGGCCTCGCCGGAGAAGATCCGCTCGTGGAGCCACGGCGAAGTCACCAAGGCCGAGACCATCAACTACCGGACGTTCAAGCCGGAACGCGATGGTCTGTTCTGCGCCAAGATCTTCGGGCCGATCACCGATTGGGAGTGCCTGTGCGGCAAGTACAAGCGCATGAAGCACCGCGGCGTCGTGTGCGACAAGTGCGGCGTCGAGGTCACCCGGTCGCGGGTCCGGCGCGAGCGCATGGGGCACATCGAGCTGGCGAGCCCGGTCTCCCACGTCTGGTTCTTCAAGGGCCTGCCGTCGCGGATCGGCCACCTGCTCGACATCTCGCTGCGCGACCTCGAGCGCATCCTCTACTTCGAGAGCCACGTCGTCATCGATCCGGGTGAGACGGACCTCAAGGAGAAGGAGCTGATCTCGGAGGAGCGCTACCGCGAGATCCGCGACCAGTTCGGCGAAGGGTCGTTCCTCGCCAAGATGGGCGCCGAGGCGATCAAGGAGATGCTCCAGCGCATCGAGGTCGAGGAGTTGGGAGAAGAGCTGCGGGTCGTGATGCGCACCGAGACCAGCCAGATCCGGCGGCTCAAGGCGGCGAAGCGGCTCAAGGTCGTCGACGCCTTCCGGCGCAGCGGCACCCGTCCGGAGTGGATGATCCTGGACGTGATCCCGATCATCCCGCCCGAGCTGCGCCCGCTGGTGCCGCTCGACGGCGGCCGCTTCGCGACCTCGGACCTGAACGACCTCTACCGGCGCGTGATCAACCGCAACAACCGGCTCAAGAAGCTGCTCGAGCTGCGCGCGCCGGAGGTCATCGTGCGCAACGAGAAGCGGATGCTTCAGGAGGCGGTGGACGCGCTGTTCGACAACGGCCGCCGCGGGCGCGTGCTCAAGGGCACGAACAACCGGCCGCTCAAGTCGCTCTCCGACACGCTCAAGGGCAAGCAGGGCCGATTCCGCCAGAACCTGCTGGGCAAGCGGGTGGACTACTCGGGACGCTCGGTGATCGTGGTCGGACCGGAGCTGCGGTTGCAGGAGTGCGGCCTGCCCAAGAAGATGGCGCTGGAGCTGTTCAAGCCCTTCATCTACAACAAGCTCGAGCTCAAGGGACTGGTCGGCACGATCAAGGCCGCAAAGGAGATGGTCGAGCGCGAGGAGGACGTGGTGTGGGATTGCCTCGAAGAGGTCATCCGCGACCACCCGGTCCTGCTCAACCGCGCGCCGACCCTCCACCGGCTGGGCATCCAGGGCTTCCAGCCCAAGCTGATCGAGGGCAAGGCGATCCAGATCCATCCGCTGGTCTGCGCGGCGTTCAACGCCGACTTCGACGGCGACCAGATGGCCGTTCACGTGCCGCTGTCGCCCAAGGCCCAGATCGAGAGCCAGGTGCTGATGCTGGCGGCCAACAACATCCTGTCGCCGGCCCACGGCCGCCCGCTCGCGGTGCCCAGCCAGGACCTCGTCCTGGGCGGCTACTACCTGACCCTGGCCAAGAAGGGCGCCAAGGGCGAGGGCACCACCTTCCCGGACTTCGAGTCCGTGCTGCTGGCGTACCACGAAGGCGTGCTCGAGACGCAGTCGCCGGTCCGCGTCCGCTACACCGGCGAGTACATCAATCTGGACACGCAGTACGACAACCAGGACGTGGTCCACGCCGACGTCGAGACGCTCGAGCGCTCGCTGATCGACACCTCCGTCGGGCGCGTCATCCTCAACATGTCGCTGCCGCCGGAGATCCCGTACATCAACGGCCTGCTCAAGAAGCGCGGGCTGCAGGACCTGGTCGGATTCTGCTTCATCAACCACGGCAACGACCTGACGGTCAAGATGCTCGACGACATGAAGGCGGTGACCTTCACCTACGCCACCAAGGCCGGGATCTCGATCGGCATCGACGACATGGTCGTGCCGCCGAGCAAGGAGAAGCTGCTCGACCAGGCGCGCCGCGAGGTCGTCGAGATCGAGAACCAGCGCGCCGCGGGCGTGATCACCTTCGGCGAGCGGCACAACAAGATCATCGACATCTGGCACCGCACCACCGAGCGCGTCTCCGAGGAGATGTTCAAGGAGATGCGGCGGATCGAGACCGAGCGGGGCGAGTCGAACCCGATCGCGATGATGGCGGACTCCGGAGCCCGGGGCTCGCGCGAGCAGGTGCGGCAGCTGGCCGGCATGCGCGGTCTGATGTCCAAGCCCTCGGGCGAGGTCATCGAGACCCCGATCACCGCGAACTTCCGCGAGGGGCTGTCGGTGCTGCAGTACTTCATCTCCACCCACGGCGCCCGCAAGGGTCTGGCCGACACCGCTCTGAAGACCGCGGATTCGGGCTACCTGACCCGGCGTCTGGTCGACGTCGCGCAGGACGTGATCATCAACGAGGAGGATTGCGGCACGATCGACGGCATCGTGGTCTCCGCGATCATGGAGGGCGGCGAGATCCTCGAGCCGCTGCGCGACCGCATCGTCGGCCGCACCAGCCAGGAGGAGATCTACGACCCGATGACGGGCGACCGCCTGATCGGCATCGGCGACGAGATGACCGACGAGCTGGCCAACGCCATCCAGTCGGCCGGCATCGAGCGGGTCCGGATCCGCTCCGTGCTGACCTGCGAGGCGCGCCGCGGCGCCTGCGTCAAGTGCTACGGGCGCAATCTGGCGACCGGCCGGATGGTCGAGATCGGTGAGGCCGTGGGCGTCATCGCGGCACAGTCGATCGGCGAGCCGGGCACCCAGCTCACGATGCGGACCTTCCACTACGGCGGCACCGCGTCGCGGGTCTCGGAGCAGTCGAAGCACGAGTCCAAGAACCCGGGCACGGTGCGCTTCCTCACCGTCTCCACGGTCGACACCAAGAGCGGCGACCTGGTGGTGGTCAACCGCTCGGGCAAGCTGCTGATCGTGGACCAGAAGGGTCGCGAGCGCGAGCGCTACGCGCTGGCCTACGGCTCGCGCCTCCACGTCCGCGAGGGCGACGAGGTCGAGCCGGGCAAGCTGCTGGTCGAGTGGGACCCGTTCACCTCGTCGATCCTGTCGGAGATCGGCGGCGGGATCGAGTTCCAGGACATCGTCGAAGGCGAGAACGTGCGCGAGGAGACCGACCGGGTCACCGGCCTGTCGCAGCGCATCATCGTCGAGGCCTCGGCGACGGAGAAGCGGATCCCGGCGATCCTGGTGCGCGGCGGCAAGGGCAGCGAGCGCCGCTACATCCTGCCCTCCGGCTCGCATCTGATGGTCCGCGAGGGCCAGCAGGTGTCGCCGGGCGACGTCCTGGTCAAGATCCCGCGCGTCGAGGCGGCCAAGACGAAGGACATCACCGGCGGTCTGCCGCGCATCGTGGAGCTGTTCGAGGCGCGCAGCCCGAAGGAGCCGGCGATCATCACCCACATCGACGGCGTGGTCCGGCTGGGCGAGATCCAGAAGGGCATGAGGAAGGTCCTGGTCGAGGGCGACACGGGCGAGACGCGCGAGTACCTGGTGCCGCGCTCGGTGCACGTCAACGTCCAGGACGGCGAGCGGGTGCACGCCGGCGATCCGCTGATCGACGGCCCGATCAACCCGCACGACGTCCTCGAGGTGCTGGGCGAGAAGGAGCTCCAGCGCTACATGGTGGACAAGATCCAGGAGGTCTACCGCTCGCAGTCGGTGGCGATCAACGACAAGCACATCGAGGTGATCGTGCGCCAGATGATGCGCTCGGTCCGGATCACGGAGGTCGGCGACACGGACTTCCTGATCGACGAGCAGGTGGACCGTTGGCGCTTCCTGGAGGAGAACGAGCGGGTGATGACGGCCGGCGGCCGGCCGGCGATCGGCCGCCCGTTGCTGCTCGGCATCACGAAGGCCTCGCTGTCGACCGACAGCTTCATCTCGGCGGCGAGCTTCCAGGAGACGACGCGGGTGCTGACGGAGGCGGCGATCTCGGGCCGGGTGGACTACCTGCGCGGCCTGAAGGAGAACGTGATCGTCGGGCGCCTGATCCCCGCCGGCACCGGCATGGCGCCGTACCACGACTTCCACATCGCGGAGGACCTGCCGGAACCCGGCGAGGAGGGCGACGACGACATGCTCTTCGACTTCGGCGACGACGAGATCCGCACCCTCCCGGCCCCGGCCCTCGAAACCGAGTAACCGGAACGCCGCGCGAGCGGCCCACCGCACGCACCACCCAGGGGCGCCTCCACGGAGGCGCCCCTTTGCTGTTTGCGCCCGCGAACCGGCTGACCTCGGAAGCTTGGCCGCTGAGTGCATTCGTTCACAGCTCAGGTGGACCGTGCGGAAGAGGAGGATTCGCAGCCGAGCTGCGCTTTCGAAGCGGCTGTTGTGGCTTTGCGAAGAAGTTTTCGTGGCCTCGACGACTACTGACACCTCCTGTCAGCCCCTTGTGCTATTCACCCGCGAAACCCGCTGGCGAAGGGGAAAGCGATGCGAGGAAGGACTGTCGGGTACGTCGGCCTTCTCGTCTTCTTGGCACTGCCTGCCGGAGTTCGCGCCGCGACCCTGGCGGGCGGCTCCCGCCACAGCTTGGCCCTGCGCGACGACGGTACGGTCTGGGCCTGGGGCAACAACCAGTACGGTCAACTCGGAAATGGCTCGACCGAGTCGAGCCTCGAGCCCGTCGAGGTTGGCGGATTGAATGGAATCGTCGCCATCGCGGCGGGTGCCGACTTCAGTGTCGCTCTCGACGAGTTCGGGGCCGTGTGGGTCTGGGGAGACAACTCAGCGGGCCAGGTTGCCGGGTCGACGGCGGGATACGAGACGAGGCCCGTTCGCGTAACCCGGCTCGAAGGCGTAACGGCAATCGCTGCCGGGGACCAGTTCGTGGTAGCGAAGCGTGAGGACGGCACCGTTTGGACCTGGGGAGGCTTCGAGAAGGACGGTCCCAAGCGGCTTGCGTCTCGCCCCGCACCGGGTCCTCTTCTGGTCGGTAGCGGAAGGGATGGGCGCGCCGTGCTGACCGACGTGGTGGATGTCGCCGCAGGCGGCGAGCGCGCGTTGGCTCTTCGGGCGGACGGCTCCGTCTGGAGCTGGAGCGTCGGCGGCAGACCCGGACCCGTTCTCGGTGGCGACGGTCGCACGCCTCTGGCGAGCGTGACGGCGATCGCTGAAGGAGCGAGATCTTCGTACGCGCTGCTGGAGGGGGGATCGCTTCTCGCCTGGGGGGACAACTCGGAGGGTCAACTCGGGGACGGGACTCACATCGACCGCGAACTCCCTGGAAACGTCCTGGACGAGTCGGGAGAACGGGTGCTCTCGGGTATCCGCGAGGTGGTCGCGGCGGGGGACCACGTACTCGCGATCACGACGGATGGCGACCTCTTGGAGTGGGGATCAAAACAAGAGGGCGAGCTTGGACGTGGAATCGCGCGAGAATCTTCGACCCTTCCCTCGAAGGTGATCGTCGATCCGAGCGACCCACTTGCGCCAACGGTCGCTACAGTGGGAGCTGGCGAACACCACTCCCTAGCAGTGCTGGCTGGATCGCCTTCGACGGCTTGGTCGTGGGGAAGCAACGACTTCGGTCAGCTTGGCACCGGGTCGAGGGAGCCCCTGGGGCGACCCACCCAGATCACGGCGTCTGGCTTCACCTGGATGGCGCGCCGGCCGGTGGCAGAGCCGGCGAGCGGCCTGTACCCGGGAGAGCAGTCGGTCCAGATCACGAGCGCGACACCTGGAGCCGAGATCCGCTTCACGCAGGGGGAGCAGCCACTCGACCCGGACGCCGATGATGCGACATTGCCCGCTGGCGAGGCAGTCGCCGTCGGCGAGGCCACGACGATCAAGGCGCGCGCCTTTGCCGATGGCCTGGCGCCCAGTCCCCTCCTCGAGGCGAGCTACGGCCTCGAGGTCGCAACGCCCACGGCGACGCCGCTGCCGGGCGTCTATCGGGCGCCGCAGAGGGTGAGCCTCTCGACGACGACCGAGGACGCGTTGATCTACTACACGTTGGACGGTTCGGAGCCCAGCGAGAGCTCCAGTCTGTTTCGAGCCCCTATCGAGATCGCTGGCTCGGCCACGCTTCGTGCGCGAGCCTTCCGGCCCGGATGGAGAGCAAGCCGCGAGCTCGCAGCGGGCTACCGATTCGATTTTGGTCCTTTAGACCCACCGACCGCCAGTCCACCGGGTGGAAGCTTCGAGACGGCGGTCGAAGTCTCCCTGTCCTCGGTTCCTGGTGCCACGATTCGTTACACGCTCGACGGCTCCGAGCCGACAGCAGCGAGTGTCACCTACTCGCGACCGGTTCGCCTCGAGCGCACGACCGAACTGCGGGCGCGCGCCATCCATCCGGACTGGTGTCAACGAACTTTGAAAAGTAGACCAGTCTGAACACTGAAAAGTGGACCACCCTGGGTGCGGGCGGGGCGTTCGGTGTCGGTTTCCTCCTTTCGAATCAGCAAGTTGTCTCGGCCTGAGCGATCGGCTCGGGCTGGGGTGCGACGGCGGCGGCGAGGGCTGGCTCTCTTGAGGCGGTAGCTGTGGCCCTTGATGCTGAGGACGGTCGAATGGTGCAGGAGCCGGTCGAGGATGGCGTTATTCGGCGACGGACTTGTTGGAGGTCAGGATCAGGCTGGAGCGCGCTCCGTAGCGGTGGGAGACGACCTGGAAAAGGTAGTTGGCTTCGGCGCGCGAGAGCGGTGTCACTGCTACACCTAAATTCCCCCCATGTGCGCAGCTAAAGATCCCCCCTTTTTCCACAGGGGGTAGGGATGCGCGAGCAGTCTGAGGTAGATACCCAGGGCGCAGCGCCTGGAGGCGGCGCCGAGGGGGAGTTGATCAGCGAGAGCCAGTGGGGAGCGGTGCAGGCTCTGTTCGAGCGGGGGGTGAGCCGGAAGGCGGTCGCCCGGGAGCTGGGCCTGGACGTCAAGACGGTGCGCAAGTGGCTGCGGCGGAGCTTCGAGCCGCAGCACCGGCGGGTGCGAGGCCGGCTGCTGGATCGCTTCGCGGAGTTCCTGCGCGCGCGGGTTCTGGAGGTGGAGTTCAACGCGGCCGTGCTGCTGCGGGAGCTGCGGGCGCAGGGCTACACGGGCAGTTACGCCACCCTGCGACGCTACGTGGCGCCGTGGCGCGCGGAGCAGCGTCGCGAGGAGCTCGGGACGGTGCGGTTCGAAACCGGCCCGGGCGAGCAGGCGCAGGTGGACTGGGGGTCGAGCTGGGTGTGGCTGGGCGAGGAGCGGATCCGGGTGCACCTGTTCGTGATGGTGCTCGGCTACAGCCGGCGGGTTTACGCGCGGGCCTACCGGAGCGAGGGCTTGGATGCGCTGCTCGACGGGCACGAGCGGGCCTTCGAGCACTTCGGGGGCCGGACCCGGAGGCTGCTCTACGACAATCCGCGCACGATCGTTCTCGTCAAGGACGAGGCCTCGGGCGGCGTGACCTGGAACGCGACGTTCAAGGACCGGATGGACTTCTACGGCGCCGAGCTCCGACTCTGCCGCTACTACCGGGCGCAGACCAAGGGCAAGGTCGAGCGCGGGGTCCAGTACGTCAAGCGCAATGCGCTCGTCGGCCGGCGCTTCGCGGACCTCGAGGCGCTCAATGCGTGGCTTCTCGAGTGGTGCCTGACGGTGGCCGACACCCGGGTCCACGGCACCACCCACGAGCGTCCGGACGAGCGCTTCGCGCGCGCGGAGGCCGCGGCGCTCGTGGCGGTCGACGCCCGCCGGCCGGCCCCGCGCGAGCGAGTCGAAAGCCGGATCGTGCCGCGGGACGGTGACGTCGCGGTCGAGGCCAATCGCTACCCGGTGCCGCTCGGCTGGGCGGGCCGACGGGTGGAGGTGCGGATCCGGGCCGAAGAGATCGAGCTCGGTGGCGACGGGCTCGAGCCCGTGCGTTACCGGAGGCTCACGGGCAAGCACCAGGTGGCCCGCTGGAGCGGCCCGCCGCGCCAGCCGGTACGCCCGCCGGGGGTTGTGTTCGACGGCCCGCCGCGGCTCGATCCGGCCTTCCTCGGCCCGGCGGCCGAGGTCCCCGTCCGGTCGCTCGCGGACTACGCCGCAGCCGCCGAGGTGTCCCAGTGAGCGGTGCGGCCCAGATCGAGCGCCTGCAGGAGCAGATGCGGCGCTTGAAGCTCGTGCGCACGGCCGAGGAGCTGCCGGCGCTGCTCGAGCAGGCCTCCAAGCACGAGCGCTCCTACTCGGACTTCCTCGAGGAGGTCATCGGCCGCGAGCTCGCCTCGAAGCACGAGCGGCTGACCGCGATGAAGACCTCGATGGCGCGCTTCCCGTTCCACAAGACCCTCGAGAGCTTCGACTTCAAGTTCCAGCCCTCGATCTCCCCCAAGGTCATCCACGAGCTCGCCACCGGACGCTTCCTGGCCGACGCGGACAACGTGCTGCTCTTGGGCCCGCCCGGCGTCGGCAAGACCCACCTCGCCGTCGCCTTGGGGCTGAAGGCCTGCGCCCTTGGCTACCGCACGGCCTTCACCACCGCCGCGGGCCTGATCGCGACTCTCGTCAAGGCCCACACCGAGGGCCGGCTCGAGGAGAAGTTGAAGCTCCTCGTCCAGCCTCGGCTGCTGATCGTCGACGAGATCGGCTACCTGCCGGTCGATCGGCTCGGGGCCAACCTCTTCTTCCAGCTCGTCTCGCGCCGCTACGAGCGAGGCTCGATCCTGATCACGTCCAATCAGAGCCTGACCGGCTGGGGCGAGGTCTTCGGCGACCAGGTCATCGCCACGGCGATCCTCGACCGGCTGCTCCACCACTCGACCATCGTCAACATCAAGGGCGAGAGCTACCGGCTCAAGGAGAAGCGCAAGGCGGGCCTGCTCACCAGAAGCGAGCCTTTCACCGCCGCCGCCGACCCGGCGGCCGAAATCGCGACCACCGAATGAGCGCGCGCCGGCCTGTGGATCCTGCCGGGTCTGTGGAAAACGCTCCGCGTTTCCCCCAGCCCCTTGGAAAAGCCCTCCGGGCTTTCCCACAGGCCCCACAGGACCGCTACGACGACGAAACCAGATCCACCAGAGGGGGGAAAATTAGCTGCGCACTGGGGGGGAAATTTGGGTGAGCATT